>CAVPCU010000009.1:0-39139 GCA_963702575.1 uncultured Solirubrobacterales bacterium | reverse complement strand
CGAGCCGGAGATCAAGATCAAGGAGTTCGCCAAAGTCGCCCAGGGGGCGATGGAGCTGGCCAACATCCCGAAAGAATTCTCCAGCCGCTACCTCAACGACGGCTTCTCCGGCGGCGAGAAGAAGCGGATGGAGCTGCTGCAGCTGGCACTGCTGCGGCCCGAGATCGCGGTGCTCGACGAGACCGACTCCGGCCTCGACATCGACGCGCTGCGGGTCGTCGCCGAAGGGGTCAACAAGTTCTCCGGCCCCGACATGGGCGTCCTCATCATCACCCACTACCAGCGCATCCTGCACATGGTCAAGCCCGACTCGGTCCACGTCATGTTCGAGGGCCGGATCGTCAAGGAAGGCGGCCCGGAGCTGGTCGGCCAACTGGAGGAGAAGGGCTACGGGTGGATCGGCGAGGAGGTTGCGGCAGGCGCGAGCGCCTAGCCCAGCGACGATGGAGCCGGCGAGCACCAAGCCCACGACCGCGGCGCCGGCCTTCCCGATCGAGAAGGTCCGCGCCGCCTTCCCTGCGCTGCAGCGCGAGATCCACGGGCAGCCGGTCGCCTACCTCGACAGCGGCGCCAGCGCCCAGCGCGTGCTGGCTTCGATCCAGGCGGTCGACCGCTACGAGCGGGCCCACCACTCCAACGTCCACCGGGGCTCGCACACCCTCTCGGCCGAGGCGACGGCCGCCTACGAGGGGGCGCGGGCGACCGTCGCCGACCACCTCGGCGCCGCCGACCGGCGCGAGGTCGTCTTCGTCCGCAACGCGACCGAGGCGATCAACCTGGTCGCGCGCGCCTGGGGCGACGCCAACGTCGGCGCGGGCGACCGCATCGTCCTCACCGAGATGGAGCACCACTCGAACGTCGTCCCCTGGCAGCAGCTGGCCGAGCGCAGCGGAGCGGAGATCGATTGGGTCCCCGTCGGCGAGGACGGCCTGCTCGACATGGCGGCCTTCGCCGAGCTGCTCGAGCGCGGCCCGAAGCTCGTCGCCGTCGCCCACGTCTCCAACGTGCTCGGGACGGAGAACCCGGTCGCCGAGATCGCCCGCCTCGCCCACGACGCCGGCGCCCTGGTGCTCGTCGACGGCGCCCAGGCGGCGCCGAAGCTGCCGCTCGATGTCGGCGAGCTCGGCGCCGACTTTTACGCGCTGACCGGCCACAAGCTCTACGCGCCGACCGGGATCGGCGCGCTCTGGACGCGGCTCGAGCTGCTGCGCGCGATGCCGCCCTTCCTCGGCGGCGGCTCGATGATCCGCAAGGTGACCAAGGACGGCACGACCTATGCCGACCCCCCCGCCCGCTTCGAGGCCGGCACGCCGGCGATCGCCCAGGCGATCGGCATGGCCTCGGCGCTGCGCTGGCTCGATGGGCTCGGCATGGACGCCGTGCTCGGCCACGAGCGGGCGACGACCGCCTACGCGCTCGAGCGCCTCGCCGAGGTCCCCGGCCTGCGCGTCTTCGGCCCACCGCCCGGCCCCGAGCGGATCGGCCCGGTCTCCTTCGAGCTGGAGGGGGTCCACGCCCACGACGTCTCCGAGATCCTCGACCGCCACGGCGTCGCCGTCCGCGCCGGCCACCACTGCGCCCAGCCGCTGATGGACCGCCTCGGCGTCGCCGCCACCGCCCGCGCCAGCTTCGGCGTCTACACCACCGAGGGGGAGATCGACCGCCTGGTCGAGGGCCTCCACGACGCGCGCAAGGTATTCGGCCTCGCCTAACGTTCCCAACTGCAGCCAAGCTACCGAAATGATCTGTCTGAGCTAGGATCTCCGGAGGAGGGTTGAAGCAGACAGGCGTGCTGCGGGCGGCTGATAACCGCAACGTCCAGCTTGACCAGCTGGATCCGGTTCGAGTCCGGTGCCCTCCGCAGATACCTAAGCCGGCGCGGAAGTCGAGTGCTGATGCGGCTCATCGTGCTAATCTCACGGTGGTTATCAGCCGCTCGCGGGGTGGTTCCCGCTTCAACAGACTCGACCCGCTCCGGCGGGTCGTTTGCTTTCACCGCCGCGGAATACCAGATACGCCGCTCTTCTCTCGCAGGAGTCCTTCGCTAGCCTCGAAGGCATGGACGAGCTGTATCGCGACCAGATCCTCGAGCACTACAAGCGGCCGCACAACTTCGGCCGGATCGAGCACCCCGACCTCGAGTTCGAGGACACCAACCCGTTCTGCGGCGACGAGCAGCACGTGACGATCCGCCTCGACGAGGAGGGGCGGGTGGCGGAGATCGCCTTCGAGGGCCAGGGCTGCGCGATCTCGACCGCCGCGACCTCGCTGTTGACCGACGAGCTGGCCGGCAAGAGCCGCGAGGAGCTGCTGCGACTGCCGAAGGAGTTCGTCCTCGACCTGCTCGGGATCGAGATCTCCGCCACCCGGATGAAGTGCGCGATGCTCGGCCTCAAGATCGTCAAGAGCGCCGGCCTCGGCGAGCCCGCCGAATGGGAGGACGAGGGCGAGATCGGCGACCCCTCCGAGGCGGCCGCCGACCTCGGCTCGCCTTAAGCGCTCTCCCCTTCCGTCGGGTTGGGGGTGATCACCGCGAAGACGCCGCCCTTGGGATCGTGGACGACGGCGAAGCGGCCGGGGGCGATGTCGATCGCGGCCATGTTGACGCCGCCGCCCAGCTCCTCCACTTTCGCCACGGTGGCGTCGGTGTCCTCGACGGCGAAGTAGGTCAGCCAGTTGGGCGGGACCTCGTCGGGGACGCGGCCGCGCATGTCGAAGATGCCGCCGCCGGTGGCCTCCCCGGCGCTGAACGTGGTGTAGGTGCCCATCCCCTCGAACTCCTGGTCCTCGAAGGACCAGCCGAAGACGGCGCCGTAGAACCGCTTGGCGCCCTCGGGGTCGCGCGTGTTGAGCTCGCTCCAGGTGAAGGCGCCGTGCTCGTTGACCAGTTCGGCGCCGACGAACGTGCCCGCCTGCCAGACGCCGAAGAAGGCGCCGGCCGGATCGGTGAAGACCGCCATCCGCCCGAGCTCCATCACGTCCATCGGCTCGGCGACGACGCTGCCGCCCGCCTCCTTGACCTTTGCCGCCGTCGCATCGGCGTCCTCGACCGCGACGTAGGTGCTCCAGGCGACCGGCTGGCCCTCCTGCATCTGCGGCATCAGCCCGGCCACGGGCTTGCCCTTCAGCATCGCCAGGCGGTAGCCGCCGGTCTGCTCTGCGTTTTCCGCCTCGGGCACGTCCCAGCCGAAGAGCTGGCCGTAGAACTCGACCGTCGCCTCGATGTCCGGGGACGCCAGGTCGATCCAACAGGGAATGCCCGGCTCGTAACTCGTTCGCTCGCTCATCGTCGCCTTTCTCTAAAATCCGACTGGAGAAGTAGGATTAAGTCTCAACCCGCACGAAGCAGACCAAAGGCTACCCCGGACCCCGATGACCGACACCGCTGGAACCACGATCGCCGTTTGCCCGCTCGCCGAGCTTCCGCCCGGCGCGATGCGCCTGGTCGAACACGAGGATACGAAGATCGGCGTCTTCAACTGTGACGGAGCTGTTTACGCGATCGAGGACCGCTGCTCGCACGACGACGGCCCGCTCGCCGAGGGCGAGTTCGACGCCTCGACCTGCACCGTCGAGTGCCCCCGTCACGGCTCGCTCTTCGACCTGGCCACCGGCAGGCCGAAGACCCTCCCCGCCTATGCTCCGGTGCGGACGTTCGCGACGACCGTCGTGGACGACACCATCGTCTTGGAGGTCTGACCGACCATGGCAACGCCAGAGGCAGTCGCAGAGAAAAAAGAGCTCGCCGGAATCAACGCCGACTACAAGGAGAAGTTCGGCTTCCACGACTCCGAGTCCGGCTACGCCTACAAGGCGCCGAAGGGGCTCTCGCGCGAGGTGGTCGAATCGATCTCCGAGTACAAGGACGAGCCGCAGTGGATGCGCGACTTCCGCCTCAAGGCGCTGGAGCACTTCTACTCGCGCCCGACCCCGACCTGGGGCGGCAACCTCGGCCAGATCGACTTCGACGACATCCACTACTTCGTCCGCGCCTCGGAAAAGAACAGCCGCGACTGGAGCGAGGTCCCCGACGACATCAAGAACACCTTCGACCGGCTCGGGATCCCCGAGGCGGAGCGCAAATTCCTCTCCGGGGTCGGCGCCCAGTACGAGTCCGAGGTCGTCTACCACCAGGTCAACGAGAAGCTCGAGGCGCAGGGCGTGATCTTCACCGACATGGACACCGCGCTGCGCGAGCACGAGGATCTGGTGCGCGAGTACTGGGCGACGATCATCCCGCCCAACGACAACAAACTCGCGGCGCTCAACTCGGCCGTCTGGTCGGGCGGCTCCTTCGTCTACGTGCCCGCCGGGGTCAAGGTCGAGATGCCGCTGCAGGCCTACTTCCGGATCAACACCGAGAACATGGGCCAGTTCGAGCGCACGCTGATCATCTGCGAGGAGGGCGCCGACGTCCACTACATCGAGGGCTGCACGGCGCCGGTCTACTCGACCGACTCGCTGCACTCGGCCGTGGTCGAGATCATGTGCAAGCCGAGCTCCCGCGTCCGCTACACGACCGTGCAGAACTGGTCGCAGAACGTCTTCAACCTGGTCACCAAGCGCGCCGTCGCCCAGGAGAAGGCGACGATGGAGTGGGTCGACTGCAACCTCGGCTCGAAGCTGACGATGAAGTACCCCTCGATCTACCTGCTCGGGCCCGAAGCGCACGGCGAGATCCTCTCGATCGCCTTCGCCGGCCAGGGCCAGCACCAGGACGCCGGCGGCAAGATCATCCACGCCGCGCCGCGCACCTCGTCCTCGATCTTCTCCAAGTCGATCTCCAAGGACGGCGGGCGCAGCACCTACCGCGGCCTGCTCGAGGTCGCCGACGGAGCGAGCGAATCGCGCTCCAAGGTGGTCTGCGACGCGCTCCTGCTCGACGAGGACTCGCGCTCGGACACCTACCCGACTATCCGAATCGGCGAGAACGACGCCGACGTCGGCCACGAGGCGACGGTCTCGAAGATCGGCGACGAGCAGGTCTTCTACCTGCAGAGCCACGGGCTCGACGAGGAGGAGGCCTCGAAGATGATCGTCAACGGCTTCATCGAGCCGGTCACCAAGGAGCTGCCGATGGAGTACGCGGTCGAGCTCAACCGCCTGATCGAGCTGCAGATGGAGGGCTCGATTGGCTGAGCTGGCCACCCTCCCGCCCCTTCCCGACCAGAAGACGAAGGGGTGGGAATTCACCGACCTCTCCGACCTCGACCTCGACGCGTATGAGCCCGGCCCCGTCGGGGTCTCGCTCGGCGCGGCCGACGGGGCGACGGTGCTGCCGCTGGCCGAGGCCGCCGAGTCCCACCCGGAGCTGGTCGATGGAAGGCTCGGCGCCCTCGTCCCGGGCGAGGACCCGTTCGTCGCCCGCAACGACGCGGGCTGGCGCGACGGCGTCCTGATCCACGTGCCGGCGGGCGTCAGGCTCGCCGAGCCGATCCGGGTCGAGCTGCCGCTCGACGAGAACGGCGCGGCTGTCTACTGGCGCACCCTGGTCGTGCTCGAGGAGGGCGCCGAGGCGGAGGTCTGGGAGCACTGGGCCTCGCGGGGCGACACGACCGACGCGCTGCTCAACACGGTCGTCGAGCTGCACGTCGGCCAGGCGGCGACGCTGCGCTACGTCGCCACCCAGGACGTCTCCGAGCGGGCCTGGGTCTTCTCCAGCCAGCGGGCCGAGGTGGAGCGCGACGGCCGCCTCGAGTGGACGGCGCTGGGCTTCGGCTCGGGGCGCGGCAAGGTGCGGATGGAGACGCGGCTCGCCGGGCAGGGCTCCGAGGCGCGCGTGACCGGCGGCTACGCCGGCGGTCCGGGGCAGCATCTCGACTACGACACGACCCAAGAGCACGCGGCGCCGAACACCTTCTCCGACCTCGCATTCCGCGGCGTCCTCGCCGCCGGCTCGACGGCCGTCTGGCGGGGAATGATCCGGGTCGACCCCGGCGCCCAGGGGACCGACGCCTTCCAGGAGAGCCGCAACCTGCTGCTCTCCCCCGAGGCCCACGCCGACGCGATCCCCGGCCTCGAGATCGAAGCCGACGACGTCCGCTGCACCCACGCCGCGGCGATCGCCCAGATCGACCGCGAGCAGCTCTTCTACCTCACCTCGCGCGGGCTCGACCCCGCGGCGGCGAAGCAGGTCATCGTCGAGGGCTTCCTCGAGGCACTGGTCGAGCGGCTCGCCAAGGGCCCGCTGCGCGACGAGGTCTCTGCGGCGCTCGCCCGCCGCCTCACCGAGATCCTCTAGTGACCTGAGTCATTGATCCGCTGGCAGTAGGAGGCGAGGCTGTCGAGGATCTCATCGGCGCTCTTGTGCCAGACGTAGGGCTTGGGCTCGTCGTTCCAGTTGGCGATCCAGGTGCGGATCGAGGCGACCAGGTCGCGAACCGAGCGGTGAGAGCCGCGCTTGATCCACTTCGTGGTCAGCTCGGCGAACCAGCGCTCGACCAGATTCAGCCAGGAGCTGTAGGTGGGCGTGAAGTGCAGGGTGAAGCGCGGATGCCGCTTGAGCCAGCGCTGGATCGAGGGGGTCTTGTGGGTTGAGGAGTTGTCGAGCACGACGTGGACGTCGAGGTGCTCGGGCACCGCGCTCTCGATCAGATTGAGGAACTTGCGGAACTCCTCGGCGCGGTGACGGGGCGTCATGTCGGCGATCACCTGCCCGGAGGCGACATCGAGCGCGGCATAGAGGTTGGTGGTGCCGTTGCGCAGGTAGTCGTGGGTCTGGCGCTCGGGCACGCCCGGCATCAGCGGCAGGATCGGCGCGGAGCGCTCCAGCGCCTGGATCTGGGACTTCTCATCGACGCAGAGCACCACCGCCGCTTCGGGCGGATTGAGGTAGAGGCCAACGATGTCTCTCACCTTGTCGACGAACTGCGGGTCGGGCGAGAGCTTGAAGTGCTCGGTGCGGTGGGGCTTCAGCCCGAAGGCCCGCCAGATCCGGCTGATCGCCGTCTGGCTCATCCCGGTCGCCGCAGCCATCGATCTGGTCGACCAGTGGGTCGCATTCGGGGGCTGCTCCTCCAGGGTCTTGACGATCACCCGCTCGATCTCCTCGTCGCCGATTTGCCGGGGCTTGCCCGGCCGCGGCTCGTCGTGCAGGCCGTCGAAGCCCTGACGGGCGAAGCGGCCCCTCCAGCGGCCCACCGTCTGCGTGCTGCAGCCCAAGCGGGCCGCGATGTCCTTGCTCTTCTCCCCGTCGGCTGACGCCAAGACGATCCGGCAGCGCAGCGCCAAGGCCTGGGCGCTCTTCGGGCGCCTGGCCCAGCGCTCGAGCACCTCGCGCTCCTCGCCTTTCAACACGACCTCTACCGCATGTCCAGCCATGACCGCCTCCAATCGTCGCTTGCGCTGGCGACGACTTCGACGGGGGCGGGGATGGACCTGCGAACTAACGACTCAGGTCACTAGCCGCCGACGGGCCGATTTCCGTCGCTATGCGTCGGGTTTTAGGCCCGTCGGCAGAAAAGCCGGGACCGCCGGTGTGGCTGAGTTATGCCGGCGGCCCCATGCCATTGGGAGAGGAGAGATCGGGTTCGATCTGTGATTCGCAACCTCAGTCGCCACTCAACCACTACCCGCTTTCGCCGGCATCAGTAAAAAACCGAGCATTCGGGCGCGATTCCCCGCAGAGTCCGGCTTCCTCACGCGTTCGCCACCGAGAGCAGGTAGAGGCCGAAGCAGGTGAAGGCGACCATCACCGCCAGCATCCAGTACTGCGAGCGGGCGGCCTGGCGGTAGTCGCCCCACCAGGCCGTCGCACGGTCGTGGGCGAGGGTCAGCCCGGCGACGTGGCCGATCACCAACGCGCCGACCTGGACGTACCAGATCGCGTTGGCGCTGAGCAGGCGGAAGTCGACGCCGCCCGAGGCGGTGCCGAAGAGGTCGCTGCCGTGCCCCAGCGGGTCGGAGAGCAGGTAGGTGAACTGCGCCTGCTCCTGGAAGACGAAGAGACTGAAGTAGTGGGCGACGAGGTAGGCGAAGGCGATCGGGATCAGCGTGTGGGCGAAGCCCTGACGCAGCTTCCCGAAGGACGGCGCCCCCGCGACGGTCGACATCCCGCGGACGCCGATCAAGTAGATGAGGCCGACGCCGGCGAAGGTCAGCAGCATGAAGACGGTGTCGTCGAGCCTGATCGCCGCGGTCAGGCCGAGGCCCCAATCGACCAGGCGGTTGAAGAAGCTTTCAAGAGCGCTCTTGAAGGCGCCCTCCTGGGCGCCGTCGAAGCTGGTGCTGGCGATCGAGGCGATCACCACGGCGGCCGAGCCGGGCACGGTCGCCCAGCTCGTCGCCGCCGAGAGCGGCCGCCGCCGCCCCAGCCGGCCGTCCTTCACCCCGAAGCAGCCGAGCCGGCCGAACATGCCGAAGTAGACCGAGAAGACCTCGCCCGTCCGGCACCATTCCTCGACCCCGAAGAGCGCCATCATCGCCAGCGTGTAGCCGCTGTAGATGACGGCGCCGGTGGCGGCCGCCTGCGGCGAGAGGCCGACGGCGACCCCGCCGCTGGCGCCGTAGACGACCTCCAGCCAAACCACCGCGAGCAGGCCGAACGCGGCTGGCCAGCGGCCGAGCCGCTGGGGGTAGCGCAGGTGCGCCGGGCGCTGCCCGGCCAGCGCGGTGAAGGCGCCGCCGGCCAGCCGCCCGACCGCGCGCCACGGGTTGAACGGTCGGAAGACGTCGCCGAGCAGGACGCTGAACAGCGGGAAGCCGAGCCACGTCGTGACGTAGAGGAAGGTCAGGGCGAAGTTGCGGTCGGGCGCTTCGGTGCCGCGCAGACCGGCGTAGATCGCGACGCCGAGCAGGAAGACGCCGATCGCCCCACAGATGACCTCCGTCGCCCGGCTGAGCAGGGCCCGCGAGAGCCCCGCCCCGAGCGGGCGCCAGTCCTCCCGCTCGAAGCGCGGCGTCCGCCAGCCGACCGAGAGGGCGAAGAAGGAGACGATCAGGACGATCGATGCACCCCAGGCGAAGAGCCAGGTCGGGACCGGCAGGTCTTTGCGCGCGATCAGCGCGTGCGCGACCGGCAGGAGATGGAGCAGGCTCACGGGTTGACCGTCATTTCGACGATCTGTTCCTTACGCCCCTCGAGCTCGGCCTCGAAGACGCCTTCGATCGAGGCCGGGAGGTCGTACTTGACCGAGCCGCCGCCCTTCTTGACGTCCTTCATCACGTCATAGCCGTGCAGGTGGACCTCTTCGGCGAACGGGACCTTCACTTCGAAGAGGATCCGTTCGCCCTTGTTGTAGGTCAGCTGGCGGATCCCGCCGACCGGATGTCCGGCCTTGTCGATGACGATCGTCCGCAGCTTGCCGCCGTCGGTCTTGCTGCTGCTGTCGTTGCCTTTCAGCACGACGAGCAGGACGACGGCGACCACGACGACGACGACGCCACCGATGACGCGAGTCATGTTCGAACTCATTCTCGACTCCTTCGCTCAGAGCGCAGGCGCCTTCGCCCGCGCTTGGACCGGCCGCGGCCACCAGCCGCAGCATCGTTCGATCTGGCTAGGAGGCGAGCGGCGGCGGGCGCTGGGCGTGGCCGAAGGCGATCAGCAGGCCGCCATGGGCCGCAAAGGAGCGCGGCGGGCACGGACGGTGCTGGCGCACCGCCCGTGTCGGCTTGCGGGCGGCCCGGGACGCGAACCGCTCGGCGAGCCGCATCGCCGCGTCGCAGCCCGGGTAGAAGCCGAGCAGCAGCGAGGCGAGGAGGAGGAGCAGCGGAACGGCCGCTACGAGGATCTCGATCATCGCGCCGACAAAGCTAGCAGCGCCCTTAAAGGATTCCTATGCCGCGGCGAGGACCCCGTCGAGCAGGCGCCAGTTGGCCTCGAAGGCGGATTCGGCCGCAGCGACCAGAGCGTCGGGGTCGGCCTCGGCGAGATGCGCCTCGATCACCGAGCGGCCCTCGGCGGCGTGCTCGACGTCGGCCTTCTCGTGCAGGCGGAAGTACTCGTTGCCGCGACCGTCGCCGATCCCGTAGTGCTCGGCGAGCCCCTCGCGCTTGGTCTGCGAGATCGCCGGCTGGCCGCTCTCGATCGCGTAGAGGCGGGCGAGCTGGCGGAGGCGGTCGTCGCCCACGGTCCAGGCGGCGACGCAGGCGGCGGTCTCGGCCGTGGGCGCGGCGCCGGCGTCCCCACCGACCGTCTCGACGAAGCCGTCCCAGAGGCCGACGTGGGCCTCCTCCTCGGCCGCGTGGCGGCACAGCTCGGCACGCTCGTCCTCGGGGGCCGAATCGGCGACGACGGCGCTCAGCTCGGCGATCGCGACGGTCGCGTGGCGGTACTGGCCGGCGTAGAAGGAGAGCTCCTCGCGGCTCAGCTCGCCAGCTGACCAGCGCTGGTAGAAGGGGTGCTCGAGCACGTTCCAGCGGGCGCGCGCCTCCTCGATCCTCTGCCAGACGTCGTCGCTCACGAGTGCCTCCTTGGGTCGCCGGTCATGGAGCGGCCAGGATAACGTCCCGCGCCGCCGCCAATGCACCCCGAACGCGACAACATCGCCGCCCCCGACCTGCCCGAGGGACTCGAGTGGATCGGCGAGGAGCCGAAGTCGATGCCGGTGGCGACGGCCGGCGGCCCGGTTCTCGTCCACTTCCTCGACTTCGCCCAGCTCAACAGCGTGCGCACGCTCCCCTACGTCGCCGAGTGGGCGCGCCGCTACGGCGAGCACGGCCTGACCGCGCTCGGCGTCCAGGCGCCGCGCTTCCCCTTCGGCGGCGAGCGCAAGGTCGTCGCGGACGGGCTCGCCGGCCTCGGCATCGAGTTCCCGGTGGCGATCGACGCCGACCGCCGCCTCTGGCACGCCTACGGCTGCGAGGGCTGGCCCAGCCTCTTCCTCTGGAAGACGGGCGGCGCCCTCGCCTGGTTCCACTTCGGCGAGGGCGAGTACCGGGCGACCGAGGAGGCGATCCAGGACGAGCTGCGCGAGTCCGACGCCCTGCGCGACCTCCCCGCCCCGATGGAGCCCCTGCGCCTCACCGACGCGCCCGGAGCCAAGGTCATGCCCCCCACTCCCGAGCTCTTCCCCGGCGGCTCCTGGGAGCGTCCCTGGACCGCCGGCGAGGACGGCGACCGCCTCGAGATCCCCTATGAAGCCGGCGGCGCCTACGCCACGGTCGAGGGCGCCGGCAAGCTCACGATCGATCTGGACGGCACCACCAGCTCACTAGAAATCGACGGACCGGCTCTCTACCCGCTCGCGGAACACCCCCGCCACGAGCGACATCAGCTCACGCTCCACCCCAGCTCGGGCCTCCGCATCTGGTCCGTCAGCTTCGCCGCTGGCGTTCCGTAGCCCGGGCCGGCCGAATCTCCTTCGGCAGCATGAACCGAACGTCCTCATGCACGGTCCGCAGCTCGGAGACCTCGCCGGCGCCGCGCTCGCGGAAGAAGGCGACCAGCGCCTCGACCAGCTCCTCGGGGGCGCTGGCGCCGGAGGTGATCCCGACCGTCTCGATCCCCTCCAGCCACTCCTCGCGCACCTGCGTGTGGTTGTCGATCAGGTGCGAGGCGGCGCCGTGCTCGCGCGCGACCTCGACCAGGCGGTTGGAGTTGGAGGAGTTGGTCGAGCCGATCACCAGCACCAGCTCGCACTCGCGGGCGAGCTGCTTGACCGCGATCTGGCGGTTGGTCGTCGCGTAACAGATGTCGTCGGACTTGGGGCTGACGATCGCCGGGAAGCGGGCCCGCAGGGCGGCGATGATCTCGGTCGTCTCGTCGACGGAGAGGGTCGTCTGGGTGATGAAGGCGAGCCGCTCGGGATCGGGCACCACCAGCGAGGCGACCTCCTCGGCGGTCTGCACGAGGACGATGCTGCCCGGCGCCTCGCCCATCGTCCCTTCGACCTCCTCGTGGCCCTCGTGGCCGATCATCACGATCGTGTAGCCGTCCTCGGCGAAGCGGCGCGCCTCGACGTGGACCTTGGTCACCAGCGGGCAGGTGGCGTCGATCGTGCGCAGCCGCCGCGCCGCGGCGTTCTCGTGCACCGCCGGGGCGACGCCGTGCGCCGAGAAGACGACCATCTCCCCCTCGGGCACCTCGGTCTCCTGCTCGACGAAGATCGCGCCGCGCTTGGCGAGCTCCTCGACCACGTGCTTGTTGTGGACTATCTCCTTGCGCACGTAGACCGGCGCGCCGTGCAGGTCGAGCGCCCGTTCGACGGTCTCGACCGCGCGGTCGACGCCGGCGCAGTAGCCGCGCGGGGCGGCGAGCAGGACGCGGCTCGGCGCCGCGGTGACGGTGGAGGGCATCGGCACCAGGGTACCGGTGGGGCAGCTAGCCTTCCTGCATGGACCCCACCGCCGGCCACCTCGAGCGCCTCACCGCGATCGACGCGTCGTTCCTCACCAACGAGCACGCTTCGAGCCACATGCACATCGGCGGCATCCTCATCTTCGAGGGGCCGCCGCCGCGCTACGTCGACCTGGTCGAGCACGTCCGCGGCCGCCTCGACCAGGTGCCGCGCTTCCGCCAGCGCCTCGTCGTGCCGCCGCTGGAGGCCGGCCGCCCGCTCTGGGCCGACGACGTCAACTTCAACCTCAGCTACCACATCCGCCACACCGCGCTGCCCGAGCCGGGCGGCGAGGCGCAGCTGAAGCGGCTCGCCGGCCGCGTCTTCTCCCAGCAGCTCGACCGCTCCAAGCCGCTCTGGGAGATGTGGCTGGTGCAGGGCTTGGAGCGCGACCGCTTCGCCCTGTTGACCAAGACCCACCACGCAGCCGTCGACGGCATCGCCGGGGTCGACATCGGCACCGTCCTGTTCGACCTCGAGCCGGTGCCGTCGCCGGCGCCAGTCGAGGACGGCTGGCAGCCGCACGCGGCGCCGAGCACGGCCGAGCTGATCGCCCGCGGCGCCACCGACGCGGTCGCCGCGCCGCTGAAGCTGGCCGAGCGCGCGGTGGCGGCGGTGCGCCATCCCGAGACTGCCGCCCGGCGCGTGGTTGAGGCGCTGGAGGGGGTGAGCGAAGTCTTCGGCGCCCTCGCCGACCCGGCGCCCGACGTGCCGCTGAACCAGCCGATCGGGCCGCACCGGCGCTTCACCTGGGCTCGCTCGGAGCTGGCCACCTTCAAACGGATCAAGGACACCTTCGGCGGCACCGTCAACGACGTCGTCCTCGCCGTCGTCACCGGCGCCCTGCGCGAGTGGCTGCACGACCGGAGCATCCGCACCGAGGGCCTCGAGCTGCGGGCGCTGGTACCGGTCTCGATCCGCACCGCCGACGAGCGCGGCGAGGCGGGCAACAAACTCGCGGCGATGCGCGGGCCGCTGCCGGTCTACGTCGAGGATCCGGTGCGCAGGCTGCGCGTCGTCAGCGAGCAGATGGAGGGGCTGAAGCGCTCCAAGCAGGCGCTCGGCGCCGAAGTGATCTCGCGCTTCAACGACTTCGCCCCGCCGACCCTGCTGGCGCAGGCGGCGCGGATCAACTTCTCCACCCGCCTGTTCAACATGATCGTCACCAACGTGCCCGGCCCGCAGATGCCGCTCTACGTCCTCGGCCGCGAGCTGGAGGAGATCTTCCCGGTCGCCTTCCTGCCGCAGAACCACGCGCTCGCGGTGGCGATCATGAGCTACAACGGCCGCATCTGCTTCGGCCTGCTCGCCGACTACGACTCGATGGAGGACGTCGAAACGGTGGCGCGCGGGCTCGAGCGCTCGCTCGAGGAGCTGGAGCGGGCAGCCGACGCGGCGACGGCGCCCGCCTGAGCCGTGGCGCTGCTCGTCGTCGTCTTCATCGTCGTCCCGATCGTCGAGCTGTGGGTGATCATCCAGGTCGGCCAGGCGATCGGCGTGCTGCCGACGCTCGCCCTGCTGCTGGCCGACGCCGTGCTCGGCTCGCTGCTGCTGCGCCACCAGGGCCGCGGCGCCTGGCGCCGCTTCAACGCCGCGATCGAAGAACGCCGCTTCCCCGGGCGCGAGGTCGCCGACGGGCTGCTGATCGCGATCGGCGGCACGCTGCTGCTGACGCCGGGCTTCGTCACCGACGTCTTCGGAGCGATCCTGCTGGTCCCGCCGACCCGGGACCTCGTCAGACGCTTATCGCGCGCCTACTTCGCGCGGCGCTTCGTCGTCGTCGCAGCCGGCCGCGGCGTCCCCGGTGAGAACCCGGCGAGCGGGCGGGAGTACGACTACGACGCGACCGCCGAGGAGGTCTCCGACGAGGGGGAGGACAAACCAGAGATTTCCAGTTAAGCTCCTCGCTGTTTCCTGATCGAAACGAGACGGCTGAATGGTTCTGGACGCAGTCGAACGGGTTCTGGAGGAACTGGAACGGGTCGCCAACCCGCGCGAACTGACGCTGCTGGTCCTCGCCGTGGTCATGGTGGCCTTCGGCGCCGCGGCCGGGCTGAGCGACTCGGTCGCCGTGGCGATGATCGCGATCGGCTCGGGCATGTTCTTCGTCGGCATCTTCCTGCCCGCCCTGACCGAGTTCAAGATCGGCCCAAGCGGCTTCTCGGCGAAGTTGCGGGAGCGTGACCAGGAGGTCCAGGCGAGCCTCGAACCGCATGCCGAAAGCCTCGGGCTGGCCGCCGCTGCGCTCGCCGGCTCTCCCGACGGGGGGCGCCAGCTGCTCGAACGAGCGCTGGTCGAGACCTACCTCGGTTGGCAGGACGCAAAACGGGAGGGCCCGGCCGAGGCGGTGATCCGGCGTCTCGAAGTCCTCGCCCCGGCCATTGCGGGCGAGCCTGCCCCGCCGGCGGCGGCAGCGTGAGCGATCCCGGAGCGCCGCCGCCCGACTGGGGCGCGATCTTCGACCGCGCCCATCGGCGCATCCTCGGCCGGCTCCTCCTGCTGGGCGGCATCGGGGCGGTGTGCGCGGTTCTGCTGCTGGGAAGCGGCCTCTCGGCCCAGGGCGCCGTCCGCTGGCGGATCGGCCCCTTCGCCAGCGCGGACGCGACCACGCCAACTACGGGAAAGGTGAAGATCGACCACAAGGTCAAGAAGCAGGCGGCCAGACAGGCCCACAGGAGAGCCAGACATCACCGGCGGCACAAGCGCCACCACCACCACCATCCTCACCATCATCACGGCGGCGGGGGCGAAGAAAATGGCAACGGCGGAACCGAAGCCTGCCCGCTGGGCCCGATCGACAGCTCCAGTGAAGAGTACGAAGAAGAATTCATCCTTACCGCGACCGGCAAGTGCGTGCGGGTACGTGTGCCGATCGAATCCCCCGAAGAACCCAGCAGCACCGAAGGCGGCGGCAGCACCGGGAGCCCCCAGAAAACGCCCGCCCACTAGCCGCAGCCAAGTGCGAACTTGGCGTCCTCGGACATCATCACGCGGGAGACTGGACGCAACGCCCCTGCAAATCGGCCACTTCTGCCATCCGTGGGACGGCGATGGGGATGCCCGCCGGGCGGAGCTAGGAGGGGCCAGCCTCAACCGATGCGAATCAGCAGGAAGACTCCGAAGGCGACACCGACAGCGCCGAGTGACCAGAGCCAGATCCTCGCGTAGGCGCCAATCAGCCCATAACCTCGCGGCCTCCGCCCTTTCGCGTCGTCCAGATACGTGGCGTTCGCAGTCTCCGGCACAGCTTCCCCTTCATCGACCAGGGTTTCGGACAGCAGCCGTCGAGCATCGCCGGCCTGGCCCTCACGGACCATGACCCGCTGCGAGCCGGGCGGCAGGAGGCCGATGCCCAGCATCGGTCCATTCAGGCCGGTCGGCTGGAGAAGGCTGGGAATGCCGCCGCTCTCGAGTAACCCTTGAATCGCCCCTGCCTGCGCTGGGTCGTCGGCAAAGGCGACCTCGACCAGATCGGCACCCGACAGACCACCCGTTGTTTCGATCTCGTCCATGGCCGCGAAGGGTACCCGCGCCTCCACGAAACCCGCATTTATCAGAGCGCTATTGACCGCGACGGCGCTCTTCGACGGCTTCACGCACCCACTCGGGATGGTCGTCGAGCGTGGCCGCATAGCGAGGCTCCCCGCCGAGAGCGCCGCTCGCCTCGACCAAGTCGAAGGCGCCAAGCAGCTTGAGATGGTGGCGCACCGCCGTCGCCGACTGCCCCGTATCGGCACTCAACTGCGGCACCGCCAGGGGTTCGCCGTCGACCAGGCACGCCAGCAGATCGACCCTTCCGTCGTGACGCAGCAGCGACTCTAGGGAGGGCACGATTCCTCCCCGGCCGCAGGCGAAAAGCCCCGGCCGCCCATGGGAGGTCGGACGGTCGGGGCACATTCTGGCCAGACGGCCATCAGTGCGGCGACACCAGTCACGCCGCCGCACTCATGTCTGCCCAACCATCGATCATCGTCTCAAGTCCCTCGATCGCAGAGGGCAGCATATATGTTATGGCGTAATCGACTTGGTCGCGGGAGGCTGGCTTGCCTCCGTGCCCCAGCCGAGCCTTTTTCAACTTGGAACCGCGATCCGCATCCTGCGCGAGAAGCGCGGCTTGAGCATCGAGACCCTGGCGGGCGAGGCGGAGCTGCATGCCGTCTCCATCTCCCGCATCGAGCGCGGCAAACAGAATGCGAGCTGGATCGCGCTGCTGAGCATCGCAACCGTGCTCGATGTCGAGATGCTCGATCTGGTGAAGCTCGCGATCAAGCAGCCTCGGGCCAAGCCCTAGCTGCCCGGCACTCGGTCGCCGCTGTCACCGCAATCCAGAGAGGCCGTTCGGCATAGCCCTTGCGGATCCCCCACGCCGCGCCTAGGGGTCCAGCGGCTTCCCTGGCCGGCATCGCTCAAAGTGCATCAGGCCGAGAAACCGAGGCGGCGCGTCGGGGTCTTCCTCCTTGCGCAGCTCCTCAATGCGCTCGTGAGCCTCCGCGAGGATCGCGCGAGCTTTTGCCCGTCCGTCCTCATTCAGACGCATCTGGAAGCAGATAATGGCGAGGTCATCGTCGGCTTCCATCTTCCCGTAACCAAGGGAGGCCAGTGATTCCGTGACAAGGAAGTTGAGACCGATGGAGGCGATCTTGCGCCGCGCCGACATCGGAAGCTTTTTCCACTCCTCGTCGCCAACTTCGGGTTTTGCCTTCGCCCGGTAGAAGTGCTCTACCGCTCCCCGCCGTTGCTCGGTGTGGGTGAGAAAGATCTGGTTGGTTTCCAGTAGCTGTTCGACGTGGTAGCTCGCGGTCGAGAGCGGCACCGCCAACTCTTCCGCCAACTCTTTGGGGCTGGCAATCTCAAGCGAGAGAATCGTCATGACGTCGACACGCACCGGATGGTTGAGGGAGTGCGTTATTTCCTGGTCCAGTGGCCGACTCGCGTCGCTCCCATCGGCAAAATAGGTTTCCCAGCGCTCCCTCGGCACTTTCCCGCGTCCTCTGAAGGACCCTGACTCGCCGGACTCACTCGGCCGTTTCCCCTTGCCAGACCCTTTGCGCCCCTTACCGGATTTCTTCCTCTCGGCCACTGAGCCACCTTTCCGTAGTTGCGGAGCTGATTGAGATACCAGTGCGTTGTATATCGAAAACTCTGAGTGCCTGCAACTTGTTGACTGTAGCTACGTCGATTAGTTAGAAATTAACTGATTAGTCGGAACATTCTCCACCATTGGCCGGTCTCCCCCTCGATTTGGAAGATCCAAAACGGCCCGAGGGGAGGTGGAGGCCAGTGAAGATCAGCACCGTCGAGCCGCTCATTTGCATGGCTCGCATCGTCAAGACCAACTGAGGTTCCCTACCCCATCTGACATGGGATCTTCGAGCCAGCGCGCCGCCGGTCCTTCTCCGCTGTCTTCCCCGCGTGGTCGGCGGCGTGCGCTCGTGCCCGTCTCGGCCCGCCAACGATCGGGCGGGAGATGTCGAGCGCCCGGACAGAACTCGCTCGAAAACTAGGGTCGTGAAAGGTCATGTACGGCGATAGAAACCCTCCCGGTATCGGGTGTTTTGACTGGTGCACCGGGTGCTGTTGGGGCTTGGCTGCGTGCGTTCCTCCCAATGACATGCGCGCGGCTGGAGCCAGAATTCGGGCGGCGGGGCCGTCGGTCCCGCCGCCCGGAACACGACTTGGATCGATGCGATGCCGAATGACAGGGGCACCTCCCCCAACCACAACCTTGAGCTGATCGAAGGGGCGCTCCTCGAAGCGGCCGTCCGGCGCCATCCCACCCGGCTCACCCCGCATGAGCTGGCGATGGAGGTCGTCTGGAACCCCGACGACAAGAGCGAGGTCCAGGCGACAGGCATGGCGATCCGCGGCCTACGCCACTACGGCCTGTTGCGTTACCGCACCCAAGAGAAGGTGGTCGAACCAACACCTGCCGGCCGGCATGCCGTCGCCCTCCTCACCCGCTGACCCACCTGTCCCGCCAAACAGCACCGCTCCGGCGGTGTCGGTGAGAACCGGCGAGCGCGTTATCGATCAGGAACTTCACCCGGAGGCGACAAGAGGCAGCTCACGCTCGCGCACGGCCTCGGCACTTCATCTCATCAACCGCAATTACGGTCGCCGGATCGAGGTGCAGCTTCGCACCCGCCTTCAAGACGCCTGGGCCAACTCCGTGGAGGCCGACGCTCGTCGCGTCGCACCTGGTCTCAAGCTCGGCGCCGGTCCCCAGGTGCTTCGCGACTTCTACGTCGCCCTGGGAGAACTCCTCGCCATCGCAGATCAAGGTCTTCCGGCAGACCCCGCGCCTTATAGGCGGCTCATGGAGTTACGAGGGCGAGTCGATACCCTTCGACGCAGAGCAGATCGACGCAAGGCAAGACAATGAGCCCCGACGAAATCAAGCATTTCCTGGTCAGCTACGACCTAGATACCGGCAAGACGGAGGTTGAGTCCTTCGGCACCGACTACGACGCTGCCCAGGCGGCATACGCTGAGGCGGAGCAGGCAAATGCCGAGGACGAAAAGCTAGACATCGTTCTCTTGAGCGCCGACTCGCTGGAGACGATCAAACAGACTCATTCGAGCTACTTCAACGGCGGCACCCACCGCCTTGAGGAACTGCTCCCCGGTTAACCGGCAGCTCACGCTCCCGTACAGCCTCGGCCGCGTAGCGGATCGCCTCGCGCACGTCCTCGGCTTCCAGCTCCGGGTAGGCGGCGACGATCTCGGGCTCGCTCATTCCATCGGCGACCATGCCGACCACGGCCGCAACCGGGATTCGCATACCCCGCACGCAAGGAACGCCGTCCATTTGGTCGGGCCGTACGGTGATCCGCGTGAAGCCCATTGGGTCAGATCAACGAAATGGCTCTGGCTCGAAAACGTCTTCACTGGCCAGCTTGCTCAGGTCGCCTCGGCCAGAGCGAAACGCTCCGATGCACGTGAGCGGCGGCTGCTCTCCTTCGTCCTCGACCCGACGAGGCTGTCCGGAGTTCGGTGCCACCTCAGCCAACTCATGCTCAAGCGCATCCCGCACAAGCTGTGGCACGGCAACGCCCCGCTCGTCGGCGACCTGGCGGGCGCGCTCAAGCAACTCAGCGTCTACTTCAACGGTCTTCGTCGGCGACGCAGCCATAGCTGGATTCTATCGCCGCTGCCCACGGCCCCTCAAATCCTGCCTAGACAGCCTTGAGGTGGGCCGGGGAATGGTTGGCCGAAATCTATCCGAGCAGCGCAAACGCTCGGACAGCGGCCGGTGTCGGCCCTACCGTGCCGTCGTCATGAACCCGCAGTAGGTCGAATTTGTGAAGCCCGCACATTGCCGTCGCCGTTACCTGTACCTCCCTACCATCTTCCGGATCGCCGACCACCCGCAAGGACAGCTCGCGCGGAGTCAAGCGCTCCGGATGCAGCATGGTGGCCACTTCCAGCAACGCGGCTTCCACAAAGTGAACGTTGTAGTTCGGGTGATCATCCGGCCTCGCCATCCAGGCCGACCTATGACCTTTTCCGCCTCTGTGGTTTCTTTGCTTTCCCTTGCGTGCCTTTTTTTGGGAGTAGCGCCGGGTTTCGGATTGCCTCGGCGGCTCGGTCGAAGTTGCACAACGCGATGTAGTGGGAGCTGGCATCGGCCCCGGTGCAGTTCTCATCCTGCTCGGCGATGGCTTCGATTCGTTCCTGACACTCCACGATGGCTTTCCGAACCTCGGTTCGTCCTCGGTCATTAAGCAGCACGGGAAGACAGAGCAACGCCCACTGGTCAGGCTCATCCGTCAGCATTTTGTCCTGTTGAACGGCGGCTACGATCTCTGCCACGACTATGTTCACGGCGGTCGCCACCACTCCGCGTCGCGAGCCTTTCGGCAGCTTCCGCCATTCCTTATCGGAGATTTCCGGCCGGACCTTGGCTCGATAGAAGTGCTCGACCGCGCCTCGGCGTGGCTCGGTGCGTACGAGTTCGAGCAGGTTGTCTTTTTCCATCTCCTTGACGTGATAGGAGACGGTCCCCAGCGTCCTACGAAGCATCCGTCGAAGTTCCTTGGGGCTAGCTTCGCGCTGAGCAAGAATGGTGTACGCCTCAAGTCGCACGTCGTGGCTGATGGAGTGCGCGATTTTTTCGACTGTCGACCTTTGCTTCTTGGGCTTCCTCGGCATTGCTGACAATTCCTCTCTGCTGGCAACCATCGGGGGTCGGGAAAGCTGCGAATAATGCCAGAGCTATATCGAGAAGTCGAGCCTTTGCCAACGCTCAAAGCAAGGTTGGGCAAAGTCTGACGGAAAGCTCCTGTTTAGTAGGAACAATCTTGAGCATTACTCGGTCTCTCGTCTGTCCTGCAAGCACAGACGAGAGGGAGGTGAGGTCCGGTGACGATTCGAGCGATGCAGCCGATTGTCTACCTGCCGCGGCTCGTCAAGACCGCGTGAGGCAAAGCAGCCCACGACGCCTCGCGATGGCAAGGTGTCGTGGGCTACTACAGGGGCCTCGGGGAAAAGGGTTGGAAGCGGGACGCAGTTCCCCTACCCCCAGCGCGGTTCCCCAGGCGTCCTGATATGGGAGGAAGACCAAGTCCAGTCAACCCGGCCTTACCCAGCGCGGCAGTCTCGTCGGTCCTTTCTCGCCCGTCGTACCAAGAACCCGAATCAATCGGTCCTCGCGTTCAGGCATCTTCCTTGGTGCGCCCCTTCGGGGGCGGCAATCGCCGCAAAGAGGGCCGGGGTGGTCGCCGAAGGAAGCGAAGAAGGGCTGTGCAGATGAACTTCGATTCAACTCGGTTCCCCCGCCCAGGTGGCGCGTCGCGTGAGCACTTCCCGCCCCGCTCGGCTGGCCTGTGTGTCATCGTTCTTGCCGGATTCCTTGCCCTGGCCGTTGGACTATGGGGCGCGCTGCTGTGGGGAGCGGCCTTCGTCGGCATTTCGTTCATCTGGATGCGGCAGCGAAAGGCCTCTCGCGCGCTTCGTAGCTAGCCGGAACCTGATTCGCATAGTACGCTCGCCTTTGTGAGCAGTGACCTCGGAGCCGTCCTCGTCGGGACTGTCCTCGGTCTCATGTTCGTTGGCCTGATCCTGTGGCTATACCGCGCCGAGGTCAAGCGCAGCTGGCAAATGCGCTTCGGGTCAACCCCGGAAGTGGTCGCCGTAACTTCGGAGCCTCCCAGCGGCAGGAACGGGCTCTTTCCACTGTCGCCGTGGAAGAGACGCCTGGCTCTAGGGGGGTCGTTGCTTGCGAGCCTTGGCAATGCCGCTCTGGCTGTAACGGCAGCCGGCAGCGGCGAATCGCTTCATGAGCTCATTCGCGTGCTCGGCGCCGTGGTTTTCGCAGCTGTTGCGGGGTGGATCATGCTGAAGGGTCGCCCGCAAGAAGGGTGAGGTTCCCCGGACTCGGACCCTGACGTGGGGATGCCCGTGGGGATGGGATGGGGATGAAATAGACCCCGATTAACCCCCTCTGACCCCGCAATCCCTGCCTAGAAGCCAAGCGCGAACTTGGCGTCCTCGGACATCATCTCGGGACTCCAGGGCGGGTCGAAGACCATCTTTGGGTGAACGGCGGAGACGCCGGGGAGGTCGCCGACGAACTCCTTCATCTGCTCGGAGACCTGGGGGCCGATCGGGCAGGCGGGGGTGGTCAGGGTGAAGGTGACGTAGACGTCTTCTTTCTCGATCTCGACGTCGTAGACGAGCCCGAGCGAGACGAAGTCGAGCCCCAGCTCCGGGTCGATCACCTCCTCGAGGGCCTCCATCACGTCGTCCTCGGTGAGCGCTTCGGTCTGGTTCTCGGTCATGCGAACAGCCTAGCGGGCGCACCGGGGCCGCCCGCGGGCGTGTCGACTAATCTGGCGGCCGATGAGCGACCCGGGCGAGATCCAGCGGCGATCGATCGGGGTCGTCTTCTCCGACGGCGGCCTGCTGGCGCTGAGCGCGGTGCGGCCGCCGGGCGCGTCCGGGCACGGCGAGGAGACCGTCGCCGCGGTGCTCTGCGGCCCCGACGGCGCGCCCGTGGAGGCAACCGAGGCGCTGCTCTCGACCGAGTACGGCGAGGACGGCGTGCAACGGCGGGCGACGCTGGAGCTGTGGCTCGACGACGAGGAGGGGCAGCCGCTGCGCGGCGCCGGCACGCTGATCAGCGCCGCCAGGCTGGAGCGCGGCGGCCTCGACTCCCAGGTCGCCTTCTTCCGCTGGGCGCTGGAGGGGCGCGAAGGCCTCGGCCACTACGAGATCGTGCGGGCCGGTGGCTGAGCGGGGCGGCGCGATCGATGCGGTGATCAGCGACTTCGGCGGCGTGCTGACGACGCCGCTGATCCAGTCGTTCATGGCGTTCCAGGACCGCACCGGGATCTCCACCGAAGTGCTCGGCAAGGGCATGCAGGCGGCGGCCGAGGCCAACGGCGGCGAGAACCCGCTGTTCCAGATGGAGCGGGGCGAGATCACGGAGGTCGCCTTCCTCGAGCAGCTCACCGACAGCCTCGAGCCGCTGCTCGGCCACCGGCCCGAGATGCACCGCTTCAAAGAGATCTACTTCGAGGCGCTCGACCCCAACCCGCCGATGATCGAGCTGATGCGCGAGCTGAAGGCGGCCGGCTACCGGATGGCGATGCTGACCAACAACGTGCGCGAGTGGGAGCCGCTCTGGCGCCCGATGCTACCGGTCGACGAGATCTTCGAGACCGTCGTCGACTCCGGCTTCGTCGGCTGCCGCAAGCCCGAATCGCGGATCTACGCCCTCACGCTCGAGCGGATCGGCATGTCACCCGACCAGTGCCTCTTCGTCGACGACATCGAGGTCAACTGCGAGGGCGCCCGCAAGGCCGGCATCGCCGCCGTCCACTTCCAAGACAACGACCAGGCGATCGCCGAGATCCGCGCCACCCTGGGTGGTTAGTTCTCAGATCCCGCTCGATCCCAGACGTAGAGCTCTACTGCCTCTACGGCGAGCTCCATCTGGCGGGGCGGGGAGAGCATGCCGAGGACCAGCTCGAGCGCGTCGTCCTCGGTGACGCCGGAGTCGACCGCCTCCTCGCCGCGGAAGCCGGCGGCCAGTTTGAGCGCCTCGCGCCGGTTCTCGCCGAGCGAGCCGAAGGCGCCCATGAGGAAGTCGCGGTTGGGCACCGGCTGGCCGGCCTCGAGCGAGCCGTGCCAGGCGGCGAGCATCGAGAGGTCGTGCTCGTCGAGCTCGGAGAGGGCTTTGGCGTAGTGGACCTCGAGCTCGTCGTCGGGGATCTCGTCGACCCAGGCGCGGACCGCCTCGCCGAGCAGCTGGCGGCGCGCCTCGCGACCGATCGAGTCGGAGATCGCGCGGATCGCGTCGGCCGGGTCTACGAAGCAGAGGGACATTCGCTGGGGCCAATCTAGAGAGGGCGGTAGACGGCAAAGCAACGGCGGAATCCCCCGATTTGCGACCTATGCTGGACCGCTTGCCGCGATGCCGCTGAACCTCATCCACGGACCGCCGAACTCCGGCCGCGCCGGCCTGATTCGCCGGCGGTTCACCGCTGCCCTGGAACGCGGCCCGCTCCTCGTCGTCCCCAACGTCGACGACGTCTACTCCTTCGAGCGCGAGCTGTGCGAGGGGGGCGCCGCCCTCGGCGGCACGGTGACGACCTTCGGCGGGCTCTTCCGCGAGGTGGCGACGGCGGGCGGCGAGCCCCCCGCGACCGAGCTGACGCCGGTGCAGCGGCTGCGCGCGGTCTCGCTGGCGATCTCCGAGCGGCAGGGCCGGCTCGGGCCGCTGCGCGCCTCCGCCGCCCGGCCCGGCTTCGCCCCCGCCTTCGAGCGGCTACTCGGCGAGCTGCAGGCGGCGGGCCTGGAGCCGGCCGACGTCGAGGCCGTGGCGGGGACGCTCGAGGGCTCGGCCTACCTCGGCGACCTGGCGACCCTCTTCGCCGGCTACGCCGAGGTGCGCGACCGCCTCGGCCGCGGCGATGCGCACGGGGTCGCGCGGCGGGCGGTCGAGCTGCTGGGCGACCCCGGCGGCTTCTGGGAGCGCCCGGTGTTCCTCTACGGGCTCGACGACCTGACCCGCAACCAGCTCGAGCTGATCCGCGCGCTGGCCGCGGCGGCCGAAGTGACCGTCGCCCTGCCCTACGAGGAGGGAAACGGGGCGCTCGCCGCGCGCGCCGGCCTGCTCGCGCAGCTGCGCGAGATCGGCGTCGAGGAGGAGACCGCGACCGATCCCGACCCGGACAACACCGCCTCCCCCCTGCTCTTCCACCTCGAGCGCAACCTCGGCGCCGCCCGGCCAGCGAGGCGCCCGGCGGACGCCTCGCTGGCGATCCTGCGCTCGGCCGGGGCGCGCGGCGAGGCCGAGGCGATCGGCGCCGAGGCCGCCCGGCTCCTCGCCGCCGGCGAGGAGCCGGAGGGGATCGCGATCGCCCTGCGCGACCCGGCGCGGCGCGGGCCGCTGATCGCCTCGGTGCTCGAGTCCTACGGCATCGCCACGGCGCTCGAGGCCGAGCTGCCGGTGGCGAGCACCGCCGTCGGCGGGACCCTGCTGGCGCTGCTCGCCGCCGTCCTCGGCGAGGGCACGGCGGCCGATCTGCTGCGCTTCCTGCGCGGGCCCTCCGGGGTGCCGGCGGACCGGGTCGACTGGTTCGAGCGGGCGCTGCGGCGGCGGCGCGTGCGCAGCGCCGCGGCGACGCTGGAGCTGTGGGAGGAGCGCTACGAGGACCTCCCCCACGACGTCGCGCGGATCCGCGAGGAGGCCGCCGACGCCGCCGACCTCGCCGGCGCCGTCGGCCGCCTGGCGAGGACGATGGCGGCGCGGCCGCTGCGCGGCGAGGGCGACGGGCCCCGCCCCGGGCCGGGAGACGGCCTCGAGCTGCGCGCCGCGGCGGAGATCTCCGCCGCGCTCGCCGACCTGGTCGAGGCGGCCGGCCTGGCGCCGCCCCCCGGGCGGCTCGCGGCGACGATCGAGCAGCTCCGCCTGCGGGTCTGGAGCGGCCCGGTCGAGGGTCGCGTGCGGATCGCCAGCCCCTACCGGCTGCGCGCCGCCCGCTTCGACCACGTCTTCGTCGCCTCGCTGCAGGACGGCGAGTTCCCGCGGCGCGACCGCGGCGGCGACCTCTTCCTCTCCGAGCCCCAGCGGGGCTCGCTCGGCCTCGCGCCGCGCCGCGACGTCGACGCCGAGGAGCGCTACCTCTTCCACGCCTGCCTCGCCCTGCCCCGCCGTCGCCTCTTCCTCTCCTGGCGCGACAGCGACGAGAACGGCGGCGCCGAACCCCGCTCGCCGCTCCTCGACGACGTCCTCCGCCTGCTCGAGCCCGCCCCCGACGGCTCCAGGGAGGAGCTCGAGGCGGAGTTGACCCAGGTCCGCGACCTGACCGAGATCCGCCTGCCGCGCCACGGAGCGATCTCCGAGGAGGAGCTGGCCCGGGCCCGCGCGACCGAGCAGGCCACGCGGGCGCCGGGACCGCTCTCCAACCCGGCGGTGATCGACGCCCTCGGCGCCGTTCCCGCCTACGGCGGCACCACCCTCGAGGGCTTCGACCTCTGCTCCTACCGCTGGTTCGTCTCGCACGAGCTCGACCCCCAGCCGCTCGACCCCGTCCCCGAGCCGCTGATCCAGGGCGGCCTGATGCACGCGGTCCTCGAGCGCCTCTACGCCGAGCGGCCGGGCGGCGAGTCCCTCCCCTCCGCCTCCTCGCTCGCCGCCTGGACCGCCCGCGGCCACGAGCTGCTCGGCGAGCAGGCGGCGGAGCGCGAGCTCGGCGACCACCCGGCCGAGCGGGCGATCGTCCGCCGCGTCGCCGGCCTGCTCGAGCGCTTCCTCGGCGAGGAGGCGGCGCGGCCGGGCGGCGCCTTCGAGCCGTGGCTGCTGGAGGCGCGCTTCGGCGAGGAGGATGGGAACGCGAAGCCGGCGCTGGCGATCGACGGCTGGGGATTGCACGGGGCGATCGACCGGGTCGACCGCGACGGCGCCGGCCAAGCGCTCGTCGTCGACTACAAGCTCTCCGGCCGGGTCACCTCCCGCGAGAAGCTCGAGGAGGAGGCGAAGCTGCAGCTGCAGCTCTACCTGATCGCGGTGGCGGAGCTATGGGGCGAGGAGCCGGTCGGCGGCCTCTACCACCCGTTGCGCGGCACCTCCTCGCGGCGGCCGCGCGGCGTCGTCCTCGAGGAGGCGGCGGCCGAGCTGGCGGGCTACGGCCTCTCGCGCACCGACGTGGTCGACCGCGCCGGCTTCGAGGAGATGCTCGACGACGCCCGCCGCCGCGCCGGTGAGATCGTCGCCCGCATGCGGCGCGGCGACATCCGCCGCGACCCCGGCCCGCGCGCCGGCCTGCGCGGACACGGCGTCTGCCCCCCATTCTGCGAGTTCGCGCCGATCTGCCGGCGCGACCGCGCCCCGGTCGAGCCGCGCGAGGAGGAAGGGGAGGAGTGAGCGGGCGCACGCCCACCCCCGAGCAGGAGGCGGCGATCGCCGCGAGCGGCCGCCGGGTGCTGGTCGAGGCCGGCGCCGGCACCGGCAAGACCGGGACGATGGTCCAGCGCTACTGCCGGCTCGTCTGCGACGACGGGCTCTCGCCCGACACGGTCCTCGCCTTCACCTTCACCGACCGCGCCGCGGCGGAGCTGCGCGAGCGCATCCGGGCCGAGCTCGGACGCCGCGCCGAGGGCGGTTCCGGACAAGCACAGGAGCTGCTTGCCGGGATCGGCGCCGCCTGGGTGACGACGATCCACGGCTTCTGCAACCGGCTGCTCGCCGGCCACCCCGTCGCCGCCGGCGTCGATCCCGGCTTCCGCGTGCTCGACGCGCCGGAGGCCGCGCGGATCGCCGCCGAGGCCTTCGAGGCGGCGCTGGAGGACTTCCTCGCGCCGGGAGGGGACGCGCGCGAGCGCACCCTGGCCGCGTACGGCATCGGCGGGCTGCGGGCGATCGTCGCCGGCGCCCACGCCGAGCTGCGCAGCCGCGGCCTGGCCGCGCCGCGACTGCCCGAGCCGCCCGAGCCGGACGTCGAGGGGGCGCTGCGGCGGGCGGCGGGGGGCGCCGCGGGGGCGCTGGCCGAGTCCAAGCCTTCCGGCTCCGGCCGCGAGCTGCTCGAGCGCGCGGTCGAGACCCTCCCGCCGCCGAGCGGCGCCCCGCCGTCCCTCGACCAGCTGGCGAGCCTGCGCAGCACCGGCTCGGCAAAGGCGATGGCGGCCTACCGCGAGGCGATCGAGGCCGCCGTCGCCCGCACCGCCGAGGCGGGCGAGGGCGGCGAGTCCTACCGCCATCTCGCCGAGCTGCTGGAGCTTTTCTCGGCTCGCTTCGCCGCCGCCAAGGAGCGGCGGGGCGGCCTCGACTTCGAGGACCTGCAGATCCTCGCCGTCAGCCTGCTCGAGGGCACCGAGCTGGGCGCCGCCTACCGGCAGCGCTTCAGCCAGATCCTCGTCGACGAGTTCCAGGACACCAACCGCCTCCAGCTACGGCTGATCGAGGCCCTGCACGGCCCGCGCTGCGAGCTGCTGGTCGTCGGCGACGAGCTGCAATCGATCTACGGCTTCCGCCACGCCGACCTCGACGTGTTCCGCGAGCAGCGCGACGCGATCGCGGCCGATCCGCGCTCCGAGGCGCTCGCCCTGAGCGGCAACTTCCGCTCGCGCCCGGCGCTGATCGGCGCCGTCAACGCGATCGGCGAACGCCTGCTCGGCGACACCTACCGGCCGCTTCGCGTCGGCGCCGCGCCGGGGGACGCCCCGGCCGGAGACGGCGCCGCGGTCGAGCTGCTGCTCACCGGCCGCGAGGGCTGGGACGCACCGGGGGTCGACCTCGAGCCCGGGGTCGACGCCCGCACCGCGCCCAGCGCGCTCGCCGAGGCCCGCTTCCTCGCGACGCGCCTGCGCGAGCTCGCCGACGGCGGGGTCGAGCGCGGCAGCATGGTCGTCCTCCTGCGCGCCTTCACCAACCTCGACGCCCACGAGGACTCGCTCGGGCGCGCCGGGCTGCGTCCCTACGTCGTCGGCGGCCGCGGCTACTGGTCCCAGCAGCAGGTCGCCGATGTCTGCGCGCTGCTGGCGACGATCGCCAACCCGCTCGACGACGAGGCGCTGTTCGGCGCCCTCGCCTCGCCCGCCTGCGGCGTGTCCCCGGACACGCTCTGGCTGCTGCGCTCCGCCGCGGGGCCGCGGCGCCACGTCTGGCCGGCGGTCGAGCGGGTCGCCGGCTTCGACGAGGCCGAGCTGGAGGAGCCCGCGGCGCTGGAGCGGATACCGGCGGGTGAGCTGGAGCGCCTGCGCCGCTTCGCCGCGGCGCACGCCGAGCTGCGCGAGCGGGCGCCGCGACTGCCGCTGGCGGAGCTGATCGACGCCGCCGTCGCCGCCACCGGGTACGACCTCGCCGTGCTGATGCGGCCGGCGGGCGAGGCGCGCTTCGCCAACGTGCGCAAGCTGATGCGGCTGGCCGCCGAGTTCGAGTCGCGCGAGGGGCGCGACCTGCGCGGCCTGCTCGACTTCCTCGCCGCCCGCTCGGAGGCCGACGCCGACGCCCAGGCGGCGACCGCGATCGAGGGCCACGACGGGGTGCGGATCATGACCGTGCACAGCGCCAAGGGCCTGGAGTTCGACGTCGTCGCCGTGCCGGACCTGGCGCGCAGCCTGCTGGCCGGGTCGGGCACGCCGCTGCTGTCGATCGGACGGGAGGGCGAGGCGGCGCGGGTCGGCCTCCAGCTGCGCCGCCTCGGAGCCGCCTCGATCAACCTCTACGACTACGCCGAGCTGCGCGAGGAGGGCCGGCGGCGCGACGCCGAGGAGGAGCTGCGGCTCTTCCACGTCGCGGCGACGCGGGCGCGCGAGCGGCTGCTGCTGAGCGGGGTCGTCAAGCCCGAGCCGAGTGGCGAGACGACGCTGCGAACGCCCGTGGTCGAGCGGATCGTCGACGCCTTCGGCATCGACCGCGAACGGGACTCGACCGTCGCCGTGCCGGCGCCGCAGCCTCGCCCCGGCCTCGCCGCGAGCTTCGCGCCGGCCGAGATCGCCGTGCGGGCCAACCTCGCCTCGCCCGAGCGGGCCGCCGAGCTGACCGCACGGCGCTCGGAGCCGGCGCCAGCAGCCGAGATAGGCGGCGGCCCGGCGCCGCTGGTCGAGCGGCGCCCGCCGGCCGTCCCCAACCGCCCCCTCTCCTACACCGCGATCGGCGCGTATGAGGCCTGCGCCTACCGCTTCTACGCCGAGCGCGTGCTCGGCCTGGGAGCTTCCGGTAGCGATTCGAACCGCTATGCGACTCAAAGCGCTGCCGCAAGCGGGGCGGGGGTCGCCCGGGGCGCAGCCGTGCACTCGCTGCTCGAGTGGAGCCAGGCGAACGGGTGGCGCGAGCCGGATGCCGAGCTGGTACGCCGCCACGCCGTCGCCGCGGGGCTCGACGGCGCCCAGCAGGGAATTGCCGACGAGGTGCTCGAGCCGGTCCGTGCCTGGCTCGGCTCGGCCCTGCTGGACGAACGGATCCGCGCCGCCGGCACCGCCGTCCGCGCCGAGGCGCCGCTGCTGCTCGACGTCTCCGGGACCGTGCTGCGCGGCTCGATCGACCTCCTGGTCGAGCGGCCGGAGGAGGCGCCGCTGGTCGTCGACTACAAGACCGACCGCCTCGACGGCGGCGCCCCCGCCGAGCGCGCCCGTCGCTACGAGGTGCAGCGCGACGTCTACGCGCTCGCCGTCGCCGCCGCCCGCGCCGTTCCCGCGGTCGAGGTCGCCTACGTCTTCCTCGAGCGCCCCGACGAGCCGGTCCTCGCCACCCTCGGCGGCGCCGAGATGGAGGCTGGACGGCGGCGGCTGCGAGAGACGATCGAGCGCATCGCCGCCGGCGAGTTCGTCCCCGCCCCGCCAGAGCGCCGCGGCTGGGCGCTATGCGACGGCTGTCCGGCGCTAGGCCGCCTCTGCTCGGGGCCCGAGGCGACCTAAGTGGAGCTCTGCTCCAGTCTGGCCGCGAGCTCGTCTAGCCGCAACTCCTGCAGGCCGGCGCTGACAGCGTCGAGCTCGGCGGCGCAGTACTCGACCAGGCCGCGGCCCTCGCGGCAGAGCTCGAGCGTCTCGCGCAGGCCGGCCTGGCCGGAGTCGAGCCGGTCGATGATCTCCTCGAGCCGCTCGACGGCGCTCTCGTAGCTGTCGGGTCTATCGCTCAACTTCCCCCACCTCCGCATTTACTCGCCCGTCGGCGAAGCGCAGTCTGACGCGGCCGGCGGCGACCGCGGCGGCGGCGCTGGTCACCGGCTCTCCCCCGGCGTCCTCGGCGAGCGCGTAGCCGCGCTCCAGGGTGCGCTCGGGATCGTGGGCGCGGAAGGCGACCTCGGCCCGCCGCAGGGCCTCGCGGCGAGTGTTCGCTTCCGCCCCGGCGGCGCGCCGCGCGGCGCGCTCGAGGACGAGGAGGGCGAGGCGGCGCTGAAAGTAGCGGCGCTCGCCGAGACCGCGCTCGGAGGCAGCGCGCACCTCGCGGATCTTCTGGTTGAGCACCGTCCGCTCGCGGCGCAGGGCGCGCCCGGGACCGTGCGCCAGGGCCACCAGGTGGCGACTGCGGACGCCGACCGCGCCCTCGCCGGCCCGCTGAAGCGAGGCGGCGCAGCGCTCCAACCCCTCGCGCGCGGCGGCGCAGTCCAGCGGCACCGCCGCCTCGGCGGCGTGGGTCGGGGTCGAGCAGGCGACCGCGGCGACGTCGTCGATCAGGGTCGAGTCGCGCTCGTGGCCGACCGCGCTGATCACCGGCACGCGCAACATCGCCACGGTCCGGCAGAGGGTCTCGTCGCAGAAGGCCCAGAGGTCGGCGAGGCTGCCGCCGCCGCGGGCGACGACGATCGCCTCGACCTCGGGCCGCGCGGCGAGATCCTGGATCGCCGCGGCGATCGCCGGCGCCGCGCGGCGGTCCTGCACCGGGGCGAAGGCCCAGACGACGGTGCCGGCCCAGCCGCGGCGGCGCAGCCCGGCGAGCAGGTCGCGGCGCGCCGCGCCCGACTCGGCCGTCACCACGCCGATCGTCTTCGGCAGCAACGGCCGCGCGAGCTGCTTCTGCAGCTCGAACAGGCCCTCGGCGCGAAGCTGCTCGCGCAGCGCCTTCAGCCGCGCCAGCAGGTCGCCCTCGCCGGCGAGCCGGACGTGGGTGGCGCGGAAGGCAAAGCTCGGCGAAGCCTGCCCGCCGCCGGGGTAGTAGTCGGGCCCGCCGGCGATCACGACTTCGGCGCCGTCGCGCAGCCCGCCCTCCGGCAGGCCGGCCCGCTCCAGGTCGTCGAGCCAGATCGCGCAGGGGACCGCGCCCTCGGCGTCGCGCAGCTCGAAGTAGGCCTGCACCTTGCTGCGCGAGACGCCGGTCACCTCGCCGACCAGCAGCACCCGCGCCCGCCGACGCAGCTCCTCCTGCAGCTTGCGGGCGTAGCGCCCGACCGGGAACGGTCCGGGAAGGTCCACCGGGCGAGACTAGAGGGCTAGGCGGCGCGCTTCCATTGGCGCGCCCACGACTTCAGCTCGCGGATCGCCGGGCCGAGCCCGGCGCCGGAGTCGGTCAGCGAGTACGTGACCCGCACCGGCGAGCCGGGTTCGACTTCGCGCTGGACCAGCCCTTCCCCCTCGAGCTCGCGCAGGCGCTGGGAGAGCAGGCGGTCGGAGAGACCGGGTACCGCCTTGGCCAGCTCGCCGAAGCGCAGCGGGCCTTCGGTGAGGGCGCAGAGGATTGCCCCCGTCCAGCGCTTGCCGATCAGCTCGATCGCGGCGTGGAAATGGGGGCAGACGCCCGGCGGCGCCGCTGACTGTTGCTCTGTCGCGGAGGTGACCGCCACCGTCTGACCAGCTTACTGAACGTAAGTGGCGGGCCCCGCGGGCCGGCCTGCTTGTATTCGTGCGTGACCGTTCTCGACTGGTCGATACTCGCCTTCACCGTCGCCCTCGCCCTCTGGGGCTACCGCCAGGGGCTGATCGTCGGGATGCTGACGCTGCTGGGTTTCGCCGCCGGGGCGGCGGCGGGCAGCAGGGTCGGCCCGCTGGTCCTCAGCGAAGGCGCGGAATCGCCCTATGCCCCCCTGTTCGCGGCGCTCGGCGCGCTGCTCGCCGGCGCGGCGGTCGCCATCACCCTCGAGAGCCTGGCGCTCGGCCTGCGCTCGCGCCTGATCCGCGGCCGCACGCTGCGACTGGCCGACGGGGCCGGTGGGGCCGCGCTGGTGGCCGCGGTGGCGCTCGGCGTCGCCTGGGTCCTCGGCGCTGTGGCGCTGCACGCCCCCGGCACCGCCCAGCTCCGCGGCGACGTGCAGCGTTCGCTGATCCTGCGCGACCTCAACCGCGTCCTGCCGCCCTCCGGCCCCGTCCTCGACGCGCTCAACCGGGTCGACCCGGCGCCGGCGATCGCCGGCCCGGCGACGCCGGTCGCGCCGCCAGACGCGGCGATCGCCTCCGACCCCGACGTGCGCCGCGCCGGGCGCTCCGTCGTGCGCGTGCTGGGGACCGCCTGCGGCCTCGGCGTCGAGGGATCGGGCTGGTTCGCGGCGCCCGGGATCGTCGTCACCAACGCCCACGTCGTCGCCGGCGAGAGCGACACCACGGTCACCACCAACGACGGTGCCACGCTCGACGCGACGCCGGTCCACTACGACCCCGCGAACGACCTCGCCCTGCTCAGCGTCGATGCCGAACTGCCGCCGCTTCAGCTCGCACCCCAAGCGCCGCGCGGCACCGCAGGCGCCGTGCTCGGCTACCCGGAGAACGGGCCCTTCGCGCTCGCTCCCGCCCGCATCGGCGACACCCGCTCGGTGGTCAGCGACGACTCCTACGGCAATGGACCGATCCGCCGCACGATCGCCTCCCTCCGCGGCAGCGTCCGCAGCGGCAACTCCGGCGGCCCCCTGATCGACGCCCGCGGCGAGGTGATGGGAACCGTCTTCGCCGCGACGACCTCCGGCCCGCCCGGCGGCTTCGCCGTTCCCGACGAAATAGTCGCTTCGGCCCTCTCCGAAGCCGGCGAACCCGTGGACACCGGCCCCTGCACGGGCTGACCGCTTCCCCTAGATGGTTGATTCCACGCCTTCAGGCGACGTAGTCGACCAGGGCGCGGCTCGGACGCCCGAGCCTGTGGTTGAGCGCGATGCATGCGGCCAGCGCCAGGAAGCGCTGGGCGATGCGAACGCGCAGGTTGTGCAGGGTGCGAGCGCCATGGCGCTCGAGGGTGAGGATGTCCTTGCAGGTCCAAAAGATCGACTCGATCCGCTGGCGGATCGGAGCGAGGTGAATGGCGCTGTCGGGCTCGTCCTTTCGAGCCGGCCTGACGATCGTGGCGTCGAGGTGGCCGACCGCCTCGGCGAAGTCCCTGCCGGCGTAGCCCTTGTCACCAATGACGATCTCCCCGCCGGCTCGGTTGGCGCGTTCAAGCAGCTCGATCCCCACCTCGCGCTCGTCGCGCTTGGGAGAAGCGAGGGCGAAGGCCTTGGGGGTGCCGTCGGGCGCGAAGAGGCCGTGCAGGCGAAAGCCCCAAAAGAAGCGAGAGTGTGAGGCGCAGTAGCCGTAGTCGGCAGCGTCTGCAAGAGCCGAGCGTCGTGTCGTCTCCACAGAGCGGGCGCACTCCAAGGGGGTCGAGTCGATGAGCAGCACGTCGTCGTGGAAGCCCGGAGACCCGGCGGCAAAGACGCCGATGAGCCACTCGATCGTCTCGGCCAGGCGGGCTCTGCGCTTGTGGAAGCCAGGCTGCTGGGGCAACTCGGGGAAGAGATCGCACAGGTGTTTACGGGCGACGGCGAGGAAGCGGCGATCGGAGGGGATGCCCATGATCGCCTGGGCGACGCAGAGCGTGGCGACCTCCGCGTCGGTGACCCGGCGACGGGCATTTCCGGGCTTCTCAGGCAGGAGATCGTCCGCCGTGCAATAAACGACGGTGCAGAGAGTGTCGAGGTCGGCGTGCATCGTGGCCTTTCGGTCGACGGTTGCTTCGGCACCGCCGACTTCGGCCTCTCTGCATTGAATCCCTCGATCACGGCCTTCGCCGTGGAATCAACCATCTAGTGACCTGAGTCGTTAGTTCGCAGGTCCATCCCCGCCCCCGTCGAAGTCGTCGCCAGCGCAAGCGACGATTGGAGGCGGTCATGGCTGGACATGCGGTAGAGGTCGTGTTGAAAGGCGAGGAGCGCGAGGTGCTCGAGCGCTGGGCCAGGCGCCCGAAGAGCGCCCAGGCCTTGGCGCTGCGCTGCCGGATCGTCTTGGCGTCAGCCGACGGGGAGAAGAGCAAGGACATCGCGGCCCGCTTGGGCTGCAGCACGCAGACGGTGGGCCGCTGGAGGGGCCGCTTCGCCCGTCAGGGCTTCGACGGCCTGCACGACGAGCCGCGGCCGGGCAAGCCCCGGCAAATCGGCGACGAGGAGATCGAGCGGGTGATCGTCAAGACCCTGGAGGAGCAGCCCCCGAATGCGACCCACTGGTCGACCAGATCGATGGCTGCGGCGACCGGGATGAGCCAGACGGCGATCAGCCGGATCTGGCGGGCCTTCGGGCTGAAGCCCCACCGCACCGAGCACTTCAAGCTCTCGCCCGACCCGCAGTTCGTCGACAAGGTGAGAGACATCGTTGGCCTCTACCTCAATCCGCCCGAAGCGGCGGTGGTGCTCTGCGTCGATGAGAAGTCCCAGATCCAGGCGCTGGAGCGCTCCGCGCCGATCCTGCCGCTGATGCCGGGCGTGCCCGAGCGCCAGACCCACGACTACCTGCGCAACGGCACCACCAACCTCTATGCCGCGCTCGATGTCGCCTCCGGGCAGGTGATCGCCGACATGACGCCCCGTCACCGCGCCGAGGAGTTCCGCAAGTTCCTCAATCTGATCGAGAGCGCGGTGCCCGAGCACCTCGACGTCCACGTCGTGCTCGACAACTCCTCAACCCACAAGACCCCCTCGATCCAGCGCTGGCTCAAGCGGCATCCGCGCTTCACCCTGCACTTCACGCCCACCTACAGCTCCTGGCTGAATCTGGTCGAGCGCTGGTTCGCCGAGCTGACCACGAAGTGGATCAAGCGCGGCTCTCACCGCTCGGTTCGCGACCTGGTCGCCTCGATCCGCACCTGGATCGCCAACTGGAACGACGAGCCCAAGCCCTACGTCTGGCACAAGAGCGCCGATGAGATCCTCGACAGCCTCGCCTCCTACTGCCAGCGGATCAATGACTCAGGTCACTAGCACTAGATTTCCGCGCAGTGAACACGCTGCCGACCGAGGTAGAGCGGCGTCGCCGTCTGGTCACCCGTGCGCTGCCGTTGACGGTCATCGCGATCGTCGCGTTCGTCGTCGGGGCGTCGGCTGGCACCCCGGGATCACCCGAGAAGGACGCGGCCACGCGCTTCGTTAGAGCTTGGGAAAGAGACGACTTCGGGGCGATGTACGAAGAGCTGAACGAAGCGTCCCGGGCTGAAGTTGACGAAAAGGAATTCGCGGGGAAGTACAGGGAAGCCGCTGAGATCGCGACGCTGCGGACGCTCGACGCCGGCAATCCGCGCGATCCCGCCAGTGGGGCCGTCGCCGTCCCAGTCACCGCCGGCACGGTCGCCTTCGGCACGGTCGAAGCCGACCTCGACCTGCCCTTCGCCGAAGGCGGCGTCGTCTGGGACCCGAGCCTCGTCTTCCCCGGCCTGAAGCGCGGCGAGCACCTCGAGAACCGGGTCGACCTCGCCCCCCGCGCGCCGATCCTCGCCCGCGACGGCAGCGTCCTCGCCGAAGGGCCCGCCGACGCGCGCGAACACCCGCTTGGCAGCGACGCGATCGACGTCACCGGCGAAGTCGGCATGGCCGGCGAAGAAGAAGAGGCCCTCCTCGCCCGCCACGGCTTCCCCCCCGAAACGCCGGTGGGGATCAGCGGCGTCGAGCAGGCGTTCAACTCGCGCCTCGCCGGCAAGCCAGGCGGCTCGCTGCTCGCCGTGAAGGACGACGGCAGCTCGGCGAGGGTCATCGCGCAGGCCAAGCCCCAGCCCGGCACGCCGGTGAAGACGACGATCGACCCCACGCTGCAGAGCGAAGCGGTCTCCGCCCTCGCCGGGCGGGCCGGCGGCGTGGCCGTGCTCGACGCCCGCACGGGCGACGTCCGCGCCCTCGCCGGCCAGGCCTTCTCCGCGCCCCAGCCGCCGGGCTCGACCTTCAAGATGATCACCACCACGGCAGCGCTGGAAAAGGGGGTCGTCTCCCTCGACGACGAATTCGAAATCGTCAACGGCGTCGACGTCGGCGGGCGCTTCATCAACAACGCCAACGGCGAGTACTGCGGCGGCACCTTCCGCCAGGCCTTCGCCGAGTCGTGCAACGCCGACTTCGCCCCGCTCGGGCCGAAGATCGGCAACGACGAACTGGTCGCGACGGCGGAAGGCTTCGGCTTCAACTCGCCGCTGACCCTCTACGCGCCGGAAGTCGTCGCCGAAGTCGAACCGCCCGAATCGACGATCCCGAAGCAGATCGGCGACGAACTCGACCTCGGCGTCAGCGCGATCGGCCAGGGCGAAGTGCTGGCGACGCCGCTGCAGATGGCGACCGTCGCCCAGGCGATCGGCAACGACGGCGTCCGCATGCCGACCTCGCTCGTCCTCAACCCGAAGCTGCGGCCGGAAGCCAAGCCGGTGCGGGCGATGTCGAAGCGGACCGCCGAGGAGCTGACCGAACTGATGATCGGCGTGGTCACCGAAGGAACCGGCACCGCCGGTGCGATCCCCCAGGCCCAGGTCGCCGGCAAGACCGGCACCGCCGAGCTCGGCCCCAAGCCCGGCCAGGAAGGCGAAGAAAACCCCGAACAGATCAAGGACGCCTGGTTCGCCGCCTTCGCCCCGGCCGAAAAGGCGCGGCTGGCGGTCGGCGTGCTGCTGATCGAAGCCGAAGCGGCGGGCGGCGAAGTCGCCGCGCCCGTCGCCAGCCAGATTCTCTCCGCCGGCCTCTGAACCCCGCCGACGGGCCTAAAACAGGACGTAAAGCGACCGAAATCGGCCCGTCGGCGAGGTGTTAGAGGTCGAGCGTGACTTCGGCGGGGCCTTCGGGCCCGGGGATGTGCAGCGTCAGCGGGCGGTTGGCCGAGGCTTCTTCGGAGAGCTTGAAGAGGGCGAGGGAGCCCTCGATCGGGCCCTGCTGGGGAGTCGAGTCGAGCACCGGAACCTGTTCTTCGGGTTCCACTTCGCCGCCGAAGGGCAGCGCGTAGAGGCTTTCGCTGCCGAGCGAGTGGTAGCTCTTGTGTTCGGCGTCGGTGATTTCCAGGTTCCGCGGGAGCGACTGGGGCTTGCTGCTTTCGTTCTGGACCTGCATGAAGACGCCGAAGTAGCTGTATCCAGGCGCCAACTGAGGCTGGCCAACCAGGTAGGCGGAGTCCTCGTTGTCGTTGGGGTTGAGGTAGCGCGAAAAGACCACCGTGTAGTTGAGTTCGCCGAGCGAGACCGACTGGCCCTCGACGACATCCTTCGAGTCGCTCGAGTAGCCGCAGGCGGAGACGCCGAGTGCGAGCGCGGCGAAGGCGAGCGCGGCGAGCAGCGCGGGCAGGAGGCGACGGGGTCGGGTCATCGGCGGCGTGAGTCTATAAAGGCGCTCGGCAGCCCGTCCTACGGGATGCCGGTCGCGTGGGTGTTGCCGCCGGCGACGCCAACGCGCTGGGGCGCCGGCTCGCCCGACTCGAGCAGATCGCGCAGGCGCCTCAGCGCCTGGCTCCAGTCCCGCTCCAGCCGCATCGAGGCGCCCGAGAGGCGCTCCAGCGCCCGGTCGAGATGGTTCGGCTCGGTCCAGTGCGAGACGCGGACCCTGGTCAGCGAGCCGGCCCCCTCGGTCAGCTCCCAGACCGTGGTCGCGGGGATGCGGTTGACGCGGCCGCAGCGCCCCCGCTCGACGATCCGGTGGGGCGGCCGCAGCTCGGCGATCGTCGTGTCCGTCCAGATCGGGCGCGGCCTCAGCCGCAGGCGAAAGCGGGCGCCGGCGCCAACGCCGGTCGAATCGATCCGGGTCAGGTGGAAACCGTCGACGAAGTGGTCGGTGAAGGCGGGCCGCAGCGCCATGTCGCCGAGCGCCGCGTAAACGCGCTCGCGGGAAACGTCGATCTCGGTCTCTGCGCTGACTGGGCCCATCGGCGGCGCGATTCTAGTGTCTGGGCGAGTTAGCCAAGCCGAAATCGGGTAGAGCTGCGGCAAATCCCCGATGCGAAGCCGTCGCCCGGCGAGTTACGATCGCTTTGCGGAGGCGCCGAAAGGAGCCAGCCATCGCCATCACGGCCACCCCCAGCCCTGTTTCTGAGAGCTTTGCGACCGGGACCTTTCCCGGCCCGGGTACGTACTTCTGCCTCGAGTGCGGCTCGCATCTGGCTCTGCACGAGAACGACCGCATGCCGGAGTGCCCGCGTTGCGGCGCCTCGATCTTCCGGCTCGACTCGATCTTCGAGTCGATGCAGGAGCACGGCGCGACCACGATCGAGTACGAGGTGACCGAGGAAGCCGATGTCGCCGAGTGGCTCGACGAGGTGCGGGCCAAGCTCGCCGCCGGTGTCCGCCGCCTCGCCTACCGCGACGAGGACAGCGAAACCCACGTCGTCCCGGTCAGGCCCGGCTGGACGCGGATCGGCCGCAGCGTCGCCGCCGACGTTCGCCTCGACGACCCCAGCGTCTCCCGCCGCCACGCGCTGATCGTCTCCGAAGCCGATTCCTCGCTGCGCGTGCTCGACGACCGCAGCCTCAACGGCGTCTTCGTCAACGGCGAGCTGGTCGAGTGGGGCAAGCTCGGCGACGGGGACGAGCTGACCGTCGGCCGCTACCACCTCTTCGTGCTCGAAGGCTGAGCCAGCCCAAGAGCCGCAAATTCCGGCCACCGGCGCCCGTAGCATGCTGCCGGTGAGCTCTACCCACGACCCGTCCCTCGCCGCAGAGCAGGCCCGCGCCCGGCTGCACGAGGAGATCGAGCGCGTCCGCGTCGGGGTCGAGGAGATGCTCGCCGAGCAGG
>CAVPCU010000008.1:0-111339 GCA_963702575.1 uncultured Solirubrobacterales bacterium | reverse complement strand
TGATCACCCGCGGCGGCCTGACCAAGCTCGTCGACCGCCTGGTCAAAGCGAGCCTGATGGAGAGGACCTTCTGCGAGACCGATCGCCGGGTCAGCTACGCGACCCTGCTGCCCGCCGGCGAGGCGATGCTGGCCGACATGCGCCCGGTGGTGATCGCCGAGCTGCGCAGCGCCTTCGCGGACAAGCTCAGCGTCGCCGAAGCCGAGCAGCTGCGCGAGACGCTCGAGCGGGTCCGCGTCTCAGCCTGCGGCCAGGGCTGAGGCCGCGCGCTCCTTTGCCGCCTCGATCAGCGCCAGCACCTGCGTCTCCTGGCCGTCGCGAAGCAGCGCCACCGGGTCGGGGTCGCCGTTGACGATCCCCTCGAAGAACTCCTTGCGGTCCTGGTAGGTCGGCAGCGTCCCCTTCGCCCAGCCGCGGGCGTCGTTGAGGATCACCGCCAGCCGCGCGTACTCCTCGCCGAACAGCGCGGCGACCTCGCGCTTCATCCGCTTCGCCAGCGCGGGGGAGGCGCCGGCGGTGGAGATCGCGATCGCCAGCGGGCCGCTGCGCACGATCGCCGGCAGGATGAAGTTGCAGAGCGGCGGCACGTCGACGACGTTGACCAGCATCGCCCGCCGCTCGGCGTCGTCGTAGACGCCGATGTTGACCTCGCTGTCGTCGGTCGCGGCGATCGCCATGAAGGCGCCCTCGAGGTCGGCCGCGCCGGCGTAGGGGCGCCGCTCCCACTTGATCGAGCCCTCCGCCGCCAGCGACTCCAGCTCGGGGTGGGCGATCGGCGCGATCACGGTCACGTCGGCGTCGCAGGCGAGCAGCCCCTCGACCTTCTCCAGGCCGACGTCGCCGCCGCCGACCACCAGGCAGCGCCGCCCCTTCAGCTTCAGGCAGGCGATGTAGAAGGGGGTCTCGAGCATGTCGCGCACGCACGACTGGTCGCAGATCCCCTTGCGCAGCTGGCAGACGCACTCCTTGCCGGCGTAGGCCTGGGCGGGCATGGGCTCAAGGTTAGACGGACGCCAGCGTCAGTCGCAGGCCGTCGAGGAGAGACGTCTTCGCCCGCCATCCCAGCTCGCGCTCGGCGCGGCCGGCGTCGAGCGAGATCCGCTGCACCTCGCCGGCGCGGGGCGGCGCGAACTCGGGCCGGAACTCCGAGCCGCCGTCGAGCTCGGCCAGCCGCTCGACCAGCTCGAGCACGTCGGTCTCCAGCCCGGTGCCGATGTTGATCGGGCCGCTCGCCTCCGAGTCCGCCGCCACCAGCGCCGCGGCGACCACGTCGCCCACATATATGTAGTCGCGCGTCTGCTGCCCGTTGCCGTAGACGGTCGGCCGCTGGCGCTCGCGCAGCTTGCCGCAGAAGATCGCGATCACGCCCGCCTCGCCGAGCGGGTCCTGGCGCGGCCCGTAGACGTTGCCCAGCCGCAGGCTCACCCCGGAGAGCCCGTAGAGGCGCTCGTACAGCGCCAGGTAGCCCTCGGCGGCGAACTTGCTCTGGCCGTAGGCGGAGAACGGTTCGATCGGCGCGCTCTCGTCGAGCGGTAGCTGCTTGCCCTCGCCCTCGCCGTAGATCGCCCCGCCGGTGGAGACGAAGACGACCCGCGGCATCGCCGCGCCCTCGGCCTCGCCGGCCGCGCGCGCGGCCTCGACCACGTTGGCGGTGCCGCCGACGTTGACCGCCGCGTCGAAGGCCGGGTCGGCGAGCGAGCGGCGGACGTCGATCTGCGCCGCCAGGTGGAAGACGACCTCGGGCCGCTCGGCCGCCGCCAGCTCGGCCAGCGCCGCGCCCTCGCGGACGTCGAGCTCGACCAGCTTCGCCCCGCCGGCGAGGGCGCCGTCGAGGTTCCCGCGCCGCCCGGTCGAGAGGTCGTCGACGACGACCGCCGAGTCGCCCCGCGCCAGCAGCGCGTCGACCAGGTTCGACCCGATGAAGCCGGCGCCGCCGGTGACAAGTGCCCTCATGCGGCGCCGATCCTAGAAGGATCGGCGAGACCGGGCCGAGCGGGGTCGCCGAACTCCCCTGCTACCCTCGCCCGCCGTGCGACTGATCGTCACCGAGAAGAACAACTCCGCCAAGAAGATCGCCGACATCCTCGGCCGCGGCGAGGCGAAGGCGGACAAAACCTTCAAAGTCCCCTTCTACACCTGGACCGACTCCGACGGCGTCGAGCAGATGACGATCGGCCTCAAGGGCCACGTCCTCGGCCCCGCCTTCCCGGAGGGCTACTCGAACTGGCAGAAGACCGACCTGCACGACCTGATCGACGCCGAGCTGATCAAGGAGCCGACCGACAAAAACGTCGTCAAAGCGATCAAGAAGGTCGCCAAGGAGGCCGACGAGCTGGTGATCGCCACCGACTTCGACCGCGAGGGCGAGCTGATCGGACTCGAGGCATTGGAGGAGATGCTCGACGCCAACCCCGACCTCGGCTCGCGCGAGGGCACCGCCGACGGCACCCTGCGGATCAAGCGCGCCCGCTACTCGGCGCTGACCAAGGAGGAGATCGAGCGCGCCTTCGACGAGCTCGACGAGCTCTCCTACCCGCTCGCCAACGCCGGCGCGGCCCGCCAGGACATCGACCTGCTCTGGGGCGCGACCCTGACCCGCGCCGTCTCGCTCGCCAGCCGCCGCTTCGGCTCCAACTTCCTCTCGGTCGGCCGCGTCCAGAGCCCGACCCTGGGGCTGATCGTCGAGCGCGAGATGGAGCGCCGCGCCCACGTCGCCAAGCCGTTCTGGGAGCTGTTCGCCAAGTTCGAGCACCCCGACGGGACCTTCGAGACCCATCACACCGTCGACAAATTCTGGGACAAGGCCGAGGCCGACGCCGCCCTCGCCGGGACCAGCGCCCCCGGCACGGTCAAGGCGGTCACCGCGCGCAAGAACACGCGCAAGCCGCCGACCCCCTACAACACCACCGCCTTCAGCACCGACGCCTCCAGCCGCCTCGGCATCACCCCCGCCAGCGCGATGCGGATCGCCGAGGACCTCTACATGGACGGCTTCATCTCCTACCCGCGCACCGACAACACCGTCTACCCGGCCTCGTTGCCGCTGCGCGAGCTGGTCTCCTCGCTGGTCAAGGTCAAGGAGTTCTCGGCCGCCGCCGGGCTGCTCGACCAGCCACAGCTGACCCCCACCCGCGGGAAAAAAGAGACCACCGACCACCCGCCGATCTACCCGACCCAGGCGATCCACCCCGGCGCCCTCGAGGGCCCGAAGAAGCGCGTCTACGAACTCGTCGTGCGCCGCTTCCTCGCCACCTTCAGCCCGCCGATGATCACCGAGTCGACCCGGGCCGACATCGAGGCCGGCTCGGAGACCTACTTCGTCCGCGGCTCGGTCCTCGTCGACCCCGGCTACGCCGCGATCTACACCTACGCCCGCTCCGCCGACGAGGAGATCCCGGCCCTGGCGGAGGGCCAGCAGCTCGACCTCGACGGCGCGCCCTGGATCGTCGACAAGGAGACCCAGCCGCCCTCGCGGATCTCGCAGGCCAAGCTGATCGAGATGATGGAGGAGCGCGGCCTCGGCACCAAAGCGACCCGCGCCGACATCATCCAGAAGCTCTTCGACCGCGGCTACGTCTACGGCAACCCGCCGGTCCCGTCGGAGACCGGGATCGCCCTCTACGAGGCGTTCAAGAACTTCGTGCCGGCGATGGCGACGGCGGAGATGACCGCCCAGCTGGAGGCGGAGATGGACCGGATCGCCGCCGGCGAGATGACCAAGGGCGCCGTCGTCGGCGACAGCCGCGACCTCCTCCACAAGACCTGGACCGAAATCGACGGCAGCCGCGAGGACCTGGCCAAGGTGATCTGGAAAGGGATGGACGAGGACCGCATCCTCGGCCCCTGCAAGGTCTGCGAAGAGGCGGGCCGCAAGAAGGAGGACGGCTCGCCCCACATGCTGCGCATCATCCGGGCGAAAAAATCGGGAAAACGGTTTGTGGGATGCACCGGTTGGACCCTCGACGACCCCGAGTCCTGCGACCAGACCTTTCCCCTGCCCCAGCGCGGCGACGTCTTCAAGCTCGAAGACCGCTGCTCGGTCTGCGGCGAGACCCCGCGGCTCAAAGTCGTCCCCTTCCGCGGCCGCGCCTGGAACCTCTGCCTCAACGACGACTGCGAGTCGATGCAGGAGATGAAGAAACGCCGCGCCGAGCGCGAAGCGGCCAAAGCGGCGAAAGCGGAGATGGACGGCAAGCCGCTGCCCGACAAATCGTCGACCGCGACGCGCAAACGGAAAAGGGCAAAAGCAGCGGCGAAATGACGTTTATCTCCCTGGAGGGCGTGGACGGCTCCGGGAAGAGCACGCAGGCGAAGCTGCTCGCCGAGGCTTTGGGCCCGAACACGCTGCTGATCCGCGAGCCGGGGGGGACCGCCGCCGCCGAGCGCGTCCGCGAGCTGCTCGCCGACCCCGCGCTGGAGATCGACCCCTTCGCCGAGCTGCTGCTCTTCTCGGCCGCCCGCGCCGACCTGCTGGCGCGCGTCGTCCGCCCGGCGCTCGAGGCGGGCGGCACCGTCGTCGCCGACCGCTTCGCCGACTCCAGCGTCGCCTACCAGGGCGGCGCCCGCGGGCTCGGCGCCAGCTACGTCCTCTCGCTGGTCGACACGACGATCGACGGCCTCTGGCCCGACCTTACCCTCTACCTCCGGATCGACCCCGAGGTCGGCCTCGGCCGCTCCGAGGGCGAGGACCGCTTCGAGGCCGCCGGCCTCGACCTCCAGCGTGACGTGGCCGAGGCCTACGACGAGATCGCCCAGATCGCCTCGGACCGTGTCGTCGTAGTCGACGCCGAGGGCAGCGTCGAAGAGGTCCACGCCCGCGTGATGGACGCCGTCCGTCAGCGAGTTCCCGATGCCGATTGATGCCTTTTCCCCACTATGAAGGGGACAAAGCTGCAATCGACCTTGGCTCACCAGGCACGGGCGCAAGCTGCTTTGGAGGCAGCGCTGGCCAGCGGGCCGTCGCACGCGTATCTGTTCCGTGGGCCGCGGGGTGCTGGGAAGCGGGCGGCGGCGCGGGCCTTCGCCGCTGAGATCCTTGCCAGCGCGGCGGAGGACCCGGAGGACGCTCGGCGGCGGGCGCTGCTCGACCCATCGCCGCATCCCGACCTGGTCTGGTTGACCCACAGCGGCGCCCAGCATCTGGTCGAGGACGTGCGCGAGCGGGTGATCCGCGCCGCCGCCTACCGGCCGTACGAGGGCGGCAAGCGCGTCTTCGTCGTCGAGGCGGCGGAGGCGATGCGCGACGAGAGCCAGAACGCGCTGCTGAAGACGCTCGAGGAGCCGCCCGCCTTCGTCCACCTGATCCTGCTGACGAGCGAGCCGGCCGGCCTGCTGGAGACGATCGCCTCCCGCTGCCAGCCGATCGACTTCGCCCCGCTTCCACCTGAGGCGGTCGAAGCGGCGCTCGAGGGCGACCCCGGCGAGATCGCCGCCGCAGCGCGCCTCTCAGCCGGCGACGTCGAGCTGGCCCGCTTCCTGCTCAGTGAGCGTGGTCGGGAACTGCGCTCCATCGCCCTCGAGTGGGGAGGGGCGGTCGGACCCGACTCGCAGGACATTCAGCGCGTGAGCGCGTCCGGCGAGTCGGGTCCGACCGCCCCCTGGCGCCGTCTGCTCGCGATCGCCGAGCGAGCCGGCGAGGACGCCGAAGCCGCCGCCCGCGAGGCGCTCGAGGCCGAGAAGGAGGCGGGGGTCAAGCGCTCGGCCCGCGACGTCGCCGACGAGGCCAAGCGCGCCGGCCGCCGCCGCCGCACCGAGCTGCTCGACCTTGGCCTCGCCCTGGCCGCCGCCTGGTTCCGCGACCTCGCCGCGCTCGCCGCCGACGCCCCCGACGTCGCCTACAACCGCGACCGCCTCGCCGAGCTCGCCGCGCAGGCCGCCGGGCTCGACCCCGCCCGCCCCCGCCGCGCCGCCGAGGCGGTCCAGGACACCCGCCGCCGCCTAGACCTCAACGTCTCCGAGGAGCTAGCCCTCGAAGCCCTCTCATTTAAGCTTGGACGGACGCTGTCCCCGTAGCCTCGGTTTGGCCGGCGTGTTGACTAATTCGGTCAACGTTTGCTACGGTCAATGGGTGGCCGAATCACTGAACAGTCTCCTCCGCGAGCTTCGCGAGTCGCGCGGAACCTCACTTCGACAGGTTGCTCAAGATGTCGACGTCAACCCCGCCTATCTATCCCGTGTGGAGCGCGGACAAAAGGGAGCCTCGAAGTCGGTTCAAGAGCGTCTAGCGGACTACTACGACATTGAGCCAGAGTTGGTCGCGATGGCGAGTGGGGAGCTCCCTGAGGACATAGTTGGCATTCTTCGGGGCCATCCCGAGTTGGTTGAGGAGTTGAGGCAGCGCTTTGCCACATCCTGACGAAAACGTCTACCCGGGCCAAGTCTTCAACGGACGTTGGAAGGTTGGCAGGAAGTTGGGCGATGGCAACTTCAGCTTGGTCTACGAGGCTGAAGATCTGCAGGCTACGGCCGAGTGCGCAGTAAAGATCCTGTCGCTGAGCCAGCGGAACACTCAGGGTTTGTTTGAGTTCGAACGCGACGCAGAGCTGTTGAACTTGCTCAAATCGTGCTCGAACGTAATCGACATACTCGACACCGGCACCACGAAGGTGCCGATGACGATGGAAGCTAGCGGACAGCCGATCGAGCTCGATGTGAGCTACATGGTCCTTGAGCGAGCCGATGCCAACCTTACGGAAATGTTGCTAAGGAGACACTCAATTAGTTGGGAAGATCGTCTGAAGTTATTCCGCGATGTCGCCAAAGGGGTGCACCAGATGCACCGGCGCTATGTGGTTCACCGTGACCTCAAGGGAGACAACACTCTGCTCAAGAACCAAGGCAGCACTGTAATCGCAAAGGTTTCAGACTTCGGCCGTAGCCGTAATACGCGACAGCCGTCGCCGGTAGTCGCGTCCGCTTACGAGCCAGGGAGGGGGGATCTACGCTTCGCGCCTCCAGAGTTTCTCTGGGGTCTGGGTACTAACGAGCCTGACGAAATGCGGCTTGCCGATCTGTTCCTACTCGGCTCGGTCCTTTTCGAGTTTGCGACTGGCCAAGGTTTGACCGGCATCGTCTTCGGTGACCCTCGTGGTGTCGTGCTCGCTAAGCAGAGCTTGGACCGCGAAACGCGATACCACGATCTCGTCAACAACCGGACCCGCATCCAGAGTGATTTCGAGGGGGCCTACACACTGTTTGCCAGCGAAGTCACTCCGTCGATTCGGATCGAGGCTGTGAGCTTGCTGCGCCGGCTAACTGCCGTGAATCCGGAGGATCGTGAACCGCGACACATGCGCACGCGTGGAGATCGCTGGGACCTTCAGTGGCTACTTAAGCGCATTGACAGGTTGGGGTTGCAGTTGCGCGTGGCCAAGCGCCATCACGCTCGATTCCCGTGGAAGGAGGCGAAAGCGGATTGACCTTGGTGATCGACGAGAAGGATCAGTTGGCGGCGCCGAACCGCCTGGAAACGGTGGTGCCACCGTTGTTCGAGTTTGCCCAGACGGGAGACCCGGCAGCCTCGATGCCGCCCGTGGTGAACCTTGTGCCGGACGGGCTAGAGGACGAGCCAGAGCCATCCTTCCTGCGGCGGGGGCGAGAGTTGGTCGAGCTCGACAGCGACTCCTCGATGGCGCGTGCGCGACTTGCGCAGGCGGCGGTCATCGCCGGCGAGCACGGCGTTGCGATCGAGGCTGCTCGTGAAGCGCTGGCTCTGGCCCATTCCCAAGAGCCGCCAGACGAATCCGCCGTGTTCTCTGCGACGCGTACCCTGATGGCCTGCGGTCAGATGGAGGACGCCGAGCGTTCCTTGTGCGAACTCGACCCCAGCGGCCCGGCTCTCGTTCTTTCTGCGACATTGGCGGCTCGCCGTGGAGACCTGGATGCAGCCTTCAGACGCCTTGGTGACGATGAGTCAGTTGATTCGTGGGATCTGCGAGGCTGGATCGCCTTAAGCGAGCGGCACTTTGATCAGGCCATCCGCTTCTACCGCAAGGCGGCTCGCAAAGCGGGTCCCAGCCCCGTCGTCTTGGCGAATCTCGGGCTTGCCCATGCGGCACTTGGCTCACAGGAGCGGGCCATTAGCGAGACGCGCCAAGCCTTGGCATTGCGGCCGGCCGAGAGACGGCGCATTGCCCTCAACCTCGTTGCCTATCTGGTCGCGAACGGATACGTGGACGAGGCGATGCGGGAACTTCGGCACCTGCGAGACGACTTCCCGGAAGACATCGAGCTCGCCTTCGCGGAGGCCCACTGGTGGCTCGCCGTCGGCGATGCGGAGCGAGCAGCGAAGCGACTGCGAAACGCACGCGACACCCTTTCTGCGGAGACGACCCGGATTCAGCGTGCTGAGTTGACTGCGAACCTCGCTTATCTTCGCTGGTACTGCGGTACGAGGTCGAGAGCGGATGTCGCGAATGAGGTGCTGCACCAGCTGAAGAGCATCGAGGGGGCGAGTTCGCGCCTTGCAGCGATGCTGCCCGTTCTGCTGTGCCGTTACTCGGAGTTGGATCGCCTTACGGAGGCCAGTAAATTGCTTGTCGCAGCCAACCCCGGCGACCGCTTCTATTCGATTGAGGTTCAGCGCGCCGTACTCGAAGACAAGACGACCGAGGCGACCCAGTTGGCAGTCGAGTGGGCGAGGGATGCGATTTTTGCCCCCGAGGCCGCGATGACCGCGACCTTCATGCTTATCGACGTAGATGACGATTTCGAGGCTGCGGCGAAGCTAGGTATCGAGGCGCTGCGGCGAATGCCCGCTGCCTACTACTTGACCAACAATGTCGCCTATGCGCTCGTGCTTTCCGGCCAGGCGGACAGAGCTTTCCATCTGCTTCGTTCCAACGGTGAAGACTCGCTCTACCATCTTGCGACGAGGGGGTTGATCGCCGCTTGGCGGGGGGATGTTGGCGCCGGTTTGAGGATGTATGACGAAGCAGAGGACTGGGCAAAGCGCAAGGGGCTATCTGAGGCTGCAACGTTTGTGGCGATAAATCGTCGCCTGGTCGGAGCAACCCCTCACGATACGAGTGGCTACGAAATCAACAAACCGATCGTCCTGCCCCAAGGTTGGGATGACAATCCGTACTTCGTTTGGCGGTTGAGGATGTTGAAGCGTCGTGGCGCATCGCTCGAGAACATCTCGACGGATAACGACGACCCTCTCTCGCCTGAGCACACGCTTCTTGGCGGCGGCTGATTCGCTCATGTCTCACTCTACCTCTGGTGGAGCGGAGCTGATAGGCACATCCTCGGCAGCAGCCTGCTCACGCGCCTTCTCCAGGGCGCGCTCCTGGGCGAGGCGGGTGATCTGGGCGGCCTGGCGGGACATGATCACGCTGAAGTTGAGCGCCAGGCCCAGGAGCAGGAGGAGGATGATCGAGAAGAGGGCGACGTTGGTGTTGCGCACGCCCATCAGGTTGGCGACGGTCCCCAGTAGGCCGGGGAAGGCGGCGCCCGCCAGCATGCCGAGCCCGGCGACGAACCAGACGACGCTGTAGCGCTCCTGCAGGCTGTCGCGGCGGATCAGCTCGAGGATCAGGACCATGAAGACGATCGCGATCCCGGCCGCGATGATCCGCGTCTGCGGCGTCAGGTTGACCTTGGGGTCGCTCGCCGCCGCCAGCAGCGCCGCCGCCCTCATCGCTCCGCCCCCACCGAGTGGCGCGGCCGGAACTGGCCGACCAGCAGCACGATCAGCCCCTTGAAGATGAAGAAGGCCGAGCGCAGCGGCGTCAGGAAGGAGCTGCCGCCGACCCGCTCCAGCATCTGCACCTGCACCTCCTCGACCCGCAGGCCGGCTCGGACGGCGAGCTGCAGCGACTCGATCTCGGCGAAGTCGGGCGAGTAGTTCTCGCTGAACAGCTCCATCACGCGGCGGTTGGCCGCCCGCATGCCGCTGGTCGTGTCGGTGAAGCGCTGCCGCGTCGCCAGGGTGAGGAAGAAGCGGAAGACGCCGATCCCGATCCGCCGCGAGAGCGTCGGCTTGTAGGACTCGCCGCCCCCGGCCGTGCCGCCGCCCTCCGCGCCGCCCCCCGCCCCCCGCTCGCGGTAGCGCGAGCCGATCACCAGGTCGGCGCGCCCCGCGTAGACCTCCTCCAGCAGCCGCGCCACCTCGGCCGGCGGGTGCTGGCCGTCGGCGTCGAGGTGGGCGCAGAAGTCATAGCCCTCGCGCAGCGCGTAGAGGTAGCCGGTCTGCAGCGCCGCGCCCAGCCCCTGGTTGAAGGGAAGCGAGGCGACCGTCGCCCCCGCCGCCCGCGCCCGCGCCGCGGTCGCGTCGGCCGAGCCGTCGTCGACGACCAGCACGTCGGCCCCGGGCAGCCGCTCGCGCACGCCGGCGATCACGCCGGCGACCGCGTCGGCCTCGTTCCAGGCGGGGATGAAGACGAGCGTTCTCATCGCGGCGATTCTCCCACGCGGGGCCGCCGGCATTGTGTTAGTAAACCTTCATGCGACGCATAGGAATCAGGCTGTGGCTGGTCGGCGCCTTCCTCGCCGTCTGCCTGATCACCGCCGGCGCGGTCTACCTCTTCGGCGACCGGCCGCGCGCGGTGCTCGCCGCGGTCGTCCTCGGCGGCCTCTCGGGCTTCCTCATCGCGGTCGCGATCTCCCACCGCGTCACCCGCCTCTCGCGCGCCGCCGGGCAGCTCGCCGCGGGCGCCTTCGACACCCCGCTGGAGACCGGCGGCCCCGACGAGATCGGCGACCTCGCCCGCGCGCTGGACTCGATGCGCGCCTCGCTGAAGGAGAGCTTCGGCGTCCTCACCGCCGACCGCAACAAGCTGAAAGCGATCTTCGACGGCCTCACCGACGCGGTGATCGTGGTCGACGAGGACGGCGCCGTGCGCTTCTTCAACCGCCCCGCGGCGAAGCTGCTCGACCCCGCCGGCCGCCCGCCCGAGTCGATGCTGACCCACCTGAGGCGCGCCGCCGAGCTCGGCTTCGCCGCCCACCCGGCGCTGCGGATCGGCGACCGCGCCTACGCGATGAGCGCCCGCTCGCTGCCGAAAGAGCGCGCCGTCCTCGTCGTCGCCCGCGACCGCACCGACGAGATGCGCCGCGAGCTGGCCGAAGCCGACTTCATCTCCAACGCCGCGCACGAGCTGCGCAACCCGCTGGCCGGGATCTCGAGCGCGATCGAGGTCCTCCAGGAGGGCGGCAAGGACGACCCGCAGGCGCTCGAGCACTTCCTCGGCCGCCTCGCCGAGGACGCCGAGCGGATGAACCGCCTGACCAAGTCGCTGCTGACCCTGGCCCGGGTAGAGTCGATCGGCGCGGGGGAGACCGAAGTGGTCGACGTCGCCGCCGCGGTCGCCGACTCGGTCGAGGCGGTCGAGGCGCCGGCCCACGTCCAGCTCGCCGTCGAGGTCGACCCCGAGCTGACCGCCAAGGGCGACCCGACGCTGCTGCGCCAGGTCCTCGTCGGCCTCCTCACCAACGCCTTCAAGCACGTGCCGCTGCCCGGGAGCGTTACCGTTCGCGGCCGTCGCGACGGCGAGTCGGAGGTGTTCTTGGAGGTGATCGACACGGGTACCGGGATCCCCGAGGCGGAGATCGAGCGCGTCTTCGAGCGCTTCTACCGCCGCGACGAGTCGCGCAAGCAGGAGGGCTTCGGCCTCGGCCTGGCGATCGCCCGCCGCATGGTCGCCGTGATGGGCGGCGAGATCGGCGCCCGCTCGGTCGAGGGCGAGGGCAGCACCTTCTGGATCCGCCTGCCGCTCGCCGAGCCGGCCAGGACGCCGGTCGCATGAGCAGCGGCCGCATCCTGATCGCCGACGACGAGCCGTCGGTGCGCGACTCGGTCGGCTACGCGCTCGCCCAGGAGGGCTTCGAGGTGACCGGCGCCGCCGACGGCGACGAGGCGAGCGAGATGGTCAACGACGGCATCCCCTTCGACCTCCTCATCCTCGACATCATGATGCCCGGCCCGAGCGGGCTCGACATCTGCCGCGACGTGCGCTCGCGCAGCCCGGTGCCGATCATCCTCCTCACCGCCAAGGACGCCGAGGTCGACAAGGTCGTCGGGCTCGAGGTCGGCGCCGACGACTACGTCACCAAGCCCTTCTCGGTGCGCGAGCTGCTCGGCCGCGTCCGCGCCCAGCTGCGCCGCCGCGAGCTCGACCGCGCGCCGCTCGCCGAGGCGGTCCTGGTCGAAGCCGGCCCGGTCGCGATCGACCTCGTCCGCCACGTCGCCACCGTGCGCCGCAAGCCGGTCAACCTGACCCGCTCGGAGTTCCAGCTCCTCCGTCTCCTGGTCGGCCGTGCCGGCGAGGTCTTCCCCCGCCGCCAGATCATGGAGGAGCTCTGGCAGAGCGAGTTCGACGGCGACGAGCGCGCCTGCGACGTCCACATCTCCAACCTCCGCCAGAAGGTCGAGCGCGACCCCCAGCACCCCGAGCTGATCGTCACCGTGCGCGGCGTCGGATACAAGTTCGAACCCGCCGGCTGAGACGTTCCGTCAGCGAAGCGTGTAGTCTGCAATACTATGTACATGAGGGAGAGCTGGACCGACGAGCGCCTCGACGACTTCTCCAAGCACGTCGACCGCCGCTTCGACGAGGTTGACCGTCGCTTCGACGAGGCGGATCGGCGCGTCGGCGAAACCAACAAGCGCCTCGACAGGATCGAGGAGCGGATAGACACGGCCTTCGCGCGGTTCGACGCCCGCTTCGACACCCTGCAACGCGCGGTCATGGGGTTCGGCCTCGGCGGAGTGGTGACGATGGTGATCGGCTTCCTCGGCCTGATCCTCTCGCACGGGTAGGGCCATAAAGAAGACGAGCCTCTAGCTGGCCCTGCTTGACGAGGGCGATGCCGAGCACCTAACCGCCAGCTCCTGGCATGCCCGGGAGAACCGTCCCTTGGCCACCACCCCGCTCGTCCTCGCCGGCGCGCTCGAGACCAACCGCATCGCCAGCTTCGACGAGCGCCACTTCCGCGCCGTCGAGCCGCTCCACGGCGGCGAGCCGTTCGTCCTCCTGCCGGCGGATGCCTGAGCCGGCAGTTTTATATATAGGCCGCAGAAAAAAACAAAACCTATAACGTTGTAAAGTTCTCCGGCCTTTAGTACCCTCTATGTGTGGAATTCGTCGGTCGCGAGAGGGAGCTGGGCTTGCTGGGCAAGCGCCTCGGGCAGGTGCGCGAGAGCGGCCGGGGCTCCTTCGTCGCGATCCGCGGCCGGCGCCGGGTCGGCAAGTCCCGCCTCGCGGAGGAATTCGCCCAGGGCTCCGGCTGCCCCTATGTCTTCTACACGGCCACCCAGCAGGACGGGCGGGCGGAGCTCGGGCGGTTCGTCGAGGCGCTCGAGGCCTCCGACGCGCCGCGCGCGGCCGACGTGAGAGCGGGCCTGCGGCCGGAGAGCTGGGAGGCCGCGCTGGCGCTCGCCGCCGAGGGCGCCAGCGCCGATCGCCCCTCGATCCTGGTGATCGACGAGTTCCCCTACCTCGCGGCCAAGGAACCCGGCATCGAGGCGATTCTGCAGGCCGTCTGGGACCGCAGCTGGCAGGGAGCGCCGATCCTGGTCCTGCTGATCGGCTCCGACGAGGCGATGATGCGCGCCCTCACCGAGCGCGGCCGCCCGCTGTATGACCGCCTGCGCGAGATGGTCGTGCGGCCGCTCAGCCCGGCCGCCGTCGGCGAGCTGCTCGGCCTGGCCCCCGCCGACGCCCTCGACGCCCAGCTCGTCATCGGCGGCTTCCCCGTCCTCGCGACGGAGTGGGGGGCCGGGCGCGACCTCAGCGCCTATCTCGCCGAGGTCCTCGCCGACCCGACGTCGTTCTTCGTGGTCAGCGCCGAGCGCACGCTCAGCGCCGAGCTTCCGGCCGCCGCGCCACGGGCGGTCCTGGCGGCGATCGGCGCCGGCGCGCGCGCCCACTCGGCGATCCTCGCCAGGACCGGCTTCAGCGCCACCACGGTCAACGAGACGCTCGAGGCGCTGCGCAGCCGCGAGGTCGTCCGCCGGCTCACCCCGTACTCGACCAAGGCGACGACGCGGACGGCGCTCTGGGAGGTGGCGGATCCCTACCTGCGCTTCTGGCTCGCCTTCGTCGATCGCCGAATCGACCTGATCGAACGCGGGCGCGGCTCGTTGCTGGTGGAGCGCTTCGAGGAGAGATGGCCCCCCTACCGCGGGCGTGCGATCGAGCTTCTGGTCCGCGAAGGCCTGGAGCTGATGCTGCCCGACGCCGAGCGCTTCGGCGCCGCCCGCCACGTCGGCGCCTACTGGAACCGCACCGGGACGATCGAGGTCGACCTCGTCGGCGGGGACGAGCTACCGGTGGCGAAGCGGATCGGCTTCGTCGGCTCGGTCAAGTGGCGGCAGGCGCGCCCCTTCGACCGCGCCGATGCCCTCGAGCTCGTCGCCCGCCGCCGGGACGTTCCCGGCGCCGCCGAGGCCCTCCTGGTCGGCGTCAGCGCCCAGGGGTTCGACGACGCCGCGACGCTGGACGTCCGCCTCGGCCCCGAGGACCTGATCGGCGCCTGGACCAAATGAAAACGTAATTGCGTTTGGTCCTACCAAACGCTAATCCACTTGCATCTGGTTCAAGTGGCGGGGGAGAGATCGGAGGTCTGTGCCCTTGTAGGGGGAGCATGCGTTTTGCTTACAACGGGTGGTACCCTATAGGGCATCATGAAGAAGACGAGCCTCTATATCGAGCCCTGGGTGGACTTCGAGCTGCGGCGGATCGCCGAGGCCGAGGGCAAGAGCAAGGCCGAGGTGATTCGCGAGGCCCTCGCGGCTCGGGCAATGGAAGCGCGCCCTCAGCCGAAGATCAAGGCGATCGGGATCTTCAAGGGCCCGGGGGACCTTTCGCAGAACGTCGATCGCTACCTCGAGGGCTTCGGCGAAGATTGATCGTCCTCGACACGTCGTTCTTGCTGGCTCTGCTTGACGAGGGCGACGCCGAGCACCTGACCGCCCGCTCCTGGCATGCCCGGGAGACCAGCCCTTTCACCACCACGCCCCTCGTCCTCGCCGAGCTGGACTACCTGCTCCACGCACGGGCCACGCCCGCCGCATGGGCCGCCTTCCACGACGAGATCCGTGCCGGCAGCCTCGGGGTCGAATGGTGGCCCGGCCTCGAGCGGCAGGCCGCCGACGTCGCCGACCGCTACGCCGAGATCGGCCTCGGCCTCGTCGACGCCTCCCTCGTCGCCCTCGCCGGCGCGCTCGAGACCAACCGCATCGCCAGCTTCGACGAGCGCCACTTCCGCGCCGTCGAGCCGCTCCACGGCGACGAGCCGTTCGTCCTCCTGCCCGTCGACGCCAAGCTCTGAACCGAGACGTTCCGTCAGCGAAGCGTGTAGTCTGCAATACTATGTACATGAGGGAGAGCTGGACCGACGAGCGCCTCGACGACTTCTCCAAGCACGTCGACCACCGCTTCGACGAGGTTGACCGTCGCTTCGACAGGGTCGAAGTCGACCTACGTGAATTCCGTGCCGAGACCAAAGCCGCATTTACGGAAGTCGGCACCCGCTTCGAGCGCGTCGAGAGTCGAATCGACGACCTGCATCGCACGATGCTCCAGCTCGGCGTTGGCGGGATAGCGACGCTGGCCATCGGCTTCCTCGGCCTGATCCTCACGCACGCGTAAAGCACCCAGGAACACGGCGGTCGCACCGGCCTCGGTCGGTCGCTCGGATTACGTCCCGGTACCTAATGCCTTTCCCCTTTCCCAGAGCCATTTAGGCCCGGTTTCTCCCCGCCGGTCCGGTTCTAGGAACACCGCCTTTTTCTTGACGCGCGGAACCGCAGGTGGTTTCATCCACGCGTGATCCATGTACGTTGGCGTTCAGTCGCCACTGCGGATCGACCACAGGGAAAACGGAGCCACCGAGGGCCGCAAGGGAAAGCGGCCCGGCAGGGGCTCAACGCACAAGGAGAGACCTAAGTGAGACGCAAATCCAGCGACCTCGGGAGCGGTCCGCCCACGGGCCGGCTCCGACTGACCATCCTGCTCGCCACCGTCGCGGCATTCCTGCTCATCCCGGCGAGCGCTCAGGCGTTTGAAACGCTCGGGACGCTGCAGGTCCAGATCGAAGGGACCGGCAGCGGCGAAGTCAGCAGCGTCGGCGGCTTTTACTCCAACGGCGAACCGTCCGGCCTCGTCGAAGGCGTGCCGCCGATCGAATGCAGCTACTCCTCGCCCGGCCCGGCCAGCGGCGTCTGCGAAGACGAAATGGAATACGTCGAATTCCTCGGAGGCGCGCTCGTCGGCCTCCACGCCGTCGAGGCGCCGGGCTCCGAACTGACCGAATGGCGAATCGAAGAAGGCGGAGTGTTCAACGGCTGCAACGCGGAAGATACGACCACTTGGGAAAACGGCTTCGAACAGAGGCTCGCGTGCAACCCCAACGAAACCGAAGGCGGCAACGCCAAGGTGACCGCCGTCTTCCAGAAATCAGTCGGCCCGGCGCTGACCCTCAAAGTCGAAGAAGGCTCGGGCACGGTCGTCTCGAACCCGGCCGGCCTCCTCTGCACGCGCTCCGCCCCGGGGGCATGCACGACCGGGAAAATCGCCGAAGGCACCCACGTCGTCCTCACCGCCTCCCCGGCTCCGGGCTATGCTTTCAAGAGCTGGAAAGGCTGTGATGTCGGTGGCGTCAACGGCCGCCAGTGCACGGTCACGCTCTCGGCGGCGAAGACCGTCGGCGCGAAGTTCTACAAGACCTGGAACCTGACCGGCTCCAAGTCAAACCCCAACGGGATATTCAGCACCTCCCCAGGAGGCGTCAACTGCGGCTTCGGCTGCACCTCCTCCACCGCCGCCTACAAAGAAGGCTCGCTGACGCTGAAAGCCAAGCCCGCCAAGAACTTCCACTTCGTGGAATTCGCCAACGGCAGCGGCTCGGCCGAAAGCTGCAACGGCGTCAGCGCCGAAACCTGCACCTTCTCGATCTCCGCCGACTCGGGGATCCAAGAGGTCTACGCCGAAAACGCCAAGAACCCGCTCTCGCTCGTCACCAACGGCGGCGGGCAGGGCTCGGTCAAGACCAAACCGGCGAACGTCAACTGCGGCTTCACCTGCAGCGCGGCCTCGGCTGAATTCTTCGCCAACGAAGAACCCGAAATCACGGTGGCCCTCAACAAAGGCACCACCCAGGTGACCTGGACGACCGAAGCCGGCACCTGCACCGGCCACGTCCTCACCTGCAAGGTGCCGATGGGCGAAGGCCATTTCCTGGTGGCGAAATTCGAATAGGAGCGATCGGCACCCGAGCAACGAGAAGCAAAGGCCAAGGCCCCGGGAGCCATCCGGCTCCCGGGGCGGCGGCCCAGAAGCGACACCACGACTTTCGCAGCAATGCGGCACCGCAGCGACGCCCGCCCAGGGAGCGGGCGATGGGACAAAAGGACAGGCAGGGAAAGAGGGATAGAGGCGATCGATGGCGCTACCGGGACGAAGCAAGAGGCATTCTCAGAGGACGTTGAAGGCGGCTCTCTACGGTTGCGCCGCGCTCCTCGCCGCCCTCGCCCTCGCCCCGGCGGCCCGCGCCGCCGGGGTCTCCGACGAAGAAGAACTGACCCGCTTCGGCGGCGAAGGCGCCGCCGCGGGGCGGCTGGATCTGCCCGAAGGGATCGCCACCGACCCGATCGACGGCCACGTCTACGTCGTCGGCAACGGCCGCAACAACCGCATTGATGAGTTCACCCCCTGGGGCGGCTTCGTCAAGGCCTTCGGCTGGGACGTCGCCCCCGGGGCGGTCAACGAGCAGCAGGAAGTCAGGGTGAGGGCCGCTACCGGCGCCTTCCGCCTCGAACTCGAAGGCCACCCGAGCGCCTCGGTGCCCCTCGGCGCCACCGCCCCGGAACTCGAATCGGCCCTCGACGCCCTGCCCGGCCTCGGCGCCGGCGCCGTGCACGTCGAAGCGGTCCCCGGCAGCGCCGACGGCAAGTCCCCATACGTCTACGCGATCGCCTTCCGCGGCTCCCGCGCCGCCACGAACGTCCCCCAGCTAGCGACGGTGAACGAAGGCCTCACCGGCGGCCAGCCCTCAACCCTGCTCGAAGCCTCCACCCGCGCCGAGGGCCACGCCGCCACCGCGGGCCTGGAGAGCTGCACCGAAGAATCGGGCTGCCAGGCGGGGCTCGAAGGCGGCGGCGCGGGGGAGCTGAAGGACGCCCGCGCCGTCGCCATCGACCCGGCCGGGGACGTCTTCGTCCGGGAAGTCGGCAACGACAGGGTGCAGAAGTTCGACTCCGCCGGGCGCTTCCTGCTGACGTTCGGCGGCAAGGTCGACAAGACCAAGGTCGAAGCCGCCGCGCCCGAAGCCCAGCAGAACCGCTGCACCGCCGCCTCGGGCGACGTCTGCCAGGCGGGAGCCCCCGGCGCCGGCCAGGGCCAGTTCAGCAACGGCGCCGGCATCAGCTCCGGCATCTCCCTCGGCCCGCCCGGTGAGATCTTCGTCGGCGATGACGAACGCTTCCAGCGCTTCGATCTCGAAGGCGAATACGAAGCCCAGGCCCCGCTTCCCGGCAAGAGCGTCGAAGGCCTCGCCTTCGACCCGGTGAGCGGCGACCTCTACGCCACCTTCAACAGCGAAGGCGGGGTCCACAAGCTCGACCCCGCGACGGGCGCCCAGCTCGGCCAGCTCGCCGGCCAGAACGGGGTGGCGACCGACGCCGCCGGGGACGTCTTCGCCGAAGAAGCCAACGCCGCCAACCGCCACAGCGTCTTCGAGTACGGCCCCGGCGGCTCGCCGCTCTCGCCGGCGAGCTGCTGCGAATCCCCGCTGTTCCCAAACCCGGGCGGTGGTTTTGGGCAATTCAACCCTCGGGCGATCGCCACCAACGCGATCGGCGACCTCTACGTCGCCTACTACGTCTCCAGCGTCGACAGCTTCATCCGCTCCTTCGGCCCCGGCCCGGTCTCCTTCGAAACCCAGCCGAGCGTCGCGCCGACGATCGCCGCCCAGTTCGCCACCTCGGTGCAAACCGACGGGGCGACGGTGGGGGCCGAGATCAACCCCCACTTCTGGCCCGATACCCGCTACTACCTGCAGTACGGGACCGCCAAGTGCTCCGAAGGGGGCTGTGAAGAAGAGAAGCCGCTGCCGCCCGGCACCCTGCTGACCGCCAAGCAGACCGGCCTGCCCCAGAAGGCGACCGTCTCCCTCGAAGGGCTGGCGCCCGGCACCGTCTACCACTACCGCTTCCTCGCCAAGAGCGGCGGCGGGGGCCCGGCGGTCGGCGAAGAAGCCACCTTCACCACCTATGAACCGCTCCCCGCTGCGGCCTGCCCCAACGACGTCTTCCGGATCGGCCCCGGGGCGAGGCTGCCCGACTGCCGGGCCTATGAGATGGTCAGCCCGCTCGACAAGAACAACGGCGACGTCCTGGCGCTGGGCTTCACCGAACTCGAGCAGAGCTCCGCGGACGGCCAGAAGCTCACCTACTCCTCCTACCGCAGCTTCGCCGACCCCAAGGGCGCCGCCTACACCAACCAGTACCTCGCCCGCCGCGACCCCTCGGCGGGCTGGCAGAGCGAATCGATCGTCCCCTCCCTGGCCACCCCCTCCGAAGAACTCAACTTCACGGCCGGGCTGACCAACCCCTTCAAAGCCTTCTCGGGCGATCTCTGCGAAAGCTGGTACGTGGCGGCGACCGAACCGCTGCTGGACCCCGCCCACGCCTTCGCAGGCTACCCCAACGCCTACCGGCGAGACCTCTGCTCGGGGGAGGCCGACGAAGCGCTGATCCCGGTCGAGCCGAGCATCCCGGCGCGCGAATTCGACCCCGAGCCCCAGGGGGCCTCGGCCGACGGCAAAGAGGCGATCGTGCGGGCAAAGCTCCAAGCCGGCGGGCCCTGGCGCGCCCTCTATGCCAGCGGGGGGGAAGCGCGGCCCCTCTGCATCCAACCCGACGGGACGCCCAGCGTCGGCAACTGCTCGGGGGGGACCAGCGCCGACACCACCGTCGAACTGCTGGCGCTCGGGCGCCTGGCCAACGTCGCCGGGGCGATCTCCGACGACGGCGCCAGGGCCTACTGGACCGACTCGGGGGAAAAGGCAAACGGCGCGGGCAAGGTCTACCTGCGCCTCGACCCGGGCGATCCCGAAAGCGCCGCCAAAGACGGCAAAGGCAACTGCCTCCCCGAAGCCGAACGGGCCTGCACGGTCGCGGTCTCGGGCGCCAAAACGCCGAAAGCCTCGCGCTTCCTCGCCGCCAGCCCCGACGGCTCGAAGGCGCTCTTCGAGGTGATGGAAGGGCCGCTGGCGGGCAACCTCTACCTGTTCGCCCTGGGGGCGGGGTCGGTCAAACTGGCCGGCAAGACCCTCGGCGTGGCCGGGCAGAGCGAAGACCTCTCGCGGATCTATTTCGTCTCCGAAGAAGTCCTCCCCGCCACGAGCGGCGCCACCGAAGGGCGGCCCAACCTCTACCTCGACAACGAAGGGGCCTTCGCCTTCGTCGCGACGCTCTCGGGCACCGACGCGATGCCGGCCGAGTTTCCCGGCGACACGATGGCCCAGCCGCTCTACCAGGCCGCCAGGGCAACGCCGGACGGCGGCGCTCTGGCCTTCATCTCGACCGCGAGCCTCGGCGGCTATGACAACACCGACCAGGAAAGCGGCGCAGCCGACTCGGAGGCCTACCTCTACCGGGCCGGGACCGGCGGGCCGGTGTGCGTCTCCTGCAACCCGGGCGGGGCGCGGCCGCGGGGGCGCGTGGTGGGAGGAGTTCTCGGCACGGCGCACCTGGCTACGGCCGCCTCGATCCCGATGGCCAGCACCGAGCTGCACGTCCCCCGCGCCCTCTCGAGCAACGGCGCTCGGCTCTTCTTCGACAGCTACGACGCGTTGGCGCCGCGCGACACCAACGGCAAAGAGGACGTCTATGAGTGGGAGGCGGCATCGGGCAGGGCCGAGTGCGAGGAAAAGGGAGCCGAGCTCTACGTCGCGGCCTCGGGCGGCTGCCTCAGCCTGATCTCCTCCGGCGAAAGCCCCCAGGACTCCGAATTCGCCGACGCCGGCGCCGACGGGCACGACGTCTTCTTCACCACCAACGCCAGCCTGCTGCCCCAAGACCCCGGCCTGATCGACCTCTACGACGCCCGCGAAGGCGGCGGCTTCCCCCAGTCGGTCGCCCCCGCGGCCTGCGAAGGCGAAGCCTGCCAGAGCCCCCCGAAGCGCCCCGCGACCCGACCCCCGCCTCGGCGAGCTTCCAGGGCGCCGGCAACGTGGTCGAAGAAGCGCCGGGCCCGGCGCGCTGCGCGAAGGGCAAGGTGCGCCGCAGGGGCCGCTGTGCGGGCAAGCCGCGCGGGAAGGCCAAGGCGAAGCACGCCAAGCACAGGCGCGGGGCTCCACGATGAAGCGGCTGGCGACGCTCCTCGCCGCGGCCGCCCTCGCCGCGCTCCTCGCCGCCCCCGCCGCCGAGGCCGAATTCGGCCTCGAGGACTTCAGCTCGGGCTTCTTCGACAAGAACGGCGCCGCGGCGACCCAGGCCGGCTCCCACCCCTTCGCCGCGACGACCTCCTTCGCGGTCAACACCAGGGAAGACCCGGTGCTGGGCAAGGTCCCCGACGGGGCGGTGAAGACGGCGCGCTTTCAGCTGCCGGCGGGCTTCATCGGCTCGCGCACCGCGGTGCCGACCTGCACCACCGCCGAGTTCCTGACGATCGACGGCGGCTCCCACCCCGCCTGCCCCGACGCGACCGCGGTCGGGTTCACCCGGGTCGAGGTGGCAAAGCCCGGCATCGTCTACGCCGAGGCCGTCTACAACCTCGTCGCGCCGCCGGGAGTGGCGGCGAAGATCGGCTTCGTCGTCAACGGCGGCATCCCGGTAACGGTCGAAGTCGGCCTCAACCAATCCCCCCCTACAACCTCAGCGCCGCCGCGGTGAACATCCTCCAGGCCGCCAACTTCTACAGCGCCGAGCTGCAGCTGTGGGGGATCCCCGCCGCCCACTCCCACGACCCCTACCGCGGCAGTTGCCTGAACCTCGAATCGGGCCCCGCCGGGGAACCGCTCTCCCTCGGAACCTGCGACACCGGCGCCCCCGAAGTCCCCTTCCTCACCCTGCCGCGCTCCTGCCACGGGCCGCTGATCACGAGCTTTGAAGCGATCTCCTGGCAACAGCCCGACGCCGAACCCGACACGGGCCTCGCCGAAGCGGCGGGGATGAGCGGCTGCTCGGCGCTCGGCTTCAACCCCCAGATCACCGCCAAGCCGACCACCCTGGCGGCGCAGAGCCCGAGCGGCCTTGACTTCAGCCTCGACCTGCAAAACGAAGGCCTGACCAACCCCGCCGGGCTCTCCAACGCCGACCTGGAAAAAGCCGTCGTCACCCTGCCCGAAGGGATCACCGCCAACCCCTCCCTGGCCGAAGGGCTCGGCGTCTGCAGCGAGCAGGAGCTCGCCAGGGAGACGCCCTCCTCGGCGCCGGGGGCGGGCTGCCCGGAGGCTTCGAAGATCGGCACGGTCGAAGTCCAGAGCCCGCTGATCGAAGAACCCCTCGCCGGCACCCTCTACGTCGCCAAGCCCTACGAGAACCCCTTCGACTCCCTCCTAGCCCTCTACATGGTGATCAAGAGCGCCAACCTGGGGATCGTCGTCCGCCAGCCGCTGAAGGTCGAACCCGACCCCACCACCGGCCAGCTGATCGCCACCGCCGAAGAAGTCCCCCAGCTGCCCTTCAGCGAGCTGAGGCTCCACCTCCGCGAGGGCGGCCGCTCGCCCCTGATCAGCCCGCCGCGCTGCGGCAGCTTCGACGCCACCGCGACCCTCTACCCCTCCTCGGGGGGAGCGCCGGCGAGCGCCACCTCGGCCTTCCAGATCGCCTCCGGGCCAAACGAAGGCCCCTGCCCGCCGGGCGGGGTCGCGCCCTTTCACCCGAGCTTCGAAGCGGGCTCGCTCAACAACAGCGCCGGCGCCTACTCGCCCTTCGAGATGCGCCTCACCCGCAAAGACGGCGAACAGGACATGACCCGCTTCTCCGCCGTCCTGCCCCCGGGGGTGCTCGGCAAGCTCGCCGGCCTGGCCAAATGCCCCGACTCGGCGATCGCCCAGGCAAAGGCCCGCACCGGGCCCCACGGCGGCCGGGAAGAGCTCGAGCGCCCATCCTGCCCGGCCTCCTCGAAGATCGGCAGGGTGCTGGGCGGGGCGGGAGTGGGATCGCAGCTCACCTACGTCCCCGGCTCCCTTTACCTGGCCGGGCCGATCGGCGGCGACCCGCTCTCGGTGGTCGCGATCGTCCCCGCCCTGGCCGGCCCCTTCGACGCCGGCACCGTCGTCGTCCGCGAGGCCCTCACCCTCAACCCGCTGACCGCCGAAGTCGAAGTCGACGGCGCCCACTCAGACCCGATCCCCCACATCCTCAAGGGCATCCCCTTGAACGTCAGGGACCTCCGCGTCTACGCGGACAGGCCGAACTTCACCCTCAACCCGACCGACTGCGAACCCAGTAGCGCCAGGGCGACCCTGTTCGGATCGTTCCTCAAGCCCCTCGATCCTTCAGACGACGTCCCGATCGGCCTCTCCGCCCGCTACCAGGCCGCCGACTGCGCCGCCCTGGGCTTCAAGCCCGAGGTGCGGATCGCCCTCAAGGGCGGGACCAAGCGCGGAAAGTTCCCGGCGCTGAGCGCGACCGTCACCCCGAGGGCGGGCGATGCCAACTTCAAAAGCGCGGTCGTCACCCTGCCCCACTCGGCCTTCCTCGAACAGGGCCACTTCAAGACGATCTGCACCCGGGTGCAGTTCGCGGCGGGAGGGGGCAACGGGGAACAGTGCCCGGCGGCCTCGATCTACGGGACCGCCAGGGCGACCAGCCCGCTGCTGGAAGAGCCGTTCTCGGGCCCGGTCTTCCTGCGCTCCTCCAACCACAACCTGCCCGACCTGGTGGTGGCTCTGCACGGCCTGGTCAACATCGACCTCGCCTCCCGCATCGACTCCCACAAGGGCGGCATCAGGAGCACCTTCGAAGCGATCCCCGACGCCCCCGTCTCCAGGTTCGTGCTCGAAATGCAGGGCGGGGCGAAGGGCCTGATCGTCAACAGCACCGACCTCTGCTCCTCGGTCAACCGCGCCAAGGGCACCCTGAGCGCCCAGAGCGGCAAGCTCGAGCGGATCGAGCCGGTGGTGGCGCCGAGGTGCCCGAAGGCCAAGAAGCACAAGGGCAAAGGCAAGCGCAAGGCGGCGCGCCGATGAGAAGGGCCCCGGCGCTCGCCCTCGCCGCGCTCCTCGCCGCCCTCGCCCTCGCCCCGGCGGCCCGCGCCGCCGGGGTCTCCGACGAAGAAGAACTGACCCGCTTCGGCGGCGAAGGCGCCGCCGCGGGGCGGCTGGATCTGCCCTACGGGATCGCCACCGACCCGATCGACGGCCACGTCTACGTCGTCGGCCTCGGTTCCACCAACAACCGCGTCGACGAGTTCACCCCCTGGGGCGGCTTCGTCAAGGCCTTCGGCTGGGACGTCGCCCCCGGGGCGGTCAACGAGCAGCAGGAAGTCAGGGTGAGGGCCGCCTCGGGCGCATTCCGCCTCGAATTCGAAGGCCACCCGAGCGCCTCGCTGCCCCTCGGCGCCACCGCCCCAGAGCTCGAATCGGCCCTCGGCGCCCTGCCCGGCCTCGGCGCCGGCGCCGTGCACGTCGAAGCGGTCCCCGGCAGCGCCGACGGCAAGTCCCCATATATCTACGTGGTTGCCTTCCGCGGCTCCCGCGCCGCCACGAACGTCCCCCAGCTCGCGACGGTGAACGAAGGCCTAACCGGCGGCCAGCCCTCCACCGTGCTCGAAGCCTCCACCCGCGCCGAGGGCCACGCCGCCACCGCGGGCCTGGAGAGCTGCACCGAAGAATCGGGCTGCCAGGCGGGGCTCGAAGGCGGCGGCGCGGGGGAGCTGAAGGACGCCCGCGCCATCGCCGTCGACCCGGCCGGGGAGGTCTTCGTGCGGGAAGCCGGCAACGACAGGGTGCAGAAGTTCGACTCCGCCGGGCGCTTCCTGCTGGCGTTCGGCGGCAAGGTCGACAAGACCAAGGTCGAAGCCGCCGCGCCCGAAGCCCAGCAGAACCGCTGCACCGCCGCCTCGGGCGACGTCTGCCAGGCGGGAGCCCCCGGAACCGGCCAGGGCCAGTTCAGCAACGGCGCCAACGCCAGCTCCGGCATCTCCCTCGGCCCGCCCGGTGAGATCTTCGTCGGCGACAACGAACGCTTCCAGCGCTTCGATCTCGAAGGCGAATACGAAGCCCAGGCCCCGCTCCCCGGCAAGCGCGTGGTAGGCCTCGCCTTCGACCCGGTGAGCGGCGACCTCTACGCCACCTTCAACAGCGAAGGCGGGGTCCACAAGCTCGACCCCGCGACGGGCGCCCAGCTCGCCCAGCTCGTCGGCCAGAACGCGGTGGCGACCGACGCCGCCGGGGACCTCTTCGCCGAAGAAGCCAACGCCGCCAACCGCCGCAGCGTCTTCGAGTACGGCCCCGGCGGCTCGCCGCTCTCGCCGGCGAGCTGCTGCGAATCCCCGCTGTTCCCACCCTCGAGTGGCGGTGGGCAATTCAACCTCACCGGGATCGCCACCAACGCGATCGGCGACCTCTACGTCGCCTACTTCTTCTCCAGCGTCGACAGCTTCGTCCGCTCCTTCGGCCCCGGCCCGGTTGGCTTCGAACGCCAGCCCGCGGTGCCGCCCCAGATCGTCTCCCAGTTCGCCAGCTCGGTGCAAACCGACGGCGCCACCGTGGCGGCGAGGATCAACCCCCACTTCTGGCCCGATGCCCGCTACTACGTCCAGTACGGGACCGGCAAGTGCTCCGAAGGGGGCTGTGAAGAAGAGAAGCCCCTGCCCCCCGGCACCCTGCTGACCGAAAAGCAGACCGGCCAGGCTCAGAAGGCGACGGTCTCCCTCGAAGGGCTGGCGCCCGGCACCGTCTACCACTACCGCTTCCTCGCCAAGAGCGGCGGCGGGGGGCCGGTCTTCGGGCTGGGGGGCGGGGCCCCCGAAGGCTCGGGCTTCAGGGAAGTGGGCTCCGAATCGAGCTTCACCACCTTCGAACCGCTCTCCTCACCGCCCTGCCCCAACGACTCCTTCCGCAACGGTCCCGGCTCCCACCTGCCCGACTGCCGCGCATACGAGATGGTCAGCCCGGCCGAGAAGGAAGGCGCGGAGGTGGGCGCCCGCCTCGGCGCCGACGGCTACCCGGCGGGCCTCGGGCAGAGCGCCTCCAGCGGCCAGAAGCTCACCTACACCTCCTACCGGGCAGGGCCGGCGGCGATCGAACAGGAGATCGCCAGCCGCGACCCCAAAGCCGGCTGGCAAAGCGAAGCGCTGAACGCCCCCCCCGGCACGGCCTCCGCCACCCCCTACAGGCTCTTCTCCGAAGACCTCTGCCAGGGCTGGCTGGCGACCGCGGCCCAGCCGCCCCTCGCCCCCGGCGCTCCAGCCGGCTACGAAGAGCTCTACCGCCGCGAAGGCTGCGGCAAAGAAGCCTACGAAACGCTGCTGGCGGCGACGCCCACTGTCGAAGCCGAAAAGTTCGCCCCCGAGCTGCAGGGCGCCTCGTCAAACGGGCACGCGGCGATCGTGCGGGTAAAGGACAAGCTCACCGCCAACGCCGCCGCTGGGCCCTGGCAGGCCTACTACTCGAGCGAAGGCGCCCTGCACCTGCTCTGCGTGCTGCCCACGGGCGCCGCCGCCACCGGCAACTGCTCGGGGGGAAGCGGCTCAGAAGCGGGATCCATCCTGCCGCCGAGCTCGCTGCACCGCCTCGCCTCCCTCGGCGGCGCCCTCTCGGCCGACGGCTCCAAGGCCTACTGGACCGAATCGGGGGAAAGGGCAAGCGGCGCGGGCAAGGTCTACCTGCGGCTCAACCCCGGGGCGCCCGAAAGCGCGACCAAAGAAAAAAAAGGCAACTGCGTCCCCGAAGCGGGCAAGGCCTGCACGGTCGCGATCTCGAGCGCCAAAACGACCGCCCCCTCCGCCTTCCTCGCCGCCTCCCCGAGCGGCGAAAAGGCGCTCTTCCGCGTCGCCGAAGGGCCGATCGCCGGCAACCTCTACCTCTTCACCCTCGCCAGCACCAGCTCGGTCAAACTGGCCGGCAAGACCCTCGGCGTCGCCGGGCGAAGCGAAGACCTCTCGCGGATCTACTTCGTCTCCGAAGAAGTCCTCGCCGGCACCACCGGCGCCACCGAAGGCAAGCCCAACCTCTACCTCGACAACGAAGGGACGATGAGCTTCATCGCCACCCTCTCACCGGCCGACGTCGCCCCCGAATCGATCTCCGACACCTCCCCCGAGCCGGTCCTGCACGCGGCGCGCGCCTCCGCCGACGGCAAGTCCCTCGCCTTCCTCTCAAGCGCCCGACTCACCGGCTATGACAACGCCGACCAGGAATCGGGGCGGCCCGACGCCGAGCTCTTCCTCTACCGGGTCGGCTCGGCGGGACCCGTCTGCGTCTCCTGCAGCCCCGCCGGCGCCAGCCCGGCGGGCCGGGTCCTGAGCGGCCCCGGCGGCGCGGGGGAATTGCCGAGCGCCGCCTCGATCCCGCTCCCCGCCACCGACCTCTACGCCCCCCGCGCCCTCTCGACCGACGGCAAGCGCCTCTTCTTTAACTCCTATGACGCCCTCCTGCCCCGCGACACCAACGGCAAAGAGGACGTCTATGAGTGGGAGAGCGCTGCTAGCAAGACAGCTTGCGAAGAAAAGGGCGCCGAGGCCTACGTCGCCTCCGCGGGGGGCTGCCTCGGGCTCCTCTCCTCGGGCGAGGGCTCCGAAGACGCCGAATTCCTCGACGCCGACCCGAGCGGCGAAAACGTCTTCTTCACCACCGACCAGGGCCTGGTCGGAACGGACGAAGGCGAAGAAGCCGACATCTACGACGCCCGCGTGAACGGCGGCTTCTCCTCGGGATCCAAACCCAAGTTCAAGCTGACCGTGACCAAGCCGGGAACCGGCTCAGGCACCGTGACCAGCACCCCCGCGGGAATCAACTGCGGTAGCGGCGCGGGCTGCGAAGCCGAATTCGAAGAAGGGACCGAAGTCACCCTCAACCAGGCGGCTGCCTCGGGATCGGAATTCAAGGAATGGACCGGCGCCTGCACGGGCTCGGGGGCCTGCAAAGTGACGATGAGCGCTGCGAAGAGCGTCGGGGCCGTCTTCAGCCCGATCCTCCGCACCCTCTCGATTGCCAAAGCGGGAACCGGCACCGGCGAAGTCAAATGCAAGTTCAACGGCGGCTCGGCCGGGGCCTGCACCAGCCCCCAGCCCAACGGCACCGCGGTCGAAGTCCTCGCCACCGCCAACGCCGGCTCGAGCTTCGCCGGCTTCAGCGCTGGGACGGGCTCAGCCTCCAGCTGCTCCGCCTCGCCCTGCTCCTTCACGCTCGAAGCCAACAGCTCCCTCACGGCGACCTTCAACCTGGTTGTCAAACCGAAGTTCAAGCTCACGGTCTCGAAGTCGGGAACGGGAAGCGGCACGGTCACCTCGACGCCGTCAGGCATCAACTGCGGCAGCGGGGCCGGCTGCGAAGCCGAATTCGAAGAAGGGACCGAAGTCACCCTCAACCAGGCGGCTGCCTCGGGATCGGAATTCAAGGAATGGACCGGCGCCTGCACGGGCTCTGGGGCCTGCAAGGTGACGATGAGCGCGGCCAAATCGGTCGGCGCCGTCTTCAGCCCGATCCTCCGCACCCTCTCGATCGCCAAAGCGGGAACCGGCACCGGCGAAGTCAAATGCAAGTTCAACGGCGGCTCGGCCGGGGCCTGCACCAGCCCCCAGCCCAACGGCACCGCGGTCGAAGTCCTCGCCACCGCCAACGCAGGCTCGAGCTTCGCCGGCTACAGCTCGGGCACCGGCTCCGCATCGAGCTGCTCGACCAGCCCCTGCGCCTTCACGCTCGAAGCCAACAGCGCCGTCACGGCGACCTTCAACCTCACCGCCAAACCGAAGTTCAAGCTGAGCGTGACCAAGCCGGGGACCGGCTCGGGCACGGTCAGCTCGACCCCGGCCGGCATCAACTGCGGTAGCGGCGCGGGCTGCGAAGCAGAATTCGAAGAAGGGACCGAAGTCACCCTCAACCAGTCGGCCTCCACCGGATCCGAATTCAAGGAATGGACCGGGGCCTGCTCTGGCTCGGGGGCCTGCAAAGTGACGATGAGCGCTGCGAAGAGCGTCGGGGCCGTCTTCAGCCCGATCCTCCGCACCCTCTCGATCGCCAAAGCGGGAACCGGCACCGGCGAAGTCAAATGCAAGTTCAACGGCGGCTCGGCCGGGGCCTGCACCAGCCCCCAGCCCAACGGCACCGCGGTCGAAGTCATCGCCACCGCCAACGCCGGCTCGACCTTCGCCGGCTACAGCTCGGGCACCGGCTCCGCATCGAGCTGCTCGACCAGCCCCTGCGCCTTCACGCTCGAAGCCAACAGCGCCGTCACGGCTACCTTCAACCTCACCGCCAAACCGAAGTTCAAGCTGAGCGTGACCAAGCCGGGAACCGGCTCGGGCACCGTGACCAGCACCCCCGCGGGAATCAACTGCGGTAGCGGCGCGGGCTGCGAAGCCGAATTCGAAGAAGGCGTCGAAGTCACGCTCGCTCAAGCCGCTGCCTCTGGCTCCGAATTCAAGGAATGGACCGGCGCCTGCTCTGGCAGCGGGACGTGCAAAGTCGCCATGTCGGCAGCCAAATCGGTCGGAGCCGTCTTCAACCCGATCCCCCGCACCCTCTCGATCGCCAAGACGGGAACCGGCACCGGCGAAGTCAAATGCAAGTTCAACGGCGGCACCGCAGGGGCCTGCACCAGCCCCCAGCCCAACGGCACCGCAGTCGAAGTAATCGCGACGGCCAACGCCGGCTCGACCTTCGCCGGCTACAGCTCGGGCACCGGCTCCGCATCGAGCTGCTCGACCAGCCCCTGCGCCTTCACGCTCGAAGCCAACAGCGCCGTCACGGCGACCTTCAACCTCACCGCCAAACCGAAGTTCAAGCTGAGCGTGACCAAGCCGGGGACCGGCTCGGGCACGGTCAGCTCGACCCCGGCCGGCATCAACTGCGGTAGCGGCGCGGGCTGCGAAGCCGAATTCGAAGAAGGGGTCGAAGTCACCCTCAACCAGGCGGCTGCCTCGGGATCGGAATTCAAGGAATGGACCGGCGCCTGCACGGGCTCGGGGGCCTGCAAAGTGACGATGAGCGCTGCGAAGTCCGTCGGGGCCGTCTTCAGCCCGATCCCCCGCACGCTCTCGATAACCAAGACGGGAACCGGAACCGGTGAAGTCAAATGCAAGTTCAACGGCGGCTCGGCAGGAGCCTGCACTAGCCCCCAACCCAATGGCACCGCCGTGGAAGTCATAGCCACCGCCAACCCCGGCTCGACCTTCGCCGGCTTCAGCGCGGGTACGGGCTCGGCAGCTGCCTGTTCGACCTCCCCCTGCTCCTTCACGCTCGAAGCCAACAGTTCGGTCACGGCGACCTTCAACGTGGTTGTCAAACCGAAGTTCAAGCTGACCCTCTCCAAGTCGGGAACGGGAGCGGGCACCGTGACCTCGACCCCCGCGGGGATCAACTGCGGATCGGGTGCCGGCTGCGAAGCCGAATTCGAAGAAGGGACCGAAGTCACGCTCAACCAGTCGCCGGCCGCGGGCTCCGAATTCAAAGAATGGACCGGGGCCTGCTCTGGCAGCGGCGCGTGCAAGGTGACGATGAGCGCAGCGAAGTCCGTCGGGGCCGTCTTCAACCTCAAACCCAAGCCGAAGTTCAAGCTGGGCGTCGCCAAGGCCGGCACCGGCTCGGGCACGATCACCTCGACCCCCGCGGGAATCAACTGCGGCTCGAGCTGCGTAGCCGAATTCGAAGAAGGGACTGAAGTCACGCTCAACCAGGCGGCTTCCCCAGGCTCGGAATTCAAGGAATGGAGCGGGGCCTGCTCCGGTTCTGGGACCTGCAAGGTGACGATGAGCTCGGCCAAGAACGTCGGCGCCAGGTTCAACCCCGCCGCCAAGCCGAAGTTCAAGCTCTCCGTCTCAAAGACCGGAACCGGAACCGGCACGATCACCAGCTCCCCAGCGGGGATCATCTGCGGTGCTGCCTGCGAACACGAATACGAAGAAGGCACCCACGTCACCCTGACCGAGTCCCCAGGAGCGGGATCTGAATTCGCCGGCTGGCAGACCCCTCAGTGCGACGAATCGACCGCCACTACCTGCGAAGTCGTAATCGACGGCGACGAAGCCCTCGCGGCGAGCTTCGTCCCCCAATCCAAGCCGAAGCCCGAATTCACGCTGACGGTCGAGATCTCAGGCAATGGCTCGGGCCTGATCACCTGCAACGACACGGCCTGCGCAGCCTCCTATCCCGAAGGGGAAAAGGTGAGCTTCGCAGCGGTCCCGCTCGCCGGCTCTTCCTTCTCTGGCTGGAGCGGTGGGGGCTGCTCTGGGACCGGGGCCTGCAAAGTCACGATCGAAGAAGACACGACGATCATCGCCAAGTTCTCATCCAAGCCGATCGTCACCCCTCCCCCTCCCCTCGAAAAGGGAACGGCCATCGCCTCGGGCATCGCCCAGGTTCAAGACGAAAGCGCCCTGATCAGGCTGCTCTGCCCGGGAAGCTCCCGTTGCACGGGGACCCTGGAGCTCTTTGCCCGCCTGCAGGACCCCCGCTCCTTCGGGCACCGCCGCTCTCACCGCGATGCCCCCAAGGCCACCCTGATCGGCACCGCCTCCTTCGACCTCGCCCCGAGGAGCCAGGGAACCGTCTCGGTGAAGATCACGAGCGCAAGGGCGCTGAGGCTCCTTGGCCGGGGCGGGGACCTCGACGCCCAGCTGCTCGGGACCTCGGTGCGGGCGCGGAGCGTGAGGCTGGTGGGGGCCCGGGTCCGGCATCGCCGCGGTTAGCCGAGGATCAAACCGCGACCCGTAGTCCTGCTAGTCTTTACCTATGGCGCAAAAGGTAAAGAATCAGACCAGGATCTCCACCAAGCATCAGGTGACGATCCCTGTGGGTCCCTTCCGCGCCGCTGGCTTCGAGCCCGGCGACGCTCTCAGGGTGGAGGCCGAGGGCGCTGGCCGGGTCGTGCTGACCCGACTCGGGGACCTTCTCGACCGGTATTCCGGCTGCATCGACACCGGCGGTGAACTGGGCAAGCGGGTCGGGGGGCTCCGCGAGGAGTGGCGGTAGTCCTCGATTCCGATGCGGTCGTCGGCTTCCTCGATCGCGATGACGCGCTGCACGGCGCCGCGGACGCCGCGATTCGCAGGTTCGCCCCCGACCGCCGCCTGCTCGCCTCGGCGGTCACCTACGCGGAGGTTCTCACCGGCGCCCGCCTTGGTCACCACGACGAGCGGCAGGTCCGCGGATTCTTTGCCGAGCTTGTTGCCGAGATCCTGCCGGTCACCATGGCTGTCGCGGACGCGGCCGCAACTCTTCGCTCTCGCTGCAAATCGTTGCGAATGCCGGACGCTTTGATCCTCGCGACGGCGGAGGATCACGAGGACGTCGACCTGGTCGTCACCGGAGATCCACAGGCGACCAAGGTGTCCGGCTTCGGCTGCGCGGTCCACCTCCTGCGCTGATTCATCGCGTGTTAACGTATCCGCTATGGCTCAAGCGGATGTGGTCCCCAATGCCACTCCACCCGTCCTCGGGCAGATCCTGCGCGATGCGCGGCGCCGCGCCGGCGTCTCCCAGCACCGCCTCGCGATCCGCACGGGGATCGCCGCGCCCTCGATCAGCCGGATCGAGAACGGCCACGAGTCGCCCTCCTATGAGCGCTTCGCCGCCTGCCTGCAGGCGCTCGGTTTCGAGCTGGCGCTCGAGCTGCGCGACCTCTCCGGCAGTCGGGCCGACCCCGTCCACCTCGCTGCCGAGACTCGCCTGACTCCCTCCCAGCGCCTTGAGGGCCTGTTCGAGTGGATGCGCTTCGGCGACCGGCTCGCCCGGGCTCCCCTGCGGCCGCTGTCCGGTCGCGAGGAGGGAGGGTAAGGATGCTCGAGGACCTGCCCTCCGAGCTCGATCGCGGCCCGCTGGACCCGGTGCGGATCTTCGAGGCGCTCGAGCTCCACGGGGTCGAGTACCTGACGATCGGCGGCGTCGCCGTCAACGTCCACGGCCATGTTCGCAATACCCGCGACGTGGACGTCCTGGTCGAGTGGAGCGCCGAGAACATGCGGCGCCTTGCCGCCGCGCTTGCCGACCTCGACGCGAAGCTCTCCGGGGTCGACGCCGACCTCCTCGACGTCGATCCCCACGACCCGGAGGCCTTTCTGAACGGCGGCAACTTCACCTTGCGCACGGCCGCGGGCGGCCTCGATCTCTTCGACCCGGCCGAGATCCCCGGCGGCCGCCCGTACGAGGAGATGCGCCCGCGCGCCGTCGAAGCCGTCGTGCAGGGCGTGCGGATTCGGGCCGTCGGCTTCGACGACCTGATCCGCCTGAAGAGAGAGTCGGGGCGTGATCGCGACCTCGAGGACGTCGCCACCCTGCTGGCGGCCGAGCGCCAGATGCCGTAGTCGAAGTCGCGGCCCGAGCGCGTCAGCCACTCCTGGCGACACGCGAGCGACGACCAGCAGCGGAGCACCTGGCCGCACGCTTGGCCGGCGAGTACCATTTGTCTCGATGGTGAACCGCCCCGGCTTCGATGGAGACCAAATCCCCTGAGAGGATGAGGTCATGTCACGAAATCGGAGGTACCCGCCGGAGGTCAGAGAGAGGGCGGTCGCCCTGGTGCTCGAGCACCAGGGCGAGCATCGCTCGCAGTGGGCGGCGATGCAGTCGATCGCGCCCAAGTTCGGGATGGCGGCCGAGACGCTTCGCAATTGGGTCCGCCAGGCCGAACGCGACCACGGCCTGAAGCCGGGCCCAACGAGCGAGGAGCTGGTCAGGATCAAGGAGCTCGAGCGCGAGAACAAGGAGCTGCGCCGGGCCAACGAGATCCTCAAGGCGGCCTCGGCTTTTTTCGCGCGGGAGCTCGACCCGCCGATGCCGAGGAGATGAGCCTCTTCATCGACGCCCACCGCGACCGATTCGGGGTCGAGCCGATCTGCAGGGCCCTGCAGTTCGCCCCCTCGACCTACTACGCGCGCAAGGAGCGCGAGCGCAATCCCTGCGCTCGCGCCCTTCGCGACCGCGAGTTACTACCCGAGATCCGCAGGGTCCACGAGGAGAACCTCTCGGTCTACGGCGCCGAGAAGACCTGGCGGGCGCTGGGTCGCGAGGGCATCGCCGCCCCGCGCTGTCAGGTCGAGCGCCTGATGCGCGCAGACGGCCTCAGGGGAGCGATCAGGGGCGGCAAGAGGGTCCGCACGACATTCCCAGGCGGTGAGGCTGAGCGGGCCCCGGATCTCGTCGATCGCGACTTCACCGCGACCGCTCCCAACCAGCTCTGGGTTGCCGACTTCACCTACGTGGCGGCCTGGGAGGCGACCGCCTACGTCGCCTTCGTGATCGACGTCTTCAGCCGCCGGATCGTCGGCTGGCGCGCTGCCCGATCGATGAAGACCGAGCTCGTCCTCGACACGATCGAGATGGCGCTCTGGTCACGCGACCACGAGGGCTCTCCGGTCGGGGCCGGGCTCATTCACCACTCCGACGCCGGCAGTCAATACACCAGTTTTGCCTTCACCCGCCGCCTGATCGAGGCCGGTGTCGACCCCTCGGTCGGCTCGGTCGGCGACGCCTACGACAACGCCCTGGCCGAGACGACGATCGGTCTCTTCAAGACCGAGATGATCGAGCCGAAGGGACCGTGGAAGACGGTCTCCGACGTCGAGCTGGCGACCCTGACCTGGGTCGACTGGTTCAATCACCGCAGGCTCCATGGAGCCTGCGGTGACATCCCGCCCGTCGAGTTCGAGGCGAACTACATGGCGGAGTTGAGTTCCCAATGAAAAGCGTCTCCAAGAAAGCCGGGGCGGTTCAATGGCTACCCCACGGCAAAAGCCCCTCATGGCGCGCGGCAACGAGGCCGAGTGGGCGCGGATCAACGAGGAAGAGGAGCGCCAGGAAGCCGAGTTCGCCGCCTCGCTTTCGATTCCGCAACGCTTGGAGTTCGGCCAGAAGCTCTGCGACCACGCGTTCAACTTCTACAACGCAGTCCGCGCCTCCGGCCATGGTCCCCAGCGAGATCCGCGGGCCTGACCTGGCCGGCGTCGTCGCCGACGCGAACGAGGCGGGGCTCGAACACGTTGTGATCGGCGGCTTCGCCGTCATCGCCCACGGTTACTTTTGCGCCACCAAGGACTCGGATCTGCTGGTTCCCGACGGCGCCGAGACCGACGCGGCGATCCTGCGCTTCTTCGAGCTGATCGGGGCGACCCGATTCAGCGATGGCAAGGATCTGAACGCCGACGACGTGGCGGGTGCGCACCACCTGCGCGTGGACAGCCGTCACGGCGTAATCGACATCATGCGCGGTGGCCTGGCGCCGCTGGACTACGAGACCGTTGCCGCTCGCGCCGTGGATCGCGTCGACCTCGAAAAGCTCGAAAGCGCCAACGGCGAGCTGCCGATCGACCCGATCCCGGGCGTCGACACGTAGGCTCGGCCCTCAGTCGGGTTGGTGCGTTCGCCGCATGAACTCGGCGAAGCGGGGGGCGGTGAACTCGACGCGGCCGTGGGCGGGGTTGTGGATCAGGCCCCTCTCTATAAGGGACTGGCGGACCGGGGCGGCGGAGGTCACCGATCGCCACCCGCCCCGCTCGGCCACCTCGCCCGAGCCGTAGGGGCCCTCGCCCAGGTGCGCCATCGCGGCCATGTACCGGCGCCCGGCCTCGGTGGCGAGCCCGAACCGGGGAGCGAAGAAGCCCCGGTCGAGCTCGTCGTCGACGCGGGCGCCCGCCCGCTTGACGTCCCCGGCGCGGATGCGGTCGCCTTCAGGAGCGGCGTTCCAGGTCTCCAGACCGTAGGCCTGGAGGAAGTAGGGGTGGCGCTGGGAGCGCTCGAGGATCAGCTCGACCGCGGCGTCTTCGTAGCGGACCGGCCGGCCGGCGATCGCCGTCTCGGCCGGCCGGCGGACCGCCTGCGCCGCCGCGTCGGCGTCGAGCGGCCCGAGGGCGATGGAGTCGAACAGGCGCTCGGCGTAGGGAGTGGCGTCGGCCAGGCGCCGCGGCAGGGTCGGCAGCCCCGCGCCGAGGAGGCCGATCGGCAGGCCGTCCTGGCCGGCGCGGTGGGCGGCGGCGCAGAGCGCCCCGAGGTCCTCCCGGCGCAGCAGGTGCATCTCGTCGACCAGCAGGACGATGCCGGTCCCGTTGCTGGCGGCGGCCGCACCGAGCTCGGCGAAGAGCCCGATCGCGTCGCGCTCGAGGTCGCCGCCCCCGAGCCCGGCGAGGGCGGCCTCGAGGTCGGGGGAGAGCCCGGCCCCGCCGTCGGCGGTCGCGTTCTGTGCGAACGCGCCGACGAAGCGCGCGGCGCGCAGCAGACCCTCCCGTTCCCGCGCCTGCGGGCTGATCTGGCGCAGCGCGCCGGCGGCGATCTCGCCGAGCGCCGCGCGCAGGTCGGCGCCGTTCGCCGCCTCGAGCCTGCCGACGCCCCAGCCGCGCTCGGCCGCCCGCTCGGCGAGCTCCCGCATCAGCACGGTCTTGCCGGCGCCGTGGAGGCCCTGCAGGACGAGGCCGCGCTCGGCCCGGCCGGCGCCGAGCCGGTCGAGCAGGAGCTCGAAGCGCCGCAGCTCAGCCGCGCGACCCGCCAGCTCGCGCGGCGGCAGGCCGGCTCCGGGGGTGTAGGGGTTGAGCAGGGCATCCATGGTTATTGCGAATTATAGTCATATAGATCTTTATCTCCATATAATTTTCTATAGAGCACAGGCACCTCTCGCGAGTTGGGGGCCGTAAGCGCGCCACAGGCAGGGATTTGCGGACAGGTGTACGACGTTCTTTGGGTACTTTGTCGTCTTGACGCTGCCGCAACTCTTCCGCTCGTTTACGGTTTCATGCAGGAGAGACTTTGGGGTTTATCGAAGGGAGAGATCCGATCTGTATGTCTATTGAGGGAGGAGCCCGATGACCGCTGCCCGCCTGCGTCCCCGCCTTGCCATTTCCGGCTTTATCGCGGCGGTGATCGCGCTGACCCTTGCCCTGCCGGCAGTCGCCTCGGCCGCGGAAGTTCCCCTCACGGTCGAATTCTTCGGTACCGGCACGGGCGAAGTCGAATGCGAAGTCGAAGGCGGCGGCCCTGAAGCCTGCGCTCCCGAATACGAAGTGGGCAAAGAAGTCACCGTGCTGCCGGTGGCCGAAACGGGCTCCGAATTCGTCGAATTCTTCGGCGACTGCGGCCCCCTCGAATGCGAACTGACGATGGACGAAGCCCACACCGTCAACGTGGTCTTCGACCTCGAACCCGCCGAAGAATTCGCCCTCAACGTCGTGGAACCCGGCACCGGCGAAGGCGAAGTCGAATGCGAAGTCGAAGCGACGACCGGGCTCTGCGAAGCCGCATATCCCGAAGGCACCGAAGTGACCCTGATCGCAACGGCTGAAACGGGCTCCGAATTCGTCGAATGGGCCGGCGAATGCGACACGATCACCGGCAACGAATGCGAAGTCGAAATGACCGAAGAAAAGACGGTCGAAGTCGTCTTCGAACCCGAACCCGAAGAATTCGCTCTCAACATCGAAGAACCAGGCAGCGGAACCGGCACGGTCGAATGCGAACTTGAAACGGGGCCGGAACCCTGTGCGCCGGAATACCCGGCCGGCACCGAAGTAAACCTGATCGCGACGCCGGAAACGGGCTCCGAATTCGTCGAATGGAGCGGCTGCGACACCGTCTCGGGCGTTACCGAAAACGAATGCCAGGTCGAAATGAGCGAAGAAAAGACGGTCGAAGTCCTCTTCGAACTCGAAGGCGGCGAACCCAAATTCAAGCTCACCGTCACCAAGTCGGGCACGGGCACGGGTACCGTCAAAGGCGGCAGCCCGGCCGAACCGAACACGATCAACTGCGGCTCCGGCTCGGGCTGCGAACACAATTACCTCTCCGGTGCGGTCGTGACGCTGACCCACGAAGCAGCGGCCGGCTCGGAATTCAAAGAATGGACCGGCGCCTGCACCGGCTCGGGCACCTGCGAAGTGACGATGAGCGCGGCCAAATCGGTCGGGGCGAAATTCGACCTCGAACCGGCCGCCAAATTCAAGCTCACCGTCTCCAAGTCGGGCACGGGCACGGGTACCGTCAAAGGCGGCAGCCCGGCCGAACCGAACACGATCAACTGCGGCTCCGGCTCGGGTTGCGAACACGAATATCTCTCCGGCGCGGTCGTGACGCTCACCCACGAAGCCGCAGTCGGCTCCGAATTCAAAGAATGGACCGGCGCCTGCACCGGCTCGGGCACCTGCGAAGTGACGATGAGCGCGGCCAAATCGGTCGGGGCGAAATTCGACCTCGAACCGGCCGCCAAATTCAAGCTCACCGTCTCCAAGTCGGGCACGGGCACGGGTACCGTCAAAGGCGGCAGCCCGGCCGAACCGAACACGATCAACTGCGGCTCCGGCTCGGGTTGCGAACACGAATATCTCTCCGGCGCGGTCGTGACGCTGACCCACGAAGCAGCGGCCGGCTCGGAATTCAAAGAATGGACCGGCGCCTGCACCGGCTCGGGCACCTGCGAAGTGACGATGAGCGCGGCCAAATCGGTCGGGGCAAAATTCGACCTGAGCGCCAAACCCAAATTCAAATTGACCGTGAGCAAGTCGGGCAGCGGCTCGGGCACGGTCACCAGCGTGGCGCCGAACACCGGCATCAGCTGTGGCAGCACCTGCTCGTTTGAATTCGAAGAAGGCAAACAGGTCGAACTGACCCAGTCGGCCGACAGCAGCTCCGAATTCAAGGAATGGACCGGTGCATGCACCGGCTCTGGGACCTGCAAAGTCACGATGAGCTCGGCCAAAGCCGTCGGCGCGGTGTTCAACACCAAGTCGACCGAAGAACACAAGACCGAAGAAAAGCACGGCACCACGCCTCCGCCTCCGCCTCCGCCGCCCCCGGCGGCGGGCACGGCATTGGCGGCTGGGACGGCGACCGTCACCAGCGGCAAGGCCGCGATCAAGGTCACCTGCACGGGCGGCGCGTGCAGCGGCTCGTTCACCCTGACGGCAAAGATCAAGCAGGGCAAGAAGACGAAGACCCTGACGATCGGCAAGGCCTCCTTCAGCCTCGCGGCCGGAGCCTCGAGCACGCTCAGCGTGAAGCTCTCGGGCCCCGCCAAGCAGGAACTGGCGAAGGGCAAGACCGTCAAGGCGAAGCTGAGCGGCACCGGCATTACCGCGGCCACGGTCAAGCTCAAGCAGGCCAAGAAGAAGTAAGGACCGAGTGAGCGGCCGGGGGCGGGGGATCTTGCACGCGAGATTCATCGCCCCCGGTCTTCTCGCCGGGCTGGTCGCCCTGGCCTTGGCGCTGCCCGCGGTCGCCCCTGCGGCGCCGCTCTCGCTGACGGTCACCATCAAGGGCACCGGCGCCGGCACGGTGGAATGCGAAGCCGAAGAAGGCCCCGAAGAATGCAAGTCCGCCTATCCGGCGGGCACCGAACTGATCCTCTACGCGGAAGAAGGAGAAGGCTCCGAATTCGTCAAATGGACGGGAGCGGGTGGCGCCTGCACGACCGAACCGGTCTGCGAAATGAAGATGAGCACGGCCAAATCGGTTACGGCGACCTTTGACCTGATTCTGTACCCGCTCTCGGTGACCAAGAACGGTAGCGGCACCGGCACGGTCGAATGCGAAGCCGAAGCAGGTCCCGAAGAATGCAAGGCGGCCTACCCGGCCGGGAGCGAACTGACCCTGCTCGCCAAACCCAAACCGGGCTCGGAATTCGTCGAATGGGGCGGCGAATGCGGCCCCAGCAGCGAAGCCGAATGCGCGCTGACGATGGAAGAAGGCTACAGCGTCACCGCGACCTTCGACCTCGAACCGGCGCTCACGGTGACCAAGAACGGGGCCGGCACCGGCACCGTGCGATGCGAAGCCCAGGAAGGGCTCGAAACTTGCAAGCACAGCTACCCCAAGGGCACTGAACTCGCCCTGATCGCCGAACCCGAACCCGGCTCGAGCTTCGCCGGCTTCAGCGCCGGAACCGGCTCGGCCGCGAGCTGCGCAACCGCGCCCTGTTTGTTCACGATCGAAGCCAACAGCTCGTTGACGGCGACGTTCAGCCCGACCGCAAAATCGAAGTTCAAGCTCACCGTCTCCAAGTCGGGCGCCGGCGTGGGCACCGTCAAAGGCGGCAGCCCCGCCGAACCGAACACGATCGACTGCGGCACCGGCGCCGGCTGCGAACACGAATACGAAGAAGGCGCCGTCGTGACCCTCACCCACGAAGCTTCCGCCGGCTCCGAATTCAAAGAATGGACCGGTGCCTGCACCGGCTCGGGCACCTGCAAAGTCACGATGAGCGAAGCCAGGACCGTCGGGGCGGTATTCGACGTCAAGGCGAGCAGCGGCGGTGGCGGTGGCGGCGGTGGATCCAGCGGCGGCGGGTCGAGCGGCAGTGGCGGTAGCGTCGCCCGGATTGCGCCGGGCATCGCGAGTGCGGCCGGGAGCGCGACGGTCAGCGGCGGCAGGTTGTCGCTCAGGCTGGCCTGCGCAGGCGGCCCGTGCGTCGGGACGCTCGAGCTGAGCGCCCGGATCGGGCGCGGCAGCAAGACGATCGGCGGCGCGGCCTTCAGCCTTGCCGCGGGTGCTTCGACGACGCTGCGAATCGCGCTTTCGCCCGCGGCGAAGAGGGCGCTCGAGGCCGGGGGCACGTTGAGGGCAAAGGCGGTCGGCACCGGCGTCGCGTCCTCGACCGTGCGGCTGAAGCTCGCAGGAGGCGCGCGAAAGCGGCACTGAAGAGGAACGCCCTACTCGTTTTTCAGGGAAAAGGCGCCCCCGGACTTGATTTCGACACTCCCATGTGTCATTAATCTCATGGATCGGCGAACCGGCGTGTTTATTTCACTCCGATGAGCCGATCGAACGGGATAAGGGTCGTGGGAAGGCCCAAATAAGGGCCTTGGGAAGGCCCGACGGGGACAGGAGGGATCCAAGTGCGCTACCTGATCACGGGTGGGGCGGGCTTCATCGGCTCGCATTTGGCTGACGCGTTGGTCGCGCGGGGGGACAGCGTCCTGATCCTCGACGACCTCAGCACCGGCAACGCCGAGAACATCGTCGACGCGGTCGCCACCGGCAGGGCGGAGCTGGTCGAGGGCTCGGTCTGCGACATCGGCCTGGTCGACGAGTGCATGCTGCAGGCCGACGCCTGCTTCCACCTCGCCTCGGCGGTCGGCGTCAAGCTGATCGTCGACCGCGCGGTCGAGTCGCTCAGCCGCAGCGTGCGCGGCGCCCAGGTCGTCACCGAGGGCGCCCACCGGCTCGGCCGCCGGCTGCTCTTCGCCTCGACCTCGGAGATCTACGGCAAGAACAGCAGCGGGGCCCTCAGCGAGCACTCCGACCGGGTGCTCGGCCCGCCCTCGATCGCCCGCTGGTCCTACTCGACCGCCAAGGCGGTCGGCGAGGCGATCTCGCTCGGCTACCACCGCGAGCGCCAGGGCGACACCGTCGTCGCCCGCCTCTTCAACACGGTCGGGCCGCGGCAGACGGGCGCCTACGGGATGGTGCTGCCGCGCTTCGTCGGCCAGGCGCTGGCCGGCGAGGACCTGACCGTCTACGGCGACGGCAGCCAGTCGCGCTGCTTCGGCCACGTCTACGACACCACCCGCGCCCTGGTCATGCTGATGGACGAGGAGGGCGCCCGCGGCACCGCCTACAACGTCGGTCGCTCGGTCGAGATCACGATCCTCGAGCTGGCGCACAAGGTGATCGAGCGCACCGGATCGACCTCGGGCATCCGCACCGTCCCCTACGACGAGGCCTACGGCGAGGGCTTCGAGGAGCTGGGGCGGCGCTGTCCCGACACCTCGGCGCTCGAGCAGAAGACCGGGTGGCGGCCGACTCGCGGGGTCGAGGACGCGATCGACGACGTCGCCGCCTTCGAGCGCCTCCGCGCCGAACGCGCCCAGATGGCCGGGCTGGAAGCCGCGATCGCCGCGGTCGGGGAGGAGACCGCAGCCGCCGATCCGATGCTGGACGGCTAGGCCGCCGCCGTGCCGGCCGCCCTCCGCCTAGCGCTCGCCTTCCTGCTCGCCGGCGGCGCGAGCCTGCTGCTCACCCCGGCGGCGATCGCCCTCGCCCGCCGCACCGGCTTCCTCGACCGCCCGGTCGGCTACAAGGGCCACGCGCGGCCGACGCCCTACCTCGGCGGCACCGCGGTGGTCGCCGCGATGCTGCTCTCGGCCGCCCTCTTCGGCCACGCCGCGACCGCCTTCTGGCCGATCGCCGTCGGCGCCCTCGCCCTCTGGGCGCTCGGCACCGTCGACGACCGCTACGGGCTCGGGCCGCTGAGCAGGCTGGCGATCGAGCTCGCGGCCGGCGGCGCCCTCTTCGCCGCCGGGATCGGCTGGTCGGTCTTCGCCAGCGAACCGCTCAACCTCGCCCTCTCGGTCGTATTCGTCGCCGGCGTCGTCAACGCCTTCAACCTGATGGACAACATGGACGGGGCGACGGGCACGGTCGCGCTGGTCTCGGCGGCGATCCTCGGCGCGCTCGCGGCGATCGACGGCAACGTCGCCCTGGGGGCGATCGCGCTCGCCCTGGCCGGCGCCTGCGCCGGCTTCCTGCCCTTCAACCTCGCCTCGCCCTCGCGGATCTTCCTCGGCGACGGCGGCAGCGTGCCGGTCGGCTTCACCCTCGCCGCGACGATCATGGCGATGCCGGGCGGCGCGCACCTCGGCCTGGCGCTGATCCCGCTTGCCGTCGTCCTCGTCGGCCTGCCGGCGCTCGACACCGCCCTGGTGATCGTCTCGCGGCGCCGGCGCGGGGTCGGGGTCTTCGTCGGGGGCCGCGACCACCTCACCCACCGCCTGCGCGCCCGGCTCGGCTCGCCGCGCCGCGTGGCGCTCGCGCTCGCCGCCGGCCAGGCCTTCCTCGTCGGCGCCGGCGCCGTCCTCTTCCAGCTCGGGCGCCCGCTCGCGACCGCCGGCTCGCTCACCCTGATCCTCGCCGGCGTCGCCGTCGTCGCCCGGCTCGAGTCGCCCGAATGGGCGCCGGCGCCGGCGCCGGCGGCCGAGACCTCGACCTAAGCGTTCGCGGCGCCGCCGAGGTCGCGCTGCCAGAGGGCGAGCATCAGCAGCGTCCAGATCTGCATCGAGCGGTCGGCGCCGCCGCGGTCGTGCAGGTCGAGCAGCTCGCGGACCGGGGCCTCGCGGAAGCCGGCGCGCTCGAGCGTCGAGGGATCGAGCAGGACGTCGCGGGCGAAGCCGCGCAGCTCGTCGCGGAACCAGGCGCCGAGCGGCACGCCGAAGCCGCGCTTGCGGCCGTCGAGCACCTCGTCGGGGACGCGGCCGCGGTAGGCGCGCCGCAGGATCCACTTCTTCCGCCCCAGCCGCGCCTTGTATGAGGTCGGCAGCGAGGCGGCGAACTGCATCAGCTCGGGGTCGAGCAGGGGCGAGCGCGCCTCCAGCGAGTAGGCCATCGAGGCGATGTCCATCTTGACCAGCAGGTCGCCCGGCAGGTAGGTGGCGACGTCGGTCTCGAGCAGGACGTCGAGCCGCGAGCGCCCCGACGCCGCCCGCCAGGGGCCGGCGACCGCCTCCTCGGTCTCGCGCGCGACCGCCGCCGGCAGCGGCTCGCCGAGCAGCGCCTCGCGCTCGGCGCGGCTGAAGATGCCGACGTGGCTGGCGTAGCGGTCGGGCGCGTCCTCGCCGATCGTGGTGAGGAAGCGCCGCCCGTAGCTGCGCAGCCCGCGCGCGTCGCCGATCCGCAGCAGGCGCGCCGCCGCCGCGGCTGCGCCGCGGCGCAGCGGCGCCGGCACCAGGTCGAGGCCGCGGCCGAGGTCGTTGGCGACGTAGCGCAGGTAGCCGGCGAAGCTCTCGTCGCCGCCGTCGCCGTTGAGCGCGACCGTCACCTGCCGCCGCGTCAGCTCGGCCAGGTAGAAGCTCGGGATCGCCGAGGAGTCGGCGTAGGGCTCGCCGTAGTGGCGGACCAGCTTGGGGACGATCTCGATCGCGTCGGGCTCGACGACGAACTCCTCGTGCTCGGTGCCGAAGCGCTCGGCGGTGAGGCGGGCGAGCGGCAGCTCGTCGTACTCCTCCTGGGCGAACCCGATCGAGAAGGTCTTCACCGGCCGCGCCGACGCGGCGGCCATCTCGGCGACGACGACGGCCGAGTCGACGCCGCCGGAGAGCAGCGCCCCCAGCGGCACGTCGGCGATCATCCGCCGCCGCACCGCCGCGCCGACCCGCTCGGCGCAGCTCCTCTTCGAGCTCGGGCAGCGGGGCCTCGGCCTTGCGCGCGTAGTCGAGCCGCCAGTAGCGCTCGACCCGCGCCGCGCCGTCCTCCCAGACCAGAGTGTGGGCGGGCGGCAGCTTGCGCACCGCGCGCCAGATCGAGCGCGGCGCCTGGACGTAGCCGTAGGCGAGGTAGCAGTCGACCGCCGCCGGGTCGACCTCGCGCGGGATCGACGGGTCGGCCATCAGCGCCTCCAGCTCGGAGGCGAAGGCGAGCGACCCGTCCCGCTCGCAGTAGAAGAGCGGCTTCTTGCCGACCCGGTCGCGGCCGATCAGCAGCCGCCGCGCGCCGCTCGTCCCAGAGGGCGAAGGCGAACATCCCGCTCAGCCGCTCGCACCAGCGCCGGGCCCCTCCTCCTCGTAGAGGTGGGCGATCGTCTCGGTGTCGCCGTGGGTCGAGAAGGCGTGCCCGCGGCCCTCCAGCTCGCGGCGCAGCTCGCGGTAGTTGTAGATCTCGCCGTTGAGGACGACGGCGACCGAGCGGTCCTCGTTGTAGACGGGCTGGTCGCCGGTCTCGAGGTCGATCACGCGCAGCCGCTGGATCCCCAGGCCGACGCCGTCGGCGAGGTGCAGGCCGCGCGAGTCGGGCCCGCGGTGGGCCTGGCGCTCGCACATCCGCTCGATCAGCGCCGCCGGGACGCCGGCGTCCCGGTCGACCTTGCCGGCGATCCCGCACACGCGGGCGACGATACCCGTTTGTGCGGCCCGGAACGAGTTAAAATACCGGCATGTTTTCGGGGAGTGGGACGAGGGTCGCGCTGGTGACCGGCGGCGGCGGCTTCATCGGGTCGCATCTGGTCAAGCGCCTGCTGCGCGAGGGGCACGGCGTGCGCGTGCTCGACAACTTCGCCACCGGCCGGCGCTCGAACCTCGAGGACGTGATCGAGGACGTCGAGCTGATCGAGGGCGACCTGCAGAGCTACGAGCGCGTCCACAACGCCGTCCGCGGCTGCGAGCGTCGCCTTCCACCTCGGCGCGCTGCCCTCGGTGCCGCGCTCGGTCCAGGACCCGCTGACCAGCAACGCGACCAACGTCATCGGCACCCTCAACGTGCTGCTCGCCGCGCGCGACGAGGGCGTCCGCCGGGTCGTCTACGCCTCCTCCTCCTCGCTCTACGGCGCCAGCACCGAGCTGCCCAAGCGCGAGGACATGCCCACCCTGCCGATCGCCCCCTACGCCGTCTCCAAGCTCGCCGGCGAGGGCTACTGCCGCGCCTTCCACCAGGTCTACGGGCTGGAGACGGTCGCGCTGCGCTACTTCAACGTCTTCGGCCCCGGCCAGGACCCCAGCTCGCAGTACGCGGCGGTGATCCCCAACTTCATCACCGCCGCGCTCGAGGGCGGGCAGCCGTCGATCCACGGCGACGGCGAGCAGTCGCGCGACTTCACCTACGTCGACAACGCCGTCGACGCCAACCTGCTGGCGGCGAGCGCGCCGGGCGCCGCCGGCGAGGCCTTCAACGTCGCCTGCGGCGAACGGACCAGCCTCAACGAGATCGTCGTCCGGCTCTCGGCGCTGGTCGGCCGGCGAGATCGAGTCGGTGCACACCGATCCGCGCCCGGGCGACGTGCGCCACTCGCTCGCCGACATCGGCAAGGCGCGCGAGATCCTCGGCTACGAGCCCGCCGTCGACTTCGACGAGGGGCTGCGCAGGACCTTCCTCGATTACGAGGAGGCCGCCTGCGCGTCCTTCGCGTAATCGGCCGCCTCAACATGGGCGGGCCGGCGCACCAGGCGGCGCTGCTCAGCGGCCGGCGCTTCGACCCCGACCGCTACGAGACCCTGCTCGTCCACGGCTCGCTCGCCCCCGGCGAGGACTCGCTCGCGGCGCTCTCCGAGGAGGAGGGCGCGCGGATGCGCTTCCTCGCCGAGCTGCGCCAGCCTGTCGGCCCGGCTGCACGACGCGCGGGCGCTGCTCGCGCTGATCCGCCTGGCGCGGGCTTTCAGGCCGGACGTCGTCCACACCCACACCGCCAAGGCTGGCTTCCTCGGCCGCCAGGCGGCGCTCGCCGTCCGCCCCCGCCCGGCGATCGTCCACACCTACCACGGCCACGTGCTCGAGGGCTACTTCGGCGCGGCCAAGTCGCGGCTCTACCTCGAGCTCGAGCGCGCCCTGGCGCGGGTCAGCGACCGCCTGATCGGCGTCAGCCAGGCGACCGTCGACGACCTCGTGCGCCTCGGTGTCGCGCCGCGCGAGAAGTTCACGCGTCCTGCCGCTCGGCCTCGACCTCGACTCGCTTGGCCGCGCCCGCCGAGGGCCTGCGGGCCGCCACGCGCGCGGAGCTGGGCATCGGCGACGAAGACGTCCTGCTCGTCTTCGTCGGCCGGGTCGTCCCGATCAAGCGTCTCGACGTGCTCCTCGACGCGCTGGCGCGCGGCGCGGCGCTCGGATCCGCGCTTGCGGCTGGCCCTGATCGGCGACGGCGAGGAGCGCCCGGGCCTCGAGCGCCGCGCCGCCGAGCTCGGCATCGCCGCCGACGTTCGCTTCCTCGGCTACCGGCGCGAGCTGCGGCCGTTCTTCGCCGCGGCTGACCTCGCCGTCCTCTCCTCCGAGAACGAGGGCACGCCGGTCTCGCTGATCGAAGCCGCGGCGGCCGGGCTGCCGGCCGTCGCCACCGACGTCGGCGGCGTGCGCGAGGTCGTCGCCGAGGAGACCGGGACGCTCGTGCCCCCCGGCGATGCCGCGGCCCTGGCCGCGGCGATCGTCGAGCTGGCCGGCGACGAGGCGCGCCGGCAGGCCTACGGCCGCGCCGCCCGCCCCCGGGCGCTCGAGCGCTACGGCGCCGCCCGCCTCCTCCACGACGTCGACGCCCTCTACCGCGAGCTCAGCGGTAGCTCTTTCGGCGGAGTCCCGTGCGAGGCCGCGGAGGCGGCCGGTGCCGTTGCGGCGACTCGAGCCTTGCCGCTGCCGTTCTCGCCGCCGTCGTAGCCGTAGTACCCGTAGTAGCCGTACATCCCGCCGGCGCGGGCGCCGGTGGCGACGCCGCCGAGCACGGTGCCGCCGGCGGAGACGATCACCTGCCTGGCGCGCCGCACGGCGTCCCTCGGGGTGCGGTCGAGGCGCGAGACGATGATGCTGCCGGCGACCTGGCTGAACAGCGGGATCGCGTCGCTGACCGCGAGCAGGCCGGGGGTGTCGATCACGACCATGTCGACCTGCTCGGTCAGTTCGGCGATCAGGGTGCGCATCCGCTGGGAGCCGAGCAGCACGGCCGGGTTGGGCGGCGGCGTCGACGCCGGGCAGCAGGCGCAGGCGGCCGGCGCCGGTGTCGACGTAGACGAACGCCTCCTCCAGCGCCTTCGCGCCGACCAGGACCGACTCGAGCCCGACGCTCGCCTCCTTGCCCAGCCGGGCCGCCACCTGGGGGCGGCGCATGTCGCCGTCGATCAGCACCACGTCGCGTTCGTCGAGCGCGTAGGCGAGCGCCAGGTTGATCGCGACCGTCGTCTTGCCGTCCTGCTGGATCGGGCTGGCGACCACCAGGTTGCGCGAGCGAGCGGTCGACGTTGAAGTAGGTGAGGCTGGCGCGCAGCGTCTGGAAGGACTCGCGCACGTGGGCGCCGGGCGGGTGGCCGGGGAAGGCGTCGTCGGGGATCGTCGCCAGCACCGGCGCCTCGAGCAGCTCCTCCAGCTCGCCGGGCTCGCGGATGCGGCGGTCGAGCCGGTCGAGCAGGGGCGCCAGCGCCGCGGCGATCAGCAGGGCGAGGATCAGGGCGATGACGGCGTCCTTTTTCGGTCTGCGGCGAGATCGGCGCCCCGACCGGCACCGCGGCTTCGACGATCGTGGTCGTTTCGCCCTGTCCGGCCCGCAGGGTGCGCAGTTCCTGCAGCTGCAGGGCGAGCGCGTTGGCGGCCGATTCGCCGCCGACCCCAGAGGCGCCCTCGTGGCGCAGGGCGGCGATCGTGCGATCGATCTGCTGGATCGAGGTCGTCGATGCGAGCCTGCCCGAGCGCCTGGGCGAAGGCGTTGGCGATTTCCGCGGCCCTCACCGGGTTGGAGTCCTGGGCGGTGATGTTGAGGAAGCTGCCGTCGCTTTCCGCCGGGTTGGTCGGCGCCACGGAGATGTGGCCGGCCAGCCCCCGCCCGGCCGCCGGCGGCAGGCCGAGCAGCCGCGCCGCCCGCCGCGTCACCGGCGCGGTCTTGATCAGCGTCTGCGCCTCGGCGATCGAGGCTTTGGAGCTGACCTGGCTGAACGACAGGGGCGAGGCGCCGGCGGTCGCCTGTACGTCGATCGTCGCTTTGGACTGGTAGGTCTTGGGCAGCTGCGAGGCGGCGAGGTAGACGGCCGCCGGCAGCGCGACGACGATCGCGAGCAGCAGCCACTTTCGGCGCCAGATCAGTCGTCCCCAGTGGCGGAGATCCAGCCCCTCCTGTCGTGACTCGGTCACAGACAAGCGATTATATGGATACTTAGCGGGACCTCCAGCCGGATTTACGTCCGTGCACCGAACCCGGCTGCGTCACGCCTGAGATGGGCCCGACCGTCGATCAGAGCCTTCACGACACGCTGGTGACGCTGGCGACGATCGGCCTGCTGGGCGGGGTCGTCGCGCTGCTGGTCGGCCGCCTGCGCCGCACCAGGCCGGGGTTCGCGATCGGGCCGGCGGTTTTCGTCGCCTTCTCGGTGCGGGTGATCGCCGGCGGGCTGATCTCGCTCACCCCGGTGGCGCAGACCCTGCGCGGCGGCGACGAGGTCACCTTCCTCGACCACGCCGCGAAGATCGTGCGCACGCCATTCGGCTCGGGCGAATGGACGCACGCGCTGCTGAACGAACTCCACGTCTTCACCCTCGCGGTGCAGCGCAGCCTCCTCGGCTCGCCCGAACTGGCGATGCGGGTGACCCAGGTCGGCATCGCGACGATCGGCCTGGTGCTGCTGGCGGCCGCGGTCTACGAGCTCGCCGGGCCAAGGGCGTCGGTGCTGGCGATGTGGCTGCTCGCCTTCGAACCGGCGAGCATCTTCTTCTCCAGCCTGCTGCACAAAGAGGCGAACATGATGCTGGCGATCGGTTTGGTCGCGCTCGGCGGGGCGAAGATCTGGAAGCGCGGCGAACCCCGCGCCCTCATCCCGGTCGTCGCCGGCTGCCTGATCGCGGTCGCCACCCGCCACTACGCCGGCTGGTTCCTGATCGCCGCCGGCGCCGCGACCGTCCTCCATGCCGGGCTGCGGCCGGAGAACCGCGGCGCGATGCGCTCACTCGCCCTGGTCGCCCTCGTCATCCTCTTCGGCGCGATCGCCGCGCCCACGGTGCTCAAGGCCTCGACCAACGAAAGCCTCGAAAAGAACCTCCAGGGCTCCCAGGAAGCGAACGCCACCGACAGCTCCAACCTGAAGCTCGAACAGGTCGACTTCTCGACCCGCGGGGCGATCGTCAAGAACCTGCCCAGCCGCTCGCTCGACGTCCTCCTGCGACCCTTCCCCTGGCAGCTCGGGAACATCAGCCAGGGCCTCGGCCTGCTCGGCACGGCGGCCGCCTACACCGCCCTCTTCCTGCTGATCAGGAGCCTGTTCCGCAACCGCGGCCGGATCATGGCCCGCGCCGGGCCGCTGATCTACCTGGCCTTCTTCCTGCTCGTCGCCTACTCGCTCAGCGCCGGCAACGCCGGCACGGCGTTCCGCTACCGCGTGCAGATCGTCTCGCTGTTCATCTGCCTGGTCGTCGTCCTCTGGAGGCCGGCGGAGCGCCGCCAGCCCGCCGCCGCGGCCGAGACGCCGCGGCTGCGCCCGCAGGCCGTCGGGGCGTAGGGCGCGGCGATGGACGTCACCGGCTTCTACGACGCCTACGTCGGCCGCCAGACCGGCGTCGGCGTCAACGAACGCCACCAGGCGATCCTCGCCCGGCTGCGGGCGCTCGGCCTGCGCCCGGGCCGCACCGTGCTGGAGATCGGCTGCGGCGTCGGCACCCTCACCGGCCTGATCGCCGCCGCGGTCGGCCCGCAAGGCTCGGTGGTCGCGGTCGACCTCAGCCCGGCCAGCATCGAGGCCGCCCGCGGACGCCTGCAGGGCGTCGCCAACCTGCGCCTCGAGGCCGTCGACGTGCTCGAGGCCGAGATCGAGGGCCGCTTCGACTTCGTCGTCCTGCCCGACATCGTCGAGCACATCCCGCTGGAGCGCCACCCGGCGCTGTTCGAGCGCGTCGCCGCCTGGGTCGAGCGTGACGGCGTCGTCCTGCTCAACTACCCCAGCCCCCACTATCTCGAGTGGTGTCGCGAGCACCACCCGGAGAGGCTGCAGATCGTCGACCAGCCGATCCACGCCGACCTCCTGCTCGCCAACGCCTACCCGCACGGGCTCTACCTCGACCGCCTCGAGACGTACTCGGTCTGGGTGCGCGAGGGCGACTACGTCGCCGCCGTGCTGCGCCCGCGGGCCGGCGTCGGGCGCTTCACCCCGCTGCCGCCGCGGCGCGTCCCGCTGCGGGCGCGGATCGCCGCGCGAGTGCGGCGCCTGCGCAGATGAGCGCCGCGACCGACCTCGTCCTGCTGACGCTCGCCTACCCGTTCGGCAACGAGGCCGAGACCTTCCTCGAGGCCGAGATCGGCGTGCTGGCGGAGCGCTTCCGCCGCGTCTACGTCCTGCCCTCGCGCCGCGAGCCCGGCACGCGGGCGCTGCCGGCCAACGTCGAGCTGGTCGAGATGGATTGGCTCGAGCGGCCCGCCCGCGGCTCGCTGCGGCGCGCCCTCGCCACCCGCGAGGCGGCCTCGGTGCTGCTGCGCAGCTCGCGCGCCGAGGTCGGCGGCCGGCGGGCGCCGCCCCCGCGCCGCTACCTCGACAACCTCGCCCGCAACCTGCTCAAGCGCCGCTCGCTGGCGCGGTTCGTCGGCGAGCGCGGCCTCGCCGGCGCCGTCTTCTACGACTACTGGTTCGAGAACAGCACGCTCGCGCTGGCGCTCCTGCGCGAGTCGGGCGCGATCCGCATCGCTGTCTCGCGGGTGCACGGGTTCGACCTCTACGACGAGCGCTGGGGCGGGCTGGCGGTCCCCTTCCGCGGGGCGAAGGCGCGCGGCCTCGACGCGATCTTCGCCGTCTCGGACTTCGGCGCCGCCTACCTCGGCGAGCGCATCCCGGCGCAGGCGGAGAAGATCGCCGTGCAGCGCCTCGGCGTCGCCGACCCGGGGCGCGCCGGCCCGCCGCGGGCGAGCGGCGCCCCGCCGCTGGTCCTCACCTGCGCGCGGCTCGACCCGCAGAAGCGCATCCACCTCGTCCCCGAGGCGCTGGCGCGGCTGGGTGCCCCGGTCCGCTGGATCCACCTCGGCGACGGGCCCGAGCGGGCGCGCGTCGCCGCCGCGGCGGAGCGCCTGCTCGGTCGCGAGGGCCCCGGCGCGGCCTGGGAGCTGCGCGGCCACGTCGACAACCGCGACGTGCTCGACCTCTACGCGGCCGAGCACGTCGACGCGCTGCTCTCGCTCAGCCTCTCCGAGGGCCTGCCGGTCTCGATGATGGAGGCGCAGAGCTACGGCGTCCCGATCGTCGCCGTCGAGGCCGGCGGCGTGGGCGAGATCGTCGGCGCGGAGACCGGCGTCCTGCTGGCTCCCGGAGAGGGGCCGGAGGGGGTCGCCGCGGGCCTGCGGGCGGCGCTCGAGCCGGGCCGCTTCGACCCCGAGGAGGTGCGCGCCCGCTTCCGCCGGCGCTTCGAGGCGGGCGCCAACTACAACGCCTTCGCCGACCGCCTGCTGGCCCTCCGCGACGACCTACAATAAAAGTCCATGTCTTCGCCATTTCCTGCGAGAGCGAGGCTGCGGTTGCTCGATCTCGCGCTGCGCTCGGCGAGGCGACCGAATCGCATCGACACCGCCGCCCAGGTCTCGCCGCTGGCGAGCGTCACCGCCTCGGCGCTGCACGGGCCGGTCGAGGTCGGCGCGTACGCCCGCCTCCACCGCGTCACCCTCTCCGGGCCGGTGAGGATCGGGGCGAACTCCTCCCTGTGGGGGCCGGACATCCACGTCGCCGCCCGCGGCAACCCGGTCGAGATCGGCAACTTCTGCTCGCTCGCGCGCGGCATCGGCGTGCACGGGTTCGGCCACGACCCGAGCCGCATCTCCACCTACTACGTCGGCCGCAACGTCCTCGGCCGGCCGATCGAGGAGGAGATCCTCAGCGCCGGCCCGATCCGGATCGGCCACGACGTCTGGATCGGCGCCGGCGCCCACGTGATGGCGGGGGTGAGCATCGGCACCGGAGCGGTGATCGGCGCCGGCTCGGTCGTCTCCCGCGACGTGCCGCCCTACGCGATCGCCGCCGGCGCCCCGGCCGAGCCCGTGCGCTTCCGCTTCGAGGAGGAGGTCGTCGAGCGGCTGCTCGCCTCCTCGTGGTGGACCTGGAGCCACGAGGAGATCCGGGCCAAGCAGGCACTGTTCACCCAGCCGCTGACGCCGGCCCTGATCGACGAGTGCCTCTGAGGCGGCGGCCCCGGTGAAGCTCGCCTGCATCGTCCTCGCGCACGAGCGGCCGGGCCAGCTCGCCCTCCTGCTCTCGGCGCTGCGCCACCCGCGGGCTCGCGCCTACCTGCACGTCGACCGGCGCTCTCCGCTGGACGGGTTCGCCGCCGCCCTGACGGAGGCCGGGCTGGACGACGTCGCGCTGCTGCCGCGCCACGCCGCCACCTGGGGGAGCCCCCAGCTCGTCGACGCCGCGCTCGAGGGCCTCGCCCGCGGCCTCGCCGAGGGCTGCGGGTACTTCGTCCTGATCAGCGGCCAGGACTTCCCCCTGCGCCCGGTCGAGGAGATCCTCGAGCTCGCCGAGGCGGCCGGGTCGCGCAGCTACCTCGACCACTTCCCCCTGCCCGACCCGCGCTGGCGCTTCGAAGGCCGCGACCGCACCGACTTCTACACCTACACCCTCCGCGGCCGGCGCGAGACCTGCGTCCCCCGCGGCGAGGACACGAGCTTCCTCAACCGCAGGGGGCGGCTGCTGAACGAGCTGCTGCGGGCGCGCTCCGCGCTCAGGCCCGCCCGCCGCTTCCCCGCCTACGCGCGCCCCTACGGCGGCTCGCAGTGGTGGAACCTGAGCCGCGCCGCGGCCGAGCGGGTGCTCGGCTTCCTCGCCGAGCACCCCGGCTACCGCCGCTACCACGAGCACACGCTCTGCCCCGACGAGCTCTTCTTCCAGAGCATCCTCGCGGGCACCGAGTTCGCCGACGAGCACGAGGTCGTCGACGACTCGCTGCGCTTCATGCGCTGGCCGGCGGGCGGGAGCCACCCGCGGGCCCTCGGCGCCGGGGACCTGCCGGCGATGCTCGAGAGCGAGGCGCTGTTCGCGCGCAAGTTCGACTCGGCCGCGGCTGGCTCGGCGCTCGCCGCGCTGCGCGAGCGGGTGGCGGTATGACGGCGCCGGAGGACTACCGCGCGCTGGTCTGCGTGACCACCTGCGACCGGCCGCAATACGTGCGCCGCTACCTGCCGCACTTCGCCGAGCTCTGCGCCCGCGACCCGCGCCTCTCCCTGCTCGTCTCGCTCGACGGCGCCGACGAGGAGACCGTTCGCTTCTGCCAGGAGTGGGGGATCCCGCTGGTCAGCTCGGAGCGCCGCGAGGGCGTCGGGATCGCCAAGAACCGCGCCTTCGTCCGCTTCCCCGAGTTCGACCACTACTTCTTCGTCGAGGACGACGTCGAGCTGGTCGACGGCTCGGTCTTCGCGGCGCACGTCGAGCTGGCCCGGGCGAGCGGCATCCACCACTTCTCGCTCTTCAACCGGGCGCGGGTGCGCAAGCCGACCGGCGAGTCGACGATCGCCGGGCACCGTGTCCTGCACGGCATGTTCGGCAGCGCCGGCTTCAACTTCTTCACCGGCCCCGGGCTGGAGCAGGTGGGGGGGTGGCACCCGCGCTTCGCCGAGTACCGCCGCTGGGGCCACACCGAGCACAGCTACCGCTTCTACCGCTCCGGCCTCGCGCCGGCGCCCTTCAACGTCGCCAGGGACCTGGCCGACACCTGCATCTGGCACCTCCACCCCTCGGTCACCCGGGCCACCCTGCTGCCCGCCGACGCCGACCAGATCACCGCACCGGAGCGCGAGCTGATCGAGCAAGAGCTTCGCCACGTGCCCTTCGAGACCCCCGCGCCGCACAGCTTCAACGGCGTCCCGTTCGGCGGCTCGGCCCGGCTCGCGGCGACGCTCGAGGCGCGCGAGCGCTACCCGCTGGTCACCGCGGGCGAGCGGCGGCGCTGCCGCTCCGACTACCAGCTCTGGCGCTACCGCGCCGGCTCGGGCGGCCGCCGCCGCGCCGGCGCCCTGCTGGCGGCGGCCTGGCAGTGGCCGGCGAACCCGCTGCTGCGCAAAGCCGTCCGCGACGGCCTCGGATCGTGAGCGGGTCGCCGCTGGTCTCGGTGCTGTTGCCCTGCTTCGAGGCCGAGCGCACGCTCGGCGCGGCGCTCGACTCGCTGCTCGCCCAGACCTACGCCAGGCTCGAGATCCTCGCCATCGACGACGCCTCGAGCGACCGCACGGCGGCGATCCTCGCGGACTACGCCTCCCGCGACGAGCGCGTCCGCCTCCTCTCCAACCCGTCGAACCTGGGGGTGATCGGGACGCTCGACCGCGGCGTCGCCGAGGCCCGCGGCGAGCTGATCGCGCGGATGGACGCCGACGACGTGGCGATGCCGGAGCGGATCGAGCGCCAGGTCGCGGCGCTGGCCGCCCGGCCGGAGATCGACCTCCTCGGCACCGCCGCCACATTGATCGGCGCCGACGGCCGCCGCCCGCCGCCGCCGCGGCCGCTGCGCTGCCTCGGCCCCGGCGGGGCGCGGTTCGCGGCGCTTTTCGCCACCCCGGTGATGCACCCGACGCTGATCGCGCGGGCGGCGGTCATGCGCGCGCACCCCTACGGGGCGGCGGCGGACAGCCTCCACACCGAGGACTACGAGACCTTCACCCGGATGCTCTCGGCCGGCGCCGGCTTCGGCAACCTCGCCGAGCCGCTGATGAGGATCCGGATCGACCCCGACGGCGTCTCGCTGCGCCACGAGCGCCTCCAGGTCGAGAACTTCGTCCTCTGCGCTCGGCGCTACCTCGAGCGCACGCTCGACCTCCGGCCGAGCCCCGGCGCCCACCGGGTGCTGGTCAACCGGATGGACGCCACGACCGGTGCCGCCGACCTCGGCGAGGGGCTGCGCCTGCTCGACCGCGTCGAGACCGCCTTCCTCGCCCGCGAGCCGGGCGCGGCGGCCGAGATCCGCGACGCCGCCGACCTGCAGCGCGTCGACATCCTCGCGCAGGCGGCGCTGAAGGGAAGCCCGGGCCTGCGCCTCGCCGCCGGCCGCGAGGCGCTGTGCTACCGGCGGCTGCTGCTCTCGCCGGTCGCGCGCGGCTACCTCGGCGCCAAGCTGCGCTCGCCGCTCGCTGCGAGGCGCCGGTAGAGCGCGTCGTAGCGCGGGATGCCGACCTCGCGCAGGGAGAGCTCGCGGCGGGCGACCGCGCGGCAGCGCTCGCTCGTCCCGGGGTCCGCGCAGAGCTCGCGCATCGTCGCCGCCGCGGCCTCGTAGCCCGCCGCCGAGAACTCGTCGATCAGGGCGCCGACGCGGTTCGCGCCGAGCAGCTCGTCGACGTCGCCGATCCGCGCGGTCGAGAGGACCGGCAGGCCGGCGGCCAGGTACTCGCCGATCTTGGTCGGCGAGGAGGAGATCTTCGAGAAGCAGGGCCGCACGAAGGAGATGCCGAAGTCGGCGGCGGCGAGGTAGCGCCCGATCTCCCCCGGCTCGGCGCGCAGCACCCGGTAGTCCTCGGGCCCGATCTCGCAGCGGCCGAGCTCGGCCAGCATCGGCGCCGGGTCGGCCTGGGTGACGACGACGAAGAGCAGGCCGGGCTGCGAGCGCCTGGCGACGGCGAAGAGCTCCGCCATCTCGCGCTCCATGTACCAGCCGGTGAACTTGCCGACGTAGACCATCGCCGGGCGCTCGCCCGCCTCGAGCTCGCGCCGCGCCGCCTCGCGTTCGGGCGCGCGCGCCTCGATCCGCTCGAAGTCGGCGCAGCAGGGGATGACGAACGTCGTCTCCGGGCCGGCCCGCGCCTCGCTCAGGTGGGGGCGGACGGCCTCGGTCAGGGTGACGAGGCCGTCGGCCCGCCGCAGCGCGACCCGCTGGACCCACTGCGTCAGCCGGTAGGCGAGGCCGCCGCGCTTCCAGATCCCGGCGTCGGCGTACTCCTCCGCCATCAGGCCGCGGAGGTCGAAGATCATCCGGCAGCCGGCCAGTCGGCAGGCGATCAGCGCGATCGCCGCCGGCACGTGGTTGCGGGCGTGGATCGCGTCGAGCCGGTGGCGGCGCACCAGCCGCGCCGCCGCCAGCGCTCCGGCGAGGGCGTCGAACAGGGTCGCGGGCAGCGAGGGGCGCTTGTGGTAGCGGCGCCGGTGCCAGGCGATCCCGCGCGCGGCGAGTGCCGCCTCGGTCTCGCGCGCGGCGAGCGCCGCCTCGGTCTCGCGCGCGGCGCCGGCCGCCGCGGCGCCCGGCTCGAAGGTCATCAGGTGGACGACGTGGCCGCGCTCGGCGAGCCCGGCCAGGTAGGCGACGACTTGGCTGTGCGCGAGCGGGTCCTCGAGCGAGAGGTAGCAGACGTAGAGCACGCGCAGCGCCGGCCCGGCGCCGCGCCAGGCCTCAGCCCGGGCGGGCACTCGCACGCCCCTCGCCCAGCGGCAGCGGGTCCTCGCCGTAGAGACCCTCGAGGCCGAACTCGGCGAGCACCGCGAGGCAGCGCTCGACCAGTGGGTGCGGGACCTCGCTCTGCCAGCGGCCGAGGACCGCCCGCCAGTCCCCCGAGCGACTGGCGGCCTTGGCCGTACCGAGCCAGTCCATCGCCGAGGGGCGGCGCGCCGCCTCGGCCGCCGGGTCGAGGACGAGCGTCTCGTAGAACTCGAGCTTGGCGGAATCCGCCTCGATGCGGCTCAGCGGGTAGACGTTCTCGATGCACCATTCGGCGACCAGGCCCACCAGCGGCTCGGGGTCCTCGCGGTAGCGGTCGTACAGCGGCAGCCAGGCGGCGACCGGCGAGTCCTCGGCGTCGGCGCGCCCGCGCGGCGTCGCCAGGTAGGGGCCGAGGCCGCTGAAGACGTCGGAGCGCAGGCGTGAGAAGGAGGTGGCGATCGGGTGACGGAGGAGGTAGACGATCGGCAGCTGGGGATGGCGGGCGCGCAGCCAGGGGAGCAGGTTGGTGGCGTGGATGTCCTTGAGCACGCGGCCGTGCGTCAGGCGTGCCGTCGGCACCTGGTCGACGTGGCCGCTGCGCACCCGGCCGGCCAGCAGGCGGTCGACCGCACGCTCGAGCCCCGGAGCCGCGACGCCCGGGTCGAGGAAGAGCCGCAGCTCCTCGCCGAGCGGCCCCCAGATCGGGTGGAAGGGCTCGAACATGAGGCGGCTGCGGTGCTCGCGGGCGATCGCTTCCGCCAGCCAGGTGGTGCCGCCGCGGCCGCTGCCGAGGACGAGCTCCGCGCGCGAGGGGTCGTGGTCGAGCTCGAGGAAGAGCTCGCGGCGCAGCACCGCGGCGCGCCGTTCGAGCCGCCCGCGCGTGCCGAGGCGCTCGTATGCGGGTGGCTGACCCATGCCAGGGGTCACAATAGTGGCGGGTGGGACAACGGGTGAAGGCGATCGCAACCTCCTGCCAGGGAGCCTCCGACGCGGCTTTTCGCGTCCGCCTCGAGCTGCCCGGGCGCGGCCTCGCCGCCGAGGGCGTCGCGCTCGAGCTGCTGCCGCTCTTCTCCGCCGAGGAGGCCGGCCGCTTCCGGCGCGCCGGGGCGCTCGGCAAGGCCCGCGTCCTCGCTTCGGCGCGACGCGGGCTGGCGGCAAGGCTGCGCGAGGCGGGGAGCGAGGCCTCCACGGCGGTCGTCCAGCGCCACGTCGACCTCGCTCCCTCGCTCGCGCTGGAGCGGGCGGCGGCGTCGGGGCGGCGGCTGGTCTACGACGTCGACGACGCGATCTGGCTCACCGGCAGGCAGAGCGGCGGCCATCCCCTCGGCGCACTCAAGGGCGCCGGGCGCAAGGTCCGCTGGCTGGCCGAGCGGGCCGAGCACGTGATCGCCGGCAACGAGATCCTCGCCGAGCACCTCTCCGCCTACGGCGACGCGGTCACCGTGGTGCCCTCGCTGGTCGACCCCGAGGCCTACGCCGTGCGCCGCCACGAGCAGGGCGAGGCGCTGACCCTGGGCTGGATCGGCTCGCCGACCACGGCGCCCTACCTGCGCGGCGTAGCCGCGACGCTCGACCGCTTCGCCCGGGACTCGGAGCGCCCGCTGCGGCTGATCGTCGTCGGCGGCCCGGCGCCGCCGCTCGCCCGCGTCGCGGTCGAGGAGCGCGCCTGGAGCCCCGCCGCCGAGCGCGCCGCGCTGGCCGAGATCGACGTCGGCCTGATGCCGCTCGACGACACGCCGTGGACGCGCGGCAAGTGCGCTTACAAGGCGCTCCAGTACATGGCCAGCGGGATCCCGCCGCTCGCCGACGACGTCGGCGTCTCCGCCGCCACGGTGGGCGGCGCCGGCTACGTCGCCACCGGCCCGGGGGAGTGGCTGGAGGCGCTGGAGGCTCTCGCCGGCGACCCAGCCCTGCGCGCCCGCCTCGGCGAGGTCGGCCGCCGCCGGGTCGAGGAGGAGTTCTCGCCGGCGCGCTGGCTGCCGACGCTGGCGGCGATCCTGCGAGGCTCGGGCGCCCCTTCGACCTCGGCGTAGAATAAACGGCGGGGTATGCAGGAGAAAGCCATCCAGAGCACGTGGTCTCGGCTGGGCCCGTTGCTCGGCGGACGGCGCAGCCTGATCGCCGTGCTGGCGGTCGCCTCCGTTCTCTCCGGGCTGGCCGAGTCGGGAATCCTCGCGTTGCTCGCCCAGACCGCCGCGACCCTGGTCGACGGCGCCTCGCGGGTGCGCGTGGACATCGGCGCCCTGCACGTCGACGAAGGCCTGCGCGGCCTGCTGATCTTCGCCTTCGTCCTCGCCCTGGCCCGCTTCGCCCTCCAGATCGTCGTCTCGGTGGTGCCGGCGCGGGTCGCCGCCGACATGCAGGAGCAGCTCCGCGGCGAGCTCTTCGCCGCCTACGCCCGCGCCTCCTGGGACGTGCAGTCGCGCGACCGCGAGGGGCAGCTGCAGGAGTTCGCGACCAACCAGATCGGCCAGTCGATCGCCGGCGCGCGCGCGGCGACCGCGCTGCTGATCGCCGTCCTCACCTTCCTCGTCCTCGTCCTCTCGGCCTTCGCCCTCAACGTGCTCGCGGCGGTGGTCGTGCTGGTCGCCGCCGCCGGCCTGTTCGCCCTGCTGCGGCCGCTGAGCGCCGCCGGGCGGCGGGGCAGCCACGCGGTCTCGACCGCCCAGAGCGAGTACGCGCGCGGCGTCAACGAAGCGGTTCGGCTGGCGGAGGAGACGCACGTGTTCGGCGTCGGCGAGGCGCAGCGAGAGCGCGTCGACGGCCTGGCCGGCGCCCTGCGCAAGCCCTACTTCCAGACCCAGCTGCTGGCCAACCTCGTGCCCGGCATCTACCAGAGCCTGATCTACCTGCTCGTCGTCGTCGCCCTCGCGATCCTCTACGCGAGCGGCGGCGGCCAGGTCGCCTCGCTCGGCGCCGTCGTCCTGCTGCTGGTGCGGGCGAGCGCCTACGGCCAGCAGGCCCAGGGCGCCTACCAGTCGGTGGCCCAGTCGCTGCCCTACCTGGAGCGCGTGCAGGAAGCACAGCGCCGCTACGACGAGGACGTCGAGCACGCCGGCGGCGAGGCGCTCGAGTCGGTCGAGACGCTCGCCTTCGAGGACGTCTCCTTTGCCTACGAGCCCGGTCAGCCCGTCCTCTCGCAGGTCGGCTTCGAGGTCGGCGCGCGCGAGACGATCGGCGTCGTCGGGCCCACCGGAGCCGGCAAGTCGACGGTCGTCCAGATCCTGCTCGGGTTGCGCTCACCGAGCTCGGGCCGCTTCCTCGTCAACGGCGTGCCCGCCGAGCGCTACAGCCGCGAGGACTGGCACCGCGCGGTCGCCTACCTGCCGCAGGAACCGCGCCTGCTGCACGCCTCGGTCACCGACAACATCCGCTTCTTCCGCCCGCTCGAGGACCGCGCGGTCGAGCGCGCCGCCCGCCTCGCCGGCATCCACGACGAGATCGTCACCTGGTCGGCGGGCTACGACACCCTGATCGGCCCCCGCGCCGACGCCGTCTCGGGTGGCCAGCAGCAGCGCATCTGCCTCGCCCGCGCGCTCGCCGCCCACCCCGAGGTGCTCGTCCTCGACGAGCCGACCAGCGCCCTCGACCCGCACGCCGAGCGCCTGATCCAGGACTCGCTGGCCGGGCTGCAGCGCGATCTCACCCTGTTCGTCGTCGCCCACCGGATGTCGACGCTCGACATCTGCGACCGGGTGATGGTGATCGTCGACGGCCGCCTCGAGGCGTTCGACACGGCGAGCGCGCTGCAGACCGACAGCACCTACTACCGCACGGCGACCAGGCTCACCGGGTTGGCGAGGTCCTAGGCCGCGCCCGCCCAGGGCGGGGCCTCGCCGAGCAGCTCGGCGAGCCGCGCTCCGTCGGCGGCGTAGTGCTCGCGCAGGCGCTCGAGCGCCGCCGACTCCTCGGCGGTCGGCTCGCTCGCCTCGGTGCCGCGCCGGTTCCAGGCGTGGAAGCGGAAGTTGATCCGCCGGTAGCCGGCCAGCATGCGGGTCCTGCGGCCCTCGGAGAGCGAGTGCCACGCCGCCCGCGCCAGCGGGTTGGCGGAGGCGAGCCTGACCAGGCTCGCAGGGTTGAAGCGGGAGAGCCTCACCTCCGCGGCGCTGACGTTGTAGCGCTTGCCGAGGTTGCCGGGGTCACGCTGGGAGGCGACGCCGAGGAACTCGTAGATCCGCGCCAGCACCTCGCGCGGCTGGCGCGCCAGCGTCTCGGTGAAGAGGACCAGCATCTGCTCGCGCGGGAAGGTGTCGCGGTAGGCGCCGAGGATGCGGCCGTACTCGCCCACCGTCACATAGCAGTCGGTCCTGGTGAAGGTGCGCCTGTAACGGTCCAGTTCGGCCGGCCGCAGGAGCTGGTCGACCGCCTCGGGGAAGGTGCGGCTCTCGAGCCCGAGGCGCACTTCCTGCTTGTGGTGTGAGTAGGCGCGCTCGACCGGGTCGCGCAGGATCGCGATCAGGCGCACCGAGGGCAGCCGCTCGCGGATGCGGCGCGGCACCGTGTATTCGTCGTAGTCGCTCCCTCCGGGAGCGCCGCTGACGGGGAACATGTAGTGGGGTGTGATCGTGCCGGTGCGCAGCCGCGGGTCGTGCTCCGGGAAGGCGCGCCGCACGTACTCCTCCCAGGAGAGGCTGTTGTAGACGCCGTCGTCGTTGAAGTACGGCACCTCCTTGTCGGGCGGAAGTGTTATTTCGGAATGCCCGCGGAGGTACTCGAAAATCGACGTGGTACCCGCCTTGGGCGCACCGATCACGAGGAAGTCGACGGCCTCGTCCGTGGCCGTCGCGGGTTGCGTACTTGGCTTCGTGGACATGAAAACGGCCCCCTGCAGGCGAGCCGATGCTATCAACTAGACTCGTTTTCGCCCGGATGAATCCCGATTACGAGCGCGTCTACCACTACCACATCCGCAAGACCGCCGGGACGAGTTTGAACGCCGCGTTTTGGGCGCTCGCCGGCCTCGGGCTCGACCAGATGTCGGACCGCTCGGCGGTCGAGGGCAACGGCCTGAAGCTGGTGCGCGGCAACGCCGAGCTGATCGCGAAGGGTGACTACTTCTTCGCCAACTCACACCAGCCCGCCTACCGGCTGAGCCTGCCGCCGGCGACTTTCACCGTCACGATTCTGCGCGACCCGGCCGCCCGCGCGATCTCCTACTATCGCTACCTGCTCTGGGCGCGAGGTGACGGTGCGGCGCGCGAGAAAGAGCCGTTCATCGACGACGTGCTCGCCGAGAGCGCCTTCCTCGACCGCGGCACCCGCTCCCCGCTGCCGTGGCTGGGCCGGCGGCGGAGGGGGGAGGTCGGCTTCGCCGAGTTCCTCGAGCGGGTCCCCGCCGAGCATCTGCTGACCCAGCTCCACATGTTCTCCGAGGGCCTCGACCCGGCGGAGGCGGCGGAGCGGGTCCTCGCCTGCTCGGCGGTCTGCTTCACCGAGACCTTCCCCGAGGACCTGAGGCGGCTCGCGCTCGAGCTCGGGCTCGAGCTCGAGCAGAAGCGCGAGCGCAGCTTCGGCGAGCCGGTCTCCCTGACCGAGGCCGAGCGCGGCCTGCTGCGCGAGCGGCTGGCGCCCGAGTACGCGATGGTCGACCGCGTCCGCGCCGGCCTGGCGAGCCGCGCCGAGGCCGCCTGATGCGCTGGGACCGGCGCATCCGCCGCCGCCTCCGGCTGCTCGGCAAGCACGGGCCGGGCCGCCGCGCGCTGACGATCGAGGGGATGATCAGCGACGCCGAGGCGACGGCGCTGATGGAGCTGGCCGGCGCGGTGCCGCCCGCGGCCTGCATCGTCGAGGTCGGCAGCTACCGCGGGCGCTCGACCGCGGCGCTCGCGCTCGGCGCCGACGGGGCGCCCGTCTACGCGGTCGAGCCGCACGAGGCCTTCGAGGGGGTCCTCGGGGGGAAGTTCGGCCCCGCCGACCGGCGGGCCTTCTTCGAGAACCTCCTCTTCGCCGGCGTGGTCGAGAGGGTGCGCCTGGTCAACCTCAGCTCGGAGGTCGTCTGCGGTGGCTGGACGCGCCCGATCGGGCTGCTCTGGATCGACGGCGACCACACGGCCGAGGGGGTGCGCCGCGACTTCGAGGCCTGGGAGCCCTTCCTGCAGCCGGGCGGCGTGGTCGCCTTCCACGACGCGCTCGACCCCGAGGGCGGCCCCGCCCGCCAGGTCGAGCGCCTGCGCGGGGACGGGGGATACGAGCCGGTAGCGGCCGTCGACGCCCTAGTCGCCCTGCGCCGCCCTACGTAAAGTCGTGCTTGCTGTATCACGAGTTAGTTACTCATGAAGCACTAACTCGCGGTCTCACGACCTCCGCTTCAGGAGCGGACGCTCAGCAGGCTGTAGTGGGGGTTGAGCGTGCGGGCGCGGGCGAAGGCGCGCAGGGCGGGCTGGACCCGGCCGCGCTCGGCCTCGATCCGGGCGAGGATCGTCCATGTGCGCCAGTCGGCGCTTTCCTTGCGGGTCGCCTCGCGGGCGGCCGCGGCGGCGCCGCCGAGCTTGCCCTGCTGCTCGAGCAGGAGCGCTTCCTGCAGCACCGGGTAGGCGGCGTCGGGCTGGGCGTCGGCCGCCTCCTGGGCGCGGTCGAGGGCGGCGGCGAGGTCGCCGTGGGCGGCGTCGAGCTGGCTCTGGCGCAGCGCCGTGGCGGCGTGCAGCGGGAACCAGATCGCCAGCAGCGCCGCCACCGCCACCGCCGCCACACCGACGCGCTGCATCCGGTTGCGCCGCAGACGGCTGCTGCGCCGCCGCCGCCGGGTCGGCTCGCGCAGCGAGTAGCCGCTCAGCGCGACCGCGGCGAGCAGCATGAAGGCCGCCGCCAATGCGCCGAGCTGCCAGACCCAGTCGAGCGCCGCCGCGGTGGCGAAGCCGGCGGCGCCCGCGGTCGCGGCGGCGAGCACGAGGCGCTGCTCGGGCGGGGCGCGCAGCGAGCGCACCGCGCCGGCGCCGAGCACGAGCGCGACGAAGCCGCCGATCAGCAGCAGCCCGGGGATGCCGAGCTCGGCCAGGCTCTCGAGGTAGAGCGAGTGGGCGGTGCGGACGTAGCCGGCGTAGGAGCCGTGGCGGTCCCACCAGAACTCGAAGGTGCCGGGGCCGATCCCCTTCCAGGGCGCGGTTTCGCCCGCTTCCACCGCCGATTCCCAGAACTGGTAGCGGCCGCTGCCGTGGAAGTTGACGATCGTCGAGGGCGAGCTCGGTTCGGCGCTCGAGCCGCCGCTGCGCCCCTTGAACACGTCCCAGCGGTGGGAGACCTGGTGCGGCGCCCCGGCGGCGATCGCGACCAGGATCGCGACGAGCAGCACCGCCGCGGTCGCGACCAGCGCCTGGCGGCGGTCGATCGGCAGCCACCCGGTCCGCCCCAGGCGGCGGTCGGCGAGCGCGATCCCGACCTGGACCAGGGCGAGCGCGGCGCAGACCGCGAGCGCGATCCAGATCACCTCGGTGCCCTGGCGTTCGGCGGCGGCGGTGGGCAGCCCGCGGGCGAGCGCGCCGCGGCCGTGGACCGCCAGCGCCAGCACCGCGCCCCCGCCGGCTCCCGCCGCCAGCGTCAGCAGCTTCGGCAGGCGGTCGGGGGAGAGGGCGAGGAAGACCAGCATCGCGACCGCGGCGACGGCGGCGCCGGTGCCCGAGGTGGCGAGGTAGAGGGCGAGGCCGGCGATCGGGATCGCCGCCGCGGCGAGCGCCCGGCCGGCGATCGTGCGCGCCGAGGCGGTGGCGGCGAGCAGCAGCGGCAGGGCCATCCCGGCGAGGGCGCCGACCGCGCTCGAGTAGCCCAGCGGGTAGGCGAGGCGGCGCTCGATTTCGATCCCGGGCAGCACCCGGCCGATTTCGTTCGCCGGGAACCAGGCCATGTGCAGGCGCGAGAGCACCGCCAGCGCCGTCGACCAGGGCGAGGCCGAAGGTCACCCCGCCGAGGACCTGCCGCGCCCCGGCCCGCCGCCGCGTCGCCAGGCAGATCCCCAGCGCGAGGATGCCGAGGTAGGTGGCGACCCGGGCAAGCTCGGTCGCGGTTCGTTCGCTGCTCTGCGTCCAGCCCAGCGAGAGCGCGGTCCAGAGGGCGAAGCCGAGAAGCAGGCCGAGCGCGACCAGCGCCACCCGGGTCCGCCCCGGCACCGGCAGCGCCTCGACCGCGACCCCCAGCAGCAGGGCCCACCAGACCGCGACGCCGACCTGGTCGCGCGGGATCGGATCGTAGCCGCCGTTTTCCAGCGCCAGGTAGACGACCAGCGCCGCCGCCAGCACCCAGGTCGCGACCCCGCCCCAATCGATCGCGCCCACGCTCACGCGGGCGCCGACCGACTCGGCCCCCCCATCAACCCGCTCCGCTGTCCCCAATGCCTCCAAGGAGATCCCGAAAGCTACGCCACCCGCAGCCGACTTTGACCCCCCTCCAGTGTGGTCAAAGTCGGCTGCGCGGTAAAAGTATACGAACTCCTGCGGTAAAAGGTTAGAAAGTCCTGCCGGAGAGGTATATTAGTGCTCATGGAGGCCGCCTCGACCGCCTACAGGACCCGGCTCGTCGATTCCTATCTCGACGAGCTGCTGGAGCAGCTCTCGGGGCTCTTGGTCGTGGGGCCGCGCGCAACCGGGAAGACGACGACGATGGAGCGGCGGGCGGCGACGCGGGTGCGGCTCGACCTCGAGGCCGAAGCCTCGGCTTTCCGGGCCGATCCCACGGCTGCCCTGCGTAGCCGCCGCGAGCCGATCCTCCTCGACGAGTGGCAGAACGTGCCCGGCGTCCTCGCTGCGGTTCGCCGGGCGGTGGACGCCGATCCCCGGCCGAACCGCTTCTACGTCACCGGCTCGGTCCACGCCGAGATCGAGAACCGGGTATGGCCGGGGACCGGACGGCTCGTGCGTCTCGCCATCTACCCGATGACGATCCGCGAGCTGCTCGGCCGCACCGGCGGCCCCACCTTTTTCGACAGGATCGCAGCCGGGGACGCCCTTGCGAGCCCCGCGGAGGCTCCCGACCTGCTGGGGTACCTTGGCCTTGCTTTGCGGAGCGGCTTTCCGACCGCCGCCCTGGAGCTGACGGGCTCGGCGCGGGAAGCCTGGCTCGGCAGCTACGTCGACGATCTCCTCTCCCACGACGTCGAGCAGCTCGAGCAGTCGGATTCTGGTGGCCGGCGCCGCGACCCCGAGCGCCTGCGCAGCTACCTGGAGGCGTACGCGCTCAATTCGGCCGGGGTGAGCGACCACAAGAGCATCTACGACGCCGCCGGGATCAACAAGATCACCGCGTCGATCTACGAGGGCCTGCTGTCCGATCTCCTCGTCGTCGAGCGGGTGCCGGCATGGACCTCGAACCGACTCAAGCGGCTCGTTCGCCAGCCGAAGCGCTACTTGGTCGATGCCGCGCTGATGGCCGCCACCCTGCGCCTGGACGAGCAGGGCATCGTCGGCGACGGCAACGTCCTCGGGCGCATTCTCGACACCTTCGTCGCCGCTCAGCTGAGACCGGAGGTTCCGCTCTCGCGCGCTCGGCCCCGCCTCTATCACCTGCGAACCGAGAAGGGCCGGCACGAGATCGACCTCCTGGCCGAGCTTGGCGGCAAACGCGTCATCGCGATCGAGATCAAGGCCACCGCCGCGCCGAGCGCGAGGGACGCCGAGCACCTGGCCTGGCTCCGCGACCAGCTCGAGGACCGCTTCCTCGCCGGCGTCGTCCTCCACACGGGGCCGGCCCACTTCGAGCTCGACCGCAAGATCCAGGCGGCGCCGATCGCGGCGCTTTGGGCGTAGCTTCTATTTGCGGTCTGGCGTGTTTACTCTCTCTGGAGGGATGTGGAGAGTTGGGACACTCGCGCTGCTGCTGGCCTTGGCGCTGGCTTTGCCCGCCGGCGCCGCGGCCCGCTCGCTCGCGCCGCCCGGCAACTCCGAGGCCGACCAGTACTACGAGACGCTGCCGGCCTCGGCCGGGCCGCGCGCGCCCGACCCGAGCAAGCGCGAAGAAGACGCGGTGCGCGAAGGCGACCTCAGCCCGGCCACGGCGCAGGCCCTGCGCGGCCGCGGCGCGCCCGGGCAGGCGATGGCGCGGGCGGTGGCGCAGACCGCCCCGCCCCGCCCCGCGCGCGCCGGCCGGGTCGCGCCGGCGGCGCCGGCCTCGGCACTGCGGATACCCGGGCGGCCGGGCCTGGGCGCCGCCTTCCCGCTCGCCCTGATGGGGATGGCCGCCGCGGCGCTCGCCTTCGCCGTCGCACGCCGTCGCCGCACGGCGGTCAGGTGAGGCGAGCCGCCCTCGCCCTCGCCATCGCCCTCGCCGGGTTGGCGCTCGGCGCCCACTCGGCGGCCGTCGCCGCGGCGCACGGCCTCAGGCTCGGCGTCGCCGACCCCGCCTTCGCCAGCCCCGACCCGGCGCTGCGCGAAGAATGGCTGGCGCGGGCGGGCGAAGCGCGGGCGAGCCTCGTCGCCCTCGACGCCGTCTGGTCGACGATCGCGCCGAAGGCGCCCCCGGCCGGCTTCGATGCCGCCGACCCGGCCGACCCCGCCTACCGCTGGGAACCGCTCGACGCCTCGATCCGCAGCGCCGCCGCCCACGGTCTGCAGCCGCTGCTCGACATCAGCACCGCGCCGGCCTGGGCCGAGGGGCCGGGTCGCCCGAGCACGGCGCTGGCCGGCACCTGGCTGCCGCAGCCGGCGGCGCTGGGGCAGTTCGCCCAGGCGCTCGCGGCGCGCTACTCGGGCGGCTTCGTCGACCCCGCCCACCCCGCCGCCGGGCCGCTGCCGCGCGTGCGCTACTTCGAGATCTGGGCCGAGGAGAACCTCGCCGAACACCTCAGCCCCCTCTGGCAGGGGGGCGAGCTGGTCGGCCCGGCCCACTACCGGGCGATGCTCAACGCCGCCTACGCCGGGATCCACGCCGCCAGCCCCCGGGCGAAGGTCCTCGTCGGCGGCCTGGCGCCCTACGGGGACGCGCGGACGGGGGGGAGCCGCGTCCCGCCGGTCTGGTTCTGGCGCTCGCTGCTCTGCCTGCGCGGCGCGGCGCTGCAACCCGTCGACTGCCCCGACCCGGCGCACTTCGACATCGCCGCCCACAACCCGATCGACGTCGCCGGCCCCGACGAAGGCGCGCTCAGCCCGCTCGACGCCTCGATCCCCGACATCGGCCGCCTCAGCGCGATCGTGCGCCGGGCGGTGCGGACCGGGCGCGCCCTGCCGGCCCGCCCCAAGCCCTTCTGGGCGCCGGAGATCTGGTGGGACTCGAGCCCGCCCGACCCCCGCGGCGTGCCGCTCGCCCTCCACGCCCGCTTCCTCGCCGAGGCGCTGTACCGCCTCTGGAGCGAGGGCGTCAGCGCCGTGGTCTGGTGGTACCTGCGCGACCAGGACCCGGGGACGGCTGGCTTCGCCGCGACCCAGCAGAGCGGCCTCTTCTTCCTCGATGGCACCGCCCAAGCCGGCCTACGACGCCTTCCGCTTCCCCTTCGTCGCCCACCGCGGTCGCCGGTGCCGAGACGCTCGTCTGGGGCAAGGCGCCCGCGCCCGGGCCGCTCGTCGTCGAACGACGGGCCGGCGGGCGCTGGGCGCCGCTGGCCCGCCTCGCCGCCGGCGCCGACCGGATCTTCCTCGCCCGCGTCGAAGCCGGCGCCGCGGGCGTCCTGCGGGCCAGGCAGGGCGGCGAAACGAGCCTTGCCTGGCGGCTTCGGTGAGTGTGTGGGTAATTACTACTACCTGTTTTGGTACTAACACGGTATGTGTATGAGTCGCGCGACCTCTGGTACTGTGAAACGGCCGTGAAGCGGACCGGGTTGCTGCTGCTGGCTGGGGCTCTCGCCCTCTGGGCGCTGGCGCTGCCGTCTGCCTCTTTCGCCGGCGGCGGCGGAGACCACCACGGCGGCCACGGAGGCGGCCATGGCGATCACGGTGGCCATCACGGCGATCACGAAGGCGGCGATCACGGGGGTCACCACGGAGATCACGAAGGCGGCGACCATGGCGGTCACCACCACGACCACGGCGGCCATCACGGCCACCACGGCCATCACGAACACGAACACGAATGCATGCCCCCCTACTGCCCCTCGCACACGCTGGAAGTGGAAAAGGAAGGCAGCGGCTCTGGCTCCGTCACCAGCTCCCCCGCGGGGATCCAGTGCGGCTTCGAATGCGCGGCCGGCTTCGAAGAACACACCGAAGTGACGCTCACCGCCACCGCAGCGGCCGGCTCGATCTTCACCGGCTGGTCGGGCGGCGGCTGCTCGGGCACCGAAACCTGCGTGGTGAAGATGGAAGAAGACGTCACGGTGACCGCGAGCTTCGAAGCCGAACCGCCGCCCGTGTTCACCCTCGAGGTCAAGAAGGCCGGTAGCGGCTCCGGTTCGATCGCCAGCCTCCCCGAAGGCATCTACTGCGGCCACGAATGCTCGGCCGAATTCGAAAAAGGCGAAACCGTCAAACTCGTCGCCGACCCCGACAGCGGCTCGACCTTCGAGGGATGGACGGGCGGCGGCTGCGCCGGAACCGGCGTCTGCACGGTGACGATCGGCTCCGATACCACCGTCACCGCGACCTTCGACGAAGCCGAACCGCCTCCGCCAGGAGAAGGCAAGGTCACCGTCGGCCCGACCGCGAGCGTCAAGCACGGCAAGGCGGCCGTCACGATCACCTGCTCCGGCGGTCCCTGCGAAAACACCCTCATCCTCGCCGCCAAAGTCAAGAAAGGCAGAAGGACCCCGACCGTGGTGATCGGCATCGCCCCGTTCAACCTCGAGGAAGGCGAGTCCGAAACGCTCAGCGTCAAGCTCTCCGGCCGCGCCAAGCGCGAACTCCGCAAGCACGGCAATCTCTTCGCCACGGCCACCGGAACCGGCGTAGTCACCTCCACCGTCCTGCTCACCCAGGCCAAGAAGAAACACTGAGCCGGCGCCGGCACGCGCCGGCCACCCGGGTCAGTCTTCGGGCAGGTTGGCCAGGTCTGCCCGGTCCTGCTCGCGCCCCTGCGCCTCCTTCATCTCGCGCAGCTTGGTGAGCGAGCACACTCGCACGGGAACACCCAGCAGCTCGCTGTCCACCGCGTCCTTCTCGAGCTGCGAGTAGCTCGGCACGCCCCGCGCGCGTTGAACCACGTCGAGTTCTCCGAACATGGTCATCGCGGTGACGTTGCCGCCGCGCCGGATCACGGCTGCGTCGGTCGCCGGGTCGAAGGGCCTTTCCTCGACCGTGGGAAGGGTGGATTCCAGCTCTGCCAGGGCGCGGGTCAGGCGTTTCAGGTTGTCCGGGCCGGGATCGGGAACGAGATCCAGGTCCTCGGTCCCCCGCACGTAGCCGTGTGCGCCGACCGCAACCCCTCCGATCACGACGAATCGAACCTCTCTGCGGTTCAGCGCCTCCAGCAGCGCACGAAGGTCGAACTCCGTCAACGTGCCCTGGCCGCGCCCTTGATCGCGCTCATCTGCTTGCAGAGAGCGTGCACGCGCGCCAGGCGCTCGCTCATCGGGGCATTGCGATCCGCCTCCAGGCGGAGCGCACGTGCCGTCCGCATCTCCTCAATAGAGCCGGTGAGCGCCTTCGCTGCCATGGATCTCAGTCTAGCGCCGGACCTGTTGACGCCGAGGCAGGGACCTCCTTGGCCGCCTAGCTCGGCAGGAGCTCCAGCGCCTCCACATGACGCGGCCGCATCACGCCGAAGTGGCGATGGTCGAGCGTGGCGAGCTTCGGCTCTCCGAGCCTCTCCACCACCGCGAGCACGCTGGCGTCGACGACCCCCACCTTCAGGTCGGCGTAGGTGCGCTGGAGCGCGTGGCAGCGGGCCAGGTCGCCGTGCGTGGGGTTGTCCACGCTGTAGGCGCCGCTCAGCACGTCCTCCAGGAACGTGAGCCAGGCATCGGGCGTCAGTCGCTCGTGGCACCAGTAGTCGAGCTCGCCCAGGACGAGCGCGGGGACGATCAGATCCTCACTCGCCCCGGAGATCAGCTCGGCGCAGGGCCCGTGATCGGGATCGGCGGCGTCGAGCGCCGCAAGCAGCACACTCGTGTCCAGGACCAGCGCCACCTACGCGGGTGGCCGCGCGACCGGCTCGGTGGCGCTCTCAGCTGCGCTGCCGCCGTCGGTGGAGCGCCCGAGCCCCAGCCGGGGGCGATGCGCTCGCCTGATCGTGACCGCCTTCTCCTCGACCGCCTCCGCGAGCACGGCACTGAGGCTGTCGCCGCGCCTGAGCGCCTCGGCCTCGAGCGTCGCAAGCGCCTCGACGTCGGCGCTGACCGTAGTTCGGCGATTCATGATGCACGATGCTATCACCCACGACAGTCGATCGGCGACGCGGGGTGCGGGGTTGGCTAACCTGGCCAACCTGGCTGGTACCCTCCCCCCATGACCCGCACCTTCTCCATCGGCGAGGCCAAGACCAACCTCTCGAAGCTGATCGCTCTGGCAGAGGAAGGGGAGAGGGTCGAGTTGCGGCGCGGCAAGCAGCCGGTCGTCCAGCTCGTCCCGCTGGCCAGCTCTCCCACCGCCCGACGCAAGCCCGGTGCCCTGGCCGGACGGATCGTGGTGGCCGAGGACTTCGACTCCTGGCCCGACGACGTAGCCCGGGCCATCGGGGTTCGCGACTGAGGCTGCTCGCCGACACCCACGCCATCCTCTGGTGGCTGGGCGACGATCCGCGTCTCTCCGACCCCGCTCGCGAGGCCATCGCCGGCGCCGAAGAGCCCCTTTTCAGCGCCGGGACCCTGCTCGAGGTCTCGATCAAAGCCTCGCTCGGCAAGCTCGAGGCCGCCGAGGGCTGGGCGGAGGAGCTGCTCGCCGAGGGCTTCTCCCTGCTGCCGATCTCGACCGCGCACGCGGCCGCCTACCGCCGCCTTCCCTACGTGAAGCTGGGCGGCAAGGTGCAACGCGATCCCTTCGACCGCCTCCTCGTCGCCCAGGCGATGGTGGAGGGGGTGCCGCTGGTCACGTGCGACCCGGGCATCGCCGCTCACGGAGTTCCCACTCTGTGGTGAGCGAGCGCTGCCGCTGTATTCGATCGAGCGCCTCCGGCAGCGCGATCCCATCTCTCAGGGGCCGAGGAGCGCTGCGGGGACCACGCCGATCCCGTCGGCGCGGCGGTAGGCCTCGGCGCCGGTGCTGATCACGATCGCATCTAGCAGTTCGTCGCCTATCCGGTCTGCCAGCCAGCGCAGGTGCGCGGTGTCGCGGTCCTTCACGTCGCGCGCGAGCTTGACCTCGACCGCGACGATGCGCCCGTCGGCCCGCTCGACGATCAGATCCACCTCGTGCCGGCCGCCCGCGGTGCGCAGGTGTTTGACGCTTGCCTCCGCCGCCTGGGCGTAGGTGCGCATGGAGAGGGTGACCAGCGACTCGAAGAGGGCGCCGAGCAGCGTCCCGTCGCGGGGAAGCGGAGGCCCGGCGGCGCGGCCCTCGAGCAGCGCGCCGGCGTCGATGCCGAGCAGGCGGGCAGCGAGCGCCGGGTCGGCGAGCTGGTGTTTCGGGGGGGAGGAGAGGCGCGAGATCCGGTTGCGGGTCGGCAGCCAGGCCTCCACCGGGTCGAGCACCCAGAGCCGCTCGAGCACGTCGCGGTAGGGGAGGGTGGTGGTCTTGGCCGGCTTCTCGCCGTGGCCGCCGGTGGCGGCATCGCGGATCGTCTCGAATGACGCGGTGGTGGACGAGGCCGCCGCGTAGGCGGCCATCCAGCGGCGCAGCCCGGCGGGGTCGCGGAGGTTGTGCCCGAGCTCCTCGAAGTCGCGGTCGACGATGTGTCGCAGATAGCCGTCCAGATGGCCCCGGCGGGCGCGGTCCGGCAATGAGCGAAGGCCCGGGAAGCCGGAGGAGACGATCTCCTCGACGTAGTCCTCGAGCCGGGTCGGACAGGCCCCGGAGAGCCGCGGCCGTCCTCCCCCCAGCAGCGAGGCGAGGCTGACGGTTGGAGCGGCGAGGCCGCGCTCGGAGAGCGCCAGCGGCCGCATCCGGATGCTGAGGATGCGCGCCGCGCCGGAGTGGGAGCCGCGCTCAGTCGGACGCGAGGAGCCGGTGAGCAGGAAGCTGCCCGGCTCCGCCCCCGCATCGACCGCGCGGCGCACCAGGTCCCAGGACTCGGGCACGTGCTGCCACTCGTCGATCAGCACCGGCCGCGGACCGTCGAGCAACCGCGACGGTTCGGCGATCGCGATGCGTTGCTGGGTCGGATCGTCCAGCTCCCGCCGGCTCGCGGCGCGTCGCGAGGCCGTCGCCGTCTTGCCCACGCCTTTGGTCCCCTCGATCGCCAGCGCGGCGACCGAGCCGATCAGCTCGTCCAGCTCGGCATCGACGACGCGGGGAGCATAGGACCGGCCGGTCACCTGCTTAGACTACCATTTCGTAAGGCTCGAGACTACTATTTCGCAATCGACTGCCCTACTGCCCTGCACGTGAGGACGGCGAGCTCGGCCCGCTCTGCGCAGGCGGTCTCTGCATGACCAAGCGCGAAGGCCTTTACGCTAGAGTAAAGGTATGCCGCGCATCTCTTCGAAGCACCAGGTCACCTTGCCGGTCGAGAGCCTCGAGGCCGCCGGCCTGCGGCCCGGCGACGAGGTGACGATCGACGCCGACGGGCCGGACCGGATCGTCGTCCACCGCGCCGCGCCCGACCTCACCCACGCGCTGGGGGTGTTCGACGGCTTGTATGGGCCCGGGTACCTCGACGACCTGCGCTCCGAAGAGCGTCGTTGAGTCCCTGCGTCCTCGACACCGACGTGGTGATCGCCGCGCTCGACCGCGCCGACGCCCACCATGATGCTGCGGCCAGGGCGTTCGAGCAGCTGATCGGCGAACAGGTCGAGCTGCTCCTCTGCACGGTCAACTACGCCGAGGCGCTGGTCCGCCCCGCCGAAGACGAGCGCAGCCTTCGCGCCGCCGTCGACGCGATCGCCGCGCTCGGCATCCGCCTCGCCGCCCCCGACGCGACGATGGCCCGCAACGCCGCGCGTCACCGCGGCCGGGGCATCAGCCTCGCTGACGGCTTTGCCCTGGCGACCGCGGTGGCACGCGACGCAAGCGTCGCCACCTTCGACAAGCGCGTTCGCCGCGCCCTGCGCCCCGCCGGCCTACGCCTCTGCCCGGCGCTCGGGTAGCCGCCGCCCAACCACCTTTCAGAAGCCGAGGGGCGCTGCGGGGAGCCCTTGAGTGGGTCGGGATCGACGCCCCCTTCGGCTGGCCCGAGGCGATGGTCCTGGCGCTGCACGCCTACTGCGTTGAGGGCCGCTGGCCGGCGCCCGCCAAGCCCGAGTTCCGCTACCGCCGCACCGACCTCTTCGTCCACGACCACGTCGAGGCCGAGACCGAGCAGAAGCTCTGGCCGCTGAGCCCCTCGACCGATCGCATCGCCCTCACCGCCTGGCGCCTCGCCGGCCTGCGCGAGACCGCCTACGAGCGTTCGCGCATCCGCTTCGACCGCGCCGGCGGCGACCGCGTGCTCGAGGTCTACCCGGCAGCGGCGCTCCTGCTCTGGGGCCTGCCGCGCGAGGGCTACAAGGCGAGCGCCGAGGCCCGCGAGGAGCTGCTCGAGGCGATCGAGTTACAGGCACCCTGGCTCGAATGGGAGCCGGGCGCGCGCGAGGCCTGCGTCGAGAACGACGACGCCCTCGACGCCGTGCTCTGCGCCCTGATCGCCCGCGCCGCCGCGCTCGGCCTCACCGTGCCGCCGGCGGCTGAGGACCGCGAGCTGGCTCGCGCGGAGGGCTGGATCCACCTGCCGCGCAAGGACAGCCTCGGGGAGCTGTTGAGCGATCATCGGGGCTGAGGGCCGCTCATGGCACGCGCCTCTTCCATCGCCCTCTCCCCTCCGACGCATGGCGCCAGCGCCGTGAACACCAGCTCGGGCAGGAGGCTCTCCAGCCGCTCGCCCCGGCCCTCGCCCACCTCCCGCGCGATCATGCTCGCCACCGTCGCGCTCACCACTCGCGGTATGTCGCTCGCCGTGCCGCCTTGGCGATCGGCGCCCGGCTCGCCGATCAGATCCGCGAACCTCGCCAGCGCCTCGCCGTAGCGCTCCTCGCCGCTCGGCCCCGACGCCCTGATCTCGATCGTCGCCAGCCGCGCAATCGCCGGTTCCGCAGCGAGTGTCTCGACCAGCACTCGCAGCCCGGCCTCGGCTCGACCCGCCGAGGTCGTCGCGCTCGCCACCACCGCCTTCACCCGCTCCAAGATCGGCTCGCTCGCCGCGTCGAAGGCGGCGAGCAGGCAGTCCTCTTTGCTGCCGAAATGCGCGTAGAACACCGGCCGCGACAGCGCCGAGCGCTCCAACACGTCCGTCACTCGCGTCGCCTTGTACCCCTTCTCTCCAACGACATCGGTCATCGCGCCGAGCAGCCGCTGGCGCTGGGTCGACCGGCGGGCGGCGGCCTTGCCTTTGCTCGCGCTCGCCGCCGGCCCCTTCGTGTCCCGGACAGGTTGCTCTGCACCCTTGAAAGCCGCGGCCTCTGCCCCGCTGCGGGCCCACAGGCCCACGTAGACCAGCTCCTCGAGCATCTCGGGCAGCGCCTCCGCGCCATTTTCGAGAAGCCCGACGGCGAGCAGAGTTGCCAGCGCCCCGGCCGTCAGTCGCGCTTGGCACCCATCGCGGGGCGCGGCGTCCCCGCGGTCGGCCTCCACCAGCAATCTCGCGAACCTCCCCAGCCACCGCTCGTGCGCATCCCGGCATTCCCCCTCCCCGGCGCGGATCTCGACCAGCAAGACCCTCGCCACGTCCGGCTCCGCGACCAGGACGTCGAGCAGCTCGCTTAGTCCTGCCGCGACTCGCTGAGCGAAGTTCGCCTCGGCACGCATCGCTTCCTCGACCCGCCTGAAGATCGCTTCGGCGCACCGCTCGAAGGCCTCCGCCAGACACGCTTCCTTCGACTCATACAGCTTGTAGTAGGTCCCCAGCCCGAGCCCGGCTTTTGGCGCCGCCAGGTAGATCTTGGTCGCCTCGAAGCCGACTTCCGCCGCCATTCGCGCCGTCACCTCGCAGAGCTCGGCCCGCTGTCTCGCCTCGCGCACCAGCCGCGGGCCTCGACCTTGCTTGCCGTCGACGGATCGCGCTCCAGGTAGTCGTCCGGATCGAAAAACATCAGCGTCCACTCTAGAGCGTCCCCACGCCGACTGACACTCGAGCCGCCGCCAACGCCCCGCACATCACAGCGCCCTTCCGAGCCCGACCCCGGCAAGCAAACGACCCGCCGAGGCGGGTCGTTTGCAAGCTACCCTGAGACTATGGACGTCGCCCGAGTCCTCTACCACCACCAAGACGGCTGGTGGGCCGAGTCGCCCGACGTCGAGCGCTGGTACGCCGCCGGCGACACCTACGACGAGGTCGTCAAGCTCGCCGAAGACGGCATTCCGTTCGCGCTCGGCCACGACATCCAGCTCGAGCACTACGTGCCGGCCGGCGAGCGCGTCACCGCTAAGCCGCGCCGCCGCAAGCCCGAGCGAGCAAGCATCGCAATCTGATTCCTTTGCGCCGCTCGCTCGCGGCGCAGCATTTGTCAGCACCGACGCGACGAGCTCGCGTCGGCTCGACCCCGAGCACCGCGAGCGGGTTGACGGCGAGCGCGGCTCACAATCGCCCCCGTTTGCGGGCCGAGCGCAGCTCGCCTCGCAAACACACCCGCCCTTCCACCTTCGACCCCCGGCGACCTCACAAGGACCATCGCCAACCTCTCGTCGCCCCAGGCACCCAGCGGGGCTACTTCCCGCCCTCCGGCGCCGGCACCCCCAACTGCTCGCAGATCGACCGAGCCAGGTTCGGGCCGATCTCCTTGTGCCGCTCAGTCCCGTCGCTTCACGCGGCGGCGACGAAACGCAGGTGCTCGACGCCGGCCGCGGGCTGCTGTCCCGCCAGCTCCTCGTCGGGAGTCAGCACCGTGCGAAGGGCGTCGAGGACGTTCTCCCGGGCCTCTTCCCGGGTGCGACCCTGGCTCAGCGCGCCGGGCACCTCCAGCACTCGGACGACGATCCAGCCGTCCTCGTCGGGCTCGTCGAAGGCGATCGTGAAGTCGACGGACGCTGCCATGCTCACAGGGTAGCGGCTGCCCCAGGGGCCACCGCCAACCTTTGTCTCGGAGGGGTGCCACCCGCCTCTAAACAGCCCATCTCGCGCCGGAATCCGCTCACCCGCCCGCCTCATAGGGCCACCAGCGCCTCCAAATAGCACGGCAACGTACCCAGTTGCTTCCCCGCTTGGCTGTAAACGCTGGCGTCTTCCTGCTTTCATAAAAACCGCTGATTTCCAGGGGAAAAGGGCTGGGGTTGACTTCCAGAGACACCTGTGTCTTAATCTTGCTGGATCGATAAACACGGGTGCAAACCCCTGCGCCTCGATCTAACGCCCGCCCCCAAGGACGGGCAGGGAAACACCACAGGGAAAACGGAGTCGCCCGAAGGCCGCCGGGAAGCGGCCCGGCAGGGGCTCAACGCACAAGGAGAGATCTAAGTGAGACGACTAACCATCTTGCTCGCCGCCCTCGCGGCTTTGATGCTCGTGCCGGCCGCCCAGGCCTTCGCGGAAGGCAGCCTGACCGTCCACGTCGCGGGCACCGGCAGCGGCGAAGTCAGCAGCGCCGGAGGGATGTCTGGATTCAAGGGCGAAGAAGTTGAACACTTAAAAAAATTCGGGAACGCCTTCGAAGGCGAACCGCCGATCGAATGCAGCGGCCCGCCCGCCGAAGGGGTCTGCGAAGGTGAAATGGTCGAAGATGAAGAAGTCCTGCCGGGCTCCTATCTCGCCCTGCACGCCGAACCGGCCCCCGGGTCGGAATTCGTCGAATACGTGGTCGAAGAAGGCGAATGTCGGCTTTTCGAGGAAGACAGCGGCGATTGCCTGATCACCGGCGAAGGCGGCGAAGCCTCCGTCACCTACGTCTTCGACGCCGAACCCGAATCCTTCGGGCTGAGCGTCTCGCTGCTCGGCAGCGGCGAAGGAACGGTCACCAGCTCGCCGACGGGGATCAGCTGCCCGCCGACCTGCTCGGCGGAATTCGCCGAAGGCACGGTCATCCGGCTAAAACCGGAACCGAAAGCCGGCTCGCAGTTCACGAGCTGGTCGGGGTGCGACTCCGAAGAAACGCACACCGAAGGATTTCCGCCGACCTGCATCGTCACGATGTCGGCCGCCAAAGCGGTCAGCGCCACCTTCAGCGCCTTGGCGCCCCCCAACCTCAAGCTCAACATCGAAGAAGGGCAGGGCACGGTCGTCTCCAATCCGGCCGGCCTGAGCTGCACGGGTAGCGCGCCGAGCTCCTGCGAAGCCACCGTTGCCGAAGGCAGCGTCGTCCTCACCGCCTCACCGGCCGCCGGCTATGCCTTCAAGAGCTGGAAAGGCTGCGACGTGGGAGGCGTCAACGGGCGCCAGTGCACGGTCACGGCGACCGGCTCGCTGAAGACGGTCGGCGCCAAGTTCTACAAGGTCTGGAGCCTCGAAGGGAAGAAGTCAAACCCCAACGGGATCTTCTCGACCTCCCCGGGAGGCGTCAACTGCGGCTACGGCTGCGTCTCCTCGAGCGCCGCATACAAGGAAGGCGCGCTGACGCTGAAAGCAAAGCCGGCCAAGAACTTCCACTTCGTGGAATTCAAAGGCGGCACCGGCTCGGCTAGCTCCTGCAACGGCGTGACGAGCGAAACCTGCGCGATCGCGGCGTTCAACTCGGATTCCTCGATCGAAGAGGTCTACGCCGAAAACGCCAAGAACACGCTGACCCTGACCAAGGAAGGCGGCGGTCAGGGCTTCATCAAGACCAAACCGACCAACGTCAACTGCGGCTACACCTGCACGGGAGCCAAAGCCGAATTCTTCGCCTCTGAAGAAGTCCCGGTCACGGTCACCCTGAACAAAGGCACGACGCAGGTCACCTGGACCACCTCGGCCGGCACCTGCACCGCCCACGCGCTGAGCTGCGCGGTGCCGATGTCAGCCGCCCACTCGCTCGTCGCGAAGTTCGAATAGGAGCGAGAAGAAGCACGAGTTAGCGAGAAGCAAAGGCCAAGGGCCGCGGGGCAAAGGGAAGCCCCGCGGCCCAGGGCCTCGAAGACGCAGAAGCAACTGGGACAGGCAGGGACGAAAGGGAGATGGTTGTGAGGATCGGACTGGGACACGGTAAGAGCCACCGGGCAGGAGGACTCAGGGCAGGCCTTTGCGGCTGCGCGGCCACCCTCGCCCTCCTCGCCCTCTCCGTCCCAGCCGCCCAGGCGGGCCTCGTCCATCGCCACCTGGGCTCCTTCTGTCAGCCCACCGGGATCGGCGAAGCGCCCTGCCAGCCGACCTTCGCCCGCCCCTACGGCGTCGCCGTTCACCAGGGCGACGGCGACCTGGTCGTCTTCGACGCCGGCGGCAACGAGAAGCAGGTCGTGAGCTTCTCGGGCTTCGGCGAAGGCGACGCCTTCAAACTGGAAGGCCTGCCGAGCGGCTTCGGCGGCAAATGCTCCGCCGCCTCGACCGCCGCGATCGCCTACCACGCCAGCTTCGGCCTGGTCGTCGCAGGCATCGAAACCGAACTCAAGGCGCTCTGCGGCGCCGCCAACGTCAGCGTCATCGGCGACGCCGGCAAAGTCGCAATCGAATTCAGCGGCGCCTTCGAAAAGGCCCCGCTGGGCCTCTTGACCTGCAAACGCGAAAGCGGCGCCGGCGCCTGCGTGGTCGCCCGTCAGGCCGGCGGCCGCGCCCCCGGCGTCTACCGCTTCAAGCCCAACGGCGAAGCGGACCCCTTCACGGCGCTCGGCGGCGCCGTCATCGACGCCAGGAAAGGCCCCGGCGGCAAGAGCTGCGGCGAAGAAGCGGCCTCCTGCGACGCGACCCCCGAGAACGGCTTCGCCTCGCTCTCCACCTTCCCCAACGAACTGCAGATCGCCGTCGACAGCTCCGGCGGAGCTACCGACGGCGACATCTACGTCACCCAGAAGAACGGCGCGGGCCTTCACCTGGTCGACGTCTTCGCCCCCTCCGGCGCCTACCTGGGCCAGCTGAGCGGCAGCGCCGAAGGGCCCTTCGGCTCGGCCAGCCGCCCTGACGGGGTGGCGGTGGCCGCCGACGGCTCGGTCTTCGTCGCCGACAGAGGCGAAAACAAGATCTACCGCTACGCGCCGAGCGCCAACCCGCCGGTGAACGCCGACGGCTCGCTGTTCTCGACCGCGGTCAAAAGCCCCAGCCAGCTCGCCGCCGGGGCGGGGCCGAGCGCCGGCGCCCTGTTTGCCGGCATTAGCTACGGCCCCGCCTATGAGCTCGGACCCAACGGCGCGCCGCGCTGCCAGCTGCGCAGCGGGGAAACGACCGCGGTCGCGGTCGACCCCGGCGACGGCGACGTGCTGATCAGCGACTCCAAGAACGAACAGGCCGGGACCTATGACTACGACGCCGCGGGGTGCAGCGAATCGAGCCCCGCCACGCCGATCACCCGCTTATCCGGCCCCCCGCGCAGCGGGATCGCCGTCGCGGAAGCGAGCGGCCGCGTCTACCTGGCAGACCAGGGAAGCACCCAGTCCCCCCTCGAAGCCTACGGCCCGCTGGCGCCGCTCCCCGACGTCGCCAGCGGCGCCGCCGAGGCGATCGGGGAGACGACGGCGACGCTGACCGGCACGGTCGAAGCCCACGGCGTGGAAGTGAGCGAATGCAAGTTCGAATACGGCCCGACCACGGCCTACGGCAGCTCGGCGCCCTGCGCCGAGTCCCCGGCCGAAATCGGCACCGCCAGCGCCGAAGTGCATGCCGATCTCAGCGGCCTCTCTTCCGAAACCGCCTACCACTACCGCCTCCTCGCCGCCAACCCCAACGGCCCCGCCGACCCCCAGGGCGAAGACCGAAGCTTCCAGACGGTCTCGAGGCCCGAACTGCTCGGCAGCTGGTCGGAGGACGTCTCGGGAAGCGAAGCGACCCTGAAGGCGCAGATCAACCCGCAAAGCGCCGCCACCACCTACCGCTTCGAATGGGGCCTCGGGGGGGGCCCCTACGAACACGTGAGCCCGGAAGGCTCGATCGACGCCGCCCCCAGCGCCCACACGGTCGGCTTCCAGCTCACCGGGCTAACCGCCGGAGCCACCTACCACTTCCGGATCCTCGCCGAAAGCCACTGCCACCCCGAAACCGACCCCTCAGCGAGCTGCGTGAGCGAAGGCCCCGAGCGCTCCCTCACCACCTACCTGCCCTTCTCCCCGGAAACCGAATGCCCCAACCAGGAACGGCGCAGCGAAGCCTCGGCCTTCCTGCCCGACTGCCGGGCATACGAGATGGTCAGCCCGGTGGACAAAAACGGCGGGGACGTGGTGCGGGTCTCGATTCAGGGCGGCGATCCCGACAGCTTCACCGAGGCGGCCCCGGACGGCAACCGCATCACCTACTCCACCCTGGCCCCCTACGGCGAGCTGGAAGGCGCCGCCAACGTCAACCAGTACCTGGCGAGCCGCTCGGAGACTGGCTGGGGCGACGAAGGCATCCACCCGCCGCTCAGCGGCCACCGGGTGGTGCCCGAACTGGTCGACGCCTTCCGCGAGTTCTACGCCTTCACCCCCGACCTCTGCCAGAGCTGGCTGATCGACTACCAGGCGCCGGCCCCGGCGGGGGGGATCGACGGCTACGCGAACCTCTACCGGCGGGAGAACTGCGGCCCGAGCGTGGGGGAACTGGAAGCGCTGACCGACGTGCAGCCGCCGGAAGGCACCGAAAAGCTCTACGTGGACAGGAACGAAGGCGTGCAGGGGGTCTCGGCCGACGGGCGGGCGGCGCTCTTCCTCGCCAAAGCAAAGCTCACCGCAGAGGCGCCGCAGGGCGAAGGGACGAAGCTCTATGAGCGCTTCGGCGGGGCGATCCATCTGGTCAGCGTGAGGCCGAGCGGGGCGCCGTCGGGCGGCTTCCTGGGGGGCGGCGCATCAAGCAGCTGGCAATGGAACCTCGCCGACGCGGTCTCCGAAGACGGCTCGCGCGTCTACTGGAACGCCGGGGCGCTCTACCTGCGGCTGAACCCCGCCCAGCCCCAGAGCGGCTTCGCCGCCGGGGGGGCGAGCGGCACCGGCAAGCTGACCGAAGGCTCGCCGACCGTGACCTCGCTGACCGCCGCCGCGGGCATCGCCGAACTGACCGCCGGCTCGGCGACGGCGGCGCTGAAGGAAACGACGCTCGGCGAATTCCTCGCCGGCCAGCCGCTCGCCGCGCCGGGCAAGATCCCCGCGGGGACGACGATCCTCTCCTGCTCGCCGGCCTGCGGCAAGGCGGCCACCAGCCTCACGCTCTCCAAAGCGGCGAGCTTCACCGCCGAAGCGGCGCCGATCACCTCCAAGGGGCCCCAGCCCTTCGCGGTCGGGCAGACGATCGAAGCGCCGGGGGTGCCGCCCGACACGAAGATCATCGGCGCCGAAGAAGGCAAGCTCACCCTCTCGGAGAACGCCTCGAGCACCACGTCGAGCCCCGTCCCCCTGGCCTCCTACAGCGCCTGCTCGGAAGCGGAAAAGGCCTGCACGGTGCCGGTCAGCGCGGCCGCCGATGCCTACTTCTGGGACGGCTCGGCGGACGGCTCGCGGGCCCTCTACACCGAGAGCGACTTCGAAGGCGGCCAGGCGAGGCTCGATGAATTCGACCTCGGCCGCTACGAGGCCGATCCGTCAACTGCCTCGCGGCCGATCGCGGCCGAGGTGAAGGGCGTCCTCGGCGCCTCGCGCGACCTGGGGCGCGTCTACTTCGTCTCGCGCGAAGCGCTGGCCGGCGCGGGGCAAAACGGGGCGGGCGAGGAAGCCGAAGCGGGGGCCGAGAACCTCTACCTCTACGAAGCGCCGGGCGGGGAAGGCGAACCCCGCTACGCCTTCATCGCCAGGCTCAGCCCGTTCGACGTGGGGAAGACGGAGCCCGGCGGCGAAGAAATTCCCTACAGCCTCACCGCGACGAAGCCCTACTTCCGCGCCACCCGCGTCAGCCCCGACGGGGAGACGATCGCCTTCGACTCCCGCGCGCCGTTGACGGGCTATGACAACGCCGACACCGCCTCGGGCCGGGCGGCGGTCGAGGTCTACGTCTACGACGCGGCGAGCGGGGCGCTGCGCTGCGCCTCGTGCAATCCGAGCTCCGAGCGGCCAAAGACGCTGGCCTCGATGCGCCAGCCCTACCTGTTCCCCTGGGCCGAAGCCCGTCACACGAACGTGCCGGTTGCCGCCTGGCTGCCGACCTGGGAGCAGTCGCCGTATGCCTCGCGACCGCTCGCCGCGAACGGCAACCGCCTCTTCTTCAACTCCTACGACGCGCTCTTGCCGCGCGACACGAACGGCCAGATGGACGTCTATGAGTGGGAGGCGCCGGGGGAAGGCTCCTGCAGCAGCGAGAGCCACTCCTACTTCGCGGCCAACGGCGGTTGCCTGTATCTGATCTCGAGCGGCGAAAGCCCCTATGAATCGGAATTCTGGGAGGCCTCCGAAGACGGCCGCGACGTCTTCTTCACGACCGAATCGAGCCTCGTGGCGCCCGACCCGGGCTCGATCGACCTCTACGACGCGCGGGCCGGCGGGGGGTTCACCTACCCGGGGATCACGGCGGCCTGCGAAGGGGAAGCCTGCCAATCGCCGCCGGCGGCGCCGGAGAGCCAGACGCCGGCCTCGGCGGCCTTCCGGGGGGCGGGCAACGCGGTGGAAGCCCGGCCGGGGCAAAAGCGCTGCCCGAAGGGCCGCCGCAGGTCGCAGCACAAAGGCCGGGCGCACTGCGCGAAGCGCCACCAGCACCGAGCCGGCGCCCAGCGGAGGGCGGGACGATGAGCGCCCGCGCGCGCAAGGCGGCCCTCGGGGCCCTCGTCTGCCTGGCGCTGCTCGCCCCGGCCCAGGCTGGCGCAGCGGGCTTCTCGGTCGGCAACTTCGCCATCAGCCCGGAAGCGGGAGACGGCTCGCCGGCCGCCCAGGCCGGCTCGCACCCCTTCGCGGTCAGCACCAGCTTCGACGTCGGCTTTGACGAAGCGACGCTCACTCCCGGCGGCTGGCTGCGCGACTTCCTCGCCCGCATACCCTCCGGCCTGGTCGGCGACACCACCGCCTACCCGCGCTGCACCACCGCCGAGTTCCTCCAGGAAGTGGAAATTCCGGCGTACACCCCGGCCTGCCCGGTCGCCACCCAGGTCGGCGCCGCCGGCATCGGCGTCAAGCCGAACCCCGAATCGACCAAAGTCGCATGGGAACCGGTGCCGGTCTTCAACCTCACGCCGCCGCCCGGGGTGCTCCTGCGGCTCGGCTTCCGGTTCCTCACGCAGAACGTCTTCATCGACATCACCCTCGACCAAGCCCCTCCGTATGAGCCGCTCGCCGCCTCGCGCGACACCGTGCAGGTCGTCGACGTGCTCGGCGCCAAGATCCAGCTCTGGGGCAACCCCTCTGACCCCGCCCACGACGAACAGCGCACCCCCTGCGGGCCGCTCGGCAACTCGCCGCCGGCCGGCGGCGCCGCCGGCTTTAGGTTCGTCGCGACCGGCAAATCGTGCTCCGTGCAGGCCAACTCCAAGCCGTTCCTGACCCTGCCCACGCAGTGCGCCGAACCGCTCGCCTCGAGCTTCGAAGCGCTCTCCTGGGAAGGCGAGAGGTCCTCGGGCTCGGCGCTCTCCCCGGCGCTCTCGGGCTGCGGCCTACTCTCCTTCAAGCCCTCGAGCGCCGCGCAGCCGACGAGCAGGGCGGCGAGCAGCCCCTCGGGCCTCGACTTCTCCCTCGGGCTCGAAGACGAAGGCCTCACCTCAGTCTCGGGCCGCGCCCAGTCGGAGATCGAGAAGACCGTCGTCACGCTCCCCAAGGGGATGACGCTCAACCCCTCCCAGGCCGAAGGCCTCGAGGTCTGCACCGAGGCCGACCTCGAACGGGAGACCCTCACCTCCCAGCCCGGCGAGGGTTGCCCGGAAGCCTCCAGGATCGGCACGATCGAAGTCGAATCGCCGCTGGTCGAAGAACCGCTCCCCGGCGCCCTGTATGTCGCCGAGCCCTACCACAACCTCGCCGGCGACTCGTTGATCGCGGTCTACGTGGTGATCCGCAGCCCCCACCTGGGGATCATCGTCAAGCAGCCGCTCAAGGTCGAGCCCGACCCGAGCACCGGCCAGCTGATCAGCAGCGCCGAAGACATGCCCCAGCTGCCCTTCTCCCACTTCCGCCTGCACTTCCGCGAAGGCGGCCGGGCGCCGCTGATCAGCCCGCCGGGCTGCGGGCGCTTCGACACCCTCGCCAAGCTCTACCCCCGCTCGGGCGCCCCGCCGGTCACCTCGACCTCCTCCTTTCAGATCATCAGCGGGCCGGGCGAAGGCCCCTGCCCGAGCGCCGCCGCGCCCTTTCACCCGGGCTTTGAAGCCGGCACCCTCAACAACCAGGCCGGCTCATACAGCCCCTTCGTGATGCGCCTGACGCGAAAGGACGGCGAACAGGACATGGGTCGCTTCAGCTTCGTGCTGCCGCCCGGCGTCGTCCCCAAGCTGGCCGGCATCCCCTACTGCCCCGAGGCGGGGATCGCGCGGGCGATCGGGCGAAGCGGAGCGCACGGCGGCGCCGAAGAGCTGGACGATCCCAGCTGCCCGGCAGCCTCGCAGATCGGCCGCACCCTGGCCGGCGCGGGAGTCGGGGGGCAGCTCACCTACGTGCCCGGCAAGCTCTATCTGGCCGGCCCCTACCACGGCGACCCGATCTCGGCCGTGGCGATCACCCCGGCCGTGGCCGGTCCCTTCGACGCCGGGGTGGTGGTGGTGCGCGAGGCGCTTCGCCTCAACCCGGTCACCCACGTCGGCGAAGTCGACGGCGCCGCCTCCGATCCGATCCCCCACATCCTCAAGGGCATCCCGCTGAACGTCAGGGACCTGCGGGTCTATGCCGATAGGCCCGAATTCACCCTCAACGCCACCTCCTGTGAACCCTTCCAGGCGCTCTCGACGATCTGGGGGGACGGCACGGCGCTCGAACCGCGCGGCGATACCCCCGCCGGGCTCGCCAGCCGCTACCAGGCGGCGGGCTGCGCCAGCCTCGGCTTCAAGCCCAAGCTCGGCCTGAAGCTGCGCGGCGCCACCAGACGCGGCGGCTTCCCCGCGCTTCGCGCCACCTACACGCCGCGGCCCGGCGATGCCAACCTCGCCAACCTCGCCCTGCAGTTCCCCCACTCGGAGTTCATCGAACAGGGCCACTTCCGCACGATCTGCACTCGCGCGCAGTTCGCCGCCGGGGAGGGCTTTGGCTCGGCCTGCCCCGCGGGCTCGGTCTACGGGCACGTGCGCGCCTTCAGCCCGCTGCTCGCCGAGCCGCTGGAAGGCCCGGTCTACCTGCGCTCCTCCGACCACAACCTGCCCGACGCGATCCTCGCCCTGCACGGCCTCGTGGACATCGCGGTCGACGTGCGGATCGACTCGCGCAACGGGCGCCTGCGGGCGAGCCTCGCGGACTCCCCCGACGCCCCGGTCTCCCGCGCGATCGTCGACATGCAGGGCGCCCAGAAGGGCCTCTTCGTCAACAGCACGAACCTCTGCGGCGCCACCCACCGCGCGATCGTCGACCTGGGCGGCCAAAACGGCAAGCTCGAGCGGATCACCCCCGCGGTGCGGGCGGCGCGGTGCGCCAGGGCGCATCGGTGAGGGCGCCGCCCCGCGGCCGCGCCGCGCTCGCCCTGGCGGGCGCCACCCTCGCCCTCCTCGCCCTCTCCGTCCCAGCCGCCCAGGCGGGCCTCGTCCATCGCCACCTGGGCTCCTTCTGTCAGCCCACCGGGATCGGCGAAGCGCCCTGCCAGCCGACCTTCGCCCGCCCCTACAGCGTCGCCGTTCACCAGGGCGACGGCGACCTGGTCGTCTTCGACGCCGGCGGCAACGAGAAGCAGGTCGTGAGCTTCTCGGGCTTCGGCGAAGGCGACGCCTTCAAACTGGAAGGCCTGCCGAGCGGCTTCGGCGGCAAATGCTCCGCCGCCTCGACCGCCGCGATCGCCTACCACGCCAGCTTCGGCCTGGTCGTCGCAGGCATCGAAACCGAACTCAAGGCGCTCTGCGGCGCCGCCAACGTCAGCGTCATCGGCGACGCCGGCAAAGTCGCAATCGAATTCAGCGGCGCCTTCGAAAAGGCCCCGCTGGGCCTCTTGACCTGCAAACGCGAAAGCGGCGCCGGCGCCTGCGTGGTCGCCCGTCAGGCCGGCGGCCGCGCCCCCGGCGTCTACCGCTTCAAGCCCAACGGCGAAGCGGACCCCTTCACGGCGCTCGGCGGCGCCGTCATCGACGCCAGGAAAGGCCCCGGCGGCAAGAGCTGCGGCGAAGAAGCGGCCTCCTGCGACGCGACCCCCGAGAACGGCTTCGCCTCGCTCTCCACCTTCCCCAACGAACTGCAGATCGCCGTCGACAGCTCCGGCGGAGCTACCGACGGCGACATCTACGTCACCCAGAAGAACGGCGCGGGCCTTCACCTGGTCGACGTCTTCGCCCCCTCCGGCGCCTACCTGGGCCAGCTGAGCGGCAGCGCCGAAGGGCCCTTCGGCTCGGCCAGCCGCCCTGACGGGGTGGCGGTGGCCGCCGACGGCTCGGTCTTCGTCGCCGACAGCGGCGAAAACAAGATCTACCGCTACGCGCCGAGCGCCAACCCGCCGGTGAACGCCGACGGCTCGCTGTTCTCGACCGCGGTCAAAAGCCCCAGCCAGCTCGCCGCCGGGGCGGGGCCGAGCGCCGGCGCCCTGTTTGCCGGCATTAGCTACGGCCCCGCCTATGAGCTCGGACCCAACGGCGCGCCGCGCTGCCAGCTGCGCAGCGGGGAAACGACCGCGGTCGCGGTCGACCCCGGCGACGGCGACGTGCTGATCAGCGACTCCAAGAACGAACAGGCCGGGACCTATGACTACGACGCCGCGGGGTGCAGCGAATCGAGCCCCGCCACGCCGATCACCCGCTTATCCGGCCCCCCGCGCAGCGGGATCGCCGTCGCGGAAGCGAGCGGCCGCGTCTACCTGGCAGACCAGGGAAGCACCCAGTCCCCCCTCGAAGCCTACGGCCCGCTGGCGCCGCTCCCCGACGTCGCCAGCGGCGCCGCCGAGGCGATCGGGGAGACGACGGCGACGCTGACCGGCACGGTCGAAGCCCACGGCGTGGAAGTGAGCGAATGCAAGTTCGAATACGGCCCGACCACGGCCTACGGCAGCTCGGCGCCCTGCGCCGAGTCCCCGGCCGAAATCGGCACCGCCAGCGCCGAAGTGCATGCCGATCTCAGCGGCCTCTCTTCCGAAACCGCCTACCACTACCGCCTCCTCGCCGCCAACCCCAACGGCCCCGCCGACCCCCAGGGCGAAGACCGAAGCTTCCAGACGGTCTCGAGGCCCGAACTGCTCGGCAGCTGGTCGGAGGACGTCTCGGGAAGCGAAGCGACCCTGAAGGCGCAGATCAACCCGCAAAGCGCCGCCACCACCTACCGCTTCGAATGGGGCCTCGGGGGGGGCCCCTACGAACACGTGAGCCCGGAAGGCTCGATCGACGCCGCCCCCAGCGCCCACACGGTCGGCTTCCAGCTCACCGGGCTAACCGCCGGAGCCACCTACCACTTCCGGATCCTCGCCGAAAGCCACTGCCACCCCGAAACCGACCCCTCAGCGAGCTGCGTGAGCGAAGGCCCCGAGCGCTCCCTCACCACCTACCTGCCCTTCTCCCCGGAAACCGAATGCCCCAACCAGGAACGGCGCAGCGAAGCCTCGGCCTTCCTGCCCGACTGCCGGGCATACGAGATGGTCAGCCCGGTGGACAAAAACGGCGGGGACGTGGTGCGGGGGCTCGCCGCGGCGGGGGAACCGGGCGGCTACGTGCAGAGCGCCGCCGGCGCCGATCGCCTCACCTACAGCTCCCTCGATGCCTTCCCCGGCTCCCCGGCCGGCCTGGAGTTCAACCAGTACCTCGCCGTACGGGGCGCCGGCGGCTGGGCAGACCAGGCGATCCACCCGCCGCTCTCGGGAAGCTCCTGCTGTGAAGGCCTCGGCCTCGGCCAGGGGCGCGAATTCATGGCCTTCTCCGCCGATCTGTGCAGCGGCTGGCTCTATGACCCGCAGGCGCCGCCGCTGGTCGAAGGCGGCCAGGTCGGCTACCCGAACCTCTACCGGCGCGCCAACTGCGAACCGGGGGAGGGGGGGCTCGAAGCGCTGGTCCCCAACCCCCCCTACAAACTCCCGCCGGGGACCGAAGCCGCCTACGTGGACGCCAACTCCCTGCAGGGCCTCTCCGGCGACGGCGCCGCCGCGCTCCTCGCCGCCCGCGCCAAGCTCCTCCCCGGCGCCGCGGCGGGCAGCGCCGCCCGGCTGTATGAGAGCTCGGGCGGGGCGCTTCACCTGGCGAGCGTGCTGCCCAACGCCGCCGCCGCCACGGCGCCCAGCGAAGCGGGCAGCGGCCCCGCGGGGGACCTCGCCGGGGCGGTCTCCGAAGACGGCTCGCGCGTCTACTGGAGCGCCGGGCCGCTCTACCTGCGGCTGAACTCCACCCAGCCCCAAAGCGGCTTCGCCGCCGGGGGGGCGAGCGGCACCGGCAAGCTGACCGAAGGCTCGCCGACCGTGACCTCGCTCTCTGCCGCCGCGGGAATCGCCGAACTGACCAAAGGCTCGGCGGTGGTGGCGCTGAAGGAAACGACGCTCGGCGAATTCCTCGCCGGCCAGCCGCTCGCCGCGCCGGGCAAGATCCCCTCGGGGACGACGATCCTCTCCTGCTCGCCGGCCTGCGGCAAGGCGGCCACCAGCCTCACCCTCTCCAAAGCGGCGAGCTTCACCGCCGAAGCGGCGGCGATCACCTCCAAGGGGCCCCAGCCCTTCGCGGTCGGCCAGACGATCGAAGCGCCGGGCCTTCTGCCCTTCGCGACGAAGATCATCGGCGCCGAAGAAGGCAAGCTGACGCTCTCCCAAAACGCCCTCGTCGGCACCAGTGGCCCCGTCCCCCTGGCCTCCTCCAGCGCCTGCTCGGAAGCGGCGAAGGCATGCACGGTCCCGGTCGGCCCGGCCGGCGCGCGCTTTTGGGCCGCCTCGGCGGACGGCTCGCGGACCCTATACACCGACGGCAGCACCGAAAACGGCCAGGCGACGCTCGATGAATTCGACCTCGGCCGCTACGGGGCCGATCCGGCGAGCGCCTCGCGACCGCTCGCCGCGGGGGTGAAGGGCCTCCTCGGCGCCTCGCGCGACCTGGGGCGCGTTTACTTCGTCTCGCGCGAAGCGCTGGCCGGCGCGGGGCAAAACGGGGCGGGCGAGGAAGCCGAAGCGGGGGCCGAGAACCTCTACCTCTATGAACGCGGCGAAGGGGGCGAACCCCGCTATGCCTTCATCGCCAGGCTAAGCCCCTTCGATCTGGGGCAGGAGGACCAGGGGGCCACCGAGGCGCCCTATGACCTCGCCAGCCCGAAGCCCTACCTGCGCGCCACCCGCGTCAGCCCCGACGGGGAGACGATCGCCTTTGACTCCCGCGCGCCGTTGACGGGCTATGACAACACCGACACCGCCTCGGGCCGCCCGGCGGTCGAGGTCTACGTCTATGACGCGGCCAGCGGGGCGCTTCGCTGCGCCTCGTGCAACCCGGGCGGGGGGAGGCCAAAGGCGCTGGCCTCGATGCGCCTGCCCTACGCGGGGTCCGGAGAAGGGGCCGGGTCGGGGGTCCCCGCCGCCGCCTGGCTGCCGACCTGGGAACACCCGCTGCACGCCTCCAGCGCGCTCGCCGCGAACGGCAACCGCCTCTTCTTCAACTCCTACGACGCGCTCTTGCCGCGCGACACGAACGGCCAGATGGACGTCTATGAGTGGGAGGCGCCGGGGGAAGGCTCCTGCAGCAGCGAGAGCCACTCCTACTTCGCGGCCAACGGCGGTTGCCTGTATCTGATCTCGAGCGGCGAAAGCCCCTATGAATCGGAATTCTGGGAGGCCTCCGAAGACGGCCGCGACGTCTTCTTCACGACCGAATCGAGCCTCGTGGCGCCCGACCCGGGCTCGATCGACCTCTACGACGCGCGGGTTGAAGGCGGCTTCGGTCCCGAAGGGGAAACTTTCACGCTGAAAGTCACCGTCAACGGCGAAGGCTCGGTCAGCGCCGACTCCGGCACGATCTCCGGCTGCACCTCTGCCGGCGGGTCGGCCTGCGAAGGCAGCTACGCAAAAGGCGCCAAAATCCTTCTCACCGAGACCCCGGGGGCGGGCAGTCAGTTCAACGGCTGGGGCACTCCCCAATGCGACGAATCGATCGCCACCACTTGCGAAGTCGAACTCAAAGGCAACGAAGGCGTGGTGGCGAGCTTCGTGTCAAAAGCCAAACCGAAGTTCAAACTGACGGTCTCGAAGTCGGGAACCGGTAGCGGCACGGTGACCAGCACCCCCGCCGGAATCAACTGCGGCAGCGGCGCGAACTGCGAAGCCGAATTCGAAGAAGGGATCGAAGTCGAACTGAAAGAGAGCCCTGCTGCCGGCTCCGAATTCAAGGAATGGACCGGGGCCTGCTCGGGCTCTGGGACCTGCAAGGTGACGATGAGCTCCGCCAAAGCTGTGGGAGCGGTCTTCAACCTGATCCCCCGCACCCTCTCGATCACCAAGACGGGGACCGGCACGGGCGAAGTCAAATGCAAGTTCAACGGCGGCTCGGCCGGAGCCTGCACCAGCCCCCAGCCTAACGGCACCGCGGTCGAAGTCCTCGCCACCGCCAACGCCGGCTCGACCTTCGCCGGCTTCAGCGCGGGCACCGGCTCGGCGGCCTCCTGTGCCACCTCCCCCTGCTCCTTCACCCTCGAAGCCAACAGCTCGCTGACGGCGACCTTCAACGTCGTGGCCAAACCGAAGTTCAAGCTGACGGTCTCCAAGTCGGGGACGGGCTCGGGCACGGTCACCAGCACGCCCGCAGGCATCAACTGCGGCAGCGGCGCGGGCTGTGAAGCGGAATTCGAAGAAGGGACCGAAGTCACCCTCGCCCAGGCCGCTGCCACCGGCTCCGAATTCAAAGAATGGACCGGCGCCTGCTCGGGCACCGGCGCCTGCAAAGTGACGATGAGCGCAGCCAAAGCCGTCGGCGCCGTCTTCAACCCGATCCCCAGAACTCTGGCGATCACCAAAGCGGGAACCGGCACCGGCGAAGTCAAATGCAAAGTCGGAGCCGGCTCCGCGGAACCCTGCGCCGCCTCCTACCCCAACGGCACCGCGCTCAAACTCGAAGCCACGGCAAACCCCGGCTCGACCTTCGCCGCCTACAGCGCCGGCACCGGCTCGGCCGCCGCCTGCTCGACCAGCCCCTGCTCCTTCACGATCGAAGCCAACAGCTCGGTCACGGCGACCTTCAACGTCACGGCCAAACCCAAGTTCAAGCTCACCGTCTCCAAGTCGGGAACCGGCTCAGGCACCGTCACCTCAACCCCCGCAGGCATCAACTGCGGCAGCGGCGCGGGCTGTGAAGCCGAATACGAAGAAGGGACCGAAGTCACCCTCGCCCAGGCCGCTGCCACCGGCTCCGAATTCAAAGAATGGACCGGCGCCTGCTCGGGCACCGGCGCCTGCAAAGTGACGATGAGCGCAGCCAAAGCCGTCGGCGCCGTCTTCAACCCGATCCCCAGAACTCTGGCGATCACCAAAGCGGGAACCGGCACCGGCGAAGTCAAATGCAAAGTCGGAGCCGGCTCCGCGGAACCCTGCGCCGCCTCCTACCCCAACGGCACCGCGCTCAAACTCGAAGCCACGGCAAACCCCGGCTCGACCTTCGCCGCCTACAGTGCCGGCACCGGCTCGGCCGCGAGCTGCTCGACCTCCCCCTGCTCCTTCGCGATCGAAGCCAACAGCTCGGTCACCGCGACCTTCAACATCGCCGTCAAACCCAAATTCAAGCTGACCGTCTCCAAGTCGGGAACCGGCTCAGGCACCGTCACCTCAACCCCCGCAGGCATCAACTGCGGCACGGGCGCGGGCTGTGAAGCCGAATACGAAGAAGGGACCGAAGTCACCCTCGCCCAGGCGGCCGCCTCGGGCTCTGAATTCAAGGAATGGACCGGGGCCTGCACCGGCTCGGGGGCCTGCAAAGTGACGATCAGCGCGGCCAAATCCGTCGGGGCCGTCTTCAACCTCATCCCCCGCACCCTCTCGATCACCAAAGCGGGAACGGGAACGGGCGAAGTCAAATGCAAAGTCGGAGCCGGCTCAGCCGAACCCTGCGCCGCCTCCTACCCCAACGGCACCGCGCTGAAACTCGAAGCCACCGCCAACGCCGGCTCGACCTTCGCCGGCTTCAGCGCGGGTACGGGCTCAGCCTCCAGCTGCTCGACCTCGCCCTGCTCCTTCACGCTCGAAGCCAACAGTTCGGTCACGGCCACCTTCAACATCACGGTCAAACCGAAGTTCAAGCTGACCCTCTCCAAGTCGGGAACGGGAGCGGGCACCGTGACCTCGACCCCCGCGGGGATCGCCTGCGGATCGGGTGCCGGCTGCGAAGCCGAATTCGAAGAAGGGACCGAAGTCACGCTCAACCAGTCGCCGGCCGCGGGCTCCGAATTCAAAGAATGGACCGGGGCCTGCTCTGGCAGCGGCGCGTGCAAGGTGACGATGAGCGCAGCGAAGTCCGTCGGGGCCGTCTTCAGCCCGATCCCCCGCACGCTCTCGATAACCAAGACGGGAACCGGAACCGGTGAAGTCAAATGCAAGTTCAACGGCGGCTCGGCAGGAGCCTGCACTAGCCCCCAACCCAATGGCACCGCCGTGGAAGTCATAGCCACCGCCAACGCCGGCTCGACCTTCGCCGGCTTCAGCGCGGGTACGGGCTCAGCCTCCAGCTGCTCGACCTCGCCCTGCTCCTTCACGCTCGAAGCCAACAGCTCGGTGACGGCCACCTTCAACATCACGGTCAAACCGAAGTTCAAGCTGACCCTCTCCAAGTCGGGGACGGGAGCGGGCACCGTGACCTCGACCCCCGCGGGGATCGCCTGCGGATCGGGTGCCGGCTGCGAAGCGGAATTCGACGAAGGCACCGAAGTCACGCTCAATCAAGCGGCTGCCTCGGGATCCGAATTCAAGGAATGGAGCGGCGCCTGCACGGGCTCTGGGGTCTGCAAGGTGACGATGAGCGCAGCGAAGTCCGTCGAGGCCGTCTTCAACCTCAAACCCAAGCCGAAGTTCAAGCTGAGCGTCGCCAAGGCCGGCACCGGCTCGGGCACGATCACCTCGACCCCCGCGGGAATCAACTGCGGCTCGACCTGCGAAGCAGAATTCGAAGAAGGGACTGAAGTCACGCTCAACCAGGCGGCTTCCCCCGGCTCCGAATTCAAGGAATGGAGCGGGGCCTGCTCCGGTTCTGGAACCTGCAAGGTGACGATGAGCTCGGCGAAGAACGTCGGCGCCAGGTTCAACCCGCTCGCCAAGCCGAAGTTCAAGCTCTCCGTCTCAAAGACCGGAACCGGAACCGGCACGATCACCAGCTCCCCAGCGGGGATCATCTGCGGTGCTGCCTGCGAACACGAATACGAAGAAGGCACCCACGTCACCCTGACCGAGTCCCCAGGAGCGGGATCTGAATTCGCCGGCTGGCAGACCCCTCAGTGCGACGAATCGACCGCCACTACCTGCGAAGTCGTAATCGACGGCGACGAAGCCCTCGCGGCGAGCTTCGTCCCCCAATCCAAGCCGAAGCCCGAATTCACGCTCACGGTCGAGATCTCAGGCAATGGCTCGGGCCTGATCACCTGCAACGACACGGCCTGCGCCGCCTCCTATCCCGAAGGGGCCAAGGTGAGCCTCACCGCCGTTGCGCTCGCCGGCTCTACCTTCTCGGGCTGGAGCGGTGGGGGCTGCTCTGGGAGCGGGGCCTGCAAAGTGACGATCGAAGAAGACACGACGATCGTCGCCAAGTTCTCCTCCAAGCCGATCGTCACCCCTCCCCCTCCCCTCGAAAAGGGAACGGCCCTCGCCTCGGGCATCGCCCAGGTTCAAAACGAAAGCGCCCTGATCAGGCTGCTCTGCCCGGGAAGCGCCCGTTGCACCGGGACCCTCGAGCTCTTTGTCCGCCTCCAAGACCAGACCCACGGTCGCCGCCACTTCCGCCGCGGCTCCTCCCAGGCCACCCTGATCGGCACCGCTTCCTTCGACCTCGCCCCCAACAGCCAGGGGACGGTCTCGGTGAAGATCACGAGCGCAAAGGCGCTACGACTCTTGGGCCGGGGAGGGGGCCTCGAGGCCCAGCTGCTCGGGACCTCGGTTCGGGCGCGGAGCGTGAGGCTGGTGGGGGCTCGGGTCCGCCGCCGGCACTGATCTCTCGGCACAAAGCCGAGACAGAAGATTTACGAAGTGCGCACCACTAGCGCAACGTGTTGTCCTAGGATCTCTGGCATCATGTACGGCGTGCGAGAGAGCTGGACGGACGAGAGGCTGGACGACCTCAACCACCGGGTCGAGGAGGGCTTCAGTCGCGTTGACGTCGACATCCGTGACCTGAAGACGGAGATGAGCGCCCGCTTCGACAGGATCGACGAACGGTTCGAACGGATCGACGAACGGTTCGAACGGATGCATCGCCTGATGCTCCAGAGCAGCGTCCTTGTGATCGCCGCCCTGATCGGCCTGATCGCCACCCAGCTGTAGCTTCTCCGCCTCTTGCACGGGCAAGACAACTGCGTTTATGATTCTCTGGCCCCGCTGACGGCAGCGCGGGTGCCAGGGGTAGGGGCCCGGCCGGCGCGAGGCCGCGGGGGAGAGATCTCGGCCCCGATCTCTCACCCATCCATGAAAGACACCGCGCAGCACCCAGACGAGTTCGCAAACGCCTTCGAGGCGGCCTTCGCCCGCCTGCAGATCCGCGTCGAGACCGCCTGCGCCGGCGAGTCCCGGTGGCCGGCGCAGGTGGCGGCGGGGGTTCGCGCGGCCCTGGGCTTCGCCGCCGCCGACCCGGCCTCGGCGCGCGTCCTGACCAGCGATTCCCTCGCCGCCGGCAGGGACGGCTACGCTCGCTACGACCGCATGCTCGCCCACTTCGGCAAGCGCCTGCTCCCCGGCCGCGAGCTGCGGCCCGAGGGCGAGCTGCTGCCGGAGATCGTCGAGACGGCGATGACAGGCGGCATCGCCACGATCGTCGCCCAGCGCGTCGACACGGGCCGCGAGGCCGAGCTGCCGGGGCTCGCCGGGGAGGCGATCCAGTTCGTCCTCACTCCCTACGTCGGCACCGAGGAGGCGCGCCGCATCGCCGCCGAGGCCGGCTGAGCGATTCGACTGTGATCACGCGCAGCGCCGCGCCGCCGTTCAGCCCGACGGCACGGGGCTGGCCTCCAGCTACCGGCTGGCCTACTATCCGTACCGATGGCTGCGCACTCCCGAAAGACGCTGCTCGAGCCCGGTCATGAGGCCGAGTGGAGACGGCTGAACGCCGAAAAGCGGGAGGCGCTGAAGCCTGCCCCCGACACCCCGATCGGCGAGCTACTGCGCCGGGGCCAGCACCTCTCGTCACAGGCCGCCGGCCTGCTGCGGGCCGTGGAACGGGCCGATGACCGCCCCCGATCCTGAGCTCGACGCCGCCGCCGCGATGGCGGCCCCGAGCACCTGATCGAACAAACCCATCTCCGCGCAACCACCGACGCCGGGATCATCGACGTGATGCGAGGCGGCCTGCCACCGCTCGACTACGACACCGTCGCAGCGGAGGCCAGGACGGCCGACTACGGAGACGTCCGGTTCCTCGTCGCCGGCCTTCGCAGCATCGTCGGTTTCAAGCGCCTCAGCGATCGACCCCGCGATCGCAACGACCTGCTCGGCCTCGCCGAGATTCACGGTGACCTCCCCGAAGACGAGATCCCCGGCCTCGACAGCTGAGAGTCCGCTGGGGCCTGGCTACGCGACGGCGCGCAGGTGCCGGAAGGCCGTCTTGCGGCCTGACTCGCGCAGCGCCTGGCCCTGCCCCAGGTAGGGGACGGTGAGCATATAGGCGACCTCGCGGGTGCGCTCGGGGAGGCTGGCGATCCTGCCGGCGAGGACCTCGCGGGCGATCAGCGCCTCGGCGCCGGCGAGGGCCGCCCGTGCGGCGCTCGCGGGCACGCCCGGCTCGACCGCCTGCGCCTCGCCCCGCTCGAGGAAGGACTGCAGCTCGCGCTTGCCCGACGCGTAGAGCTCGGCGGCGCGACCGCCCGCGGCCGGCACCTCGACCAGCGCCATCCGGGCGAGCGCCGGTCGCTCGGCGAGGAAGCCGAGCAGGGCCGCGGCGCCGTCGCGCACGCTCGCCGCCCAGGGCTTCGCCGGGAAGTGGACGGCGGCGAGCCGCCGCCGGACGTCGCCGATCGCCATCTCCATCGCCGCCGCCAGGCACTCGTCCTTGCCGTCGAACAGCTCCTCGAAAGAGGCGAGTTCGACGCCCGCCGCCGCGCAGACGTCGGCGACGCTCGTCCTCTCGAACCCCCGGGCGGCGCAGCTCTCGGCCATCCCGATCAGGATCCATTCGCGCTCGGAGTGGGCGGCAAGGGACTCCATGGTCCGTAAACGCGATTGTACACCCCCGGCTGGCTCTTGTGGACAGCTTCGTACCGTTTGGCCAACGCCACCGGCTCCTTAGGTCGGGATCGGCACCTCGGCCGAGAGGAAGGCGTCGAGCGGAGTCCCGTCTCCGCCGACGAGCAGCTTGCGGGTGGGCCCGTGCGCTCTCTCGAAGGCCGACATCCCCGGCATGCCGTCGTGGCGGCGACCGCTCTTGACCTCGATCGCGGTCAGTTCGGCGCCGCGCTGGACGACGAAGTCGACCTCGCGATCGCGATCGCGCCAGTAGAGGATCTCGGCGCGGGGGTCGCGGGTGGCGATCAGATGCGCGCCCACCGCCGTCTCGACCAGCCGGCCCCACTGCTCGGGGTCCTCGCGGGCCTCGGCGAAGCTGCGGCCCCCGATGGCAGTGACCAGGGCGGTGTCGAGCGCCAGCAGCTTGGGGGTCGAGCGGCGCTGGCGCACCTTCCCGGGCGCGTATTTCTCCAGGCCGATCGCCAGCCCGGCGGCGGCGAGCAGGTCGAGGTAGTGCGCGAGCGTCGTCGTGTTGCCGGCGTCCTGGAGCTGTCCGGTCAGCTTCTGGTAAGAGACGATCTGGCCGGAGTAGTCGCAGACGAGCCGGAAGAGGCTGCGAAGCAGCGCCGGCTTGTCCACCCGGGTGAGGAGGAGCAGGTCGCGTGAGATCGTCGTCTCGACGATCGAGTCGAGGACGTATGCCGCCCAGCGACGCTCGTCGCCGATCAGGTCGGCCGCGCCCGGGTAGCCGCCGAAGTGGACGAACTCGTCGAGGCTGAAGCCGAAGGCCTCGCTCATCTCGCCGAAGGACCAGTGCGGAGCCCGGATCAGCTCGAAGCGCCCGGTGAGGCTCTCGCTCAGGCCTCGCTGGACGAGCAGCGCCGCCGAGCCGAGCAGGACCACTCGCAGGCGCAGGTCCGAGCGGCGGTCCTCGTCCCACAGGCGCTTCACGGCCTCGGACCAGCCGGACACCTTCTGGATCTCGTCGACGGCGAGGATCGCGCCCGCGGGCCGCGCCCGGGCGAGCCGCCGTCCCTCCTCCCACTGCGCCTCGAGCCAGGCGGAATCCCGCAAGGTCGGCTCGTCGGCGCTGGCGTAATGGCTCGGCTGGCCGATCGCTTCCAGCACCTGGCGCACGACGGTCGTCTTTCCGACCTGCCGGGGGCCGCTGACGACCTGGATTCGAGCAGCCTCCTCGTTCAGCCGCGAGGCCAGCTCGGTGAAGGTGGCACGCCTATATGGTGACGATTTGCTCACTACGTTGAGGCATTTTACTCAATGTAGTGAGCGATCTGCAAGTACGCAGAATCTCGGCGACTCAGTTCTTCTCGATCGTCAGCTTTTCGATCAGGACGGTCTGTTTGGGCTTTTCGTTGGCGCCGCCCAGCACATTGATCCGCTGCACGGTGCCGTAGCCCTTGCTGACCCTGCCGAGCAGCGCGTATTCGGGCGGCAGGCCGGTGTCGACGCTGGTGACGACGAAGAACTGGCTGCCGGAGGAGCCGGGAGGTTCGGCGGCGGTCTTCGCCATCGCGACGACGCCCTTGGTGTAGGAGGCGTTGGCGGGCGGCTTCTCGACCACGGTGTAGCCGGGGCCGCCGGTGCCGTCTCCGGCCGGGTCGCCGCCCTGGACGACGAAGCCGGAGACGACCCGGTTGAAGTCGAGGCCGTCGTAGAAGCCCTGACGGGCGAGGTAGGCGAACGAGTTGACGGTCTTCGGCGCCTGCCTGCTGTCGAGCGCGATCTCGAAGCTGCCGCAGCTCGTCTCGACCACCGCGGTCAGCTTTTCGCCCCGCTTGACCGTCTGCTTCGGCGCCGTCAGGCTCTCTTCGCGCGGTTCGGGCGCTTCGACTTCCTTGCAGCCGGTCTTCGCCGAGGTCGTCGTCGAGGAGCTCGAGCCGCCGCCGCAACCGGCCGCGCTCAGGGCGAGCGCCGCCCCGGCGGCCAGGGCAAGCACGATCGTCCAGCGGTCCCGTCTTTCCCTCATCCGGGAGACACTCTATTTCATCGTTCTCATCGTTCGCCACCCGGGAGCGGTCGTTCGGCGCCACACCGCTAAAGTTGATCGCTCCGCCCGGGTAGCTCAGTTGGTAGAGCACTTCCATGGTAAGGAAGGGGTCACGAGTTCGAGTCTCGTCCCGGGCTTGGGTCGGTTAGCCTGCCGTGCCGATGGACTTCGCCCTGACCGACGAGCAGCAGGACTTCGTCGCCGCGATCCGCGACTTCTGCGCGCGCGAGTGCGGGACCAGGGAGCAGCGCGAGCAGCTCACCGACGGCTACAAGGAGCACCACAACTTCGACCTCTACAGGCAGATGGCCGAGCTGGGCTGGCTCGGGGTGACGATCCCCGAGGACCACGGCGGCTCGGGCGGCTCGATGCTCGACGCCTGCCTGTTCATGGAGGAGACCTCGCGCGGGCTGGCCCCGATCGGCGGCTACGCGACGACGCTGATCGTCGCCGGCGCGACCCAGCGCTTCGGCACCGACGAGCAGAAGCGCGAGATCCTCGGCGGGATCGCCGCCGGCGCGGTCGAGGCGATCGCGATGACCGAGCCCGAGGCCGGCTCCGACGTCGGCGCGCTGACGGCGCGGGCCGAGCAGGTCGACGGCGGCTTCGTCCTCAACGGCCAGAAGGTCTTCATCTCCAACGCCCACATCGCCGACCACGTCCTCGTCGTCTGCCGCACGACCAAGGGCGAGAACAAGCACGAGGGCCTCTCGATGATCTGGCTGCCGCGCGAGGCGCCCGGGATGGAGATCGTCCCGATCGAGACGATGGGGGGGACCGAGACCAACCACCTCTACCTGACCGACGTCGAGGCGCCGGCCGACGCCCTGCTCGGCGAGGTCGACCAGGCCTGGACGCAGCTGATGGCGGGCCTCAACGTCGAGCGCCTGATCCTCGCCGCGACGATGCTGGGGATCGCCCAGCGCGTCTTCGACGACGCCCTCGCCTATGTAAAGGAGCGCAAGCAGTTCGGCCGCCCGATCGGCTCCTTCCAGGCGCTGCAGCACCGGATCGCCGACATGGCGACCGAACTCGAGTCGGCCCGCCTGATGACCCGCTGGGTCGCGACCCTGACCGACGAGGATCCCGGCCGGATGCTCCCCCGCGAGGCCTCGATGGTGAAGCTGCACGTCACCGAGGTCGCCAAACGGGTCGCGCTCGAGGGGATGCAGATGATGGGCGGCTACGGCTACTCCTCCGAGTACGACATGGAGCGCCTCGTCCGCACGACGATGGTCTCGACCATCTACGGCGGCACCTCCGAGATCCAGCGCACGATCATCGCCAAAACCCTCGGCCTCTGAGTTAGGTCATACTTCTCAGTTATACTGTTGCCATGGCGCATAAGGTCGGGGCAAAAGGGCAGGTCGTGATACCCAAGGCGATTCGCGACGAGATCGGGATCGCGCCGGGCGACGAGGTCGTGTTCGAGCCGAACGGCAAGGAGGTGCGAATCCACCGCCTAGCCGACGACGTCGACGAGCGCCGCAAAGGGGTCGAAGCGCTGCGCGGCATCTGGGCCGACACGCCAGGAGGCGGGACCGATGCGCTGATGGAGGAGCGGCGCAGGGAGCGCGAGCTGGAGGAGCGTAAGGCTCAGAGGTGGGGCGTTGGTCGTCCTTGACAGCTGGGCCCTGCTTGCGTATCTGAAGAACGAGCCGGCGGCAGGGAGGGTCCAAGACGTGTGGCTTTCCCAGGGCGCGGCGATTTCGTCGATCAACCTCGGCGAGGTGCTCTACATACGGATCCGCGAGCGGGGCGAGAAAGCGGCGAACGCCGACATCGAGAGGATTCGTCAACGCAGTGAAGTCTTGAACCCGGACTGGTCGCTAGTTCGCTCCGCGGCGCGTGTCAAGGCAGGCGGTGGGCTCTCCTACGCCGACGCATTCTGCGTCGCGACCGCAAGGCGCCTCGACGCTCCGCTTTGGACCGGGGACCCGGAGATCGCCGAACGGGCAGAGGAGCTCGACTGCGAAGTCGTCGATCTCCGCGGCGAGTGACGCCGGCGCTGAGGTTCCTCGAGGAGCGGCGGAGCGCTATTCTTCGCTCAGCCTCGTGCCCTCGGCCCGGGGTTTTTCCTTGTAACGACTTCGTACGGCAACGAGGGAGACATGGCTCGCGGAGATGTCCGCATCGCGGTGACGCTGGCTTGCGAAGACTGCAAGCGGCGCAACTACCAGACCAACAAGTCGCGGCGAAACTCGCCGGACCGGATCGAGCTGCGCAAGTTCTGCCGCTGGTGCGGCCGCCACACCGCGCACAAGGAGACGCGCTAGTGCTCCTCGGCGACGAGAAGGGACGCTGAGGCGCCGATGGCCAAAACCCGCGCACAGCGCAAGGCCGAGCGCCGCGCCCGCGAAGCCGAGGAGCAGAAGCGCTCCGGCGGCGACAGGCGCGTCACCGAGTCGCGCGCCCAGCACGACACCCAGGTCCCGGTCTCCGGCGACATCGCCGAGATCGAGGCGGTCGAGGCCGGGATGGCCGCCGGCGCGCCCGAAGTGGAGCTGGAGACCCCGGACGCGCCGAAGTCGGACCGCGCCGTGCGCCGCGCCGAAGCGAAGCAGGCCAAGGAAGCCGAGAAGCGCAAGCGCGAGGCGCAGAAGCGCCAGGAGAGCGAGCAGCTCGCCCGCCGCCAGAAACAGGCGCAGGCCGAAAAGCGCCAGCGCGGCGGCGTCATCGGCTTCCTCGTCTCCTGCTGGGCGGAGCTGAGCAAAGTCCAGTGGCCCGACCGCGAAACCCTGGTCCAGGCGACCGCGGTGACGATCATCTTCGTCGCCGTCGCCGGCGCCTACCTCGGCGCTCCTCGACACGCGCCTTCAATTTCCTCATCAAGCAGATCCTCTAGCGGATCCCCAAAGCAAAGGCAATCCTCCGAGATGTATCGCTGGTACGTGATCAACACCTACTCCGGGCACGAGAACAAGGTCAAGCACAACCTCGAGCACCGGGTGCAGACGATGAGCCAGAACCGCAACGTGCGCCAGGTCGTCGTGCCGACCGAGCAGGTGATGGAGCTCAACAAAGAAGGCCAGAAAGAACCGAAGGAGAAACGGACGATGCCCGGCTACGTCCTGGTCAACATGGAGATGACCGACGACGCCTGGGGCCTGGTCAAGAACACCCCCGGTGTGACCGGCTTCGTCGGCCCGCGCAACAAGCCGGTGCCGCTCTCCAAACCGGAGGTCGACCGCCTGCTGCACCGCGAGACCGCCGAGCGGCCGCGCACCCAGGCGCAGTTCTCGATCGGCGAGTCGGTCAAGGTCATCTCCGGCCCGCTCTCGGACTTCTCCGGCGAGATCGCCGAGATCAACGAGGACGCGGCCAAACTCAAGGTGCTGGTCTCGATCTTCGGCCGCGAGACCCCGGTCGAGGTCAACTACGACCAGGTGAAGAAGATCTAGCCCGGCCCGCTACCCTCCCCGACCCCGATGGCGAAAAAAGTCCTCACCCTCATCAAGCTGCAGATCCAGGCGGGCAACGCCAACCCGGCGCCGCCGGTCGGCCCGGCGCTGGGCCAGCACGGCGTCAACATCATGGAGTTCTGCAAAGCCTTCAACGCGCAGACCCAGAGCGAAGGCGGGACGATCATCCCGGTCGAGATCACCGTCTACGAGGACCGCTCCTTCAACTTCATCACCAAGACGCCGCCCGCCGCGGTGCTGATCCGCGAAGCGATCGGGATCCAGAAGGGCTCGGGCGAGCCGCACGTCAACAAAGTCGGCACGATCTCGATGGACCAGGTCCGCCAGATCGCCGAGCGCAAGATGCCCGACCTCAACGCCAACGACCTCGACGCCGCCTCGAAGATCATCGCCGGCACCGCCCGCTCGATGGGCGTCGACGTCAAGTAGGAGATCGCGATGGCCCACGGCAAGCGCTACCGCAAACAGTTCGGCAAGGTGCAGCGCGAGCACGCCTACCCGCCGGCCGAGGCGATCGCGCTGATCAAGGAGACGGCCAGCGCCAGCTTCGACGAGACGGTCGAGCTGCACCTGCGGCTCGGGGTCAACGTGCGCCACGCCGAGGAGCAGCTGCGCGGCACCCTTGCGCTGCCGCACGGGCTCGGCAAGGACGTGACGATCGCCGTCTTCGCCCAGGGCCAGCAGGCCCGCGACGCCGAGGCGGCCGGCGCCGACTTCGTCGGCGGCCAGGACCTGGCCGAGAAAGTCGCAGGAGGGCTGGACCGACTTCGACGTGGCGATCTCGACCCCGGACATGATGAAAGGCGGTCGGCCAGCTCGGCCGCGTGCTCGGCCCGCAGGGCAAGATGCCCAACCCGAAGGTCGGCACCGTCACCGACGACGTCGAGAAGGCGGTCACCGAGTCGAAGGCGGGCAAGGTCGAGTACCGCACCGACCGCCAGGCGATCGTCCACATGGCGATCGGCAAGGCGAGCTTCGACCAGCAGAAGCTGCTCGACAACTGCCTCGCGGTGATCGACGAGATCGTCCGCGCCAAGCCGTCCTCGGCGAAGGGCCGCTACATCCTCTCGGCGACGCTGACGACGACGATGGGCCCCGGGATCCGCGTCGACGCCGGCAAGACCGGCGAGCGGGAGGCCGCCGCCCCGGCCGCGGCCGAGACCGCAGAGGAGCCGGCACCGCCTAGACTCCCCCGCCGCACGACCCGAAGACCACCGGCAGGGCTCATCGGCCCGAGAAGCCCGGTGCAGGTGAACGAATGAACCGAGACGAAAAGGCACAAGCCATCGAGGAGATCGCGGCCCAGATCGAGGGCGCCGAGGCGATCTTCGCGGTCGACTACCGCGGCATCAGCGTCCCGCAGGCCGCCGAGCTGCGCGCCAAGCTGCGCGAAGCCGACGCCAGCTTCCGCGTCGTCAAGAACCGCCTGACCAAACGCGCCGCCGAGAAGGCCGGCGAGGAGCGCCTCGCCGAGCTGCTGCAGGGCCCGACCGCCCTCACCTTCGTCCGCGGCGACACGGCGATGGCGGCGAAGGCGATCTCGACCTTCAACAAAGAGCACGAGGTCCTCACCTTCAAGGGCGGCTTCATGGACGGGCTCAGCCTCGACGAGGACCAGTTCAAGTCGATCGCCCGCCTGCCCGCGCGCGAGGTGCTCAACGGCCAGCTCGCCGGCGTCGTCGCCAGCCCGCTGACCGGCCTGGTCCGCGGCCTCGGCTCGATGATCTCCGGGCTCGCAAGTCAACTTCAGCAGCTTCAAGAACAAAAGGAGAAAGAGGACTGATGGCAACCAAAGTGAAAACCGAGGACTGGATCGAGGAGCTGAAAGGCATCTCGGTGCTCGAGCTCTCCGAGCGGATCAAAGCGCTCGAGGAGGAGTTCGGCGTCTCCGCGACCGCGGTCGCGGCCGCAGCGCCGGCCGCCGCGGGCGCGCCGGCGACGCCGGCGAGGGCGGCGGCGAGGCGGAGAGCCGCGACGGTCGACGTCGTGCTGACCGAGGTCGGCGGCCAGAAGGTGCCGGTGATCAAGGTCGTCCGCGCCGCGACCGGGCTCGGCCTGAAAGAGGCCAAGGCGCTGGTCGACGAGGCCCCGAAAGCGATCAAAGAGGGCGTCGAGCGCGACGAAGCCGAGAAGATCAAAGGGGAACTCGAGGAGGCCGGCGCGACCGTCGAGCTCAAATAAAGCGCCGCACCGAGCGCGAACGGATCGCAGGCAGGGAGCCGATCCGACGGCCGAGCGCGGCCGTGTGTTATTTTTCGCGGTCGCGCGCCTGTTGTCATCCCCTGCTCGTATCTGCGCTGTATCCACGTCCCTCTGACCGCCTGAGGAGTCGCCGACTTGGCACGTTCCAACGCTGCCCCCGTAACCCGTAGGAGTTTCTCCCGACTCAAGAACCCGCTCGAAGTCCCCCACCTGATCGATATCCAGCGTCGCTCCTTCGAAGAGCTGACCGATCCGAAGCAGGGCGGGCTGCGGGAGACGATCAACGACATATCCCCGATCGAGGACTACACGGGGAACCTCGCGATCGTCTTCGGCGAGTTCAAGTTCGAGGAGCCGCCGCACACGATCGAGGAGTGCCGCGAGAAGGACATGACCTACTCGCGGCCGCTGACCGCGACGGTCGCCTTCCAGAACAAAGAGACGGGCGAGATCCGCGAGCAGGCCGTCTTCATGGGCGACTTCCCGTGGATGACCGAGCGCGGGACCTTCATCATCAACGGCACCGAGCGCGTCGTCGTCACCCAGCTCGTGCGCTCGCCCGGCGCCTACGTGATGGCGCCGAAGGACCCCGAGAAACAGGTCTTCATCGCCAACCTGATGCCGGCCCGCGGCTCCTGGCTGGAGCTCGAAATCGACAAAAAAGGCCGCGTCTACGTGCGCATCGACCGCAAGCGCAAACTGCCGGTGACGGTGCTGCTGCGGGCGATGGGCTACGTCGAGGACGAGCAGATCCTGAAGATGTTCGACGACTCGGTCTACCTCAAGCACACGATCGCCGGCCGACACCGAGGCGACGCTGACCGAAGAGGGCGCCCTGATCGAGCTGTTCAAAAAGCAGCGCCCGGGCGAGCCGCCCTCGGTCGACGCCGCCAAGGCCCTGCTCGAGCAGCTCTTCTTCGACCCCAAGCGCTACGACCTGACCCGGGTCGGCCGCTACAAGCTGAACGCCCGCCTCGACCTCGACATCGACCTCGACAACCGGGTCCTCACCCACGACGACATCATCGCCCTGATCAAGGAGCTGGTCAGCCTGCCGAAGCTGCTCGGCATCCCCGAGGAGATCGACGAGGAGAACCCGATCAAGGACTACGCGGCGGAGGCGATCACCTACCCGCGCGAGCCCGTCGCCGAGCACCTCGACGAGTACGAGCACTTCGGCAACCGCCGCCTGCGCACCGTCGGCGAGCTGATCCAGGAGGCCTTCCGGATCGGCCTCTACCGGATGGAGCGCGTCGTCCGCGAGCGGCTCACCACCGAAGACGCCGACGCGATCACCCCGCAGACGATCATCAACATCCGCCCGGTGGTCGCGGCGCTGAAGGAGTTCTTCGGCTCCTCGCAGCTCTCGCAGTTCATGGACCAGACCAACTCGCTGGCCGGCCTCACCCACCGCCGCCGCCTCTCGGCGCTCGGCGCCGGCGGCCTGACCCGCGAGCGGGCCCCGATCGAGGTGCGCGACGTGCACCCGACCCACTACGGCCGGATGTGCCCGATCGAGACGCCGGAGGGCCCGAACATCGGCCTGATCGGCTCGCTCTCCTCCTACGCGCAGATCTCCGAGCACGGCTTCGTCACCACCCCCTACCGGGTGGTCAAGGACGGCGTCGTCAGCGAGGAGATCGTCCACCTGGACGCCACCCAGGAGGAGGAAATGGTGATCGCCCAGGCGAACGCCGAGATCGACGAGAAGACCCGCAAGCTGAAGGGCCCGCAGGTGCTGGTCCGCGCCGGCGAGCAGGAGTACGCGACCGCGACGCCCAAGGAAGTCGAACTGATGGACGTCTCGCCGACCCAGATCTGGTCGGTGGCGACGGCGCTGATCCCGTTCCTCGAGCACGACGACGCCAACCGGGCGCTGATGGGCTCGAACATGCAGCGCCAGGCGGTGCCGCTGCTGAAACCCGAGCCGCCGCTGATCGGCACCGGGATGGAGCGCCGCGCCGCGGTCGACACCGGCGACGTCATCCTGGCCGACAACGACGGCGAGGTCACCCACGTCGACTCGGAGCAGATCGTCGTCAGCCACGGCTCGAAGAAAGACGAGTACCCGCTGAACAAGTTCATGCGCTCCAACCAGGGGACGATCATCCACCAGCGGCCGATCGTCAAGAGCGGCCAGCAGGTGAAGGCCGGCGACGTGCTCGCCGACGGCTCCTCGACCGCGGGCGGCGAGATCGCCCTCGGCAAGAACTGCCTGGTCGCCTTCATGTCCTGGGAGGGCTACAACTTCGAGGACGCGATCATCCTCTCCGAGCGCCTGGTCAAGGACGACGAGATGACCTCGATCCACATCGAGGAGTACGAGATCGACGCCCGCACGACCAAGCTCGGCGACGAGGAGATCACCCGCGACATCCCCAACCGCTCCGAGGAGAGCCTGCGCAACCTCGACGAGCGCGGCATCGTCCGCGTCGGCGCCGAGGTCATCTCCGGCGACCTCCTGGTCGGCAAGGTGACGCCGAAGGGCGAGACCGAGCTGACCGCCGAGGAGAAGCTGATCCGCGCGATCTTCAAGGAGAAGGCGCGCGAGGTCCGCGACACCTCGCTGAAGGTCCCGCACGGCGAGGGCGGCGTCGTGATCGACGTGCTCACCTTCAGCCGCGACGACGGCGACGACCTGCCGCCCGGCGTCAACGACCTGGTCCGCGTCTACGTCGCGACCAAGCGCAAGATCGCCGAGGGCGACAAGCTCGCCGGCCGCCACGGGAACAAGGGTGTGATCTCGAAGATCGTGCCCGAAGAGGACATGCCCCACCTCGCCGACGGCACCCCGGTCGACGTGATCCTCAACCCGCTCGGCGTGCCGAGCCGGATGAACATCGGCCAGGTGCTGGAGACGCACCTCGGCTGGGTCGCCGGCGAACGGCTGGTACGACGACGGCTCCGAGGCCTACAAGCAGGCCCACTCCGACGAGGGCGACGGCCGCGTCTACGTCGCGACCTCGGTCTTCGACGGGGCGACGGTCGAGGACGTCGACGAGGCGCTGATGCAGCTGGTCGGAGGAAAACGCCGAGCGCGGCATCGACCTCGGCGATCGACAAGAGCGAGCGCGCCGGGCGCCCGCTGCGCCGGCACCGTGCAGCTCTACAACGGCCGCACCGGCGAGCCCTACGAGGGCAAGGTCACCGTCGGCTACATGTACATCCTCAAGCTGCTGCACCTGGTCGACGACAAGATCCACGCCCGCTCGACCGGCCCCTACTCGCTGGTCACCCAGCAGCCGCTGGGCGGCAAGGCGCAGTTCGGCGGCCAGCGCTTCGGCGAGATGGAGGTCTGGGCGCTGGAGGCCTACGGCGCGGCCTACACGCTGCAGGAGATGCTCACCGTCAAGTCCGACGACACGGTCGGCCGGGTGAAGGCCTACGAGGCGATCGTCAAGGGCGAGAACATCCCCGAGCCCTCGATCCCGGAGTCCTTCAAAGTGCTGCTGAAGGAGATCCAGAGCCTCTCGCTCGACGCCAACGTCGTCTCCGAAGGCGGCGATGTCGAGATCTCCGAGGAGGACGACGACCTGCTGAAGGCGGCCGAGGAGCTGGGCATGGACCTGACCGGGGTCCGCGCCGAGGGCGCCGGCAACGGGGCCGCCGACGAGCAGGAGGAGCAGGTGGTCGCCGAGGGCGAGGGCGGCACCGACGGGGACGGAGCCGAGGCCGACGGGGCCAAAGCCGAGGCCAAGGAAGAGACGAAGGTGGAGGACTGATGATCGACATCAACAACTTCGACGCGATCGAGATCGGCCTCGCGTCCTCGAAGAAGATCCGGTCCTGGAGCTGGGGCGAGGTAACCAAGCCCGAGACGATCAACTACCGCACGCTGAAGCCCGAGAAAGACGGGCTCTTCTGCGAGCGCATCTTCGGCCCGACCAAGGACTGGGAGTGCTACTGCGGCAAGTACAAGCGGGTCCGCTACAAGGGCATCGTCTGCGAGCGCTGCGGGGTCGAGGTGACGCGCTCCAAGGTCCGCCGCGAGCGCATGGGCCACGTCGACCTGGCCTCGCCGGTCTCCCACATCTGGTTCTTCAAGGGCGTGCCGAGCCGGATCGGCTACCTGATCGACATGGCTCCCAAAGAGCTGGAGAAGGTCCTCTACTTCGCCGCCTCGATGGTCACCTGGGTCGACGTCGGAGGCCCGCGACAAAGACCTCGGCAAGCTCGAGAAAGAGGTGAAGAAGGTCCTCGACGAGCTACGACGGCCGAACAGCAGAAACGCACCCAGGAGCTGAGCGAGTCGCTCGAACGGCGCGTCGAGTACCTCGAAGAGCGGCGGCCAGGAGAAGTTCGACGACGACGACCACATCTGGGCCGACTCGCTGAAGCTGACCGCGGCGCAGCTGCGCAAGCTGAAGGACGACGAGCGGGCGAAGATGATCAAAGATCTGCGCAAGACGTTCGAGGCCGAGATCTCCGACACCGAGGCCTACATCGAAGAGGCGATCGAGCGGATGGACGAGGTCTGGAAGATCTTCACCGAGATGAAGCCGAAGGACGTCGTCAACGACGAGACGGTCTTCCGCGAGCTCAAGGACCGCTTCGGCTCCCCCTTCGGCTGGGGCGAGTACTTCCGCGGCGGCATGGGCGCCGAAGCGGTGCGCGACCTGCTCGAACAGGTCGACCTGGCGGCCGAATGCGAGGAGCTCGAGCAGACGATCAACAGCTCCAAAGGCCAGAAACAGGCACGCGCGGTGAAGCGGCTGAAGGTCGCCTCCGCCTTCCTGCAACTCCGAGAACAAGCCCGACTGGATGATCCTCGACAGCGTGCCGGTGATCCCGCCGGAGCTGCGGCCGATGGTCCAGCTCGACGGCGGCCGCTTCGCCACCTCGGACCTCAACGACCTCTACCGCCGGGTGATCAACCGCAACAACCGGCTGAAAAGGCTGCTCGATCTCGGCGCGCCCGAGATCATCGTCAACAACGAGAAGCGGATGCTGCAGGAGGCGGTCGACGCGTTGTTCGACAACGGCCGCCGCGGCCGCCCGGTCACCGGGCCCGGCAACCGCCCGCTGAAGTCGCTCTCCGACATGCTCAAGGGCAAGCAGGGGCGCTTCCGCCAGAACCTGCTCGGCAAGCGCGTCGACTACTCCGGCCGCTCGGTGATCGTCTCCGGCCCGAGCCTGCAGCTGCACCAGTGCGGCCTGCCGAAGCTGATGGCGCTGGAGCTGTTCAAGCCGTTCATCATGGCCCAGCTGGTCGAGCGCAAAGCGGTGCAGAACATCAAGGCCGCGAAGAAGATGGTCGAGTCGATGGTGCCCGAGGTCTGGGACGTGCTCGAGGAGGTCATCAACGAGCACCCGGTGCTGCTCAACCGCGCGCCGACCCTGCACCGCCTCGGCATCCAGGCCTTCGAGCCGGTGCTGGTCGAGGGCAAGGCGATCCAGGTCCACCCGCTGGTCTGCCACGCCTTCAACGCCGACTTCGACGGCGACCAGATGGCGGTCCACGTGCCGCTCTCCGCCGAGGCCCAGGCCGAGGCGCGGATCCTGATGCTCTCCGCCAACAACATCCTCTCGCCGGCCCACGGCGCGCCGCTGGCGACGCCGACCCAGGACATGGTGCTGGGGATCTACTACCTGACCTACGGCCCCGAGGGCGAGGAGCTGCTCAAGCACGACGAGGAGCTGAAGAAGGGCAGGGGGAAGAACGGCGTCGCGCCGAAGACCTTCCGCTCCGCCCAGGAGGCCGAGCTTGTCTACGAGAACGGCGGCTGCAAGCTGCACGACTTCGCCGAGTACCGGCGGGCCGGGCACGAGCACTTCCTGACCACGGTCGGGCGGATCATCTTCAACGAGAAGATCGAGCGCGCCCTGGCCGAGGCGCTGGGCGAGGAGTTCGACCCCGAGGGCTTCGAGTTCGCCAACCACGCGTTGAAGAAGCGCAACGTCAACGAGATGGTCTCCGACCTGGTCGAGGCCTACGGCGCGCCGGCGGTCTCACAGGTGCTCGACGCGTTCAAGGACCTCGGCTTCCACTACGCGACCCAGGCCGGGATCACGGTCTCCAAGAACAACGTGGTCTCGCCGCCCGACAAGGCGGAGATCCTCGATCGCTACGAGAAGCAGACGGCGGCGATCCAGGACCAGTACGACGAAGGCTACATAACCGCCGAGGAGCGTCACGAGGCGGTTACCTCGCACTGGAACAAAGCGACCGACGAGGTCGCCCAGGCGATGGAGGACAACCTCGACGAGCTCAACCCGATCTTCATGATGGCCAACTCGGGCGCCCGCGGCTCGTTCAAACAGATCCGCCAGCTCGCCGGCATGCGCGGCCTGATGGCCAACCCGAAGGGCGAAATCATCGAGCGGCCGATCAAGGCCAACTTCATGGAGGGCCTCTCGGTGCTCGAGTACTTCATCTCGACCCACGGGGCGCGAAAGGGCCTGGCCGACACGGCGCTGCGCACGGCCGACTCGGGCTACCTGACCCGCCGCCTGGTCGACGTCGCCCAGGACGTGATCGTCCGCGACGAGGACTGCAAGACCAAAGACCACATCGAGATGGCGCTGCGCAAGGACGACGGCTCG
>CAVPCU010000007.1:0-61835 GCA_963702575.1 uncultured Solirubrobacterales bacterium | reverse complement strand
ACGCCGTCGGCCCGAACGGTCCTGACCAGATCAGGGCCGTTCGGCTGCCGGCTCCCAGCGCGCCTCGAGAGCCAGCTTGATCAGGTAGGCGACGACCACGCCAACGATGATCAGGGAGTCCGAGCCCGCGCCCCCCGCGGCAGTGAGAACGATGCCGAGCACCACCCCGGCGAGCGGAAGCCCAAGCACCGAGACCACCCCGGCCCCGATTCCGACAGCCACCGCCGGGCGTGACGTCGAAGCCGGGAAGCTGAGCGGCCATCAGGCCCGCTGCCGCACCGAGGAACATGGCCGGGAAGACCGGCCCGCCGCGGAAGCTTCCCAGCGAGAGGCCGTAGGCGATGCCCTTGAAGGCGCACAGGAGGGCAAGAGCGGAAAGCGACCAGCCGCCGGGATCGGCGACGAGCCCGCCGAGGGCGTCCTGTCCGGAGAAGAGCACCTGATCGACGCCTTTGTCGGCGGCCTGCGAAAAGGCGATCGCCAGCCCGGAGACCAGCCAGCCCCATCGCCGGCAGCACCACGAACGGCTTCGCCGCAGCAAGCCGCTGGGTCATCGCGGGCGAGGCGGAAGATGAAGAACATCGCGAACGCGCCACCGCCGGCAGCGAGCAGGATCGACCAACCGAAGTCGGCGAAGGGCGGGAGGACTCGGAGAGTTTCAGCGGCGCTGATCGCGATATCGGCGGTGCTGAGGCCCGTCCACGACCCCATCCCGATCCAGACCAGCGAGCCGATCCCCGAGGCGAGCAGCCGGGGACCAAGACCAGAGGCAGCCTGGGACTGCCGATCCCAGACGCCTCGATCAAGATCACCGCGGCGATTATCGGCGAGCCGAAGAGAAAGGCGAGCGCCGAGAAGGTCGCCGACGCCGCCAAGGACCTGCGCCCACCTCTGGAGAGGCATCGCCGCCAGGAGCCGCTGCGCGACGAAGATGCCCGAGGCCCCCGCCTATCGCCATCAGCGGAGCCTCCGGCCCGAGCACGATCCCGAGGCCGATCGAGGCGAGGCCGGCCAGGATCACGCCCGGCACCTCGATCGGCTTGGTCGGCGCCGGGTTGAGGCCCTCGGCGGGGATGTGGCCCCCCGACCCGGCAGGCGCACGATCGCCACCGCGGTGATCAGGCCCGCGATTGCCAGCACCGGGAGCGACCACCAGAGGGGAGCGCTGTCGAAGCCGAGCCCTTCCGGCAGATCGGTGAACACCCTGACTTCTGCATATGGAAGACCAGCTCGAGGAAGCCCCACGCGACCAGGGCTGCCGCGACACCCACCAACGCCGCCAGGGCAAGCAGGCCGAGGAACCTCTTGCTTCGCAGGATCGAGACCGGATCCGGTGCTGGGGCAGCGGCCTCAGCCACGGCGCAGGCCGATCTGTTCGGTCACGATCATGCCCAACCCACCCAATCGCCCCGCAGGCATTACAGCATCACGCGATAGCGGGTGAAAAGGCGGAAAGGATATCGCCACCGATCACGGCTTGAAGACCATCAACGCGAGGATGACCAGCACCAGCGCGGCGGAGGCGTAGTTCGTCGCCCGCGAGAGCGGGTCATCGAGAAGGGCCCGCAGCTCGGCTTCACCCTCGCCACCCTCGAGCGCCAGCTTCGCGGCCAGCTTGCGCGCCTGCTTCGGGCGCTGGCCGCCGTAGGCGCCGAGCAGCAGCGCGACGACGAAGAGCGCGATCGCCGCCTGCGACCCAACCGGTGCCGAAGCCGACGTCCTCCAGGCCGACCAGCCAGAGGCCGCAAACGAAGAGCAGCAGGGCGCCGGAAGCGACCAGGACCGCTCCGACGCGTGCGAGGCCGAGGAGCAGCGCGATCTCCGGCGGCTGCTCGCGGCGGCGCGCCGTCTCGAAGGCGACTCCGGCGACGACGATGCCCGCAACGAACAGCAGCACGCCGAGCAGGTGGAGGAAGAGGACCGTCTCCTCCATCAGTGGCCTCCGCCGTCGCCCGGCGATCAGCTCGAGGGCGTGGGGCAGGGCGGGCGGCGATCGCCTCGCCGGCCTGCGCGATGCTGCGCGGGCTGCCGGGGAAGTTGACGATCAGGGTCGAGCCGCGGATGCCGGCCACGGCCCGCGAGAGCATCCAGTTCGGGGTGTGGTCGCGGGAGGCGAGGCGCATCGCCTCGGCGAGGCCGGGCGCCTCGCGCTCGATCACGGCCCGCGTCGCCTCCGGCGTGACGTCGGAGGGGGCGAAGCCGGTGCCGCCGGTCGTCAGCACGAGCTCGCAGCGCTCGACGTCGGCCCAGTGGCGCAGCCGCTCCTCGATCAGCCTCGCGGTCGTCGGGCGACCAGCTCGCGCCCGGCGATCTCGGCGCCGAGCCCCTCGGCGAAGCGCGGCGAGCCGCGCGCCGCTCTCGTCCTCGCCCTCGCCGCGCGCCTTCGAGGTGCTGACGGTGAGGATCGCCGCCCGCACCGCTCAGCTCCCGCCGCCGTCGTCCTCGCGGCGCCAGTCGCTGCGCCCGCCGCTCTTCTCGAGCAGCACGACCTGCTCGACCTCCACCCCGCGCTCCAGCCCCTTGACCATGTCGTAGACGGTCAGCGCGGCGACCGCGCAGGCCGTCATCGCCTCCATCTCGACCCCGGTGCGGGCGACCGTGCGCGCCTCGGCGACGAGCTCGACCAGGCCGCTGCTCGGCGTCGATGCTCGCCTCGACGTCGACGAAGGTCAGCGGCAGCGGATGGGCCAGCGGGATCAGCGCGCCGGTCTGCTTGGCCGCCTGGATCCCGGCCAGCCGCGCCACGCCGAGCACGTCGCCCTTCGGCGCGTCGCCGGCCTCGACCGCGCGCGCCGTCTCCGGAGCCATCCGCACCCGCGCGCGGGCCCGCGCCCGGCGCTCGCTCGGCTGCTTGGCGCCGACGTCGACCATCCGCGCCGCGCCCTCCTCGTCGAGGTGGGTCAGCCGCCGCTCGCTCACCGCTCCGACTCCCGCCTCGGCGATCGACCGGCGGCGGCTCGCCCTCGACCCAGCGCGCGGCGCCGCCGCTCCTCGACCTCGCGCTTCCAGATCGGCGCCTCGGCCTTGATCCGGTCGATCGCCTCGCGGGCGCCGGCGAACGCTTCCTCGCGGTGGGCCGCGGAGACGGCGACGATCACCGACGCCTCGCCCAGCGCGACGGCGCCGGTGCGGTGCTCGGCGGCGGCGGCCTCGAGCCCGTGCCGCTCGACGCAGTCGCGCAGGATCTCCGCCGATCCGCTCCTCGGCCATCTCGCGCGTAGGCCTCGTAGTCGAGCCGGCTCACCTCGCGGGTCACGCCCTGGAAGGCGACGACGGCGCCGGCGCCCGGGCGGCCCGACCGCCGCCGCCAGCGCCTCCAGCGAGAGCGGCTCCCCGGTGACGCGGGCGTGCGGGTCGGCGCCGCCGCTGATCGGCGGGATCAGCGCCAGCTCGTCGCCCGGGCCGAGCGGCGTCTCCGGGCTCGCGTAGTCGCGGTTGACGGCCATCCGCACCGGCATCCGCTCGAGCAGCTCGGCCAGCGGGGCCGGCCCGGACGAGCTGCTCGAGGGCATCGGCGACCGTCGCCCCCTCGGCCAGCTCGACCTCGATCGAGTCGCTCCCGGCGCGCTCGCGGAGGACGGCGAAGAGGCGCACGCGCACGGTCATCGTGGCCATGCTAGACCCGTCGCAGCAGCTCGACCTCGACCCGCTCGCCGGCGCGCAACGGGCCGCTAGCGGTGGGGAGCAGCGCCAGGCAGTCGGCGCCCGAGCATCGAGGTGAGGATGTGGGAGCCCTGCGCGCCCGGTCGGGTGCGCGTGCCAGCCGTCCTCGCGCAGCTCGAGGCGGCAGCGCACGGCGTGGGCGCGGCCCGGGCGCTTCTCGTAGTCGCTCGCGAGCCTGGCCGTGGTCCGCAGGCGCTCGGGCCGCCCGCCGCCAGCGCGACCAGCGCCGGGCGCACCAGCAGGACGAAGGTGACCATCGCCGAGACCGGGTTGCCCGGCAGCCCGAAGACGAGGGTGTCGCCGCGCGTCCCGAACCAGGTCGGCTTGCCCGGCTTCAACGCCACGCCCCAGAACGACTCCTCGACGCCGAGCTCGGCCAGCGCCCGCTTGACGTGGTCGTGCTCGCCGACCGAGACGCCGCCGCAGAGCACGACCACGTCGGAGTCGAGCGCCGGCGCGATCGCCGCCCGCGTCGCCTCGAGGTCGTCGGGCGCCGGGCCCGGCGACGACCACCTCCGCGCCCGCCCGCTCGGCCAGGGCCGGGACCGAGTAGGCGTTCGAGTTGCGAACGCCGCCCGGGCGCATCTCCTCGCCGGGCTCGAGCAGCTCGTCGCCGCTGGTGAGGACGCAGACGCGCGGGCGGCGGCGGCAGGCGACGGCGGCCGCGCCGAGCGAGGCGAGGACGCCGAGCTCCGCCGGGCCGAGCCGGGTGCCCTGCGCCGAGCACGGTCTCCCCCGGCCGGATGTCCTCGCCGGCACGGCGCATGTCGCGCCCGGCCTCGACCTCCGTCCTCGGATCAGGACCCGGCCGTCCTCGGCGCGGGTCGCCTCGACCCTGACGACGGCGTCGGCGCCCGCCGGGACGGCCGCGCCGGTCGAGATCCGGATCGCCTCCCCGGCCGCCAGCGTCGCGGCGGCCGGGTGTCCCGCCCGCGACTCGCCGACCACGCGCAGGGCGACCGGCGCCTCGGGCCGCGCCCCGCGGGTGTCCTCGGCGCGCACCGCGAAGCCGTCCATCGCGGAGTTGTCGAAGGGCGGCACCGGCTCGGCGGCGGACGACGTCCTCCGCCAGGCACCTGCCGAGAGCCTCGCGCAGGGGAACCCGCTCCGCGCCGAGCGGCGCCGCCCTCTCCAGAACGGCGTCGCGCGCCTGCTCGAGCTCGATCAGTTTCTGGGGCGCCACCGCGTCACCGTGGCAGTCGAGACTAGTGGGCAGACTGACCGGATGAGCGAGTCCGCCGCCGGTAGACGAGAGGCACGGCCTGTCGGCGCGGTCCTGGCCGGCGGGCGCGGCAGCCGCATCGGCGGGGCGAAGGCGATGGTCGAGCTCGCCGGACAGCCCGCTGATCTCACTATCCGCTCGCCGCCGTCGAGGAGGCCGGCCTGGAGCCGTTGGTCGTCGCCAAGCGCGACTCGGAGCTGCCGCCGCTGAGCTGCCGGGTGATCCGCGAGCCCGACGCTGCCGCGGCACCCGCTGTGCGGGATCGTCGCCGCGCTGCGGCATGCCGGCGAGCGGCCGCTGGTCGTCGTCGGCTGCGACATGCCGTTCGTCGAGCGCCGCCTCCTCGCCTGGCTTGGCTCGGCTCCGGAGCCGCTCGTCGTGCCCTCGCGTCGGCGGCAGCCTGCAGCCGCTGCTGGCGCGCTACGACCACGCGCTCCTGCCGGCACTGGAGGCCGGCGCTGCGAGCGCGAGCGCCGCTGCAGCGCGCCGTCGAGTCGCTGCGGCCGCGCCTGGTCGCCGAGGACGAGCTGGCGCGCTTCGGCGACCCCGGCGGCTCTGCTTCAACGTCAACACGCCGCGCCGACGTCGAGACGGCGGAGCGGCTGCTGGAACCGGTCGACCGCTGAGCCCGGGGGCGCGGTCAGCCTTCCCCGTGCGCTTCGCGACCTCGATCAGCTCCGCGAGGGGCTTGCCGGTGCGGCCGGCGATCCAGCAGGCGACCGGGCGCCGCCTTCCGCTCCGAGGAGTGAGCGGCCTCGGCGGCCAGCTCGAGGATGCGGGCGAATTCTCCTCGCTCGAGCGGCTCGGCGCCGAGCTCCTTCGCGAACCGCTCCAGCCATTCTCGCGGTCACGGCGGTCATCGCGCGAGCCAGGCCCTCCGACGCCCAGGGCAGTCGCCTCCAGATCGCCCTGCCGCGCACGACGGCCGACGCCGGCCGCGAACCCTATCGCCAGGTTGCCGCTCAGCAGGGTGGTGAGGCCGACGCCGGCCGGCGATCAGGCGGTCGTCGAGGCGCTCGAGCTGCCCGGCGAGCACGCCGTGCTGGATCGCGACGAAGGCGAGCATCCCGGCCAGCGCGCCCGGCGCGAGGACCTGCAGCAGAGCCGGCAGCGAGGAGCCCAGCCCAAGCCCGAGCGCGACGAAGAGCGAGCCCGGCGGCCAGGGTCGAGACCGCCGTGCGGGCGCCCAGCTTGTAGTGCGCGGTGACGCCGCCGGCCCCGTGGCAGAGGGGCAGCGCGCCGCTGAGGCCGGCGAGCGTGTTGGCGGCGCCGATCGAGGCGGCCAGCCTGGCCGGGCGCACCCGCCGGGCACGGCCGCCGAAGTAGCTGCGCTCGGCGTCGGCGGTCGCGACGACCGCGTTGCCGAAGGTGAGCGGGAGCTGGGCGATGACCAGCGAGGTGAGGGCGAGCGCGAAGGCGTCGCCGCCGGGCACCGAGAGGGAGACCGGCTGCGGCCCGGCGTGGAGGTCGGGCAGGCCGCCGACCGCCAGCCCCACTGCGGCGCCGGCCGCCGAGCACGAGCAGGCTGCCCGGCAATGAGAGCCGCCGGCAGGCGAAGAGCAGGGCGCAGGCGGCGACGGCCATCGCGACGCCGAGGGTGGGCGACAGCGGCGGCAGGCCGGGCCAGTTCCCCTTTTCGGCGAGGTCGACCGCGGCCTTGGCGAGGAGCAGCGCGACGCTGGCCTGTATGCCGCGGACGAGGACGATCGGGAAGCGCGCGGCCAGCCAGTTGGCCAGGCCGCCGGCGGCCAGCACCGCCATCGCCGCCGCCATCAGCAGCGCCCCGGCGGCGAGCGTTTCGGCGGACAGGTGCAGGGCGATCGCCGCCGCCGCGAATGCCTTCAGCGGCTGCACCGGGACCGGCACCCTGAAGTAGAGGGCGGTGCCGGCGTAGACGAGCGCCGGTGACGACGAACACCGCAGTGGCGTTGAGGCCGTTGAGCGTGATCATCGCGACCGCGATCGGGATGAAGAGGCCGGTGTCGCCAAGCCCGCCGGCCAGCTCGCCGAGCGCTCCCCGGGCCGCCTCCGACCGCCGGTCTGTCCACGCCCTTCACCTCAGCCCCCGATCGCGCTCATCGTCCGCGGCGGCTGGCGGAAGCCCGGCTCGTTGACCCGGTGCTTCAGCTCCTTGCGCCAGACCGCGTCGCGGACGATCTCCTCCAGCTCGGCGTCGCCGGCGCCCTCGCGCAGCGGCCCCCGCAGGTCGGTCTCGTGGAGGGAGAAGAGGCAGGTGCGCAGCTTCCCCTCGGCGGTGAGCCGCAGCCGGTTGCAGTCGGCGCAGAAAGGTTCGGAGACCGGGTTGACGAAGCCGACCTCCCCCTCGCCGTCGGCGAAGCGGAAGACCCGCGCCGTCGCCGAGGGCTCGCGCGGCAGCTCTTCGAGCGGGTGGATCGCCTCGATCATCGCGCGCAGCTCCTCCCCCGGCAGCACCGCGTCCGGGGCCCAGGCGTGGTCCGCGTCGAGCGGCATGAACTCGATGAAGCGGACCTGGAAGGCGGTCGAGCGGGCGAACTCGCAGAAGCGCGCGACCTCGTCCTCGGTGAAGCCGCGCATCGCCACCGCGTTCACCTTGATCGGCCGCACCTCGCGGATGGGCGGCGATCGCGTCGAGCCCGCGCAGCACCTGCGGCAGGGCGTCGCGGCGGGTGAGCTGGAAGAAGCGGTCGCGCTGCAGGGAGTCGATCGAGACGTTGACCCGGTCGATCCCCGCCTCGACCAGGGCATCGGCCTGGCGCTCGAGCAGGTAGCCGTTGGTGGTCAGCGAGAGGTCGCGGATCCCCTCGACCGGCCTCAGCATCGCCACCAGGCGCGGGAGCTGGCGGCGGACCAGCGGCTCGCCGCCGGTGAGGCGGACGTCCTCGATCCCCAGCCCGACGAGCAGGCCGACCAGGCGCTCGATCTCCTCGAAGCTGAGGATCTCCTCCCGCTCGAGCCAGGGCAGCCCCTCGGCCGGCATGCAGTACTGGCAGCGGAAGTTGCAGCGGTCGGTGACCGAGACCGCGCAGGTCGCCGATCCGCCGGCCGTGGCCGTCGTGGAGCGAGCGGTCAGGGCTCATCGGCAGCCGCCGCGACAGGCGCTCCTGACGAGCGGGAGGACGCAGTCCCGCGCACACACATGCGAAGGCGACGAGGAAGACGAAGCCGAGCACGAACTCGCCGGTGGCGTCCTTGACCACGCCCATCACCAGGGGCGGGAAGAAGCCGCCGAGCCCGCCGGCGGCGCCGACGATCCCGGTCGCCGCGCCGGTCGCCTGGGGGAACTCGGCCGGCACCATCTTGAAGACCGCGCCGTTGCCGAGGCCGAGGAAGCCGGCCATCGTCAGGCAGAAGATCGTCACCGGGACGATCGAGGGATCCGCCGGCCTGCCAGGCGAGGCCGGCCGCGTCGACGGCCACGCCGAGGAAGGAGATCATCAGGATGCGGCTGGCGCCGACCCGGTCCGAGAGCCAGCCGCCGACGGGCCGCGCAGCGGTGGCCACGACCGTGAATCCCGCCCGCCCGCAGGCCGGCATCGGTCAGCGAGTAGTCGAACCAGTCCTTGAGCAGCTTCGGCAGGAAGATCGCCATCGCGACGAAGCCGCCGAAGGTGACGAAGTAGAAGAGGGCGAGCCGCCAGAGCCTCCAGCCCGCCCGCAGGACCTCGCTGTAGCGGGTGCTGCGGCCGCTCGCCGGGCGCCTCGCGCGAGAGCGAGAACCAGATCAGCGCGTAGGCGGCGATCACCACCGCGAAGACGATCCCGGCAAGCTCCTGGCTGGCCGCGTCGCGGATCGCCGGGACCGAGAAGGCCGCGACCGCGGTGCCGATGTTGCCCATCCCGTAGATGCCGAGGGCGTATCCCTGGCGCTCCTTCGGAAACCACTCGGCGACGAACGGGACGCCGACTGCGAAGGCGGCGCCGGCGGCGCCGAGCAGGAAGCCGGCGCCGAGCAGCGCCGCGTAGCTGGAGGCGAAGCCGACCAGGACGCAGGCCCCCGCGGAGTAGGCGAGCATCACCCCGAAGAGGACGCGGCCGCCGAAGCGATCCGTCATCACGCCGAGGGGAATCCGCAGCAGCGAGCCGAGGACGACCGGGATCGAGATCATCACCGCCGTTTCCGTGTTGGAGAGGCCGAGGTCGTCCTGCAGCTTCGGCGCGAGCGGCGCCAGCATGCCCCAGGCCGAGAAGCAGAGGGCGAAGGCGATCGTCGCCAGGATCAGGTTTCGGTTCGCGTCGCGCGTCCATGACGGCTGGTACCTCCGAGCGGGGCAGGCGGCTCCGGTACGGGATCGGGCTGCGGCGGAAGTAGTCGACGGGGATGCTGAAGGCGTGGACGAGGCGGCTGAAAGGCCACAGCGCGTAGAGGAACCACACCGCCACCACGTGGATCTGGAAGATCAGCGTCACCCCCTCGCCGGTCATCAGCTCCGGCTTCGGGTCGAAGACGAGGACCTGGCGGAAGTACGGCCCCACGGTCTCGCGGTAGTGGACGGCGTCGCCAAGATTGGTCAGGGTGGCGAGCAGGCCGGTCACGATGCCCACCGCGAGCAGGGCGAAGGTCGCCACGTCCATCCGGGTCGTCGTCACTCGGACCCGCGGGAAGCGCAAACGGCGGTAGAGGAGGATCAGGAAGCCGACGATCACGGCGCCGCCCGCCGCAAGGCCGCCGATCACGGCAATCACGTGGTAGGCGTCATCGGGGAGCCCGACCGCGGCGGTCCAGGAGCGTGGAACGAGGATGCCGAGAACGTGGCCGCCGATCGCCGCCAGCACCCCGACGTGGAAGATCACGCTGCCGTAGCGCAGCACGCGGCTCTCCAGCAGCTGCGTCGAGCGCGCGCCCCAGCCGTACTGGTCGCGGCGGTAGCGCCACCAGGTCCCGACGACGAAGACGGCGAGCGCGACGTAGGGCAGGACGCCGTAGAGAAGGAGTTCCCCTCGGCTCATCGTGGCATCACCTCGGGCGGCGCGAACGGCTCCAGCCCCACCTCTTCGCTCGGCGGGCCCTCGGCCGCGAGGCGCCTGATGCGGCCGACCTGGCGCGCGCTGAGCCCGGGCATGGCGTCGGTGACGACGCCGAGCAGCTCGGCGATAGGGGCTGCCGCTCTCGCGCAGGCTGGCGCGCGACCAGCTCGATCGCCTCCCGGTTGCCGCTCCAGCACCTCCATGCCGGCCGGGTGAAGTGCCGCGAACTCGAGCATCAGCGGCAGGAAGTCGGGCAGCTCCGCCTCGTCGGGCTCGAGCCCTGCCTCCGCGTAGGCCTGGCGCAGGCGCAGCAGGGCGAGACCACGTTGGCGTCGGTCGCCGTGAACGTGGTAGGTGAGGTGGAGGCTGCGCTGCTTGGCGAACTCGAACTCCTCGACGTAGGCGCGCTGGAGATCGCCCAGCGAACGCGCGCGCCACCAGTCGAGAAAGGCGGCAATATGCGCCCGCTGGCGTCGGCTCGCCGGACCCACCTCGTCGAGGTCGAGCCCCTCCACCGCCTCGCGCAGCGGCGGCTCCGGATATTGGAGGAGCAGCGAGGCCAGCTTCAGCGGATGGACCCGATCAGCCGCCATGCCCGCTCCCCTTCCCGCTGCCGTTGCCATTGCCACTCCGGTGGGTGAGGTGGTCACGGATGTCGAAGTCGGGGTCGGGACCGGCGTCGCGCGGATCGGCCATGTCGGGGGGCAGAGCGGCCCCGTTGACGAAGTCGATCCCGCACGAGCCCTGCTCGGCGAAGGCGGCCGGCGAGGCCTCGCCGTGGCGCCTCGGGATGACATAGCGCTCGTCGTAGTCGCCGATCGCCACCATCCGGAACATCGCCTCCAGCTGCACGGGGTCCATCCCGACCTCACGGGCGATCTCGGGTTCGACCTCGCCGTGCACGTTCTTGGCCCGCATGTAGCGACGCATCGCGACGAGGCGCCGCAGCGAGCGCCGCACCGGCTCCGGGTCCCCGGCCGAGAGGAAGCTGGCCAGGTACTCGACCGGGATCCGCAGCTCCTCGATCGCGGCGAAGACGTCCTCGGCATTGCCGCCGTCGCGGACCAGCGACTCGCCCAGGCTCTCCACCGGCGAGAGCGGCGGCACGTACCAGACCATCGGCAGCGTCCGGTACTCCGGGTGCAGCGGCAGGGCGATCCGCCAGCGCTTGCACATCGCGTAGACGGGCGAGCGGCTGGCGGCGTCGAGCCAGTCGTCGGCGATCCCGTCGCGGCGCGCCTGCTCGCGGACCTCGGGGTCGTCGGGGTCGAGCAGGATGTCGAGCTGGGACTCGATCAGGTCGTGCTCGTCGGGGACGGAGGCGGCGGCCTCGACGCGATCGGTGTCGACGAGGACGATGCCGACGTGGCGCAGCCGGCCGACGCAGGTCTCCGAGCAGACGGTCGGCATCCCCGCCTCGATCCGCGGGTAGCAGAAGTTGCACTTCTCGGCCTTGCCCGTGCTCCAGTTGAAGTAGACCTTCTTGTAGGGGCAGCCGGAGACGCAGAAGCGCCAGGAGCGGCAGGCCTCCTGGTCGACGAGGACGATCCCGTCCTCCTCGCGCTTGTACATCGCGCCCGAGGGGCAGGAGGCGACGCAGGAGGGGTTGATGCAGTGCTCGCAGATCCGCGGCAGGTACATCATGAACGCCTGCTCGAACTCGAGCTTGACCTCGTCCTCGAGCGTCGCGGCGGTTCGGGTCGTGCGCGGCGTGCTCCTGCGAGCCGGCGAGGTCGTCCTCCCAGTTCGGCCCCCACTGCAGGTCGAGGTTCTCGCCGCTGACCAGCGAGCGCGGCCGCGCCACCGGGCTGGACGCTCGCCGGGCGGAGCGCTGATCAGGTGGTCGTAGTCGTAGGTCCAGGGCTCGTAGTAGTCGTCGATCGTCGGCAGGTCGGGGTTCCAGAAGATGTTCGCAGCTTGTGCAGCTTGCCGCCGGCCCGCAGCTTCAGCCGGCCCCTGCGATCGAGCTTCCAGCCGCCGCGCCACTTCTCCTGGTCCTCGTAGTCGCGCGGGTAGCCGCGGCCGGGCTTGGTCTCGACGTTGTTGAACCAGACGTACTCGGTGCCGCGGCGGTTGGTCCAGACGTTCTTGCAGGTGACCGAGCAGGTGTGGCAGCCGATGCACTTGTCGAGGTTCATCACCATCCCGACCTGCGCCCGCACCTTCATCAGTAGGCCACCTCGCTGCGGCGCTTGCGGACGATGATCATCTGGTCGCGCTGGGGCCCGGTCGGCCCGTAGTAGTTGAAGCCCCAGGAGAGCTGCGCGTAGCCGCCGATCAGGTGGGTCGGCTTGATCGAGATGCGGGTGAGCGAGTTGTCGGTGCCGCCGCGCGCGCCCGAGATCTCCGAGACCGGCACGTTCACGTGGCGGTCCTGGGAGTGGTAGAAGAGCGCGACGCCGGGCGGCACCCGGTGGGAGACGGCGGCGCGGCAGGCGACGTTGCCGTGGCGGTTGTAGACCTCGAGCCAGTCGTTGTCGGCGACGCCGATCTTCTCCGCGTCCTCGACCGCACAGCCACATCGCCGGCCCGCCGCGGAACAGGGTCAGCATCGTCAGGTTGTCCTGGAACTCGGAGTGGATCGACCACTTCGAGTGCGGCGTCAGGTAGCGCACCGTGACCTCCAGCGCCGTCCTCGGCGCGCCGGCTCGCCGCCGAGGCCGAGCAGCTGCCCGGCGTCGACCGGCGGGCGGTAGGCGGGCAGGCCCTCGCCGAGGTCGAGCATCCACTCGTGGTCGAGGTAGAGCTGCTGGCGGCCGGTCAGCGTGCCGCCAGGGGATCGAGCGCTCGACGTTGGCGGTGAAGGGCGAGTAGCGGCGGCTCGCGGGACTCCAGCCCCGACCACTCGGCCGAGGCCATCACCTTGCGCGGCTGGTGCCCGAGGTCGCGCGAAGGTGAGCCGCTCCGTCGGCGTGCTCGGCGGGGATGTCGGCGAGCGGGCGCCCGGTGCGCTGACTCCAGCGCGCGGAAGCTCTCCACCGCGAGGCGCCCGTTGGTGGTGCCGGAGAGGGCGAGGATCGTCTCGCAGACCTCGACGTCGCGCGCCAGCCGCGGCCGGCCGGCGGCGACGCCCTCGCGCACCGTGCCGTTGCAGCTCCGCCAGCTCCTCGACCTCGCGCGTCCGGCTTCCAGGAGACCCCCTTCGACCCCGGTCCCCAGCTCCTCGACCAGCGGGCCGAGCGCGGTCATCTTCTCGTGCCACGGCGGCGTAGTCGCGCTCGACCGCGACCAGCTGCGGCATCGTCCTGCCCGGCACCGGCTCGCACTCGCCCGCGCGCCAGTCGCGCACCCGGCCGCCGGGCTGGGCGAGCTCGTCCGGCGTGTCGTGCAGGAGCGGCGCCGCGACGATGTCGGTGCGGGTGCCGAGGTGCTTCGGCGGCCAGCTCGGAGAAGCGGGCGGCGATCCGGTCGAACGCGTCCCAGTCGGTCTTCGCCTCCCACGGCGGCGGGATCGCCGCGTTGAACGGGTGGACGAAGGGGTGCAGGTCGGTCGTGGAGAGGTCGTGCTTCTCGTACCAGGTCGCCGCCGGCAGGACGACGTCGGAGTAGATCGCAGGAGCCGTTCATGCGGAAGTCGATCGTCGTGAAGAGGTCGAGCTTCCCCTCGCGGCGCCTCGCTCGCGCCAGCGGACCTCGTCGCGGGCGCTTCTCCGGCGCCGACTCGGCGGAGCGCACGGCGGCGTCGGGGACGCCGAGCAGGTGGCGCAGGAAGTACTCGTGGCCCTTGCTCGAGGAGCCGAGCAGGTTGGCCCGCCAGAGCGTCAGGACGCGGGGGAAGTTGGCCGGGTCGTCGGGGTCCTCGCAGGCCAACTCGAGGCGGCCCGTCGCGCAGCTCGCGCGACGACGTGCTCGGCCGGCTCGCGCCCGGCCGCGCGCGGCCTCGTCGGCGAGGTCGAGCGGGTTGCGGTTGAAGCTCGGATAGGAGGGCAGCCAGCCGAGCCGCGCCGCCTGCGCGTGGCAGTCGACGATGTGCCTCTCCCGCGCAGCGCGCCGGGTCCCGGCCGGCGAGGCGAACTCCTCGGCGCCGAAGGTCTCGTAGCGCCACTGGTCGGTGGCCAGGTACCAGAACGGCGTCGCCGGCTGCTGGCGCGCCGGCCGCTGCCAGTCGAGGGCGAAGGCGACGGGTGCCAGCCGGTGATCGGCCGCACCTTCTCCTGGCCGACGTAGTGGGCCCAGCCGCCGCCGTTGACCCCCTGGCAGCCGCAGAAGAGACGAGCGAGAGCATCGCCCGGTAGGTCTGGTCGGAGTGGAACCAGTGGTTGGTGCCGGCCCCCATCACGATCATCGAGCGCCCGTCGGTCTGCTCGGCGTTGGTGGCGAACTCGCGGGCGATGCGGGCGCAGCGGCCGGCGTCGACCCCGGTCATCACCTCCTGCCAGGCGGGGGTGTGGGGCTGGAGGCGTCGTCGTAGCCGCTCGGCCACTCGCCCGGCAGGCCCGTCGCGGGCGACGCCGTACTGGGCCATCGCGAGGTCGAAGACGGTGGTTACGAGGGCGCCGCCGACGCGCACGGCGGGGACGCCGCGGCGCATCGTCGTCCCGCCCTCGGTCTCGCCGCCGTCGAAGCGCGGCAGCGTCGACCTCGACCGCCTCCTCGGAACGATCGAGCAGCGGTCAGCTCCGGCTCGATCCCCTCCAGGTCGAGGTTCCAGCGCCCCTTCCCCTCCTCGCCCCAGCGGTCGCCGATCGTGCCGTTGGGGACCCGCGGCTCGCCGCTGCGGGCGTCGAGGACGACCGTCCGCCACTCGGCGTTCTCCGACTCGCTCGCCGAGGTCCGAGGCGCGGAGGAAGGCGCCGCCGCGCGTAGGCGCCGTCGCCGTGCTCCTCGAGGCGGACGAGGAAGGGCAGGTCGGTGAAGCGGCGGCGCGTAGTCCTGCGAAGTAGGCGACCTGCCGCTCGAGGAAGAACTCCTTGAGGATCACGTGGCCCATCGCCATCGCCAGGGCGCCGTCGGTGCCGGCGCGCGGCGGGCAGCCAGTGGTCGGCGAACTTGGTGTGGCCGGCGTAGTCGGGCGAGATCGACGACGACCTTCTGGCCGCGGTAGCGCGCCTCGGTCATGAAGTGGGCGTCCGGCGTCCGCGTCTGCGGGATGTTGGAGCCCCAGAGCATCAGGTAGGAGGCGTTCCACCAGTCCGCCGACTCGGGCACGTCGGTCTGGTCGCCCCAGATCTGCGGCGAGGCCGGCGGCAGGTCGGCGTACCAGTCGTAGAAGGAGAGGCAGACGCCGCCGATCAGCGAGAGGAAGCGGGTCCCGGCGGAGTAGGAGACCATCGACATCGCCGGGATCGGCGAGAAGCCGGCGATCCGGTCGGGGCCGTAGCTTGCGGATCGTGTGGACGTGGGCGGCGGCGATCAGCTCGGTGACCTCGTCCCAGTCGGCGCGCAGGAAGCCGCCTTTGCCGCGCTGCGACTTGTAGGCGCGCGCCTTCTCGGGGTCCTCGACGATCGAGGCCCAGGCCTCGACCGGGTCGCCGAGCCGCTCCCGCGCCTCGCGGAACATCTCCAGCAGGACGCCGCGCACGTAGGGGTACTTGGGCCGCAGCGGCGAGTAGATGTACCAGGAGAAGGAGGCGCCGCGGGGGCAGCCGCGGGGCTCGTAGTCCGGGCGTCTCGGGCCGTTGGACGGGTAGTCGGTCTGCTGGGTCTCCCAGGTGACGAGCCCGTCCTTGACGTGGATCTTCCAGGAGCAGGAGCCGGTGCAGTTGACGCCGTGGGTGGAGCGGACCACCCTGTCGTGCTGCCAGCGCCGCCGGTAGGCGGCCTCCCAGTCGCGGGAATAGGTCGAGCGCTCGTTCCAGCCGTCCTCGGAGCGCTGGCGCGGCTCGAAGAACTGCCGTGCCCGCAGGAGCGCCCGACCCTCAGCCACTCGGCTGAATCCGACGGCTGATACCCAGAAATGAGATCAACCCGGGTTCGATCCTATACCGCATGACCGAAGTCCCGCAACAATCCGATCAATGAAACGCGACGAGGCACTTCGTCCGCTCTCGCGTGAGCACCTCGGCGCCCTTCTCGCGGCAAGGAAGCTGCGCGAGGCGGGCGACCTGGAGGAGGCGACGCGCTCCTTCCTCGATTTCTGGCGGCAGCGACGGGGACGCCACTTCCGGGTCGAGGAGGAGGTCGCTGCTACCGAACTGGGCGATGCACGGCGAGGTGGACGTCGGCCGCGGTCACGCCGCATGCTCGACGAGCATCTCGCGATACGGCGCGAGGCGCTGCGACTCGAATCCGCCCAGGCGACCCTGGAGAACGCCCAGGCGCTCGGGACACTCCTGCACGATCACGTCCGCTTCGAGGAGCGCCAGCTGTTCCCCATGATCGAAGAGGCACTCGACGCGGAGAGCCTCGGCCGCCTTGCCGAGGCGATCGAGGAGGCGGGAGAGATTCGGCGCCGACATAGACCCCCTGACCGCGCTCCGCAACAGGCGCAGCCTCGAAGAGAGCCTCGCCGAGGAGATGAGACGGGCGAAGCGCTACCGACGGCCGTTCTCGCTCTTCTTCATCGACATCGATCGCTTCAAGCGCGTCAACGACGAATTCGGCCACGCCGTCGGCGATGCCGCCCTGCAGGAGTTCGCGGCCGTGCTCTCGGGTAGCCTCCGACCGGCCGACGTTCCCAGCCGCTGGGGCGGAGAGGAGTTCGTGGTGCTCCTCCCGGAGACCGGCCCGGATGAAGCTCGGCGGGCCGCCGAGCGCGTTCGCGAGACGGTCGAGCGGCACTCCTTCGGCTTCAGCGAGGGCGAGGGCCTGACCTGCTCGATCGGCGTCAGCAGCTACCCGAGCGACGGCGAAGGAGCCCGCACACTCCTCGGCATCGCCGACGAAGCCCTCTACGAGGCGAAGCGCCGCGGCCGCAACCGGGTCGCCTGAACCGCTCTATGCGTCCCGCGGATGCGGAGCATGCCTTGAGAGCACTGGTGCAGCGAGTCAGCCAGGCTGCCGTGGACATCGAGGGCGAGCGGGTCGCGCAGATCGGGCCCGGAATGCTGGTCCTGCTCGGCGTCGGCCGCGATGACACCCCCGGCGACGCGGATCGGCTCGCCGACAAGGTGCGGGCGCTGAGGATCTTCGACGACGAGGACGGGACGGATGAACGAGCCGCTCGGCGACCGCGAGATCCTCTGCGTCAGCCAGTTCACGCTCTACGGCGACACCCGGCGCGGCAATCGCCCCAGCTACGGCGACGCCGCCCCGGCAGAGGTGGCCGAGGCGCTGTACGACCGCTTCTGCGAGCGGCTCGACGCGGCCAAGGGAGTCTTCGGATCCTGCATGGGCGTCGCCCTGGTCAACGACGGCCCGGTGACTCTGATGCTGGAGAGCTGACCCGCAAGTCGCCGGCGGGGCCGGGCCGAGCAGGCCCCGGCCGCCCGGCTCCACGCCCAGTCCGGCGCGTCAGGTGCCGCGCGGGTGCGGCGTGTGGCCGCCGATGTGAAGGCTGTCGAGCAGCCGCGGGATGTAGGCCAGCCCGCAGACGCCGACGATGACGTAGACGATGTCGGTGAGCGTGCCTGCCGCCGAACACGTCCGAGATCACGTTCGTGTCGAACAGCCCGACCATCCCCCAGTTGAGGGCGCCGAGCACCATCGACCAACAGGGCCACCGGCTCGAACCGCTTGATCATCTCCATCTCTATCCTCCTGAAGATAATGCGGATAGTTACGAACTCAATAACCGCCGAGCGACATCCGGTTACGCCCGGCGTCGATACTGCTCGCAGATGCGGAGCGCTGCGATCCGAGAAGCGAGCCGAGGGCGACGCCGGCGCGGTCGCCGACCTCTGGACCGAGGCCTACGTGACCCTCGGCGTCGGCGGCCGCGCCGATCCCTACTCCGAGGCCGATTTCCTCACCGTCGGCCGAGGCACGGCGAGGTCTTCGTCTTCGACGGCCGGCGGGATCGCGGGAGTCGTCGGCTCTGCGGCGCCCGAGGCGCCGGGCCGGGTGGTCGCGAGCGGCCGGCGAGGCAGAACTCTCGCGGCTGGCGGTCGCCGCCGCCGACGCGGCCGCGGGATCGGCGCGCCCTGGTCGCCCACTGCGAGCGGCGCGCCCGCTCGCGCGGGTTGGCCCGCGATCGCGCTCTGGAGCCGGCCCGGGCCAGGTCGAGGCGCACCGCCTCTACGAATCGATCGGCTACCGCCGGGTCGCCGAGCGCGACTCGATCGACGCGACCGGACTAGCGCGCCTCGTCTTCCGGCTCGAGCTCGACCGGGTCGGGAAGATGGCCCGTGACACGCGTTCCGCGCGCCGCTGACGACCCGCCTCGAGGGCTCGATCGTCGTGCTCGAGCCGCTGGCGCGCGAGCACGCGGAGGGCCTCTGGGAAGCCGCGCAGCCGGACGAGATCTGGCCCTGGCTGACCACCTCGGCGCGAGCCGCGAGAAGTTCGACCGCTGGATGCGGAGTCGCCCTGACGCCGCCGGATCCGGCACCGAGGGGCCGTTCGCGATCGCGCCGCCGGCGCAGCGGCGCGCCCTGATCGGCAGCAGCCGCTACCTCAACGTGCGGCCGGCGGACCGGGTCGTCGAGATCGGCTGGACGTGGCTGACCCCGAGCGCCTGGCGCAGCGGCGCAAACGTCGAGGCGAAACTGCTGATGCTCGAGCACGCGTTCGAGACGCTCGGCTGCGTGCGGGTCGAGTTCAAGACCGACGCCCGCAACGAGCGCTCGCGCAGCGGCCTCGCCGCCCTGCCGGCGCAGTTCGAGGGCGATCATGCGCAACCACATGATCGTCCCCGACATCGGCCTGCCGCGACTCCGCCTACTACAGCGTCATCGACGAGGAGTGGCCCGAGGTGCGCGCCAACCTCGAGCGGCGCCTCGCCGACTCTCGTCTGCTCGCCCTCGAAGTAGTCGACCTCCGCGTCGCGTCGCAGAAAGCCTTCAGCGTGCCCTCGTCGCCCCTTCCCGGGCGGCCGCCATCAGCCCACCTTGCCGTGCCGGGATACTCGAGGATCTCCGGCTGGACCATGCGTCGAGACCATCAGCACCCTGGCCGGCCGTCCGAGCGGTTTTGGAGCGGTGCGCGCCCGGCGGGCCTGCGGGAAGAGGGCGGCGTCTCCGCGCTCCAGCGTCTCCTCCCCGTCCTGGCGGCGGACGACCACCGAGCCCTCGAGCACGACGAGGAGCTCCTCGTTTGCGTGGTGGAAGTGGTAGGGAAAGGTCCCGCTCACCGGGGGGCAGCTCGTAGACGCTGGCGCCGAGCCTCTCCGCGTTCAGCCGCAGGCCGAGGCGCAGCCGCTTCCAGCTGAAGCCGGGCTGGACTGCTCGACGTCCCACTCGTCCCCGAATACGTTGGCTAGACACGCCCCCAAGATAGTGATGAACGCCGGGTAGGCTTGGTCCTCGACACGAGCCGCGCGGGATCGGCGGCGACCAGGAGGAGGACCGATGTACGACTACGTGATCGTCGGAGCCGGCTCAGCCGGATGTGTTCTCGCCGCGCGGCTCTCCGAGGACCCGGACGTGCAGCGTGCTGCTGCTCGAGGCCGGCCCGCCGGACACCAACGACAACATCCACGTGCCGCTCGGCTATCTGAAGCTCGCCGGCACCGAGATCGACTGGGGCATCCACTCGGCACCCGAGCCGAACTGCAACGGGCGCCGCCTGCCCCTGCCCCGCGGCAGGGTGCTCGGCGGCTCCTCCTCGATCAACGCGATGATCTACATCCGCGGCAACCACCGCGACTACGACGAATGGGGCGCCACCGGATGGTCGCTGGGACGACCTCTTCCCCTACTTCCTGCAGGTCGGAGGACAACGAGCGCGGCGCCTCCGAGTGGCACGCGGTCGGCGGGCCGCTGCCGGTTCGGACCAGCGCTCCGGCAATCGCGATCACGCCGGCCTTCGTCGACGCCGCGGTCGAAGCCGGCCTCGACCGCAACGACGACTTCAACGGCGCCGCAGCAGGACGGCGCCGGCATGTACCAGGTGACCCAGCGCGGCGGGATGCGGGCCAGCGCCGCGGTGGCCTTCCTGCACCCGGCCGCGGAGCGGCCGAACCTGACCGTGATGCCCTACATGCACTGTCAACCGCGTCCTCTTCGACGGCGATGAGGGCGGTCGGCGTCGAGGCCGCCCATCTCGGCGAGGCGCAGGGAGCTGCGGGCCGAGCGCGAGGTGATCCTCTGCGGCGGCGCCTACAACTCGCCGCAGCTGCTGATGCTTTCCGGCATCGGGCCCGGCGGAACACCTGAGCATGCGCGAGATCGAGTCGCGCCTCGACCTGCCCGCTGTCGGCGAGAACCTCAACGATCACGCCGCCGCCTACGGCGTCTGGACGACGCCGGAGCCGGAGAGCCTGCTGCTGGCGCTCGAGCCGGCGGCGCTCGAGGAGTTCACGGCCACCCAGACCGGGCCCTTCGCCTCCAACCTCGCCGAGTCGGGCGCCTTCGCCCGCGTCGAGGCCGGAGCGTCGCGCGCCCGACATCCAGTTCCACGTCGCCGCCGATCCATATCGTCGAAGAGGGCCTCGGCGACCCCGAGGCGCACGGCGTCTGGGTCTCCCCCTGCCTGCTGACACCGCGCAGCCGCGGCAGCGTCCGGCTTGCCTCCGAGGACCCGACCGCAAAGCCGGTCGTCCGCAACTCCTTCTACAGCGACGAGGCGGACATGGCGCGGATGGTCGGAGGCGCTGCGGCTGATGCAGGAGATCTGCGCCAGGCCGGCCTTCGCCCCGTACTGCGCCGAGCCGCTTCACGGTCCCGGATCGGGATTCCGACGACGCGCTGCGAGCCCACGTCGGCCGCCACGACCTTCCCGATCTACCACCCGGTCGGCACCTGCGCGATCGGCTCGGTCGTCGACGAGGAGCTGCGTGTCGTGGGCACCGATGCCCTGCGGGTCGTCGACGCCTCGGTGATGCCGAGCGTGCCGCGCGGCAACACCAACGCGCCGACGATCGCGATCGCCGAGCGTGCGGCCGACCTGATCAAGGGAGAGACTCCGCTGCGTGCCACCACAGAAGCACAGGCAGCGGTGGACTAAGGATCACCGCTGTCTGTCATGGACCCGAGGGGGTACGAGATCGACTGGTGGCTGGAACCTGAGGCTGGGGGCGCGGCTTCACGCGTGAGGGATTGCGGGCGTTATCTCGTGAGGCATTCACCCGACTGCCCACGCCGAGCGTTGTGCTCCCATCCAAGGTCGAGGCGTCAGCATGTCGCCGCCTCCACGCGCCGCTTGAGGTTGAGTAGCTGCCGTCGTTGCATGCCGAAGTGGATCGGGCGCCAGACGAGTCCGAGCATCAGTCCGACGCCGACGCGCTCATAGTCTCCCCTGGCGCGGGTGATGAGACGGGTGCTCGTCTCATCGATGGGCTCGAGGGCGAACGTCCAGGTGACCGAGCCAGCGTCGTTGCCGAGAACGAGCGCCCGCTCCGGCTCGACGGCCCGAACGACGAAGCCATCGTCGGCCGCTGGCGTCCAGGGGAAGATGTCCCCGACCTCGACCCGCTGGAGCTCGGGAACGATCCGATCCGCGCTCGGAACGCCGCCGTTGTCGAGGCCGTCGTAGCTGTACCAGCCGGCACGCCTGCACCCCGTCTGTACGAGCCAGGGCCAGATGTCGGGCGGCCGAGCACGGATCGTAATGCCGTGGGTCCACCGGACCTTCGCGCTCGGCAGCAACTCGTCGCCCGGGAGCGGTCGCCGGGCCTCGTCGCCAAGCGGACGAACCGGGCGCCGGGACACGACGCCGGTCACAACGACCCCTGCGAGCCTGATCGCGTCACGAAGGCACTCCACAAGTGGAGTATCACCGCGCGCTCCTGCAATGTGCGATGAGCGGGAGCTCGCCTTGCGTAGCATTCCGCATGGGAAACTGAAGGAGACGGATGCCGTGCCCGAGGGACTGTCGCCACAAGAGGTCGGCAAGGAGATCGCAGGGCACGCCAAGCCCAGCGGCCAGGACGACGCCCACGCACGTCGGGACCGTCTTGTCTCGATCGCCGAGGCCGTCCTCCTGTCGATCGTTGCCCTGATGGCGGCTTGGTCTGGCTACGCGGCGGCAAAGTGGAGCACCGAGTCGCGCGTTGACCTGGCGGAAGCTGCGACCGCGAGGACGAAGGCGGGCCGCGCCAATCTTGCAGCCATCGAGATTCGGAACTTTGACTCCTCGACCTTCGAGGCGTGGTTCGCCGCCTACACCGTCCACAATGATCAGGCGATGGCCATTGCCGAGCATCGCTTCCGTCCCGATTTCCGCATCGCATTTGAGGCATGGCGCGCCACGAACCCCGAGAGGAACCCCAACGCGCCTCGGGGCCCGACCTACATGCCGCAATACCGCCAGCCGGGGCTCGGGAAGGGGAAGGCGCTGGAAGAGCATGCGGACGAGGCTTTCGCCTCAGGTGCGACGGCAGGCGAGACGTCCGATAAGTACGTCCGTTCCACCGTCTACCTCGCGAGCGTCCTCTTTCTCATCGGCATCAGCACGCGGTTCCCCCTGCGCGGCGGGCGGTACGCGCTCGTTGCGCTTGGCGCTGTGATGCTGATCGTCTCCGTCGTGCTGCTCACGCAGCTGCCTGGTCCGCCCACATGACCTAGGCACTCCACCGGGACCGTCAACGGCGGCAGGCGAATGCACTGGCAGAACCGGTCGGTGGACAGAGGTCCGACCGCGGCTGCGAGGCGGCTTGAGCCGCCCGCCGTGAGCGATCATCAACTCGACGATCTGAACCGCGAGCTGGGCGCGGCGCTCTTGCGTGACGGCCGCGTTTTCGCCGGGACCACGACTTTCGCAGGAAGGGTCGCCTTCCGGCCGGCGATCGTTAACCGGCGAACCCAGGAGCGAGACGTCGACGCGCTGGTCGAACCGGGCGCCCGGTTCACCTGTCAAGTCGAGGGCAGGAAGTAGATGTCCTCGGCCTGCGCGACGAGCGCTGCGGTGCATGCGAGCAGCAGGATCGGAGCAAGTTCGGGCTCACCCGCCCCACCTGGCTCGACCCGAAGGACGAAACGCACGCCCTTCATGCCCTTGGTGGGCGGATCGATGTGAGCAAGGGGTGGAGAGCCCTCGGCGGCCAGCTCCCAGCGGCGACGCATCGAGAGGACCGAATCGCCGGCCCGGACCTCTTTCAGCTCGAGCCCGAGGCCCGCTCGGGATCGCAGTTTCATGTGGCCGACCTGCGGCTTCTCCAGCTCGGCAACCGGCGCGGACGTTGGGTCGCCCGCATCCGCAATGAACCACACGCGCGCAAGGCGCGGCCCGCGCGAGTGGCGGATAAGCCACGCTCCCTCGGCCGTCTCCGCGGGAACCGGGGAGCGCGAGCTGCCGCCGCGCCAGCCGAGCCGCCCCACAACCTCGTCGTCTGCGCGCAGCTCGGTGAGTCGGTATCGACTGCGCCACCTCCCGGCCGTCTTCTTGGCTGCATCCACGACGACGATGTCCTGCCCGGCCAGCTCGCTGAGGGAACGTCGGCGGCTTTGCCGGTCGCCGCCGGCCCCCAGACCCGAGAACATCAGTCCCGCCTAGCTCGGGGGCGCCCCTGGCGATTCGCCCGCCGGATCCGGTGGACCCCAAGGAGGGACCACGAAGCGGTGGTATGGCTGATCGGGCGAAGCGTCGCTGACGCGCGCTCGGTAGATGCCCTCGACCTTGCAGACGCGAGCGACCGCCTGCTCGGGGAAGCCAGCCTCAATGGCGCGGGCGACAAGGTGCCAGGCCCCTTTCAGCTCTTGTTCGACCGTGAACCTGATCCACACATGCTCCCCATCCGGCCCCTCACAGGCGTCGGTGCAAATGTGCCGATCTGCTGCGGTGATCTACGGACGCCCCGCTTCGAAGGCGCGCGCGGATTGGCCACGTAGCCGCAACGGGGGAGGGCTATTCTCGACTCTCTATCCGAAGATCGACGGAAGGGACCAGCCATGGGTGCTCAGGAGAACAAGCAAGCAGCCGAAGAGGCATACAGGGCGTTTAGCAGCGGGGACGCCGAGGGCGCGATGAAGAACATGGACGACTCGGTCGAGTGGACGGTGCGCGGCGATAACGCGCTGACCGGGACCTACAACGGCAAACAGGCGGTCGGCGAGCTCTGGGGGAAGTTCTTGAGCAAAGACTTCCGCACCGCGCCGCACGACTTCGTCGCTGACGGCGACAAAGTTGTCGTCCTGACTACGGTCACACTTGAGGGCGAGACAAACGAGGATGCCGATGTCCTCACCTACAACGCCGACGGCAAGCTCGTCGCTTTTGACACGCTCGGCGATGCGACCGTAGGTAACCGGGTATTCGCAAAGTAGAGGTCCAGGCAGTCCGAACGCCCCGGTAGTCCAGAGGCCGCCGGGGCGTTTTGGCCAAGGGGCTAGGGTGGAGGCCGCTGGCAGCCGCCGAGGGCGGCCCGTACCCGTCCCGTCCCGTCCCCCGAGGAGGTATCGATGAAGAGATTCCGACCCAGGCTCAGCTACGCGAACGTGGTCGCAACCCTGGCGCTGTTCCTGGCGCTGAGCGGTGGCGTCGTCTGGGCCGCCCACAAGATCACCAGCAAGCAGATCGGCAAGGGGGCGGTGAAGAACAAGAACCTGGCCAAGAACGCGGTCAAGGCGAAGAACTTGGCCAAGAACGCGGTGACCTCGGCCAAGCTCAAGAAAGGGGCGGTGACGAACGCCAAGATCGGCGACGGCGCGGTCAACTTCGCGAAGCTCGCGGCGGGGACGAACGTGATCGCGAGTGCCACCGCCGGCCCGGTTCCGGCAAATCAGGATGGCCCCGTGAACGTTCCTCTGAGCGCGCCACTGACCGTGACGCCGGTGGCCGGTCAGCCGATCACCCTGAACATCGAGGCGCGCGGCACATTGGCCCAGAGCGGGGCGAGCAGCTGCGCCGTGCTCGTCCTGCCACTCATCAACGGAAATCCCCAGCTGAGCGGCGAGTTTCTCTTGCTCCTGTCGCCGGACAAACCACCCGAACCGCCGTTCCTCAACGGCATCCCCCAGGCCGACCTCGCCCTCCCGGTGGGGCTCACCCAGCCCGGGAACCCTCAGAGCATCACCCTGCAGATGATCGGCGATGAAACAAACTGCACGTCGGGGTCGACCCTCGACCAGGTTGCGATCGTCGCCACGCAGGCGAAGTGAGCGGGATCTCCTGAACGGTTCGCAAGCGGCCGGCCTCAGAGCCGGCCGCTTGGGGGATCCACTCAGGACTCGTTGCGACTAACCCTCGCCCAGCGCCCGGTCGATGAACGGGCCGAGCAGCTCCCCCGCCGCATTCGCGGTCGCCTCCGGCGATCCGCTTGGCGCGGTGACGTAGCTGATCGCGAGGCGCACCAAGGACTCTGCGAGGAGCCGGGCCTTCTCCACCGGCGCCTGCGGCCAACCGTCCTCGATCACGGCCGAGAGGCGGGCGGTCGCCCACTGCACGACCGGCACGCCCTGGGTGGTCACGAAAGGCAGCATGCCGCCGGTGCCGTCGTCGCTGAGCAGGACGCGAACCAGAGGATCCTCGCCCGCGGCGCGCAGGAAGGCCTCCAACGCGGCGTTGACCGCCGCGCGCGGGTCGTCGAGGTGCTCGCGCACCGCGGCCTCGACCCCGTCGAGGAATCGCTCGCCCTCGTGGATGACGAAGGCCTGGCCGAACTCGTCGCGGCTGCCGAACTCCTTGTAGAGCGTCTGGCGGCTGACCCCGGCCGCAGCGGCGACCTCCGCCATCGTGATCTCCGACCAGGCGCGCTGCTGCAGCTCGTCGCGAGCGGCCGTGAAGAGCGTTTCGCGCAGCAGCTGGCGCGCCGCAACGGCATAGGGGGCCCTCTCGGGTGCGGTCGACATCGCGCTCATGGTTTCAAGGACGCCGGCGCAGGCCCTCTAATCGTCCGGCTCGAAGTCGACCTTGTCGCGGACCCCGCAGTCCGGGCAGTGCCAGTCGTCGGGGACCTCGCTCCAGGGCGTCCCCGGCGGAAAGCCCTCGCGGGGGTGCCCGTCCTCCTCGTCGTAGACGTAGCCGCAGCTCGGACAGCGAAAGCGACTCACGCGGCGCTTGCCCCGTAGCGAGCAAGGATGCGGCGTCGCGCGCGGGGCCGGATGTTGGCGCGTGTGACGTCGCCGCCGTAGTGCTCGATCAGCCGGTGGTCCATGACCAGGCGCCAGACCGGCGGGAACAAGGCAAGGACGATCATCCCCGCGTAGCCGGTCGGCAGCTGCGGCGCTTCGTCGACGTGGCGGAGCGCCTGATAGCGCCGCGTCGGGTTGGCGTGATGGTCGCTGTGGCGCTGCAGGTGGTAGAGCAGCACGTTGGAGGCGACGTTGTTGCTGTTCCAGCTGTGCTCCGGCGCGGCAGCGCTCGTAGCGGCCGTCCTCGCGCTTCTGCCGCAGGAGGCCGTAGTGCTCGAGGTAGTTGACGACCTCCAGCAGCGAAAAGCCCGAGCACGGCCTGGAGCAGTAGGTAGGGCAGGACGACGGGACCGAAGACGATCGTCAGCACGGCGAAGAGGGCCACCGTCATCGCCCACGCGCCGAGGATGTCGTTGCGCAGCGTCCAATGCGACTTGCCCATGCGGTCGAGGCGCGCGGACTCGATGCCCCAGGCCGAGCGCAGGCTACCGACGACGGTTCGCGGCAGGAAGGCCCAGAAGCTCTCACCCAGCCTCGAGCTCGCCGGGTCTTCCGGGGTGGCGACGCGGACGTGGTGGCCGCGGTTGTGCTCGATGAAGAAGTGCCCGTAACCCGTGGGGGCCAGTGCCACGCGACTGAGCCAGCGCTCGAGCTGATCCCGCTTGTGCCCCAGCTCGTGCGCGGTGTTGATCCCGATCCCGTTGACAACCCCCACCGTCGCCGCCAGGCCGATGCTCTCGAAGACGCTGAGGTCGCCGCTCGCCCACAGCCAGCAGGCGAAGATCATTCCCGCGTACTGGATCGGGATGTAGACATAGGTGCACCAGCGGTAGTAGCGATCCTGCTCCAGCCATTTGAGGATGCTGTCCGGCGGATTGGAGGGATCCATGCCGATGACGACGTCGAGAATCGGGAAGACGCCGAAGACCAGGAGCGGGGCGAAGAACCAGAATCCCTCCCAGCCGGTCGCCTCCACCGAGCCCCAGGCGATGAAGGGGGCGAGGGGGACGATCAACGCCAGAAGCCATGCGTATCGCTTGCCATCGCGCCAGGTTGCGGGTGTCAGTTCGACGTCTCCGCCTGGCCGTGGGCATGGCTTGGGTTGCTGCCTCCATCTGCAGGGTCTCCTTGTCAACTACTTCCGAACGTCCGACGCTTGACAGCCTAACCTGATCTGTAAACAGCCGCAACATTGCCGAGGCTAAGCGATGTCCCCGCTTCACGACCTTGGCGACTTGGTACGCGCCATAGCGCGCGACAAAGTCGCCGACCTAGCTACGGGTCCGACGCGGCGCTCAGACCTTCAGCAGGACCAGCGTGTTGACGACGAAGAGGATCGCGAAGAAGACGGTCGCCCGGTCGAGGTTGCGCTCGACCATCGAGCCGCCTCCGAAGGAGCTGCCACCGCCACCGATGCCGAAGGCGCCGGAGAGCCCGGCGTCTTTGCCGGAGTGCAGAAGCACCAGGAAGATCAGCACGGCGGCGATGATCACCTGAAGGATTCCGAGAATCGTGAACATGGGCGGGTTAGTTTAGGCCTTCTCCCGATCGAGGATCGCGACCGCCTCGCGCCGCAGTTCCGCGTCCAGCAGCGCGAAGTCCTCGTCGGAGAGCTTGCCGGCCGCGTGATCCAGCTCGGCGTCGCGGATCTCCCGATACTTGGCTTCCTTGAGCGCTTCAAGGCCGTTGTCTCTGCCCGGACGGCGGCGCGCGGCGCGAGCCGGCCAGATCGCGATCAGAGCCCCGCCAAGGGCGATCAGCCCGCCGATCCAGATCCACGTCACGAGTGGGTCGACGATGACGCGGAAGGTCGTCGCCGCCCGATCGGCGAGATAGCTCTCCGCCAACCTCTCCGCCGTCGCGGATTGCAGGCTGTCTATCTGCGCAAGCGCGACCGGGCGCAGGCGCGGGCTCACCGCCGCCGCCTGCATCAATCTCGAAAGCTGCCGGCACTGGGCCGGAGTCCCCGGGCGCGCCGCGGATGCAGGCCCTGAACCCGCGGTCGGCGGCGTGGGCGCGACGGCGGACGGCGGCGATGTCGGGCCCGACGGAGGTCCAGAGGTCGCTTCCGGCGCCCGCCTTCAGGCCGACCTCGCTTGTCGCCTCCCCGTCGAAGAAGCTGGCGAGCGTCCCCGTTTCCGACGCCGGTGGGACGGAAGTAGCGACGGCTCGGGCGCAGGAGCGTGCGGCGGTCGCCCTCCTGCACGGCCAGCACGGCGCCGAAGGCGATGCCTCACGGTCGACCTCCACGGTGGGCCGCACGTAGCTGATCCTGCGGCCGTCGACCACCGTGCTCTCCCCCGGCCTCAAGGTCACGTCGCGTTTGGTCTGGAAGCTCGAGGAGGCGGCGATGCCGACCAGCAGGACGATCACGCCGACGTGGACGATGTAGCCGCCGTAGCGGCGGCGGTTGCGGGTCACCATCCCGGTGAGCGCCGCGGGGAGCGACCCGCCGGACAGGGCCCGCCGCGCCACCGCGCCGCGCCAGAACTCCTGCGCGAGGCCGGTCAGGGCGAAGGCGGCAAAGACGAAGAGGACGAACGCCCACGGGCTCTCGGGCGCGTCGGTGGCGGCGGCGAGCGCCACCGCCGCGATCCCGGCGGTCAGAGCGGGCACCAGGAAGATCCGCTTCGCCGAGGCCCAGCTGACCCGACGCCATGCCAGCAGTGGGCCGACTCCGGTGAAGAGCACCAGCCCGATCGCCAGCGGCGTCGTGTAGCGGTCGAACCAGGGCGCCGCGAGAGATGACTTCTCGCCGGTGAAGAGCTCGGAGATCAGCGGGAAGAAGGTCCCCCAGAAGATCGCCACGCAGAGGGCCACCAGCAGTAGGTTGTTGACGAGGAAGACCGCCTCGCGGGATGCGAGGGAGTCGATCCGCTTCTGCGAGCGGAGGTCGTCGAGGCGGGAGACGATCAGCGCGGCGGAGCCGACCAGGACCACCGCGATCAGCCCCAGGATGTAGGGGCCCACGGTGCTGTCGCCGAAGGCGTGGATCGACTGCAGCACGCCGGAGCGGACGAGGAAGGTGCCCAGCAGCGCCAGGGAGAAGGTGGCAACGATCAGCGAGGCGTTCCAGACCCTCAGCATGCCGCGCTTCTCCTGCACCATGATCGAGTGTAGGAAGGCGGTTCCCGCCAGCCATGGCATCAGCGCCGCGTTCTCGACCGGGTCCCAGGCCCAGTATCCGCCCCAGCCCAGCTCCGTGTAGGACCAGCGCGCCCCCAGCAGCAGGCCGAGGCCGAGGAACGCCCAGGCGATCAGCGCAAAGCGCCGCGTCGCGCGAATCCAGTCGGCGTCGAGGCGGCGGGTGACGAGCGCCCCGACCGCGAAGGCGAAGGGGATCGTGAACGCCACGTAGCCCGAGTAGAGCATGGGCGGGTGGATCATCATGCTCGGGTGCTGGAGCAGCGGGTTGAGGCCGATGCCGTCAGCCGGCGCCGGGCTCAGGGTCGCGAACGGATCGACGCCGCCTGCGAACAGCATCAGGCCGGTGAAGAAGGCGGCGATCGAGGCCATCACCGCCGTCGCGTAGGGAACCAGCTCGCGCAGCCTGCTCCGGGTCGCCAACAGCGCAGCCGAGGAGGCGATCGAGAGAACCCAGGCCCAGAGCAGCAGAGACCCCTCCTGGCTCGACCACATCGCGGCCAGCTTGTAGAAGGCGGGCGTCTCGACCGAGGAGTGCTGCTGGACGATCCGCATCGAGAAGTCGTCGCCGGCGAAGGCGATCTCGATCAGGACGACGCAGAGGGTGAGCAGGCCGCAGAGCGCATAGACCGCTCGGCGCGAGACGTCGACCCAGCGCTCGTCCCCGCGCCGTCCAATCAGTGCCGCCGATCGCCGCGAAGACGGCCGTCAGGAAGGCGAGCGGCAGCGCGACGCTGCCGAGGCTAGCCGTCATTCGGCGGTGGTGAACTTCGACGGGCACTTCGTGACGAGCGTGTCGGGCTCCCCGACGAAGCCGCCGTCCTCGACCGTCCCCGAGAGGACGACCTCGCGGCCACCCCGGAACGGGTCGGGGACGGTGCCGGTGTAGCTGACGGGGATGCTCTTGCTGGGGTCGTCGCGATCGGCGACGCGGAATCGGAGGCCCTCGCCCACGTGGCGGACCGAGCCCTTGACGACCCTCCCGGTCAGCTCGTAGCTGGAGCCCGGAGCGCGGCGCTGAGGAGCTGCGAGGGCTCCTTCGCCTCGGTCGAGGCGCTGAAGGACGTGTAGACCAGCGCCGCGGCGAGAAGCACCGCGACGCCGAGGGCGACGACAAGCCGGATCTTTCGCTTGCGGGCGGGGTCCACGGCGGCCGATTATCGCAAGGCCGGCGGGCCGAGCCGAGCCCGCAGATCTGTGAGAATCGGGGTCGATGGCCGAAGGCGATGCGCAGAAGCCCGTCCTGCTGATAACCGGCGCGAGCAGCGGCATCGGCGCCGCGACGGCGCGCGCGGCGGCGTCGACCCATCGGCTCGTGCTCGCCGCTCGGCGGGAGGAACCGCTGCAGGACCTCGTCGCGGAGCTTGGAGGCGAGGAGCAGGCGATCGCGCGTCGCATGCGACGTCACCGAGTGGGACCAGGTCGAGGCGGTGGTCGCTGCGGGGCTCGAGGCGTTCGGCCGCATCGACGCCGTCTTCGCCAATGCCGGCTTCGGCGCCACTCGCGGATTCCTCGAGGAGTCGGTCGAGCACTGGCGCTCGATGGTGCTGACGAACGTCTACGGCGTGGCGCTGACGATCCGCGCCGTCCTCCCCCACCTGCTCGAGCGGGGCGATGGCCATATGCTGGTCACCAGCTCCGTCGCCGGGCGCCGCGTCGCTCCCGGGTCGCTCTACTCGGCGACGAAGTGGGCGGCGACGGCGATCGGCGAGGCGCTGCGGGCGGAGCTGCGCCAGATGCACGACAACGACGCGATCAAGGTGACGCTGATCGAGCCGGGGATGACCGACACCCCGTTCTTCGACAACCGCCCCGGCGAGTGGGCGCTCCGCGACGACGACATCGCCCGCGCCGTGATGTTCGCCCTCGAGCAGCCGCCCGCACGTCGACGTCAACGAGATCCTGATCCGGCCGACGCGCGCAGCCCTCCTGAGGCCGAGCAGCAGCCGCACCCCGCGCCAGTAGGCCGCGGAGGCGCGAACCGGACCGGCGCCGACTTCGCCGCCCGGCGGGATGAAGGGCGAGTCGAGCTCCGCCGTGAGGTGGGATGCGAACTCCGCGGCGTCGATCCGCGCGGCTCGACCTGCACCTGTCGCCGCTCCTGCAGCAGCCGTGGCAGCCAGCGGACGACATCGGCCAGCGCGCCGAGTTTCTGCCGCCCCCAGCCGGCGGCGATCGAGGCCGGGATCAGGGCCAGCTCGGTCGCGAGCAGGGCCGGGGCGACGAGGACGAGCAGGCCGTGTCGGGATAGACGCGGATCAGGAAGGCCCAGCGGTTGCGCTCGAGCCAGCGCCACTTGTGCTCGCGGGAGCCGAACTCGTACTCGTGGTCGACGACGGCCGCCGGCTCGATCCCCAGGACGCCGCCGCCGAGACGCAGGCGCAGGCGAGAGGTCGACGTCCTCGTGGTAGAGGAAGAAGTGCTCGGGAAACCCGCCCGCCGTCGATCCAGTTCGCGCCGCGGGATCGCGAGGCAGGCGCCGGACAGGGCGGGGACCTCGCCCGCCGGCGGCGCCGTCGCGATCGGGCAGCCGTGTGCGCCGGCCCAGACCAGCCCGGTGAAGTGGACCGGGTTGCCGGCCGAGTTGATCCGCTCGCCGCCGTGGTCCGCGACCAGCGACTGCCACGCGGCCCATCCCCGATCCTCGCTCCAGGGGCGCCTGATCGCCCTCTCCCCAGCCGGGCATCGGCGCCGCGTCCGGGTTGAGGAGCACGAGCAGGTCTTCGCGGCAAGCGATGCCCCCGCGTTGCAGGCGGCGGCGAAGCCCGCATTGTGGCCGTTCGCGTGCAGTCGCGCCCGCGGGGCCAGCGCAGCGACCGCCTCCGCCGTGCCGTCGCCGGACCCGTTGTCGACGACGATCAGCTCGTCGCCGTCATCCAGCTCCGGGATCAGCGCCGGGCAGCGTCCGCGACAGCTCCTCGCGGCTGTTCCAGGTGACGATGAGGACCGATAGCGTCGGAAGCACCGACGCGGGAGGCTAGTGGTCGGGCCGCGCTGTCCGGTGCTTCGGTGCTTCTTGCTCTGCACGGCGTCTTCACCTTGCGGCTTCTGCTTCGACCTGCTTGCCGTTCTGCCCGATGAAGACGGCGACCGCCCGCATCGCCCTTCGCTTCTTGCCCTTGTTCTTCCGCGTGAACTGCGCGTGTGCCTGCGGGCGTGCTTACGGTGGGGCTTGCCGCAGAGGTTGCGCGTGTTCTGCAGCAGGCCTTTCTTGCCGCCGCGCACCGTCAGTTCGAACTTCGACACCGGCACGTCGGGAACTGCGTCGAAGGTGTTGCGGATCCTCCCCTTGACGCTGTCGGTGCGGCCGACGAGATCGATGTTGACCTGACCGCGCAGCGAGGCGACGACATCCGGCAGCGGGTTGTCGGAGGAGCGCAGCGATCACCGGCCCTTCGAGCGGGTTGTCGAGGAGCGGCGTGAAAGCTCGCGCGAAGCCGTAGATGGAATCCGACGGGCATTCGCCGGCGGCGTACTGGACGCGCGTGCACACGCGCGCGATGCTGCCCTGGTCGAGGAGCAAGCCCTTCGGCAGGGTGACGACCGCTTTCGCGAAGTTCGCGTCACCCGGTCGGGCGACGACGGTCGCCTTCAGCCCCGGGTTCTTCGTTCGGCGGGGTGAGCCGAAGAGGCGCATCGATAGCTTGGGCTCGAAGCCGAGGGCGTCGCAATCCGTCACCTGGAACGGCAGCGATTTCGTGAAGGTGGTGAAGGCAGCCGGATCGGCCGGGTTGGCGCCGCCGCCGAGGATGGTTCCTTCGACCGCTCTTCGGTGAGCAGTTCGTCGGGTTGAGGGCGAAGTCCGGTCGATCGAGGCGCACGGAGACCGATCGGACATCGAGCAGGACGCCGCCGAAGACGTGCGGTATCGCGTCCGAGACAACGCGAACCTGGGCGGTTTCGCGATCCACGCAGCAACGCCACCCTTACCACGACCGAGCCAAGGTCAAATGGCCCGGCCATGGCAGGGGTGACGATTGCCAGGGATAGGGGAGCCCCGTCGTAGGGGCCGGTGAGGAAGACTCTGCCGTTGATGGCGATCGGCCCGGAGCCGGTTCCGGCGCGCACCGTCGCGCCGCCGACGAGGCTCGAGATGGGACAGCTGGAATCGAAGCCTCGGACACGCCGCTGTTTGCCGCCGCCGCTTCGAGCGCGCCGCTCGGGGCAGTACTCGATGCCGGCCAGCCTCGCCGTCATCCCCGGCGGCAGCTCGACATCGGCGCCCTTCAGCTCCTGTTCGCCGTCGGAGCGGCCGATGTCGGTCCGGAAGGGGGTGAAGGCGCCGGCCTTGTCACTCTCCCTGCCGGCGAGGAAGCCGGGCGCGAAGGGGCGCTCGCCGAGCGAACCGGGGCAACCGCCGCCGCCGGGCGCTTCGGTCAGGGTGAATTCGCCGTCGGCATCGACGGGACCGTTTCCACTCCACGGCGTCATGTGCGTCGTGGCCGTGTGTGGGCCACAGACGGCGGGGCTGGTCAGCGGCGCCCGCGGCCCGTCGTCGAAGTCGAGCTCGAACGAGGTGAAGGGGACCTGCGGGAGGCCTTCCATCGAGTCGTCGTCGAACACCGCGGTCAGCCGGCCGGTCAGCGGGTCCGCCTTCACCTTGCCGACAGCCGCGCGGAGATGCCGTAGCGCGCCGACTCGGCGGTGACGAAGATGCGGAACTCGTTCCCGGAGCGCCGGGTCGCGGCTGAGCTGCTGGCCGACGTAGACGTTGCCGGTCAGGGAGCCGGGTGGCAGCGGCGGCGTTTCGATCGAGACGGTGCCGACCTTCGAATGCCGCCGGACAGGCGACCGGGTGTGCGCGTGCCCTTGCCGAACTGGGCGTCGGTGCAGGCTTCGAGGCCGTTCGCCGCCGACGGGTTCAGGCCCATGCCGGCAGGAAGCGTCACTTCCGCCCGCCGGGTTTGCGAGCTCTCCTGGTTTCCGCCACCGGTGATGTGGGGGACTTCGACGGTCGTCACCGCGCCCGACGGAGAGTCGGTCTGCGCCGTCTCCGGGGTCGACCGCCAGCGACGGTTCGTAGGGGATGATGCCGCATTCCTTCGGCGAGGTCCCGGGCGGGATCTTGGACTCGACGAAGGCGGAGCTGTTCGGGAAGTCCGGTCTTCTTCCTCGTAGGAGTCCGCCCGCAGCAGGGTCGAGTAGATGTGCTCGAGGGGCGACCCCGGGGTGGCTTCGCCGCGGCAGGTGGTCGGCGTCGTGATGAAGGTGCCGTCCCCCGCGGTGCCGTCGAAGACGAGGCGGTTTCTCGCGATTCGGGCGATTTCGGTTTCGAAGCCGGGTCCCAGTCCGAGTTTCGCGACGTGGATCGTGAAGAACTCGTGGTAGTCGCCCTCCCAGGCGACCCCGGCTTCGAGGAAGACGTCGTTGCCGAGCACGCTGAAGCCGAAGCGGGCCGCCTCGCCCTCTTCCGGCACGATGTTGAAGACATCGACCGGCGGCACTTCCAGCGAGAGGCCGGTCACCTGGTTGGTTGCTTTGACGGCGCTCGTCCCGACTTTCGAGCCGGGAGGGCATGTGGACGGGCTCTCACCCGGTTCGAGGTCGCATTGTTCTGTCGCCTGGGGATTGACGGTCAGGCCTCTTGGCAGATCGACGCGAACGGTCCGCAGGTTGCCGATCGGGATATCGCCGATGATCGGTTTTTCTTCGGTGTTGACGATGAACTGTGTGAAGCCGACCGTCGGATGCCCGGCGGCCCCTTCGAAGAAGAGCCCCGGCGTGGCGATGCTGCAGGGGTCCGCTGTGCATGTGCCTGCCTGCCACGGGCTGTCGACTTTCGGTTCGTCCGGGTCCTGTGGACCGATGATCTGGCGCGGCTCGAGGCGGTGGGCCCGAACGTGATTGTCAGCAGTGCCGCAAGGACTGCCACACAGACCCATCCCGCAGTTCTTCCCCTCCGATTCCCCAATTCGACTCCCATTTCGCGAGACTATACTAGATTTTGATGGTGCGTATACGATTTTTTGGTAATCTCAGATCATCGAAAGTGAGGAGATCCCCATGAGGAGCTTCGTGGACTGGCAGAACCTCGCCCGCGCCAATACCCATCCGCTCCGGGTCTCAATCCTCGAAGTCCTCGGCGTCGATGGGGGCCGGACGCTTTCTCCCAAGGACCTTAGCGTCGAGCTGCAGGCGCCGCTCAGCACCGTCAACTACCACGTTACGGAACTCGCCCGGTCGGGGCTGCTGGAGCTTCGCGGCGAAAGGCAGGTCCGCGGCGCGATCGAGCACTTCTACGGACCCGTGAACAACCCAGCGTAAGCGGACTAGCGTCATTCAACTTTCGCTCATCGCGCGTCCCGCCACATCGTCGAGACGACAACCTGCTCGTCGGGCCGTGTGAATCGTCCGACTCGGGCGAAGCCGAGGCCTTCGTAGCGGGGGTCGTTCGCCGAGTTGCTCGACTCGAGATACGCCGGCATGTGCTCGGCGTCGATCCTCGCGAGGTTGTCGGCCAACAGTGCCATCCCATGTCCCTTTCCTCGGTGATCGGGGTGTGTCCCAGCAGGCTCAGGTAATAGTGCGGCCGCTCAGCGGGATGGGTGGCGTCGAAGCGCGCGAGCAGCTCCGACACCTCCGGCGCGCGGGGGCCCAGCAGATCGTTCAGCATCGGCTCGACCGAAGCCTCCTCGTCCTCGGTCAGCTCGACCCCGCCCGGCGGGATCCAGACGGATGCCGCGGCGTAGTCGTCGGCGACCCAGACCCATGGATAGCGAAGCGCGCTGCCGATGCAGAGGCGCCACCATGCTTCGAGGCCTTCCCGAGTTCGGGAACGCCCAGCCCCCAGAGGTATCGGCTTCGAAGGCAGCGACGAGGGTCGCGGTGACCCCGTCGAGATCGTGCTCCGTTGCGATCCTGACCTGCACCCCCTGAAAAGGTACCCTGGGTCACTTGAACGCGAGCATCGAGCGCGCATTGATCCACGCATAAGGGGACGCGGGATGTTCGGCGTCCCAGTCGAAATCGTAAAGTTCGCGAGGATAGGCGGCAAAGCCACCGGCGTCAGGTCCACGTGGGATCGGTCTCGACCGCTTGGCCGTGAACGATCACCAGAAATGTCTGTTAAAGCCACACGCTGACGACGCCGCCTGACGGCTGGGCCCCCGAAATGTACGAAACCGCACTGAGTTCTCTCCCGACCCAAACAGGAAGCCCCCCCGGAAGAAAAGGCCATCCACGGGAGCAACCCGAGGCTCGCCGTGGGGCGTGACCGTTGCGAGATCGAGGACCTGAACTCCTTCAGACTCTCGCTCACCGCCGTTGCATCGAGCCGCGTCTCCTCCCCCAGATCGAACGTAAAATGGTCGCCGCCCGTGCGTAGCTTGCGTCAAGGAGTTCCTGCAAGTCCCTTAGATCCTGTGGCGTCTCAAACATGGGCTCTGGAATGGAAAGGGAAGGGCATGTTCTAGGAAGAAATTCCTCTGAGTCAGTTGGGGCGCAGAATGCGGCTGACCGCTGAGCAAGTTGGTCCGCATGCTCAGCGTAGTTGGATGTCGTAGTGCGTCGCAGTGGCGGGCGGGGCCAGGCGTCGGGGGGGTGCCCGCGCACGAAGCTGGCGGGTGGTGTTGTCGAGCTTTTCGATGTCTACGGGCCAAGTAGGGCGGCTGGCACGACACAGAATCCCATGGGACGGCGATAGGCGGCCTCGCCGGTGGTGACGACGATGGCGTCGAGTAGTTCGTCACCGATCTTTTGCGCTTCAGCCAACGCAGGTGCGGGAGGTACTTCGTCCTCGACGGTCCGCGCTTGAGCTTGACCTCGATCGCCAGGACGCGCTTGTCCGAGCGCTCGACGATCGGTCGACCTCCGGCGATCGCCGGAGAAGGTCCGCAAGTGGTTGACCGTGGCCTCCGCGTTCTCGAGCATAGACGCGGGCGCAAAGCGTGACGAGCAACTCGAAGAGGGCGCCGAGGAGCGTCCCGTCGCGCGCGATGGCGGGCCGAGCTCCTGGTTCTGGAGCAGAGCGCTGGACTTGCTGGCCCCAAGCAAGGCGGCAGCAAGCGCCGGGTCAGCCAGCTGACGCTTGGAGGCCGGCCGAGAGGCGCGACAGGTGGGACGTCTCGCGCCGGCTGCCAGGCCGGGACCGGGTCGAAGATCCAGAGGCGCTCCAGAACGTTGTCGTAGGGCTGAGCCGCGTCCTTGGACAGCTTTCGCCCTCCCGCCGGTAGCTTGGTCGCGGATCTTCTCGAACGACGTCGTCGTCGACGTCGCGGCCGCATACGCGGTAATCCAGCGGCGCAAGCCGGCCAGGTTGCGTACCTCGTGGCCCAGCTCGATGAAGATCGCGATCGACGACTCGATCGACGTAACCTTCGAGTTGCAGGCGCAGCGCTGAGTAAGAGGATATATCCCTTGAGACCCGGGAAGCCCAGAACGGACGATCTCCTCGACGTAGTCCTCAAGAGTCATCTCGGTTTGGCCGTCAGGGGCTGGCCGCTCGCCCTCGTAACTCGGCGCTGGCGGCGTTCCAGAAGTGGGCGGCACGCATCGACCAGTGTCAGGGACGCATCGGATTGCCGGAATACGCCCTTCGCCGGAGTCCTTCCCGGTGCCATCGGGCGAGGCAGACCCCCGTGGCGGCCGGTTGCGGCCAGCTCGCGCCGGCGCCAACAGCGCGACGAAGCCAGATCCCAAGTCTCGGGCAATCTCTGCCACTCATGACAAGATGGCGGGTCCGCTTCGAGCAGTCGCTTCGGGTCGGCTTGGGCCAGGGCGAGGCGCTCTGGATCATCGAGCGTCGTGACGTGGCCCTCGTCGGGAGGCGGTAGTGGTCTTGCCGACTCCTTTAGGCCCCTCGATCGCGAGCGCAGAGAGATCGCCAAGGATCGCATCGAGCTCGTTATCAATAATTCGCCTGTTGTAAACCATTTCTTGGCCTTAACACTTCTGTTTCGCAGCACGAGTACCCTTCTATTTCGCAGCACACTAGCCCTCCTATTTCGTAACATTACTATCAGTCTGTTTCCCAGCCCTCGAGACAGCAACTCACGCTGCAGCTTATCTGAGCCTTGGCGATCTGTTCCTGCGCATGTCGAACGGGTTGTCGGGCGTCAGGTCGGACACGGCGATCTAGCGATGGGTATGGACCGCGGCGGCGTACCGGGCGCGCTCAGCCTTCGGATGGCACCCCGCCACCGCGCGGACCGAGCTCGTCCGCTACCGCCCCGCTCGCCCACGGGTCTGCCTGCGCAGGCCGGGGCCCCTACCGCTATTGCCGCTCGCCCGAGGTGGGTGAATTTGACAACGGGCGCGAGTGTGGGTTTCAAGCCGGACTTGTCCGACCGTTGAACGCCGAGCCGAGGTTCATGCGCGCGGCTAGGTGGCGGCGCTTGAGGAATCAGCGTCTCCGAGCTCCCAACGAGCTCTCAACCCGATGATTTTTTGTCGCTCGGGGCGCCTCGCAAGAAGAGGGCTACCGTCCCCATTGCGGAAACCAATGTGTACGCTGTCGACCGAACGCCTGGATGCTCTTCTGTTGCCGTCGACACGATCGCCCTTTGGGTAGCAGCTCAGGACGAGGTTTCGCGTTTTCGGAGTGTCGCGCCCTGAGACTTTCCATCGGGCAGTTAGTTTCGCCGATTTGGCACCAATCGATGGAAAGCGACGAACGGGTCTGGGCCGCGACCTTGAGCTTGGGAAGCTGCGCTCTACGAGCTGAGCTACGTCCGCGCCGCTGGGGCGTCGATTCTAGGCGAGCGAGGGGCAGGTAGGGGCGGCAGCGGCCGAGGGCTGCCTTCCAGCCCGTGAGCCCGCTCCTGGCCTTTCTCCCGTCTTCCTCGCTGTCGAAGCCGGTGGATGGGCCTGCTCGGTACTTGGCCCTGCTGAGCAGAGGCGAGAAACGAATGGCCGTCGGCGACCCTGTCCCGACCGGGAGCTGCCGAGGCTGTGGGCGGCGGATTGGGATCGATCGCTCGACTATCGGGGGGGATTGGGGAACGGTTTGAACCTCGGTGGTGTCATGGTGTAGCCGCGCCGCCAGGAGGCACCGTGCTCGAGCGCTTCTCTCGCACCCGTCGATCGCGCTGGCGACGTCCGGTGCTCCGGCATCACGTGCAGGACAACGCGAGGACACCGTATTTCTTCGCACGGGAGTACGGCTCACCTCTATCCGCAGCTTCGACATCGTAGGCGCCGAGCGCAGCGACGCCTTCGCCTCGACCGGGTCCCTCGAGACTTCCTCGTCGCCTGCGGGGCCGGCCTGGCGCTGATCCTGGAGAGGCCGCTGGATGGAGCCTTCCTCGGCAGCGTGTCGTCCCTGCGATCGAAGGGCCCGCATGATGCTCGCAAGGCTCCGACGGTGCTCTCCGCCTGCCTGCTTCTCGCCTGCTTCAGCCTCTCCGCGGCGGTGCCGCAGACCACGCCCAAGCCTGACGAAGACGAGGTCATGTGCCCGATCCGGCACGCTGCTGGAGCTCTCGAGCTCGCCCAGGCCGAGCGCGAGCGGCATTGTCGGCTTCGGCTCGTTGCCGAGGCAGGAGCAAGGCGCGAATCCAGGACGCGCTGGTGCCGAGTACGGCAGGAGGTGCTGGCCAGCCGCGGCTTGCGGGCTGGGTTCGAGCTCTCGGCCTCGTGTCCCCGCGCTCGGGTTCCTGATCGCCGCGGTTGCGCTCGCGACATCGGCATCTGGCGCTCGCGTCAGGGCCTTTCCGCCAGGCTTCGGCCGTGAGCGCCCCGAGGGCCCGAGCGAGGAAGACGCGAGACTCGAGGCCGGACCTCGCGCGCTACGACCTTAGAAGCGAAGCGGGCCACCGGCGGGTCAACGAGGCCAGCCACCCCGTCCAGCGCGCCCTCTTCGCGCATCCGCGGACGCGCCAAGCAGGGCGATCTTGATCTCGGCCTCCGAGGAGACGACGCCAGAAGCGAGCGATCGGCGTGGTCGGGAGGGGCGTCGATCACAACCAGCTCGTAGGCGCTCCGCAGCCTCGCGATCGCATCGCCGAAATCCTTCCGAGGCGAGCAGCGCCGGGCCCGGGAGGTTCGGCCTTCCGGCCACGACGCAGACGAGGTGCTCCGGCGAGCTCGCCGCGGCAGGGCCCGCCAGGACCAGCGGCTGCAGCATCTGGCTCGCCTCTGCCTCGGATCGCAGGTACTCCGTGAGCCCGGGAGCGTCGGCCAGTCCGAGCGAGGCGGCGAGAGTCGGACCGGCGAGGTCTCCCTCGAGCAGAGGGCTCGCCGCCCCGCGACGACCGCCGCGGTCGCAAGCCCGATGGCCACCGCGGACTTGCGGCGGTCTCCGGCGACGACCACGACCTTGGCGGCTCCGAGGCGGCCCAGGAGTGCCGCAAACGCATCCAGCTCACTGCGACTGAGAGTGCCTGCCCTGTGGGCGGCCTTCGGTGGAGGCGGGATCTCGGCCAGCACCGGCGGGCTCCGACGGCGCCGGAACATCACATGCGCTCGGGCGCGGCGATGCCGAGAAGATCGAGGGCGCCCGCGATCGTCCGCATCGTGAGCATGCAGAGGAGGAGGCGGAATTCCTCCACCCCTTCCCGGTCGCGCCGACGACCTGGCAGTCGCGATAGAAGGCGTGGAAGTCGGCCGCGACGGTCGTCGCGTAGGCGCAGACGCGATGTGGCGCACGCCGCGAGGCAGCCTCGTGGATCTCCTCGGGGATACTCGAGCAGGCGCTTGATCAGCACCCTCTCCGCCGGCTCGAGGGCTGCCTCGGCGCAGCGGCGAGCGAGCTCGGAGGTATCCGCTCCTCCGCCCCGGCCTTGCGCAGGATGCTGGCGATCCGCGCATGCGCGTACTGGACGTAGTAGACGGGGTTGTCGCTCGACTCGCGACGGGCGAGATCGAGGTCGAGGTCGACCGTCGTGTCGTGGCTGCGCCAGAGCATGAACAAGCGGGTCGCGTCGACGCCGATGTCGTCGATCAGCTCGTCGAGGGCGACGAAGTCGCCGCTTCGCTTCGACATCTGCGCCCGCTCGCCGCCTTCGACGATGTGGACGAGCCGCATGATCAGCGCCTCGAGCGAATCCGGCTCGGAGCCAAGCGCGGCGATAGCCGCCCGCAGCCGCGGCGCATATCCGTGATGGTCGGCGCCCAGCACGTCGATCAGGCGCTCGAAGCCGCGCTCGAGCTTGTCCCAGTGATAGGCGAGTCGGCCGTCAGGTAGGTCGGCTCGCCGTCGGCACGGATGAGCACCCGATCCTTGTCGTCGCCGAACTCGGTCGTCGCGAGCCAGAGCGCCCCCTCGCTCTTGTAGCTGTGGCCACGCTCCTCGAGCACCTTCAGCGCGGCATCGACCTCTCCCCGCGTCATATAGCTCGCGCTCGGAGAACCAGCGGTCGAAACGAACCCCGAAACGCTCGAGCGTGCCGCGCACCTCGTCGAGAATCAGCTCGACCCCCGTCTACCGACCGCCTCCAGATCGTCGGGATCGACGTCTCTCGGCCGCGAGCGCTCGCCGCCAGGTCGCGACATACGGGCCTTCGTAACCTTCCTCAGGCACCGGCTCGCCCTCCATCTGGGCGACGATCGAGGCAGCGAACCGCTGCACCTGGCCGCCGGCGTCGTTGACGTAGAACTCGCGCTTGACCTCGTGGCCGGTCGCCTCGAGGAGGCGCACCAGCGCGTCGCCATAGGCGGCATGGCGACCGCCGCCGACGTGGAGCGGGCCCGGTCGGGTTTGCGGAGACGAACTCGACCAGAACCCGTTCCGGGCGCGGCCGCCGGGGCGAGGCCGAGGTCCTCCCCGGCCTCGCGAGCCGGGAACACCGCCCGCCGGTACCAGGCGTCGGAGAGGAAGAGGTTGACGAAGCCCGGCCCGGCCACCTCGAGCCGTTCCGATGCTTCGCCGAGGTCCTGCGCCCGAGCTCGTCACAGAGCCGGGCGGCGACGTCGCGCGGGCTCTTCACCGAGCGAGGCGGCGAGGAGCATCGCCGCGTTCGAGCTGTAGTCGCCCAGCTCGGCCTTGGGCGGACGGTCGAGCGAGGGCTCGGGCCCGGCCGCCTCGCCGTCGCGCAGTGTGCGGACGGCGCGGTTGACTGCCGAGAGAAGCTCGGCGATCGAGTCGGTCGCTGTCACGAGACAATCGTATGAGCCAGGGGGCAGCCGGGGTACCCTGGCCGCCATGCGCGTCGCCGTGATCAGCGACATACACGCGAACCTGACAGCTCTGGAGACCGTCCTCGCCGCGGTCGACGGTGCGGGGGTCGAGGAGATCTGGTGCCTCGGCGACGTGCTCGGCTACGGTGCCGAGCCCGACGCATGCTGCGACCTCGTGCGCGAGCGCTGCGACGTATGCCTCGTCGGCAACCACGACCTGGCGGTGCTCGGCGCCCTCGACATCTCCTCCTTCTCGGAGGCAGCCGCGGATGCTGTCGTTTGGACGCGGGAGAACGTCGACGAGCGAACGCTCGCCTTCATCCGCGGAGCTGGAGCCGGCCGGCGCGTCGCCGCGGCATCGGCCTCTATCCACGCCTCCCCGCGCGACCCTGTCTGGGAGTACGTGCTGTCGGCAGAGCAGGCGGACGGCTGCCTCGACGCCCAGGCCGAGCGCACGGCGCTGATCGGGCACTCGCATGTGGCGCTGTTCTTCTCGCGCATGCCGACGGTGGAGCACGGCATGGCCAGGGGCGCCCAGGCAGGCGACGGGACCCTGCTCGACATCAAGGCCGGCGAATGGCTGGTCAACCCCGGCAGCGTCGGCCAGCCGCGCGACGGCGACCCGCGCGCCGCCTGGCTCGAGCTCGACACCGAGGCCAGCGAAGCACGCTTCCGCCGGGTCGCCTACGACGTCGAGCGGGCGGCAGCGTCGGTCGCCGCCGCCGGCCTGCCAAAGCGCCTCGCCGAGCGCCTCCACTCAGGCATCTAAAGCGTCGGATGCAGCCGCGATCTGCGCACGAGGCGTTCTCTAGACTCGCCCGCATGGGTCGCACCGCCAAAACTGCGCTCGCGCTGGCTCTCTGCACCGCCGGCGCCCTCGTTCTCGCGTCGTGCGGTGGCGAAGACGCCCAGCTGCTGCCGGGCGAGACCGCGAGGGAAATCACGGCGAATCTCGACAAGGTCGGGGAGCTCAGCAACGAAGGCGACTGCGTGGGGGCGGAAAGCGCAGCCGCGGCAGGTCGGCGAACAGATCGAAGCGCTCAGCGGCGTCGACCAGAAGCTGAAGCGAGCGCTGGATCGCAGGCGCCGAAAGGCTCGAACGAAGTGATCGCCGAATGCGAAGAAGCGACACCGGAAGCGGCCGAGCCGACCGTACCGGCCGAAATTGAAGAAGAAGCTTCCAAGGAAAAGCCCGGCAAGGAAAAGGGCAAGGAGAAGGAAAAGGAAAGGAAGCCCTCCGAAGGCGAACCCGGCCCGCACTCGAAAGAAGCTCCGTCGGAACCCTCACTGCCGCCGCAGGCCAACGGCGAAGGCAAAGGCCCGGAAAACGGCACGAGCCCGGGCTCCGAAGGCGAAGAAGTGGGGCCCTCCGGCGGGGTCAGCCCGGCAGCCCCGCGGGTGAAGGCGACTGATGGCAACGGCGATCCTCTCCGGCCGCTACGAGATCGGCGAACGGCTCGGCTCGGGCGGCATGTCGAGCGTGCACCGCGCCACCGACCGCATCCTCGAGCGAACGGTCGCGGTGAAGATCCTCGCCGAGCACCTTTCCGACGACGAGCGGTTCGTCGCCCGCTTCCGCCGCGAGGCGCTGGCCGTCGCCAAGCTGATCCACCCCAACATCGTCCAGGTCTACGACACCGGTGTCGACGAGGGGCGCCACTACATCGTGCATGGAGTACGTCGAGGGCCGCTCGGGTGCGCAGATCCTGCAGAGCCAGGGCCACCTCGACGCGGAGATCAGCGGCCGAGATCGGGATCCAGGCCTGCGCCGGCCTCGACTACGCGCACCGGCGCGGGATCATCCACCGCGACGTCAAGCCGGGCAACCTGATGATCGTCGGCGGACCGGTCGGCGGCGGCGAGATGACGGTCAAACTGACCGACTTCGGCATCGCCCGCGCGATCGAGCAGACGCGGATAACGCAGGTCGGCTCGGTCGTCGGCACCGCCGCCTACCTGTCGCCCGAGCAGGTGCGCGGCGAGGAGGCGACGCCGGCGACCGACGTCTACGCGCTCGGGGTCGTCCTCTACCAGTTCCTCACCGGAAGCCTCCCGTACGAGGGCTCGACGCTTGCCGAGCTGGCGGTTCGCCAGCAGAACGAGAAGCCACTGCCGCCGAGCGCCTACAACGACGAGGTCCCGGAGCCGATCGGGAAGGCCGTACTGAGCGCGCTGGAGGGCGACCCGTCACGCCGTTACGCGAGCGCCGACGAGCTCGCCGGCGGCCTTCGCCTTGGGCTGCGAAGGCGAGGACGTCACGCTTCCGCTCGCCGAGGGCGGCGACGCCGACGCGCGTGCTCGGCGGCGAGACGGCAACCCGTCGCCTCGACGAGACCGGCCCGACCGAGTACCGCCCGGCGCCCTCGCCGAGCAGGCGTCCGGCGCCACGAGCGCAGCGGCCGCAGCCGGCGCCGGCGCCGGGAGTCGCACCGCAACGCCGCGGAGCCTTCTCGCGCTTCGCCCGCTTCGTCATGGCGGCGGTGGCGCTGGTCCTGATCGCCGCCGCCGTGGCCGCTGCGGTGATCGTCGCCACCGACAGGGCCAGCGGCGTGCACGCGACCGAAGTGGCCGGGGACTCGGTCGACAAGGTGGTCGAAGAGTTCAAGGAACTTGTCAAGAAGAACACCGAATAGGCGCTCTGGCGCGCGAGCCGCCGCTGCAGCTGGGCGGGCCCGCAAAAGTACAAGCCGTTCGGAGGAGTACCCCAACCCTCAATCAGCCGACCATGGCGGCGTCCCGGACAGCACCGCCTCTGAATAGCTGGTGAAGGCTTCAGCCTGAATCGCTGTGCGGGCGTGGGCGGTGAGCTCGTGCAGGTAGGTGAGGTTGTGGAGGCAGAGGAGGCGGACGGCGGTCAGCTCCTCGGCGCGCGAGAGGTAGCTGAGGTAGTCGCGGTCGTGGTCGCGGCAGGCCGGGCAGGGACAGCCCTCGACGATCGGGCTGCGGTCTCCCTCGCAGGCCCGCCTTGCGAAGGTCGAGGCGGAAGCGGTCGTCCGGCTCGGGCACGAGCGCCGTGCCGTGGCGGGCGAGGCGGGTCGGGACGGCGCAGTCGAAGACGTCGAGCCCGAGGGCGATGCCGGCGAGGAGGTCGTCGACCTCGCCGATGCCGAGCAGGTGCTTCGGCGCCTCGACCGGCAGCAGAGGCGCGGTCAGCGCCAGCACGCTCGCGCATCTCCTCCTTGTCGCGGCCGAGCGTGCCGCCGATCGCGATGCCGTCGACGTCGGCCTCGGACACCGCCTGGGCGGACTCGCGCCGCAGGTCCTCGTGCACGCCGCCCTGCACGATCCCGAAGACCGCCTGTCGCGCTGGGCCCTCGCGCGCGTGCCAGTCGAGGCAGCGGCCGAGCCAGCGGTGGGTGCGCTCCATCGAGCGCGCCGTGTACTCGCGATCGGCGTGGTAGGGCGTGCACTCGTCGAAGACGAGGGCGATGTCGGAGCCGAGCTTCGCCTGGACCTCCATCGAGACCTCCGGCGAGATGAAGCAGCGAGGCGCCGTCGCGGTAGGAGCGGAAGCGCACGCCCTCCTCGCCGATCGAGACGACGCGACCCGTGGTCGCCGCCGGGCCGGCCGCTTCCCTTGACCTCGTCGGCCACGCCGCCGTGCGCCAGCGAGAAGACCTGGAAGCCGCCGGAGTCGGTGATCAGCGCCCGCTCGCCAGCCCATGAACCCGTGCAGGCCGCCGTGCGGCGGCGATCCGGTCCGGGCCCGGCGAGACGAACAGGTGGTAGGTGTTGCCGAGGATCAGCTCGTAGCCGAGCTCGGCCACCTCGCGAGACTCCAGCCCCGCACCGTCCCCTTCGTGGCCAGCGGGATGAATGCCGGCGTGCTGCACCGTGCCGTGCGCGGTGTGGAGGATGCCCGCGCGGGCGGCGCCGTCGCGGGCCTCGATCTCGAAAGGCGAAGCCTCTCGCGGGTCACGACCTCACGTCGATCAGGCGACTGGCCCGTCATCGCCGCGGGCTGCGGCGATCGCCGAGCAGCTCAAGAGCGGTCGGGGCGACGTCGGCGAGGATGCCGCGGTCGCGCAGGGCCAGCACCGTCGGCGGTGACGATCAGCGGCACCGGGTTCGAGCGAGTGCGCGGTGTTCGGGCGAGCCGTCGGGCTCGAGCATGTGGTCGCAGTTGCCGTGGTCGGCGGTGACGATGCAGGCGCCGCCGGAGCGCCTCGACCGCCTCGACCACCTCGCCCAGGCACGCGTCGACGGCCTCGACCGCCTTCGACCGCCGCCGGGATCACGCCGGTGTGGCCGACCATGTCGGGGTTGGCGAAGTTGATGATGCCGAAGCGGTAGTCGCCGCTCCGCCCAGCGCGCGACGAATGCGTCGGCGGCGGCGCGGGCGCTCATCTCGGGCTTGTGGTCGTAGGTCGGCACGTCGCGCGGCGAGTCGACCAGGTAGCGCTCCTCCCCCTCCCACTCCTGCTCGCGCCCGCCGTTGAAGAAGTAGGTCACGTGCGCGTACTTCTCGGTCTCGGCGACGTGCAGCTGCGCGCCGCCGCGCCTCGGAGACGACCTCGGCCAGCGTCGTCGCTCGGGCGCGCCTCGGGGAAGGCGACCGGGTAGGGCCAGCCCTCGCTGGTACTCGGTCATCGTCGTCAGGTCGAGCAGCGGGGCGCCGCCGCGGTCGAACTCGTCGAAGTCGGGCTCGGCCAGCGCGCGGCGTCATCTCGCGCGCGCGGTCGGGGCGGAAGTTGAAGAAGATCGCCGACGTCGCCGTGCGGCTGCGCCGTCGTAGTCGCCGATCACCGTCGGCCTGACGAACTCGTCGGTCTCGTCGCGCTCGTAGGACGGCGCGCGATCGCCTCCTGCCGCGCTCGCGCGCGTGCAGCCCGCGGGCGTGGACGATCGCGTCGTAGGCGAGCTTGATGCGCTCCCAGCGGCGTGTCGCGGTCCATCGCGTAGTAGCGGCCGCTGACCGTGGCGATGCGGCCGCGCCTGGCGCAGCCAGCGCTCCGAGCTCGGCCGATGTAGGCCGCGCCCGCGTGCGGCAGCGTGTCGCGGCCGTCGGTGAAGGCGTGGAAGACGACGTCGGGCACGCCCTCCTGCGCGGCGAGCTCGATCACCGCCTCGAGGTGCTCCAAGCCCGAGTGCACGCCGCCGTCGGAGACCAGGCCGAGCAGGTGCAGGCGGCCGCGCGGGCTCGCGCGCGCGCGCGTCGCAGGCGGCCGCAGCGCCTCGTTCTCGAAGAAGCTGCCGTCGGCGATCGCGTCGTCGATGCGCGCCAGGTCCTGCTTGACGATCGCGCCCGCGCCGAGGTTGAGGTGGCCGACCTCGGAGTTGCCCATCTGCCCGTCGGGCAGGCCGACGTCGCGGCCCTGGGCGGAGAGCTGCGTGTGCGGGTAGCCGGTCCCAGAGCGCGTCGAACACCGGCGTGTCGGCCAGCGAGATCGCGTTGCCCGGGCCGGGCGGCGCGAGGCCCCAGCCGTCGAGGACGACCAGACCAGCGACGGCAGCGGCGGCCGCTCGGCCCGGCCGGGACGGTCATCGGCCGCGCCGCGGCGACGATCGCGCGCGAAGTCGTCCGGGTCGAGGCTGGCGCCGCCGACCAGCGCGCCGTCGATGTCGGGCTGCGCCAGCAGCTCGGCGGCGTTGTCCGGCTTCACCGAGCCGCCGTAGAGGATCCGCACCGCTCGGCGGCCTCGGCGCCGCGCTCGCGCAGCAGCGCGCGGATGAAGGCGATCGCCTCCTGCGCCTGCTCCGGGGTCGCCGTCCGGCCGGTGCCGATCGCCCAGATCGGCTCGTAGGCGATCACGACCTCGGCGAGCCGCTCGGCTCGACCTCGCGCCGAGGTCGGCCTGCAGCTGGCGCTCGCAGCACGCCGCTCGGTCTCGCCGGCGTCGCGCTCGTCCTCGCGTCTCGCCGACGCAGAGGATCGGCTGAGCCCGGCGGCGAGCGCCGCCGGCACCTTGCGCGCGAGCGCCTCGTCGGTCTCGCCGAAGTACTGGCGCCGCTCGGAGTGGCCGAGGATCACGCCGTCGACGCCGAGCTCGAGCAGCATCGGCGCCGAGACCTCGCCGGTGAACGCGCCCGTCGGCCTCGTGCATGTTCTGGGCGGCGACCTGCACGGCGCTGCCGCGCGTCGCTCGACCACCTCGGCCGAGCGCCGTGGAACGGCGGGCAGATGACCGACGTCGTGCCGGCGTCGCGGCGATCCGCGGCAGCAGCGCGTCGACGAACGCCGCCGCCTCGGCGACCGTCTTGTGCATCTTCCAGTTGGCCGCCAGATGTACGGGCGTCGCGCGTCAGCTCGTGGTCTCAGGCATCCAGCAGCGCCTCCACTCCGGGCAGCTTCTTGCCCTCCAGCAGCTCCAGCGACGCGCCGCCGCCGGTCGAGAGCCAGTCGACCTTGTCGGCCAGGCCGAACTGCGCCAGCGCGGCGACGGAGTCGCCGCCGCCGACCACGGTCGTCCCGGGCGCCGCGGCGACCGCCTCGGCGACCGCGCGCGTGCCGGCGGCGAACGGCTCCAGCTCGAAGGCGCCCATCGGCCCGTTCCAGAACACGGTGCCGGCGGCCGCGATCGCCTCGGCGTAGGCCGCCGCGTGCGCGGGCCGATGTCGAGCCCCATCCAGCCGTCGGGCACCTCGACGCCGTCGATCTCGCGGCGCTCGGTCGTCGGCGTCGAAGCGCTCGCCGAGCACGAGGTCGACCGGCAGCGCCAGCCGGCACTCGGAGCGCTCGGCCTGCTCGCAGCGCCTCTGCGCGCCAGCTCGACGCCCTCCTCCTCGACCAGCGAGTCGCCGGTGCGCGATGCCCTGCGCGCGGAAGAAGCTGAAGCACATCGCGCCGCCGATCAGGATCGGGTCGGCGACCTCGAGGAAGCGCTCGATCACGCCGATCTTGTCGGTGACCTTGGCGCCGCCGAGCACGACGACCAGCGGCCGCTGCGGGATCCTCGACGACCCGGTCAGCTCGCGTCACCTCGCGCTCGAGCAGCAGCCCGGCATAGCCGGGCAGCAGGTGCGCGACCCCTCGGTGGTGGCGTGGGCGCGGTGGGCGGCGCCGAAGGCGTCGTTGACGTAGAGCTCGGCGAGCGCCGGCGAGGGCCGCGGCCAGCTCGGGGTCGTTCTCGGTCTCGCCCGGCTCGAAGCGGATGTTCTCGAGCAGCAGCACCTCGCCCGGGCCCAGGCCGGCCGCCAGCGCCTCGACCTCGGCGCCGACGACCGCCGGCGCCTGCTGCACCGGCGCGCCGAGCAGCTCGCGCCAGCCGCTCGCCGACCGGCGCCATCGAGAGCGCCGGGTCGACCTTGCCCTTCGGCCGGCCGAGGTGCGAGACGAGCACCAGCGCGGCGCCGCGCTCGCGCAGCAGCTCGATCGTCGGCAGCGCCGCGCGGATGCGCGTGTCGTCGGCGACCCGCGCCGTCGTCGAGCGGGACGTTGAAGTCGACGCGCACGAGCACGCGCTTGCCGCGCGACGTCGCGCGTCGCGGACGCTTGCCTTCGGCGAAGCTCACGGCGTCCCGGCCGTCAGCGCCGGCGCCGGCTCAGAGGACCTTGCCCGCGAGCTCGACGCAGCGGTTCGAGTAGCCCCACTCGTTGTCGTACCAGGAGACGACCTTGACCATGCTTGCCGTCGCCGATCACCATCGTCTGGCCGGCGTCGAAGATCGACGAGTGCGGGTCGCTGACGATGTCGGTGGAGACGATCGGGTCCTCGGTGTAGGCGAGGATGCCCTTCAGCGGGCCCTTCGGCCGCCGCCTTGACCGCCGCGTTGACCTCCTCGGCGGTGGTCTCGGCTGCGACGACTCGAAGACCAGGTCGACGACCGAGCCGGTCGGCACCGGCGCCCGCACGGCGAGCCCGTTCAGCTTGCCGTCCAGCTCCGGGAGCACCAGGCCGACCGCCTTGGCGGCGCCGGTCGTGGTCGGGATCAGGTTGATCGCCGCGGCGCGGGCCCGGCGCAGGTCCTTGTGCGGCATGTCCTGCAGGCGCTGGTCGGCGGTGTAGGCGTGGATCGTGGTCATCAGGCCGTGCTCGATGCCGAACGCGTCGTTCAGCACCTTCGCCAGCGGCGCCAGGCAGTTGGTCGTGCAGGAGGCGTTGGAGATGATGTGGTGCTGTCGCGGGTCGTAGGCGCTCGTCGAAGTTGACGCCGAGCGCGACGGTGACGTCGGGATCCTTGGCCGGGGCGGAGATGATCACCTTCTTGGCGCCGGCCTCGAGATGCTTGGCGGCGTCGTCGCGGTCGGTGAAGAAGCCGGTCGACTCGATCACGACGTCGACGCCGAGGTCGCCCCAGGGCAGCGCCGCCGGGTCGCGCTCGGCGAGCACCTTGAGCTCCTTGCCGTCGACCGAGATCGAGCCCTCGCCCGCCTCGACCTCGCCCGGGAAGCGGCCGAGGATCGAGTCGTACTTGAGCAGGTGGGCGAGCGTCGCCGGTGTCGGTGATGTCGTTGACCGCGACGAACTCGAGGTCGGCGCCCGCCGCGTGCGCGGCGCGGAAGAGGTTGCGCCCGATCCGGCCGAAGCCGTTGATGCCGACCTTCACAGCCATGAAGTCATTCCCTCCTGGATCGTTGTGCAGCCGATGTTATGGTCGTCCGAGTCGGCCTAGTCGGTGCCGACCGTCACCTCGATCTCGTACCCGTCCGGGTCCTGCAGGAACGCCGAGTAGGAGCCGGAGCCATGGGAGCGCCGCTCGCCGGGCTCGCCGACGCGCTGCCCCCGGCCGCGATGCCCCGCCTCCCAGGCCGCCTTGACCGCGACGATCCCGAGCCCGGAGAAGCAGAGCAGGCCGAAGCCCGGCTTGGGCGGGTGGTGGGCCGAGATGAAGAAGACCGGCTTGGCGATCCCCCAGCCGATCGTCTCGTCCTCCTCGAAATGGCGCCGCCATCCCAGCGGCGCGAGCAGCGCGTCGTAGAAGGACGCGCTCCGCTCGAGGTCGGAGACCTCGAGGAGGACGTGGTGCAACATCGGGCGCCGGAGGCTATACGGGCCGCTCGCGAGCGGTCGGCCGGCTCAGCCGCCCGCGGCGTCCAGCGGAAATAGCGCATCGCCGAGCAGCAGGCCGGCGACGCCCCAGATCGGCGACGACCGCCAGGTTGCCCCAGCGAGACGGCGCCGCCGCCGCCGGGACGTAGGCGTCGAAGAAGGCCTCGAAGAAGTGGCGGATCGGGAAGGCGTCGGCGAAATGGATCACCCCGCTGGGCAGCTGGTCGTCCGGGATGAAGACGCCGGAGAGGAAGTAGAGCGGCAACAGCAGGGCGTTGACGATCGGCGCCGCCGCGTCCTGCGAGGGGATCGCCGCGGTCAGGGCGATGCCGAGGCAGCAGAAGGCGGCGGCGCCGACGACGAGGACGAGCGACGATCGCCGGCAGCCGGCTCCAGGGGATCGGCGACGCCGTAGAGCGATGCGGCCGAGGCGCGCTGATCAGCGCCATCATCAACAGCGCGACGACGATCGAGTTGCCGACCCGCCCGGCGATGAAGACCCAGGGCGGCATCGGCGTGCCGCGCCCCCGCTTCAGGCGCCCATCCTCGCGGGCGATCACGAGCGACATCGCCAGCGACTGCATCGTCGCCGAGATCACCGACAGGGTGATGATCGCCGGCACGTAGTAGGTGGTCGTCTCGATCGCCGCCGCGCACGTCGACCGTCTGGTCGCCGAACACGGTGGCGAAGATCAGCAGCAGGATCACCGGGAAGCCGACGGTGAAGAAGACCGAGGCCGGGTTGCGCCAGAAGACCTTCTGGTCGTAGCGGAACTGGTGGGCGACGAGCGCCAGGCCGGTCACGAATCCGCTCACTCGCCTCCGAGGTCAGCTCGAGGTAGACGTCCTCGAGGCTCGGCCGCGTCGCCTCGAGGCCCTCGAGCTCGAGCCCCTCGGCCGAGCGCGCGGCCGGTCAGCTCGTGCAGAGCCGTCGACCGGCGTCGTCGTCTCCAGCGAGACCTCGCTCCGCCGTTCGAGCCGGTAGCTGATCGTCGTCGGCCGGCCCTCGCGGTCGCCGAGGTCCTCGGGCGTGCCGCGAGCCACGACCTGGCCGCCGGGAGATGATCGGCGACCCGGTCGGCGAGCCGCTGCGCCTCGTCCATGTAGTGGGTGGTGAGGAAGACCGTCTTGCCGAGGTCGCGCAGGCCGGCGATCGTCTCCCAGGCCTGGCGCCGGGCCGAGGGATCGAAGCCGGTCGTCGGCTCGTCGAGGAAGAGCAGCTCGGGATCGCCGATCAGCGCCATGCCGACGTCGAGCCGGCGCTGCTGGCCACCGGAGAGGCTGCCGGTGCGCGCATCGGCCTTGCCGCTCGAGGCCGACGAGCTCGATCGTCTCCTCGACCGAGCGCGGGGAGCGGTAGTAGCCGGCGTAGAGCTCCAGCGACTCGCGCACCGTCAGGTAGGGATCGAGGCGGCAGCTCTGCAGCACGATCGCCGATCCGCTCGCGCCAGGCGCGGTCGGCGTGCTCGGGATCGCTGCCGAGCACGGCGACCTCGCCGGCGTCGCGCTTGCGGTAGCCCTCGAGGATCTCGACGGTCGTGGTCTTCCCGGCGCCGTTCGGGCCGAGGAAGGCGAAGACCTCGCCCGCGCTCGACCTCGAGGTCGATTCCGCGCACCGCCTCGACGTCGCCGTAGCTCTTGCGCAGGCCGCGGACGCAGATGACGGACTCGGGCACGCGACGGTTCGGGCGATGCCGTGACGGGCCACTTAGCGCGCGTCCAGCTCGACGTCGCGGTGCTTGACGCGCACGATGACGTCGTCACGCCCCTCGAGGTCACGCCGGATCCGGTCGGCCACGGTGACCGAGCGATGGCGGCCACCGGTGCAGCCGACGGCGATGGTCAGGTGGCTCTTCCCCTCGGCGACATAGGCCGGAACGAGGAACTCGATCAGGGGCAGCAGGCGGCCATAGAACTCGCCGGCCTGTGTGCCCGCCTCGACGTAGTCGCGCACCGCTTGGTCGAGGCCGGTCTGCGGACGCAGCTCGTCGACGTAATGGGGATTCGGCAGGAAGCGGACGTCCAGCGTAGGTCCGCATCACGCGGGGGCCCGTTCTTGAAGCCGAAGGTCAGCAGCGTCAGCGCGAGCTTGCCGCCGCCATCGCTCGCCGAGCATCTCCTCGGCGATCCGCCGCCGCAGCATGCCTCCGGTGAGGTCGCTGGTGTCCATCACGACGTCGGCCCTCTGCGCGCAGCGGCGCCAGCAGCTCGCGCTCGGCGCGGATGCCGTCGATGATGCCGCCCTCGGGAGCGAGCGGATGGCGGCGGCGCGTCTCCTTGTAGCGGTCGACCAGGGTCTCCTCGTCCGCCTCGAGGAAGAGGACGCGGGGCTCAGGCCGTCGGCCTCCAGCTCGTCGAGCACCTGGATCAGCTCATCGAAGTAGTCGCCGCCGCGCACGTCCGAGACGACCGCGGCGCGCTCGACACCGCTGCCGTCGTGGCGGAAGAGCTCGCCGAGGCTGCCGATCATCCGCGGCGGCAGGTTGTCGACGCAGAAGTAGCCGCCGTCCTCGAAGGCGGCGATCGCCTCCGACTTGCCGGCCCCCGAGTGGCCGGTGATCACCACCAGGCTGACCTTTCGGCCCGCCGCCCTTGCGCGTTCCCCGACGGTCTTCGGCATCTATCCCGTCCTGTTCAGCTGCTCGTGGATGTCGCGCGCGACTTTTCCGGGGACTCCAGGCACCGCCTCGAGCTCCTCGCGGCTGGCCGCCACCAGCCGCTCCGGCGAGCCGAAATGCTGAGCAGGGCTCGCTTGCGCGCAGGCCCGACGCCCTTCAGCTCGTCGAGGACGGAGCCGATCATCGCCCGGCCGCGGCGTCCGCGGTGATGTTCGATCGCGAAGCGATGCGCCTCGTCGCGGACACGCTGCAGGAGCTTCGACGCCTCGGCGTCGGCGGGAAGGTCGATCGGCTCGGAGCGACCCGGGATGTAGACCTCCTCCAACCGCTTGGCGAGCGAGATCACCGTCACCCCACGCTCGACAAGCGGGCCGCAGCGCGCGCATCGCGGCGGCCAGCTGCCCCTTGCCGCCGTCGATGACGACGAGCGACGGGAGTGCGGCGAAGCTCTCGTCGCGCTTGCCATCGTGAGGCGAGAGGTCGGCCTGTTCCAGGTAGCGACTCATCCGCCGCTCCAGCACCTCTTCCATCGCGGCGAAATCATCGTCCTGTCTCCACCCGCCCGCGGCGGACGCGGGAGGGCGCGTCCATCCATATCTGATTCTTTGGACGTGCCCGGGAGCAGAGCACGCGGGCGGAACTTGATCTTGAACCGGCGGTAGTCGGCCTTCTTCGTCGCCCCTCCCTCGAAGACGACCATCGAGGCGACGGTGTGATCGCCGCCGAGGTTCGAGATGTCGAAGCCCTCGATGCGAACCGGCAGCTCCTCCATCCCGAGCGCCTCGCGGAGGTCGGCGAGCGCGTCGACGCGGCGCTGGCGCCGATGCTCGCGGCGCAGCCGGTCCTGGTCGAGGGCGAGGCGGGCGTTGCGCTCGGCCAGCTCGCGCAGGCGCCGTTTGTCGCCGCGCTCGGCCACCCGCACCTCGACCGGGCCGCCGCGCCGCTCGGCAAGCGCCGCGGCGAGCACATCGGCGCGCTCGCGCAGGTGGGGCCGACGACGATCGTCCGCGGCACCGCCGGGGAAGCCGAGTAGTACTGGCCGATGAACTCCTCCGTGACCTCGGCCGGGTCGCGCTCGGCCTGGTTGTCGAGGTAGAAGCTCTGCCTCTCGGCAAGGATCCCGTCGCGCACCTGAAACACCTGGGCGTTTGCGTCGGCGCCCTCCACGGCGACGCCGATCAGGTCGGCGGTGCCGACCGAGCCGCCGGCGATCCGCTGGCGCTCGAACAGCGAGCGCACCGCCTTCAGCCGATCGCGGTGGACGGCGGCGCGCTCGAACTCGTGCGCCGCCGCAGCGGCCTCCATCTTCGCCTCCTCGTCCGCCTCGACCCGACGGTAGCGGCCGGACAGGAAGTCGACTATCGCGTCGATGTTGCGACGGTACTCCTCGCGGCTGACGTAGCCGACGCAGGGCGCCCCGCAGCGCTTGATGTAGTAATCGAGGCAGGGGCTCCCCGATCGGCGGCCCGGCTCGGCGCCCCTCGCAGGTGCGGAACTGGAAGAGCTTGCCGAGCAGGTCGAGCGTCTCCCGCACCCGCTTGGCGCTCGAGAACGGCCCGAAGTAGGCGCGGCCGGCGCGGTGCTTCTCGCGAGTGAAGTAGACGCGCGGGTAGTCCTCGTCGAGGCTGACGCAGACGTAGGGGTAGGACTTGTCGTCGCGCAGCCGGATGTTGAAGCGCGGTCGATGCCGCTTGATGAAGCTCTGCTCCGCGAGCAGCGCCTCGGCCTCGGTCGCCGTGACGAGGAACTCGATCCTGTCGACGCGCGATGTGAGGCGCGTCTCGCCGCCCGAGAAGTGCGACGCGACGCGCTTGCGGATGGAGCGCGCCTTGCCGACGTACAGCAGCTCGTCGTCGCGCGTCATGGAAGAGGTAGACGCCGGCGGCATCGGGCAGCTCGCTGCGCTGCCGCGCCAGCCGCTCGGCCGCTTCATCGCTGCTCGCTTCGCTCACCGAACAAAGGAAAACACGTCGGCCACGGACTCGCGAAAAATCAGGCTATGACGCTCGTCCAGGGGCCTCGCTGAGTAGGCTCCTGGCCAGCCGGCCAAGCGAAAGCCCGACACGGAGAGCGAGATGACGACCCAGACAGTGAGCCCGCCCGAGCTGAAGACGCTGCGAATCGAGATCGACGGCGATATCGGCACCCTCACGCTCGACCGGCCGGACGCCTTCAACGCGATGAGCCCGGAGCTGATCGGCGAGCTGACCGTCGCCTTCGCCTGGCTCGCCGACGAGGCGCCGCTGAGTGGGCTGATCCTCACCGGCGCCGGAAAGGCCTTCTGCGCGGGCGGTGACGTCAACTGGTTCAAGACCGGCGTCGAGGACGACTCGATCGACCTGCCGGCGCAGGTGCGACGCGGCGCCGAGGCGTTGCACACGGCGATCGTCGACCTGCGCCGGATCCCCTACCCGGTGATCGCGGCGGTCAACGGGCCGGCTGCCGGGGCGGGCTTCTCGCTGGCGCTCGCATGCGATTTCCGCATCGCCTCCGAGGCGGCCTTCTTCGCCTGCGCCTATGGCCGAATCGGCGCCTCGCCGGACGGCGGCATGACCTACTTCCTGCCGCGGGTGGTCGGGCCGAGCCGGGCGCTCGAACTGCTGCTCGAGGACCCCAACATGAGCGCCGCCGATGCGCTGGCGAGGGGATCGTCAGCGAGGTCGTCGCGGCGGACGGACTGATGGACACCGCCCGCGCCAAGGCGGAGAAGCTCGCGAAGAGGGCGCCCTACTACGTGCGGATGTCGAAGCGGCTCTGCGGGCAGAGCATCGAGAACAGCCTCACCGAGCACCTGCAGCTCGAGCGCCACGGGATCGCCGACAGCATGGCGACCGAGGACCTGCGAGCCGGTGTCGACCGCGTTCTTCGCCGGCGAGAAGCCCGAGTTCAAGGGCACCTGAACCGCGTCTGCCCGCCGGCCGTATCAGGGGTAGAGTTCGACCGAGCTCTGATTTCCCCAGGAAAGGATCGCCGTGATGAAGAAGGTCGCCTCTCTTCTCGCCCTCGCTTTCGCCGCCGTCGCCCTGGTCGCCTGCGGAGGCGGCGACGGGACGACGACGACATCGGCGCCCACGTCGAACGAAGGCGCCGCTGCCGGCGGTGCGGAAACGCAAACCGAAGGTGGCGCGGCGGAAGGCGCAGCCTCGACGCTCTCCTTCGAAGCCGACCCGGGCGGCAACCTCGCCTACACCGCCGACACGGCAACGGCCGAAGCGGGCAACGTCACGGTGAAATTCAGCAACCCCCAGGCTCTTAGCCACGACGTCGCGATCGAAGACTCGAGCGGCGAAACATCGGCAAAACGGATCTGATCGAGGAAAGCTCGACCTCGACGACGGTGGAACCTGAAAGCCGGCGAATACACCTTCTACTGCACCGTGCCCGGCCACCGCCAAGCCGGCATGGAAGGGTCTCACCGTCAAATAGTGCCCCGCGGCCGCCGACCTGACAGGCGGCGATGAGCCGATGGGAAACGACACGGACGCTGGAGGCCGCGGTGTCGCCAGCTGCCGTCTGGGAGTTGGCCTACGCGGACGCGGAGGCCTGGCCGCAGTGGAACGCCGAGATCAAGCGCGCGGGCCTCGACGGGCCGCTTGCCCTCGGCGCCACGCGCATCGTCTTTCGCACGGGCCTGCGCCTGCGCTTCCGCGTCGTCGAGTTCGAAGAGGGCCGTCTCTTCACCGATGAGTCGCGCATGCCCGGGGGCTGCATGGGTCACCGCCACCTGCTCGAGCCAACGGAGAACGGGGGGAGTCGCCTCACCAACACGATCTACATCGATGGCGCCCTGGCGCCAATCTGGCGGCGGATCATGGGGCCAGCGGCAGCACGGGCCCTGCCCGGGGCGCAGAAGGCCGTTGTCGAGTTGGCTAGAGGTGACTGAGCGGCGCTAGTCGACTCGATCGCGCGCATGTGTGCTCGTCGGGAAGCTTGTCCGAGGATGCGCCTGAAGGCCTCCCGCTCGTCGGCTTGGCCACGTTGGAGGTCGTCGAACAGCACCTTGACCGCTGTGTGGGTGATCTTCATCTGTGGAGGCGTGAGCGAAACCGACACTATTCCGTGCTCGTCGGGTGGATCCTTCCAGCCTGAGAGCACTTCACGTGCGAGCGGGCGGATTGGGGGCTCGTGGCGCTCGTCGGAGATGAGCAGGTTCAGCGCCGTCGTGGCGATGCGAACCTCGTCTTCCTCGAGGAGGAGGTGAAACGGCGGTTCGGACTCGTTCCTTTCGTCGGCCATCCGCTCAGCCAGCGGGCGCCATCACCCGCGTCACCGAGTCACCCACGAAGCAGGGCTTCTCGCTGCCGTCCACCTCGAGCGTGAAGCGGGTAACCACCTGCCACCAGCCGCCGCCGACCTCGTCGACCGAGACCACCTCGGCACGGGCGCGGACCCTGCTGTCGACCGGAACCGGGGCGGGAAAGCGGATCTTATTCCAGCCGTAGTTGACCCCGAGCGCGAAGCCGCTGGAGCTGATCATCTGTTTGCGAAATCCGTCGACAAGCGACAGCGTCAGATTGCCATGGGCGATCGTCGTTCCGAACGGGCTCTCGGATTTTGCTCGCTCCACGTCGACGTGGATCCACTGGTCGTCGCCGCACAGCGCGGCGAAGGTGTCGATGTCCTCCTGGGTGACGGTGCGCCATTCGCTCGGGCCGATCTCCTTCCCGACCAGAGCCTGCATCCCCTCGACGCCGTTTACCTCGACCGTTGCCATGGCGGGCAGTCTAATGGCGAGCGGGGCTAGGGATGGCGGACAGCGCGCCAAGAAAAGCCAGGGCCACCCGAAGGCGGCCCTGGCCAGGTGCTTGGAACGAGCGCGGGAATCGCAGCCGGGTGGGACATCGCCCGGCCTCCCTTTGCCCGCCGGTGCCCGGGGTGGATTTCGCCGGGCCGGCACAATGGCCTAGCGACCCTGCACCTCCAGTGTCCCTCTAAGCATGTGACTCAAGCGAGGACCACCTCCTTTCTCTGGTCCGCCGATTGAAGCAGATGGACGGGCGGCGCCTCGTGGTCGCTCAATAGACCACGATGTCGAAGGGTTCGTCGCTCAGGAGATTGCCGGTGCCCGTGTTCCACACCTTGAACAGGAACGCCGGACCCGTGCCGGCGACGCTGACGGCGCCGTGGAGACCGGTGGCTGTGGCAACGGCAATGGCGCCGTTGAGCCCGGCGAAGGTGAGTTCGTATTCGCCGGCCGCTTTGGTTTGTGCGCCCACCCCTCCCCCCGAGCAATTGAAGGAGTTGAGAACATCCGGTGTCCCCGGTTTGGGTATGACCCTCGCCGCGCCCTTGATCGCTCCCGTCTGGCAGGCCCGCTGCCAGCCGTTTGGCGTCACACCACCAAGTTCCAGGGAATTGCGCGCGACGGCTGCTTCACCCGCCAGCACCGCGTCTTCCGCGTTTTCGGCGTCGATCGCCCTTTGCGCGGTCTTGGCGCTCTGTGCGCTCTGCGCGTTGAGGGCGCTTTCAGCCTGGTTCGCCTTGGTCGCCTGTGCCGCCTTGGCAGCTTCTGCCGCATGCATCGCACCTGGCACCGTGGCGAGTGCATCCTCGTTCACCTGCGCCCCGGTGACACTGTTGCTCTTCAGCCGGTTCGCCGGGATCGATCCCTTGGAGATGGTCCTGCCGTTGATGTGGCTGGCGGCGTAGACCGTGCCGCCAAGGGCCACGAACAACGCAACGAAGGCGATCACGTGCGCGGACGTGATCCGTGGACGAGTGGCTTTCAATGGATCCCTTTCGTCAGGCCCGGCGGCGCGGGGGCCACCATCGGGCGGTTCGCTTTGAAGTGAGGCCAACGACTCGTCGCAGGTGTACGTTCGTCGAAGGGACCTGGTTCAACGATCCGGTCGATCGTCACTGTTAAGCAGAGCTTTTGTGACGGTGTGGCGAAGAAACGCCGCGTCAGCTGTTCGGCGCGTCGACCGCTATGCCACCAACCTGACCTCGAAACTCGGCACAGGGAGCGCTCCCGCTCCGCCGAGGAGGGCGAGGATTCGACTGACGTAGGCCTGGGTCTCGGGATATCCGGGGACGCAGTGACAGGCTTGAACCGGCGCGGGGCCTGCGTTGTAGGCGGCGAGGGCCAGTTGCGGTGAGCCGAACTGGCGAATCAGGTCGGACATCAGGTGGGCCTGGGCGTCAATCGCTTCCTCCGGGTCGAAGGGATCGCGAAGACCGTAGGCGGCGCCCGTCGAGGGGATGAACTGGGCGATGCCGAGACGCCTGCCGGCGAACGCGTAGGGGTCGAAGTTCGACGGCCATCAGCTGCGCGGCGAGCAACGCGGCGGAGACGTTCCAGCGGCTGCGCCTGCAGCAACGGCCTCGAAATCGGGCCGGACGAGGTGGGCAAGCCTTCCGACGACGCGAGGACTCCGTCGCCGCCGTTCGCGCCCCGCGTTGCCGCCTGCCGAGCAGGGCGCGGGCCCGGCGTGGTCGCCATAATCCCCGGCCTCCCAGATCGCGTTGGACGAAGCCGAATCGTCCCGGCGTTTTGGGCAAGCCAGCCGTAGGCGGCCTCGCGACCCAGGTCGACTGGGTCGCGCGGCGATGGAGGGAGTGGCCGGGCGGCGCCGCCCGGCGCGGGTCCCGGTGGCGGCGAAGAGCGCTGCCTGTTCGGCGTCCGAGCGGAAGCCGGAGCTGACCAGCAGGGCGATGCCCGCCTCGGCGGCCGACGGCATCGATCGAAGGCCGATGCCACGTCCGGCCGCGTCCCCTCACCTGCCGGTAGACGAGGGGCACTGTAGCCGCCGCCGCTAGCCATCGCCGGCATCCCGCCCCCCGGTCATGGCGGAAGCAGCCGCTTCTGCGATGGCGGAGGGGGCAGGCCGCGCGCGCTCGGGCCGGCCCAGCCTCCCGCTCTCCGAGGACGACCGCCTTGACCCGCAGCGGGCAAAGCCCTGAATAGGGGAAGGTGATCACGGGGCGGGATGGGACACGCCGTTCGCCCTCGAGACCGCCAGGGCCGTCAGCGCGCCCGGGAGAGGTACTGCCGCCTTCTCGAGGTCAGTCGGCATTTCGGGAAACGTCCGGGCGACGAAGGGCCAGGAGCCGCGAATGTCGGCACGGATCGATCGTGCTGGGAATGGCCCCCAGGTCCGCCGCCCGCTGGCTCTACCCTTTCCCGTCACGGCCCCGGCGATCGCGACGAGCGCGAGCGCGGCGGCGATCAGCGCCAGCGATCCAGCCAGCGCCGGCAGGAGCGCCTGCACGCTCGCCCGCGACGCGGCCCATTCCAACCTCGCTGGGCCCTCTTCGAGCTCATGCCCCGACCGTCCCGGGTCGACCAGGCGCGCGAGCAGACGCTCTGGGACAGCTGGTTCGGCGAAAGAGGCCTGGAGCGCCACCGGGCAGCGAACCCAGCCGGGTGGCCGCTTGGGCCGCCCACGCGCAGGCCGGTGCGGATGAGGTCGGCGGCCATGAGCGCGGTAAGCGCCCGATCGTCGGAAGATCGGCCCGGAGCAGCGCCGCATTGGCGAAGAGGGGCACTGCTACGACGCCGCCCGGAAGATGGCCGGGGGGACATGGACTGTCCAGAAGGCCTCGCGCCGACCGCGAGAGCGCCGCTCAGCCTGCTCGAGGCTGCTTGTGTGCAGGGGGTTCAACGGGCAGATAAGGTCGTCGCGACGCGACGCCTGCCTCGGGAAGATGCGCAGCGAGCCGCTCCTCAAGCCGCTGGGCACCGACGGTCGCAAAGAGGGCCGGACGCGGCGGCCTTGCCTCGCTCAGGTCGACCAGAAGCCCGGCCTCCTCGACGCCGGCGCAGGCCGAGAGAGCGGCAGCGGCAGCCCTGGAGCCGGCGGCCTCGCCGACCGCGGTGACGAGGATCGGCCCGCCGCTCATCTTCTTGGCCGAGCTGTCGCGGTCGAGCTTATGGCGAGCCGGTCGGCGAGCGAGTCGAATGGAGTCGGCGGTGCGAGGCGCACGGTCACCTTGCCGCCGGCGACCTCGACGCCGACGTCGTCCTGCGCCCAGCCGGGAAGGGCGGCGCGAGCGGCGTCGGCTGCAGGGTGGCCCGCCGCCAGAGCGAGCGCCCCTGCCTCCGCGGCGCCGTCGGCAAGGGTCAGCGCATAGCCCGCGACGAGCAGCTGCATGGCGATGAGCCCCGCCAGCATCAGAGCCGGCAGGGCGGCGACGAGCTCGATGCTCGCCTGGCCTTCCTCCCTATTCATCGCCGCCGTTCAGAGCGGTCTCGGCCTCAAGCAATGCGTGG
>CAVPCU010000006.1:0-594446 GCA_963702575.1 uncultured Solirubrobacterales bacterium | reverse complement strand
GCCATCGGTTTCTCCCCAGCGGCGGCCATCCAACCTCCCCGCTGACGGCCACGTTTATTCCCCACCGGCGGCCATCGGTTCTCCCCGCTTGAGCCCTTCTCTCGCAGCGGCGTAGCGGAGGCCGTAGGCCGTAGCGCAGCTGCTGCGAGCGGAGCTCTTGCGTCAGCTCAGCGGCACCACCCCCTTACCCTCGGTCGCCTGGGTGAGCCGGTAGCTATCGGCCCCCTCGGTGACGATGACGTGCGCGTGGTGAAGCAGCCGGTCGACGGTTGCCGCGGCGAGGGTACGCGGCATCAGCTCGTCGAAGCCCGAGGGGTGCAGGTTGGAGGTGATCGCCAGGGAGCGCTTCTCATAGGCGGCGTCGACGACGCGAAAGAGCGCCTCGGCGGCCTCCTCGGAGACCGGGACCATGCCGACGTCGTCGATCACGATCAGATCGGTGCGGATCAGCTTGCCGATCGCCTTGGCGACCGAGCCGTCGGCGCGGTGGCCGCGCAGGAGCGTCTCGAGGCTCTCCAGCGTGTGCCAGGCGACGGTCTTGCCCTTCTCGATCGCCAGGTGCCCGAGCGCCTCCACGAAATGGCTCTTGCCGGTCCCGCTCGGCCCGCAGACACACAGCACCTCCGAGCGCTCCACCCACTCCAGGGTTCGCAGCGCCTGCTGGGTCGCGGCGGGGATCGAGGAGGCCTCCTCTTCCCAGGCCTCGAAGGTCTTGCCGGCGGGAAGGCCCGAGCGCTTGCGGCGGGTGCGGATCGCCGCCTCCGAGCGCCCGGCAGCCTCGGCCTCCATCAAGACGCGCAGGATCTCCAGCGGCTCCCAGCGCTGGGAGGCGGCGGTGGCGATCACCTCCGGCGCGGCCTTGCGCACGTGCGGCAGGCGCAGGGTGCGCAGGAGCTTCTCCATCTCGACCGGCAGGGGCGGGGCCTTGGGCGTCTCGACACTCATTTCCCGAACCCCTCCCAGGCCGCGGTGGAGCCCTGCAGGGTGGCGGCCTCGGTGCGACGGCGCGGGAACTCGATCACCTCGGCGCTCTCGCGGTGGGCGAGGATCGAGGCGAGGTCGCCGTCGCCGAAGCGCTCGACGTCGGCTGCGGCCTCCAGGGCGGCATCGACCTCCCCGGCGCCGTGCATCTTCGCCAGGTCGACCGCCTCGGCCATCTTGCGCCGCACCCTGGTGGCGCCGACCGAGGCGGCCCGCGTCAGCCACTTGCAGGCCCCGGGCCCGATCGCAAGGAAGGCCGCCTCCTCGGCGCCGGCTGCGCGGGGACGGCGCCCCAGGGCGCCTGGCGGGCGGGGCGGGTAGTGCTCCTCGGAGATCCGCGGGCTCCCCGGCGTGGTCAGCTCGTGGCGGGCGACCTCGCGTGGGCCGTGGGCGCCGTCGGCGTGCACGACGACGAGGCGGCCGTCGTGGGCCCTGGCCCAGACGCGCTCTCCGACCAGCTCGTGGGGGACCGAGTAGATCGCCCTTCCCACTGAGATCGTCGACTCCTTGGAGACCTTTCGCGTCTCCCCGAAGCAGATGGTGTGCGGGGCATCGGGCAGTGGGTGCAGGCGACCTCGCTCCTCACGCAGCATCTCCGCCGGGACGCGACCGGTGACCCGGTGCTCGCGGCCGTTGACCTGCTCGCAGAAGGACTCACAGGCCGCCTCCAGCTCGGCGAAGCTCGCGTATCCGGGCCGCAGGTTGTGGTCGGTCGGCACCAGGTCGGCCTTGGCGACCCGCACGGTCGCCTCCGAGCCTCCCTTGGACTCCGGGTCCGCCGGCACGCAGGTGGCGACGCTCAGCCCGTAGTGGCGCGAGGCGGCGACGATCTGCGGGTTGCGCACGGCGATCCCGCAGACGTGGCTGGTGGTGACGGTCTTCTCGTTGTCGGTCAAGGCGTAGGTGGGAGAGCCGCCAAAAGCCCGCAGGGCCCGGTCGAGCGCCATAACGACCGAGGGCAGGGTGCGGTCGGCGAGCGGCAGGACGACGCGAAAGCGCGACCAGGCGAGCCAGGCGCAAAACAGCGAGGTCGGCCTGCCGTCGATGGCGGGGCCGTCGCCGTAGTCCCACTGCATCCACAGGCCGGGCTCGGTGACCCAGGGCGCCAGCACGCGCCTGTGCCCGGCCTCATAGGCGGCCTTGACGCGGGCCACCGCCCGCCTTGTCGTGCGCGGCGAGCCCTCATAGCCCATCGCCTCGAGCCGCTCGTGCACCTTGTCGGCGCGAACCTTTCCCTGAGAGCGCTCGACAAGCTCGGCGATCTTGCCCTCGTAGTCGACAGTGCGCGGGCAGGGTCGCTGTCTTCGTCCCCAATCGCCGCCCGCGGCTTCCCGCTCTTCCACGTAATAGGCGACCGTCTTGTGATCGCAGCCGGCCAGCTCCGCCGCTCCTCGCAACGTGCCGACCAGGTCATATGCCTCAAGAATCTCCATCACTTCCTCCGCTTTCTTCAATCCGACGCCTCCTCGTCTGCTTGCCGAAGGGGCGAGCCGTAGCGAGGCGGGCGGTCGGCACCGGCCGTCTCGGCCGGCGGTTTTCAGTCGTCGGTGGGGAGATCCGATGGCCGCCACTGGGGAGGTTTGGTGACCGCCAGCGGGGAGTTCCGGTGGCCGCCTATGGGGAGATTCTCATGGCCGCCGTCAGAATGCTGCTCGGGTATTCCCCGGCTGCGATCTCCCGCTACGAGGAATCCGGCAGCGGAAGACGGTTCATCAGGTCGGCTGGATCAGCGTCCAGTTAGCGGCTCGGCTGCACCCAGAGCATGGCGGAAACGTCTCGCCGTTGCTCAGAGCAATGCGCTCCGTACAGCAGTCGCTTTGATAGATCCCCGACCGCTGGCACTTGTGGCCAGTGCTGTTCATTCAACAACCTCCTGATGCTTGCTTTCCCCTGCCCACAGGCGGCCTTGGCGGGTCTCCTGCCGAGGGGCTGTGGCCAAGCTACAGAACGCACTAGACGCTAAACCGGAACGTCTGGTTGCCTGCCTATGGTCTGAGTCGCTTGCTCAATGGGGGCCGCTCTCCGCCTTGGCGAACTACTTCTGGGGGGCGGCCCAACTCTTCTCAGTCCAAAAGTGCCGCGATCTCTTCCAGAGGCCAGACGTGATCAGTCACTCCCGCCGCCATCGCAGGCGTCCGGGGATAGCGCTGCTTCAGCGCCGAGTGAGACCGGGCGAAGTTGTAGTAGAGGAAGTGAAGGCTGACGGCGTGAGCAAGGTTCTCAACGCGCTTGCTGAACGCGTTGGTCAGCCGCGTGAAGCGCCGCATCCCCATCCGCATCGTCAAGTTCTGGCGCTCCACGTAGCTCGTCGAGACCTTGTTCATGTCGGGATCGCCGAGCCGCGTCGTCTTCTTCACACCCGTGCAAACCGGCGGGCTGTAGCGGGCCTCTCCAAGCCGCTCGGAGCGGTACTGCTTGGCGATGGTGGCCCAATCGATCTCGCCCTCGAAGACGAGGCCCACGGCCCCGCGGTAGCTCGAATGCCCGTCGGTGCTCAGCTGAATGCGGCCGTTGACGCGTTCCTTCACGCCCTCGATGAAGGTCCAGCAGTCCCGCCAGTCGCGCTGTCCCACGAGCCAGTTCACGGCGAGCTTGGAGTCGGCGTCGATAGCAACCCAGGTCCAGACATCGCCGACTTCCTGGCCCTTCTCGTCGTCGCGGACGTTTTTGGCCTTCTTGCCGACGAAGGACCAAATCTCGTCGGCCTGGATCGTCTTGCACGGCAGATCACGCAGGACGGCATCCTGGTAATCCGAGGCGGCGGTCCCTACGTCGACCAGCAGTTTCGTGATCGTGTTCTTAGCCGCGCCGGTCATTCGGACGGTCGCCCGGATGCTGTTGCCCTCGACCAGGCAGCCGATGATCTGGGCACGCTTCTCCGTGGACAACCTGTTCATACTGACCATTATGCGTAAGCGGTCGGACAGAAAAGGTAGCTAGCATCCGTCCGAACCGTTGACTACAGTTGTTTCCAACGCTCGTAACGAAAGGAGCGGCAACGGTGCATGAATCACTAGCCAGCAGCCGCGATGAGCGGAACCAACAGTCTGACCGCCGAGCTTCGCTGTCGGATGCACTTCGGCGCTATCGGAAACGGCGAGAGGGATACGACCAGATGCGTTCGGGTGACGCGCCCCGGGGGCTTTACCGCCCTCAGCGCAGCATCAGGCGCGACTACCGTGTCTGAGCAAGACTCAGACGAAAAGAAGGAAGAGGGTCTAGCGGCAGAGCCGCCGCAGACGCCTCTCTTTCATGCGCTGGAGAGCGCCCGCTACGCAAGGCAGGATCAGCTTCGGCGAATCGAAACCGAGACCGGCCGACGGCTTATCGCCTACATCGCTGGGCCGAACACCTCTATCGGCAGCATTGACATTCCGCCATTTGTGGATTTGCTGGACGATGTGAAGGCAGGCGAATCCCTCGATCTCATGTTGCATACGCCGGGGGGAGATATTGATCAGGCAGAGCGGATCGTGCTGTTGTGCCGCAAGCGCGTTAAGGAGGCTGACTTCCGGGTGATCGTCCCCGACAGCGCGAAGAGCGCAGGGACGCTGATCGCTGTTGCGGCCGACGAGATCGTAATGGGCGAGCCTTCTGAGTTGGGGCCGATTGACCCCCAGGTCTTCATCACTACGGCATCGGGTGAGCAGATGGCACGGCCCGCACAGTCCTTCCTCGACGGTCTTACCGAGATCCAAGAAAAAACCGGCGATGGCGATCTCTCGCCTGCGTACTTCCCCCTCCTAGACAAGCTCGACCCCGCGCTGATCGACTTCTGCCGGAAGGCCATCGAACGCTCTGAGCAATTCGCTGCCGCCTTCCTGAAGAAATACATGCTGAAGGACGATCCGGAGCTCGCCGAGAAGATAGCGGCCGACCTAGGCAACGTGAAGAAGCACCTCTCGCACGCGGCCGTGATCGACTCCGAGAAGGCCCGCGATCTAGGGCTCAATGTCAGGTTTCTGGAGCATGATGACTCGCTCTGGCGTGCCTATTGGCGGCTCTATGTCCAAATGCGGCTCGCCCTGGGCACTCCGGATATGCGCCTCTACGAGGGGCGCAAGGCATCCCTGCTGATTTAGCTATTCGCTTCGTTTCCAGCGCGCCTTGGCTGCTTTTCTCGCGGCGGCGCTTCGCTCTTCGGCAGTCATTGATGCCGCTCGGGCCTTGCCCCCCTTCAAGCCGCCCCTACGGCCCAAAGTGACGGCTGCGGGGTCTTTCCCATCGTCAGCGGGCGGCGTATTGCTCGTCGCCTCATCAACTATCGCTGAGGCGAGCTTGTTCAGATCCGCCGGCTTGCGCGACTGCTTAGCCATGGCCACAGGGTAGCCGTCGCGTCCGACCGCGAGAGGTTTCTCGGGGGCCGGTGCCTCCCTGCGAGCACGCCGCCGTCGGGTGAGAGCGGCGCAGACCCCGGCCCCCGAGAAACATCACGCCGCCTCAGCAGTTCCCTTCGTAGAGGATCTTCAAGAAGCGCAGGGCGGCGGGAGTCGGCACGACCATTCCGCCGGGGCAATGCAGCAGCCCGTAGCCGGTGAGGTCGCGGATCGCCCGCTCTACGTTGTCGCCCTCGGCGAAGTCCTCAGAGCCGCTGGTGATCTCGCGGACGAGATCGGGGACCGTCAGCAGCGTGGGGTGCCGCATGAGGACGTGGATCAGGACGACGCCCTGGTCCCGTACGTCGTCTGCTTCGCTGGGCGAGTCGCCCGCATTAGGCTGGTCGTGCATGGGAGCTAATCCCTCCTGTGCCGGGCGGGGGGCTGTTAGCGCAGCGCCCCCGCCGCTTCGGTCTCTTGTCGCAGGCGAAGCTAGAGGAATCGGCCGGGCGAATCTAGGGTCGATTCGAACTGACCCACTACCTGACAACGCACGATAATGGTGGTTATGTGAACCTGGATATCTGCGGGGGTCAGTTCGCTGCTTCGATTGCGCTTTCGAGTTCGTCCAGCGACGGTGCGCCGCCTATGGTCTTGACGCCGTTGGTGGCTGGGCCTTCGACGGCGAACGACGGCGTGCCGGTGAAGCCGAGCTTCTGCGCCTCGGCGGTGGTCGCTTCGACTTCTTCTAGGACCTTCGGGCTCTTGCGGTCCCGGTTCCACCTCGCGATGTCCGGGACGCCGGCCTTGCGGGCGACTTCGGACATGAACGCGTCCGTCACGTAGCCGGAATCCTCGATGCCCTGGTTGCGGTAGAAGAGGTCTACATAATTCCAGCCGCGGCCCTGCATCCCGGCGGCGATCGCCGCGGCGCCGGCGGGGATCGATTCGGGGCCGATGATCGTGTAGTTGCGGAAATCGACCTTCGCTTCGCCGCCCCGCACCCGGGCGTCGATCACTTCGGGGACGATTTCTTCCGAGAAGGCCTTGCAGACCGGGCACTGGAGGTCGCCGTACTCATAGAGCGTCACCTTCGCCTGCGGCTCGCCGAGGACGAGGCCGTGCTGCGGGATGCCCTTCAGCTCGGTGCCGACCACCCCGACGTCCTCGAGCTTGGTGTCGCCGCTGCTGCTGCTCCCGCCGGCCACGACGATCACGACCGCCACCGCGACGACCGCGAGGAACACGGCCGCGCTGGCGACCTGGAGCAGGCGCTTGCGCCGCTCCGCCTGCTCGCCTTCGCTCTCGTGGAGGCGCTCCTCTCGCCGTTCCTCCCTCGAGCTCTTCCCGCTCATGCAGGCTTCCCAACGTAGCCGACCATGCGGGCCGCGTTCAAGGCGAAGAGGACGGTCATCAGCACCGCGCTGGCGACGCACCACTGGCAGATCGCTTCGATCTTGAACAGCTCGAGGTAGGTCAGGTAGACGCTGAAGCCGAAGCCGGCCAGGGAGACGCCGAAGCCGGCCATCCGCGCCGCGTCGCCGCGCAGCAGCGCCGCGGCTAGCAGCACGACGTAGCCGACGATCCCGAAGACCGCGACGTTGACGCCAAGGAGGTGCGAGTAGGAGCTGTTGGCGACGGTCTCACAGCCCGTGCCGCCGGCCAGGCAGACGGGCGAGCCGCCGCCGGAGTCGGCGATCGCGATGTAGGCGGCGATGCCGATACCGAAGGCGGCGACGAAGGTCGCGACGGCGCGCAACGTCCCCTCTGCCGGCACTCTCATCGCCGCAACGCTAACGCGCCGGCCCTACGCGGGCCCTAAAGCCCCCGCCACCGCGGGCTCGGCGCAGAAGGCGGCGAGCTCGCGCGAGAGCTTCCCTCCCTGCCAGGCGAGCGGCGACTCGCCCTCGTCCTCGCCGATCAGGCGCGCCCCCGGCAGCGCCTCGGCGTAGGCCTCGGCCACCTCGCGCGGGTGACCGGGGTCGGCCGCGTCGTGGCTGGCGACGACCAGCGCCGGCAGCTCGAGCGCCTCCAGCTCCGCCAGCTCGCCGAAGGGCCGCGAGCGCGGCACCTGGCACAGCGCCTCGGCGAGGGCGTCCAAGTGGCGGTGCAGCAGCATCCGCTCGCGGGTGAAGCGGACGATCGCGTCGCGCCAGCTCGGGTCGAAGCCCTGCTCGAGCTCGAGGTAGGCGAGGAAACCCTCGACCCCTCCCCGCTCCAACGCCGCCGAGAGGCCGTCCCAGAAGGAGAGCGCCTGCTCGGAGATCTCGCCCCGATACACCGGCCCGATCGCGACCAGGCCGGCGAGGCGATCCGGGTGGCGCAGCGCGTAGGCGACCGCGGTGTGCGCTCCCATCGAGTGCCCGGCGAGGACGAAGGGACCCTCGCCGACCGTCTCCGCCACGACCGATTCGAGGTCCCCCACCAGCTCCGGGTATCCATAACCCTCCCCCGCCGGGGCGGGGTCCGACTCGCCGTGCGCGCGGGCGTCGTAGGAGATCACCGTGTGGCCCGCCCGCTCGAGCACCCGCGAGCCGTGCAGGACGTAGCGCCGGGTCGCGGTGATGCCGTGGCAGAGGACGACCGGCGGCCCCTCCCCCGCGCTCTCGCCGCGGATCGTCAGCCCCTCGCCGGCGCCGAAGGGCCGCGCCTCGGGCGGCATCAGGCCAGGGCCGCGACTGCCTGCTCGAGGTCGTCGACCGTCTGGAAGGTCGAGCCGGTGCGCGAGACGTGCTTGTAGCGCACGATCCCCTCGCCGTCGACGACGAAGATCGCCCGCATGATGTAGCGGCCGCCCGGCGTCTCCTTCAACTCGGTGAAGCGCGCCAGCGGGCCAAGCCAGGCGGTGACGCCGTAGCGCTTGCTCACGCCCAGGTCCTCGTCGGCCAGCAGCGGGACGTTGAGGCTCTGCTCCTGTGCCCAGTGCTCGTGCGAGCCGACCGACTGCGGCGAGATCCCCAGCACCTCGGCGTCGAGCTCATCGATCCGCTCCGACTTGTCGCGGTAGGAGCAGAACTGCGCCGTGCAGACGGTGGTTTCGTCGCCCGGGTAGAAAGCGAGGACGACGTTGCGGCCGCGGTAGTCGGAGAGGCGGTAGGTCTTTCCCCCGGTTCCGGGCAGCTCGAAGTCGGGTGCCGCGTCCCCCACGTCGACCTTCGCCATGCGCCCAGGGTAGTAAAGCCGCGCGCCTATAGGTTGTGCGCATGACCGCGATGCCCGAGGTCGACGGCGCCGTCCACCGCGCCGTCCGCGCCCGCGGCCTGGACTTCCACGTCGCCGAAGCGGGCTCCGGCGAGGACGTCGTCCTCTGCCTGCACGGCTGGCCGCAGCACTGGTACGAGTGGCGCCACCTGATGCCGGCCCTGGCCGACCGCCACCGGGTGCTGGCGATGGACCTGCGCGGCTTCGGCTGGTCCGACGCTCCGCCGAGGGGCTACGAGAAGGAGAACCTCGCCGACGACGTGCTCGCCGTGCTCGACGCGTTGGGGATCGAGCGGGTCAAGCTGGTCGGCCACGACTGGGGCGGCTGGATCGGCTTCCTCCTCTGCCTCAAGGCGCCGCATCGCTTCGAACGCTACCTGGCGCTCAACATCGTCACCCCCTGGCTCGAGCCGCCGGCGGATGCTCCCTCAGGCTTGGCGCTTCTGGTACCAACTGCTGGTCCTCTCTCCCGGCATCGGCTACCGCCTCCACAGCAGCGGCAGGTTCGTGCCCAAGGTGCTGGTCGGCGGCTCGACCGTCCGCGACGCGTGGGACCCGGCGACGATCGCCGCCTTCGCCGACAACCTCGCCGAGCCCGACCGGGCGCGCGCCGCGGTGCAGATGTACCGCGTCTTCAACCTGCGCGAGGTCGAGCCAATCTTGCGCGGCCGCTACCTCGACCAGCGCCTCACCGTGCCCACCCGGATGCTGTTCGGGACCGACGACGCGGCGATCCGGCCCGAGATGCTCGCCGGCTACGAGCGCCACGCCGACGAGATGACGGTCGAGGAGGTCCCCGGCTGCGGCCACTTCACCGCCGACGAGCGGCCCGACCTGGTCGCCGAGCGCGCGCTCGAGTTCTTCGCGCCCTAGCCCTTTTCGATCGAGAGCTTTTCGATCAGCACGGTCTGCTTCGGTTTTTCGGCCGGCGTGCCGAGCTTGCCGATCCGTTCGACCGTGCCCATACCCTTGTCGACCTTGCCGAGCAGGGCGTATTCGGGCGGTAGTCCGGCGTTCGCTCCGGTGACGACGAAGAACTGACTTCCCGCAGACCCCGGCGGATCGGTCCCGCCCTTGGCCATCGCCACGATCCCCTTGGTGTAGGAGAGGTTGGCGGGCGGCTTCTCGACCACGCTGTAGCCGGGCCCGCCGCTGCCGTTGCCGAGCGGGTCGCCACCCTGGATGACGAACTCGGGCACGACGCGGTGGAAGTCGAGGCCGTCGTAGAAACCCTTTTCGGCGAGGAAGACGAAGGAGTTGACGATCTTCGGCGCGCGCTGGCTATCGAGTGCGATGTCGAAGGTGCCGCAGCTCGTCGCGACCACCGCGGTCAGCTTTTCGCCCGGCTTGACCGTCTGCTTCGGCGCGCTGTAGCTGACGTGCTTCGGCTTCGGCGCCGCCACCTGCTTGCAGCCGGCCGCGCTCGAGGCCGAGCCGCTATCGCCGCCGCTGCGGGCAACCAGGATCGCGGCCACGATCGCCGCCGCGATCACGGCGAAGACACCCAACGCGATCAACTTCGTTCGGTCCCCGGCGCCCTCCATAGGCGCCCGATCCTAGATGATCGGATCGTGCCGACGCCCCTGCTCACCGCCCTGGCCACAGCCGTCCTGCGCGTCCCCGGCCGGCCCGAGCGGATCCTCGCGATCGGCTGCGGGGAGGGCGACGGCGTCCTCTTCCTGGCGCGCGAGTACCCCTCCGCCCGCGTGCGCGGGGTCGACCGCTCGGCGGAGGCGATCCGGGAGGCCACCGCTCGCGTCGGGCTCGACCCCGAGGGCAGGGTCGCCTTCAAGCACGCGCCCGGCCGCGCCCTGCCCTATCCCGACGACTTCTTCGACCTCGTCGTCCACTGCGGCGGCCCTCTGCGTGCCGGCGAGGTGGCGCGCGTCCTCTCGCCCGATGGATCTCTGCTCCTGCTCGCCCGCTGGCGCCTGCTCGAGCGGCGACTGGGGCGCCACGACCTCCTCCCCGGCGAGTCCGGCGAGGCGGCGGGCATCCCATTCCACCTCTTCAGCCCACGAATCTGCAGTTAGGTGCGCATAGCGGACACAAATGCAGATTCGTGGCGGAATAGGCTGCGCCGCCATGGACGCCGAGGGCCTGCCGCTCGCCTTGCTGGTCAACCCGCATTCAGCGCACGGCCGTGCGCTGAAGCTGCTGCCCAGGTTGGAGCGCGCGCTCGACGCCCGCCGGATGGCCTTCCGAGTCGAGCGTACCCGCGGCCTCGAGGACGGGGTCGAGCGGGCGCTGCGCGCGGCCGAGGCGGGTGAGGTCCCGGTGGTGCTCAGCGGCGACGGCCTGATCGGCGCGGTCGGTGGCGCCCTCGCCGGCTCCAAGACGCCGCTCGGGATCGTCCCTGGCGGGCGCGGCAACGACCTCGCCCGCGTGCTCGGCATCCCCGACGATCCCGACCGCGCGGCGGCGATCCTTGCCGCCGGGCACACGCGGCGAATCGACGTCGGCGAGGCCAACGGCAAGCGCTTCCTCGGCATCGTCAGCGTCGGCTTCGACTCGGAAGCGAGCCGCTGCGCCAACGAGACGACGTGGCTGCGCGGCAACCTCGTCTACGCCTACGCGGGGGTGCGCACTCTGCTCGGCTGGAAGCCGGCCCGCTTCACGATCCGCCTCGGCGAGGAATCCCAGCGGCTCAGCGGCTACTCGGTCTCGGTGGCCAACAGCAGGGCCTTCGGCGGCGGCATGTTCATCGCCCCCGGCGCCGAGCTCGACGACGGCGAGTTCGACGTGGTCACCGTCGGCGAGGTCGGCAAGCTGCGCTTCCTGGCTAACCTGCCCAAGGTGTTCAAGGGTGCCCACGTCGAGGAGGACGAGGTCCGCGTCTTCCGCACCCCGCGGCTCGAGCTGAGCGCCAGCCGGCCGTTCCCGGTGTACGCCGACGGCGAGCACCTGACCGAGCTGCCGGTCTCGCTGCGGGTGCTGCCGCGCGCCCTCAGCGTGATCGCGCCCCCGCCGGAAGCCGGGGAGTGAGCTCCGGGCCCGGGGGCGCGCTCTTCGGGGCGAAGCGCCTCGCCGCCCGCGCGGTCGGCGGGGCCAGCCGGGCCAGCGGCCGCGGCGGCGGCACCACGCTTCCCGGCCGCCTCCTGCTGCGGCTTCAGCCGGACGCGATCGCCCGCCTCGGCGCGGGGCTGGACCGCGGCACGACGCTCGTCAGCGCGACCAACGGCAAGACGACCACGACCGGCATGCTGGCCGCCCTGCTCGCCGCCGACGGGCGCCACCCGGTCCACAACCGCGCCGGCTCGAACATGACCTGGGGGATCGCGACGGCGCTGCTCGAGCAGGACGGGGACGAGGGCCTGTTCGAGGTCGACGAGGCCTGGCTGCCGCAGGTCGCCGACCAGCTCGAGCCCTCGCTGATCGTCCTCGGCAACCTCTTCCGCGACCAGCTCGACCGCTACGGCGAGACCGAGGCCCTGGCCGACGGCTGGGCGAAGACGGTCGCCGGCCGCGCCGGCCGTTGCCGCTTCGCGCTCAACGCCGACGATCCCCTGGTCGCCGACCTCGGCCGCGACTCCGAGGGCCGGCGCCGCGAGGGGGTCGTCTACTTCGGCCTCGAGGACGCCGACCAGGCGCTGCCCAAGCTGCAGCACGCCTTCGACGCCCGCCACTGCCGCCGCTGCGGCCACCCCTACGCCTACGAGCGCGCCTTCGTCGGCCACCTCGGCCACTACTCATGCTCCAACTGCGGCGCCGAGCGGCCGGCGCCCGATATCGCAGCCACCCGGGTCGAGCTGCACGGGATGGACGGCTCGACGGTCGAGCTGCGCACCCCCGCCGGCCCGCTGCGGCTGGAGCTGCCCCTTCCCGGCCTCTACAACGTCTACAACGCCCTCGCGGCGATCGCCGCGGCGCTCGAGCTCGGTGTCGATCCGGCGCGGATCGCGCCGGCGCTGGAATCGGCGCGCGGGGCCTTCGGCCGGGTCGAGACGGTCGCCGTCGGCGAGAAGTCGGCCTCGATCCTGCTGATCAAGAACCCGGCCGGCGCCAACGAGGTCCTGCGCACCCTCGCGCTCGAGGCGGACGAGTCGGGGCTCGACCTCTGGATCGCGCTCAACGACCGGATCGCCGACGGGCGCGACGTCTCCTGGATCTGGGACGCCGACTTCGAGCTGCTCGCCGGCGCGGTGCGCCGCGTCACCTGCGCCGGCACGCGGGCGCCGGAGATGGCGCTGCGGCTGAAGTACGCCGGCTGGCCGGTTGACGCGATCGTGATCGAAGACGACATCGAGCGCTCGCTGGATCGGGCCGTCGAGGAGGCGCCAGCTCGACTATTTGCCCTGCCTACCTACACCGCTTTGCTCGAACTTCACAAGGTCCTCGCCTCGCGCGGGCTCACGGCGGACTTCTGGCGGTGAGCGCGGCCGTTCCCTGGCACGACGTCGAGTGCGGCTCCTACGACGCCGATCTCGGGCTCTGGGAGGAGTTGGCCTCGCGCGCCGGCGGCGTGGTGCTGGAGCTGGGATGCGGCACCGGCCGCGTCGCCCTGCACCTCGGCCGTCGCGGCCACGAGGTGGTCGGCCTGGACAACGACCCCGAGCTGCTCGCCGCGCTCGCCGAGCGGGGACGCGACCTGCCCGTGCACACGCGCCTCGCCGACGCCCGCAACTTCTCGCTCCAGCGGCCGGTCGCCCTGGCGCTGGCGCCGACCCACCTGCTGCAGCTGCTTCCCGGCGCGGCGGGACGACTCGAGTGCCTGCGCGCGGTCGCCGCCGCGCTGCGCCCGGGCGGGCTCCTCGCGGCTGCGATCATCGAGGAGATGCCCGAGCCCGACGGCTCCCCTCCCCCGCTTCCTGACGTCCGCGAGATCGACGGCTGGGTCTACTCCAGCCTCGCGGTCGAGGCCGCGGTCGGGCCCGGGGAGATCGTCGTCCACCGGATCCGCCAGACCGTCTCCCCGGATGGCGAGCTGAGAGAGGAGCCCAACGTCGTGCGGCTGGCGACCTTCCCCGCCGGCCAGCTCGAGGCCGAGGCGCGGCAGGCCGGCCTGGCGCCGGCCGGGCGGCGCGAGATCCCGGCCAGCGCGACCCACGTCGGCTCGCTCGCCGTCCTGCTGCGGAGGGAGGGCTGATGCCCGAGCTGCGCCTGCTCGCGCTCTATCCGGAGCAGATGAACATCTATGCCGACCGCGGCAACATCCTCTTCCTGCGGCGGCGCTGCGAGTGGCGTGGGATCGGCTTCGCCTACGCCGCAGCGGGGCCGGGCGAGGGCTTCGACCCGGGCGCCCACGATCTGCTCTACCTCGGCGGCGGGCAGGATCGCGACCAGCGCGCCGTCGCCGCCGACATGGTGGCGAGCAAGCGCGAGGCCCTCGTCGCGGCGGTCGGTGACGGCACCGCGATGCTGGCGGTCTGCGGCGGCTACCAGCTGCTCGGCCACAGCTACCAGCTCGACGCCGAGGAGACGCTCCCCGGGCTCGGCCTGGCCGACCTCGAGACGGTACGCGAACCGGGCAAACGGCTGATCGGCAACGTCGCGATCGAGGTCGACCTCGGCGAGGGACCCCGCACCGTCGCCGGCTTCGAGAACCACGGCGGGCGGACCTACCTGGGCGCCGCGGCGACGCCGCTCGGCCGGGTGATCTCGGGCTTCGGCAACAACGGCAAGGACGGCTTCGAGGGCGTCCGTCGCGACAACCTGATCGGTACCTACCTGCACGGCCCGCTGCTGCCGAAGAACGCCTGGCTCGCCGACCGCCTGATCGCGCTGGCGCTCGAGCGCCGCTACGGCTCGCCCCCTGACCTGGAGCCGCTGGACGACGAGCTGGAGCTCGGGGCCGAAGCCTGCGCCCGAGAGGTCGCCCTGCGTGGCTGAGCTGCTGGTGCTCGCGGCGCTGATCGCGCCCGCGCCGGCGGCGGCCCCACCCAGCTGCTCCGAAGGCCCGCAGATCGCCGGCGAAGCGATCGTCGGCACGCCGTGCGGCGACACGATCCACGTGCCTCGCGGGGTCACCGCCGTCTACGGCGAAGGCGGCGACGACACGATCTTCGGCGGGCGCGCCAACCAGAGCATCTTCGGCGGCGAAGGCAACGACCGGCTCTATGGCGGGATCGGCGACGACCAGCTGCGCGGCGGGCCCGGCGACGACCTGCTCTCCGGCGGCTTCGGTGCCGACTCGCTCGACGGCGAAGAAGGCAGCGACTACGTCCGCGGCGACGCGACGATCGACGCGATCGGCGACTCCGGCTCCACCGGCGTGGACACCCTGAGCTTCGCCACCGGCGTCACGCCGGGGTTCCCCAACCCTGGCGATCTCGGTTACTCCGGCTTTCCAGAAGGCGCCGAGGGACGCGGCGTGTTCGTGGAACTCGGCGACGACTTCGCCAACGACGGCCAGGCGCCGAGCGGCGGCGGCGTCGACGAACCCCTGGCCGCGCCCAACTTCGAAAGCTTCGAGACCGTGATCGGGACGCCGTTCTCAGACTTCATCGTCGGCACCGCCGCGAGCCAGACGATCTACGGCGGCGGCGGCGCCGACGTGATCCTCGGCGAAGGCGGCGGGGACCACGTCTTCGGCGGTGCCGAGGGCGACTACTGCGAAGCCGCCGGGGCAACCCTCTCCGAATGCGAGTTCAGCGGCGGCGAAGAAAGGGTCGAACCGCGTGACCCGAGCACCATGAGCGCCGGGGAGATGGCGCCACAGGCAGGCGGTCCGGCCGCTCTGTACCTGACCGGCAGCAGCAGCGGCGACACGCTGGTCGAATCGTTCGCCGGCGGCGAGCCACCCGACTCCGTGGTCATCGCGGGCCTCGGTGGCGACGACGTGCTCGCCGCTGCCAACTTCCCGTCCACCACCTCGGTGATCCTGCTTGGCGGGGAAGGCGACGACGCGCTCACCGGCGGCGAAACCGAAGACGCGCTCGTCGACGGGGCAGGGAACGATACGGTCGTCGCCGCCGGCGGCGACGACGCGGTCCCGAACAACCCGGGGACCGACGTTCTCCACGCCGGGCCGGGCAACGACCTCTTCATCTCCAACGCGATCTGCGAAGGCGACACCCTCGACGGCGGCGAAGGCGTCGACAACGCCAACTGGGCGAACTTCGGCTCGGCTGTGTCGCTCGACCTCGGCCGCGACGAAGCCGGCCTCGTCGGCCCCGGCGGCGAGCCGAACTGCCCGACCGGCACGCCGACCGCCCTGCAGGGTCTCGAGGACCTCGAGGGGAGCAATCACGACGACACGCTGATCGGCGACGCCGGCCCCAACCAGCTGCTCGGCCGGCTCGGCGCCGACTCCTACTTCGCCGGCGCCGGCAACGACTCGATCCTCGCCAACTCGGGCACGCCGATCCCCGATCCCGATCCGGCGATCGATTGCGGCGAAGGCTTCGACACGGCCCAGATCGACTTCCCCGAAAACGGGCCCGACGCGACGCCGGTCGAATGCGAGGCGGTCTACGAACGAGCGCCGAACAGCTTCCGCCCGCCCGACACGCCTCCGGCCGCCGAAGCGAGCGGGGCGCTCCCGTCGACTACGCCGACGACCCTCGCCCCTCCGCCGAGGCACGACACCCGGCAGCCGCGGACGAAGCTGCTCCACCGGCCGGCGACGATCCTCTTCGCAACCGGCCCGAGGCGCTCGGTCTCCTTCTCCTTCGCCTCGAACGAGACCGGCGCGAGCTTCCGCTGCAAGCTCGACCGCAAGCCGTTCCGGCCCTGTCGCTCGCCGCGCAGGTACCGGCTCGCCCTGGGATCCCACACCTTCCGCGTCTACGCGATCGACGTCGCCGGCAACCGCGACCGCAGCCCGGCCGTCGCCAGGCTCCGCGTCCGCCGCCGTTAGCGGCCGCTGGAGCCGAAGCCGCCATCGCCGCGCGCGGACTCGCTCAGGTCCTCCGCCTCGACCGGCTCGGCCAGCGTCACCGGCGCGATCACGAGCTGGGCGATGCGGTCCCCCGGCTCGACCCGGAAGGTCTCCGCAGGGTCCGTGTTCAGCAACAGCACCCGCACCTCGCCCCGATACCCGGCGTCGATCAACCCGGGCGAGTTGACCAGCGCGATCCCGTGCTCGCGTGCCAACCCGGACCGCGGCAGCACCAGCCCCGCATGCCCCTCGGGCACCTCGACCGCAATCCCGGTCCCCACTCCCCACCGCTCCCCCGGCCCGATGTGAGCCGGCTCGCACGCATACAGATCCAGCCCCGCATCCCCCGCATGCGCCCTGCTGGGCAACACAGCCTCGTCCTTCAGCTTTGCGACACGGAGTTGCACGGCGAGCACCCTATCCCTCTCCTACGCTGCGGCCGTACGAAGGTCGTCGAACCGGTGCATCTCCGCAACCGGCACCTTGGCATGGACGAGCACGCCGTCCTCCCGCTCGATCCGCTTCAGGTCGCCCGCCACCTCGTGCAGCTCGGACAGCCGCGCGCCTTCGCTGTAGGGGACGAGCAGCTCGACCTCGGCGAGGGTGTCCTCGAAGGCCGCCTCGACGTGTTCGCGCAGCTCGTCGATGCCGGTCCCCTCGAGCGCCGAGACCAGGACCGCGCCGGGGTGCTGCAGCAGCGCCTCGCCGCGCTCGACCTGGTCGAGCAGGTCGGCCTTGTTGAGGACGAGCAGGCGCGGCCTCTCGCCGGCACCGATCTCCCCCAGCACAGCGTCGACCGCGGCCAGGTCCGCCAGCCGCCGCTCCTCGGGCGCAGCGGCGTCGACGACCTGCACGATCAGGTCGGCGAGGACGGTCTCCTCGAGCGTCGCCTTGAACGCCTCGACCAGCTGGTGGGGGAGCTTCTCGATGAAGCCGACCGTGTCGGTGATCAGGAAGTCGCGGCCGGAGAGCGCGACCGTGCGGGTGGTCGGGTCGAGGGTGTGGAAGAGCCTGTCGCCGACGCCGACCTCGGACCCCGTCAGCGCGTTCAGCAGGGTCGACTTGCCGGCGTTGGTGTAGCCGGCGAGGGCCACCCGCGGCAGCGAGGAACGCTCGCGCCGCGCCCGCATCACGCCGCGGTTGCGCTCCAGCCGGGCGAGGCGCTGGCGCAGGGCCGCGATCCGGTCGCGCGCCAGCCGGCGGTCGGTCTCGATCTGGCTCTCGCCCGGGCCCCTGGTGCCGATGCCGCCGCCGAGCCGCTCGAGGTGGGTCCACAGCCCGCGCATGCGGGCGAGGTTGTACTCGAGCTGCGCCAGCTCTACCTGGAGCTTGCCCTCGGCCGAGTGGGCGTGGTCGGCGAAGATGTCGAGGATCACCGCGGTGCGGTCGATCACGGGGACGCCAAGCGCCGCCTCGAGGTTGCGCTCCTGACGCGGCGCCAGCTCGTCGTCGCAGGCGACCAGGTTGGCGTCGCAGGCGGCGACTTGGTGCTTCACCTCGGTCAGCTTGCCGCGACCGAGGTAGCGGTCGGGGTCGGGCTTGGCCCGCTGCTGGACGGCCTCTCCGGCGGTGGCGACCCCGGCGGTGCGCAACAGCTCCTTCAGCTCGGCCAGCGGATCGGCGTCCTCGCGGCCGTCGACGATGCCGATCGCCAGCGCCCGCTGGCGGGCGCGGGGATTGACGACGCCGGCGCCGTTCTCGGCGTACCGCGTCTGCTTGCTGCGCCCGTTTCGCGATCGGTCCACTCGCCTCGATTGTAGGCGTCGGCCTGTGGGTGGATAGGCTTAGCGGCCGTGAAGGTCTTCGTCACGGGAGGAACCGGGTTCATCGGCGGCGAGGTGGCGCGCCAGCTGCGCGAGCGCGGCGACGAGGTCGTCTGCTTGGTCCGCAACCCCGAGAAGGGCGCCAAGCTGGCCGCGCAGGGCTGCGAGCTCGTCTCCGGCGACCTCGGCGACGCCGACGCGATCCGCGCCGGCATGGAGGGCTGCGACGGCGTCGTCCACGCCGCGGCGATGTACGAGGTCGGGATCCCGGCCTCGCAGCGGCCGGCGATGTGGGAGGCCAACGTCGCCGGCACCGAGCGGGTGCTGAAAGCCGCCGGCGAGGCCGGCGTGCCGAAGACGGTCTACGTCTCCACGGTCGGGATCTTCGGCAACACCCACCGAAAGGTCGTCGACGAGTCCTACGAGCACCCCGGCGGGGAGTTCACCTCCTACTACGAGGAGACCAAGCTCGATGCCCACAGGATCGCCAAGCGGATGTTCGCCGAGGGCCAGCCGCCCGGCGTCATCGTCCAGCCCGGCGGCGTCTACGGCCCCGGCGACACCTCTCAGGTGGCCGACCTCCTGGAGCAGTTCTTCGCCGGCAGGCTGCCGCTGATCCCCTTCCCGGAGCTCGGGATCTGCCTCTCCCACGTCGAGGACATCGCCGGCGGCATCCTGCTGGGGCTCGACAAGGGCGAGCTCGGCGAGACCTACGTGATCAGCGGTCCGGTGACGACGATGCGCGAGGCGATCGAGACGGTCGCCGCGGCCACCGGGCGCAAGGCGCCCAAGCGGGCGATGCCGACCTGGATGCTGAAGGCGATGACGCCGGTCGGCCCGCTGGTCGGCAAGCTGATGGGCCAACCGCCGAACCTGCGCGAGCTGATCTCCTCTGCCGACGGCGTCACCTTCTGGGCCAGCTACGAGAAGGCCGCCCGCGAGCTCGGCTACGCGCCGCGCGGCCTCGAGCAGGGCCTGCGGCAGACGCTGGAGGCCGACGACCGCTTCCCCGCTCCGGTCCCCGCCTGAGCCCCGCCGATGCGCGTCATCGACGTCGAGCACCTCGGCCGCGAGCACGTGATCGGCTGCTGGCAGGTCGGCGAAGCGCTGGTCGACCCCGGGCCGGAGTCCTCGATGCAGACGCTGCTCACCGCGCTCGGCGAGGAACGGCCGCGCGCGCTGCTGCTGACCCACATCCACCTCGACCACGCCGCCGCCACCGGGGCGCTGGTGCGCCGCTGGCCCGACCTCGAGGTCTACGTGCACGAGCGCGGCGCGCCGCATCTCGTCGACCCAACTCGGTTGCTGGCCAGCGCCGAGCGCCTCTACGGCGACGCGATGGAGCGCCTCTGGGGCGAGATCGTGCCCGTGCCCGAGGCCAACGTCACCGCCCTTGCCGGTGGCGAGACGGTGCTCGGCATGCGCGTCGCCTACACCCCCGGCCACGCCTCCCACCACGTCTGCTACCTGCACACCGACAGCGGCACCGCCTTCGTCGGCGACGTCGCCGCCGTTCGCATTCCGGGCGTGTCCCTGACGGTGCCCCCCACCCCGCCTCCCGACATCGACATCGAGCGGTGGGAGGACTCGATCGAGATCGTCGAAGCCTGGGCGCCGCAGCGCCTCGCCCTCACCCACTTCGGCGCGATCGACGATCCGGCGTCGCACCTGGCCGAGGTGCGCGCGCGCCTGCGAGAGGAGGCGCAGCTCGCGCGCGAGCTCGACGAGGCGGCCTACGAGCGCCGCCACCGCGAGCGCGTGGAGGCAGCGGCGTCGAGCGAGGAGATCGCCGCCGAGCTGATCCAGTGCGTCCCGCCCGAGTACCAGTGGCGCGGCCTCGACCGCTACTGGCGCAAGCGCGCCGAGCGCGAAGCCGCCGCCTGAGTCAGGCCGCTTCGGCCGCGGCGCCGGCGAGCACTTCGGCGAACCGCTCAACCGTCTCGTCGATGGAGTCGATGATCGGATCCTGCCGCCATGGATCCTCCAGGCGTTCCCGCGCCGCCTCGCGCGACCGCACTGCGATCGTGGCGATGTCTTCGGCGTGTTTCCGCACGCGCCGATGTGCGATGCCTAGAGCGTCCCCCAGGCGGTCCAGATGGCGGCCTCGGATTCGGTCTGGGCGGTACTCCCCGCCGTACTTCATCCCCATCTTGCGACCGAATCGGTGTCCATAGGCGCGCGTCGAGATCAGGTCGTAGAGAGGCGCAAGCCTTGGCGCGCCGGGACCCTCGAGCAGCAGCGAATAGTTCTTCGAATGGGCGTCGGCGTTGCCGATTAGGACGTTGAAGAGCAGCGCATCGAGGAACCTCAACAATGCGGCGCCGGGGCCGGCCGCGTGCGCGCGGATCAACGCCCCGCACTCGGCGACGCCGGGTCCGCCTTCAGACTCGTACTTCGCCTCAGGCGGCCGGCCGGCCGCCTGGCAGAGATCCTCCTGATGGAGCCGCCGCACCTGCGATCCCGCTCGAAACCGGTCGTAACGCTCGACGAGTAGGGCCTCGAGACGGCCGGCTCGCACGGGCGTCGCAGGTGCAACCGTGAGGCCCGTCTCGCCGGCCAGGGCCATGCAGTAGGCCTCGTTCGCCACAAGCTCTGACAGCTCCCGTGGCGGCACCTTGAGGATGTGAGTACTGGGTGGATGCCCACGCGTGATGCCGACGCGGCCATCGTCCAGCAGCACTCCCAGCTTGTCTCTCGTGCCGGCAAGGGAGAGGCGGATTCCCTCGTCGCCTTCGGTGTCCGCGAGCAACGGATGGCGAGGCAGCTCCTCGAGCAGCGAAGCCAGCTCCCGATTCGAAAGCCAGCGGGGACCGGGAGCGGAGGAAAATGGCGGCGGACCACCGTGCTCGACGAGTGAGACGGCGCCCGCGCACTCGCCGCCGATTTCTCGTAACACGGTGAATGGGTTCTCCGCGGATATGTGGAAGGTACGCGCGATCGACTTCAGGAACTCGCCCTCCGGCAGTAGGCCGGCGAAAAACGGCCGACACTCCGCATCGGCGTAGGGCTCTTCCCTGAGCGGGAGCGACAGCGAGATCGGCATCCCCGCCGCCGAGAGCCACTCGGGATCGTAGGTGAACCGAAGCCTCGCCCCGTCAAGGCGCTCCAGCGTGCCGGCGCGGTCGTCGTGCAGGTAGACGTCGAGGGAGCTCATCTCGACTCGGCGTATAGGTCTAGCCCCAGGGCGGCGAGGACGCGCCGAATCCCGTCGTACTGCGCGGTCGCCTTGCCGCGCTCCAGTTCGCTGACGAAACGTAGGGTCGCGCCGGAGACGTCGGCCAGCTCGCCCTGAGTCAGTTCCAGCTCGTTGCGTCGATGGCGAATGCAGGCTCCGAGATCCTGCTCGCTTGTGATCGGCATTTTCATTTTCCCGTCCGGGAAAATATTGGCAGATACAGCGGCTAGACCGACGCTATTTTCCCGTTCGGGAAAATCCGCCCAGATCTCGCCCTGAGAGGCCTCTATTTTCCCGTTCGGGAAAAGTAGCCTACGCCAAATGCTCGCGCATCCGCTCGACCGCCTCGCTGATGCGGTCGTCGGGGGTGGTGAGGGCGATGCGGAAGAAGCCCTCGCCGCTCGGCCCGTACATCGAGCCCGGCGAGACGACGACCGCCGCCTCTTCGAGCACCAGCTCGGCGAAGCTGGTCGAGGTGTGGCCGGCGGGCACCGGCGCCCAGACGTAGATCGTCCCCTTCGGCGCGTCCACCTCGACCCCGATCGCGCCCAGGGCCGAGACGACCAGGTCTCGGCGGCGGGCGTAGGTCTCGTTCATCCGGCGCAGCGGCTCGTCCGGGCCGCGCAGCGCCGCGGCGCCGGCGAGCTGCACCGCCTCGAACAGGCCCGAGTCGACGTTGGTCTTCAGCCGCCAGTAGGCCTGCACCGCCTCGGCGTTGCCGAGGATCGCCGCACAGCGCCAGCCGGTCATGTTGTAGCCCTTGGAGAGCGAGAAGACCTCGACGCCGACCTCCTTGGCGCCCGGCGTGGCGAGGAAGCTCGGCGCGACGTAGCCGTCGTAGGTCGTCTCCGAGTAGGCGTTGTCGTGGACGACGAGGATCTCGTGCTCACGGGCGAACTCGACCGCCTGTTCGAAGAAGCCCTCGGGGACGACGGCGCCGGTCGGGTTGTTGGGGTAGTTGAGGAACATCAGGCGAGCCCGGGCGGCGACCGCCGCCGGCACCGCGTCGAGATCCGGGGCGAAGCCCAGCTCCGGCTTCAGCGGCAGCAGCTCGGCGCTCGCTCCGGCGAGCACCGGCCCGCCGGTGTAGACCGGGTAGCCGGGATCGGAGGCGAGGGCGACGTCGCCGGGATCGAGGAAGGCGAAGCAGAGGTTGTAGATGCACTCCTTGGCGCCGATCGCCGGGATCACCTCGCCGTCGGCATCGATCTCGACGCCGAAGCGGCGCTCGTAGAACTCGGCGAACGCCCGGCGGAACTCCTCGCGGCCGCGGTTGCTCGGGTACTGGTGGGTCGAAGGGTCGGCCACCGCCGCCTGCATCGCCTCGACGATGTGGGGGTAGGTCGGCTCGTCGGGATCGCCGATCCCGAGGCTGATCACGTCGATGCCGGCGGCGCGCTTATCGGCGATCTGCCGCTCGAGCTCCTGGAACTTGTAGGGCGGCATCGCCTCCAGCCGCCTCGAGGGCGCGCCGATCCCGGGCTTGGTGGTCGCGTTCGTCACGGGCGCGAACCCTAAAGGTCGGCGAGCGCCCGCAGCAGCTCGGCCGACAGCTCCCCGGAGCACACGGACTCGGCCCAGCCAGTGAGACGGACGTCGAGCTCCGCGGAGATCTCGACCTCGAGTTCGCCGCCGTCCAGCTCGACGACGATCGGGCTCGGTGCGCCGCGCAGGAAGGCCGCGATCGCGGCGCCGCTGGCGCCGGTGCCGGAGGAGAGCGTCTCCCCCACGCCGCGCTCGAAGATCCGCGCCCGCACGCGGCTGCCGTCGACCGCGAAGAAGGAGACGTTGGTCCGGTTGGGGAACAACTCGTGGCCTTCGATCGCCGGCCCGATCGCGGCGAGGTCGAGATCCTCCAGCCCCCCGGGCGCCTCGATCGCGCATTGGGGATTGCCGATCGAGACGTGCTGGAAGGCCCATTCGCGCGCCCCCGCGCTCACCTTTCCGCGCCCGTCGGCGTCACCCGAGGGAAAGTCCTTCGACGCGGTCGAGGCGCGCCCCATCTCGACCGAGCAGGTGCGCTCAGAGACGATCGTCGGCGTGACCGGCCCGGCGACGGTGCCGATCGTGAAGGTCTCCTCGTCGCTCCAGCCCATCCGCCACAGATAGAGGGCCGCCTCGCGCACGCCGTTGCCCGAGAGCTCGGCCTCCGAGCCGTCCGGGTTGAAGATCCGCAGCTCGGCGACCAGCGCCGGGTCCTCGCTGGGTGAGATAAGCAGGATTCCGTCGGATCCCACCCCGAAGTGCGGGTCGCACAGCCGCCGCACCCGGGCCGCCGTCAGCTCCCATGGAAGCTCCCCCACCTCGACGATCAGGTAGTCGTTCCCCAGCGCCTGCCACTTCTCGAACCTCATGCCGGCAGCCTATTCGCGATCTCCTCCGCGACCTTGCGGTCGTCGCGTTCGCCACGATCGATCTGGACGAGGTTGGGAATCTTGCGCATCCAGGTGAGCTGGCGGCGGGCGTAGTTGCGCGAGCGCTTCTTCATCCGCTCGAGGTCGCCGGAGAGCAGCTCGTCGAAGCCGAGCGCCTTGCGGGCGGTGCGGGAAGGGCCGAGGCCTTCGGCACGACGGACCTCCTCCTCGGCGCCTCCGGCGACGATCGCCTCGGTGCGGGCGTCGATCCGCTCGTAGAGCGCCGCCCGGTCCATGTCGAGCCCAAAGATCGTCGTCGGCAGCCGCGTCTCGGGCGACCAGAGCTCGGAGTCCTCGGCTTCGGGGGGCGCCTTGACCAGCGAGAGCTCGGCGACCGCCGCCCGCAGATAGAGGCCGGTCCCCCCCACCACGATCGGCCGCCGCCCCGCCGCCAGCGCCCGATCGATCTCCCCATGAGCCAACCCCATGTAATCGCCAACCGAGAACGGCTGGGTAACGGGGACGAACCCAACCAACCGATGCTCCAGCCTCGCCTGCTGCTCGGCGGTCGCAACTCCGGTGAGGACGCTCAGCCCCTCGTAGACCTGCAGCGCGTCGCAGGAGATCGCGACCGGATCCTCGCCCCGCCCCCGCAGCTCTTCGGCAAGCGCGATCGCCACGCCCGTCTTCCCGACGCCGGTCGGTCCGAAGATCGCGATTACGTGCGGCTCAATAGCCGTTCGCTCCCGCCGAGGGTGGTCGAGGTCGCCCTATCGACCTCCACGGCGACGAGCTCGCCGGCCTCCGCAACGCCCTCGAAGTTGACCGCCTTGTTGTGCCTCGTCCGTCCCCGCAGCCGCGTCGGGTCGGTCCGGCTCGGACCTTCGACCAGGACCTCCATCTCGCGCCCGACAAAACGCTGCGCGCGCTCGGTCGCCCGCCGTTGCACCAGCTCTACCAGCCGCCCCATCCGCTCGACCTTGACGGGATGCGGCACCTGCTCGCCCATCGTCGCCGCCTCGGTCTCGCGCCGCGGCGAGAAGACGAAGGTGAAGGCGCCGTCGTAGCCGACCTCCTCGACCACCGCCAGCGTCTGCTCGAAATCGGCCTCGGTCTCGCCGGGGAAGCCGACGATAACGTCGGTCGTGATCGCGCAGTCGGGGACGTGCTCGCGGATCAGCGCGACGCGGTCCATGTAGCGGCCGCGGTCGTAGGTGCGGCGCATCCGCTTGAGCACCGCGCTGGAGCCCGACTGCAGCGGCAGGTGGATGTGCTCGCAGAGCGCCGGCAGCTCGGCGTGGGCGCGGACCACGTCCTCGCGCATGTCCTTCGGGTGGGGGCTGGTGTAGCGGATCCGCTCGATCCCCTCGACCGCGTCGACCCGGGCCAGCAGCTCGGAGAACCCGATCCGCGAATCGCCGGGCAGGTCGCGGCCGTAGCTGTTGACGTTCTGTCCGAGCAGCGTCAGCTCGCGCACGCCGTCGGCGGCCAGCGCCTCGGCCTCGGCGAGGAGCTCGGACGGGTCGCGGCTCTGCTCGCGCCCCCTGGTCGAGGGCACGATGCAGTACGCGCACTTGCAGTTGCAGCCCTGCGAGATCTGCAGCCAGCCCTGGAACTCGCGCTCGCGCCGCGCCGGCAGGTGGCCGGAGAAGTCCTCGAACTCGAAGTAGCCCTGGGCGGTGAGCGAGTCGGAGTTGAGGAACTCGGCGAGGCGGTGGATCTGGCCGGGGCCGAAGGCGACGTCGACGAAGGGGAAGCGCGCGAAGACCTCCTCCTTGACCGACTGTGCCCAGCAGCCGCCGACGCCGACGATCCGCTCGGGGTCTTCGGACTTCAGCCGCTTGGCCTCGCCCAGGTGGGCGACGAAGCGGTTGTCGGCAGACTCGCGGATCGAGCAGGTGTTGAAGAGGATCAGGTCGGCCTCGGCGCGGCTCTCGGCGCGCTCGTAGCCGAGCGACTCGAGCATCCCCTGCATCCGCTCGGAGTCGTGCACGTTCATCTGACAGCCGAACGTGGTGACGTGGTAGCTGGGCATCGCGCCCAACTCTAAAGGGCTAGTGCGACTCGGCTGCTTCGGATTCCTGCGTCGCCTGCGGCAGGCCCCTGCCCTGCTCCTTGACGACTTCCTCGTCCTTGGAGTGGAGGACGGCAAAGGTGGTCGTCCCGCCGACGAGGATCGCGAACCAGAGGAAGACCAGCGGCGTGAAGCGCCCCGGGAACCCCTTGACCCGCAGGCCGAGGAAGCTGACGACGACGGCCGAGGCCGCGAGCGTCGGCCCGAGCACGAAGAAGAGCGTTTCGTTATCCACAGCGGCCGGAATCCTATCCGGCTCTAGGCGGCTTTGACCTCAGCGGCCGGCCCCTGCTCCTCGACCGGCGCCGCCCCCTCGCCACCGATTCCGAGCGCGGCGCGGATCTTGCCTTCCAGCTCGGCGGCGACCTCGGCGTTTTCGGTGAGGAACTGTTTGGCGTTGTTGCGCCCCTGGCCGATCCGGGTGTCGCCGTAGGAGAAGAAGGAACCCGACTTCTGCACCAGGCCGTGCTCGATCCCGAAGTCGATCAGGCCGCCCTCGCGCGAGATGCCGACCCCGTACTCGATGTCGAACTCGGCCTGTTTGAAGGGCGAAGCGACCTTGTTCTTGACGACTTTGACCCGCACCCGGTTGCCGACCGCCTCGGTCCCCTCTTTGAGGGTTTCGATACGGCGGATGTCGAGCCGCTGCGAGGCGTAGAACTTCAGCGCCCGACCGCCCGGCTGCGTCTCCGGCGAGCCGAACTGGACGCCGACCTTTTCGCGGATCTGGTTGGTGAAGAGGCAGACCGTGTTGGTGCGGTTGAGGTTGCCGGCGAGTTTGCGCATCGCCTGCGACATCAACCGCGCCTGCAGGCCGACCGTCTGGTCGCCGATCTGGCCGTCGAGCTCGGCTTTCGGCGTCAGCGCCGCGACCGAGTCGATCGCGACGACGTCGACCGCCGCCGAGGCGATCAGGCGGTCGGCGATCTGCAGCGCCTGCTCGCCGTAGTCGGGCTGGGAGACGAGCAGCTCGTCGGTGTCGACGCCGATCTTGCCCGCGTAGCCGGGGTCGATCGAGTGCTCGGTGTCGATGAAGGCGCAGATCCCGCCGCGGGCCTGGGCCTCGGCGATGACGTGGTAGATCAGCGTCGTCTTGCCCGAGGACTCGGGGCCGAAGATCTCGACGATCCGCCCGCGCGGCACGCCGCCGATGCCGAGCGCCAGGTCGAGCGCCAGCGCCCCGGTGGGGATCGCTTCGATCGGGATTGCGGCGTCGGCGCCGAGGCGCATCAGCGCGCCCTGGCCGAAGTCGCGCTCGATCTGGGTGACGGCAGCCGCGAGCGCCGCGTCCTTCGCCTTGGCGTCCTTGGCCGAGGCGTCCTTCAAAGCCGCTTTCCTGTCTGCCATCTCATCTCACCTCGTAGCTACTGGGGTTGGCAACCGTAGAATCTCGGCCGGACGCTATGCGGCCGCGGCGCACGAGACAACACGCAAACGTGAAAAGTGCGTGCCGACTTCCCTACAGAGGCGAGTCGTTGCCGCCGAGCAGGCTGCGCAGGAGGTGCATCCCGACCAGGGCGGAGCGCTCGCGGATGTCGTCGCGGCCGCCGGGGATGACCGGGTCGCGGGCGATCGTGGCGCCGTCGGCGAGGCGGGCGTCGAAGCAGACGTAGCCCACCGGCTTCTCCTCGCTGCCGCCGCCGGGCCCGGCGATGCCGGTGACCGCGACCGCCACGTCGGCGCCGAAGCGCTCCAGCGCACCCGTCGACATCGCCGCCGCGACCTCGGGCGAGACCGCGCCGTGGGCCTCGATCAGCGCCTCCTCGACGCCGAGCAGCGCCGCCTTGGCCTCGTTCGAGTAGGCGACGACGCCGCCGGCGAAGTAATCCGATGCGCCCGGCAGATCGGTGATCCGCGCCGCCAGCAGGCCGCCGGAGCACGACTCGGCGAGAGCCAGGCGGCGGCCCTGCAGCAGCCGCGCAACCTGGGCGTCGATCGTCTCGCCGTCGAGGCTGTAGAGGTAGCGACGGTGGCGCTCGGCGAGCCCCGCCCGGACCGCCTCGGCGACCGGCTCCTGCTCGGCCCGGTAGCGGACGTCGATCTCGATCTCGCCGCGGCGCAGGCAGGTGGTGATCTCGACCGCGGCCAGATCGACGCCGCCGGACTCGATCTCGCGCAGGCTCTTGGCGATCTCCGACTCGGGGATGCCGAACATCCGCACGGTGTAGGCAAGCAGCGGCGTCGCCCGGGCGAGGGCCTCCCGCACCGGCGGGGTCTCGAGCGCCGCCGGCCACATCGGCCGCAGCTCGCGCGGCGGCCCCGGCAGGACGATCACGACGCGCTCGCCGGCCGGCACGACCAACCCCGGCGCGGTGCCGACCGGGTCGAGCGGGATCGAGCCCTCCGGGACCATCGCCTGCTTGCGGTTGGCGGCGCGCACCGCCTCCTCGTCGAAGCGGAAGCGGCGGGCGAAGCCGCGCAGGATCGCCGCGATCTTCTCCTCCATCCCCTGGTCGAGGACCAGCTCGCGGCCGGCGAAGCGGGCGACGACCTCGGCCGTCAGGTCGTCGGCGGTCGGGCCGAGGCCGCCGGAGGTGACGATCAGGTCCATCCCCTCCGCGGCGAGGAAGCGCAGCGCCGACCCGAGGTCGTCGGGCCGGTCGGCGACGATCAGGATGTGGGCCACCTCGACCCCGAGCTCGGCCAGCCGTTCGGAGACCCAGGGGCCGTTGCGGTCGGCGATCCGGCCGGTCAGCACCTCGGTCCCGGTGACGACGATGCCGGCGCGGACCGGGGCGGCGCTCAGCTGCACGTCGGCCTTTCGCCTTCTTCCAGCGCGGTCATCCTGCCCTTGGCGTCGATCGCGTAGCCGACCGGGCTGTTGCTGGGCGGCGTCGGCAGCCTTTCGCCGTCGACGCTTACCCTCACCTCGCCGTTGCCGAAGGCCATCGTGAAGCCCTTGCCGCGGAAGGGGCCCGCCTGCGCGCCGGCTTCGAGGATCTTGCCGGTGACGAGCGGTTCTCCGGCGCTGTCGAGCACGCAGACCCAGACTTCGCCGGTCGCGGCGAGGGTCAGCGCCACCCCTGGCTTGGCGGCCACCTTCGCCCCGGCGCCCTTCGCCTGCTTCCGCGCCGGCTTCTCGCCAGCCGACGGTGAGGTCCCTCCGCCACCTCCCCCGCCGCTGGCCAGTCCGATGACGACGACCAGGACGACCAGGCCGGCGACGACCAGGGCCGCGACGGCGCGCCCGGTGAGGCGGGAGCCCCCGCCCCGCCTGGCGGTCGCTGGCACCGGCTCGATCCGGCGCGGCACGCGCTCCCCTCCCGCGGGCGCCGTCTCGCGCCTGTACTCGTCGGCGAGCCGCTCGCCGTCGAGGCCGAGGAAGGCGGCGTAGCTGCGGATGAAGCCGCGCGTGTAGGCGCCGCCGGGGAGCACGTCCCAGTCCTCGTTCTCGAGCGCGCTCAGGTAGCGGGGGCGGATCTTGATCGCCGCCTCGACCTCGGAAAGGTCGAGTTTGCGGCGATTGCGCGCCTCGCGCAGGGTCGCTCCGATGCCGGTGTCCACCCCGACATTGTGTCCGGTCGGAGCTCTGCGGCGTGAATGAGCTGTGTTAAGGGGCCTCGTCGGCCTCGACCGCAACCGGCTGTGGCGCCGCTCCACCGCTGAGGATGCGCGGCAAGTCGGCCTCGGTGATCAACACCTGGCGCGGCTTGGAGCCCTCGTAGCCGGAGATCACCCCGCGGCGCTCGAGCATGTCGATCAACCGCCCGGCGCGCGTGTAGCCGACCCGCAGGCGGCGCTGGATCATCGAGACCGAGGCGGTCTCGGTCTGCACCACGGTGCGGATCGCCTCGTCGAGCAGGTCGTCGCTGTCGGGGTCGAAGTCGCCCTCGGCTTCGACGCCCTTCTCCTCGTGGACCTCGAGCAGCTCGGCCTCGAACTCGGGTTCGCCCTGCTTGGCCCAGTGGCCGGTGATGCGGGCGATCTCCTCCTCGGTGACGAAGGCGCCCTGCACGCGCGCCAGCTTCGAGGTGCCGGCGCCGCGGAAGAGCATGTCGCCCTGGCCGAGCAATGCCTCGGCCCCGCCCTGGTCGAGGATCACCCGCGAGTCGGTCTGCGAGGAGACGGCGAAGGCGATCCGCGCCGGGATGTTGACCTTGATCGTGCCGGTGATGATGTCGGTCGATGGGCGCTGCGTCGCCAGCACCAGGTGGATGCCGGTGGCGCGCGACTTCTGCGCCAGGCGGATGATCGAGTCCTCGACCTCGGCCGGGGCGACCATCATCAGGTCGGCGAGCTCGTCGATCACGCAGAGGATGTGCGGCAGGGGCGCTTCGCCGGCCTTGGAGCGGGCGCGGTTGAGCTCGGCCAGGTTGCGGCAACGCGCCTCCCCCATGATCCCGTAGCGGCTCTCCATCTCCCCGATCAGGTTGGCGAGCACGTTGGCGGCGAGGCGCGGCGAGGTGACGACCGGGGTGAGCAGGTGCGGCACGTTCTCGTAGTGGTTGAGCTCGACCTGCTTGGGGTCGACCAGGACCAGGCGCACCTCGTTGGGCGAGGCCTGCATCAGGATCGAGGCGAGGATCGCGTTGACGCAGCCCGACTTGCCCGAGCCGGTGGTGCCGGCGACGAGCACGTGCGGCATCTTCGCCAGGTCGGTCCAGACGGCGTTGCCGTCGATCCCCTTGCCCAGCCAGGCGACCAGCGGCGAGGTCTTCTCCGGCCGGCCGGCGTAGATGTCGCCGAGGCGGACCAGACGGCGCCGGGTGTTCGGCACCTCGACCCCGACCGCCTGCTTGCCGGGGATCGGGGCGAGGATGCGGATGTCGGTCGAGGCCAGCGCGTAGGCGAGGTCGTTGGAGAGCTCGGTGACTTTCTTCACCTTGGTGCCGGGCGCGAGGCGCAGCTCGAAGCGCGAGACGTGCGGGCCGCTGACGATGCCGACGATCTTGGCCTCGACGCCGAAATGGCCCAGCGTCTCGACCAGCTTGCGGCCGATCACTTCGTGGTCGCGCGGGTCGGGGCCCTTGTCGCCTTTGCCCTTTTCGAGCACCTTGGCCGGCGGCGGGCGGTACTCGATCTGCTCGGATTCGGTGACGCCGCGCTTGTTGCCCATCGGCGTCAGCGCGACCTGCGCCGGCTCGACCTCGGCGACCTCGACATCGGCCTCCGCGGCCGGGGACTCGGCCTCGTCCAGCGTGACCTGGAAGTCCTCGGTGGCGGGCTCCTCGGGAAGGTTCTCGGCGACGGCGACGGTCGGCTCGAAGTCGTCGTTCTCCGGGTAGGTGCTCATCACGTCGGTCGGGCCGGCCTCGGTCTCGAAGCCGTAGGTCTTCTCGCTGCGCTGCTCTCCACGGCGAGCCTCGCGGTGCTGGATCGCGGTCTGGGCGGCGCTGCGACCGCCGGCGAAGGTGTGGCGGACGCCCCGGCCGAAGCCGCGGAAGACGCTCGAGACCGAGGTGCCGGTGACCAGCATCGCGCCGACGGCGAGCATCAGCAGGGTGGCGATCTTGGCGCCGACGCTGCCGACGAGGTAGTCGAGCCCGGTTTCGAGCCCGTAGCCGACCTTGCCGCCTTCCCAGCCGAAGAAGAGGACGAAGGTCAGGTAGACCCCGGCGGCGATCAGGAAGAGGCCGATCAGGTCGAGGTGGCGCTGCTGCAGCCCCTCGGGCAGGCGCAGCCGCGGTCCCCGCGGCGTGCGCTTGCCTTTCGCCTTGCCCTTGGACCGCCGCGCCGGCGAGCCTCGCTTCTTGCGCACGAACACGGACCCCCCTTCGACGCAGCCCGCCCCTCCCCTGCCTTGCCTAAGACTGCGTGACGATCAAGGCGGCGACCACAGCGAAAAAACCGCCGATCGTCGCCGCAATCATCGTCGTCATCAGGGAGTTGAGCGACGCGTGGAGGGAGCCAATCGATGCCTCGATGGAGTTGAACCGCGTATTCATCTCAGACCGCAGGGCCCTGGAGTCGTCCTTGATCTCTTTGCGCACGGCCCCGAACTCGTCTTTCATCTCGCTACGAACGGCCTTGAACTCGTCGGCCATCTCACCGCGAACGGCTTTGAACTCGTCGGCCATCTCGGTGCGGACGGCCTTGAATTCCGCTCGCATCTCGCCGTGCATCGCCTCGACCTTGCCGTTGAGGTCGTCCAGCCTGTCGTCGGTCCAGCTCATCGTCGTCATCGCCTCCATGGGTCAACGCTAGCCGGGCGCCTCGCACGGGTGGTGCGCCGAATGTAAAAAGTTTCGCAGGTTTTTGTCTCGGATGCGTGTCAGCCGCCGCAGACCCAGGCGCTGGCACCCGAGTCGGCCCAGATTTCGGCGGCGATGCGGTCCTGTTCGGCCTTCGAGGCATCCTGGGGCGCGCCCTGGCCGCCGTAGAGCGCCCAGGTGGAGGGCAGGATCTGGTAGGCGCCGCCGGCGCCGCTCGACGGGTTGACGGCGCCGTAGTTGCCGCCCGACTCGCACATCACGATGTAGGTCGGAATCGTGAAGGGGCCGCCGAGCCAGCGGCCGACGGTTTCTTCGGCGGCAGCGCGGCTCGCGGCTTCGGCCGCTTCGATCTCTCCCACCCAGCGGCCGATCTGCGACTTGAGCTTGGCCAGCGAGGCCGAGCGCTCGGCCGTGAGCGCGTCGAGCCGGGCCGCGGCCGCTTCGGCTTCGGCGCGCACGCCGGCGATTTCGGCGCGGGCGGCGGCGAGGCGTTCGTCGTAGGCGTCGACCCGCGCCTTCAGCGCCGCGACCAGGTCGAGCTCGTGGTGGACCTCGTCGCGCACCTGTTCGACCCGGGCCGCCAGCGCGGTGTCGGAGTCCTCGATCCGCTGCAGGTATTCGCTCCGCGTCGCCAGTTCTTCGTAGCTGCTCGAGGCGAGGACGACGCTGGCGGTGCTCGGCGCGCCGCTCTCATAGATCGCGACCAGCCGGCGCGCGAGGACGCGGCGGGCGCGGTGCAGCCGCGCCCGCTCGGCTTCCAGGTGCCGTTCGGCGCGGCCGACCTTCGCCGCCAGCCTCGCCGCCCGTTCGCGGCCGTGAGCCAACAACGCGCCAAGCCGGCGCTCGTGCCTGGCGGCCGCGGCGGCTTCGCCTTCGGTCGCGAGCAGCTCTTCCTGCGTCGCGCGGATCTGGCCGCCCAGCGCGGTCGCTTCGCTGCGGCCCGACTCGACCTTGGAGCGCAGCGCGCCGATACCGGCGGCGTGGGCGCTCGCCGCGACGAGCAGCGCGGCGAACAGGATCGCTATGACCGGCTTGCGCCGCATCCGCTCAGCCCTCGGGGACGTTTCGGTTCGCCAGGTAGACGGCGGCGCCGATCGCGCCGACGGTCAGGGCGATCCCGATCCGTATCTCGCGCCGGTAGCGGCGCCGCAGGTAGGCGACGGCGAAGCGCAGCGCGAACTTGCCGACCCGGTCAGACATCAGCCCTCCTCCCCCCGCTGCCTGATCCGGTGCGCCATCCGCGATTGCAGCGACCAGAGCTCGATGAAGCCCGGCGAGGCCGCCTGCGAGAAGAGGCCACCGGACTCGGCGAAGGAGGCGAGGTCGGCGTCGTAGACGGCGTTGGGCGAGGAGCGGGTGACGACGCGGACCGAGCCCTTGTAGAGGCGCAGGCCGATCGTCCCCGTGACCTGGGCGTTGACGGCGTCCATGTAGGCGTCGAGGTCGGAGCGCAGCGGCTCCCACCACAGCCCGGCGTAGACGAGGTAGCCCCACTTCTGGTCGAGGCCGGGCTTGAACTGGTTCTGGTGGATCGTCCCGACCAGCTTCTCCAGCTCCTGGTGGGCGGTCAGCAGGATCGCCGCCGCCGGCACCTCGTAGATGTCGCGCACCTTGAGCCCGACGATCCGGTCCTCGATGTGGTCGACGATGCCGACCCCGTGGCGGCAGCCGATCTCGGCCGCGGCTTCGAGCAGCTCGACCAGGGCAAGCCGCTCGCCGTTCAGCCCGACCGGGACTCCGGCCTCGAACTCGACCGTCACCGTCTCGGCCTCGTCGGGCGCCTCCTCGGGGCGGGTGACGAGCTGGAAGACGTCGTCCTCGGGCGCGTGGCCGAGGTCCTCGATCCAGCGGCCCTCAGAGGAGCGCCCCCAGAGGTTGTCGTCGATCGAGTACGGGGCGACCTCGGTCCCCCCCTTGACCGGGATCCCGTGCTCGCGCGCGTAGGCGATCTCCTCCTCGCGGCCCATCTGCCAGGAGCGGACCGGGGCGATCGTCCTCAGCTCCGGCGCGAGCGTCGCCACCGTGGCCTCGATCCGCACCTGGTCGTTGCCCTTGCCGGTGCAGCCGTGGGCGATCGTGTCGCAGCCGGAGCGGCGCGCGTACTCGACCGCCAGCTCGGCGATCAGCGGCCGGCCGAGCGCGGTGAACAGCGGGTAGCCGCCGCCGTAGAGGGCGTTGGCCTTGATCGCGGGGACGACGAAGTCGCGAGCGAAGCGCTCGCGCGCGTCGACGACGTGGCACTCGAGCGCGCCGAGGCGCTTCGCCTTGTCCTCGATCACCGCGTAGTCCTCGCCGGGCTGGCCGAGATTGACGGTGAGGCAGACGACCTCGGCGCCGTAGCGGTCCTGGATCCACTTCAGCATCACGCTGGTGTCGAGGCCGCCCGAGTAGAGCAGGAGGACGCGCCGGACCTCGGCGGGGTCCGCCTCGTATCCCGCCGTGCGGGCCTGCCTGCGGCGCGTCGCTCATCGGATCGGCTAGGGCGCTTCGACGCCGCCGCTGCCGCCTTCTTCGGGCGGCGGTTCGGAGGTCGTGGTCGGTTCTTCGGCGGCGGTCGTTTCGGTCGCCGTCGATTCGGTCGTCGTGGTCGTCTTCGGCTCGGTCGCGGTCGATTCCGAGGTCGAGGTCGATTCGGTGGTGGGCGAGGAGAAGGTCGAGGTCGATCCGCCGCCGCCGTTGTCCGAGGCGATGACGACGATCGCGACGACGAGGCCGACGATCACCGCGATCAGGCCGGCGACGAGCAGGCGCAGGCTGCCGCGCGGGCGCTCGGGCTCTCCTGGCTGCCCCATCACGCGGGTGCGGTCGTCGTGCATCGCTACTCCTCCGGGCCGAGGATCGCGTCGAGGATCTCGTCGGTGTCGTCGATCTCGAAGCCGGCGCGCAGCCGCATCTCGATCTCCTTGCGGGTGGCGCCGGAGACCGCCATCTGGGTCGCCAGCAGGCGAGCCCCGGCAGAGCCCGGGCGGCGTTGGGGCTCCTCCGGCTCCCGCGGGGCCTCGACCGGCTCGAGGTGGCGCGGGCGCTCGGCGGGCATCCCCGGCGGGTCGAGCTCGTCGGCCAGCTCACGCAGCCGCTCGGCGACCATCCGGTCGGCGCGCTCGCGCGCCTCCTCGAGCGTCCGCTGGGCGTCGGCCTCGGCGTCGTCGATGACCTTCCGCGCAGCCTGCTCGGCCGCCTCGACGATCTCGGCGAGGCGCGCCGCCGCGTCGGCGGCGGAGCCGGGCGGGCGCCGCTCGGGGTGCTGCTTTCGCGCGCTCATCGAACCGCGTAGCTTAGGAGCGAATCGGCGATCAGCGCAACGGCGCGCTCGATCTGGGCCGAATCGACCGTCAGCGGCGGCAGCAGGCGCAGCGTCCCCGGCTCGGGCACGTTGACGATCAGGCCCTGCTCGAGCAGGTCGACGCCGACCGCGGCGGCGTCGATCCCGGCGGCCAGCCCGACGCCGGCCATCAGGCCGCGCCCGCGCACCTCCTCGACCCCGTCGACGGCGAGCAGCGCCTCGCGCAGGGCGGCGCCCAGCTCGCGCACCCGCCGCAGCAGCCCCGGGTCGTCGACCAGTTCGAGCACGGCGAGCGCCGCCGCCGAGGCGACCGCGCCGCCGGCGAAGGTCGAGCCGTGGTCGCCGGGCTCGAGCACCTCGCCCGCCTCCGGCGTGGTCACGCAGGCGCCGATCGGCAGGCCACCACCGAGCGCCTTGGCGCTGGTCAGCACGTCCGGCCGCACCCCCGTCTGCTCGTAGGCCCAGAGCGACCCGGTCCGCCCGACCCCGGTCTGGATCTCGTCGAGGATCAGCAGGGCGCCGACCTCGTCGCAGGCCTGGCGCGCGGCGAGCAGCGCCTCCTCGCTGACCGGGTAAACGCCGGCCTCGCCCTGGATCGGCTCGATCATCACCGCCGCGGTCTCCTCGTAGACGGCGTCGCGCAACGCGCCGACGTCGTTCAGCGGCACCGAGCGGAAGCCGGCCAGCATCGGCCCCAGCGCCTCGTTCGCGGCAAGCGCGGGGGTCGCCGCCAGCGCACCGTAGGTGCGACCGTGGAAGTCGCGCTCGAAGCTGACGATCTCGGGGCTCTCGACCCCGCGCCTGTGGGCGTGCTTGCGGGCTAGCTTGATCGCGCACTCGGTCGCCTCGGTGCCGGAGTTGGAGAAGAAGACCCGGCCGCCGAGGCTCGACTCCGAGAGGCGCTCGGCGAGCCGCACCATCGGCTCGGTGTAGTAGAGGTTGGAGACGTGCATCAGGCGGCCGACCTGCTCGCGGATCGCGGCGACCACGGCAGGGTGACAGTGGCCGACCGAGCAGACCGAGATCCCGGCGAGGAAGTCGAGGTACTCCTTGCCCTCGGAGTCCCACAGCAGCGCCCCTTCGCCGCGGACGAACTCGACCGGCGCCCGGCGGTAGGTCCGCATCAGGTAGCGCTCCTCCAGCGCCTGCAGCTCGTCCAGGTTCAAGACGTCACCATCGTGCCGATGCCGGCGTCGGTGAAGAGCTCGAGCAGCAGGCTGTGCGGCTTGCGGCCGTCGATGATGTGGGCCGACTGGGCGCCCCCCTTGACCGCGTCGAGGCAGGCCTGCAGCTTCGGCCTCATCCCGCCCGAGACCCCTTCCAGCTTGCGCTCGACGTCGGCCACCGGGGCGCGGGAGATCAGCGAACCGTGGTCCTCGGGATCCTCGAGCCAGCCCTCGACGTCGGTGAGGAAGATCGCCTTGTGGGCTTCGAGCGCGGCGGCGACCTTGCCGGCGGCCTCGTCGGCGTTGACGTTGTAGGGGTTGCCGTCGGCGTCGGAGGCCGAGGAGGCGATCACCGGGATGTAGTCCTCGGCGATGTGGTTGAGCACGTCGACGTCGACGTGCTCGATCGTGCCGACGAACCCGACCTGCTCGGCGTTGGGCACCGGCGCCACCTCGAACAGCGAGCCGTCCTGGCCGGAGAGACCGACCGCGGGCTGGCCGTGGGCATTGAGCCGCTGGACGATGTCGGAGTTGAGCTTGCCGAGCAGGACCATGCGGGCGACCTCGACGGTCTCGGCGTCGGAGACGCGCAGGCCCTCGTGGAAGCGCACCTCGAGCCCGAGCCGCTCCATGTAGGCGGTGATCTCGGGGCCGCCGCCGTGGACGATCACCGGGTTGAGGCCGACGTACTTGAGCAGGACGACGTCGGTGGCGAAATCCTCGCGCAGCGCCGGTTCGCGCATCGCCGCGCCCCCATACTTGATCACCACGGTGCGGCCGTGGAAATCCTTGATGTAAGGGAGCGCCTCGAGCAGGGTGTCGACGTTGGCGGCCATCTGGTTCCTCAGGTCGTGTACTCGGCGTTGATCCGAACGTACTCGTAGCCGAGATCGGAGAAGTAGACGTGCGCCGCGTGGTCGCCCCTTCCCAGGCGGATGCCGAGCTCGGCCTCGGCGACGTCCTCGCCCAGCTCGGTGGCGTCAATCGAGTCGGCGCCGATCTCTTCCAGGTCCTCGCCGGCGAGCGCCATTCCGGCCGCCTGCGCGATCCGGCCCCAGTTGGGGTCGCGGCCGAAGAGCGCCGTCTTGACCAGGGGCGAGTTGGCGATCGCCCGGGCGACGCGCTCCGCCTCACCGGGAGAGGCCGCCTCCTCCACCCCGACCCGGCAGACGCGGGTCGAGCCCTCGCCGTCGGCGACGACCTCGATCGCGAGCTGCAGCAGGACGGCCTCGAGCAGGCCGTCGGGGAGCGGCGCGCCCGCTGCGCCGCTCGCCTGCAGGAGGACGGTGTCGTTGGTGCTCATCTGCCCGTCGACGGTGATCCGCTCGAAGGAGCCGTCCACCGCGGAGCGCAACAGCGCGTCGGGGTCCTCGACGACGGCGTCGGTCTGGACGAAGCAGAGCATCGTCGCGAAGCCCGGCTGGATCATCCCCCCGCCCTTCGCCTGGGCCGAGAGGGTGACGCCGCCGGCCCGCAGCGAACAGCTCTTCGCCCAGCGGTCGGTGGTGAGGATCGCCTCGGCGAAGGCGCTGCCGCCATCCGGCGCGAGCGTGCCCGCAGCCTCGCCGATCCCGTCGAGCACCGCCCCGATCGGCAGCGGCACGCCGATCACGCCGGTCTCGGCGACCGCGACCGCCTCGGGCGCGAGGCTCAGCTCCTCACCGGTCCGCTCGCACATCGACCAGGCGTCGGCGAGGCCCCGCTCGCCGGTCTCGGCATTGGCGTTGCCGGCGTTGACGACCGCGGCGCGGACGGCGCCCCGGTCGACCCGCTGCCGGCAGACCCGCACCGGGGCCGCGGCGGAGGCGTTGCGGGTCAGCAGCAGCGCCGAGGAGACCCGCGGCGCGTCGCAGACCAGCAGGCCGACGTCGGTCTTGCCGCCGCCCTTCAACCCACAGTGAGCGCCACCGGCGCGAAAGCCGGGGGCGAGCTGCGCGGGATCGAGCTGCTCGACCCCTCCAGGCGGATCGACCCAGCGCGACCTGAAGAAGCCGCTCATGCCAGACCCTCCGTCTCGTCCAGGCCGAGCATCAGGTTGAGGCACTGCACGGCCTGGCTCGAGGCGCCCTTCCAGATGTTGTCGATCGCCGAGAGGGCGAGCACGCGTCCGCCTTCCGCGACAGTCACGTAACACATGGCACTCATTCGAGTCGCGCACGTCGCGCACCCCGGGTGGGCTGTCGACCAAGCGGACGAAGGGCTCCTCCGCGTAGCGCTCCTCGTAGAGCGCCCTCACCGCGTCCTTGCTCATCGGCTCGGAGGTCTGGACGAAGCAGGTCGCCAGCTCGCCCTGGTCGAGCGGCAGCAGGTGCGGGACGAAGGTGACGGGCGCCGGGCTACCGAGTGCCGCCAGCTCCTGCTCGATCTCGGGCCGGTGCCGGTGGCCCTCGGTCTTGTAGGCGAAGGCGTTCTCGTCCATCGCCGAGAAGTGGACGACGTCGTCGCTGCTGCGGCCGTAGCCCGAGGTCCCCTGCTTGGCGTCGATCACGACGTCGCTCAGCAGGCCCCTTTCTGCCAGCGGCGCCAGCGCCAGCACGCCCGCCGTCGGGTAGCAGCCGGGCACGGCGACCAGCTCGGCCTCGCGCAGTCGCTCGCGGTACATCTCGGGCAGGCCGTAGACGGCGCCGTCGAGCAGCTCGGGCGCGCCGTGCTCGCCGTACCAGCGCTCGTAGGTCGGCAGGTCGCGCAGGCGGAAGTCGGCGGAGAGGTCGGCGACGAGCACGCCGAGCCCACGCAGGGCGGCCACGGTCGGCGCCGAGGCGCCGTGCGGGTAGGCGACGATCGCCGCGTCGACGCCCTCGAGCGAGTCGAGGTCGAGCTCGGTCAGCTCGAGCGGCACCCGGTAGCGCGGGTAGAGCTCCTCGAGCCGCCTGCCGGCATCGCTGCGCGAGGTGATCCGGACCAGCTCCAGCCGCGGATGGCGCCAGACGATCTGCGCGGCGAGGGCGCCGGTGAAGCCGGAGGCGCCGGCGACGAGCACCCGCGCCGCGGGCTCGCCGTTCAGGGGCTGCGGGCGGATCTCACTCACGCGGCGCACCCCCGATCCCGGCCAGCTTCGCGGCGATCTCCTCGCCGCAGCGCGGCGACCTCCTCGTCGGTGAGGGTGCGATCGGCGGCGCCGAACTCGAGCCGCAGGGCAAGGCTCTTGCGGCCCTCGCCCACCTGCTCGCCTTCGAAGAGATCGAAGACCTCGGCCGACCGTAGGAGCTCGCCGCCGCCGGCGAGGACGGCCTCGCGCACGCGCGCCGCCGGGACCTCGGTGGGGACGACGACAGCCAGGTCCTGCCGCACCGCGGGGAAGCTCGTCACGTCCTCGAAGGTCTCCTCGCCCGCCGTCGCGGCGGCGATCAGCGGGGCCAGGTCGAGCTCGAAGCCGGCGGCGCCTTCGAGGTCCCACGCGCGGCACACCAGCGGGTGGATCTCGCCGATCCAGCCCGCCTCCTCGCCGCCGGCGATGACCAGCGCCGCCCGCCCGGGGTGCAGGAAGGGCTCCGCGACCGGCTCGAAGCCGAGCTCGATGCCGAGCCGCGCGGCGACTCCCTCCAGCACGCCTTTGAGCGCGAAGAAGTCAGCGGCCTGCTCCCCCCCGCGCCAGGACCCCGGCGTGAGCGCCCCACTCACCAGGCAGCCGAGCCGCTGGGGCTCGCGGAACGGCGCCCCCCGCTCCCCCGCAAACTCCCCGCCAAACCCCCGCCGATGGGCCGATTCCGGCTGTTTTTCGTCCTGTTTTAGGCCCGTCGGCGGGTTGTTGAGGTAGACGGCGGCGGACTCGAAGAGGGCGATGCGCTCGGCGTCGCGGGCGGCGTTCGTCCGCGCCGCGTCGAGCAGCGAGCCGAGCAGGGACGTGCGCATGACCGACTGGTCCTCGGAGAGGGGGTTGGAGAGGACCACGCCGGTGGCCCGCGGGTCCTCTTGCGGGATCCGCAGCCGCTCGGCCTCGCCGGGGTCGGTGAAGCTCCAGCCGACGATCTCCTCGAAGCCGAGGTCCCGCATCGCGTCCTCGGCGCGGCGGCGCAGCCGCTGCGCCCGCGTCAGCCCCCCGGCCTGGCCGGCGCCGGCGGGAAGGGTCGAGGGCAGGTGCTCGTCGATCCCGTGAACGCGGGCGATTTCCTCGATCAGGTCGACCTCGCGGGTGACGTCGTGGTGGCGATCCGCCGGCACGGCGACGACGAGGTCCTCGCCGTCGACCTCGACGCCGAAGCCGAGCCGCTCGAGGTAGGCAACCTGGTCCTCGAGCCCGATCGCCATCCCGAGCAGGCCCTCGGACCGGCCGGCGCGCAGCCGCACCGGCGGGGAATCGGGGGTCTCGGCGGCGACGTCGATCGTCCCCGGCACGAGCTTCGCCCCGCAGAGATCGACCAGCAGCCGCGAGGCGATCCGCTGGGCCCGCTCGCAGAGCGCCGGGTGGAGCTGCTTCTCGAAGCGGCTCGAGGCCTCCGAGCGCAGACCGAGCTTGCGCGAAGTGCGGAGGATGTTGGTTCCGTTCCAGTTGGCGACCTCGAGCAGGACGCGGGTGGTCCCGGCGGAGACCTCGGAGACCCGACCGCCCATGATCCCGGCGATGCCGCTGGGACCGTTGCGGTCGCAGACGAGCACGGTCTCGGCGTCGAGCTCGCGCTCGACGCCGTCGAGCGTCGTCATCGTCTCCCCCGTGCCCGCGGCGCGGACGGTCAGCGCCCCGCCCGGCACCTTGTCGAGGTCGAAGGCGTGCAGCGGCTGCGCGGTCAGCAGCATCACGTAGTTGGTGACGTCGACGACGTTGTTGATCGGCCGCTGGCCGGCGGCGCTGAGCCGCGCCTGCAGCCAGGGCGGCGAGGGCCCGATCTCGACGTCGGTGAAGACGCGGACGGTGAAGCGCGGGCAGAGGTCGGGGACCTCGACCGTCACCGAGGCGTAGTCCTCCGCCCGCCCCTCCCCCTCGGCGGGCGCGTCCTCGGCCCAGGGCTCGGGGCCGAGCGGGGCGCCGGTGACCGCGTGCACCTCGCGGGCGACGCCGTAGACGCCGAAGCAGTCGACCCGGTTCGGCGTGACCTCGAGCTCGAGCACCGGCTCGGCCAGCGGCAGCAGCTCGCCCAGCGCAGTGCCCGGCGCGGCGCCCTGGTCGAGCACCATGATCCCCGCCGAGTCCTCGGCGATCTCCAGCTCGGCCGCGGAGAGGATCATCCCCGAGGACCTCACGCCGCGCAGCTTCGCCTCGCCCAGCACGACGCCGCCGGGCATCGTCGCCCCGGGCAGCGCCACGGCCACCGTCTGGCCGGCGCCGACGTTGGGCGCGCCGCAGACGATCGTCCTCGGCTCGGTCTCGCCGACGTCGACCGCGCAGACGCTGAGCCGGTCGGCGTCGGGGTGCTTCTCGCGACTCTCGACCCGGCCGACGACGAAGCCCTCGCCCGAGGGCGGCCCGACCGTTCCGACCCGCTCGACCTCGGTGCCGGTCATCGCCAGCCGCTCGGCCAGCTCGGCAGCGCCGATCCCCGGGTCGCAGTGCTCGCGCAGCCACGAGTACGGCACCCTCATGCGAACTGCTCCAGCATCCGCACGTCGTTGTCGAAGAAGCGCCGCAGGTCGGGGACGCCGTGGCGCAGCATCGCGATCCGCTCGATGCCGATGCCGAAGGCGAAGCCCTGCACCCGCTCCGGGTCGTAGCCGCTCGCCTCGACGAAGCCGAGCACGTTGGGGTCGACCATGCCGGCGCCGAGGATCTCGATCCAGCCCTGGCCCTTGCAGAGGTTGCAGCGCTCGCCGCCGGCGAGCTCGCCACTGCCCTCGCACTGGAAGCAGGAGACGTCGACCTCGACGCTCGGCTCGGTGAAGGGGAAGAAGTGCGGCCGCATGCGGATCTCGCGCCGCCCGCCGAAGATCGCCCGCAGCATCTCCTCGAGCGTGCCCTTGAGGTCGGCGAGCGTGATCCCCTCGCCGATCGCAAGCCCCTCGACCTGGTGGAACATCGGGCTGTGGGTGGCGTCGGAGTCGCGCCGGTAGACCTTGCCGGGGACGACGATGAAGATCGGCGGGGGCTGGGCCTCCATCGCCCGCACCTGCATCGGCGAGGTGTGGGTGCGCAGCAGCACGTCGGGGTGCGACTGCACGTAGAAGGTGTCCTGCAGCATCCGCGCCGGGTGCCCCGGCGGGTGGTTGAGCGCGGTGAAGTTGTAGTAGTCGTGCTCGATCTCGGGCCCCTCCATCACCCGGTAGCCGAGGCCGGCCATGACGTCCTCGACCTGCCGCGTCGTCCGCGTGATCAGGTGGAGATGGCCGGCGGGGCGTAGCGGCGCCCCCGGCAGGGTGACGTCGACGCGGTCGCCCGCCAGGCTCTGCTCCAGCTCGGCGCCGTCGAGCTCGCGCGGCGCGCCGCTCGAGCAGCTCCTCCAGCGCCTTGCGGGCGCGGTTGGCGGCGCCGCCGACCGAGCCGCGTTCGGCCTCGGGCAGCTCGGCGATTCCGCGCAGGATCGTCGTCAGCTCGGCCTTGCGCCCGAGGTGGCGGACCCGCAGCTCCTCCAGCTCGGCCGTGCCCGGAGCGGCCTCGATCGCCGCCGCGGCCTCGGCCTCGATCTGCTCGATCCGCTCGAGACTCATTCGGCCGCCTCCTGCATGGCGGGCGACGATATCCGCTCCAGGGCAATGGCCGCCGCGGCCGCGACGCCCAACGACTCTGGCCCTTCCGGCCGCAGCGGGATCGTGATCCGGACGTCGCACTCGGTCAGCGCCTCCGCGGGCAGCCCCTCCCGCTCGGCGCCGAGGCAGAGCGTCGCCGCGCCGGTCAGCGCCGCCGGCCCCTCGCCGCCGTGGGCGACCAGCGCCGCCCGCGGCCGCGGCGTCGCCGCCAGCTCGGCCCGCAGCGGCGGCGCGGAGAAGATCGAGCCCATGCTCGCCCGCACCGCCTTCGGCGAGAACGGGTCGGCGCAGCCCGGCCCGAGGACGACACCCGCGCCGAGCAGCGCGTCGGCGCTGCGGACGATCGCGCCGACGTTGCCCGGGTCGGCGACCGCGTGAAGGTAGACGCACGGCGGGCGAGCCTCCCCAGCCCAGCATTGCGACCAGACCGCCAGCGCCCGCGTCCCCGAGCCGAGCGCCGAGGCGGCGGCGAGCAGCTCCGGCTCGACCTCCTCGCCGCCGAGGCCGCTGCCGGCCGCGACGAGGACGAAGCGCGGCTGGGCACCGCTGTCCAGACCGGCTTCGAGCAGGTCCTCGCCCTCGGTTACGAACAGCCCCGCGCGCTCGCGCTGCTTGCGCTCGTGCAGCTTGCGGGCCAGCTTCAGCTTCTCGTTGTGGGGGCTGGTAATCATCGGGTCTCAGTTCTTCTCTGTTCGATCTTCTCCTGGAAGGGTCCGGATACCCAGGACAAATAAAAAACGGGCCGTGAAGACGGCCCGCCCGGGAAGTGGAAGTGTGGGTTGCGGCTAGGCGGCCGCACCCTCCCGGGCAAGCTCCACGAATCGGCGGAAGGCGTCGCTGTCGGAGACCGCGATCTCGGCGAGCATCTTGCGGTTCACCTCGACCCCGGCCTTGTCGAGGCCGTGGATCAGCTCCGAGTAGCTCATGCCCTCGAGCCGCGCGGCGGCGTTGATCCGCGTGATCCAGAGCCGCCGAAAATCGCGCTTGCGGTTGCGGCGGTCGCGGTACGCGTACATCCCCGAGCGCTGCACCTGCTCTTTGGCGAAGCGGTAGGAGGAGTGCTTGCGGCCGAAGTAGCCTTTCGCTTCCTTCAGCACCTTGCGGCGCTTCTTGCGCGCGTGGACGGACCGCTTTACCCGGCTCACTTGCCGCCTCCGAGGAGGTTGCGGACCCGCTTCACGTCGGCCGGTGCGATCTCCACCGGCCGCGCCATCTGGCGCTTGCGCTTCGGCGACTTTTTCTCGAGGATGTGGCTCGAGTAGGCGCGCCGCCCGCGCAGTTTGCCCTTGGCGGTCTTGCGGAACCGCTTCTTGGCGCCGGAATGGGTTTTCATCTTCGGCATCGGGACGGGTATTGAAGCAGACGACGGTACGCTCCCGCCGCATGCGGATCGTCTACGTGGTCGGAACCCGGCCGAACTTCGTCAAGACGGCGCCGGTGATCGCGGCGCTGCGCGAGCGCCTCCCCGACGGCCGCCACGCGCTCGTCCACACCGGCCAGCACTACGACCGGGCGATGTCGCAGGTCTTCTTCGAGGAGCTGGGCGTGCCGGCGCCCGACCACATGCTCGAGGTCGGCTCGGGCAGCCACGCGCAGCAGACGGCGCGCACGATCGAGCGGCTCGAGCCGGTGCTGGAAGAGGAGCGGCCCGACCTGGTGATCGTCCCCGGCGACGTCAACTCGACCCTGGCGACGGCGCTGACCGCGGTCAAGATGGGCATCCCGCTCGCCCACGTCGAGTCCGGCCTGCGCAGCTTCGACCGGACGATGCCGGAGGAGGTCAACCGGATCGTCGCCGACGAGTTCGCCGAGTACCTCTTCCTCCACAGCGAGGAGGCGGTGACGAACCTGCGGGCCGAGGGCATCGCCGAGGAGCGCATGCACTTCGTCGGCAACACGATGATCGACACCCTGGTCGCGCTCGAAGGGCGCTTCCGCGCCGCCGGGCGCCGCCGCGCGGCACGGAGTCGAGCCGGGCGCCTTCTGCCTCGTCACCCTCCACCGCCCGGCCCTCGTCGACGGCGAGCTGCTGGCGGAGACCGTGCGCCAGCTGGCGGCGCTGGCGGGCGAGATGCCGGTCGTCTTCCCGGTCCACCCGCGCACTCGCGCGGCGATGGAGGCGATCGAGGCCGACCACCCCGGCCTGCAGCTCTGCGAGCCGCTCGGCTACGTCGACTTCCTCTCGCTGATCGCCGACGCCGGCGCCGTCCTCACCGACTCCGGCGGGATCCAGGAGGAGACGACCTACCTCGGCATCCCCTGCTTCACCCTGCGCGACAACACCGAGCGACCGGTGACGATCCGCGCCGGCACCAACACCCTGCTCGGCCTGGACCCCGCAGCCATAGCCACCATCCCGGCAGCCCTATCCCAACACCCGGAAGCTCCCCCCAGCCGCCCCCGCTCTGGGACGGTCAAGCGTCACAGCGAATAGCCGACGTGCTCGCTTAACCCTCGGCCGCGGTCTCGTCGGGCGCGGCATCGTCGGGCGCGGCATCGTCCGGCGCGGCATCGTCCGGGGCGACGTCTTCCTTCTGCTCCAGGGCAGCGACCTCTTTGCTGGGTGCCAGCATCATGCTCATGTTGCGCCCTTCCTGCAGCGGTTCGGACTCGATCACGGCGAGGCCGTCGAGATCCTCGAACAGGCGCTGAAGCAGCGCCCGGCCGCGCTCGGGGTGGGCCTGCTCGCGGCCGCGGAACATGATCGTGATCTTGACCTTGTTGTGGTGGCGGAGGAAGCGCTCGACGTGGCCCTTCTTGGTCTCGTAGTCGTGGTCGGCGATCTTCGGCCGCAGCTTGATCTCGCGCACGTTGACCTGCTGCTGGTGCTTGCGCGCCTGCTTCTGCTTCTGCTCCTGCTCGTACTTGTACTTGGAGTAGTCGAGCAGGCGGGTGACCGGCGGTTTCGAGTTGGCCGCGACCTCGACCAGGTCGAGGTCGGCTTCCTGGGCGCGGGCCAGCGCATCGGCCGTGTCGAGGATGCCGAGCTGCTCGCCGTCGGCCCCGATCAGGCGCACTTTCGGCACGCGGATCCGCTCGTTGATCCTGGTCGTGTCCCGCTCGGGCGGGCGCCGATCGAACCTGCGCGGGACAGGCACTAGTGAGAGGAGGAGTGGAGCTTCAAGGGGACGAGGGATGCGGAGGCGGCCATGGGACGCTCAGGGGCGCGATGGATTTGGCATGCCTGCGAACAAGTGAGCGCAGTATAGAGGCAGAGCGGCGAAGTTGAGCGGCGGGCGCTCAGGATGTCTCCTCGCGGTGGACGAGCGCGGCGAAGTCGGGCAGGCTCATCGCGCCGAGCTCGCCGTCGCGATGGGATCGAACGGCGACCTCCCCGGTCTCCTCCTCGCGGTCGCCGACCACGACCATGTAGGGGAAGCGGCCGATCTCGGCGTCGCGCACCTTCTTGCCGATCGACTCCGAGCGGCGGTCGAGCTCGACCCGCACGCCGAGCTCGCGCAGCCCGGCGGCCACGGTGGCGCCGAACTCGACGTGGCGGTCGGAGATCGGCAGCACCTTCGCCTGCACCGGCGCCAGCCAGACCGGGAAGCGGCCGCCGTAGTGCTCGATCAGGATGCCGGCGAAGCGCTCCAGCGAGCCGAGCAGGGCGCGGTGGATCATCACCGGCCGCTGCGGCTCGTCGCTCGGGTCGGTGTAGGTGAGGTCGAAGCGTTCGGGCATGAAGAAGTCGACCTGACAGGTGCCGCACTGCCAGGAGCGGCCGAGCGCGTCGGTGATGTGGAAGTCGATCTTCGGGCCGTAGAAGGCGCCGTCCCCGGGGTTGAGGGTGTACTCGCGGCCCTGGGCCTCGAGGGCGCCGCGCAGCGCCTGCTCGGCCTGCTGCCACTGCTCGTCGGTGCCGATCGACTTCTCCGGGCGGGTCGAGAGCTCGATGTGGACGTCGTCGAAGCCGAAGCGCGCGTAGAGCTCGTCGATCGCCTGGCAGATGCCGTTGACCTCGTCGACGATCTGCTCCGGCGTGCAGTAGACGTGGGCGTCGTCCTGGGTGAAGGCACGGACACGCAGGAGGCCGTGCAGGACGCCCTCGCGCTCGGCGCGCGAGACCTGGCCGAACTCGGCGATCCGCAACGGCAGCTCGCGGTAGGAGTGGCGCTCGGCGGCGTAGACGAGGCAGGCGCCCGGGCAGTTCATCGGCCGGATCGCGTACTCGCGCTCGCCCGACTCGGTGAAGTACATGTTCTCCTGGTAGTTGTCCCAGTGGCCCGATCGGTGCCAGAGCTCGACGTCCATCAGGTGCGGCGTCTTGATCTCCTCGTAGTCGCGCTTGCGGAGCTGCTTCTGCACCTCCTCCTCGATCAGCCGCAGCAGCGTCGTGCCGTGGGCGAGCCAGAAGGGCATGCCCGGCGCCTCGTCGCGCAGCATGAAGAGCCCGAGCTGGGGCCCGAGGCGACGGTGGTCGCGCGCCTTGGCCTGCTCGATCCGCTCGAGGTGGGCGTCGAGATCCTTCGTCGAGAAGAAGGCGGTGCCGTAGATGCGGGTCAGCATCTGGCGGGTCTCGTCGCCACGCCAGTAGGCGCCGGCGAGCGAGTTGAGCTTGATCGCCTCGATCCGGCCGGTGGAGGGGCCGTGCGGACCGCGGCAGAGGTCCTCGAAGGGCCCGTTGCGGTAGAGCGAGACCGTCTCCACCCCTTCGTCGCGGACCAGGTCCTCGATCAGCTCGACCTTGTAGTCCTGGCCCTGGGCGCGGAACAGCTCGATCGCCTCGGCCGGGGTGACGTCGCGGCGCTCGAAGCCCTCGTCGGCTTCGATGTGGTCGGCGCATCGCCGCCTCGATCACGTCGAGATCCTCCTCGCGGACCTTGACGTCCGGCGGGAACTCGAAGTCGTAGTAGAAGCCCTGCTCGATCGACGGCCCGATCGTCACCTTGGTGCCCGGGTAGAGCTCCATCACCGCCTCGGCCATGACGTGGGCGGCGTCGTGGCGGATCAGCTCCAGCCCCGCGGGGTCGCGGTCGGTGACGATCGCGATCTCGGCGCCGTCGGGGAGAGGCGCGGTGAGGTCGCGCAGCTCGCCGTCGACGCGGATCGCCAGCGCCGCCTTCGCCAGGCCGGGCCCGATCGCCGCGGCGGCGTCGGCGCCGGTCGCGCCGCTCGGGCAGCTCCAGCGGCTTGCCGTCGGGCAGGGTCACCGTGATTTGGTCGTCGCCTCCATCGCGGCAATGCTACGTGGCCGTCTGCGCGCTCGTCGATTGCAGCTTTGTCCCCACGGCAGTGGGGAAAATGCGTCATTCCTTCCGGGCGCGGGCCTGGCGCACGGCGATCAGGGGGCAGGCGCTCTCGTCGATGGGACCCCGGCTCTGCCAGAGCACGTAGGGACCGACGCGGCGACGGCGGGCGAAGCCGGGGAACGGCGGGCCGGTGCTGCCGGCGCCGGCGATGACGAAGCGGACCCGGGGCACGGACTCCTCGCCGGCGTTTTCCTCGGCGGTCACGCAGACACGCCCGCCGCGCAGTTCCCAGCTGATGAAGGGCAGGCCGTGTTCGTGGATGAGCAGATCGGCCGGGGCGAGGACCTCGGTCGGGCCGGCGCCGACGAGCGTGCGCAGCTCCGTGAGCGCCGGCGAGTAGGTGGTCGGGCCGACGGGGGCGTTGGCGAAGGCGAGCAGCGAGCAGACAGCCGCTGCCCCGACATACGCCCAAAGCGCCAGGCGCGCGGGTCCTGTCGTGGGGTAGGGCACCTCCCCCTGGCCGGGGGAGGAACCCAACCCCACGCCACCCACGCGAGCCGCCGCATCGAAAGGCCGAAACAGCGGCAGGACGATCGTGAGCGTGAGAACTGGGGCGGCGATCTCTAACGCCTTGGCTGCCGTGTATGGCGTACCCCCGAGGCGAGCCGCTAAGTAGAGCGCGGCGACGGCGATCGCGCCGGCGAGGATCGAACGCTCGCGCAGCCGGCGGCAGCGGTCCAGGCCGTAGAGCAGCAGCGCGGTCGCGAAGGCGGCGCCGAGGTAGTAGACGAAAGCGGGCACGGCGCCGTCGCCAGGTGCCAGCCGGAAGTCGCCCGAGGGCCAGATGCCGAGCGCCGTGAAGGGCGAGATCTGGCCGAACAGGTTGCCGAGGCCGGGGCCGTTGGGGTCGAAGGTCTCGAAGTGGCGGAAGTCGATCATCCGGCCGAGCTCGGGCAGGACTCCCACGAGGAAGACCGCGAGAGCGAGCAGCAGGGGCCGGAGCGGCAGCGCCCGCTCGAGCAGCAGCCAGATGGCCAGGATCGCTGCCATCCAGGTCAAGCCCGGGAAGCTGTAGACGTAGACGCTGCCAATCGCGAGTACGGCCGCTGGGACGTAGCGGAGCTGAAGACCTCGCCAGGTTCGCTCGCTCTCGCGCAGGGCCAGGACGAAGGCGAGGACGAGGAGGGCTTGGATCGTCTCCTTGAAGGCGCCCTGGGCGTAATAGGAGGCGACCAGGTAGGGGAGGCCGACCAGGAGGGCCGCAGCGGTGCGGCGGAGTCGGGGTCGATCGGCGAAGGCCGCGAGGGCGGTCAGCGGCGCGAGGATCGCGGCGGCGAGCGTGAGGCCGTCGAAGCCCTGGACGATGCCGATCCCGAGGCCCTTGTTCAAGGCTGCGACCACGGCGTGCGGGCCGAGCGGGTAGCCCTGGTGGAGAAGCGGCGAGCTGGCGCCTTCGGCGAGGCGGTAGGTCGCCAGCAGGTGCTGGGACATGTCCGGGTTGAAGCCGGTGCCGAGGATGCCGAAGTGGCCTTCGGCGACGAACGGAAGCGACGCCGCGAGGAGCGCGAGGACGGCCACGGGCAGGCCCGCGCGGACCGCCTCCCCCCCGCCCTCGACGCGCCCTCTCAGGTACAGCATGGCGGCGATCGTGAGCACGAGGACCAGACCGGCGGACACGACGCCGTCGCCGGGCAGGCGCACCGTCGCCCAGCAGAGCGCGCAGAGCAGCGCCAGGCCCATCGCCGGCGAGAGCCAGGACCAGCGCCGCGCGCCGCACAGCGCGATCGCCGCCTGCCCGACGGCCAGCGAGGCGACGCAGATCGCCAGCGCCGCTGCGTAGGTCGCGATCACAGGGCGGCGAGCCTAGAGGACGGCCCGGAATCGACCCGCGGGCTTGTCCCGCAAACAAATGAGTTTGCAACACACGCGTTGAGTAACTCGTATACCTTCGAGTCAAGCGCGAGGGGTGGCGACGCGCTCACCCGGAATATCGTGCGTTGAAGCCCACGGGGGTGGCGCGCACGCGCCCTTCGCGCTTGTACCCGCTTCGCTGCTCGTCGAATCTGAAAATGGGCACAACTGGGCTCGAACCAGTGACCTCCGCCTTGTCGAGGCGGCGCTCTCCCAACTGAGCTATGCGCCCGGGAACCTGAATTTAGCAGCGCGCCGCGCCACGCCGTGCGGGCTCAAGGTCGGCGCTGCAACGTCCGATGCAAGGAGTGCAACTTTTCAACGTACGCGGTGTTTCCAGATAGAAGCCGCAACCCAGAGCGCGGCGAGGACTTACAAGACTTGAGGACCGACGAGCCAGCGAAACGACGTAACTGGCGGCACGTCCTTCGGAAACCAAGGGCCCCATCCGGGGCCCTTTTCCGTTCCCCGGAACGGCGCTCACTCGACGTGCTGGTTGGGCAGGTGCCAGCGGCGGGGCGCGATCAGCTCGTCGATCTCCGCCGGCCCCCAGCTGCCGGGCTCATAGGCCAGCGCCGGCGGCGGGGCCTCCAGCAGCGGCGTTGAGATCTCCCAGAGGCGCTCGATCGCCTCCGAGGTCGTGAACAGCGTGCGATCGCCGAGCATGACGTCGTGGATCAGGCGCTCGTAGGCGTCCAGCGCTCGCTCCACGCCGCCGAAGGTGTCGGCGTAGGTGAAGCGCATGTGGGCCTCGCCGAGATGCATCGTCGGCCCCGGCACCTTGGCCAGGAAGGAGGCCGAGATGCTGCCGGGGTCGCCCAGCTCGAAGGTGAGGTGGTCGTGGCCGAAGGACTCGGCTATCTCGGCGCAGTCGAGCGGGAACATGCGCCGCGGCGGCTGCTTGAAGGCGACGGTCAGCAGGTGACGGTTCTCGGCCATCCGCTTGCCCGAGCGCAGGAAGAACGGCACCCCCTCCCAGCGCCAGTTGTCGACGAAGGCGCGCAGGGCGACGAAGGTGTCGGTGTCGGAGCCCTCGGCAACCCCGTCCTCGTCGCGGTAGCCGGCGTACTGGCCGCGGACGACGGCGGCCGGGTCGAGCAGCGGCATCGCGTCGAAGACCTTCTCCCGCTCGCTCGTCAGCGGCTTCGGGTCGAGCGAGGTGGGCGGCTCCATCGCGACGAAGCTGAGCAGCTGGAAGAGGTGGGTGACGACCATGTCGCGGAAGGCGCCGGTGTCCTCGTAGAAGCTCGCCCGCATGCCGATCGAGAGGGTCTCGGGGACGTCGATCTGGACGTGGTCGATGTGGTTGCGGTTCCAGACCGGCTCGAGCATGCCGTTGGCAAAGCGCATCGCGAGCAGGTTCAGAACCGCCTCGCGGCCGAGGTAGTGGTCGATGCGGAAGATGTCCTGCTCGTCGAAGACCGAGAGCAGGCGGGAGTTCAGCTCGCGGGCGGAGGCGAGATCGACGCCGAAGGGCTTCTCGGTGACGATGCCGGCGCGCTCGCCGAGGCCGAGGTCGCCGAGCGCCCGCACCGTGTCGGCCGCGGCGCTGGGCGGCAGCGAGAGGTAGTGGAGAACGCGCGTTTCCCCGCCGAGCTCGCGGCGGGCCTCGCCGATCGCCTCGGCGAGCGGCTCGAGGCCGTCGCCGACGGCGGCGAAGCGCAGGCGCGCGGCGAACTCCTCCCAGGCGCCGGCCGACACGGGCCGCCGGCCGGACTCCTCGACCGCCTCGCGGGCCATCTCGCGGAACTCCTCGTCCTCGATCCCGGTCCGGGACGCCCCGAGGATGAGGAAGCCGCGCGGCATCAGGCCGGCCTGCGCCAGGTGGAACATCCCCGGCAGCAACTTGCGCCGCGCCAGATCCCCGGTGGCCCCGAACAGCACGATCACCCGGTCCCCGGGGACCCGGTCGGTCATGCCGAAGACGTGTTCAGCGCCACGGCGGCGCGGATCAGCGCCTTCAAAGCCTCCTCGTCGATCTCCTCGCCCTCGTGGAAGTCGATCGCGCGTCTGACGTTGCCCTCGAGGCTGGAGTTGAAGAGGCCCGAAGGATCATCCAGCGAGGCGCCCTTGGCGAAGGTCATCTTCAGGTGGCTCTTGTACGTCTCACCGGTGCAGATCATTCCGGCGTGGTACCACACCGGCACCCCTCTCCATTTCCACTCCTCGACCACCTCGGGGTCGGCCTGCTTGATCAGGGCTCGGATCCGAGCGAGCGTCTCGCCCCGCCAATCGCCCAGCTCCGCGATCCTCGCGTCTATCCGCTGGGAGGGAGAGCCTCCGTCTCCACCCTCTTTCGAGCCGTTCTTCGCCTTCTTCATGTGGCTGTCGCTCTCTTTGCGTTGTCGTGACACGACCGTCGGAGAAAGGCGCCTACCGGAATCGAACCGGTGTAAACGGCTTTGCAGGCCGCTGCGTAGCCACTCCGCCAAGGCGCCGGGCGATGCGGCCTAAGCGTACCGGCGGGCCACCGTCCCGGCCGCTCGCATGGCCGCCGCCGGACAAGGCTGATAGACCACCGGCGTGAACCCCGAGTCCTGGTCGGCTGTCGACGAGTTCATCTCCGGCACGCTCGCGCCGCACGACGAGGCGCTGGAGGCGGCGGTTCGGGCGAGCGAAGAGGCGGGATTGCCGTCGATTCAGGTCTCGCCGCCGCAGGGCAAGCTGCTCCACCTGCTGGCGAGGGCGATCGGGGCGAGGTCGATCCTCGAGTTCGGCACGCTCGGCGGCTACAGCACGATCTGGCTGGCGCGGGCGCTCCCCGACGGCGGCCGCCTGATCACGCTCGAGGCCGAGCCCCGAAACGCGGAGGTCGCGCGCGAGAACATCGCCCGCGCCGGACTGAGCGACCTCGTCGACCTGAGGGTCGGCGCGGCCCTCGATCTCCTGCCCGCTCTCGACGCCGAGAGCGCCGGTCCCTTCGACCTGACCTTCATCGACGCCGACAAGGTCCACACGCCGGACTACTTCGCCTGGGCGCTCGACCGGACCCGCCCCGGCGGCCTGATCGTCGCCGACAACGTCGTCCGCGGCGGGACGCTCGCCGAAGCGGACAGCGACGACCCCACCATCCTCGCTCAACGGCGCCTGCACGAGCAGATCGCCGCCGACCCACGCGTCACCGCGACGACCATCCAGACCGTCGGCGTCAAGGGTCACGACGGCTTCACCCTCGCCCTGGTCGGGCCGGCATGAGCCACCCCGACCCGCTCACCCCGGCCAAATGCCGAAGGCGAGCGGGTCGGAGATAGAACCCTTCGATCGCCCCTGGTGCTAGTGAGCGCCCTTCGACTTGTGGTGACCCTTGTGCTTGGCGCCGCGGGAGACCGACAGCTTGACCTTGCTGCCCACCGGCAGAACGGTGCCGCGATGCTTGCTGGCGCGGACTACCCGGCCCTTCTTGACCTTACGGCTGTGGCGGCGGGTGACCTTGCCGGGCTTGCAGTTGGCCGCCCTGAGGGCTTTCTTAGCCCCTTTCAGACGAAGCCCCCGGAGCTTCGGAACCACGCACGCCGGCACGGTTGAGACAACCGTCGCGCTGTCGTTCGCGGGATTGCTGTCGATCGCCTGGCTCGAGACGGTCGCGGTGTTGGTCACCGCCCCGAAGCCTGCCGCCACCTTGAGGGTCAGGTTGGCGCTCGCCCCGCTCCGCAGGGCACCGAGGCTGCAGGTCAGGGTCGAGGTGACGGCGCAGGTCCCCTGCCCCGTTCCGGCGGAGACCAGTTTCGTACCCGCCGGCAGCGGATCCGACAGCACGACCCCGCCCGTCCGTTCGGGCCCGTTGTTCTTGACTTGGATCGAGTAGGTGATTTCGCCGCCGGTGGGCGTACTGACCACGCCCGCGGACATCAAGGGCGATAGGTCGGTCACGTTGCGGTCGGTGTAGCGGGTGAATTCGAGGCCTTCCTCACCCTGGATCATGTAGACGCCTTCGTGGCCGGACAGGGCAACGTAGGCCATGCCGCCATCGTCCACTTTGGAAAATGGCAGCGTGCTGGTCGACCATGAGCCGGCTTCGATGTCGTACCGGTAGAGGGTGTTGCCGCCATACGGGCCATAGGTGAGGTAGGTGTTCGTGACCGGATCGAGCGCGCTGCCCGCGACCGCGCCTTCTTCTTCCACTTCCGGGACAAGCGGCAGTTCCGACCAGCTGTTCGAGGGGATGTCGTACACCGCGAATCCGGTGCAGCCATCGCCCTGGTGACCGTAGATCTTGTCGCCGTCGAACTGAAGCCCGCCCCATCGCTGGAAGCCTTCAAAGCATTCCGCCGGAGCGAATTCCGGCGGTTCGGCAAGGACCGTAGTGACGTTCGTCGCCGGATCGTATTTGACGAATTCGAGACCAAATGCCATATACAGCTTCCCGTCTCCGGCCGTGATGTTGGCGGTCCCTTCTTCAAGCGGGTTTTCGATCGTGCTCCAGGTACCGGAGGCGATGTCGTAGACAGCGAGTTCACTTCCGTTCTGGGTGTATGAGACGTAGATCTTCCCGCCAAGGAACGCCGCGCCGCCGTTGTTGCCGCTGTTAACCGGCGACGGGGCGAGTTCGGTCCAGACGTTCGTCTGCGGGTCATAACGGAAGAAGCTCGTGCCCTCGTTTTCCTGCGCATACAAGAGACCGGTCCCAGGGTCGGCGGCGACAGCCGTGAGCGGCACCGAGCTTGGCGTCAAGCTCTGGAACCCGGCGACGTTCGCCTGCGCGCCAGGGGCGAACGCCGCCGCCAGTAGGAGCGCCGACAGAGCCATGGCCGCTATCGCAGCCAACGCTGCCCTTCTGCGGGGATTCCATCCCAGAGATGTTTCCAATTTCAAATCCTCCTGATCGAGACGCCGGACGAACCCGGGACTATATGCCCCCCGACGGCGTGAAATTTCGTTCTGCCCGGCGCTGAGCTTCATCCCGCTTCCTACCGCTCCCCCGTTAGAAATCCGCAGGCAGCAGCGAAAACGACCCACCTTGCAGCGGCGCTACGGCGCGAAAATGGCGCTCGTCGAAACTGAAAAGGCGCCGGGTTTCATAGCGCTCCGCAAGAACCGCGATCGAGCAATCTGCAAGACCGAGGCCGAGATCGGAGTAGCGGGCGTCGAGCTCGGCGACCACCCGGTAGTCGCCGGCCTCCAAGCACGCGACGTCATAACGCCACGCGGCGAGATCACTGAGGAAGGCGCGCCGGGCCGCATGGCCGAAGCGGACGCCGAGCAGATAGTCGACCTCGGCCGCAACCGGCGCCGGCAGGACCAGCGGGCCCGCCTCCTCGTCGCGGATTCTCAGAAGCGCCTCGAGCTGGGGCTCCCCAGCGTCCGCCAGCGCGACCAGCGGCGCCGCGTCGAGGATGAGCGTCACTCGCCGAAGCCGCGCATCAACTCGTCCTCGGGGATCTCCGAGATCGGCCGAGCATCGGAGTCGATGCGCTCGAAGTTGCCGGCGAGGGCGAAGTTCCGATCCCGCTTGGGCGTGGGTCGATAACAGGAGATCGCCTCGCGGACGATCTCCGCCTGGGGACGACCCTCCGCGCGAGCCAGGCGGGCAAGGCGATCCGCCTGCTCGTCATCGAGATAGATGCTGGTCTTGCGCATGACAAGAGCAGTGTAGGGCATGACGTAGGGCAGTAGCCCCGACATTCCAACCCGCAGAAGTTGTCCCGCGGATTCAGGGGAGGGTCGCGCCGACCGAAGATAAACATGCGGGTTCTTCTCGCCAGGACTCGAACCAATGCAGATCGATCAAGCCCGCACTCGGTACATCCGCTGGTTGCAGGCAACCAGAGACCTTTCGCCACACACCATCCGCGCCTACGGCGGCGATCTCGCCAGCTTCGAGCGATACGTAGGCACCGACTTCGAGATCGACGAGATCGATCGAGACAGCGTGATCTCCTTCATCGAGCAGCAGAAGGCTGCGGCCCTCTCCCCCGCCTCGCTGAGAAGGCGAGCGGCAGCACTGCGTGGCTTCTGCCGGTGGCTGCTCTCTCAGGGCTTTCTCGCCGTAGATCCCTGGAGCGGTGCGAGCCTTGCCCTGGGGCGGTCCCGCAGGCTGCCCAGAGTCCTCCCAGCCCACGAACTCGACCTGTTGATCCAGTTCCTCGCTCGCGCGGCTCGCGTCGATGCCGGCAGATCACCCGATAGGCGGTCAGTCGAAGAGAGGCCCCACGAGTCGACGACTCTTCTCGCGGTCGCGCTGATGGTCGTCACCGGGGTGCGGGTCAACGAGAGCGTCAGCATCAAGTGCCGGGACATCAACCTTCCCAGCAGGACGTTACGGCTGCTGGGAAAGGGGCGCCGCGAACGACAGGTCTTTCTTCCGAATGACTGGATAGCCGACCTCACGAGCGCCTATATCGAAGCCCGCTCGTCGCTCGGTGTCCAGCATTCCCGCCTCCTCTTCAACCTTCACTACGAGCCGCTCACCCCGCCTGCAATGAGATCCCGGCTCGCCAAGGCGGCCCGCGCCGCCGGGCTCGCCACCCGTGTGACGCCCCACATGCTTCGCCACACCGCTGCAACCCAGCTGATCGAGGCCGGCGTCGACATCCGCTACATCCAGCGCCTCCTCGGTCACGCCAGCCTCAGCACGACAGAGATCTACACCCACGTCTCCGACCGCGCACTCCACCGCGTTGTTTCGGATGCCGACGTCCTCGGGAGGTTCGTGCAGGCGCGATAACTAGGAATTATCCGAGGTGGGAGGAAGGTTGCTGAATGGAAATCGGGTCGCCACCCTGGTCAGACCGGTTGACCGGACGCTTACGGTCCTCAAGTTCGCGCTGGTCCCCCTCGTCGCCATCGCGCTCAGTCTGCCGACGATCAAATCGCTCACGGTCTCGTCCGACCCGACGGTGGGAGAGATACTGCTCAAACTCGTCGGTCCACTACTGGCTCTCACCTATCTCCTCTTGCTTCAGACGAATGCGGTCAGTGGGACTCTCGACAGGGCGATCGCACGGTTGCGGCGATGGGTTGCCACCGCGTGCAACCACGAGTACCGCGCCGATCACCACGATCGCGGCATCGCCTGCTGGCTCACCCCTAGCGTCTTCCGGGCGCCTGTCTTTGACTACGCAGACCAGGAAGATGTGCTGAAGGAGCTCTCCGGCGCCTGTAATAGCGAGCACCTGGGCGATTTTTGGTTCATCGAAGGGAATAGCGGGACGGGCAAGACGCGCGCCGCACTGCGCTTCGTCCAAAGATTAATCCGCGATCCTGAGTTGTTTGAGCTGGGCGGTCGCTGCTTCCTGTACGACTTCAGCTACTCGGAGGCGATCCAGCGCGAGCTCGAAAACCAACTGGGGACCCTTCGACACGACGATGCCGTGCTGCTCATCGACAACTTCCAGCTTGTCAGCCCGGAACTGCTGAAAAGTCTGACCAAGCGGTTCGTCGGTGAATCTGACAGTGCGAACGAGCGGCTGGTGGTGTTTCTGACGCGGGAGTCCGCCGCCTGGAATCTGAGCCCGGGCCAGGACGTGAGGCTCCTCGCGGAGGCGAAAGCCGGAGAACGCCACCGGGAGCTTCTGGGTCCGGGCTCAGTTGGACTCGCCAGCGAGGTCTCGGATTTCGATGAGGACGCCGAGGATCTGATCCGGAGCCTTGAAAAAGACGGCCTCGCCTCAGCGGCGCAGCTACATCTCGCTCAGGTGATCGCCCGTAACCGCTCTCTGCCGCCTGAGGTTGTGGACGCCGCACACATGCTGGCGGGCGACACCTCGCAGGTGAGCCCGGAGAGCATCAGGATGTTCGCCCTCCTGACTGCTGTCTCGATGCACCGCGGAGCGTTCTCGCGACGCTCGCTTCGTCGCGCGATCCGCATCGCCGCGCACGCGTCGGGAGGTTCAGCGACTATCGAGACGGTCCGGCTGGCGCTCGCGTTACGGACGCTTCAGAGGATCGGCTTGGTGCCGAAGATCCAGATTGATGCCGCCCGTTTCATCTTCCATGAGGACATCGCCAGGCAATGCGTCGACGAACTCTGGGGCGATCGCACCTTCATGCCGATTTTCCTGGCCGTCGGTAAGGAGAGACTGGCTCGCCAAGTAGGCGATGAGGTCGCGATGCGGGCATGGTTGATCGCGGTCGAGATCGGCGACCAAGAGACCCTTGCCGCAAAATTCGATGCGGCCTTGCTCAAGGGCTCGTATCAGCGCATGCGGAACTGCCTCGAAAGGGCAAGGAAACGCTACAAGCTCGACGACTCGACGTTGCTGCAACTGGGGATCCTGCTCGACCGCGCGGGCGAGTTCAGCGAGTCGCGGGAACTGCTGGCAGACGGCTTGGACCTAGGCGCAGATTCATCCCGCGAGTTGGTCGTGATACTCGCCGCCAGCAGGCTCGAGGCCCGGCACCAAGACAACTATCGGGAGGGTCTCGACTTCCTTGTCAATCACCCCGATCCCTTCGTCGCCATCGTCGGCGAGTACTGGGAAATGCACATCGCTGCCCACCGGGGGACCTTTGACCCACAGCGACTACTGTGGCTGGCTGCCCAGGGATTCGACCGCCTAGACGGTGGAGCCGGGCATTGGCGCCTGTATTCACTCGGTCGGATCTACTTCGATGGGCTTCGCCATCTCTACCTCTCCGGTGAGTCCAACGCCGCAGCGTTCGTTCCGCGCGACCACGAGAAGCTACGCAAGCGACTGAGCAAGCAGCTTCCCACCTACGAGGCCCTGCGAATTCTCTACACGGAAGCCCATTTGATCACCCACGTCTTCCTCCCACGCGTGGCGATATTCGGTGAAGAAATAGAGCCCGGTGAGGCGGCCAACGCCACTCTCAAGCGGGAGGATGTCGAAACGGTCGAGAGTTTGATCTTCTGTGGACAGCGCCTTTACAGCCGGGCGCGCGAAGAGTTCGGACTCTACGGCGACCGCGAGGAGAGCTATCTATTAGCCGAAGCTCTCAACGCCCGGATGATCGAGCGAGGTGCGGACCTTCAGGCGCTCGACGGGCCACTGAACGAGTACGAAAAATTCATCGTGGGTGGGTCACAGAACATGCTCGCCAGCTTCCCTCACTTCTACCGCTTTCGCCGCGAGATGCTCGCGTACTTTCAGGCGATCAAAGATCTCGATCGCAACCCCGAGGCGAGCACCGCGCACTTACAGCAGGCGAAGGACTACTTGAACCAGGTGCAGATGCTCGACCGAGCCGTCGGAAACCAGTACGGAGAGTTCAGGGCGACACTGCTGATGCTCCTTCACCGCTGCGTCGAATCCGCGACCCCGCTCGACCCTGCCGAGCTTGGCGCGATGGAGATGGCGGCGACGAGCGGTGGCTACGGTTTCGAGCAAAGGTTGCTTCGCCATCTCGCGGCGATTAGCTCTCCATCGCCACTTCATCTGGCGGAGATCTTTCGCTTCTACCCGTTCGTCAACCAGTAGCGACCGGGAAGAATTGCCTCGGCGGCGGCGTCCCGGGCCAGCTCTTCGACCCGCCGGCGGAGGCTCGGGCCTACATCGCCTTCGAAGGCTGAGGCCATGATGTCCGCCAGCTCTCCCGTGTGCTGCACCCCGACTCCCGCCATCGATGAATAGGCGGTACCGAGGCGCAGGCCGTAGCCAAGATCGTATGGCAACTTCCTATAGTTGGAGTGGATCCTGGCTGCGACCAGGCGCTCGTATTGGAGGAATGCAATCTCGTTGTCACCGGGCCTGATCCAAATGTGGTGGGTGTCGGGCCAGTCGACCTTTCCCTGTGTCGACCGCTCGACCACCGGAACGCCACGCCCGGCCAGCTCTGATTCCAGTGCGATTGCACTAGCCAGCAACCGCGAGGAAAAGTCCTCCAGCCATTGGTCGCGGAGCAGCGAGAGTCCGGCTAGATACGTGTTCTCGGCGTGGGAGCTTGAGACCAGTACGCCGAGGCCCTTGATCAGTCGCTCCCAGACATCGTCCCGCTCCCGGGTTACGACTCCGGCCTTCTGGGGTCCGGGGAAGCTCTTGTGCAGCGAAAAGAGCATCAGCCCAAATCCCCAGTCAAGTGGGTTCTTGTAACGGCCCGTGAGAATTTGCGCGAGGTACTGCGACGCATCAAACACCTTCGTCGGGCCCTCGACCGCGCCGAGGAAGGAAAAGTCCTCGTACCGGAGACCCTCACTGCGATCAACGAAGATGAAGTCCGGGCTGCGCTGCTCGATCAGCTCGAGGGTCGCGGTGCGATCGACGCGGAGACCTTTGTAGTCGACCGGGATGTCCAAGATCCTCAATCCGAGGCGTTCGAGGATGGTGTGAGTACTGAAGTGCCCGCCCGCCTCCTCGGGCAGCAGCATCACCGTCTGACCGATCCGGCTGATGCTCATGAAGGTCGCCGTATGGGCGTGCAACCCGGCGAGCAGCCGCATCGACCCATCGGCGGCGTGCAGTCGATCGGCGAGGAGACGGTGGATATTCGCGATGTCGTTGGCCGCTGTTTCGCGCCCACCGAAGAGGATCTTCGCTTCGCGCATCGCCGCCGGATCGCGGTTCTTGTCAGTTAGGTAGAGGCCGTGGAGGAAACCGGTGTGCTCCCGGTCGGCAAGGAGGAGCGGAAGGCTGTCGACCGGCGTGAGGACGATCGATCGACGCAGTTCGTCCCGCTGCTTCGCAAGGGAGTCGATTAGGGAACCGCGGTCGATCCCCACCTCGGATAATTCCTAGTTATCGTTTGCGGCGATGGACATTTGCTCGTACCTTATTAGATACGAATAATTTCTGATGGCGGGCGCAGCGCCCCTTCCCTTGAAATGGCCCTTCGCACCGAGCTAACCGAGTCCAACCTGGTCGCGATCGCCCGGGAGTTCTCACTTGGGCCGGTATCTCTCCATTACATCGATGGCGGCGCGAGGAATACGAGCTATCTCCTATCTGGACCCGGGAATGACTTTGTCGCCACCGTGCTGGAGTCGCAGAGCTACGCTTCGGCTGAGGCCTACGGTGCGTTTCTGCACGAAGTGGCGAGCTACGGCATCCCCACGCCGCCACCGATCAAGACGCGCGCGGACCGGTGGGCCTATCTCGTCGAGAACAAGCCGGTAATCGTCACGCCGTTCGTCGAGGGAGCTAACACTGGGCCTTTGAGCGAGGCCGAGCTATTCGAGCTGGGTGCCCTTCTCGCGAGGGTCCACCAATCCGAGATCCCATGCGACGTCCCCCCCACCTTGCGCATCGGTCCGTCCGATCTCTCCTGGCTGACACAGACAAAGATCGACCCCTTTCTGACGGCGGCCATGAGAATCTCCCCATAGGCGGCCACCGGAACTCCCCGCTGGCGGTCACCAAACCTCCCCAGTGGCGGCCATCGGATCTCCCCACCGACGACTGAAAACCGCCGGCCGAGACGGCCGGTGCCGACCGCCCGCCTCGCTACGGCTCGCCCCTTCGGCAAGCAGACGAGGAGGCGTCGGATTGAAGAAAGCGGAGGAAGTGATGGAGATTCTTGAGGCATATGACCTGGTCGGCACGTTGCGAGGAGCGGCGGAGCTGGCCGGCTGCGATCACAAGACGGTCGCCTATTACGTGGAAGAGCGGGAAGCCGCGGGCGGCGATTGGGGACGAAGACAGCGACCCTGCCCGCGCACTGTCGACTACGAGGGCAAGATCGCCGAGCTTGTCGAGCGCTCTCAGGGAAAGGTTCGCGCCGACAAGGTGCACGAGCGGCTCGAGGCGATGGGCTATGAGGGCTCGCCGCGCACGACAAGGCGGGCGGTGGCCCGCGTCAAGGCCGCCTATGAGGCCGGGCACAGGCGCGTGCTGGCGCCCTGGGTCACCGAGCCCGGCCTGTGGATGCAGTGGGACTACGGCGACGGCCCCGCCATCGACGGCAGGCCGACCTCGCTGTTTTGCGCCTGGCTCGCCTGGTCGCGCTTTCGCGTCGTCCTGCCGCTCGCCGACCGCACCCTGCCCTCGGTCGTTATGGCGCTCGACCGGGCCCTGCGGGCTTTTGGCGGCTCTCCCACCTACGCCTTGACCGACAACGAGAAGACCGTCACCACCAGCCACGTCTGCGGGATCGCCGTGCGCAACCCGCAGATCGTCGCCGCCTCGCGCCACTACGGGCTGAGCGTCGCCACCTGCGTGCCGGCGGACCCGGAGTCCAAGGGAGGCTCGGAGGCGACCGTGCGGGTCGCCAAGGCCGACCTGGTGCCGACCGACCACAACCTGCGGCCCGGATACGCGAGCTTCGCCGAGCTGGAGGCGGCCTGTGAGTCCTTCTGCGAGCAGGTCAACGGCCGCGAGCACCGGGTCACCGGTCGCGTCCCGGCGGAGATGCTGCGTGAGGAGCGAGGTCGCCTGCACCCACTGCCCGATGCCCCGCACACCATCTGCTTCGGGGAGACGCGAAAGGTCTCCAAGGAGTCGACGATCTCAGTGGGAAGGGCGATCTACTCGGTCCCCCACGAGCTGGTCGGAGAGCGCGTCTGGGCCAGGGCCCACGACGGCCGCCTCGTCGTCGTGCACGCCGACGGCGCCCACGGCCCACGCGAGGTCGCCCGCCACGAGCTGACCACGCCGGGGAGCCCGCGGATCTCCGAGGAGCACTACCCGCCCCGCCCGCCAGGCGCCCTGGGGCGCCGTCCCCGCGCAGCCGGCGCCGAGGAGGCGGCCTTCCTTGCGATCGGGCCCGGGGCCTGCAAGTGGCTGACGCGGGCCGCCTCGGTCGGCGCCACCAGGGTGCGGCGCAAGATGGCCGAGGCGGTCGACCTGGCGAAGATGCACGGCGCCGGGGAGGTCGATGCCGCCCTGGAGGCCGCAGCCGACGTCGAGCGCTTCGGCGACGGCGACCTCGCCTCGATCCTCGCCCACCGCGAGAGCGCCGAGGTGATCGAGTTCCCGCGCCGTCGCACCGAGGCCGCCACCCTGCAGGGCTCCACCGCGGCCTGGGAGGGGTTCGGGAAATGAGTGTCGAGACGCCCAAGGCCCCGCCCCTGCCGGTCGAGATGGAGAAGCTCCTGCGCACCCTGCGCCTGCCGCACGTGCGCAAGGCCGCGCCGGAGGTGATCGCCACCGCCGCCTCCCAGCGCTGGGAGCCGCTGGAGATCCTGCGCGTCTTGATGGAGGCCGAGGCTGCCGGGCGCTCGGAGGCGGCGATCCGCACCCGCCGCAAGCGCTCGGGCCTTCCCGCCGGCAAGACCTTCGAGGCCTGGGAAGAGGAGGCCTCCTCGATCCCCGCCGCGACCCAGCAGGCGCTGCGAACCCTGGAGTGGGTGGAGCGCTCGGAGGTGCTGTGTGTCTGCGGGCCGAGCGGGACCGGCAAGAGCCATTTCGTGGAGGCGCTCGGGCACCTGGCGATCGAGAAGGGCAAGACCGTCGCCTGGCACACGCTGGAGAGCCTCGAGACGCTCCTGCGCGGCCACCGCGCCGACGGCTCGGTCGCCAAGGCGATCGGCAAGCTGATCCGCACCGATCTGATCGTGATCGACGACGTCGGCATGGTCCCGGTCTCCGAGGAGGCCGCCGAGGCGCTCTTTCGCGTCGTCGACGCCGCCTATGAGAAGCGCTCCCTGGCGATCACCTCCAACCTGCACCCCTCGGGCTTCGACGAGCTGATGCCGCGTACCCTCGCCGCGGCAACCGTCGACCGGCTGCTTCACCACGCGCACGTCATCGTCACCGAGGGGGCCGATAGCTACCGGCTCACCCAGGCGACCGAGGGTAAGGGGGTGGTGCCGCTGAGCTGACGCAAGAGCTCCGCTCGCAGCAGCTGCGCTACGGCCTACGGCCTCCGCTACGCCGCTGCGAGAGAAGGGCTCAAGCGGGGAGAACCGATGGCCGCCGGTGGGGAATAAACGTGGCCGTCAGCGGGGAGGTTGGATGGCCGCCGCTGGGGAGAAACCGATGGCCGTTGACACCTTTCCCCGATGGGCGCTGCAACAACATGCCCGAACTGCAGACGTGGCAGAAGAAGGAGGTCCGTGCTCGCTGACCCACGGGGATCCGTTTCGCGACAACATCCTCGTCGCTGCCGACGGCATTCTCGTCCTCATCGACTGGGAGGACGCGGCTCTGGATCGGCCGGTATTCGACCTCGCCCAAGCCGTTCTTGCGCACTGCGCCGATGGCGAAATAGCCCTAGATCGCATCGAGTGTCTGCTCGCCGGGTACCACTCAGATCATCGGGTAGAGGCCATCTCTCTCGACGAAGCGTTTCGCGCGGCTATCTATGCCGGGCTGGTCGTCGCCTATGGTCGCTATCGGCGCCATCTGGCCGGGCTTGCAGCCCCAGAGCCCTATCTCGAGATGTGGAACCTGACGGACGCTCTGTCTCGTTGCAGTACTTAACCTAAATGAACGCTCGGCTCACCCTTGGCTGGACCCCGAGGTTCTCGCCCCATAACGCTCCCTTATGGAGAGTGGAGCGAGTCTTAAGGTCGAGGACTTACCCGGCTGGTGCGCCCATCGCGTCGAGGTCGCGTCACCAATCGGTAGCGATGCGATCGCCCTCGGCGCGGCGCTCTTTGAGGGGCCGTGCAACCTCGGGCGAGAGGTTCGCGTCAAGGAGCAGCTTCACGCTGCCGGCGCTACCACTGCCAGCTCGCGCTCCTGCGTAGCTGCTGCGGCGTATTCGAGCGCAGCGAGGACGTCCTCGCGTTCCAGATAGGGGTAGTCGGCCAGCAGGTCATCGATGCCGGCGCCCGCGGCCAACTGGCCGAGCACCGCGCTGACCGTGACGCGGGTGTCGCGGATGCAGGGCAAACCCCGCATCCGGTTCGGGTCGACGGTGATTCGTTCCTGGGCCATGGGTCTAGGGTACCTCGCCGGCCGCCCGTTACCGCCACCACGGGATCAATGCAAGACGGAATCGGCACCAATCGCCGCGCATCCCGGGCAGTTCCAGGCACTAATGCGCATTAGTGCCTGGAATAACGGCGATATGCGTGGATGGTTCGATCTTGTTTCGGCGACCCGCGCCGACACCAACCGGCCCATGTGCAGGGCATTCCCGAAAAAGCGGCTGAAGGGATTCGAACCCTCGACCTTCTGCATGGCAATTACACCAGCGTCTTGGCGAGTGCAGCACTAGAACCCATCGATTTGCAGGAGATTTCCTGGTGGCGCGATCGGCGCTCGCCGCCGCCGATACGCGTGGATGTGCGCCGATATGCGGCGTTTCGGGCACTTCTCGCCAGAAGTGCCCGAAATCAAGGAGACCGGTTCCAATTCGCCGCGTTCGCGCTCAGTGGCCGAATGCAGCGCGCGCTTTGCCGGCGAAGCCCGCCGCCCCGGCGCGCTCGATCGCGGCAAGCAACTCGTCGACCGATCGCCCTCCAGCCCAGTCGGCCGCCTGTCTCTCGAGCAGGTCGAGGAAACCCTCGGAGACCTCATCGAAAGCCGCCGTGAGGAACGAGTCTGGGGCGGTGACCTCGACGCCGTGCCCTTGAAGAGCCGAGCGTAGGTAGCCGCGGTCGTGTGTAAAGAGGTAGGCGGCGCCCGAAGCGATCGCCAGCCGGCAGACATGATGGTCGTCCGAGTCGTCGGTGAGCGCGTTGATGTCGATGCTCGCTGCCGCACCGGTGAGGTCAGTCTCCCCGTTGGGAAAGTTTTGTGGCAGGTAGCCGACCCAGCGCGCCGCAGCATCCCCGGAGAGCCCCTTCTTCTCGACAAGCGATCTCCTGGCCTCCGTCAACAGTTCCTCGCTCCAGACAAGATCGAGCAGTCCGAGGCGTTTGGCGACGCGCCCCATGAGCTCGTGCAGGACGCGCGAGAAGACGATGTCACTATCGAGAACCGCGCGCGGCGGACCTGTGCGGCTCACTCAGCCGGAGCGCCCATCGTGTCGAGATCGCGAGACCATTCAGCGGTAAGGCGGTCGCTCTCGGCGCGGCGCTCTTCAAGGGCAAGCACCGACGACAGCGGAATCTTCCAGTAGCTCGACCCTGGAAGCTTGCGTGCTTCAAGCTTGCCGTAGTCGATCAGGCGCCTCACGTGCTGGCGAGAGAAGCCAAGCCGCCGTGCCGCCTGTTGAGGGGAAAGCAACTCCTGCTCCTCGGCCACGGTCACCGCCACCTGCTTGCCTTCGCGTAGCAGCTTGTCGACCTCCTCGGCAACCGAGGCGGCCTGATCGCCAGCTGTCGGGTCCAGATGCATCGTCTTCATCGCATCTCACGATAGCAGGCTACCTGACCTACCTGCACACAAGCCGCACGACGGCGCAATAACGATTAGAGGAAGTGACCGAGCAGGACGCCGGCGACAATCAGCGCCGCTCCGCCGCCTGCAGAGAGCGCAATCGTCATCGTCGGTGAGGCGGAGAGGCTCGGCCTCACCGGTCGCGCAACCAGAACAGTGGGGCCGAGGATCACCTGCGTGGGTTCGATCCAGCCTGGGACCGGGCCTGGGACCGGGCCTGGGACCGGGCGACGGCGTCCGAAAACGTCGCGGATGCGGTCGGGCACCAGTCGCGCGAGCTCTCGTAGGCCCTGCATCAACGCCCCGTATTCGATGATCACACGCCCGACCGTCACCAATGTGAGAACAATGACCAGGCTTCCGCGCCGGAGCTCCACTTCGCGCGAGAGCTCTATGCGCCCCCCGAACTGGTTGGTCACGAGCCCGTTCACCGCGAAGAAGATGTCCTCCCCCAGCCCTCGCTCTTTGTCGAGAGGCCGGTCTTCGAGCTCGGGGTCGCGAACGACAGTCTGCAGGACGGCGACAATCCCGTCGAGCTCAAGCTCGCATGCCACGGCGGAACTGTACACAGCGTGGGGGTTTACGCCTCGCCCTCTACTACGGTGAACCGATGGTCGGCGCTTTGGATCGCATTGTCTCTCGGATGTGGGCGTTTCACTTCCGCCTGCACCGCTTCTTCTGGTGCTTTGCCGCACTCGTCCTTGTGGCCGCTGTGATCGCCGCGCCGTCCGCCGAATTGCGAATCGCAGCCGTGGTGCTGGCGCTTGTCTGCGGCGCCGGTGGAGTGCGGTGGCATCGCGCTCGACGTCGTTGTCGCGGCGCCCTGCTTCTCGTCCCGCGCTTCTTTGAGGGCGGCGGTGCTGCGGGCCACGCCGAGGAGGCCCAGCGAATCGTGCTCGACACCCTGCGCGAGCACCTGCCGGTCGATCAGCACGATGTCGTTCAGCCGGTGGAGGTCGTCATCGGATCCGACGAGCAAGAGTTCGCCGAGAAGACGCGTAAGCGGCTGGGTGGCCTCTTTGTCCTCCACGGGCGAGTTGCCGCTCGTCCCGGAGGGGGCTGGTCGGTCTTTCCGCGTCTGCTCGAGCCCGCCTACTCCTCAACCACCCATATCGATTGGTTCACCCGCGACCGCACCCCGGCCAGTCCGCGCTTCGGTCCCTTCGTCAGCAGCCTCACGCCCCAGGTCGGCGTCTCCGACGAGGAGTTTCCCTTCGAGTTCTGTCGCGATCTCGAGGCACTCCTACGCGGCGTCAACGGCCGCCTCGCCCTGGCGATGCATGAACCCGAGCGGGCACTCGAGTTGCTCGACCGGGCTCTCGCCGTCGCCGGCGAGAGCACCAATGCCCAGATCGACGCGCTCCGCTCCGCTCGTGCCCGTGCCCTCTCTGAGCTCGACCAGGTCGAGCTGGGGATCGAGTCCCTACGCGAGCGCGCCGCCGGCCCCGATCCCTCCCCGGCGCTCTTGCGAGAGCTCGCCCACCTACTGCTCCGCTGGGTCAACGCCGACGCCGAGCTCGGCCGCCAGCCCCCGCTTGAGGCGCGGGCCGAGATGCTCCAGACGCTGCGCTTGGCACGAGCCGACGAGACGGACCCTCAGCGCGAGCAGAGCACTTACAACCTCTTCGCGATCCTCGACTTCGCCGCTGCCGATGAGCGTGAGCGCGCGGAAGGCTCGGTGCTACTTGACGAGCTTCTGCGCTCGCGCAGCGGCTACCAACGGCAGTGGTACGTGCGCCGCGCCGCCGGCGTGCGAGCCTGGCGGGCGCTCGAGCACGCCCACGCCGCTGGCGATGAAGCCGCCGCGAAGCGCGAGGGGGCTGAGGCCGGCCGCTGGTACTCGCGGGCGATCAGGGCGCGGCCCCGGATCCAAGTCGACGCGCTCGGCTTTCATTGGCCGCCGCTGCGTTTCCACCGCGTTCCTCCCTCGCCGATCCTCTACGCAAATGCCTACGACGGCCATCACTGGGGCGGGCACCGTCTCCGCGCGCGCTGGTGTGAGTGGCGCTTCCAGCTGATTCGCAAGAGCTTCATGAAGCGCGGCTGGAAGCTGATGGAGGCCCAGGAATGGAACCGTGCCTACCCCTACTACGACTGGGTCGCAATCGTCGGCCGCACCGACCTGACCGAGGCTTGGGCTGAGACCTACGCGGCGATTTGTCTCTGGAAGCAGGGTTTTCGCGAGCAGGCCGAACTCGTCTGGGCACAGGCGATGAACCGCCCTGGGCCCTTCAGCTTGCTGGCGCGGGCAAACGCGGTCTTCTTCTTCGAGCGCTGGGGCTTTGACTCTTCAGTACCAGGCCCCGAGCCGACCGCCCAAGACGAGGTCGAAGCGCTGATCCGCGAACGCTACGGCGTCGGCTCGCCGTAGCGACCAAAAAAGGCCGCAGGTCAGCGTCCGCACCGACCCGCAGGATGGAGACATGGTCGAAGGCGGGTTCATCGAGCGCGACGAAGACGGAGCCGACGACTACCTGGCGGAAGAGATCGGCGGCGGCGTCAGCCGTGAGGAGCTGATCGAATCGATGGAGCAGCTTCTGTTCTTCACCAAGAAAGCCGGCTACCAGTGGCAGGGCGATTGGGAAGCGCTCATCTATGCCACCGTCGCCCGCTCCGGACGCACCTTCGACGGCATCTGCAAGCTTTTGCGGGAGGGCCTTGCCGTCCAGGCCGCGATGCTCTCGCGCTCACTGTTCGAGGACGTGGTGATCGGCCACTGGTTGCTCTACAACCACGAAGAGCCGGACTGGCTGGTCGAGAGGTTCCTGCGCCAGCGCGAAGCCATCGCCCTACACCAACGCAAGCTCCAGCGGGAGACCGGGATGACGATGGGGCCACCGCTTTCGGTGCCCGATGGCGCCGAGGCCCGGGCCAAGGACCTGTTCGAGGAGTTCGGCAAGGAGGCCCAGCGCAACTGGTGGGATCCTGGCCGAGAGGGCCACGGCGAAGGCCAGGACGTGAAACTACGCAAGCTCGTCCACTGGCTGGAGGAGGCCGCCGCCGAACACAAGATGTTCCATCCTCGCTTTGCCGGCGGCGAAAAAGCATTGCTGCGCCGAATGGATCTGGTCACCCACAAGTGGCTCAGCCAGTGTGTCCACCACACCACGATCGGGCTCCCCTTCACGCCGACCGAAAAGGGCAAGGTCGAGAAGTCCGACGACCCGATGCTGATCGTCAGCTGGAACGCCGCCTGGCTCTTCACCCAGCAGATCTATCTGCTGCTCGACCTCAACAACATGGACGGCCGCCATCTCGAGACCGTTTGGTGGCTTTGCATGATCAAGTTCGCTCGGGCTCTAGAGCAGCCTGACTGGGAAGCGCGATTGGCGGATGAGCTGATCGAAATCGCCGGCGACGAGGTCGGCAAGTTGACCCTCGGCGACCGGATCGCGATCCGATGGCATGAGTTCAGAGGCAAGCTCTTTCGTCGTCACCGCCGCGACTAACGCAGAAGTCACAGGCTTCAAGCTGCCCCGCGCGTTGCTGCGCGGCCCGGCACTTTGCTTATGTCGGCTGGTCGACCGTAGCTCCGCCGCTGGCCGAAAGCACGACGGAATCGGCCGAAATCGCCGCCAATCCCTGCGCATCCGCGTCATTTTGGGCACTAGTGCCCAAAATGGAGGCGATATGCGGGGATGGTTCCATTTGGTTTCGGCGACCTGCGCCGATCCCAACCCGCCCACGTGCAGGGCATTCGCGAAAAAGCGGCTGATGGGATTCGAACCCACGACCTTCTGCATGGCAAGCAGACGCTCTAGCCAGCTGAGCTACAGCCGCGCGGGGGCGGATTCTATCTGCCGGCCCTTGGCGACGACGCTGACGTAGTAGATGCCGAGCAGAAACCGCTCGGTCTCGACCGGCCCGTAGGCGGCGAGATCGCTCCACGGGTCCGAGTAGGCGTCGCCCGGGGCAAGCTTGAGGAGAAGGCGGGCAGCTGGGCGGAGCAGGTGGCCGAGTCGGTTGTCCGGCAGCCCGGCGTCCATCACCACGACGCGGGCCGCGGGCCGCAGGCGCTGCCAGGCCCGAGCGAGCGCCGGGCGGGGTTCGGGGATTGCCGAGTAGCTGAGGCTGAACAGCACGCCGTCGAGCTCTCGGTCGATTTCCAGCCGGGCGGCATCCTGCTGAATCAGCTCGACGTTCGACCAGCCGCGTCGCTGGACCAGGCGGCGAGCCTCGGCCAGCATCCCCGCGGAAGCGTCGACGGCGATCACCGTGCCGCTTGGGCCAACGGCCTCGATCAGGTAGGGCAGGTTGCGCCCGGTCCCAGCGCCGATCTCCAAGACGACGGCGCCGGGGTCGAGCTTGAGGGCGGAGACGGCCCTGCGGCGAGCCGGGGGGAAGATCAGATACAGAGGCTCCAGGGTGCTGTAGACGCGGGCGAGGCGGTCGTAGCGCCGGGTGTTTGCGCTCTGCGACCTGCGGGTGCCCGGATTTGGGACGGCCGTACTCATGCGAGCGAGAGGCTACGGCCTCCTGCCGAAGGGGGAGATCTTTACCTAATTTTGACTTGGGGCTAAGTCGGGATCGGAATGCTGGGTCAGACCCCGACCGAAGGAGGCAACATGCCGCAGATACTGGTGGTGGCCGATCCGCCGCAGGAGGACGGGAGCACGGTCGTCTATCGAGAGCGCATCAGCAGCAGCGACCTCGAGTCCGATCACTTCTCGGGCCAGCTGGTCGAGCGCGTCGGCTGGGCCGTCGTCGACGCCGATCGGCTCGAGGTGCCTGCGCGAGAGGACGAGTAGCCGCTCAGCCCGCGAGGAGCGCGCAGGGCAGCGGGATGTTGCCCTGCTTCGGGCCTTCGCCCGGCGCGGCGGGGATCCACTTGTAGTGGACCTTGGTGAAGTGGAGCTTGCCGTCCTGCGAGCAGAGCTTCGGCTTGGAGAGGACGACTTTCATCGCCGCCTTGGCGACCTTGCCGGCGGCACAGTTGGGCTTGCAGACCTTCTGTTCGCCGAGGCCGGCGCCGTGGGCTTCCGTCGCGCCCCACTGCGGCCACTGCAGCTTGGTCACGACCAGGCCCGCGTCGCCGCAGGTGAGGACGATCGACTTCGGCTTGAAGGAGGCTCCCGAGCATTCGCTGGTGACGTAGGTCTTTTCCGTCGGCATGGCGACGGCGAAGGCGGCCGTTACGGCGCAGATGACGAGGGCAAGCGCGGCGGCGACGGCGAACGGACGGGTGCGGCGGGCTCGCTTCATCTTGGCGGCAACCTAACGACGGCGGCGGACGTCATCCCGGCCCTCCCCCGGTCTCGGCGAGCAGGCCGCGCAGGTCGAGCGGCGCGGTGCCCATCGTCAGCTTGCCGTCGCCCCCACGCGGCCACTCCTCGCGCGGGCGGTCCCAGTAGAGCTCGATCCCGTTGCCGTCCGGGTCGCTCAGGTAGAGCGCCTCGCTGACGCCGTGGTCGGAGGCGCCCTCCAGCGGCACGCCGGCCTCGCTCAGGCGCCGCAGAGCGTCGGCAAGGGCCGCCCGGGCCGGGTAGCGGATCGCGACGTGGAAGAGGCCGGTGCTGCCCGGGGGCGGGGGCGAGCCGCCCTTCGAGTGCCACGTATTGAGGCCGATGTGGTGGTGGTAGCCGCCGGCGGAGACGAAGGCGGCCTCGTCGCCGAGCCGCTGCTGCAGCTCGAAGCCGAGCACGCCGCAGTAGAACTCGAGCGCGCGGTCGAGGTCGGCGACCTTGAGGTGGACGTGGCCGATCTCGACGCCGGGATCGATCGGACGACCCCCGTCAGCCATCGAGCGCCTCGTTGACGAGGCGGTCGGCCTCGGCGTTCTGCTCGCGCCGAACATGGCGGATCGACCAGCTCTCGAAGGCAGCCAGGGCGCGCTTGACCTCGGCGTGCAGCTCGCGCAGGGTCGCGTCCTTGACCTTGTACTCGCCGTTCACCTGGCGCACGACCAGCTCCGAGTCGCCGACCAGCTCGAGCTCGCCCGCCCCCAACGCGGCGGCCCGCTCGATGCCGAGCAGCAGCGCGCGGTACTCGGCGACGTTGTTGGTCGCGCCGCCGATCCGCTCGCCGCGCTCCTCCAGCACGGCGCCGTCGCCGTCGCTGACGACGACCCCGACCGCCGCCGGCCCGGGGTTGCCGCGGGCGCCGCCGTCGACATTGACCGTCAGCTTGCGCATGCGCCTCAGCCGACCGGCTCGCCGTCGGTCGCGCGCGCGCCCAGCGCGATCCGCCCGTCCTCGCCGGCGGCGGCGTTCCACTGCCGTGCGGCGCCGTCGAGCTGGTCGAGCTCGGTGCCCCGGTCGATCTGGAAGACCGGCCGCAGCTCGTCGCCCAGGTCGACGCCCCACTGGTACCAGGTCAGCTCCCAGGCAACGGTCACCCGCACCTCACTGGGCGAGCCCGCCGCCGAGCCGATCGAGACCCAGGGGGAGCCCAGCGAGCGCATCAGGCCGGCGACGGTACGCGCCACCTCGCTCGCGTTGAAGCGGGCCGCGGCGCGCTCCAGCCGCCCCAGCGGCGACTCGGGGACGTCGGGCTCGGGCGGGCGCCGGCCGACGTTCGCCCCGGGCGCCGCCGGGTCGACCCAGCCGAGCCGCTCGGCGCGACCGCGGCAGAGCTCGCAGACCAGGCGGGGGCCGTCCTTGGGGCTCATGTAGGAGCGGGTGCGCTCGCCGGCCAGGATGGTGCGGGCGCAGACCGCGCAGCTCTCGTCGGGGCTCACCCCGCCAAACTAGCAGCGCCCACGACGGCCTCAGACCTCCTGCAAAGCGGATTTCAACCGCATCACGGCCTTGGTGTGCAGCTGCGAGACGCGCGACTCGGTCACGCCGAGAACCTCGCCGATCTCGCGCAGGGTGAGGTTCTCGTAGTAGTAGAGGGCGACGACCAGCTGCTCGCGCTCGGGCAACGAGGAGATCGCCTCGGTCAGCGCGTCTTTGATCTCGCTCGAGGCGAGCGATTCCTGGGGGTCGTCGGCGCGCGGGTCGGAGATCGTGTCGAGCAGCGAGACCTGGTCGCCGGAGGAGTCGGAGATCGTCCACAGCTCGTCGAGCGCGTAGACCGAGGAGTTGGCGATCTCGAGCAGCGAGGTCTCGAGTTCGTCCTCGCTGATCCCGACCTTGGCGGCCAGCTCGGCGTCGTTCGGCGCGCGCTGCAGCTCGTGTTCGAGTTTCGACTGCGCGGCCTCGATCTCGCGCGCCCGGGAGCGGACCGAGCGCGGCACCCAGTCGAGCGAGCGCAGCTCGTCGATGATCGCGCCGCGAATGCGGGTCATCGCGAAGGTCTCGAACTTGATCCCGCGCTCGGGCTCGAAGCGCTCGATCGACCCGATCAGCCCCATCAGACCGTAGGAGATCAGGTCGGCGTCCTCGACGTGGGAGGGCAGCCCGGCGCCGAGCCGGCCGGCGACGAACTTGACCAGGGGCGAGTAGGCGACCACGAGGCGCTCACGCGCGGTCGCGTCCCCCTCCCCCTTGTAGCGGCGCCAAAGATCGCGCAGCTCCACCTCTTTAACGCCGGTTTCCATGGAGTTCCCCGGATTCTACGGTCGCTGGACGGGAATTTGAGGCTCAGGCGCGCGGATGGGTGGATGCGTACGCGTCGCGCAGCCGAGCTGCATCCACCCGAGTGTAGACCTGGGTGGTCGAAATCGAGGCGTGGCCGAGCAGCTCCTGGATCGTGCGCAGGTCGGCGCCGCCTTCGAGCAGGTGGGTGGCGAAGCTGTGGCGCAGCGAGTGCGGCGAGACGCCGGCGGCGAGCGCGGCCTCGCGCACCCAGAGGGCGAGGCGGCGGGTGACGTCGGAGTTGGAGAGGCGGCGACCGCTCTTGGAGAGGAAGAGGGCGGCCTCGCGCGGGTCGGCGACGAGCGGGTGGCGGCCGCGCTCGAGGTAGCGGCGCAGCGCCCGCTGCGCGGGCTCCCCGACCGGCACCAGACGTTCCTTCGAGCCCTTGCCGAGGACGCGCAGCTGCTCGGTGTCGAAGTCGAGCGCGGCGACGTCGAGGTTGACGATCTCCTCGCAGCGCAGCCCGCAGGAGTAGGCCAGCTCGAGCAGCGCCCGGTCGCGCAGCTCGAGCGCCGTGCGGGCAGGGATCCGCTCGAGCAGGGTCCGCACCTGCTCCCCGCTCAGCACCCGCGGCAGCTTCTGCGCACGCTTTGGGCTGGAGACCAGGTCGGCCGGGTTCTGTCCCACCCGCTCGGTTCGCACGAGGAAGTCGAAGAGGCCGCGGACGGCGGCGAGCTTTCGCGCCACGGTGGCCGGCGCCGCACCGCCCGAGGAGAGCCCGGCGCCGTAGCGGCGCACGTCGCGGTGGCGCACGTCGCCGGGCGCCCTCTCCCCGATCCACTCGACGAACTGCCCGAGGTCGACGCCGTAGGCGCGCCTCGTCCTATCCGCGAGGCCCCGTCGCCGAAGGTCGCGGTCGAACTCCGCCAATGCCTCGCCCCAGTCCATGCCGGACTGTTCGCCGCGCGGGCGTCTGCGCCTGCGCTAGTCCCCTATGTAGATCGGGGTCCCCACTTCCACCTGGGGATACAGTTCGATCACGTCGGGTATCGACATCCGCACGCAGCCGTGCGAGGCGGCGCTCCCCAGCGACCAGGTCTCGTCGGTGCCGTGGATGCCGGCGCCTTCGAAGATCCCCATCCAGCGCGCCTTGATCGGGTCTTCGGGCCCGGGCGGGATCACCTGCCCGGCGAGGCTGCCGGCCCAGGCCGAGTCGGGCACGTGCCAGGACGGATTTTCCTGCTTTTCCTGGATGTGGTAGAGGCCTTCGGGCGTTTCGAGGCCTTCCTGGCCGACCGCAACCGTGTAGGACTTCGCCAGCTTCAGGTGCTTCCAGAGGCGCAGGGTGAAGGTGCCGCGGTCGAGCGTCAGGTAGCTCGGATAGGCGGCGGCGACTTCGCCCGTCGTCACCTTCGGCTTGGTCGCGTGGGTGCGGGCGGAGATCGCGTGGTTGGCGTCGGCGTTGAGCACGGCGGCGTTCAGCTGCCTGGCCAGCAGGACGTCGCGCAGCTTGCGCCCGTCCTTCGCCTTGACCACGCTGAGCGAGTCGGGGGTCGGTTCGACCGTCGCGTCGCGCGCTTCGCGGTCGACCGCCACCGCGACCCGGCGGACGAAGCGGTTGACCGCCGCGTGCGAGTAGGTGACGTCGGCGGGGACCTGCTTTTCGAGGCTGCCGCCGGTGACGTAGCGGACGAGCCGACCGGGAAAGCCGCCTTCGCGGCTCTCCGCCAGCGCTTCTTCGGTCGCCCGGTCGAGGTTGGCGTGGACGTGCAGGGTCGCGCCGGGCAGGTCCCACGCGTTGCCGGCGTAGCCGACCCGGATCGAGTGACGCAGCGGCGCCAGCAACTGCCGCTCCACGGCCTGCTTCGCTTCGGCTTCGTCCATGCCGCCGACGTCGACGCCGCCAATCGTCACCCCGTCGGCGATCTTGTCCTTCTGCGCGTTGTCGTAGGCATAGCCGACCCCCACGACGAGGACGAGCAGGACGATGCCGGCGAGCAAAGCGATCCAAGCCCTACGCCCCATTGCGGGCAGTTTAGGCAGGCGCCCCGGTCGCTCCCCGCCGACGGGCCCATTCCGGCTGTTTTTCGACCTGTTTTAGGCCCGTCGGCGGGGTGGATATCGTTCCGCTCGTGGCGACCAAGGACTCGATCCGCAAAGAGGTCTGGAAAGCGATGGATCGCGAGGGCGTCTCGCGCTTCCCCGGCGCCGAGGGCCGGATCCCGAACTTCGCCGGGGCCAAGCTCGCCGCCGAGAAGCTCGCCGGCCACCGCCTCTGGAAGCGGGCGCGGGCGATCAAGGCCAACCCCGACTCCCCCCAGACCCACGCCCGGCGGATGGCGCTGGAACAGGGCAAGACGCTGATCATGGCGGTGCCGCGGCTGCGCGACCCCCACCCCTTCCGCGTGCTCGAGCCGAAGCGCCTCTCGAAAGCGGCGATGAAGGAGGCGGCGACGATCAAGGGGGCGCTCAAGCACGGCAAGGTCGTCGCCCTCGACGAGCTGCCGGAGATCGACTTCGTCCTCTGCGGCTCGGTCGCGGTCAACCTCAGCGGCGCCCGAATCGGCAAGGGCGGCGGCTACAACGACATCGAGTACGGGATCCTGATCGACGCCGGCAAGATCGACGACCACACGACCGTCGCCACCACGGTCCACCCGATCCAGATCGTCCGCCGCCACCTACCGGTGATCTCCCACGACCTCCCGGTCGACCTGATCGCGACGCCGCGCGCCGTGATCGAGGTCGAGCGCACCTACGAGCGCCCGCGCGGCATCCTCTGGGACCACCTGCAGCCGCCGCAGATCCGCGAGATCCCGATTCTGGAAAGGATGGGCTATGCCTGAGCCGGCCGAATCGGTGATGAGCGGGTCGGTCAACTTCCCCGCCAGCGACTACGGCAACGCCGACCCGGAGTGGCTGAAGATCGATTGGCGCCGGCACCTGCACCGGGTCGAACTGCCCGGCGCCACGGTCAACTACGCCGAGATCGGCGAGGGCGAGCCGATCCTCTTCGTCCACGGCCTCGCCGGCTGCTGGCAGAACTGGCTCGAGAACCTCCCCCACTTCGGCCGCACCCACCGCGCCATCGCGCTCGACCTGCCCGGCTTCGGCGAGAGCCCGATGCCCTCCTGGCCGATCGAGATGCCGGCCTACGGACAGCTGATCCACGACTTCTGCGAGAAGCTCGGAATCGACCGGGTGGCCGGGCTGGTCGGCAACTCGATGGGCGGCTTCGTCTCGACCGAGGCCGTGGTCGAGCAGCCCGCGCGCTTCGACCGACTCGTCCTCGTCTCCGCCGCTGGGATCAGCTTCGCCGAGGCAGAGGGGCGGCGAATCGAAGCGCAGGTGCGGCTGTTCGAAGCGGTCGTGCCGTTTCTCGCGGGGAGGCAGCGAGCGAAGTGGCTGACCCGCGAGCGCGGGCGCCAGATCGCCTTCGGCAATGTCTTCCGCTACCCCAACCGGATCCGCCCCGAGCTGCTCGCCGAGCAGATGGAGCCGGGCATCCGTAGCCCCGGCTTCGCCGACGCGATCCGCGCGATCGGCGGCTACGACACCCGCCACCGGCTGACCGAGATCGAGATCCCGACCCTGGTGGTCTGGGGGATGCACGACCGGATCGTCCCGGTCGAGGCGGCGATCGGGTACCACCGCCTGATCCCCAACTCGCGCCTGGAGCTGTTCGAGCGCACCGGCCACGTGCCGCAGATGGAGCGCCCGGCGCGCTTCAACCAGTTGCTGGACGAGTTCCTGGCCTGACGTTAGGAGGTGATCGCGCCGAGCTCGGCCGATGAGACCGTCGCGGCGTACTTGCCCATCACGCCACGGGTGTAGAGGGGCGGCGGCGGCTCGTATTCGGCGATCCGCTTGGCGATCTCCTCCTCGGAGAGGGCGACGTCGATGCGGCGGCCGGCGACGTCTAGGGTGATCTCATCGCCCTCGCGCACGGCGGCGATCGGGCCGCCCTTGACCGCCTCGGGGGCGACGTGACCGGCCATCAGGCCGCGGGTCGCGCCGGAGAAGCGCCCGTCGGTGAGCAGGGCGACGTCCTCGCCGAGGCCCTCGCCGACGATCGCCGCGGTCACCTGCAGCATCTCGCGCATGCCCGGCCCGCCGGCGGGGCCCTCGTTGCGGATCACGACGATGTCGCCCGGGCGGATCTGCTGGTCCTTGACCGCGCGGAAGCATTCCTCTTCGGACTCGAAGACGCGGGCGGGCCCGGACTGCATGGTGCGCTCGGTGCCGGCGAGCTTGACCACCGCGCCCTCGGGGGCGAGGTTGCCGCGCAGGATCGCCAGCCCGCCTTCGGGCTTGAGCGGATCCGAGAGCGGACGGACCACCTCCTGGCCGGCGGCCTCGCTCGCCGCCGCGGCCTCTTCGCCGATCGTGCGGCCGCTGACGGTGATCTGCTCGCCGTGCAGGATCCCCGCTTCGTCGAGCCGCTTGAGAATCAGCGGCACGCCGCCGGCGCGGTAGAGGTCGGTGGCGACGAAGCGCCCGCCCGGTTTGAGGTCGGCGAGCAGCGGCGTCGCCCGCGAGATCCGCTCGAAGTCGTCGATGCCGAGCTCGATCCCGGCCTCGTGGGCGACCGCGAGCAGGTGGAGGACGACGTTGGTCGAGCCGCCCGAGGCGCAGGCGCAGGCGATCGCGTTCTCCAGCGACTCGCGCGTGATCACCCGGCTCGGCCGCAGGTCGTCGACCAGCACCTGCATCACCAGCTCGCCGATCTTCTCGGCGACCGTGGCCTTGTCGTCGTCTTCGGCGGGCACCATCGCCGAGCCGCCCGGGCTGATCCCCAGCGCCTCGAAGGCGCAGGCCATCGTGTTGGCGGTGAACTGGCCGCCGCAGGCCCCGGCGCCGGGGCTGGCGACGCCCTCGAGCTCGTGCAGTTCCTCGTCGCTCATGTTGCCGGCGGCGTGGGCGCCGATCGCCTCGAAGACGTCGAGGATGGTCACGTCGCGGCCGTGCCAGCGGCCCGGCGCGATCGAGCCGCCGTAGAGCATCAGCGAGGGCACGTCGAGCCGGGTCAGCGCCATCACGCAGCCCGGGATCGTCTTGTCGCAGGCCGAGAGGGCGACGATCGCGTCGAACTGGTACCCGCGCGCGGTCAGCTCGATCGAGTCGGCGATCACCTCGCGGCTGACCAGCGAGGCCTTCATCCCCTGGGTGCCCATCGTCACCCCGTCGGAGATCGCGATCGTGTTGAACTCCATCGGCGTGCCGCCGGCGGCACGCACGCCCTCCTTGACGTGCTCGGCCAGGCCGCGGAGGTGGAAGTTGCAGGGCATCGCCTCGATCCAGGTGTTGGCGATCCCGATCGTCGGCCGGCTGAGCGCCTCGTCGTCGAACCCGATCCCCTTCATGTAGGCGCGGGCGTGGGCGCGGTCGGGGCCGTCGAAGACGACGCTCGAGCGCGGGCGGGGAAGCCTGGTCGCGGTGGAGCCGTTCGTGCTCATGGGCGAAATCTAGCGGCCAGGTCGAAGACGTCGACCGGACCGGGTCCGCTGCCTAGATCGCGCAGGCCGGCGGCGACCGCCGCCGAGGCGATCTCGCGAGCCTGGCGGGCCGCCTCGAGGGGCGAGTCGCCGTGGGCGAGAAAGGCGGCAAGAGACGAGGAGTGGGTGCAGCCGGAGCCGTGCGAGGCCCCCTCTGCGTGGCGCTCGCCCTCGATCGCCGCCGCCTCGGCGCCGTCGTAGAAGACGTCGACGACGCGTTCGCTGTGGCCGCCGGTGACGACCACGGCGCGCGGCCCCAGCGCCAGCACCTCGCGGGCCAGGTCCTCCTGAGAGTCCTGCTCCCCCGCGCCGGTCAGCGCCCGCGCCTCGGGGATGTTCGGCGTGAGAACGGTGGCCATCGGCAGGAGCCGCGCGACCAGGGTTTCGTGCGCCCCGGGATCGAGCAGCGAGGCGCCGCTCTCGGCGACCATGACCGGATCGACGACGATCGGCACCTCGGCGTCGACGATCGGCGCCAGGGCGGCGACGACGGCCTCGATCGCCTCGGCGGTGCCGAGCATGCCGACCTTCACGGCGTCGACGCCGATATCCCCATGGACCGCGGCGACCTGGGCGACGATCATCTTTGGCGAGACCGGCTCGACCGCGTCCACGCCGACCGTGTTCTGAGCGGTGATCGCGGTGATCGCGGTCATCCCGTGCACCCCGCAACAGGCGAATGCCTTGAGGTCCGCCTGGATGCCGGCGCCGCCGCCGGAGTCCGAGCCGGCGATCGAGAGGACCGTCGGGATGCGGAGGAAGTTCACGATCATCAGCCTAGATGTCCCTCGGGGGCTTCAGCGTCGTGCGGGCGTAGACGCCGACCAGGGAGCAAGTGAGGTAGCCAGCGGCCTCGAGGTCGGCGAGGGCGGCCGCGGTCTCGGCGCCGGAGAGGCCCAGCTCGGCGGCGATCGCGTCGCTGGCCTCGGCGCCCAGCTCGAGCGCCTCGAGCACCGCTCGGGCGGTCGGCCCCAGCCGCGGCCCGGTCCGCTCGAGCCGCTGGGCGCCCGCCCCCAGCATCGCGTCGAGCACGTCCTGGGCGTCGCGCACCAGGCAGGCGCCGCCCGCGAGCAGGTTGTGCGGCCCGGCGGAGAGGCGCGAGCCGACCGGGCCCGGGACGGCGCCCAGGTCGCGGCCGAGGTCGGCCGCCAGGTCGGCGGTGATCAGCGAGCCGGAGCGCTCCGCCGCCTCGACCACGACGGTCATCCCGCCGAGCGCCGCCATGATCCGGTTGCGGGCGGGGAACGTCCAGCGCCAGGCGCCCGAACCCGGCGGCAGCTCGGAGAGGACCAGGCCCCGCTCGGCGATCTGCCGCCAGAGCGAGCGGTGCGCCGCCGGGTAGGCGACGTCGGCGCCGCAGCCGAGCACGGCGACAGTCAGGCCGGCTTCGAGCGCGCCGCGGTGGGCGCAGGCGTCGATGCCGAAGGCCAGGCCGCTGACCACGACCAGGCCGGCGGCCGCCAGCTCGCGCCCCAGCTCGCGGGCGACCTCGCGGCCGTAGGAGCTGGCGCGCCGCGCGCCGACCACGGTCACGACCCCGCTCGGCTCCAGCCCCCCGAGCAGGTCCGGGTCGCCCCTGCCGATCAGCGCCCACGGGGCGTCGGCGGCGTCGCGCAGGGCGGGTGGGTAGAGGGGATCGTGCCGGCAACAGCCCCAGCACTGCGCCGCCGCCAGCTCCGCCTGCAGCCGCTCCCCGGGCGCCGCCTCGACCTGGGCCAGGACCTGCGCCGCCACCTTCGGCGCCGCCGCTGCGGCGAGGTCCTCGTTGGAGAGCCGCAGCAGCTCCGGCGAGCGCGAGCCCGGTGCGCCGGTCGCGAGCTTCTCGATGTAGGGGGCGAGATGGGCGAGCAGGCGGGCGCGGCGCAGGCACTCGGCACAGGCGCGGGGCTCACTCATGGTCGCGCCTCCTCAGCTGCAGCGCCTGCGCCATCTGCTCGCGGGCGATCGTCTCGGCTCCGCCGAGGTCGGCGATCGTCCGTGCCAGGCGGAGCACGCGGTCGTGGGCGCGGCCGCTGAGGCGCCGCCGCGCGTAGGCTTCGGCGAGCAGCGCCGCGGCGTCGTCGGCGAGCACACACTCGCGCGCCTCGCCAGGCGTCATCTCGGCGTTGCAGCGGCCCGGGCCGAGGCGCGCCTCCTGGCGTTCGCGCGCCGTCGCCACCCGCTCGCGCACCGCCGCCGAGCCCTCGCCGGGCGGGCCGGCGATCTCGGCGGCGCTCGGCTGGCCAATCGGAACGAGCAGATCGATCCGGTCGGCGAGGGCGCCGCTCAGCCGCCCCTGGTAGCGACGGACGTCCTGGGGAGCGCAGACGCACTCAGGATCGGCTTCGCCACGACCGCACGGGCAGGGGTTGGCGGCGGCCACCAGCATGAAACGGCAGGGCAGGCGGCGGGTGCTGCCGGCGCGGGCGATCGAGACCGAGCCGGTCTCCAGCGGCGCCCGCAGCGCCTCCAACGAGTCGCGGTGGAACTCGCAGAGCTCGTCGAGGAAGAGCACGCCCCGATGAGCCAGGGTCGCCTCGCCGGGCCCCGGCGGGTTGCCGCCGCCGACCAGACCCGAGGGCGAGACGGTGTGATGGGGAGCGCGGAACGGGCGGCCGGCGGGCCGCGCGCCGAGGCGCCCGCAGGCGCTGGCGATCCGCGCCACCTCGAGCGCCTCCTCGGGGGCGAGCGGCGGCAGGATCGAGGGCAGCCGGCTGGCGGCGAGCGACTTGCCGGCCCCCGGCGGGCCGACCATCAGCAGGCTGTGACCGCCAGCCGCGGCGACCTCGAGCGCGTAGCGCAGGTGAGCCTGCCCGCGCAGGTCGGCCAGGTCGGGCGCTCCCGGCGGCGGGGTCAGCGCCAGCGGCATCGCCTCGGGCCGTTCCGGGCGCCACTCGCCGGACGCAAGCGAGGGGACCTGGGAGAGGCTCTCGAGCGGCAGCACCTCGACCTCACCCGCAAGCGCCGCCTCGGGCCCGTTCTCGGCCGGCACGACGATCGCCTCGGCGCCCAGCTCGCGGGCTGCCTCGGCAATCGCCAGGACTCCCGGGATGGGACGCAGCGAGCCGTCGAGCGCCAGCTCGCCGACCATCGCCAGCCGCGGCAGCGCCTCCCACTCGAGCTGGCCGGAGGCGGTCAGCAGGGCGACGGCGATCGGCAGGTCGAGCCCCGGGCCCGCCTTGCGCAGGCTGGCCGGAGCCAAGTTGGCGACGATCCGCCGCAGCGGGAACTCGAAGCCGCAGTTGGCGAGGGACGAGCGGACCCGCTCGCGCGCCTCGCGCACCGCAGCGTCGGGCAGGCCGACGACACGAGAAGGCGGGCAGGCCGCGGTGGACGTCGACCTCGACCCGAACCGGGCGGGCGGCGATGCCGTCGAGGGTGAAGGTTCGCGCGGTTGCGAGCATGGCGGGGACGCTCGCGGGTCTCGGCGCACGCGTGGTGCGCACTCTGAATTTCTTCTGGGCCAACTTCGTGACCGAAGGCATGTGGACGGCGGCTGCCCTAGCTTCGGCGGCGATGACGGAGCCCCGACAGCGGCTGGGCAGGAAGGCCGAGGACCTGGTCGCGCAGCGCCTTGCCGCCGCCGGCTGGCGCATCCTCGAGCGCAACGCCCGCACCCGTCACGGCGAGCTCGACATCGTCGCCCTCGACCGCCGCACGCTGGTCTTCGTCGAGGTCAAGGCGGGGCGCGCCGGCTCCTCGTTCGGCCCGGAGCGCCCGGTCCACTCGATCGACTTCCGCAAGCAGCTACGCGTCCGCCGCCTCGCCACCGCCTGGATGAGCGAGCGCCGCGACCTCCCGCGCTACGCCGAGATCCGCTTCGACGCGGTCGGCGTCACCTACGACCGCCCCGGCAACCCGGTCGAGGTCGAGCACATCCCCGGCGCCTTTTAGCCAGCCAACTCCAACTGGCTGTAGGCGACCGATTGGAACGAGCGGCGGTGCAGCGGCGAGATGCCGATCTGCTCGATCGCGGCGCGGTGCTCGGGGGTCGAGTAGCCGACGTGCTCCTCGAAGCCCCAACCGGGGTGCCGTCCGGCGGCGCGGTGCATGTAGCGGTCGCGGCTGACCTTGGCGATCACCGAGGCGGCGGCGATCGCGGCGCTGGTGCCGTCGCCTTCGATCACCGCCCGGTGCGGCACGGCGCATTCGCGCAGGGAGAAGCCGTCGACCAGGCAGGTCGCGTCCTCGCTCGGCGCCAGCCGCTCCAGAGCGCTGGAGAGCGCCTCGAGGTTGGTCACGTGCAGCCCGCGGCCGTCGATCCCGCGCACGCAGCGGACGACCACGCTGACCCGCGCCGCCGCCCGCAGCACCACCGGGTACAGCTCCTCGCGCTGCTCGGGCTTCATCTGCTTGGAGTCGTGCAGGCCGCCGAGCGCACGGCGGTCGGCGCGCGAGAGCGTCTCGTAGTCGATCAGGACCGCGGCGGCGACCAGCGGCCCGGCCAGGCACCCCCGCCCGGCCTCGTCGGCGCCCGCCACCAAGCGGGCGCCGAGCGCGCGGTCGAAGCGAAGAGGCGCTGCGAGCGGGCGAGGCGACGGCGGTGCGCCCTGCCCTGAGATGAGCTCCTAGAGGGTCCCGATCCGGTCGGGCGGCCAGTAGGTGGCGAAGGCCTTGCCGATGATCCAGGCTCGGGGGATGGGCCCCCAGAAACGGCTGTCGTCGCTCGCCCCACGGTTGTCGCCCATCATGAAGTAGTAGTCGGGTGGAACGGTGATCGGCTTTGGCAAGTTGCAAGCGGCGCCGGTGCCGCAGGGGTTGATGTAGGGCTCGTCGGTCTTCTCCACGCCGTTGACGACCGGGTGGCCTTCGCGGACGCTGACCGTGTCGCCCGGGCCGGCGACGATCCGCTTGATGAAGTTCTGGCTCGACTCGCCGGGCGTCGGCCTCGGGCAGGCCTGCCGGGGCGAGTGCGGCACCCCGCATTCGGTGCCGTTGTCGGCGCCGGCGGGCGGGTGGAAGACGACGATGTCGCCCGGGCTGGGGTCTTCGAAGTGGTAGAGGAAGCGGTTGACGAGGACCCGCTGGCCGACGTCCAGCGTCGGCTCCATCGATTCGGAGGGGATCTGGTAGGGCTTGACCAGCCAGGCCTGGATCGCCAGCGCCAGGCCGAGCGCCAGCGCCACGATCACGACGAGCTCGATCAGCCCGCCGGCGCGGCTTTCCGGCTTGGGGATCCGCAGTTTCAGGCCGAGTCCTCGCCGGCTTGCTCTCCGGCGCCCTCAGCCTCCGTCTCCCCATCGGCAGCAGGCTCCTCCGAGACCGCCTCGTCCTGAGCTGGATCCTCCGCAGACGCCTCGTCCGCGGGTGGCTCCTCCACAGGAACCGGCGCCGAGATCAGCTCGTCGTCGATCCCCCAGCGCCGCTCGGCCACCCGCGCCGCCTTGCCGACCCGGCCGCGCAGGTAGTAGAGCTTCGCCCGCCGCACGTCGCCGCGCGCCGCGATCTCCAGCTTCTCGATCTTCGGCGAGTGCAGCGGGAAGGTCCGCTCGACGCCGACGCCGAAGGACTGCTTGCGCACGGTGAACGTCTCGCGCGCGCCGGATCCCTGTCGCCGCAGGACGATTCCCTCGAACACCTGGGTGCGGCGGCGGCTGCCCTCGACCACCTGGAAGTGGACGCGGACGCGGTCGCCCGGGGCGAAGGACGGGAGTCCCTGCCGCAGCTGGCGCCGCTCGATGCTGTCGATAACGCTGCTCATTCGATCCTTTGCGCTGGCGAGAAAAAGCCGCCGGACCCGGGACCGGGCACCGCGCGGCCGGGGAATCGTACCTACTCGGCGCCTTTTTCGAACTGCCCGGCGCGGGCCCTGCTCCGATCGGCCCGCCACGCCCGCACGCGCTCGTGGTCGCCGGAGACCAGCACGTCGGGAACGCCCCAGCCGCGGTAGGTGGCCGGCCGGGTGTAGTGGGGGTACTCGGGCATCCCCTCCAGCGTCGGGCTGAAGGACTCCTCGACCGCGCTGCGCTCGTGCCCCAGCGCCCCCGGCAGCTTGCGCATCACCACGTCGGCGAGGACCATCGCCGGCAGCTCGCCGCCGGCGAGGACGTAGCGCCCGATCGAGACCTCGTCGTCGGCGAGGTGCTCGTGGACGCGCTCGTCGAAGCCCTCGTAGCGCCCGCAGAGGAGCGCCAGGTGGTGCTCGCCGGTCAGCTCGTCGGCGAGCTCGTCGTCGAGCATCCGCCCGGTCGGCGAGAGCAGCACCACCCGCGGGTTCTCCCCATTCGCATAGGCGGACTGCAGCGCGGCGTCGACGACGTCGACCCGCAGCACCATCCCCGCCCCGCCCCCGTAGGGCGCGTCGTCGACCTGGCCGGCGCCGAGCGGGGTCGTGTCGCGGTAGTTGAAGAAGCGCAGCTCGTTGCCCTCCCTCAGCGCGTTCTGCACCGACCGCTGCGACTGGAACCAGTCGAAGGCGTCGGGAAAGAGGGTGAAGACGTCGAGCTTCATCGGGCTGCCGCCCGCTCAGTCGAGGATGTCGACGATGACGCGGCGGTCGAGCCTCACCGCGGCGGCCTTGGCGATGGTGCGGATCGCGTTGGCTATCCGACCGCCTTTGCCGATCACCCGGCCGAGGTCGTCCTCGGCGACGGTGATCTCGTAGATCAGGTCGCCGTCCTCTTCGAGCTCCTCGACCTCGACCGCCTCGGGGTCCTCGACGAGCGCCCGCACGAGGAACTCCAGCAGCTCGGTCATCCCTAGCTGCCGGAGGCGGCGATGCCCTTGGTGCGCAGCAACGTCGCGACCGTCTCCGAGGGCTGGGCGCCGTGCTCGAGCCAGTGGCGCGCGCGCTCCTCGTCGACCTCGATCGTCGAGGGCTCGGTCTGCGGGTTGTACTGGCCGATCGTCTCGATCGTGCGCCCGTCACGCGGCGAGCGTTTGTCGGCGACGACGATCCGCCAGATCGGGTTCTTCTTCGAACCCACCCTTCTCAGTCTGATTCGCACAGCCATTGGGACCGGGCAGGTTAGCGCCTGCGGTACTTGGGGCGCGGGGCGCCGCCGGCCATCTGGGCGAGCTGCTGCGGATCGGGGGCTTTGCCGGAGACCATCTGGCGCATCAGCTTGCGCATCTGGTCGAACTGCTTGATCAGCTGGTTGACCTGCTGCACCTTCGTCCCCGAGCCGGCGGCGATCCGTTTGCGGCGCGAGCCCTTGACGACCGCCGGGTTGGCGCGCTCGAGCGGCGTCATCGAGAGGATGATCGCCTCGACCCGGTCGAGCTCGCCCTCGTCGATCTCGGCTCCCTTGAGCTGCTTCATCGCCCCCATCCCCGGCAGCATCCCGATCAGCCCGCTGAGCGGGCCCATCTTGCGCACCTGGCGCATCTGCTGGAGGAAGTCCTCGAGCGTGAAGCGGTCGCTTTCGAGTTTCTTCTGCAGATCCTCGGCCTGGCGCTCGTCGACCTGCTTCTCGGCCTTCTCGATCAGGCTGAGCATGTCGCCCATGCCGAGGATGCGCGAGGCCATGCGGTCGGGGTGGAAGCGCTCGAAGGCGTCGAGCTTCTCGCCGGTCGAGGCGAAGAGGATCGGCTTGCCGGTCACGGCCTTGACCGAGAGCGCAGCGCCGCCGCGGGCATCGCCGTCGAGCTTGGTCATCACCACGCCGTCGAACTCGGCCGCCTCGGCGAAGGATTCGGCGACGCCGACGGCGTCCTGGCCGGTCATCGCGTCGACGACGAGAAGCACGTCGTGCGGCCTGGTCCGCTTGCGGATCTTCGCCAGCTCCTCCATCAGGTCGGCGTCGACGTGGAGGCGGCCGGCGGTGTCGACGATCAGCACGTCGCGGCCGTCCTCGCGGGCGCGATCGAGCGACCAGGCGGCGATCTCGACCGGGTCGGCCTCGGTGCCCTGCTCGTAGACGTGGGCGCCGGCGCGCCCGCCGACGGTGACGAGCTGGTCGACGGCGGCCGGACGGTAGACGTCGCAGGCGGCGAGGGCGACATCCTTGCCCGACTCGCCGAGATGGCGGGCGAGCTTGGCGCAGGCCGTCGTCTTGCCCGAGCCCTGCAGGCCGGCCATCAGGATCACGGTCGGGCCGGTGGAGGCGAAGGCGAGGTCGCGGCCGGCGCCGCCCATCAGCGCGGTCAGCTCCTCGTTGACGATCTTCACCACCTGCTGGCCGGGGTCGAGGCTCTCCAGCACGTCGGAGCCGAGGCAGCGCTCCTTCAGGGTCGCGGTGAAGGCTTTGACGACCTTGAAGTTGACGTCGGCCTCGAGCAGCGCGAGGCGGATCTCGCGCATCGCCGCGTCGACGTCGGCCTCGCTCAGCTTGCCGCGCGAGCGGACCTCGGAGAGCGTCGCCTGGAGGCGGTCTGAGAGCTGGTCGAACACCGCGCCTCAGGCTACTCGGAGAGCAGGGCGCGGGCGAAGTCCTCGGGGTCGAAGGGACGCAGGTCCTCGAGCGACTCGCCGCTGCCGATCAGCTTCACCGGGATGCCGAGCTCGTTGGCGATCGCGAGGACGATGCCGCCCTTGGCGGTGCCGTCGAGCTTGGTCAGGACGACGCCGTCGACCTCGACCGCCTCGGCGAAGACCTTCGCCTGGCGCAGCCCGTTCTGGCCGGTGGTCGCGTCGATCGAGATCAGCGTCTCGTGCGGCGCCTCGGGCATCTGCTTGGCGATCACGCGCCGCACCTTGGCCAGCTCGTCCATCAGGTTGCCCTGCGTGTGCAGGCGCCCGGCGGTGTCGACGATGACGACGTCGGCGCCGCGGGCGCGGGCGGCGGCGACCGCGTCGAAGGCGACCGCGCCGGGATCGGCGCCCTCGACCGAGCGGACCAGTTCGGCGCCGGCGCGATCGGCCCACTCGGCGAGCTGCTCGGCCGCGGCGGCGCGGTAGGTGTCGCCCGCAGCGAGCACGACGGAGAGCCCGAATTCCTGCGAGAGGTGCCAGGCGATCTTGCCGATCGTCGTCGTCTTGCCGGTGCCGTTGACGCCGACCATCAGCAGGACCGCCGGCTCGCCGCTGAGGTCGATCGGCGCGCGACCGGCGGAGGCGACCTCGGCGATGATCTCGATCAGCCGCTCGCGCACCGCCTCGCCGTCGGCGGAGACCGCGCCGCCCTCGACCTCCTGCTCGAGCCGCTCGACCACCTCGGCCGTGGTCGGCGCGCCGACGTCGGCGAGGATCAGCGCCTCCTCCAGCCGCTCCCAGGTCTCCTCGTCGATCTTGTCGAAGAGGCTGGCGGAGATCTCCTCGACCAGCGCCTGGCGGCTCTTGGAGAGGCTCTCGCGCAGGCGGCGGAGGACACCGCGGCGGCTCTCCTCGCTCTGCAGCTCCGACGCCGCCGGCACCGCCCGCGCGCCGAGGTCGAAGGCGTCCTGCCAGGCGGTCGTCATCGGCTAGGCGGCTTCGAGGACGGGCCGAACGCCCTCCCCCGCTTCGCGCGGCAGGCGGCGGGAGACGACCTTGGTCACGCCGTCGCCGCCCATCGTCACCCCGTAGAGCACGTCGGCGGCGTCCATCGTCCGTTTCTGGTGGGTGACGATGACGAACTGGGCGCGGTCGGAGAAGCGCCGGATCAGCTGCAGGAAGCGGTCGATGTTGGCGTCGTCGAGCGCCGCCTCGACCTCGTCGAGGATGTAGAAGGGGCAGGGGCGGGCGAGGAAGACGGCGAAGACGAAGGCGAGGGCGACCAGCGACTTCTCGCCGCCCGAGAGCAGCGAGAGCTTGCGCGTCGACTTGCCCGCCGGCGTCACCTCGATCTCGACCCCGAGCTCCTCGCGCTGCTCTTCCTCGTCCTCTTCGGGCTCCTCGCCGGCCTCCGCCTCGGCGGGCGCCTCCTCGGCGTCGCGCACCGGCCGCAGCGCGACCCGGCGCAGGGCGCCGCGGCCGCCGGGGAAGAGGTGCTCGACCATCTCCTCGAAGTTCTTCGCCGTCGCCTCGAAGGTCTGCTCGAAGGCGCGCTCGATCTCGCGGTCGATGTCGCCGATCAGCGCCTCCAGCTCGCGCATCCCGCGCTCGATGTCCTCGCGCTGGACCTGCAGCGTCTCGACGTGCTCGCGCGCCTCCTCGTACTCCTGCTCGGCGAGCGGGTTGACCGGGCCGATCTGGGCGCGGCGACGCTCCAGCCGCGCCAGCCGGCGGTCGATCTCCGCGCGCTCCTCCTCGCCCAGCGCTTCGGTGGCTGGCTCGACCTCCTCGCCCAGCCGCTCGGCGATGCCCGCCAGCTCCTTCGCCGCCTCGGCGCGGCGGTCGCCGAGGTGGGCCGCCTCGACTTGGGCCTCGGTCAAGCGGTCGGAGGCGGACTTCATCTCGACCTGGAGCTCGGACTCCTGGCGCGAGCAGGCGCGCATCTCCTCGGCGATCTCATCGCCCCCGCCCTGCTCGCCGACGACCTTCGCTTCGATCCGCTCGACCCGGCCGCGAACCGCCGCCTCGGCCTCCGCCGTCGCCTTGGCCGCCGCGCGCACGTCGTCGAGCAGCTCCTCGCCGGCGGCAACCCGCCCCCGCAATGCCTCGCGGTGGCGCTCGCCGAGCAGGCCCTCGGCCCGCCGGGCGTGGCGCCCGGCGCGCTCGGCGCCGGCCTGGATCGCCCCCAGCGCGGTCTCGCGCCTGGACTCCGGCGCGCCCTCGGAACGGGCGACGGCGAGGCCCTCGGCGGCGCTCGCCAGGCCGGCGTCGATCTCCGCCAGCTCCTCCTCGAGCTTGCGCGCGCGCTCCGCCGGCGCGCCCTCGGCGGCGCCGAGGTCGAGCGTCAGCGGGCCGAATTCGGCCCGCAGGCTCTCCAGGGCGGCGCTCAGCTCCGTTTCGCGGTCGCCGAGCGCTATCCTGCGCACCGCGATCCGCTGCTGCTCGCCGCGCAGCTTGGTCAGCAGGCCCCAGGCCATCGTCCGCTCGCGGTCGCGGGCGGCGAAGCGCTCCTCGGCGGCGCGGCGGCGACCGCTGACCTCGGCCAGGCGCTTCTCGATCGCCTCGCGCTCGCCGCGGGCCTTCTCGGCGGCCGCCTCGGCGGCCTTCGCCCGGTCGACGCCGAAGCGCAGCTCCTCGGCGACCAGGCGGCCGCGCAGCTCGAGTTCCTCGCGCTCGATCCTCGCCCCCAGCTCCGCCGCCTGCGCCTGGCGCTTCAGCGGCCGCAGCCGCGCCCGCGCCTCGCGCTCGACGTCGAGGGCGCGGTCGAGGTTGTCGCGGGCGGCGCGCAGCTTCAGCTCGGCCCGGCGGCGGCGCTTGCGGTGCTTGCCGAGCCCCGCCGCCTCCTCGACCAGCAGGCGCCGCTCACGCGGCTTGGAGTGGACGATCGACTCGACCCGGCCCTGGCTGATCACCGAGTGCATCTCGCGGCCGAGGTTGGTGTCGGAGAGGACCTCGACCACGTCGACGAGGCGGCAGCGGGCGCCGTTGAGGCGGTAGACGCCGTCGCCGGAGCGATCGAGGCTGCGGCGCACGGCGATCTCGGAGAGCTCGGTGGCGGCGCGTCCCTCGGAGTTGTCGATCACGACCTCGACCTCGGCGGCCCGGCGCTGGCCGACTCCCTTGCCGCCGGCCGAGATCACGTCCTGCATCGAGGCGCCGCGGATCGCGCCGGGGCTCTGCTCGCCGAGCGCCCAGAGCACCGCGTCGGTGATGTTCGACTTGCCCGAGCCGTTGGGCCCGACAATCACGCTGACGCCCGACGAGAACTCCAGCCGGGTGCGCTCGGGGAACGACTTGAACCCCTTCATCTCGATCGATCTCAGATACATCTCTCGTCCTCGTCCGGGTTGAAGGCTCGCGATCGAGTCGGACGCGACCCGCCGGCTACTTCCCGAGGCGCTCCAACGCCTGCTCGGCCGCCATCTGCTCCGCCGCCTTCTTGCTGCGGCCGACTCCCGTCCCCACCCGCTCGGCGCCGACGAGCGCCTCGACCTCGAAGGTCCGCCGGTGGGCGGGGCCGGATTCGCCTATGACCTCGTAGCTTACGCGCGCCCTGCGCCGAGCGAGCAGCTCCTGCAGGGCCGACTTCGCATCTACCGGGGCCTCCGTCGCCTGCTCGATGTGGAGGCCGAAGGCGGCGACGACCGCCGGGGCGACGCGCTCGAAGCCGAAGGCGAGGAAGCAGGCGCCGATCAGCGCCTCGGTCACCTCCGGCAGCGGGCGCGAGCCGTCGAGCAGGATCTCGGCCGGAATCGCTTCCTCGGCCCGGGGGTCGGCCTGCTCGAGCATCGCCGGCACCCCCAGCTCACGGCCCACGGCGGCGCAGGAGACGCCGCTGACGGCGTGGTTGTGGATCTTGGTCAGGCCGCCGGCGTCGACGTCGGGGAAGCGATCGTGCAGCGCGGCGGCGACGGCGAGGGCGAGCACGCTGTCGCCGAGGTAGGCGAGCCGCTCGTAGGACTCGGTCTCCTCCGTCCAGGAGGAGTGCGTGAGGGCGCGGAGGCGCAGGTCGTCGGGGAGCTCCCCGACCAGCGCCGCCAGCCCCTCGACGCTCACGCCGGGGCGTGCTCCAGGACGAAGGTGACGGCGTCGCCGACCGTCTCGATCTGCGCGGCCTGCTGCTCGGAGACGCTCACCCCGTAGTGGTCCTCGAGCTCCATCACCAGCTCGTAGAGGTCGAGCGAGTCGGCGTCGAGATCGTCCTTGAAGCGGGTCGCCTCGCCGATCTTCCCGGCGTCGACCTCCAGCTCCTCGGCGAGGTGGTCGCGGATCAGCTCGAAGACGTCCTGTCGCTCCATCCCCGACTTCCTATCACGCGCCCGGCCCGGCGGCGAGCGCGCCGCGGCCGGCGCCGGCCTGCGCCAGCAGGGCCGAGGTGCGGCCGACGGCGTCGACCTCGACGCAGCGCGCCGCCAGCCGGATCGCGTTGGCGATCCCCTCGGGCCCGGCGCTGCCGTGGCCGACGACTGCGACCCCGCGCAGGCCGAGCAGGATCGCGCCGCCGGTCGCGTCGGGCGCCAGCTCGCGCCGCAGGCCGCCGAGCGCCGGCCGCATCAGCAGGCCGCCGAGGCCGGCCACCGGGTTCGAGCGAGCGGCGTCGCGGATCGCGCCGGTGAGGGCGCGGGCGGTGCCCTCCATCAGCTTGAGGGCGACGTTGCCGGTGAAGCCGTCGGTGACGATGACGTCGGCGGCCCCCGCCGGCAGGTCGCCGCCCTCGACGTTGCCGGCGAACTCGATGCCGCTCGCCTCACTCAGCAGCGCGTGCGCGGCGACGACCTCCCCCCTCCCCTTGCCCGACTCCTCGCCGACCGAGAGCAGGCCGACCCGGGGGCGGGCGACGCCGAGCACCGCCTCGCTGAAGGCGGCGCCGAGGAAGGCGAACTGGACCAGGTGCTGGGGGCGGACCTCGACGTTGGCGCCGGCGTCGAGGAAGAGGACCGGCTTGCCGGGGACCGGCAGCTGCACCGCGAGGGCCGGCCGCTGCACCCCCTTCAGCCGCTTCAGGCCGAAGGTCGCGGCGGCCATCGCCGCCCCGGTCGAGCCGTGGCTGACCAGCGCGTCGGCGCCGCCCCCGGCGACCTCGGCCGCGGCCCGCACGACCGAGGCCCCCTTCCTCGCCCGGACGGCGGCGACGGCGTCCTCCTCGTTGCCGATCCACTCCGCCGTCGGGACTACCTCGACCCCCTCGGCGCCCTCGAGCCCAAGGCCCCGCTCGGGGCCGAACACCCGCACGCGGATCCCGTCCGCGGCGGCGATGCGCACGCCCTCCGCGAGCACGTCGAAGCCCCGCTCGGCGCCGTACCCGTCGAGGGCGACGGTCGCGCCGCCGGCCACCGGGCTACTCCGCGTCGGAGGCGCCGGCGGTCGGGTCGGTCATCGTGTGTTTGACGACCTCGCGCCCGGCGTAGGTGCCGCAGGTCGGGCAGACCCGGTGCGGCAGTCGCGGGCTGTGGCAGCGCGGGCACGTGTTCAAGCGCGCCTTGCCGGCCTTGTGCTGCGCGCGGCGCTTGTCGCGTCGCGTGCTGGAAGTTCTCTTCTTCGGGACGGCCATCGGCGCGCAATGGTAGCGGCTACTCGAGCTTCAACTCCCTGAGCTTCGCCCAGCGCGGGTCGCCGCCCGCGTCGTGTTCGTGAGCGGAAGGGTCGGCGTCGTTGAGCGACTCGCCGCAGACGGGGCAGAGGCCGGCGCAGTCGGGGCGGCAGAGGATCCGAGTGGGGACCGCGAGGACCGCGGCGTCGTGGGCCCAGCGGCCCAGGTCCAGTTCGTCGTCTTCGACGTAGGGGCTGCGCAGCTCCTCGTCGTCGGTCTGAGACTGGTCGACCTCGCGGGCGTCGACTTCCGTGACCACGTTCGCGTCCTCGAGACAGCGCATGCAGGGACCGTCGACGCGCAGCGGGAAACGCAGCCGGAAGGCGTAGCCGTTGCTGGGACGGGAGACGTCGAGCCTCGCTCCGACCCCGCCGCCGGCCAACACGTAGGTCTGCCCGCCGAGCTCCAGCGGGTCGACCCGGACATCGAGGTCGAGCCGTGCTCCCTCGCCGTGGGCGAGCGAGAGGCGCGCGAGGTCGACGATCGTCTTGGGGGGCAAACTGGCCATTGACTCATCCTCCGCTCGGCCGGCGCTTACGATGGCACCTCCCGAACGAGGTTACGGAATGGGTCAATTCGACTGGACGCCGGACGAGTACCTGGAGCGGATCCGCTCCAAGATCCCCCGCTACGACGAGTTGCAGGAGCAGGCGGTCGCCGCGATCCCGTTCGCGCCCGAGCGGGTGCTCGAGCTGGGGATGGGCACCGGCGAGACGACGCGGCGGCTGCTCGAGGCCTTCCCCGACGCCTGGGTCGTCGGCCTCGACGCCAGCCCCGACATGGTCTTCCGCGCCCGCCAGACCTACGACGACGTCCAGCTCGCCCGGATGGAGGACCCGCTCCCCGACGGCCCCTGGGACCTCGTCATCTCCGTCCTCTCCGTAAACGACCTGACCGACGAGCAGAAGCAAGCCCTCTTTCGCCGCGTCCGTGAACACTCTCGCTCCCTCGTGATCGGCGACGCCTTCGAGGAAGACCAGCTCCAGAACCTCGTCAGCTGGTGCGGCGGGGAGATCACCTGGCAAGCCGACGGCCTGGCCGTCGTGCGCGCCGTCTACTAAGCCTGCTCGTCGAGCTCGGCGACCGGTTCTTCGTCGCGGCCGGCGAGCCGGTCGCGACCGCGCTGCACGGCCGCGAGGAACTTCTGCAGGTTGACCTCGAGCGTGTTGAGGATCTCGTCGGCGTAGTCCTCGGCGCCGAGCCGGATCTCGCGCTCGCGCGTGCGGGCGTCCTCGACGATCTCGTCGGCGGCGCGCTCGGCCTGCTTGGTGACCTCCTCGTCGGAGATCAGCCGGGCCTGCTGCTCGCGCGCCTCGCGCACGATCCGCTCGGCCTCGCGTTTGGCCTCGGCCAGCATCTCCTGGCGCTCCTTGACGATCCAGCGGGCCTGCTTGATCTCCTCGGGGATCGTCGCCCGCATCTGGTCGAGGAGGTCGTAGATCTCCTCGCGGTCCACGCGAACCTGGTCCGTGAGGGGCACGGGCCGGGCGTTGTGGACGACATCGTCCAGCTTGTCTATGAGAACGAGAACGTCCATCGGCAGGGCGTAAGCCTACGTGTCGGAGCGGATTTCGGTGAAGAAGCCGTGAATTCCTCGGCTTTTTGCAAACTCTCGCCCACGGGCGGCGACCATCGGGGAAGCCTACCTCTCGCCCAGGCGGGCCGTCATCGCGGCGGAGACCGGGGCCGGGACGAGGTCGGAGACGTCGCCGCCGAAGGTCGCCATTTCCTTCACCCCGGTCGAGGAGAGGAAGCTGTACTGGGGCGAGGCGATCATGTAGATGCTCTCGATCCCGGGGTCGAGCTTGCGGTTGAGCTGGGCCATCTCGAACTCGTACTCGAAGTCGGAGATCGCCCGCAGCCCCTTGACGATCGCCCTGGCGCCGCTTTCGCGGGCGAACTCGACCAGCAGGTTGGAGAAGATCCGCACCTCGACGTTGCCCAGCGCAGCGGTCGCTTCCTCGATCAGGCCCTTGCGCTCCTCCGCGGTGAAGAGCGTCTTGTCCTTGCGCATCGGGTTGTTGACGACCCCGACGACGACCCGCTCGAACACCTCGGAGCTGCGGGTGATGATGTCGACGTGGCCGTTGGTGACCGGGTCGTAGCTGCCCGGGCAGACGACCGTGCCGTCGCGCTCCGCCATCAGGCTCGCTCCCCGTAGAAGGCGACGTCGGCGGCGCCGTAGCGGCGCTGGCGCAGCGGCTCGAGCGAGTCGAGGCGGAGCGGCCGCCGGGCGGCGCTCTCGACGATCGCCCGTCCCCCGGACGAGAGGAGACGCGGCAGGTGTGCGTTCAGTTGCTGCCCCACGCGGTCGGCGAGTCTATAGGGGGCGTCGACGAAGACGAGGTCGAAGCGCTGCGGATCGGCCTCTCCGGCGCGGGCCTCCAGCCAGGCGGCGGCGTCGGCGCGGACCAGCTCGACCCGGTCGCCGAGCCCGAGCCGCTCGACGTTGCCGAGCGCCGGGCGGGTGTCGCGGTCGACCAGGACCGCCGAGCCGGCGCCGCGCGAGAGCGCCTCGATCGCGAGCGCGCCGGTGCCGCAGTAGAGGTCGAGGACGCGGGCGCCCTCGACGCCGGCGAGCGCCGAGAAGATCGCCTCGCGCGCCCGGTCGGACGTCGGCCGCACCTTCCACCCCCGCGGCGCCACCAGCGGCTGGCCCTTCAAATCTCCGGCGATCACCCTCACGCTCAGAGTGGTATCGGGTCGGCGGCGGCGGCGCCGAAGCGGCGCTGGGCCGCGTCGAGCAGCGGGCCCAGCTCGGGGGCGTCCAGCGAGCCGTGGCGGCGCAGCAGGGCGAGCACCTCGTCGCGGGCGGCGATCAGCGTCGGCGTGTCCTCGGGCAGCTCGGCGACGGCGAACCGCGGCAGGCCGTGCTGTCGGGTCCCCAGCACCTCTCCCTCGCCGCGCAGGGAGAGGTCGACCTCGGCCAGCTCGAAGCCGTCGCGCTCGCGCACCACAGCGCGCAGACGCCGCCGCGCCATCTCCCCCCCGCCTTCGGCGAAGAGCAGGCATTGCGACGGGTGCTCCCCCCTCCCGACCCGGCCGCGAAGCTGGTGCAGCTGCGAGATGCCGTAGCGCTCCGCCCCCTCGATCAGCATCACGGTCGCGTTGGGCACGTCGATCCCGACCTCGATCACGGTGGTCGCGACGAGCACGTCGGTGGCGCCGGCGACGAAGGCCCCCATCTCCTTCGCCTTCTCGGCCGAGGGCATCTGGCCGTGGATCACGCCGACCGAGAACTCGCGCAGCTCGCCCCCGGCCAGCCTCGCCGCCTCCGCCTCGGCCGCCCGCCCCTCCATCTTCTCGGACTCCTCGACCAGGGGGCAGACGACGTAGGCCTGGCGACCGGCGCGGAGCTGTTCGCGGAGGAACTCGTAGGCGGCGGCGCGCTTGTCCTCCTCCACCAGCCGCGTCTCGATCGGCCGGCGGCCGGCCGGCAGCTCGCGCAGCGCGGTGGTGTCGAGGTCGCCGTAGGCGGTCAGCGAGAGCGTCCGCGGGATCGGCGTCGCGGTCATGTGGAGAACGTGAGGGGCCATCCCCTCGACCCCCTTCGAGTCGAGCCTGCGCCGTTGCTCGACGCCGAAGCGATGCTGCTCGTCGACGACGCAGAGACCGAGGCGGGCGAAGCGCACGTCGGACTCGAGCAGCGCGTGGGTGCCGACCAGCAGCCCCAGCTCGCCGCTGGCAAGCTGCCCGAGCGCGCGTCGCCGCGTCGCCGCCGGAGTCGCCCCGGTCAGCAGCGCAAACGGCGTCGCCTCTTCCGCCAGCAACCTCCCGAGCGTCGCCGCGTGCTGCTCGGCCAGGGTCTCGGTCGGCGCCATCAGGACGGCCTGGAACCCCGCTTCCAGCGCCCGCAGCATCGCGTACAGCGCCACCACCGTCTTGCCCGATCCCACCTCCCCCATCAGCAGCCGCTGCATCGGCTCTCCCGAATCGAGATCCGCGTCGATCTCGTCGAAGGCCCGCAGCTGGTCCTTGGTCGGCTCGAACGGCAGCGACCCCAGCCACCGCCCCACGGCTTCCCCGGGCTTGCCGAGCTTCGGCGCCGGCCGCGACGCCCGCTGCGTCCGCTTCCGCGTGGCCAGCACCGCCTGGTAGAGGAACAGCTCTTCGAACGCCAGCCGCGCCCGCGCTTCCTCCACGTCCTCCCGGCTCTCCGGGAAATGCACGGCGGCAAGAGCATCGGCGACGCCAGCGAGCTTGCGTCGCGCACGCAGCTCGGCCGGCAGGGCCTCGATCTCGTTCCCCGCCAGCGGTATCGCCTGCTCCATCCACTGCCGTATCCGCTGCGCCTTGAGCTGCTCGGTCGCCGGATGAACGGGGACGAGCCCCTCGTCCTCTCCCGTGTGGACCCGCGGGCCAGAAGCCATGAACTCATATTCCTGAACCCTGAAACCACGTTTGTCCCGCGAACCAGTCAGCAGCAGGTTCGTCCCGGGAGTCAGCTTCTGCGCCAGCCACGGCTGGTTGAACCAGGTGGCGCGGATCGAACCGCTTTCGTCGCCGACTTTGACCGAGAGGATCGAGACGCGGCGGCGGAAAGCGTTGGGGTTGCCCAGCACCTCGACCTGCACGGTCGCCTTCTGCCCCAGCTCCAAGCTGGATACGGAGACGATCGTCTGGTCGCGGTGTCTGTGGGGAACGCGAAGGAGCAGATCGCCGAGCGTCCCGATGCCCGCTTCGGCAGCGACCTCGGCCAGCTTGGGCCCGACCCCCTCCAGCGCCGTCAGCGATACGTCGAGGACGCCGGGTCGTGGCCAGTGGACCGGGGCGTCGCGAAGCCGCTCCGCCGTCAGCTCGCGCTTGCCGGCGAAGGAGCGCACTACTGCGCTGCCAACAGCCACCACCAGCTCGGCTGACCGCCGCTGTGCGTCTCGACCTCGACTCCGCCGGGGACGTGGGCGTCGATCTCCTCGAGGGGGATCGGGGCGCCCTCGCCGGCCAGCACGGTGACGATCTCCGCCCCCTCGGCGAGGCGCTCGATCGTCGCCGCCAGGGTCGACCCGGCGCCGCCGTAGGCGACGATCTCCCCGGCGGCGAAGCCGACCGCGTCGCCGCGGCGAAAGCGACCCTGGACGTCGTCGCGCGCTGCCGGGGCGACCCCGCCGGCGACGATCCCCTCCAGCGCGGCGATCAGCCGCTCGGCGTTCTCCTCGGCCGAGGCAGCGCCGTCGAACTCGACCAGAGCCAGCAGGGCCTCCTGCTGGGAGGTCGCCGGCACGACCCGCGCCGGCTTCTCGGACAGCTCGCAGGCGCGCTCGGCGGCCATGATCACGTTCGAGGAGCTGGGCAGGACGAGCACTTCCTCGGCCGGCACCTCGTGGATTCCCGCGAGCAGCTCGTAGGTCGACGGGTTGAGCGTCTCGCCGCCGTGCACGATGTGGGCCCCGAGCTCGCCGAAGAGCCGTTCCAGGCCGTAGCCGGCGGTGACCGCGAGCGCGCCGGTCCGCGCCGCCTCGAGGCGGGCGCGACGCTCGGCGATCTGCTTGCGCATGTCGGCGACATCGAGGTTGGCGACCTCTCCGGCGCCGGCGAAGAGCGCCACCGCGGCCTCGGGGTCGTCGGTGTGGACGTGGACCTTGAGCGTCGCCTCGTCGCCGACCACCAGGACCGAGTCGCCGAGGCCCTCGAGCCGGGGCAGGAACTCGCGCGAGACCAGGCCGCTGCCGGAGACGATGAAGTTGGTGCAGTAGCGGTAGCGGCTGTCCTCATGGTGCGGGCGGTTCGCCCGCGGGGTGTCGTGGTGGGAGATCTCCGGCAGCTCCGCCGCGTCGCCGCGCAGGGCGGCGACGACCCCGGCGAGGATCAGCACCAGGCCGTAGCCGCCGGCGTCGACCACGCCGGACTCGCGCAGCACCTCGAGCTGCTCGGGGGTGCGCTCGACCGCCCGCTGGCCGTCGGCGATGGCCGCTTCGAGCACCTCGGCGAGGACGGCGTCCTGCTGCTCGTCGCTGACCCCCTTGCCGAGGCGCTGCTTGTCGGCCTCGAGGTGGGCGAGCCGGCGGGCGATCGAGTGGGCCATCTCGCGGAAGACGGTCAGCATCGTGCCCTCGGCCGGGTCGCGGACCGAGGCGTAGGCGGCGTCGGCGGCGCTGGCGAAGGCAGAGGCGACGAGGACCGGGTCGACCAGCTCGCCCGGACGGCTGGCCAGCTCCTCGGCGGCGCCGCGGACGATCTGGCTGAGGATCACGCCGGAGTTGCCGCGCGCGCCCATCAGCGCCGCCCGCGCCAGCGCCTGGACCAGCTCGGTGCGGCCTACCTCGTCGACCTCACGCCCGCCGAGCCGGTCGAGCTCCTCCATCACGGCGCGCATCGTCATCGCCATGTTGTCGCCGGTGTCGCCGTCGGCGACGGGGAAGACGTTGAGGTCGTTGACCTCCTGGCGGCGCTCCTCCAGCGAGGCGTAAGCGGCGGTGACGACGCGGCGGAAGCGCGCGATCGAGGGGTCGGCCATCGGCCGAAATCTAACCGCCGTCGCCGCCGCTGCCGCCTACGGCCTCGTTGCGAGCACATGGTTGCCGCCGTTCGCTACGGTGCGGCGCTCGATGAGACGCTTCGCCACCTGGACCACCGGGCACCGCAAGACGGTGATCCTCGCCTGGATCGTGGCCCTGGTCGCGATCGGCGGGATCTCCGGCTCGGTCGGCGCCCACTTCACCGAAGAATTCAAGCTGCCGGCCTCGGACTCCAAGGAAGCCTTCGACCTGCTCGAAAGCAAGTTCCCGGCGCAGGCCGGCGACACGTCGCAGATCGTGTTCAAGGCCGAGCAGGGAGTCGAAACGCCGGCGGTCGAGCGGCGGATGACAAGCGCCTTCGCGAAGATCGCGAAGTTCCCCCACGTCAGCGAAGTTGCCAGCCCTTACCGCGAGGGCGGCGCCGCGGCGGTCAGCGAAGACGGAAAGATCGCCTACGCGACCGTCCAGTTCGACGTCCCCAACAACAAGCTCGACAAAGAAAAAACCAGAGAAATCATCGCGATCGCCGAGGGCGCCGCGACCCCCGGCCTGCAGGTCGAGCTCGGCGGCAACCCGATCGCCGAAGCCGAACAGGAAGAAGGGGACTCCTCGTTCGGGATCGGCTTGCTGGCGGCGATCGTCGTCCTCCTGATCACCTTCGGCTCGGTGGTCGCGATGGGCCTGCCGATCCTCACCGCGCTGTTCGCGCTCGGCGTCGGCATCAGCCTGGTCACGCTCGGCACCCACGTCTTCGACATGGCCAACTTCGCGCCGGTGTTGGCGGCGATGATCGGGCTCGGCGTCGGCATCGACTACGCGCTCTTCATCCTCACCCGCTTCCGCAACGGCCTCGACGACGGGCTGGAGCCGCGCGACGCCGCGATCGCCGCGGTCGACACCGCCGGCCGCGCCGTCCTCTTCGCCGGCGTCACGGTGATCATCTCCCTGCTGGGGATGTTCCTGCTCGGCCTCCCCTTCCTCTACGGGGTGGCGGTGGCGGCGGCGCTGGCGGTGCTGTTCACGATGATCGCGGCGCTGACCCTGCTGCCGGCGCTGCTGACGATCGTCGGGCGCCGGATCGACCGCCTCCGTATTCCCGGCCTCGGAAGCCAATCGTCGACCATCGCCGAGGACACCAAGTGGTTCCGCTGGAGCCGCGAGATCCAGCGCCGGCCGGTGCTCTCGGCGGTGCTCTCGGGCGGGCTCCTGCTGATCCTCTGCATCCCCACCCTCTCGCTGCGCCTCGGCACCAACGACGCCGGCACCGAACCCCCGGACAAAACCACCCGCAAGGCCTACGACCTGCTCGCGGAGGGCTTCGGCCCCGGCTTCAACGGGCCGTTCGTGATGGTCGCGGCGCTGCCCGGGAAGGGCGAAGACGCGGGGCTGGTGCGGCTGAAGCGGGCGCTCGAAGGCGAAGAAGGCGTCGCCGCCGCGACCTCGATCACCCTCAACAAGCAGGAAAACACGGGGGTGTTCCAGGTCTACCCGACCACCTCGCCACAGAGCGCCGCGACGACCGACCTGCTCGACCACATCCGCGGCGACGTGATCCCGCCGATCGAGCGCGCGACCGGCGCCCAGCTGCACGTCGGCGGCGTCAACGCGATCTTCGAGGACTTCGGCGACGCGATCGCCGAAAAGCTGCCGCTCTTCATCGGCGTCGTCGTGCTGCTCTCGGCGCTGCTGCTGATGGCCGTCTTCCGCTCGGTGCTGGTGCCGCTGAAGGCGGTGGTGATGAACCTGCTCAGCATCGGTGCCGCCTTCGGGCTGATCGTCGCCGTCTTCCAGTGGGGCTGGGGCGCGAGCCTAATCGGAGTCGACAACACCGGGCCGATCGTCTCCTTCTTCCCGATCTTCCTCTTCGCGATCGTCTTCGGGCTCTCGATGGATTACGAGGTGTTCCTGATGTCGCGGATCCACGAGGAGTGGGAGCAGCGCCGGGACGCGACCGTCGCGGTCACCCGCGGCCTCGCCCTGACCGGACGGGTGATCACCGCCGCGGCGGCGATCATGGTCACCGTCTTCGCCTCGTTCATGCTCGGCGACGAACGGATCATCAAACTCTTCGGGCTCGGCCTCTCCGCCGCCGTCTTCATCGACGCGGTGATCATCCGCTCGGTCCTAGTGCCGGCGGTCATGCAGCTCTTCGGCAAGCGGGCCTGGTGGCTGCCGGCCTGGCTCGACCGCATCCTCCCCCGCCTCCACGTAGAGCCCGCCGAGGGCGACCCGGCCCCCACCGGAGAGCACCCGGTGGTCGCGCCGGCAGACTGATCGTCGACGTTCCTGAGGTCGTAGGACCAAGCGAGGGCGCGGCGGCGGCGAAGCGACAGTGCCTCCGCACGGCGCGAAGCCGACGATGCGTCCTCGCGCCGGTCCTACGGCCTCAGGCGGCCTTGGTGACCTTGTTGGCCTTGAGACAGCGCGTGCAGACGTAGGTGCGCAGCTTGCGGCCGCCCTCCTCGATCCGCACCTTCTGCAGGTTCGGGTCGAAGCGCCGCTTGGTCGCGACCATCGAGTGGCTGCGGGAGTTGCCGAACGCCGGCCCCTTGCCGCAGCTGTGGCATACCTTGGCCATCGGGTCGTGCATGGTAGCCTGATCGCTGGTTAGCTAAGTGGACTAATACTGTAACCGGCTTCAGCAAATCGATCCGAAGGGGGAGAGAAATGGCCGCTGAGGACTTGGAGAGCGTGAACATGCACGAGGCGAAGACCCATCTCTCGAAGTTGGTCGAGCGCGTCGAAGGGGGCGAGGAGATCGTGATCAGCCGCGCCGGCAAGCCGGCGGCGAAGCTGGTGCCGGTGCCTCAGGCGAAGCCAGGGAAGCGCAAGCTCGGCGGCTGGGAGGGCAGGTTCGAGATGCCATCCGATGAGGAATGGGAAGAAATGGACAAGGAAATCGAGCAGCTGTTTGAGGAAAGCGAGATCTTCCCCGGCGAAAACGAGAGGCACGGAAACCGTTGAAGCTATTGCTCGACACTCAGGTCCTGCTCTGGGTGCTGACGAACCCGAGGCGACTCTCGGCGGCAGCCGTAAGTGCAATCGAGGCGGCCGAGAATCAGGTCTTGGTCAGTATTGCCACCCCATGGGAGATCTCGATCAAGGCGGCTCTTGGCAATCTCACACCCCCTGACGACCTCGAGTTTCAGTTGCACGAGAAGAGCTTCGAGTTGCTTCCGATCGCCCTGCGACACACCGAGGCAGTCGCATCGCTACCCCACCATCACGGCGACCCATTCGACCGCATGCTCATTGCCCAGGCGCAAGTTGACGGACTGACTCTGGTGTCCACCGATCGCGAGATGCGGCGTTACCCTGTGGCCCTGCTGCCGGCGATCTGAGCCTCAGGCCAGCCGGCGCTGGAGCAGTGCCATGCGGGCGACCGTGAGGGCCGCGTTGCGGCCCTGGTCGCGCTTGCCGCCGCCCGCGCGGGCGAGCGCCTGCTCCATGTTGTCGCAGGTGATCACGCCGAAGGCGCAGGGCACGCCTGTCTCGAGCTGGACGTCCTGGATGCCGCGGGCCGCCTCGGCGCAGACGAAGTCGTAGTGGTCGGTCTCGCCGCGGATGACGACGCCGAGGCAGGCGACGCCGGCGAAATCGCCGGTCTCGGCGTGGAGCTTGGCGGCGAAGGGCAGCTCGTAGGCGCCGGGAACCGAGGCGTGGCTGACCGAGGCGGCTGGGACGCCGGCCAGCTCGAAGCCCTCGTTCGCCCCGCGCAGCAGGCGCTGCGCCAGGTCCTCGTAGAAGCGCCCGACGCAGACCGCGAAGCGCAGCGAGGAGAGGATCTGCCGCTCGCCCTCCTCGAAGCCCTCGAGAAAGGCACCCGGCTCAGCCATCCTCCGGCCCGCCGTCGCCCGCGTCGCGCTCTTCCTCGTCGTGGATCATCTCCTCGTCGAGGGCAAGCCCCTGGTGGTGCAGCGAGTGGCCCATCTTGTCCCGCTTGGCCCGCAGGTAGGCCTCGTTGTGGGCGTTGGGCGGCGCCTCGATCGGCACCTGCTCGGCGACCGAGAGGCCGTAGCCCTCGAGGCCGACGATCTTTTTCGGGTTGTTGGTGAGGATGCGGATGCTGCTCAGGCCGAGGTCGCCGAGGATCTGGGCGCCGATCCCATAGTCGCGCAGGTCCGCCGGCAGGCCCAGCTTGAGGTTGGCCTCGACCGTGTCGGCGCCCTCCTCCTGCAGCTTGTAGGCGCGCAGCTTGTTGAGCAGGCCGATCCCGCGGCCCTCCTGGGAGAGGTAGAGGAGGACGCCGCGGCCCTCGCGCTCGATCATCGAGAGGGCGGCTTCGAGCTGCTCGCCGCAGTCGCAGCGCATGCTGTGGAAGACGTCGCCGGTGAGGCACTCGCTGTGGACGCGGACGAGCACGTCCTCCGCCCCGTCGACCTCGCCCTTGACCATCGCCACGTGGTGTTTGTCGTCGACCAGCGAGCGGTAGCCGACCGCGCTGAAGTCGCCGAAGGCGGTCGGCAGCGCGGTCGCCACGACCCGTTCGACCAGCTTCTCGGTGCGGCGCCGGTAGGCGATCAGGTCGGCGACGGTGACCATCTTCAGGCCATGCTTGCGGCTGTAGGGGATCAGGTCGGGGACGCGCGCCATCGTGCCGTCGTCGTTCATCACCTCGCAGATCACCCCGGCCGGGGTGAGGCCGGCGAGGCGGGCGAGGTCGACGCTGGCCTCGGTGTGGCCGGTGCGCTCGAGCACGCCGCCCTCTTTCGCCCGCAGCGGGAACATGTGGCCCGGGACGACGATGTCGCGCGCGCCCGAGTTGGAGTCGATCGCGACCTGGATCGTGTGGGCTCGGTCGTGGGCCGAGATGCCGGTGGTGACCCCGCCGGCGGCCTCGATCGTCACCGTGAAGGCGGTCTGCAGCGGTGCCTCGTTCTTGGCCGCCATCAGGTTGAGGCCGAGCCGCTCGCACCGTTCCGCGGTCAGCGCGAGGCAGATCAGTCCGCGCGCCTCCTTGGCCATGAAGTTGACCGCCTCCGGGGTGGCGAACTGCGCCGCCATCACCAGATCGCCCTCGTTCTCGCGGTCTTCGCCGTCGCAGACGATCACCATCCGCCCGCGCCGGATCTCCTCGAGCGCCTCCTCGATCGTCGCGAAGGGGCTCGCGGCCCTCGCCTCCACCGCCTGCTCTCTCTGCGCCTCGGTCATCTGATTCACGCCTGCTCCTTTCGGACAAATGGTGACACCAACCGCTCCACGTACTTTGCGACCACGTCACACTCGACGTTCAGCTTGCGCCCGGGCTCGGCTTCGCCCAGGGTCGTCCGCTCCATGGTCTCGGGGATCAGGGAAACGGAAACCCAAGACTCGCCCAAATCCGCGATCGTCAGGCTGACGCCGTCGAGCGTCACCGACCCCTGCGGGATCGCGTAGCGCAGGAGCCCGTCCGCGATCTGCACCCGCAACCGCCTGGCGAAGCCGTCCCCCTCGACCGCGATCACCTCCCCCACGCCGTCCACGTGCCCCTGGACGATGTGGCCGCCGAGCCGATCCGAGGCCTTCATCGCCAGCTCGAGGTTCACGCGACTGCCGGCGTCCAAGCCGCCGAGGGCAGTCAGCGCCAGCGTCTGGTTCATCGCCTCGGCCTCGAAGCCACTTGCGTCGGAACGGGTCGCCGTCAGGCAGACGCCGTTGACGGCGACGGAGTCCCCCGAGGCGACCTCGGCGCCGAGCGAAGTGGCGATCCGCAGGCGCGCGCCATCGGCGGCGCTATCGACGGACTCGACCCGGCCCACGTCCTGGATCAGCCCGGTGAACATCACCACTCCTTGAGACGGGCCGTGATCAGGGTGTCCTCGCCGATGGTTTCGACGGAAGTCGACAAGGGCGCTTGGCGCGCGGGTCCTGGCGTGGGGGAGGGAACCCCGCCCTCACCGGGCGGCGAACCCTCCCCCACGCCACCCGCGCGAGAAGCGCCCCCGCCAAGCAACGACGGCGCCACGAACACCCTGGCCTCGTCGACAGCTTGACGGTCGATGAATCCGGAGGCGAGGGTTTGGCCGCCCTCGAGGAAGAGGCTGGTGACGCCGCGCCGGCCGAGCTCGGAGAGGGCGGCGTCGATCGTGTCGGCGACGACGGTCTTAGCGCCGGCCTCGCGCAGTGCCGCGAGCCGGTCGGCGTCCGCCTCCTGGGACGCGACCACGATCACCGGCGCCTGGTCCAACGTCTCGATCAACCGCGAGTCGAGCGGCAGCCGAGCCCCCCGGTCGAACACCACCCGCCACGGCTGCCTCCCCCCGCTGACTTTGTCGTTCTCGTCGCTATCCGACGATAAGTGCGAACTCAGCGGGGACGAGGGGCGGGCGGTTAGGAGCGGGTCGTCGGCTAGGACGGTGCCGATGCCTACGGCGATCGCGTCGGATTCGGCACGCCAGCGGTGGACCAGCTCGCGGCTGCGCTCGCCGCTGATCCATGGCGAGTCGCCCGCGGGGGTCGTCGTGCGGCCGTCGAGCGACATCGCCAGCTTCAAGACGACCAGCGGCAGGCCGGTGCGGGCGTGCTTGCGGAAGGGCTGATTGAGCAAACGCGCCGCGCTCGCCTCCTCGCCGGCGGCGACCGCGACCTCGACTCCGCCGTCGCGCAGGATCCCCGGCCCCCGCCCGGCCGCCTTCTCGCTCGGGTCCTCCGAGGCGATCACGACCCGCGCGATCCCCGCCTCGAGGATCGCTTCGGTGCACGGTGGCTGGCGCCCCTGGTGCGCACACGGCTCCAACGTCACGTACATCGTCGCCCCGGCCGGATCCTCCCCCCTGCGCCGGCAGTCCTCCAACGCCGCCCGCTCGGCGTGCAGCCCCCCAAGTTCAGCGTGAAACCCCTCCCCGATCACCTCGCCGTCGCGAACGACCACCGCTCCCACGAGAGGGTTGGGGCTGACTCGCCCCCGCCCACCCTCCGCGAGCTCGAGAGCCCGCCTCAAATGCGCCCGATCCGTGCCTGTGAGCTGGGTGTCCATGCGACCGATTGACTCGTCAATCAACATCATCCTACTCTCCTGCCGACGTGGCCTGCGAGTACTCTGGCGCCGCCCGATGAAGCTCATCATCCAAATCCCCTGCCTTAACGAGGAATCGACGCTGCCGGCGACGATCGCCGCGCTGCCGCGCCGGATCGACGGCATCGACGAGATCGAGCTGCTGGTGGTCGACGACGGCTCGACCGACCGCACGGTCGAGGTCGCGCGCGAGCTGGGGGTCGAGCACGTCGTCCGGCTGACCAACAACAAGGGCCTCGCGGCGGCCTTCCAGGCCGGGCTCGACGCCTGCCTCAAGCTCGGCGCCGACGTCGTCGTCAACACCGACGCCGACAACCAGTACAGCGGCGCCGACGTGCCCAAGCTGGTGGCGCCGATCCTCGCCGGCGAGGCCGACATGGTCGTCGGCGACCGCAACGTTGCGACGATCGAGCACTTCTCCGGCCGCAAGAAGGCGCTGCAGCGGCTGGGCAGCTGGGTCGTGCGGCGGCTCTCCGGCACGGCGATCGCCGACACCACCTCGGGCTTCCGCGCCTACAACCGCGAGGCGGCGCTCGGCCTGCTCGTCACCGACAACTTCACCTACACGCTGGAGAGCCTGATCCAGGCCGGCAAGATGCTGGTCGCCGTCGACCAGGTGGAGGTCGAGACCAACCAAGTGACGCGGCCCTCGCGCCTGTTCGGCTCAAGCGGCGCCTACGTGCGGCGCAACGCGCTCTCGATCCTGCGCGTGTATGCCCGCTACGAGCCGCTGCGGGTCTTCGCCGGCGCCAGCGTCGTCGTCGGCCTGCTCGCGCTGGCCGCCTGGATGCCCTTCCTGATCGACTGGATCTTCAACGGCGACTCGAGCGGCCACATCCAGTCGCTGATCCTCGGCGCGGTGCTGTTCATCGCCGCGGTGCAGCTGATGGCGCTCGGGGTGATCGGCGACCTGCTGGCGAGCCAGCGGGTGATGACCCAGCGGGTCTTCGAGCGGGTGCGGCGGGTCGAGCTCTCGCTCGGGGTCGAGCCCTCGCACTACGAGCCCAGCCGCGACGCGTGAAGAGCAGCGCCGACTTCGGCAAGACGGCGAGCTTCCTCGCTGTCGGCGTCGGCCTCACCGGCGTCATCACCTACGCCTACTTCCTGATCGCCTCGCACGTCCTCTCCAAGCCCGACTACGGGCAGATCACGGTGCTCTGGTCGGCGGTCTTCATCACGATCTCGACCCTCTACCGGCCGATCGAACAGCTGCTCTCCCGCCACATCTCCGAACGCCGGGAGAAGGGGCAGCCGATCGGCGATCCGATGCGGGTCGCCTCGACGATCCAGCTCGGCCTCTCGCTGTTCTTCGCCGTCGCCGCGCTGGCCTTGCGCGGGCCGATCCAGAACGGCCTGCTGGAGGGGAACGAAACCCTCTACTGGGTCTTCTTCTCGGCCGTCCTCTTCTACGCGGCGAGCTACTTCGCCCGCGGCTTCCTCGCCGGCAGCCAGCGCTTCGGCCTCTTCGTCGCCCTGATCCTCTCCGAATCGTGCTTCCGCACGGTCTTCGCCGTGCTGGTCGCGCTCAGCATCCTCAGCGGCCAGTCGGCGGTGGCGATCGGCATAACCGCCGCCCCGGCGCTGTCGCTCATGGTGGTTCCGTTCGCCTTCGCCCGGCGGGCGAAACGCGAGAGCGAGAAGCCCCCTCGAGCGGAGGCCGAGCAGGCCGAGTTCTCGTTCCGCCACGGCGGCGGCTTCGCCGCCGCCGTGCTGCTGATCATGTTCAGCGAACAGGCCTTCCTCAACGCCGGCCCGCTGATCGTCCGCGGCCTGCAGGGCGCCGCGGCGGCGGGCTTCATCTTCAACGTGCTGATGATCGCGCGGGCACCGCTGCAGCTCTTCCAGGCGGTCTCGACCAGCATCCTCCCCCACCTGACCAAACTCCACACCAGCGGCACCGAGGAAGGAGAGCGCGAGTTCCACCACACGGTTCGCATGGTCCTGCTCGGCCTCGTCGCCTTCACCGCGCTCGCCCTCGTCTTCATGGGGATCGCCGGCCCGAAGGCGATGCAGATCGCCTTCAGCAACAAGTTCAGCTACGACCGCGAGGGGCTGCTGCTGGTCACGCTCGGGATGGGCCTCTACCTCTCCTCGGTGACCGTCAACCAGGCCTGCGTCGCCCAGGGGCAGGTGCGGCGCGCGGCCATGCGCTGGATCTCCTGCGCCGCGCTCTTCATCGCCTGGAACTTCGTCCCGCTGGTGAGCGACGAGTTCCGCCGCGTCGAGATCGGCTTCCTGCTCGCCGCCGGCGTCCTCTTCTCGCTCCTCTACTACGTCTACCGCCGCCCGCACGAGCGCGCCGAGGACGTCCCCCAGCCCGGCTCGCCCCAGGAGCTGGAGGCGCGCCTGGCGGCCGTCGACGAGCCGCTCTAGCCGGGCCCCTCGCCGTCGACCTCGAGCGCGCCGACGGCGAGCCGCACCATCTCCGAGCCGGTCTCCTTGTAGGGGGAGACGACGCGGTCGGCGCCGGCGTGGCGCAGCTTGCGCTCGCTGTCTTCGACCGCGGCGCGGGCGACGATCGGCAGGTCGGGCCGCAGCTCGCGCACGGTGAGGGTGATGAAGACGTTCTCGGCGTCGGAGTCGACGCAGGCGATCACCCCGGCGGCGCGCATGATCCCGGCCTGGCGCAGGACCGAGTCCTCGGAGGCGGCGCCGTGGATGATCGGCGCTTCGAGCGCCGCGGCGGGCCCCTTCGTCTCCTCGATGTTGGTGTCGATGACGACGAAGGCGCGGCCGGCGGCGCGCAGGTCGCGGGCGGCCTGGCGGCCGACCCGGCCAAAGCCGCAGATCAGGATGTGGTCGTTTAGGTCGTCGATCTGCTTCAACAGCCTTCTCTCCTCCAGCAGTCCCGAGAGGTGGCCGGAGACGAAGAACTCGGTCACCGTCACCAGGGCGTAGAAGAGGGTACCCACGCCGAGGACGATCAGCGCGACCTTGACGATCTGCCCGCCGGTGCTGGCCGGCTCGGGGATCGAGCCGACGGTCGCCACCGTGTCGAGCGCCCAGACGAAGCCGAAGCCGACCGAGGCGCCCTCGGTGAGGACGTAGCCGGCGGTGCCGGCGGCGAGCAGGACGACGATCGCGCCGATGACGATCGCCAGCCGCCGCAGGAACTGCCTCAGCTCGCCCTGCAGCTGAGCCTGGCCGATCATCGTCGGCCCCGGCTCAAGCCGCGCCGGCGGCGGCAGCGATCTCGGCGTAGGCGGCCGCGGGGTCGGCGGCGCCGAAGACGGCCGAGCCGGCGACGAAGAGCGAGGCGCCGGCCGCGGCGACGCCGGCCGCGGTGCCGGCGTCGATCCCGCCGTCGACCTCGATCGTCGCCCCGCCGAGCAGCTGCCTCAGCCGCCCGACCTTGGCCGAGCCGTCGATGTAGGCCTGACCGCCCCAGCCCGGGTTGACGGTCATGCAGAGGGCGATGTCGGCGTAGCCGTCGCAGCTCGGCGACGGCGCTCGCCGGCGTGCCGGGGTTGATCGCGATCCCCGCCAGACAGCCGAGCTCGCGGATCGCGGTCAGGGTGCGGTTGGCGTGCGGCGTCGCCTCGGCGTGGAAGGTGATCGAGTCGGCGCCGGCCTCGGCGAAGGCCTCGATCTGGCGCTCGGGCGCCTCGATCATCAGGTGCACGTCGACAACGCCACCGGCCTCGTGGACCCGATCGGCAATGCGCGCCAGCGACCAGTGGTCCGATCGTGATCGGCGGCACGAAGTGCCCATCCATCACGTCGAAGTGGATGACCCTCGCACCCGCCTCCATCACCTCGTCGACCTGCTCGCCCAGTCGGGCGAAGTCGGCGGAGAGGATCGAGGGGGCGACCCGCGGCTCCCCCAGCAGCTCGGCCATCCGCTCAGACATTCAGATCGGCCTCAGCATCGAGTCGCCGCACGTCTGACAGGTCATGTCCTCGGTGGTGCTCATCCGCGCGATCGTCTGGTGTTCACCACAGTTGGGGCATTGCGAGACCAGCTCGAAGCGGTGCAGACAGTACACGCAGCGGAAGCGGCCGGGAAGCTGCGCCGGGCGCAACCAGGGCTCGCCGCAGCCCGGGCATTTTGCCCGTGGCAGCCCCAGCTCGGCGCCCGCCGCCTCACTCATCGCTCCCATCATCCCTCCTCAGGCGGCAGATGAAGAACCCAGTGGTCCCGTCGCGGTCGGGGCGGAGCTGGAGGCAGCGCCGATCGTGAGAGGAGGCGAGGCCGGGCGCGAGCGCGCCGAGGTCCTCCACCGCGAGCGGCGGGACCTCGCCGGCGCCGGCCGATGCGAGCAGCGCCGCGACCCGGTCCTCGCACTCGCTGCGCGAGATCGTGCAGGTCGCGTAGACCAGCGTGCCGCCTGGGCGCAGCGCGGCCGCGGCACGGGCGAGGATCTCCCCCTGCAGCTCGGCGAGACGGGCAACCGTCCGCGGCGACTTGCGCCAGCGGGCGTCGGGGCGCGAGGCGAGCGCGCCGAGATCCGAGCAGGGAGCGTCGACCAGCACCCGGTCGAAGCCTGGGCGCCATCCCCGGCGAGGAGGCGTCGGCCTCGACCACGGTGATGCTGCGCAGTCCGAGCCGCTCCGCCTGCGCGGCGACTTCGGCCGCGCGCTCGGCGTCGGGCTCGACCGAGATGACCTCGCCGCGGTCGCCGATGCGGACGGCGATCTGGCCGCTCTTGATCCCGGGCCCGGCGCAGAGGTCGAGCAGGTGCTCGCCGGGCCGGGGGTCGAGCACCTCGACCACGGCGGCCGAGCCGCGGCTCTGCGGGGTCAGCTCGCCCGCCGCGACCAGGCCCGCGACCGCGGGGCCCATCCGGCCGGAGACGACGATCGACTCCGCCGGGGACAGCGGCCAGGGACCGTCGGCCGGTGCCGCCTCGACTCCCGCCTCGCCCAGCTTCGCCAGGACGGTGTCGCGGTCGCTGCGCAGGGTGTTTGCCCTGAGCGCCACCTCGGCCGGCCGGTTGCAGGCCGCGAGCAGCGAGCGCGCGTCCTCGGCGCCCAGCTCCTCCCACCACATCCGCGCCAGCCAGAGCGGCGCCGAGTGGGCGACCGCGGCGCGCTCGGGGGTCGAGTCGTCGCCGAGCAGCGCCTCGGTCAACTCCCCGCGCTCGCGCGCGGCGCGGCGCAGGACGGCGTTGACCAGGCCGGCGGCGTGCGCCGCGCCGGCGCCCTTGACCAGCTCGACCGCCTGGTCGACCGCGGCGTGGTCGGGGGTCGCGTCGGCGAAGAGCAGCTCGTAGAGGCCGAGGCGCAGGGCCGCCAGGACGGGCGGGTCGAGCAACCGCACCGAGCGGCCGGCGAGCCGCTCGATCGCCGCGTCGGCGGTGCCGCGCCGCTGCACGGTGCCGTAGGCGAGGCGCTGGGCCTGGGCGCGCTCGCGGCCCTCGAGGCCGCGCTCCGCGGCGCCCTCGCGGAAGGCGCGCTCGGTGCGGGCGTCCTGCTCGAAGGTCGCGCGGAGCGTCTCGAAGGCGAGCGCCCGCGCCGGCGCGATCCCCGTCGGGCTCACAGGGCGGGGACGGAGTGGCCGCGCAGGTATGCGTCGGCGGCCATCGGCTTGCCGCCGGGCGGCTGCACCACCTCGAGCCGCAGGGCGCCGCGGCCGCAGCCGAGCAGCAGCGCGCCCCACTCGGCCTTCATCTCGCCGCGCTTGACGTTGACGTCGACCGCGCGGGCGCGGCGCACGCCGAGGCGCTCCCCGCCGCCGACCTCGACGTAGGCGCCGATGTGCGGGGTGAGGGCGCGGACCGTTCGCGCCAGCTCGCCGGCGGGACGGCTGGGATCGAGCCGCCGCTCCTCCGGTTCGATCTTCTCCGCGTAGGTCGCCTGCTCCTCGTCCTGCTCGACGAGCTCGAGTCGTCCCTGGGCCTGCAGGTCGAGCGCCTCGACCAGCAGATCGCCGCCCAGCGCCGCGAGCCTCCCGGAGAGGCTGGAGAAGTCGTCCTCGGGGCCGATCGGGACCTCCTCGCGCAGGGCCACCGGGCCGGAGTCGAGGCCGGCGGTCAGCTTCATCACGCAGACGCCGGTGCGCGCGTCGCCGGCCATGATCGCCCGCTCGATCGGCGCCGCGCCGCGCCAGCGCGGCAGCAGCGAGGGGTGGACGTTGAGCAGCGGCAGCTCGGAGAGCAGCGGCTCGCGGATCAGCTGGCCGAAGGCGCAGACGGCGACGGCCTCGGCTCCGGCCGCGCGGATCCGCTCGAGCGCGGCCTCATCGTTGACGTTCTCGACCTGCAGCAGCTCGATTCCGAGCTCGGCGGCGAGCGCCGCCGTCGGCGGCGCGCCGCTGTGACGGCCGCGGCCGCGCGGGCGGTCGGGCGGGGCGATCGCCAGCGTCGGGCGGTGGGCCGACCCGGCGAGCCGCTCGAGCACGGTCGCGGCGAAGGCCGAGGTGCCGAGGTAGGCGGTCCTCACGCTTGGGAGCGCGGCTCGCGGTGGTGCTCCTCCCCCGCCACCGGCTCCACCTCGTCCTCTGCGGCAGGGGCGTAACTGGCGCCTTCGCGCAGCGCCCGCAGCGCCGCCCGGCGCTGCTCGCGCGGCGCCCGGTCGAGGATCAGCACGCCGTCGAGGTGGTCGATCTCGTGCTGCAGGACGCGCGCCTCGAGGCCGGAGGCCTCGATCTGGAGCGGCCTGCCCTCGACGTCGAAGCCGCCGACCCGGGCGTGCAGCGGCCGCTCGACCTCCATCGCCACCCGGGGCAGGCTGAGGCAGCCCTCTTCGGCGACGACGAGGTCGTCGCCGGAAAGCCAATCGATCCGCGGGTTGACCAGCGCCGTCGGCTCGCCGTCGGACGCCGACTGGAAAACGAGCAGGCGGCGCAGCACGCCGACCTGGGTGGCGGCCAGGCCGACGCCCATGCCGTCGCGCATGATCGCGATCATCCGCTCCGCCTCGACGCGCAGCTCGGGGCCGAACCCGGCCACCGGCGAGGCCTTGCTCTTCAGCACCGGGTCGCCGAACTTGACCACCTGCGCGAGCGCCGCCTCGCGGCGCGCGACCAGCTCGGCTTCCAGCTCCTCGCGCTCTGTTTCGTCCTGGACCGCGCCCTCGTCGCTCATCGCATCGATTGTATGGATCGGCCGGCGGCTACTGGGGGTCGACGTCGACGCCGATCGCGACCTCGCGCAGGGTGCGGTCGGCGGCGAGGCGCTCGACCGCGGCGCCGATCACGGCGACGGCTCCGTCGCGGTCGTCGGCCTTGGTCAGGAGGCGGCGGCGGTGGCGGTTGCGGACGCGGAACATCGGCGCCGGGCCGAGCAGGTCTGCGTCGCCGGGCAGGCTGTCGCGCAGCAGCTCGGCGAGCTGCGCAGCGGCGGCGTCCAGGCGCTGCTCGGACTCCGCCCGCAGGACGACGCGGACCAGGTGCGAGAAGGGCGGGTAGCGCAGCGCCCTTCGGCGCCCGACCTCCGCCTCGAGGAAGCCGGCGGAGTCGTGGCGGGCGGCGTGGGCGATGCTCGCCGCTTCCGGCGCCAGCGTCTGCACGATCGTCTCGCCGCCGGCCTCGCCGCGACCGCTGCGGCCGGCGAGCTGGGCGACCATCGCGAAGGTGCGCTCGCCGGCGCGGAAGTCGGGGAAGCGCAGGGTCGCGTCGGCGTCGACGATCGCGCTCAGCGTCACCTCGGGGAAGTCGTGGCCCTTGCCGACCATCTGCGTGCCGACCATCACCGCGCTCGGGGCGGCGTCGAACTCGCCGAGGATGCGGGCGTGGGCGCCGCGGACGGCGGCGACGTCGGAGTCGAGGCGGAGGACGGGCATCGGCGCGAGCCGCTCGGCCAGCAGCGCCTCGAGCTGCTCGGTCCCCACCCCCGCCTGCGAGAGCGTGGTCGACCCACACGTCGCACAGGCGCGCGGCAGCGGCTCGGCGTGGGCGCAGTGGTGGCAGACGAGCCTGCCGGCCTGGCGGTGGACGATCGTCGAGACGTCGCAGTTGGGGCAGGCCCAGTGATGTCCGCAGGAGCGACAGGTGAGCCAGGGCGCGAAGCCGCGCCGGTTGACCATCACGATCGCCTTCTCGCCGCGGCGCCGCACCCCCTCGAGCGCCTCCCAGGTAGCCGGGTGCAGGGGGCCCGAGCGCGGGTCGGCGCCGCGCATGTCGACCACCTCGACCGGCGGCAGGCGACGGCCGTCGACGCGGCGGGGAAGCTGGACCCGCGGCATCTCCAGCCACGACTCCGGCCGCGGCGTGGCGGTGCCGGCGACGAGCGTCGCGCCGCATTCCGCGGCGCGGCGCCGCGCAACGGCCCGCGCGTCGTAGCAGGGGTCCCCCTCCTGCTTGTAGGCGGGGTCGTGCTCCTCGTCGATCACGATCAGGCCGAGATCGCTGACCGGGGCGAAGACGGCCGAGCGAGGCCCGACGCAGACCGTCGCCTCGCCGCTGCGCAGCCGCAGCCACTCGTCGTCGCGCTGGCCCGGCGTCAGCGCCGAGTGCATCACTGCGAAGCGGTCGCCGAGGCGAGCCTGGAAGCGGGCGACGGCCTGCGGCGCCAGGCCGATCTCGGGCACCATCACGATCGCGCCGCGGCCACGAGCCAGCGCCGCCTCGACCGCCGCCAGGTAGACCTCGGTCTTGCCCGAGCCGGTGACGCCGTGCAGGAGCAGCTCGCGCGGCGCCTCGGCCTCGCCGTCGAGGGCGGCGACGATCTGCCGCACGGCCTCCTCCTGCTCGGGCAGCAGCGAGGGGCGCTCGGCCGCGGCGGAGCCGAGATCGGCGTGCTCCAGCCGCGGGCGCGAGCGCCGCTTGCGCACGCCCGCCCCGGGCGGCAGCAGCAGCCGCAGCCCGCGCGCCGGGGTCGAGCAGTACTCGCGCCCGACCCAGAGGCCGAGCCGGACCAGCTCCGGCGGCACCCCCGCCTCGAGCGCTTCGAGCGGCTCGGCGAGGCGCTCGGGCGGCAGCTCGGAGGACTCGGCCAGCCCGACCACGACGCCTAGCGTTCGCCGGCGGCCGAAGGGAACCCGGACGACGCTGCCGACGCCGAGCTCGGCCATCTCCGCCGGCAGCCGGTAGTCGAACGGCCCGCGCAGGGCGCGGGCGGTGGTCAGCGGCTCGACCTTGGCGATCACCGAAGCAAGGTATGGAGAGGCGCGGACGGCGCGGGTATGCTCAGGCCGAGCGATGGCCAGCCTCAACCTCAGCCCCGGCGAGCAGGTGATCTTCCGTGGGCACCCTTCCTGGCGGGCGATCCTCGGCTTCTACCTGAAAGGCATCGTCGTGGCAGCGGCGATCGGCCTGATCGCAAAGCTCTTCGGCTCCGGCAGCGCCACCGTCTTCCTCATCGTCCTGCTCGTGATCGCGGTCACTGTCTTGGTCGGCTTCGTGAAGCGGGTCGCGACCGTCTACACGATCACCGACCGCCGTCTCAACATCAAGCGCGGCATCCTCTCGCGCGAGGTCCAGGAGACGCGGCTGGAGCGGGTGCAGAACGTCAACTACCGCCAGTCGGTCTACCAGCGGGTGATGCAGATCGGCGACGTCGACTTCGACACCGCCGCGACCGACGACTACAACTTCGTCTTCGTCGGCGTCGCCGATCCGGCCGATGTCGTGCACGCCGTCGACCAGGCGACCGGCGCCGAGTCAGCCGGCACGCACGGCCTCGGCGAGCCGCAACCTCCCGCCTAGGCTGGAGTCGCCGTCGCCGAGCCAGCGGCGGCCCGGAGCGCGTCGGCGCGGTCGGTCCGCTCCCAGGTGAAGGCCTCCTCATCGCGGCCGAAGTGGCCGTAGGCCGCGGTCTTGGCGAAGATCGGGCGGTGCAGATCGAGATAGCGGCGGAAGGCGCCGGGCCGCAGGTCGAACTCGTCTTCGACCAGGCGGGAGATCTCGCGGTCGGGCAGCGTGCCGGTGCCGAAGGTCTCGACCATCAGCGAGACCGGGTGGGCGACGCCGATCGCGTAGGCGACCTGCACCTCGCAGCGCTGCGCCAGGCCGGCGGCGACGACGTTCTTGGCGACGTGGCGGGCGGCGTAGGCGGCCGAGCGGTCGACCTTGGAGGGGTCCTTGCCGGAGAAGGCGCCGCCGCCGTGGCGGGCCATGCCGCCGTAGGTGTCGACGATGATCTTGCGGCCGGTGAGGCCGGCGTCGCCGACCGGGCCGCCGATCACGAACTTGCCGGTCGGGTTGACGAGGAAGCCCTCGCGCAGCTCGGCCTCGTCGAACATCCCGGCCGCCTCGGCCGCCAGCACCGGCGCCACGACGTGCTGCCAGAGGTCGGGCTTGATCGTCTCCTGGGAGTCGACCCCGGCCGCGTGCTGGGTGGAGATCAGCAGCTTCTCGACCCCGACCGGGCGGCCGTCGGCGTAGCGGACCGTGACCTGGGTCTTGCCGTCGGGGCCGAGGTACTCGAGGCTGCCGTCCTTGCGCACCGCGGCGAGCCGCTCGGCGAGACGGTGGGCGAGGTGGATCGGCATCGGCATCAGCGCCTCGGTCTCGTCGGTCGCGTAGCCGAACATCATCCCCTGGTCGCCGGCCCCGGCCCGCAGCAGTTCGTCGTCGCTCGTCGAGCCGGTACGGGTCTCGTGCGATGCGTCGACGCCCTGGGCGATGTCGGGCGACTGCTTGTCGAGCGAGACGAGGACCGAGATGTGGTCGCAGTTGTAGCCGTAGTCGCCGTGGTCGTAGCCGATCTCGCGGATCGTCTCGCGGACCAGCTCCGGCACGTCGAGGTGGACGTCGGTGGAGATCTCGCCGGAGACGACGGCCATCCCGGTGTTGACCAGCGTCTCGCAGGCGACGCGCCCCTCGGGGTCGCCGGCCATGACGGCGTCGAGGACGGCGTCGGAGATCGCGTCGCAGACCTTGTCGGGGTGACCCTCGGTGACGGACTCGGAGGTGAAGAGGTACTCGCCCTCGGCGAGCGGCTGACTCATTGACATACCGGAAGCCTAGTGGACGTTTCTCAACGTCGGCGGCCTGAATGCGGGACGAAGTCGATGATCAGCGGGATTCCCTCGAGCTCGTAGGCCTCGCGCATCCGGTTCTCGAGGTGGTAGGCCCAGTCGCGGACGATCAGCTTGCGGTCGTTGACCTGGATCGCGATCCGCGGCGGCCGCTCGCCGATCTGCGCCGCGTAGTAGAGGCGCAGGCGGCGACCGCGGCGGGAGGGCGGCGGGGTCGTCGCGACGACCTCGGCGACGAAGCGGTTGAGCTCGGGCGTGGGGATGCGCTCCGCCGCCTTGTCGGCCAGCTCGATCGCCTTCGGCAGCAGCCGGTGGACGTTGCGCCCGCGCAGCGCCGAGCAGGTGACGACCGCCGGGCGGAGGCGCAGCTTGCGCTCGACCCGGGCGCGGGCGTCGTCGACGTCGGTCGCGGTCTCGTCCCACTTGTTGAGCGCCAGCAGGGTCGCGCAGCCGGCGCGCATCGCCAGCTCGGCCACGCGCAGGTCCTCGGCGGTGATCCCCTCCGAGGCGTCGCAGACGACGATCGCCACGTCGGCGCGCTCGACCGCCAGCTCGGAGCGGAGCTGGGCGTAGTAGTCGACCGTGCCGGCGACCTTCGAGCGCCGCCGCAGGCCGGCGGTGTCGACCAGGAGGACGAGCCGGCCGTCGACCTCCAGCTCGGTGTCGATCGCGTCGCGGGTCGTCCCCGCCCGCTCGGAGACGATCACCCGCTCGGCGCCGAGGAAGGCGTTGACCAGCGAGGACTTGCCGACGTTGGGCCGGCCGACGACGGCGACGTGGACCGGTTCGGGGCCGGCGGGGGCCGGCGGCGCCTCGCCGAGCGCCTCGACCACGCGGTCGAGCAGGTCGCCGCTGCCGAGCCCGTGGGTTGCGGAGACGGCAAGCGGCTCGCCAAGGCCGAGCTTGTGGAACTCGGCGAGCAGGTGCTCGTCCTCGGGCCGGTCGACTTTGTTGACGACGACCAGCACCGCGGTGCCGCCGCCGCGCAGCGTCTTCGCCAGCTCGGCGTCGCCGGCGCGCAGGCCGGCGCGGCCGTCGACCACGAGCATGATCGCGTCCGCCTCGGCGATCCCGACCCGCGCCTGGCGCTGCACGTCCGTCGCCAGCTCGGTCTCGTCCTCGACGTCGATGCCGCCGGTGTCGAGCAGCTCGAAGGCGCGCCCGTTCCACTCGCAGGGCACGCGCTTGCGGTCGCGGGTGACGCCGGGCTCGGCGTGCGTGACGGCCTCGCGCCCCCCGGCGAGGCGATTGACCAGGGTGCTCTTACCGACGTTGGGAAAGCCGACGACGGCGACGGTGGGCAGCTTCATCGCGGTCTCCCCGATGGACAGTTGACCCCCATATTCGGTGGCAAAACGACCACTCGTCTCATGCGAAGTCCCGCTCGCTGGCGAGGGCGACGACTCGGTCGACCACTTCGTCCAGGGTGAGGCCGGTGGTGTCCATCTCGACCGCGTCCCCGGCGGCGCGCAGGGCGCCGTGCTCGCGCGTCTGGTCGCGCTCGTCGCGCTCGCGCTGGGCGGCCAGGACCGCCGCCTCGTCCTCGCCGCTCTGGGCGGCGCGGCGGCGAGCCCGCTCCTCCGGCGACGCCGTGAGGAAGACCTTGAGCGGCGAGTCGGGGCTGACGACAGTGCCGATGTCGCGGCCCTCGGCGACGTAGTGGCCAGTGTCGATCAGCGCCCGCTGGCGCTCGACCATCGCCGCCCGCACCGCCGGGTGGACCGAGACGCGCGAAGCGGCCTCAGCCACCCGCGGCTCGCGGATAGCCGCGCCGACGTCGCGCCCGTCGAGCTCGGCCTCCCCGTCCGCGAAATCGATCGCGAGGCCGGCGGCGAGCCGCCCCAGCGCGTCGCCGTCGTCCAGGTCGACCCCCGCTTCGAGCGCGGCCAGCGCTACGCAGCGATACATCGCCCCCGAGTCGAGGTAGGTGAAGCCGAGCTCGGCGGCTACGGCGCGGGCTACCGTCGACTTGCCGGCTCCGGCGGGACCGTCGATTGCGATGACCATGGCTGGCAGCCTATGTGCCAGGACAGGGCGGCCGTGCAGCCGAAATCGACCGTGTGGTCTTCTTCGGCGAAGCAGCTAAGCCATCTATGGGATGAACGGCGTTTGGCCTAGGGCCTGGTTTCGTTTGCCGGCGTGAGCAATTCCATCGAGAGCCCTTTTTCCGCCAGTCCTGCGAGCTGAACGGACAGGCGCTGGAAGACCACCCTGTTGCTTTCGACCGGATCTGTCCCTCCGACGAGCGTACCAAGCACATAGCCTGTGAATTCGTTTTTAAAAGGTTCCTCCTCGAAGAATGGAGCGCCGCTGTCGCCTTCGCCGCCTTTTTTCCCACCTTCCAGTTCGACCACGTTGGCGTGACTCCATTCGACTTCGACTACGCCTCCTTTGTTTTTGACGACCTCCAGCTTTTCGGCTTCCTTGATTTCGCCGCATTGGGTTCCCGAACGCTGCCCCGAGTAGCAAACCAACATTTTTTCAGCGGGGGTGTTTTCTTCGATCAATTCGAACGGTTCGGTTTCTTCCCCTGCCTTCCAGCTGGCGATGACAGGCTTGACCGGGGTTTTGCTGGCCGGTTCGGCCCACGGTTTCCCTTCGATCTTGATCAAGCCGGCATCGATGGTCGATCCGGGGTATGACAGCGCCACTTCGGCTTTACCGATTTTTTCGCGGGCGGCTTCTTTTTTCTTAAAGGCGAACCAGTTTTTGCCCACTGCACCTTCTCCCACGAGGCAGTGTCCGGCGGTGAGCAGGAAGGTTTCTGTGGCTTCTGCTTCGGTTTTGGGGCTTTTCCTGATCACAGGCGTTCCCGCCGTGCAGTTTCCTTCGCTCACGGATTTTTCATTGCCGATGCTGACGCCGGAGACGATCGTCGGATCGCAGTACGCTTTGAATTGTTTGAATTCGCCGCACCGTTTGTACGGCGTGACGCGAAGGCTTTCGCTGGGCACGACGGATAGCGAAACGTCCGTCGGTGCGTTCGCAAGGTCGCTTCGGAGTTCTGCGCGAGAGGAGGACGGCACGTCCGTACCAAGCTGGATCCTCACAGAGTTGTCCTGAGCGACAAGCGCCGCCGCGAACGTCCCACTTGGAACCTGTTCGACGAACCGTTGGCGCCATGCGTCCCTGACAGCTTCCAGTTGCGCCCAGGTCGAGACGACCGAGGTCTCGGTGACGACCCCGGCTAGGCCCGCCTTGGCGGCGACAGACTGGACGATTTCGCGGCTGGCCATCGAGGTGACGCCGACATGGAGCTGCGCGGTGGCGGGTTCGAACCAGACACCGGCGAAAGAGCCGCCGAGGGCGGCTTCCATCCTGGCGATCAGGTCGGTCCGCGCGATCTCCGTTTCGGCTTCGCCCGCCTCACTCGATCGCTGCGGCGTCGCTTCCCGGCTCGAAGCAGTTGCCGAGCCGGCAGCCGAGCCCTGCCCAGCCCAGCCGAGCGAAACCGCGATCAGGCCGATCACGACAACGAGTAAGCGTGCGCCTCGAACCTCCATGGACCTCATCTCGCGCCTCCTTTTCCCGCGTAAAAGGCCTGCCCGAGCGTCCTCTTTAGCACCTCAACAGATGTCTGTCAAGAAAAACTGATCAATCAGATAGAAACAGGGAAGCTAGATCGCCTTCGAAGCCCGGGTAGCTGACCGCGGCGGCGCCCATTCCATCGACTTCGACGCCCTCGCGCGAGGCGAGGCCAGCGATCGCGCCGAGCATCGCGATGCGGTGGTCGCGGTGGGAGGCGATCGCGCCCCCGCGCAGGCCCCCCGTTCCCGCAATGACCATTCCGTCCTCGGTCGCCTCGACGCGGCCGCCGAGCGCGTTCAGCGCCTCGCTCACCGTCGCGATCCGATCCGACTCCTTGCGCCGCAGCTCGGCCGCGTCGCGGATCGTCGTCTCGCCCTCTGCGAAGCAGGCGGCGAGGGCGACGAGCGGCAGCTCGTCGATCGCCAGCGGGACCTCGGTGCCGCCGACCTCGGTGCCGTGCAGCTCCGAGGCGCGCACGACGATCGCGCCGATCGGCTCGCCGCCCTCCTCGCCTTCCTCTTCGACCTCGATGTCCGCTCCCATCCGCTCGAGGATCGTCAGCAGGCCGGTGCGGGTCGGGTTGAGGCCGACCCCGGTCAGGGTCACCTCGCTGTCCGGCACCAAGAGCGCGGCGACCACGAAGAACGCCGCCGAGGAGAAGTCGCCGGGGACGACGAGGCGCCCCGGGGTGAGGCGCTCGGCCGGCTGAACAACGATCGTCTCGCCCTCGCGCTCGATTCGGGCGCCAGCGGCCCGCAGCATGCGCTCGCTGTGGTCGCGGGTCGGCAGCGGCTCGACGATCCGCGTCTCGCCCTCGGCGAGCAGGCCGGCGAAGAGCAGGCACGACTTGACCTGGGCGCTGGCGACCGGCAGCTCGTAGGTGATTCCGCGCAGCGGCGCTCCCTCGATCCGCAGGGGCGGCAGCCGGTCTTCGCGGCAACTCAGCTCAGCCCCCATCCGCCGCAGCGGCTCGACGATCCTGTCGACCGGCCGGCGGCGGATCGAGTCGTCGCCATCGAGCGTCCAAGCTCCCCGCGGCTGCCCCGCAAGCCAGCCGGGCAGCAGGCGCAAGAGAGTGCCAGCGTTCCCGACATCCAAGGCGTCCGCAGGAGCGCCGACATAGACGCCCGCCGGGGCGGCACCGCGCAGGTCAACGCCCCGCACCCGCAGATTCCACCTGATCGCTTCGTTGGTGCCGCCACCGACTTCTGCGCCGACGGCGGACACGGCGTTCAGCGTCGACCGCGTGTCCGCCGCGTCGAGGTAGCCCTCGATCTCGGTCTCCCCCTCCCCCATCGCGGCGATCAGCGCCGCCCGGTGGGAAATCGACTTGTCGGCCGGCGGGCGCAGCGTGCCGCGCAGCGCTCCCCCCGACTCGAAGCGCACGGACGTGCCGGTAGTTGGCTGCCGTCTATGGTCGTTAACTCCCGGCACGTCGGGCTACTCCTGGACGGTGACGCTGTGGCCGAGGTCGCGCACCAGCGTTGCGGCGCGCTCGGCCTGCTCGCCGCCGGCGACCCAGAGCGAGATCGCTCCCGACTTCATGTCGGCCGCCGGGTGCAGCGCCATGTCCTCGATGTTGACCCCCGCCTCGCCGAGGGCGAGGGCGAGCTCGGCGACTGTGCCCGGCCGGTTGGCGACGACGACGCGCAGCTCGCGCAGCGGGCCGACGGCTAGGCCGGCCTCGAGCAGCCGGCGACGATCGTCGCCGGCTGCGGCGTGCCACGCGGCGAGCGCCTTGGGCTCGCCGGAGCGGACCAGCTCGCGCGCCTCGCGCAGGCGGGCGATCGCGTCGTCGATCGCCTCGGCGACGGCCTCGGCGTTGGCCGCGTAGATGTCACCCCAGATCGCCGGGTTCGAGCCGGCGACCCGGGTCGCGTCGCGGAAGCTCGGACCCACCTCGGGCAGGCGCTCGGACTCGCGCGTCAGCTCCGCCGCCGCCTGCGCGGCGAGCACGTCGGCCAGCACGTGCGGCAGGTGGCTGACCGTCGCCATCAGCCGGTCGTGCGCCTCGGCGTCGATCGCCTGCGGCCGGGCGCCGAGGCCGGCGACGGTTCGCTGCAGACGGTCGTAGAGGATGCCGCTGGAGCGCTCGGTCGGCGTCAGGTACCAGCGGGCTCCCTCGAAGAGGTCGGCGCGGGCGTTCGCAACGCCCGCCGTCTCGGCCCCCGCCAGCGGGTGGCCGCCGATGAAGCGCTCGTCATCGCCGTGGGCGGCGACGAGGGAACGCTTGGTCGAGCCGGCGTCGGTGACGACCGTGTCCGGATCGCTGGCGGCGAGGGCCTCCGCGACCTGCTGCGGCAGGGCGGACACCGGCGCCGAGCAGAAGACGGCCTCCGCGCCCTCGCAGGCGGCCGCGAGCGAGCCGGCGGCGCTGTCGAGCGCGCCCAGCTCGAGCGCCCGGTCGAGCGTCTCGGCGCTGCGGCTCCAGCCGACCACCTCGGCTCCGATCCGCTGCCTCGCGGCGAGCCCGACCGAGCCTCCGATCAGGCCCACCCCGAGGACCGCGATCCTCATGACACAGCTTCGCGCTTCGCTCGCTGCGCGAAGAACCAGATATGCACGCTTGCTCGCTCCGCGCTCATAGGCCGCGCCGTGTCCTCACGGCCGCGGCCAGCCGCTCGAGCACGGCGACCGTCTCCTCCCAGTCGATGCAGGGGTCGGTGATCGACTGGCCGTAGACGAGCGAGCCGCCGTCGCCGAGGTCCTGGCGGCCCTCGACCAGGAACGACTCGAGCATCACACCGACGATCGCCGCGTCGCCGGCGGCGACCTGATCGGCGATCCGCCCGGCGGCGACGACCTGCTGCGCCGGGACCTTTTCGCTGTTGTCGTGGGAGGCGTCGATCACGACCCGCTCGGCGAGCCCGGCCGCGCGCAGCTTCTCCAGCACGGCGGCGACGCTGTCGGCGTCGTAGTTGGGCGAGCCGCGGCCGCCGCGCAGGATCACGTGCCCGTCGGGATTGCCGGCGGTGTGCAGGATCGCCGGCCGGCCGGCGTCGTCGATGCCGGCGAAGGCGTGCCCCGTGGCCGCCGCGCGAACCGCATCGACCGCGACCTGGACGTTGCCGTCGGTCCGGTTCTTGAACCCGATCGGCATCGAGAGGCCCGAGCCGAGCTGGCGGTGGATCTGGCTCTCGGTCGTGCGCGCGCCGATCGCCCCCCAGGCGACCGTGTCGGAGATGTACTGCGGCGTGATCGGGTCGAGGAACTCGCAGCCGACCGGCAGGCCGAGGTCGAGCACCTGCAGCAGCAGCGTGCGCGCCATCCGCAGGCCGGCGTTGACGTCGCAGGAGCCGTCGAGGTAGGGGTCGTTGATCAGCCCCTTCCAGCCGGTCGTCGTCCGCGGCTTCTCGAAGTAGACGCGCATCGCGACCAGGAGGTCGTCGCGAAGCTCGGCCGCGGTCCCGGCGAGGCGACCGGCGTACTCGAGCGCGGCCTCGACGTCGTGCACGCTGCACGGGCCGACGACGACCAGCAGCCGGTCGTCGCCGCGGTCGAGGATCGCCTCGACCTGCTCGCGCCCGCCGACCACGGCGCGCTCGCGCTCCTCGCCCAGTGGCAGGTCGCCCAACAGCGCCAGCGGCGGCACCAGCTCGACCACGCGCTCGATCCGCTGGTCGCGAACCCGATCCCTCGTATCGCCCTGCATCCCCACGATCATCCTGTCGCCGCCTTTCTCCACGTCGAAGACTCTACTTTCCGAACGGGCTTCGCCATGCGGGCGCAGGCATCGCGAAGCGCGCGAACCACGGGAACCGGCGCCCGGCCAAACGCTCTATGGAAGCGGCGCGAAGCCGCCAGGCCGGACGCCTAGCTAAATCGCCAGGAATAGGAGATGCGGACAGGCGCCACCGCGGCGCGGCGCGCGCACATGCTGCTAAGGGTGTCGCCTGTTCGCTTCACTTCACCTGACTTTGTAGCAGGCGAGCGACGGTTAGTCGAGGTACGGCTCGATCCATGCGCGGTAAGGGCCGATGAACTCCTGTGCGGTGCGGCGCACGGTCTTCGTCGCACGGTGCACCTCGCCGGCTGACAGGTTGAAGTAGTCGTGCTCCAACCGCGAGCGCGCCTTCTGGCCTTGCTCGAGCCAGCGGCACACGTTCCCGCCGATGATGCCGGCGTCTCGCAGCGCGTCGAAGGAGGGCTTTGCCCGCGAGTCGTCCTTTGCCGGTCGGCCGACCGGCATCTCAGCCAGGCGAGCGCCGTCCACAGCCATGTCGGTGAGGATGTTCTGAACGCGTCCAACAGCCCTTTCGAGGGCCTGTACAGAGTTGTACGCCGCGGGGTCAGAGGACTCGAAGGCGCGTTTGAACCGGGAGAGGTCGAACTCGTCGCCGAAGTCGGACATCGCGAATTCCAGGGCGCCGAGTTGGCGCGGAAACTCGTTCAACCGCTCGGCGATACGGCGCACCAGTCGCTGGCGATCGGCCTTCCTCAGGCCGTCTTTGGCCACTGCCGCTCTTCCAGGAATCGATCGATGCTCGCCAGCGCTTCGCGCTTCCGCCGTGCATCGCGCCTGCGACCCCGCCGCCGCAAGCTGGCCTCTTCGGCTCTGAGTCGCCGCAAAACGGATCCACGATCGATCAGCACCCTGCCATCCTCGAGAGCCATCGCCAGGAAGGTCGGGTCGTCTTCCGCATCCTTCAGATCGACGACGTCGACCGATCGCCCGACCGCCTCTTCGAGCCTGAGGGCGAGGTCGATCTCTCGCATGAAATCCGAGTCCCGCAGGTCGGCAATCACGTCTACGTCACTGGTCTCGGTGTCATCTCCACGAGCCGCGGAGCCGAAGAGCATCGCGAAGCGCACGTTGTGCTTGGTCCGGAGCGTCTCGCGCAGCTTCGCGATCAACGGCCAGTGGGCGCGCACGTACCGATCCTCCGAGAACGGAAGCTCGAGCTTGCGCGGTGAAAGCCGACGCGCCTTCACCGCGCCCTCGTTCACCGCGCGCCGCAGCGTGCGCTCGTTGACGCCAACCTCGCGAGCGAGGTTGGTCAGTGCAGTCATATGTCCATTATAGACCCTACATATGTCCGATAAGCTCGGACATCGCGGCGAGGAAGCGGTCGTTCTCGGCCGGGGTGCCGTAGCTGACGCGGATGTGGCCGGAGTCGCCCAGGGGGGCGCCGGGGCGGACGGCGATCCGGCGCTCGGCCAGGGCGGCGACGGTCTCGCGCTCGTCGAGGTCGCCGAGGTCGATCCAGGAGAAGTTGGTCTGGGTCTCGGTGGTTCCCAGGCCCAGGTCGCGCAGGCCCTCCTCGATGCGGACACGCTCGGCGATCGTCCGCTCGACCCGGACGGCGACGTCGTCCTGGTGCAGGACCGCCTCGGCGGCGGCCGCCTGGGCGACGGCGTTGACGCTGAACGGCTGGCGCACGGCGTCGATCGCGGCGCGGAACTTGGCCGAGCCGAGCGCGAAGCCGACCCGCAGCCCGGCGAGGCCGTAGACCTTGCTGAAGGTGCGCAGGATGACGAGGTTGGGGAACTCGGCGAGCAGGTCGATCGTCGCGTCGGGGTCGTCGTCGGTCTGGAACTCGACGTAGGCCTCGTCGAGGGCGATCGTCACGTGCGCGGGAACGCGCTCGCAGAAGGCGGCGATCGCCGCCGCCGGCAGGTGGGTCGCGGTCGGGTTGTTGGGGTTGCAGACGATCGCCAGCTGGGTGGCGGCGGTGACCTCGGCGGCCATCGCCTCGAGGTCGTGGCTCTCCCCCTCGGCCAGCGGCACGCGGATCTCCCGCGCGCCCGTCAGCGCCGCCAGGTGCGGGTACATCGAGAACGACGGCCAGGCGTAGACGATCTCGGCGCCGGGCTCGCAGAGCGCCTCGGCCGCGGCGAGCAGGATCTCGCAGGAGCCGTTGCCGACCGCCACCCGGCCGGGCTCGGTCTCGTAGCGCTCGGCGAGCCGGCCGCGGAGCAGCGTCGCGTCGGGGTCGGGGTAGCGGTTCATCGCCCCGGCCGCGGCCTGGATCGCCTCGACCACCTTCGGGTGCGGCGGCGCCGGCGACTCGTTCGAGGCGAGCTGGGCGATCCCGCCGGCGGCGATCGCCTCGGGCGCCTGCCCGGTCGGCACGCCGGCCTGGTAGCCCGGCATCCGGGTGAGCTTCTCCGCGAAGGTGACGGTCATGCGTCCATTGTGCCGACCGGACTGGTTATTGGGCCGCGTGCAGGTCCGAGCGAAGGTCCTGGGTCGCGCCGAGGTAGGCGTGGGCGGGCGCGTGCCCGACCGGCGCGTAGTAGTGGACCATCGCCCGGATCACCCGCGGCATCGAGCCCGGCACGGGGATCTCGCGGCAGCAGAGCAGCGGCACCGCGTCCAGCCCGGCGGCGCGCGCCGCAACTGCGGGAAACTCGGCGTCGAGGTCGTCGGTGGTGGTGAAGAGGACGCTGACCATCGCCTCCGGCTCGAGCGCGTTGCGCTCGAGCAGCTCGCGCATCAGGTCCTCTGTCGCCTCGACGATCGCGCCGGCCTCGTTGGCCTCGGCCTGCACCGCCCCGCGAACCGCGAAAAGCCTCTGCTCATCCATCCCGCGCATCATCCCAGAGGGAGGCGACCTCCTCGGCGGAGAGGCGGCGGGACTGGCCTTCGGGCAGGTCGCCGAGGGCGATCTGCCCGAAGCGGACGCGGCGCAGTGAGACGACCCGGTTGCCGACGGCCTCGGCCATCCGGCGGACCTGGCGATTGCGGCCCTCGCGCAGGACGACCTCGACCTCGCGCTCGCCCAGACGGCGCACCTCGGCCGGCGCGGTCGGGCCGTCCTCCAGCTCCACCCCGCTCGCCAGCCGGCGCAGGTCAGCCTCCGACGGCGGCCGTCGCAGCTCGATCCGGTAGGCCTTGGCGACTTCGTAGCGCGGATGCGTCAGCCGGTTCGCCAGCCCGCCGTCGTTGGTCAGCAGCAGCAGCCCGGCCGAGTCGGCGTCGAGGCGCCCCACCGGATACAGCCGCGCCGTCGAGTCGACCAGCTCGACCACCGCCGTCCGCCCCCCCGGCTCCCGCGCCGTCGAGACCACCCCCACAGGCTTGTTCACCGCCCAAACCTCCCGCGCCTCGGTGGCGACGGGGCTGCCGTCAACGCGAACTTCGTCCCCTTCCCCCACATCGCGCGCCGGATCCCTTACGACCTCGCCACCGACCGTGACCCGCCCCCTGGCAATGATCACCTCAGCTTTCCGCCGCGAAGCGACTCCGCCATGCGCAAGGAACTTCGCGAGCCTCACGCGCTACTCGGCGCGCTGTTCGCCGGCCTTGAGGAGCCGCTCGCGCAGCTCGCGCTCGTCCTCCGGCGTCGGGTCGAACTGCGAAGGGTCTGGCAGCCGGTCGAGCCCGGTGAGGCCGAAGAGCCGCTCGAACAGCTCGGCCGTCTTGAACAGCGCCGCGCCGAACTGCGAGCGGCCCGACTCCTCGATCAGGCCGCGCTCGGAGAGCGTCTGCACGGCCGACTCCGAGGAGACGCCGCGGATGCGGGCGACCTCGGGCCGCGAGACCGGCTGCAGGTAGGCGACGATCGCCAGCGTCTCGGCCTGGGCCTGGGTCAGCGGCGGCGTCCGCGGCTTGGCCAGGAGGCGCCTGGCGGCCTCCTCGCTCCCCGGGTCGCTGGCGAGCGCGAAGCCCCCCGCGACCTCGCGCAGGACGACCCCGCGCTTGCCCTCGCCGAGGTCTTCGCGCAGCACGTCGATCGCCTCGGCCACCTGGCCCTCGGTCGCCTCGGTCGCCTCGGCCAGGTCCGCCGTCGCGACCGGCTGCGGCGAGAGGAAGAGCAGCGCCTCGATCGTGCGCGGCAGGTCGCTCACGCCGGCGACCCCCCCGCGGCGCGGATCTCGATCGGCCCGAGCGGCTCGCTCTGGCGCCAGACGACCTCTCCCTTGCGGTAGAGCTCGAGCAGGGCGAAGAGCGTCACCGCCTGGGTCAGCCGGTCCTCGCCGCCGAACTGCTCGTCGAAGTCGATGCTGGAGCGGCCCGAGAGGGCGTCGCGGAGGGCGCGCAGGCGGCGCTCGAGCGAGACGGTCGGCCGGATGTGGCTGATGTCGAGCGGCGGCGGCACGACCAGCAGGTCGCCGAGCGCGGCGCCGAGCCGCTCGGGGTCATAGACGGCGCTCGCCGCCTCGGTCGCGACCCGGCGCAGGCTCGACGGCAGCGGCGCCGAGCGGTAGAGGTAGCCGCGGGCGGCCTCGAAGCGGCGGACCAGTGCCGCCGAGGCGTCGCGGTAGCGGCGGTACTCGAGCAGGCGGGCGAGCAGCTCCTCGACCGCCTCCTCGGGCCCTAGCTCCTCCATCTCCTCGTCCGCTCCGGGCAGCAGCAGGCGCGACTTCAGCTCCAGCAGCGCCGCGATCAGCACCAGGAACTCGGTCGCCACCTCCAGCTCCAGCTCGCCCTCGCGCTCGAGGTGGGCGACGTAGGCGACGACGACCTCGCCCAGCTCCACCTCCAGCAGGTCGACCTCCTCGCGCAGGAGGACCGCCATCAAGAGGTCGAAGGGGCCGGCGAAGACGTCGAGCTCGAGGTCGAGGTCGGCGACTGGCATCGGCCTAGGTTAAGCGGGGCTACCGACGCCCATGCGCCGGCGCACCTCGACCAGGGTCTCGGAGGCGATCGCCCGCGCCTTCTCGGCGCCGGCGGCGAGCGCCTCCTCCAGCGCGCGCTCGTCGGGGCGGAGCTCCGCGTAGCGCTCGCGCACCGGCGCCAGGTGACTCACCACCTCCTCGGCGACCGCCTTCTTCAGGTCGCCGTAGCCGCGGCCCTCGAACTGGGCCGCCACCTCGGCCGGAAAGTCGCGACGACCGAGCGCGGCGTGGATCTCGAGCAGGTTGCTGACGCCCGGCTTTCGCTCGCGGTCCCAGGCGATCTCCCGCTCGGAATCGGTGACCGCGCTGCCGAGCTTCTTACGGATCGCTCCGGGCTCGTCGAGGACGTAGATCGTCCCCGCTTCGCTCGAGCTGGTGGTCGACATCTTCCGCTCCGGCTCCTGCAGGTCCATGATCCGCGCCCCGATCTCCGGGATCCGGTACTCGGGCACGACCAGGGTCTCGCCGAAGCGCTCGTTGAAGCGGCGGGCGATCTCGCGCATCAGCTCGACGTGCTGACGCTGGTCGTCGCCGACCGGGACCTCGGTCGCCCTGTAGGCGAGCACGTCGGCGGCCATCAGCACCGGGTAGAAGAAGAGCGCGGCCGAGACCAGCTCACGCTGCTTGGCCGACTTGTCCTTGAACTGGTGCATCCGGTTGAGGTCGCCGTGGGCGGTGACGGCGGAGAGCAGCCAGGTCAGCTCGGTGTGCTCGTGCACGTCGGACTGGCGGAAGAGGATGCAGCGATTGGGGTCGAGGCCGGCGGCGAGCAGGATCGCCGTGGTGTCGTGGACCAGACCTCGCAACTCGGCCGGGTCGTAGGCGACCGAGAGCGCGTGCAGGTCGACGATGCAGAAGATCGCCGGCTCGCCGCGCTCCTGGCCCTCGACGTACTGGCGGATCGCGCCTATGTAGTTGCCCAGGTGCTTGCGGCCGGTCGGCTGGATGCCGGAAAAGATGACGGGGGCGGGCACATCCGGAGCCTATTGGGGCCACAGGGGCAGGGCACCTCTCGCCCGGACAAGTGCCGCCCAATGAGGGCGGCACTTTGAGTATCCGCCCGTTCGAGAGGTGCCCTGCCCCTGTGGCTCAAACCGTGCAGGCATCAGCGTCAGTGTGGAGTGCAACCAGCCTCTCTCTCAAGCTGCTTCGGGGGTGGGCGTTGCCTCTGGCTCGGAGTCGCACTCGGCGCTGTGGCCGCACTCGCCGGCTGCGGCGGCGCCGCGGGTGGGGACAGCTTCCGTGTGGCGTTTGGGGTTCTCGATGCCCATGCCGGCGACGATGCCGCCGGCGATCATCAGGAGGCCGGCGATGCCGACGCCTAGGTGGAAGGCGGCGGTCGAGGCGGCGGGCGCGGCAGCCGTAAGAGGCCCGACGACGTTGCCGGGGGCGCTGGCGGCGAACTTGGCGGAGATCACCGCGCCGAGCACGGCGATCGCGAGCAGGCCGGCGACCCGCGAGATCCCGTTGTTGACGCCGGAGGCGATGCCGACGTGGCGTTCCTCGACCGAGTCGAGCACGGTCGCGGTCAGCGGCGCGACGGTCGCCGAGAGGCCGAGGCCGAAGACGAGGATCGCCGGCAGCACTTCGGTGGCGTAGCTCGGGTCCGAGCCGACCCGCAGCAGGAGGATCAGGCCGAGCCCGCCGACGATCGGGCCGAGGCTCATCGGCAGGCGCGGCCCGGTGCCCGAGGCGAGCTTGCCCCAGCGCGGCGAGAGGACGAAGAGGATCAGCGAGATCGGCGTCGTCGCCAGGCCGGCCTCCAGCGGCGTGTAGCCGACGACCTGCTGGAGGAAGAGGCCGACGAAGAAGAGGCCGCCGATCAGGCCGGCGTAGGCGGCGAGCGTGGTCAGGTTGGCGATGCGGAAGTTGCGCACCCTGAAGAGCGAGAGCTCGAGCATCGGGTGCCGGGTGCGCGCCTCGTGCAGGACGAAAAGGGCGAAACAGGCGACGCCGACGAGGAGCGATCCCCAGACGACCGGGTCGCCCCAGCCACGGGTCGGCTGCTCGATCAGGGCGAAGACGGGACCGGCGAGGCCCGCGGCGGAGAGGACGATGCCGGCCCAGTCGATGCCCCGGAACGCATCCGGGTCGCGGCTCTCGCGCACCGAGTGCAGGCTGAGGGCGACGGTCCCGGCGATCAGCGGGATGTTGACCCAGAAGATCGCCCGCCAGGAGAGCGCCCCGACCAGGGCTCCCCCGCCGGCAGGCCCGAGCACGGTCGCGATCCCGGTCCAGGCGGTCCAGGTGCCGACGGCCTTGCCCCGCGCCGCCCCCTCGAAGGTCGCGGCGACGATCGCCAGCGAGCCCGGCACGAGCAGCGCCCCGGCGATCCCCTGCAGGGCGCGGGCGGCGACGAGGAACTCGACCGAGGGCGAGACGGCGCAGAGGGCCGAGGTCGCGCCGAAGGCGACCAGGCCGAAGACGAACATCCGCCGCCGCCCGAACTGGTCGCCGAGCGAGCCGCCGACGAGCAGCAGCGAGACCAGCGTCAGCATGTAGGCCTCGACCACCCACTGCTGCCCGGCGAGGCCGGCGTTCAGCCCCTTGGCGATCGCCGGCAGCGCCACGTTGACCACCGTCGAGTCGAGGAAGACGACGGTCGAGCCGAGGATCGTCGCGATCAGCGTCAGGCGCTGCTGGCGGGACACCGAGCCAGTCTAGGGCGCGCAAGATGGCTCCCGGCCGGGCGCGCCGCCGCCGGGGGTTTGTCCGGGACTGCGAGAATCCGGGTGGTGATCGGCGATGGCTAGAGCGATCTGGAGCGGGACGATCAGCTTCGGGCTGCTCAACGTGCCCGTGAAGCTCTACAGCGCGGTCGCGCGCCGCGACATCTCGCTGCGCCAGATCCGCGAGTCCGACGGCGCCCGCATCCGCAACCGCCGCGTCGCCGAGGGGACCGACGAGGAGGTCCCCTACGAGCAGATCGTCAAAGCCTTCGAGATCACTCCAGAGCGCTACGTGCCCCTCACCAAGGAGGAGCTCGAGGCGATGGCGCCGGAGAAGACGCGGGCGATCGAGGTGCAGGACTTCGTCGACCTCGACCGGATCGACCCGATCTACTTCGACAGCCCCTACTACCTCGGGCCGGCGCAGGGCGCCGAGAAGGCCTACTCGCTGCTCGCCCAGGCGATGGAGCGCTCGGGCAAGGTCGCGGTGGCCCGCTTCGTCTTCCGCAACAAGGAGCACCTGGCGGCGCTGCGGCCGAGCGACGGCGTGCTGACGCTGACGACGATGCGCTTCGCCGACGAGATCGTGCCGCCCGCGGAGCTGGAGGACGTGCTGCCGAGCGAGAGCCCGAAGGTCGCGAAGCGCGAGGTCGAGATGGCGGAGCAGCTGATCGAGTCGCTCAGCGCCGAGTTCGACCCGAGCGCCTACCGCGACGAGTACCGCGAGCAGCTGCTGAGCCTGATCGAACGCAAGGCCGAGGGCGAGGACGTGCTCAGCGCGCCGGCCCCCGAGGCGCCGGAGCCGACCGGCGCCCCCGACCTGATGAGCGCGCTCGAGCAGAGCATCGCCGCGGTCAAGGGCCGCCCGAAAGCCAAGCCGCGCAGGGCGGCCGCGTCGAAACCCAAAGCCGCGCCGAAACGCGCCTCCTCGCGGGGCAAGTCCAAAGCCTCGAAATAGGCCGTGGCCGCCAGTCGTAAGGTCGAGGTCGACGGCCGTGAGCTGACCCTCACCAACCTCGACAAGGTCCTCTATCCCGAGGCCGGCTTCACCAAGGGCGAGATGGTCGATTACTACGCCAAGGTGGCGCCGGCGATCGTCCCCCACCTGGCCGGGCGGGCGGTGACGCTGCGCCGCTTCCCCGAAGGGGTCGATGACCTCGACGCCGCCTTCTTCGAGAAGCGCTGCCCCAAGCACAGGCCGAGATGGGTGAAGACCGCGCGGGTCGAGGCCGGCCCCCGCGCCGGCAAGATCGACTTCTGCGTCTGCGACTCGCTGCCGACGCTGGTCTGGATGGCCCAGCTGGCGGCGATCGAGCTGCACCCCTCGCTCTCGCTCTCGCGGGCGCCGAAGCGGCCGACCGTGCTGGCCTTCGACCTCGACCCCGGACCGCCGGCCGACATCGTCGATTGCTGCCGGGTGGGTCTGCGGCTGCGCGAGTTCTTCGACCACTTCGGCCTGCGCTGCTTCCCCAAGACGTCCGGATCGAAGGGCCTGCAGGTCTACGTCCCGCTCAACGGCCGCGCCTCCTACGAGGTGACCAAACCGTTCGCCAAAGCGATCGCCCAGCTGCTCGAGAAGCAGACCCCGGACGAGGTCGTCTCGAAGATGAAGAAGGTCGAACGCGAGGGCAAGGTCTTCGTCGACTGGTCGCAGAACCACCAGCGCAAGACGACGATCTGCGTCTACTCCCTGCGAGCCCGCGAGCGCCCAACGGTGTCGACCCCCGTCACCTGGGAGGAGGTCGAGGCGGCGGCGGAGAGCGGCGACGGCTCCAGTCTCGTCTTCGAGACCGGCGCCGTCCTCAAGCGCATCGAGAGCAAGGGCGACCTATTCGCCCCGGTGCTCGGGCTGGAGCAGGAGCTGCCGGAGCCGTAGGTACGGGCCTTGACCTACTTCAGGCGTTCGTCTCGCTTCAATGGCGCCTCGAAACGCCGCGCCATCCACGTCTGCAAAGAGAGCACTGGCGAAATCCTCGAGTGGCTCCGCGATGCACTGGCGCAGCGGATTAGCTACTCAGGTCAATATGGCGGCTGCACGCAGCCTGTCGAGCATCGTGTCAGCGTTGGTGATGCCGCCACCGCGGCACCAGCGGGTGAGAACTTGGGCGATCACGTCGTCGATCTCGTTCCAGGGCAAGAGGTCGGCGATCATCGCCCGCATCCACGGAGCCTTGTTGTTGAGAAGCCAGATGACTAGTGAGTCGGACTCGGTCGGGGCGCCACTCCCCAGCGCCTCCGCAATCGTTTCGCGAGTCGGAAGCGAGGTGGCACGGATCATCGATCCCTCCAGCTCCCCGGGCAAGAGGCAGAAGCGCAGGCCACGTTTGCGGGCAAATGAGTTGACCGCCTGAGTCGCTTTGGTGAGGTCTGCAGGCGCTGCCGATGCAGCACGGAGCTGCCGCTGGGCCTGAATTGCGTTTCTCACATCGAGCGGAACCGCAACACCAGCGGCAGAGCAAGCTTCGCGCATCTGCTGGGCGGCGTCGTCGTCGGCGACGGAGAGCCAGAAGATCGGACGGTTGTTGGCCTCCCCATAGCTACGCAGCAACCGCAACCAGGGGCCGAAAGAGGTCTTGCCGCCGACAGGTAAGACATAGAGGCCATCGACCTCGGAACTCTCGCCATCTATCGCGATGCGCCGGCGCATCCGCTCGAAAAAGAGGCGATCCCCCTCCCCCTCCACCATTAGCAATGAAGTTGCAAAGGCCATCTCGGCGCCGTGGCCGGTGAGAAGCGCCGTGTTGATCTGGCGCCGGGAGGTCTTGTGGACAGGACGAGGCTCGAAGAAGTGGTGCTTGCGGACCAGCACAACCTCTCCGTAGTAGGCCTCATCGACGAGGACAGGGCTGTGGGTCGAAACCAGCAAGCGATCCGATGTCGAGCGCAGGAGCCGTGCCAAGGTGCGCTGGGCAGAAGGGTGCAGAAAGGCCTCAGGCTCCTCAATTGCCAAAATCCATTCAACGTCTTCTGAGGAACCTCCTGCACGGTTGATCGCAACCTCAAGCAAAGATTGCAATCCGGAACCAACGTCAATCGCGTCCACGCCGTCTTTGTCATGATCACCCGTGACGAGTCGGATCGCTGTCTTGTCGGCCACCCAGGTGATCAGTGAGCGGGCGTCGATCTCAGGCCCAAGCATGGCCTTACGGGCCAGGCCCGGGGGGATTGCGTTGTCCATCTCCTCCCAAAGCGGGCCTACGAGTTCGTCGGAAACGCGCTTGATCTCACCCAGGGCTTTCTTGATCGCGGTCGATTGAGCCGGTGCTTTGCCGCGGCGGACGTGCAGGGCGCGGCTCTCAAGCCTGGCCGTCGCCGCAGCCCGAAGCGCCTTGCGGAAGGTCTCAGAGGTTGCATCACGAGAGGCTGGGATCAGAGTGAATGCGGTGGCGCTCCTTAGCTCTTCGAAGAGGCCCTCGGCGAGTTTGCGGTTGCGCTCATCTTGAGCCTCTCCCTGCCTCGGCGGCCCGACGTTCAGACGCACCTCCCCGGACGCTTTGATCGTCATCCGTAGGTCGACGACCTCACCCTGGCTTGGATATGAGCGCCGAGTCCGGCCGTCTGAGATCGCAACTCCCACCGTCAAACGCCTGGCACGCTTGCCCACAGAGCGGGCTGGAAGCAAGAGGTCTGCCTCCTCGACGGTGAGATTGCGCCGACCAGAGAGGGTGACCAGATCGGCCTGGTTCAAGAACCAAGCTAGGATCCGCAGGATCGAAGTCTTGCCGCAGTTGTTGGGCCCGACCAAGAACGTGAGGCCTCCACCGAGCCGCAGGCTTGTTTCTTCAAACCCTCGCAGGTTGGCGATCGCGATATGGTTGAGACGGTACTTGGCGCTCATTCAATTGGTGTGCCGAAAGATGGATCTGCGGCGCTGATTATGCCGCAGCCCGCACATGATTCAGGAGCCTCCAAGTCACTGCAGGCGGCGGTGCCGCCCGTGGGATGCGAAGTCCCTCGCCGAAGAACATCACCTCATTGCCCTCAGTGCTCTTGCGCGCCGTATAGCGCAAGCCGTAGTCGAGCCTCGAAGCTGCTTTCGCGTAGAGGGCTTCAATCCGTGGATCAGCGTCGTAGGAAACGACCCAGGGCTGCTTCAGGTCGCCGACCAGCCCGGCGATCTGCTTGTGGTCGTCGTGCTCATAGAAGTTCGTGTAGAGGCCCTTGCCTTTCTTGTAGTAGGGCGGATCGAGATAGAGAAAGGCTCCGTTGATGTCTGGCAGTATCTCTTGCAAGTAGGAGGCGGTGTCGAGTCCTGTCAACGTGATGCGAGAGGAGAAGCGGGCGATCTTTTCGATGCGTGCGATCGAGTCCTCCGGGCGCCAGCGTGCATCGATCTTCCACTCCCCCTTCTGTTCTCGACCGCCGACGATCCCGCCATCGATTATTCCCGAGCGGTTGGTGCGATTGAGGAAAAAGGTCGAGAAGGCAAGGTCGAGCTCGTCAAGCTCCGTGGCGCGCTGAATCTTTCGCTGCCGGTCCCACTCGCCCAGACCGGGGCGGGTATCACGGATTCGCCTGCAGAGAGCTTCGGGTTGCTCGAGCACTGCTTTCCAAAAAGCGTGGACGCCACGATCGAGGTCGTTGATGTGGATGTGGCTCGCATACTCCTCGAAGAGCAAAGAAAGAGCGACGCTGGCCCCGCCGGCATAGGGCTCAACGTACTCGCAGCCGATGAGGTCGTTTTCGAGCAGGAGCAGCTTGAAGAAGTTCGCGACTTTTCCCTTGCCGCCCGGGTAGCGCAGCGGCGATGGATAGAGCTGATGCGCGGGGCGCTCTAGGGCCACAGCTTCTCCATGAACGGCGTCAGCTCGTCCCAGGCAAGATAGAGCTCGGAGGGCTTGGGGAAAGTGTATTTGTTGTGCACATACTGGTTGAAGTTCGGCAGACCCGGCGAGAGCACGGACTGGCCGTCAGCCATGGCGTTGACCGCCCTTTTCAGCGAGTTGGAGATCGAGCCATTTTCCTTCAGATGCCTGGCAGTCGCTTTCATCCGCACCTTCAATGGTTCGTGGTCGATTTTGTGTTCGGTCATCGCCTTCTTATCTTCCAGATAGTGGTCGACGCTGAGCTCGACGAGGACGCGCAAGAGAACCGAGCAAGCATTGGGGTACTGCTCAGCATTCATGGTCAGGAGCTCGTTGTAGACGGCGTTGATGCGCGGCGGGGAGATATTCAGTCCGCCGGCTGGGATCACTGCGGTGCGCGAAGCGGACTTCTTGCGTTTGGGCTTGCTCGGCGCTTTGACTTTTCGCGGCCTCCGTCCCGCGGTGAGGTCGCCGAGAATCACCGGCTGGTCGAGTGCCGTTTTTTTCCTTGGAAGCGCGCTGCGCGAGAATCCGTCGACATATTCTTCGCGCTGCTTGGCGTGGTAAATGTCAGTGACGGTTACCTTCTTGGTCTTCAGGTCCTCGACGATCCGAGTGAGACCCTTGACGACCTCCTCTAGGGGATAGAGAGAAACCACCTCGCCTTCGACGACATCGATACCAAGCTTTTCGCGAACTGCCGTGGTCTCGACCAGGCGCTCAATGTTGGTTTGGATCCGCTGCTTAGAGGACTGCGCGGCGGCGCTCAGTGAGCCGTGTGCCTCGACGAATTCGATCACCTGGACCGCCGGCTTTTTCTTGCCGGTGTGAGTGGCCTCGAAGCGGGCTTTCTCTTCAGAGCCCCAGGTAACCAGGCCGGCACCTTTGTTCTCGCCGGTGTGGCGCAGAAAGATCCAATGGCGAGCTTCCTCTTCTGATTCGAAGAGAGCACAGGCGATGGAGGCAATTGACTTCTTCGCGTAGCGTGCCGAGAGCGCGGTGAGGCGGTTACTCGCGGCGCTTGAGAGAACCGGCGAGATCAGAGTTGGGGTCTCCAGCGCTTTGATCGCAAGCAGGCGACGGTTGCCCTCGAGCACCCGGTAGCGCTTGCGCGTATCGCCTGAGGCCACGACCGCGAGCAAAGTCGTCGGGTCGACGCCGTATTCGACAACGTCGCTGGCTAGACCCTATGGCCGGCCCACCGGAGCGCCGGCTCGATCCGAACCCCGCGTAAAGGTCGGCACCCGCGCATGAGATGCGCGGGTTTGTCGCCGAGGAACGGCCTCGGCGAGGACCGCAATCATGGGGGTGCCGACATGGCGCAGGTTAGGACGTGGGTGGGTCTCGATGTTCATGCGGCGAAGGTCGTCGCGGCGATCACCGACTCAGAATCGGGTGAGTTGGGGGTGCAGCGAATGGGTGGTGTGACCGCGCAGGTCGCGGAGTTCTGCGCCGCGCTGCCGGCGCCGGTCCGGGTCGCCTACGAGGCCGGTCCTACCGGCTTCGGGCTGGCGCGGGCACTGGCGACGAAGGGCATCGACTGCACGGTGGCCGCTCCGGGCAAGATCGAGCGCCCCGCCCAGGACCGGGTCAAGACCGACCGCCGCGACGCCGAGCGGTTGGTGCGGTTGCTGATGATCGGCGGCCTGCACCCGGTCCGGGTCCCGACCCCGGCCGAGGAGGCGATGCGCGACCTGGTCCGGGCACGCGAGGACGTCCGTGGCGACCTGATGCGAGCCCGCCACCGCGTCGCCAAGCTCTTGCTGCGCCACGACCTGCGCTTCGAGGGCAACAACTGGACCCAGCGCCACCTCGACTGGCTGGGGAGGGTCGAGCTTCCCGAGCCGGTGGCCCAGTCGGTCCTGCTCGACGGGATCGGGGCGATCGACGCCCTGCTGGCGCGCCGCTCTGAGCTGGAGTCCCAGATGGCTTCCCTGGTCGAGGGATCCCCCTGGGCGCAGAGCGTCGCTCACCTGCGCTGCCTGCGCGGCATCGACACCCTCAGCGCCCTGGGCCTCTGCGCGGAGGTCGGCGACTTCGAGCGCTTCGCCCGGCCGGCGCAGCTGATGAGCTACCTCGGCCTGGTGCCCTCCGAGAACAGCAGCGGGGAGCGCCGGAGGCAGGGCGCGATCACCAAGTCGGGTTCCCGCCACGCTCGTCGCCTTTTGGTCGAGGCGGCCTGGCACTACCGCCGGGCGCCGCGCAAAGGCCGCGAGCTGCGCCGCCGTCAGGAGGGCCAGCCCCAGGCGGTCTGCGCGATTTCCTGGAAGGCGCAACAGCGCCTTCACCGCAGTTGGGTGCGCCTTGACTCAGAGCGCAGCAAGCGCCGCACCCTCTGCGCGGTCGCCGTGGCCCGCGAGCTGAGCGGCTTCTGCTGGGCGGTAGCGACAGCCAACTGAGACCACCAAGCACTGCTTGGCCCAGGAGGCGGCGGGCTCGGCCCTTCGCGCCAGCGCATCCGCGATTGAGCTATGAGCAGCCGCCCCTGGCGGCGACGCTCGGTCTTAGACAGCGGGCGCTGAGACGAAACCCGGTCCTGCGGTAGCCAACCCGCGCATATCAGCCTGACCGCGCGTCGCGCACCAGGTCGACCGCCGCCTCCTGGGATCGGGTAGGGGCGGGGCTTACCCCCGCCCCTCCCACACCACCGGACATGCGGGTCCGCATCCGGCGGTTCGCGTCACGTCCCGGAAACGGCGGTAGGGATCGGTGAACCCCTGTAGGCCCAGGTTGCGCCAGTAGGCGTTGGGCAGGGTGCGTTGGAGAGGAGCGGAGCCGGCAGTGCGCCAGTAGCCTTTCCGCGTCCCGGCCCATTCGAGGGCCTGTTGCGGCGAAGCGCCCAGCGCTCGCAGGTTGCGCCGCCGTGTCCGGTAGCGCTTCCATTCCTTCCATCGCACCTGCCGCAGCCTGCGGCGCAACCACTCATCGAGATCAGACAGCGGTCGCGGGGTGTCGGCCAGTGAAAAGTAGGCCGTCCATCCCACCGTGAAGCGGTTGGCTTCACGGATGCGCCGTCTCATCGAGACGCCCCAGCGGCGCGAGGTGATCTCTCGCAGGCGATCCTTGGCGCGCTTGCGCGCCTTCGGGTCGATCCTGATCTTGATCTCGCCCTTGCGCTTGAGGAAGCCGAACCCCAGCAGGGTGGCCTTGAAGGCGGAGGCGACCGAGGACTTGTCCCGGTTGACCCGCAACTTCAGGCGTCGCTCGATGAACTCACAGGTGTGCTGCATCACGCGCTCGGCCGCTCGTTTGGAGCGGACGTAGATCGTGATGTCGTCCGCATAGCGGACGAAGCGGTGCCCTCGCTCCTCCAGCATCCGGTCGAGGTCGTCGAGGTAGACGTTGGAGAGCAGCGGGCTGAGTGGGGAGCCCTGGGGGGTCCCCTGCTCCGTCGGCTGCTTCACGCCGTCTGCCATGACTCCCGCTTCCAGGTAGCTGCGGATCAACTTGAGCACCTTCTTGTCGGTGACCCGCCTTGCGACCCTTGCCATCAGCGCGTCGTGCTGGACCCGATCGAAGAAGCGATCGAGGTCCAGATCGACGGCGTACTCGAACCCCTCGGCGACGTCGCGCTGTGCGCGGCGGATCGCGTCATGGGCCGAGCGCCCGGGGCGAAAGCCGAAGCTGCGCTCCGAGAAGCCGGGGTCGAATACGGGCACCAGCACCTGCGATAGGGCCTGCTGGATCAACCGATCCAGGGCCGTCGGCACCCCCAGCTCCCGCTCTCCCCCTGAGAGCTTTGGGATCGTGGCCCTCCTGGTGGGTTGCGGTCGGTAGGTGCCCGCGTCGAGCATTGCCCGGACTTCGGGCCAGTGGTCGCGCAGCCAAGGACGAAGCTCCTTGGTCTGCCTGCCATCGACGCCGGGTGCTCCGGCGTTTCGTTCGACGCGCCTGAGCGCCGCCGCCAGGTTGTCGCGGGAGAAGAACTTCTCCCAGAGGTTCCCGGTGGCGACGGGGTGAGGCTCTGCCTCGCCTGGCGCCGGAAAGCCGCTTTGCTCTTCGCGGGGAGCTTCAGGCTTCACCTTGAGCGTCCATTGCGCGAAGGCCCCGCCTGAGCGGGGTTGGCTGCTGTGGCTTCCGCGAGCACGGGCGTGCTTTGCCTCGGCTTCGCGTTCGGCCCTTCACGGCACACGATCCCGCCGCTACTACGGCCTCTGCTGACTCCTGCTGGGTGACCGGTCGCCTTCCGGCGTCCGGTGTCGGGCGACATGCGTCGAGGCCGACATCCCGGCAGGTCTCCCCGGATAAGGGCACCAACCTTCCCCGCACGCCCGCCGCGTCTACGTTGCGACCCCTTGATGACACGGGCTTCGTCATGTTGTGCTGACTCGCCCGGATCGCTACGCCTTACGCGATTCGTGTTCCTCGGGCCACGGGTTCGCCTCCACCTTCCTTCCCACCCCGCCTCGCGGCGACGCAGTTGGCTTCGGCTTGTGGTTTCTGTCATCTGACCCACAGGGGACTTGCACCCCCGAGCTGGTGCCCATGCCGGGCGTACCCAAGAAGAAGGCCCGCATTCGCGGGCCTTTGGTGGTTGGGGACTTGACAAACGGCCGTCCATATCAGCTCAACGATGTGCTCGCCATGCTTCTCGGCTAACTCCAGTGCCGTCTCCTGCTGACTGCGCGGCTCGTCCTTGAATCGCGGATTGGCAGGATCGAGCAGGAGATCAGAGACAGGGATGTCGACTATTTCCGTCACGCAGCCTCCGGCCTGCTCAGCACGACGCCCTCATGACAACCCTATCCCTCGACAAGAGCCCTACGAGCAGGGGTAGCCGGTGCGCGGCTGGCAACGGCTCAGATGTTCAGCGGATTGGCTGCGACGCGAGCCTCTGCGGGCTGCATCGGGCTTGGGCTGTCAACGGCCATCGGTTTCTCCCCAGCGGCGGCCATCCAACCTCCCCGCTGACGGCCACGTTTATTCCCCACCGGCGGCCATCGGTTCTCCCCGCTTGAGCCCTTCTCTCGCAGCGGCGTAGCGGAGGCCGTAGGCCGTAGCGCAGCTGCTGCGAGCGGAGCTCTTGCGTCAGCTCAGCGGCACCACCCCCTTACCCTCGGTCGCCTGGGTGAGCCGGTAGCTATCGGCCCCCTCGGTGACGATGACGTGCGCGTGGTGAAGCAGCCGGTCGACGGTTGCCGCGGCGAGGGTACGCGGCATCAGCTCGTCGAAGCCCGAGGGGTGCAGGTTGGAGGTGATCGCCAGGGAGCGCTTCTCATAGGCGGCGTCGACGACGCGAAAGAGCGCCTCGGCGGCCTCCTCGGAGACCGGGACCATGCCGACGTCGTCGATCACGATCAGATCGGTGCGGATCAGCTTGCCGATCGCCTTGGCGACCGAGCCGTCGGCGCGGTGGCCGCGCAGGAGCGTCTCGAGGCTCTCCAGCGTGTGCCAGGCGACGGTCTTGCCCTTCTCGATCGCCAGGTGCCCGAGCGCCTCCACGAAATGGCTCTTGCCGGTCCCGCTCGGCCCGCAGACACACAGCACCTCCGAGCGCTCCACCCACTCCAGGGTTCGCAGCGCCTGCTGGGTCGCGGCGGGGATCGAGGAGGCCTCCTCTTCCCAGGCCTCGAAGGTCTTGCCGGCGGGAAGGCCCGAGCGCTTGCGGCGGGTGCGGATCGCCGCCTCCGAGCGCCCGGCAGCCTCGGCCTCCATCAAGACGCGCAGGATCTCCAGCGGCTCCCAGCGCTGGGAGGCGGCGGTGGCGATCACCTCCGGCGCGGCCTTGCGCACGTGCGGCAGGCGCAGGGTGCGCAGGAGCTTCTCCATCTCGACCGGCAGGGGCGGGGCCTTGGGCGTCTCGACACTCATTTCCCGAACCCCTCCCAGGCCGCGGTGGAGCCCTGCAGGGTGGCGGCCTCGGTGCGACGGCGCGGGAACTCGATCACCTCGGCGCTCTCGCGGTGGGCGAGGATCGAGGCGAGGTCGCCGTCGCCGAAGCGCTCGACGTCGGCTGCGGCCTCCAGGGCGGCATCGACCTCCCCGGCGCCGTGCATCTTCGCCAGGTCGACCGCCTCGGCCATCTTGCGCCGCACCCTGGTGGCGCCGACCGAGGCGGCCCGCGTCAGCCACTTGCAGGCCCCGGGCCCGATCGCAAGGAAGGCCGCCTCCTCGGCGCCGGCTGCGCGGGGACGGCGCCCCAGGGCGCCTGGCGGGCGGGGCGGGTAGTGCTCCTCGGAGATCCGCGGGCTCCCCGGCGTGGTCAGCTCGTGGCGGGCGACCTCGCGTGGGCCGTGGGCGCCGTCGGCGTGCACGACGACGAGGCGGCCGTCGTGGGCCCTGGCCCAGACGCGCTCTCCGACCAGCTCGTGGGGGACCGAGTAGATCGCCCTTCCCACTGAGATCGTCGACTCCTTGGAGACCTTTCGCGTCTCCCCGAAGCAGATGGTGTGCGGGGCATCGGGCAGTGGGTGCAGGCGACCTCGCTCCTCACGCAGCATCTCCGCCGGGACGCGACCGGTGACCCGGTGCTCGCGGCCGTTGACCTGCTCGCAGAAGGACTCACAGGCCGCCTCCAGCTCGGCGAAGCTCGCGTATCCGGGCCGCAGGTTGTGGTCGGTCGGCACCAGGTCGGCCTTGGCGACCCGCACGGTCGCCTCCGAGCCTCCCTTGGACTCCGGGTCCGCCGGCACGCAGGTGGCGACGCTCAGCCCGTAGTGGCGCGAGGCGGCGACGATCTGCGGGTTGCGCACGGCGATCCCGCAGACGTGGCTGGTGGTGACGGTCTTCTCGTTGTCGGTCAAGGCGTAGGTGGGAGAGCCGCCAAAAGCCCGCAGGGCCCGGTCGAGCGCCATAACGACCGAGGGCAGGGTGCGGTCGGCGAGCGGCAGGACGACGCGAAAGCGCGACCAGGCGAGCCAGGCGCAAAACAGCGAGGTCGGCCTGCCGTCGATGGCGGGGCCGTCGCCGTAGTCCCACTGCATCCACAGGCCGGGCTCGGTGACCCAGGGCGCCAGCACGCGCCTGTGCCCGGCCTCATAGGCGGCCTTGACGCGGGCCACCGCCCGCCTTGTCGTGCGCGGCGAGCCCTCATAGCCCATCGCCTCGAGCCGCTCGTGCACCTTGTCGGCGCGAACCTTTCCCTGAGAGCGCTCGACAAGCTCGGCGATCTTGCCCTCGTAGTCGACAGTGCGCGGGCAGGGTCGCTGTCTTCGTCCCCAATCGCCGCCCGCGGCTTCCCGCTCTTCCACGTAATAGGCGACCGTCTTGTGATCGCAGCCGGCCAGCTCCGCCGCTCCTCGCAACGTGCCGACCAGGTCATATGCCTCAAGAATCTCCATCACTTCCTCCGCTTTCTTCAATCCGACGCCTCCTCGTCTGCTTGCCGAAGGGGCGAGCCGTAGCGAGGCGGGCGGTCGGCACCGGCCGTCTCGGCCGGCGGTTTTCAGTCGTCGGTGGGGAGATCCGATGGCCGCCACTGGGGAGGTTTGGTGACCGCCAGCGGGGAGTTCCGGTGGCCGCCTATGGGGAGATTCTCATGGCCGCCGTCATTGGGCGTTTCGGCTCGGGTGGGCGGGAAAGCAGGCTGGTCATCGTGATATCTATTTTACACCTTCGATGCGAGGTCGACTATCCAGAAAATCACCTCGGCGGTCAGCAGGGCTCCGGCGAGCCTGAAGCGAAAGGCGAGTTGCTTTTGGCCTGCGAGGTTGTCGGCGTAGCTGTCGTGCATATGAAGGGACAAGTCTCGGTGGATCTCGGCGACCGATAGGGGTTCGTCGGTCTCGATATAGCTCTGAATCACGTTCGCCGGATTGGCTGTGAACTCGAGACGGTGCGGCCAGAGAATCGCCAGGGCAGCAATCGACAGGCTGACGAAGCTGGTAAGCGCCAGCCACGTCGCGACTGTCGGCCCGCCGTCGTTCAGTGCCTGCGCGCCGAGAAACGATGTGGTGATCGCAGCCGCGGACAGCAACAGACCGGCACGCGTACGCAGGCTGTCGATCATGCCCTGCTGCTGCGACAGCGCGCGAACGGCCTCGTCATAAGCGATTCGATAGGAAAGATCCTCGTCGGCGTTTGTCACAGACAAACAATTGCATACCTATCCGACGACATCGCAGACGATGGTCTGCGGTCGTACGCTGGCAATGTACGAATTCATACGCTGCAACGTATGAGGAATCACGTTGTCTCCGTGCGATTTCGCACGCTGACAGCGTGTATCTCAGTCCAGCGGCTGGCGGACGACCGGCTTGCGGGTGGCCTTGACCTCGTCTAGGCGGCGGACCGGGGTTGTGTAGGGGGCCTGCTTGGCGATCTCGGGGTCCTCCTCGGCCTCGGCGAGGATCTGCTCGATCGCCTCGGCGAACTGGTCGAGGCTCTCCTTGGTCTCGGTCTCGGTCGGCTCGACCATCAGCGCCTCCTCGACCAGCAGCGGGAAGTAGACGGTCGGCGGGTGGAAGCCGAAGTCGAGCAGACGCTTGGCGAGGTCGAGGGTGGCAAGGCCAAGCTCGCGCTTCATCGGCTTGCCGGAGAGGACGAACTCGTGCATGCAGTGGCGCTCGAAGGCGACCGGCAGGTGCTGGCCGGCGCGGCCCTGCGCGAGCCGCGCCTTGAGGTAGTTGGCGTTCAGCACCGCGGTCTCCGAGGCCTCGGCGAGGCCGTCGGCGCCGAGGCTGAGGATGTAGGCGTAGGAGCGGACGAAGACGCCGAAGTTGCCCTGGAAGCCGCGCAGGCGGCCGATCGACTTCGGCCGCTCGTGCTCGAGGTCGAAGACCGGGCCGCTGCCGTTGCCGCCCTCGCGCCGGACGACCTGGGGCCGAGGCAGGAAGGGCTCGATCCGCTCCGAGACCGCGATCGGCCCCGCCCCCGGCCCGCCGCCGCCGTGCGGCTGGCTGAAGGACTTGTGCAGGTTGACGTGGACGATGTCGAAGCCCATGTCCCCCGGGCGCGAGTGGCCCATCACCGCGTTGAGGTTGGCGCCGTCGTAGTAGAGCGTCCCCCCCACCGCGTGGATCAGCGCCGCGATCTCGGCGATGTTCTCGTCGAAGAGCCCGAGCGTGTTGGGGTTGGTCAACATCAGGCAGGCGACGTCGCCGTCGACCTTGGCCCGCAGGTCGTCCATCTCGACCCCGCCGCGCTCGTCGGTCGCGACCTTGACGATCTCGTAGCCGGCCATCGTCACCGATGCGGGGTTGGTGCCGTGCGAGGTGTCGGGGGCGAGCACCTTGGTCCGCAGTTCGCCGCGGTCGGCGTGGAACGCGCGCGTCAGCAGCAGGCCGGCGAGCTCGCCGTGGGAGCCGGCCGAGGGCTGCAGGCTGACGTGCGGCAGGCCGCAGATCTCGGCCAGGGACTCCTGCAGCAGCCACATCAGCTCGAGCGCGCCCTGGGCGCGGCGCGGGTCCTGCGCGGGGTGCAGGCGGGCGTGGCCGGGCAGCGCCGCGACCCGCTCGTTCAGCCGCGGGTTGTGCTTCATCGTGCAGGAGCCGAGCGGGTAGAGGCCGGTGTCGAGGTCGAAGTTGCGGCGCGAGAGGCGGTTGTAGTGGCGGACGATCTCGGGCTCGGCGACCTCGGGCAGGCGCGGCGGCTCGGCCCGCAGCAGATTGGCCGGGATCAGCTCCTCCAGCGGCGGCTCGGGCACGCCGGCCTCGGGCAGCGTGGCGGCTCGCCGGCCCGGCTGCGAGCGCTCGAAGATCGTCCGTGCGCGTTCGCGCTGCAGCGGCGTCTCGGTCATCGCCATGGCCCACCCCCGCTGGCGAAGGGCGACTTGGTCTCCCCGGGTGCGACGGCGTCCGGGCGCTCGACCCGCTCGGCCTGGACCGCCGCCCCGAGCGCCTCGGCGAGGGCGTCGATCTGCTCGCGGCTGCGGCGCTCGGTGATCGCCACCAGCAGACCGTCCTCGTACTCCGGGTACTCGCGGCCGAGCGGGTAGCCGGCGGCGATGCCGCGCTCGGCGCAGCGCTCGAGCACCGGCCCGACCGGCGCCTCGAGGCGGAGCGCGAGCTCGCGCGCGACCGGGGCCTCGTGCAGCAGCTCGACCCCGTCGAGCGCGGCGAGCCGCTCGCGGGCGTAAGCGGTGCGGCGGACCAGCAGCTCGCCCAGCTCGCGGAAGCCCTCGCGGCCGAGCCAGGCGAGGTGGATCGTCGCCGCCAGCGCGTTCAGCGCCTGCGCGGTGCAGATGTTGTGGGTCGCCTTCTCGCGGCGGATGTGCTGCTCGCGGGTCTGCAGGGCGAGGACGAAGCCGCGGCGGCCGTCGACGTCGTCGGTCTCGCCGGCGATCCGGCCCGGCATGCGCCGGATCAGCTCCTCGGTCCCGCAGAAGAAGCCGAACGAGGGGCCGCCGAAGTCGAGCCGGTTGCCGAGCGGCTGGCCCTCGCCGAGGGCGATGTCGGCGCCGCACTCGCCCGGCGGCTTCAGCACGCCGAGCGTCATCGGGTCGACCGCGACGACGAGCAGCGCCCCGTGCTCCTTCGCCGCTGCGCCGAGCGCCTCGACGTCCTCGATCGCGCCGAGGAAGTTGGGGCTCTGCAGGAAGACGGCGGCGGTCTCCCCGTCGACGGCCTCGGCCAGCCCGGCCGCGTCGGTGAGCCCGCCCTCGAGGCCGACCTCGGCGATCTCGGCGCCGAACCCGGTCGCGTAGGTGGCGAGCGTCTCGCGGCTGTGCGGGTGGACGCCGCGCGAGACGACGAAGCGGCGGCGGCCCTTGGTCGCGCCGATCGCCAGGTAGCCGGCGGAGGCGAGCGAGGAGGGGCCCTCGTAGAGGCCGGCGGTGGCGACCGGCAGCGCCGTCAGCTCGGACATCATCGTCTGGAACTCGAACATCGCCTGCAGCCCGCCCTGGGAGATCTCCGGCTGGTAGGGCGTGTAGGGGGTGAGGAACTCCGAGCGCTGGGTGATCGCGTCGACGATCGCCGGCACGTAGTGGTCGTACATCCCCGCGCCGAGGAAGCAGACCTGCTCTTCGGCGTCGGCGTTGCGCGCGGCCAGCGCCACCAGGCGCTCGTGGACCTCGGCCTCGCTCATCCCCGCCGGCAGCGCCAGCGGGCGGCGGAGGCGCAGCGGCTCGGGCACCTGCTCGAACAGCTCCTCGACCGAGTCGACGCCGATCGTCGCCAGCATCTCCTCGCGGTCGGCAGCGGTGGCGGAGGTGTAGCGCGTCACCCGGCTAAGGCTACGGAACGGATGGGCGGGCCCCGCTACCCGTTTTCCAGCAGCTTGCGGTATTCGTCGGCGCCGAGCAGCGCCTCGGCCTCCTTCGGCGCGGCCAGCTTCACCTTGACCAGCCAGCCTTCGCCATAGGGGTCCTCATTGACCTTCTCGGGAGCGTCGGCCAGGGCATCGTTGACCTCGACGATCTCGCCCGAGAGCGGCGCGATCACGTCGGAGACCGCCTTGACCGACTCGACCTCGGCGTAGGAGGAGTCCTTGTCGACCGCTGCGCCGACCTCCGGCGGGTCGTAGAAGACGACCTCGCCGAGGCTGTCCTGCGCGTACCAGGTGATCCCGAAGACGGCGTGCTCGTCGCCCTCCAGGCGGGCCCAGTCGTGCTGGTCGTGGTACAGCAGGTCGTCGGGGTAGCTCGCCTCGGCCAACTCAGGTCTCCTTCCGGTAGAGGGGCTTGGACGCTACCCGGGCCGGGCGGCGCTTGCCGCGCACGTCGATCTCGATCTCGGTCCCCGGCTCGGCCAGGTCGCTGCGCAGGTAGGCCATGCCGATGCCGATCTCGAGCGAGGGCGAGAAGCTGCCGCTGGTCACCGTCCCGACCCTCTCGTCGCCCAGCATCGCCGGGTTGCCCTGGCGCGGGATGCCGGGGCCCTCGATCTTGAACGGGGCGAGCCGCTCGGCGGTGCCCTCGGCCCGCGCCCGCGCGACCGCCTCGGCACCGAGGAACCCCGTCGCCTCCCTACAGCACCACCCGAGGCCGGCCTCGATCGGGTTGCGGTCGGGTCCCATGTCGTTACCGTGCAGGTGGAAGCAGGCCTCGAGGCGCAGGGTGTCGCGGGCGCCGAGGCCGCAGGGGACGACGCCGGCGTCGAGCAGCTCGGCCCAGATCGGCGGCGCGACCTCGGGGTCGATCAGCAGCTCGACCCCGTCCTCGCCGGTGTAGCCGGTGCCGCAGGCGAGCGCCGGGCGGCCGCCGATCCGCACCGCCGCGACCCGCATCCGCGCCGGCAGCTCGACCCCCAGGGCGCGCGAGGCGATCGCGCGGGCGTGCGGGCCCTGCACCGCGAGCATCGCGTAGCGGTCGGCGACGTCGCGCACGGCGACGTCGAAGGTGCGGCTCCACTGGCCGAGCCAGGCGAGGTCGGCGGCGTGGTTGGCGGAGTTGGTGACGAGCAGGTAGCGGTCGCCGCCGAGCCGGTAGGCGAAGAGGTCGTCGAGCACGCCGCCGTCCTCGGCGCAGAGGCAGGAGTACTGGGCGCCGCCGAGCCCGATCGCGGCGACGTCGTTGGAGAGCACCCGCTGCAGGAAGGCGAGCGCGCCGGGCCCCTCGACCTCGACCTCGCCCATGTGCGAGACGTCGAACATCCCCGCGTGCGTCCGCACCGCCGAGTGCTCCTCCAGCACCCCCTCGTACTGGACGGGCATGTCCCAGCCGGCGAAGGGAACGATCCTTGCGCCGGCGGCCAGGTACTGCTCGTAGAGGGGGGTCCTCACCCGCGCAAGGCTATTGCGCGGGCCTATTCCTTGAGGAAGCCAGGGACGTCGATGTCATCGTCCGACACCCGTAGCTTGCGGATGTCGGTGTCCTCGGCCGAGATCCGCGGGCCGCGGCTCTCGTAGCGGCGCCGCACCCGCTGCGGCGAGCGGGCGAGCAGCTCGAAGCCCTCGAAGCCGGTGGCGATCACGGTGACCCGCACCTCGTCGCGCATCGACTGGTCGACGACCGAGCCGAAGATGATGTTGGCGTTGTCGTCGGCCTCGGCCTGGACGAGCTGGGCCGCCTCGTTGACCTCGAACAGGCCGAGGTCCTCGGGGCCGGTGATGTTGAGCAGCATCCCGGTCGCGCCCTTGATCGACTCCTCGATCAGCGGCGAGGTAACGGCGGCCTTGGCGGCGTCGATCGCGCGCGACTCGCCCGAGGCGGCGCCGACTCCCATCAGCGCCGAGCCGGCGTCGCGCATGATCGTGCGGACGTCGGCGAAGTCGAGGTTGATCAGGCCGGGGATCGTGATCAGGTCGGTGATCCCCTGCACGCCCTGGCGCAGGATGTCGTCGGCCTGCTTGAACGCCTCCAGCACCGAGGTGCGCCGCTCGACCGCCTGCAGCAGCTTCTCGTTGGGGACGATGATCAGGGTGTCGACGTTGTTGCGCAGCTTCTCGATCCCCTCGAGCGCCTGCTGCATCCGCCGTTTGCCCTCGAACTCGAACGGCTTGGTCACCGCGCCGACGGTCAGCGCGCCGATCTCCTCCTTGGCGATCTCGGCGATGATCGGCGCCGAGCCGGTGCCGGTGCCCCCGCCCTCCCCGGCGGTGACGAAGACCATGTCGGCGCCCTTCAGCGCCTCCTTGATCTCATCGCGGCTCTCGGCCGCGGCGCCCGCCCCGACCTCGGGGTTGCCGCCGGCGCCGAGGCCCCGGGTCAGCTCCTGGCCGATCGAGAGCTTGATGTCGGCTTCGCAGGCCTGCAGGGCCTGGGCGTCGGTGTTGACCGCGACGAACTCGACGCCACGGATTCCGGCGTCGACCATCCGGCTGACGGCATTGGTGCCCCCGCCGCCGGCGCCGACGACCTTGATCACAGCGAGGTAAGTGGATTCCATCTCCCGATTTCTCCAAGCCTGGGTATGAGTTGAGCCCTTGTTCCGTCCGATCCTCTTGCGAAGCTTGAGAGTTCAAGGCTACGCTCGAAGCGCGGAAATTGCGCTCAACGTAGGGCATTTGGCGGGCTCTGTCAAACGCCCGAATGCCATCCTGCAAGCGCCATGTCTCAATGCCAACTTGAGGGTTTGCCCAAGCTAACCCTGTGGTCGAGGGTTTAGGGAAGGGGCGGAAGCGTATGCCCAGAGCCGCCCACGGCCGGGCGCCCGGGAGCGTGCAGGTCTACATAATCGAGCGCCGTCACACTCGGATCGGCGAGAACCGCGGCGGCCGCCTTCCACTTCTCTTCGGCCTGCGAGTCGTCGCCGAAGCGGAGTTCGATCCCCGAGGCCAGTTCGACGTCGACACCGCTTTCGCCGTAGCGGCTGCCCGCCACGTAGCGACGGAGCGCCGCCGGCGTGGCGGCCAGCACGCGCACCTGCTGCAGCGCGGTGCCGGCGAGCCGCCCCCCCTTCGGCGGTTCGGAGAGCGGCAGCTGCGGCAGCTTCCCGCCTTCGGGGAGCGGCAGCCAGGCGAGCACCTGGCCGTCGGGGCCGACCGCGACCGCGGTCGAGCCGCTGCCGATCTGCGCCACCGCGCGCGGCACGACCACGTGCGGCTCGGCGGTGCTGTCGCGCAGCACGAGCCAGTAGGTCGCGCCGGCGACCGCGACGGCGAGAACGGCAACGAGGAGGATCCGCCTCACAGCTCCCAGCCCTCGGGCCAGCTCACCTCGCCGAGGATCTGCACCTCCGGCTCGAGCACGACGTCGAAGCGCTGGTGCACGCGGCGGCGGCCCTCGGCCATCAGCTCGAGCACGTCGGCGGTGCTCGCCCCGCCGGCGTTCTCGACGAAGTTGGCGTGCTTCGGCGAGAAGCGGGCGCCGCCGATCTGCAGGCCGCGGCAGCCGGCCGCCTCGAGCAGCTGCCCCGCGGTGCGCTCGCCGGTGGGGTTCTTGAAGGTCGAGCCGAAGGTCTTGATCCCCGAGGGCTGCGCCTCGTGGCGGCGCTCGCGCATCGAGGCCATGGTCGCCTTGATCTCGCGCGGCTCGCCGGGCTCGAGCCGGAAGCACGCCAGTGCGACGATCTCGCCCGGCCCGAGGTTGGAGCTTCGGTAGGCGAACTCGAGGCTCTCGGGAGACCGGCGTTCGCCGCCGGCGGGCGTGCAGACGTCGACCCACTCCAGCACCCGGGCCAGCTCGCCGCCGTATGCGTTGGCGTTCATCTTCACCGCGCCGCCGACGGTGCCGGGGATGTTGACGCCGAACTCGATCCCGGCCAACCCCCACCCGGCGGCTTTCGCCGCGGCCGAGGGCAGCCGCGCGCCGCCGCCGCAGAGCAGCCTCTCCCCCTCGCGCTCGACTCCGGCCAGCTCGCCGGCGAGCTTCAGCGCCAGGCCGCGGAAACCGTCGTCGGCGATCAGCAGGTTCGACCCCGAGCCGACGACGCCGATCGCCATGCCCTCGGCGGCGGCCCAGGCGAGCAGCTCGGCCAACCGCTTCTCGCTGGCGGGCCGGCCGAACCACTCGGCGGCGCCGCCGGTGCGCACCGTGGTCAGGCGCTCGAGCGGATAGTCGCGCTCGACTCCGGACGGAGCAGCGGTCATCTCACCTCCTCGCCGGCGATCAGCGCCTCGCCCACCCTGAAGACGTCGCCGGCGCCGATCGTGACGAGGATGTCGCCCTCGCCAAGGCGCTCCCCGAGCGCTCGCTGCGCAGCCTCGATCGTCGGCGTCCAGAGCACCCTCCTCCCCCCCATGCGGTCCGCCGCGGCGCGGGCGACGTCGAGGCCGCTGACCCCCGCCAGCTCGCCGACCGGCTCCTCCCGCGCGGGGTAGACATCGAGCACGGCGACCTCGTCGGCCGCCGCCAGGGCGGCGCCGAACTGCTCGGCGAAGGCCTTGGTGCGCGAGTAGAGGTGCGGCTGGAAGACGGCGATCAGGCGGTCCGGTGACAGATCGCGCAGCGCCGCCAGCGCGGCGCGGACCTCGGTCGGGTGGTGGGCGTAGTCGTCGTATATGCGGGAGCCGCCCCGTTCGTCCTTCAGCTCGAGCCGGCGGTGCACCCCGGGGAAGTCGGCGAGTGCTTTCGCCGCCTCGTCCGGGTCGAAGCCGGCCAGCGCCGCCGCGGCGATGGCGGCGCGGGCGTTGAGGACGTTGTGCTCGCCCGGGATCGCCAGCTCGATCCCGACGTCGACACCGGCCGGATCGGCGACGGCGTCCGCCTTCGCCGCGAACTCCTCGAAGGCGGCGCGCAACTCGGCGACCGAGCCCCAGCGCGAGTGATGGTCCATCTCGATGTTGGTGACGACGGCGATCTCGGGCTCCAGGCGGAGGAAGCTGGCGTCGCTCTCGTCGGCCTCGGCCACGGCCCACTCCCCCGTCCCCCAGCCGGCGTTGGCGACGCCGCCTTCGGGCCCCAGGCCCGGCACCTCGCCGCCGACGAAGAAGGCTGGGTCGGCGCCAAGCGCCCGCAGCGCCCAGGCCAGCATCGCCGTCGTGGTGGTCTTGCCGTGGGTGCCGGCGACTGCGATCAGTCGCTTCTCGGCGCAGAGCTGGGCGAGCAGCTCGCCCCGGTGCAGGACCGGGCAGCCCCGCTCGCGGGCCAGGGCCAGCTCGGGATTGTCGTCGCCGATCGCGGTCGAGACGACCACCTCGCAGTCCTCCGGCAGGTTGCCGGCGTCGTGGCCGACGGCCGGCTCGATTCCGGCCGCCCGCAGGCGCTCCATATAAGAGGACTCGGCCCGATCGCTCCCGGTAACCGCCGCGCCCAGATCGCGGCAGACGAGCGCCAACCCGCTCATCCCCGCCCCGCCGATGCCGACGAAGTGCAGCCGCCGCCCTCCCCAGCCGGTCACGCGGCGGCCTCCAGGATGACATCAGCGATGCGGCGGGCGGCGTCGGGCATCGCCAGCGCCGCCGAGGCCGCCGCCATCGCGCTCAACCGCGGCCGATCGCCGAGCGTGGCCGAGACCTCGGCGGCGAGCCGCTCGGCGCTCAGCTCGGCGTCGGGGATCGCGGTCGCGGCGCCGGCCTCGACCATCCAGGCGGCGTTTCCCTCCTGGTGGCCGGCGGCGGCGTGCGGATAGGGGACGAGGATCGCCGGGCGCCCGGCCGCGGTCAGCTCGAAGATCGAGCCACCCGAGCGGCCGAGGACGAGGTCGCAGGCGGCGAGGCACTCGCCGAGATCGGGCTCGTAGGCCAGCAGGGTGTAGCGCTCGCGGTGCGGGGCGGCCGCGAGGCGGTCCTCGAGCGCCCCGAAGTCGCGCCGGCCGGAGAGGTGGACGACGTGGAACCCGCGCCCGGGGCGCCCGGCGAAGGCCTCGATCGCGCCCTCGTTGATCGAGCGCGCCCCCTGGCTGCCGCCCATGACCAGTAGGCAGCTCTCGCCGGCCGCGATCCCGAAACGCGCCCGGGCCGCGTCGCGGTCGGCGCCGAGCACCGCGGCCGGCACAGGCCGCCCGGTCACCTCGTAGCGCCCGCCTTCCCGGCCGGCGATCGGGAAGGCGAGGCAGACCCGGCGCGCCCGCCCGGCGAGCAGGCGGTTGGCGAGGCCGAGGTGGCTGTCGGCCTCGGTGAGGACGAGCGGCGTCCGGCGCAGCACCGCGGCGAGGCCGGCGGGCCCGGCGACGAAGCCGCCGCCGCCCATGACCACGTCGGCCCGGCGGTGGCGGAGCGCGCGCAGCGCCCCACCGGCCGCGGCCATCGCCTCGACCGCCGCCAGCGCGGCTCGCAGGGGGTTACGGCGGTCGATCCCGCGCACCCGCACGAGGTCGATCTCATAGCCGGCGGCCGGCACGAGCTCGGCCTCGATCCGACCGCGCGCGCCGAGGAAGGAGACCTCGGCGCCGCTAGCCAGCAGCTCGGCGGCGACCGCCATGGCCGGCACGACGTGACCGGCCGTTCCCCCGGCTGCCACCACCACTCTTGGCCCGTTTGGCACTGCTCGATCGACTCCTTCCGCGTGCCGGCGCCCGGCCGCCCTCGACGACGCGCAGTTTGCCAGCGCTGGCGGTCCCCCCGCGGGCGACGTTGAGGATCAGGCCGACGGCGAAGAGCGCCGCCAGCAGGCTGCTGTTGCCGTAGGAGACGAAGGGCAGCGGCACCCCGGTCAGCGGCGCCAGGCCCATCACGGCGAAGAGGTTGATCGTCGCCTGGACGAGGATCAGCGAGGTGAGGCCGGCGACGAGCAGCTTGCCGTAGCTGTCCTTGGCTTTCTTCGCCACCTGCAGGCCGGCGTAGCCGAAGAGCGCGAAGAGGCCGACGACGCCAAGGATGCCGACCATGCCCAGCTCCTCGCCGATCACGGCCGAGATCATGTCGGTGTGCGCCTCGGGCAGGAATCCCGCCTTTGCGGTGCCGTTGCCGATGCCGACGCCGAAGATCCCGCCCGAGCCGAGCGCGATCTTCGCCTGCGCCGCCTGGAAGCCCGCGCCGGTGGGGTTGGAGCCGGGATGCAGGAAGCCGGTCAGGCGTTCCATCCGGTAGGGCTCGACCACGGTCATCAGCAGGGCGAAGACGGCCAGCGCGCCGCCGATCAGCGCCAGGTCGCGGAGGCGCATCCCGGCCGCGACCAGGGTCGCGGCGACGGCGAAGGCGACGACCATCGCCGTGCCCATGTCGGGCTCGACCACGATCAGGACAGCGGCGAAGCCAACGACGAGCAGGAACGGCGTCAATCCCTTAATCGTCCGCGCCCGTTTCGGCTTGCGCGCCAGCAGATCGGCGCCGTAGAGGATCAGCGCCACCTTGGCCAGCTCGGAGGGCTGGAACTGGAGCGCGCTGGGACCGATCCAGCGGCTGGCCCCGTTGACGCTGCTGCCGGCGAAGAGCACGGCGAAGAGGAGGAAAAGCGAGACGCCGAGGATCGCCGGCGTGAGGCGGCGGATCGTGACCAGCCCGTGACGGGCGACGACGTGCATCACGGCCAGGCCGAAGGCGCCGAAGATCAGCGTGCGCTTGAGGTAGAAGGCGCTGTCGGAGAGGCCGCCGTTGCTGAGGATGCGGGTGGTCGAGCTGGCGGAGAAGACCATTACCGCGCCGAAGGCGAGCAGGCAGAGCGTCGCCGTCAGCAGCATGTTGTACTCGGCCGGAAGCTTGGCGGCGCGGGCGCTGCGCTTCGTCGATTTGGCCTTGCGGCCGCCCTTTCGCGCCTTCCGCGATTTCGGCGATTTCATCGCAGCCCCTCGACTATCCGGCGAAACGCCTCGCCCCGCGCTTCGAAGTTCTCGAAGGCGTCGAAGCTGGCGCAGGCGGGCGAGAGCAGGACGACCTCGCCCGCCGCCGCCGCGGCGGCGGCGCGGCGCGCGGCGTCCTCGAGGCCGGCGCAATGGTGCAGCTCGACGCCGTCTTCGAGGACGGGTGCCAGCTCGGCGGCGAGGCGGTCGGCGGAGGCGCCGAACAGGTAGCAGGCGACGCAGCGCTCCCGCACCGGGTCGAGCAGGGGCGCGAAGGGCTCGTCCTTCTCGCTGCCGCCGAGGATCGCGTGGACGCCTCCCTCGAATGCACGCAGGCCGACCGTCGCCGAGGCGACGTTGGTCGCCTTCGAGTCGTTGACGAAGCGCACGCCGCCGATCTCGGCCACCTGCTCGAGCCGGTGCGGCACGCCGGCGAAGCTGCGCAGGCCCTCGCGCACCGCGTCGCGGTCGAGCCCCATCGAGAGCGCCGCGGCGGCCGCGGCCATCGCGTTGGCGACGTTGTGCTCGCCGAACAGGCCGAGCTCCTCGACGCCGATCAGCGGCGAGTCGTCGTAGTAGACGGTGCCCCCGGCGAGGGCGACCTCGCAGTCGGGGCCGGCGCCGCGGCAGAAGGAGACGCGGCGGGCGCAGCCGCCGAGGTCGACCCCGGCCAGCCCCGGCTCGTCGGCGTCGTAGACGGCGAGGTCGTCGTTGCCCTGGTTGGCGAAGATCCGCAGCTTCGCCGTCAGGTACTCCTCGAGGGTGGCGTGGCGGTCGAGGTGGTCGGGCGCGAGGTTGAGGAAGACGGCGCACTCCGGCGCGAAGGCGACCGTGTCCTCGAGCTGGAAGCTCGACGCCTCGCAGACGACGGTGGCGGCGGGGTCGACCTCCCCCGCAAGCGAGGAGAGCGGCGTGCCGACGTTGCCGGCGACGGCGACCGGCTCGCCGGCGGCCCGGTACAGGTGTCCGAGCAGCTCGACCGTCGTCGTCTTGCCGTTGGTCCCGGTGACGGCGAGGAACCGGTTGGGGATCGCCCGCCAGGCCAGCTCGAGCTCGCCGAGGACGTCGATGCCGCGCTCCAGCGCGGCTGCGATCACCGGCGCCTCCCGGGGAACTCCCGGGCTCTTGACGACCGTCCGTATCCCCTCGAGCAGAGCCAATCCATCCGTATCCAGGACAACTTCGACGCCCTCCCCCTCCAGCCCTGCCGCGCCGTCCGGATGCCCCGAATCGACCCCCCGCACGACCTCCCCCCGAGCGGCCAGCATCCGCGCCGCGGCCTGCCCCGACCGCGCCAGCCCCACGACCAGGTAAGGACCCTTGGGCAGCTCGGGGCGAGGCTTCCTGGGCGGCGCGCTCATCCCCGATAGCTTCGCGCCGCGCTCGGCCGGACCTGTCGAGCTACCGACCGATCGACTGCTGGTACAGGGTGAAGCCGATGCCCGAGCAGACGGCGGCGATGATCCAGAAGCGGAGCATGATCTTGGTCTCCGACCAGGCCATCATCTCGAAGTGGTGGTGCAACGGCGCCATCAGCAGGACGCGGCGGCGGAAGGTCTTGAAGGCGAAGACCTGGACCGCGACCGAGAGCGCCTCGATCACGAAGATGCCGCCGATGATGATCAGCAGCACCTCGGTCTGGGTCATCACCGCCAGCGCGCCGATCGCGCCGCCGAGGCCGAGCGAGCCGGTGTCGCCCATGAAGATCGAGGCGGGGAAGGCGTTGAACCAGAGGAAGCCGATGCAGCCGCCGACCAGGCAGGCGGAGAGAAGCGCCAGGTTCTGCTGCTCGTTGGTGACGAAGGCGATCGCGGTGTAGGCGAGGAGGACGATCGCGCAGGAGCCGGCGGCGAGGCCGTCGAGGCCGTCGGTCAGGTTGACCCCGTTGGAGGTGCCGGCGATGACGAGGAAGACGAGGACGAAGTAGAGGACCGGGCCGAGGTCGATGCTGCCGTCGCCGATGCGGAAGTAGAGGGTCGGCTCGAGGCCGACCTCGTGGCGCGCGACCCACCAGAGGCCCAGCGCGAGAATCAGCTGGCCGGCGAGCTTCCAGCGCGCCGAGAGGCCGAGCGAGCGGCGTTTGACGATCTTGATGAAGTCGTCGGCGAAGCCGAGCCCGGCGCAGCCGAGGGCGACGCCGAAGACGGCGAGGCTCTGCGCGTCGCGGTCGGAGAGGACGAGGTAGGGGACGCAGATCGCGGCGAAGACGATCAGCCCGCCCATCGTCGGCGTGCCGGCCTTCGCGTGGTGCTCCTGCGGCCCGTCCTCGCGGATGTGCTGGCCGAACTCCTTCACCCGCAGGTACTCGATGAACTTCGGCCCGAGGAAGATGCAGATCAGCATCGCCGCCATCCCGGCGATCAGCACCTCGCCCATCAGAGCATCTCCCCGAGCGCCTCGGCGACCGCCTCGAGGCCGGCCGAGCGCGAGCCCTTGACCAGGATCGCGTCGCCGGGCTCGAGCTGGGCGGCAAGCAGCTCGGCCGCCTCCTCGGGCGCCCCGACGAGCTCGTCGGGCTCGTACTCGCGCGCCGGCTCGCCGACGCCGACCAACAGGTCGACCCCCGCGGCGCGGGCGTGAGCGCCGACCTCGCGGTGGTAGGCGGGGGCCTCCGGCCCGAGCTCGGCCATCTCGCCGAGCACGGCGATGCGGCGCGCGCCCTCGAGCGAAGCGAGGTGGTCGAGCGCGGCGCGCATCGAGACCGGGTTGGCGTTGTAGCAGTCGTTCACCAGGACGATCCCGTCGGCAAGCTCGATGCGCTCGCCCCGGAAGCTGGAGAAGCCTATGTTCGCAGCGCGGTCGGCCATCGCCTCGAGCGGCGCGCCGAGCGCCACGCCGGCGCCGATCGCCGCCAGCGCGTTGGCCAGGTTGTGGCCCTCGGTGAAGGGGAAGTGGAAGCGGGCGCGCCCGGCCGGCGTGGCGATCAGGGCGTCGGTGACTCCCTCCCGCACCCGCGATTCGACCGCCTCGACGTCGCCGCCGGGGCCGAAGCGGATCAGCCGCGGCGCCGCGGCGAGATGGGGCTCGAGCTCGCCGGCGTCGACCGGGACGACCGCGGCGCCGTCGGGCGGCAGCGCCGCCAGGATCTCGGCCTTGGCGGCGGCGATCGCCTCGACCGAGCCGAGCAGCTCGACGTGGACCGGGCCGACGTTGGTGATCACCGCCACCTCAGGCTCGGCGATCGCGGCCAGCTCGGCGATCTGTCCCGGCCCCCGCATCGCCATCTCCAGCACCAGCAGCTCGGTCTCCAGCGGGGCTTCGAGCACCGTCAGCGGCAGCCCGATCTCGGTGTTGAGATTCTCGCGGTTGGCGTGGACGCGGCCGGGCAGGAGCGCCCGGGCGATGTCCTTGACCGAGGTCTTGCCGACCGAGCCGGTGACGCCGACGACCCGCGCGCCCAGCTCGCGGCGCCAGCCCCGCGCCAGCGCCTGCAGCGCCACCAGCGGGTCCTCCACCGCAAAAACCCACCCCCCTCCCCCCTCGCTGAGTTCGCCTTTATCGTCGCTATGCGGCAATAAGTGCGAACTCAGCAGAGAAGTCGAGACGACGGCGCCCCAGGCCCCCTTGGCCAGCGCCTCGGCGGCGAACTCGCTGCCGTCGACGCGCTCGCCACGCAGGCCGAAGAAGAGATCGCCGGCGCCGCTCGCGCCAGAGTCGATCGTCGCCCGCTCCGGCGAGCCGGGCGCGCCCTTGGAGACGATCTCGGCGCCGATCGCCGCGGCGATCGCCTCGGGTTCGAGCCTCATGCCGGGGGGGCCAGCTTCCGCAGCTCCTCCCGGGCCACCTCGCGGTCGTCGAACGGGACCTTGCGCCCGTCCTCGAGCTCCTGCCCCTGCTCGTGGCCCTTGCCGGCGATCACGACCGTGTCGCCGGGCCGGGCCTCCGCCAGCGCCATCGCGATCGCCTCGCGGCGGTCGACCTCGAGCTCGACCGCACCCCCGCCCTCGGCCCCGGCCGCCACTTCGGCGACGATCGCGTCGGGATACTCCGAGCGTGGGTTGTCCGAGGTGATTACCGCCAGGTCGGAGAGCCCCACCCCCACACGCCCCATCTTCGGCCGCTTGCCGCGGTCGCGGTCGCCGCCGGCGCCGAAGACCGAGATCACCCGCCCCCGGGTCAGCCGCCGCGCCGCGCGCAGCACGTTCTCGAGCGAGTCGGGGGTGTGCGCGTAGTCGACCAGGACCGCGAAGGGCTGGCCTTCCTCGACCGGCTCGAGCCGCCCCGGCGGCGCCGGCGCCTCGGCCAGCCCCGCCACCGCGTCCTCGGGGTCGACCCCGAGCGCCAGCGCGGCGGCGAAGGCGCCGAGCGCGTTGGCAACGTTGAAGTCACCCGGCAGCCGCGTCCGCACCCGCCACTCCCCGCCGACGAGGGATACGGTGAACGCAGATCCGGCGGCGTCGAAGGAGGCGTCGTGGGCGCGGAGGTCGGCTCCCTCGCGGCCCTCGGCGGAGAAGGTGACGCACTCGAGCTCCCCCGCGAGCCGCCGCCCGTACTCGTCGTCGACGTTGACGACGGCGACCCGCGGCCCCATCTCGAACAGCAGCCGCTTCGAACGGAAGTAGTCCTCCATGTCGCGATGGAAGTCGAGGTGGTCCTGGGTCAGGTTGGTGAACAGCGCGACGTCGAAATGGATCGCGTCCGCCCGCCGCAGCACGAGCGCGTGCGAGGAGACCTCCATCGCGCAGGCCCGATCGCCGGCGTCGAGCATGCGCCGCAGCGTCCCCTGAAGGTCGATCGCCTCCGGCGTCGTCCGCTCGACCTCCTCTTCGCCTCCGCCGACGACCTGCTTCACCGTCCCCAGCAACCCGCACGACACCCCGGCCCGCTCGAGGATCTCCCGCACCAAGAACGCCGTGGTCGTCTTCCCATTCGTCCCGGTAACCCCAACCACCCGCAGCTCGTCGGTCGGATCCCCAAAAAACCGAGCCGCCAGCGGCGCCATCGCCGCCCGCGCGTCGTCAACCACGACCTGAGCCACGCCAACGTCCAGCTCCCGCTCAACGACGAGCGCCACCGCCCCAGCCTCGACAGCCGCCGCAGCAAACCCATGCCCATCGACCTTCTCCCCCGGCACGCAAAAAAACAACGCCCCCGGGCCGACCTTGCGGCTGTCGTAGGCAAGCGACTCGACCTCGACCGCAGGATCCCCAACGATCCGGGCCCCCTCAGCTACCGCGACAAGCTCATCCAGTCTCACTGGACCGGGATTCTAGGAACGGGGTCGGGTGGCCCTCCCCGGCAGGCTTGGCGGCGACGCGCCGAATCGCCACCCAACGATCTGCTGCGCAACGGCCTGGCGGGGAGGGCCACCCGACCCCGCCCCCCACTATTCCGGCGCAACCCCAAGATAAGGAAGAGCAAACCCCGCGATCTTGCCGAACGCCGGCGCCGCCACCGACCCGCCGTAGATTTCCCCCTGCGGCTGATCGACGATCACCGCCACCAGCAGCCGCGGGTTCTGCGCCGGGGCGAAGCCGATGAAGGACGCGACGTACTTCGTTTCCGAGTAGGTCCCGTTTTCGGCCACCTGCGCGGTCCCGGTCTTCCCCGCGAGCGTGTAGCCGGGGACGCTGACCTCCGAGGCCGTCCCGCCCGGCGCCAGCACCCCCTCGAGCATCGTCCGCACCTGTTCGGCCACCGGGGACGAGATCACCCGGCGCCCCTTCGGCTCGGACACCGCTTCTTCCCCGACCCGCTCGATCAGCTGCGGCCGCCGCAGGATGCCGCCGTCGGCGATCGCGTCGTAGCCGGCGATCATCTGCATCGGCGTCACCGAGAGGCCCTGACCCATGGGCAGGTTGCCCATCGTCGAGCCGGAGTATTCGTTCAGCGAGGGCACGATCCCACGCTCCTCGGCCGGGTACTGCACGCCCGTGGGCCGCCCGAAGCCGAAGCGGTCGATCCAACGCGAGAACCGCTGCGCGCCGAGCTGGAGCCCGATCTCGACGGCGCCGATGTTCGACGATTTGGCGAGGATTTCGGCGACGCTCAACGCCTCGGTCCCGTGTTCCTCGGCGTCTTCGATCGTGCGGTCGGCGACCTGCAGCGACGGCGGGATCGTGAACGTGCTCGTCGGCGTGACGACCCCTTCCTCCAGCGCCGCCGAGACGGTGAACGCCTTGAAGGTCGAGCCGGGCTCGTAGGTGAAGCCGGTGGCGCGGTTCATCAGGTCTTCGGGGCTGGCCGCTTCGAGGTCGGTCGGGTCGACCGGCGGCCAGTTCGCCATTGCCAGGATCTGCGAGTTGCGCGGGTCCATGACGATCGCCGTGGCGCCCTTCGGCGCGTACGTTTCGCCGACTTCGCCCAGCACCTGCTCGGTCTTCTTCTCGATCGCCGGGTCGAGGGTCAGCTGGACGTCTTCGCCGTCCTCAGCTTCCGAGACCGTTTCCAGCCGGATCGGTTCGCCGAGAGCGTCGTTGACGACCCGCCGTTCGCCGTCTTCGCCCCGCAGCGCCGATTCCTCGCCCGCCTCGAGCCCGGTCAGGCCCTGGCCTTCGGACCCGACGGCGCCGATCGTCTGCGCCGCGAGGTCTCCCTGCGGATAGGTGCGCCGGCTGTCGGGCAGCTCGCCGATCCCTTCCAGTTCGAGCCGTTCCACCCGTGCCGCGACCGGCAGGGCGACCTTGCGGGCGACGTAGGCGAAGCCCGATTCCTCGGTCAGGCTCTTCTGCACCCCGCGCTCGCCGACGCCGAGGATCGAGGCGAGCTTGGCGGCGGCTTCCGCGGGGCGTTTCACCTGGTAAGGCGTGGCGTAGATCGTCTTCGCGTCTTCGGAGACGGCGAGCGGGTTGCCGTAGCGATCGAGCACGCTGCCGCGCAGGCCGGGAACGGTGACTACGTCGGTCTGCTGGTAAGCGGCCTCCGAGGCGAGCTTCGCTCCCTGCACCCCCTGCAGCCAGAAGGCGCGTGCGCCGATCACGAGGAAGCAGAGCAGGAAGCCGGCGAAGAGGAGGCCGATCCGTCGCTCGATCGTCCGCATCGGCGGCCTCAGTAGGCCCCGGCGAGGCGGCTGGCGGCCCTCGCCACGTCGCCCGGGCTGGCGCGGACGTATTCGACTTCGTCGACCGGGGCGGCGCTGAGGCCGAGGCCGGCCGCTTCGTGACGGACCCGGGCCACGCCGGATCGCTGGGCGTCGCGGCTGCGCAGCACCCCGTTCTCTTCTTCGAGCGCCTGGACGTTCTCGCCCACATGGCCCTCTCCGGCGGCGAGGCTGAGGGTGATCACGTTGAGGGTGACGATGCCGACGAGGAGGACGCCGAGCACGGCGATCCAAGCGCGGCCGCGGGTCATCCTCACCATCAGGCTCGAGTCCGGCAGGTTGCGAACCGCCGTCGCGGTGCCGACCGCGATCGGGATCAGGTGACGACGCGGGAGATGGCGGGGCGGTGCCGGTGCCCGGCGGGCGGTCGCCGTCGCCGCCATCAGGCGGCGCTCCCGGCCGGCTGGGCGGCGGCGATCTTGATGGCGGCGCGAAGATGGGCGGACTTGGCGCGGGGGTTGGCGGCGATCTCCTCGGCGCCGGGCGCGACGGCGCGCCGGGTCAGCAGCTCGGCTTCGGGCTCGCGCCCGCAGACGCAGACCGGCAGCTCGGGTGGGCAGACGCAGCCGCGGGCGCGGTCGGCGAGGAAGCGCTTCACCCGCCGGTCCTCGAGCGAGTGGAAGGAGATCGCGGCGAGGCGGCCGCCGAGCGGCAGCATGCCCCACGCGGTCGGCAGCGCGTCGTCGAGCGAGTCGAGCTCGCCGTTGACGGCAATCCGCACCGCCTGGAAGGTGCGCTTGGCCGGGTGCCCGCCGCCGAAGCGGGCCGAGGCCGGCATCCCGGCTTTGACCGCGTCGACCAGCTCGGCGGTCGTCCGCAGCGGCCGGCGGCGGACGATCTCGCGGGCGATGCCGCCGGCGTAGCGCTCCTCGCCGTAGCGGCGCAGCGCCTGGGCGATCCGCGACTCGGGCCACTCGTTGAGCAGGTCGGCCGCGGTCAGCTGCTGGCGCGTGTCCATCCGCATGTCGAGCGGCGCGTCATAGGAATAGGAGAAGCCCCGCTCGCGGGCATCGACCTGCATCGACGACATTCCGAGGTCCATGTAGACCATGTCTGGGCGGATGCCTTCGCCGCGCAGGGTGCGAAGCCCTGCCGCGAAGTCCGATCCGACGAAGGCGGCGCGACAGGGCGCATCGGCGGCGAAGCGCTCGAAGCGGGCCTCCGCCGCAGGGTCGCGGTCGATGCAGACCAGCGTCCCCTCGGGCCCCAGCGCCGCGGCGAGGCGGCGCGCGTGGCCGCCGCCGCCGAAGGTGCAGTCGACGGCGGTCTGCCCCGGCTGCGGGGCGAGCAGGTCGGTCAGCTCGGGTGCGAGGACTGGCTGATGTTCGGTGGGCATGACGAGAAGGTTGGCGCTCATCGCTTGCGGGCTCGCCGCGGGCAGTTGGCGAGCCGCGGATCGCATCTCACGCAGCCGCTCCGCCGCCGGCCAGGCCCTCGGCGATCTGCGGTGCCGCCGCGTCGAGCTCCTCCTCCTGCTTGGCCCAGGCCTCGGCGTTCCAGATCTCGAGGTACTCGCCGGCGCCGATCACGACGCAGGGGCCGGTCAGGCCGGCGTGCTCGATCAGCGGCTTGGGGACGCGGATGCGGCCGGCCGAGTCGAGCTTCTCGTCGAATGAGCCGCCGTGGAAGCGCCGGCGCAGGCGGCGCGCGTCGCTGCCGAAGGGGCTGTGTGGCGAGAGGAAGCGGTCGGAGAGCTGCTCGAACTCGGTGGTCGTATGCACCCAGACGCAGGGGTCGAACCCCTTGGACAGAACAACGCCCTCGGAGAGCGGGGCGCGGAACCGCGAGGGGACCGTGAGGCGATCCTTGGAGTCGAGGCTGTGCTCGTAGAGACCCCGAAATGCCATCCGCGCCGATGTCCTTTCTGCGGTCTGAAGAGAGAGTTGGGACCGGAGTGATGAGGTGGGAGGAGCCTCACCACCCCGGTCCTGGGCTTCAACTCGAGCGCCACAATACCCCACTCTCCCCCACTTTGCAACACGACCCCAATCCGCAACCCCACTTGCAGCGCATAGGGTTGCCTCGATGAGCCCGCCCGACGACGCCGACGACCTGCGCGGCTTCCACTTCAAGCGGCTGCTGGGCAAGCCGCTGACCTGGGTCTCGATCGCGCTCGCGGCGATCGCCGCCGGCGACGCCGCTGCTGCGCAAGGGCGACGACCGCTACGCCGAGCGGGCGATGGCCGGCCCGCTCGGGGACGGCGTCGAGGGGACCCTCGCCCTCTACACCTACGAGGACGAGACGACCGACAGCGAGGGCAACACGCAGACCAACTACTACCGCTACACCGTCGGCGTGGCCGAGATCCCCGAGTGCGCCGCCCACGTCCCCGAGCTCTACTGCCAGCGCAAGTTCGGCCTGCGCGCGCTGGAGAAGCTCGAGGACGCCTTCCGCCGCTCCAAAGAACGCGTCCACCTGGAGAGCGAGGCGCTCGACGAACGCTACGAGATCTTCGCCGGCAAGGGTCAGGACGCCAACTGGCTGCGCCAGCTCTTCTCCCCAACCTTCATCGTCTGGCTGACCGACTCGGCTCCCGACAAGTTCGCCTTCGAGCTGGTCGACGGCACCCTCTGCTGCTACGTCCACGGCCATAAGAAGAGCGCCGCCGAGCTCGACGCGATCCGCGCCGCCTCGGCCGCGGTGGCGACCCGCCTGCACGAGGAGTCGGCCGAGTAGGCGAGGCGCCTTTCTGGTCCATACGACAAGAAAGGCGCCTGCGGCCTCAGAGGCCGCCGAGGAGGACGTCGGGGTTGGCGATCAGGCCGGCGGCGATGAGGAGTCTTCCGTGGAGCTTCCTACTGAAGATCGTCAACTCGAACATCGGCGGAAGCGAGATTGATGCTCTGACGATATTCGAGTGCTTCCGGCACCTCAGTCCACGAGAGCAGGTCGGCATCCATGTCGAGCAAAAGAGCTTTGACCTCGTCGGGCTCCGCACGGAAGAACTCACGTCGCGTGTTAATTCGGTTGATCCTGCGATCGGCCAAGCGATTGTGCAGGCTCGCCTCAATCCCAACGGCGTCCTGCGAGAAGAGCATCGCGTGAACATCGAAACGGAACGGAACCGAGGCGTCGCCCAACTCGCGGACGCGATCCATCGGCTCAAGTCGGCGGGTCAGGCCGATCTTTACGACACCCTCGCCGAAAGAGCCGATGTTCGAAATCACATAGACGTAACCGGCACGAATATTCGCCGCGCGGTAGTCAACGTCCTCGATCGCCCGCTGGATCTTCTCCAGCTCGGCTTCATGACGGCTGACCGCCTCGACATCCCCTTTCGCCTTCAAGGTCTCAAGTGAGTTGAGGTAGTGCTGGCGCTCTTTTTCAAGCCGCTTGCGCTCGGCCTCCATTTCCTTCTGAGCCTGGCGCTCTTCGCGGAGCTTCTCTTTCTCCTCACGTTCGCGCTCTTTCTCTTCGGCGAGCTTCTGGCGATAGTCAGCGGTGAGTCTGAGCTCATATTCACGCAGCTCGTGGTAAGGGCCGGAGATATGTATGTCCATGGTCTGGCCCAACCGCGCGATGGTCGCGACGACTTTGGTGAGTCGATCGACGGCCGCATCAAGCTTGTAGGGCTTCAGCCCGCGGACGAGATTGTCCGCCTCGGCGTTGTAGGCGAGCAACATGAGCTTGGAGAAGTCGCGCACCATTTTGCGACCTTTCGGGAGTGAGCCATTGACCGTCCACGTGGTGCTGCCGCGGACCGCGCCCCCATCCGCCATGGTCATCGCCTTGATCTGCGCCCGCAGACCCTTCAATGCGTCCTGATATGCGACTGAATCGCTTAACGGATGGTGGTATTCGTAGACGCCGGCCTCTTGGAGCAAGGCCGTCTCCTCGGTCACGACAACCCCCTGGCGCAGCTCGCTCAGCTTCTGCTCGAGGTTGGCCTTCTCCTGCTCGGCCTCGGCCAAATCAGCGCGAAGTGACGCCGACGCCTCCTCGGCGTGTCGCTCCAATTCGGCCGCAGCCTCCTGCTTCTCGGCATCCAACTGCTCCCGCTGCTGGTCGACTTCGCGTTGAAGCGTTTCCCGTTTCTGCTCGAGCTCGATGACCGAGAGGCCGCCCAAGCGATCGAGGTGCTGGCGCAGCTCGTCGACTTCTGCGACCAGCTCCCTTGCCCTCTTTCGAGCGCCAAAGATCGGTACCCCTTGCTCCACAGCTGGATTGGGCCCGCCACTTCCTGCCTCCATCGCTGCACTCCCCTCGCGTGCCTGTAGTCCGGCGATCCTAAACCGGGGGAGAACAGCGCTTCGAGAACCCCAGCCGGCAAGGCACGCCACAGTCATCAGATCGGAGGTAGATCAACGCGCCCGAAAACCTGGGATGGCGCAGGGCAGCCCCTCTGCTGCTACGTCCACGGCCATAAGAAGAGCGCCGCCGAGCTCGACGCGATCCGCGCCGCCTCGGCCGCGGTGGCGACCCGCCTGCACGAGGAGTCGACCGAGTAACCCCGGGGCGCTGGCGACCCTGCTACTGCCTGGGCAAGGGCCCGACTACGGCTTCGAGCTGTTTTCGGGTCTTGCGGGACAGCTCACGCATTTCGTCGAGTTCCCTGCCGCTCCGGGCGAGGCTGGCTCGGATCCGGCCCATGCCCTCTTGGAACTCCTCGTACCAGGACTCTCGCTGTTTTGTCTGTGTTGCCACGTGTCGATCTTACCCTTCCGCGGGGTCACGACCGGACGAGAGCCGGGCCAACTCCGAGCCAAGTCGGTCGACCTCTTGTGAGAGCCATTCTTCTCGTTCTATGAGGCTTTCTTGCATCCGCTCCTGCCGATCGATCAGCGCCTGTTGGCTGACACGAGCGTCGCGAACGTCCGGTGGATCCGGGTGATCCCCTGCGCCTTCAACGACATCGGCCCGGCATCTCAGAAGCCGCCGAGGAGGACGTTGGCGTTGGCGATCAGGCCGGCGGCGATCAGGAGGAGGACCGAGGGGACGAGGACGAGGGCGACGACGAGCTGGATCTTCGGGCGCGGCGCGGGCGGCCCGCTCCTCGATCGCGCGGCGCTGGTCTCGGCGCAGCGCCGCCGACTGGCGGCGGAGCTGCTCGGCGAGCGGCGAGCCGAGGCGGCGCGAGCGCTCGATCGAGGCGCAGAGGGTCGCGACCTCGCTGCCGGGGACGCGCTCGCGCAGGCCCCGCAGCGCCTCGGGCAGAGGGCGGCCGCACTCGACCTCGGCGACCGCCATCCGCAGCTCCTCGGCGAGCGGGCCCTGCCCCGCGGCGGCGACCTGGGCGAAGCCGGCTCGCCGGGCTGCGGCCCGAGGCCGAGCCGACCGCGAGCAGATCGAGCGCGTCGGGCAGGGCCGCCAGCAGGCGGCGACGGCGATGACGCGCCGCGCGCTCGAGCAGAGCGTCGGGCGCGAGGAAGCCAGCCGCCGGCATCGCGATCGCGACCAGCAGTGCGATCCGGCCCGGCGCCGCGGGGGCGGCGATCAGCGCCGCGATCCCGCCGGCCGCGGCGGCGGCAAGCTTCGCCAGCAGCACCGCCCCGAGCGAGAGCCGCGTCTCGAGGCCGGCGCGCGAGATCCGCCGCGGCAGGCCGAGCCGCAGCGCCGCCGAGGCGGAGCGCCCGCGGACGAGGAAGGCGAGCGGCGGAGCGCCGCCACCGGCCCGAGCCGGACGCAGGTCGCGCAGCGCGGCGCAGCCGAGCAGAGCCGCGACCGCCGCCAAGAACCCCGCGCCGCTCATTCCGCGACCACCGAGAGTCGGCGGATCGCGAGGAAGCCGACGAGCTGCAGGGCCGCCGCCAACGCGACCAGGATCGCCCCGGCGGGCGAGGCGAGCACCTTGGCGACGAAGCCCGGCTGGATCAGCTCGGCGAAGACGGCGCCGCCGCTCGGCATCGCGACCACCAGCAGACCCGTGAAGCGCGCCTGGGCGGTGGCCGAGCGGGCGTCGTCGGCGACCCGGTCGCGCTCGGCCGCGCCCTCGGCGAAGCGGCGCAGCAGACCGGCGAGATCGCCGCCGGCGAGCCGCTGGCTGAGCAGGGCCGCGGCGAAGGCGTCGACCCGCGGCGAGCGCATCCGCCGCCGCCAGCCCTCGACCGCGGCGACCGTCGGCGCCCCCAGGTCGAGCTCGGCCCCGAGCCGCGCCAGCTCGACCGCCGGCGGGCCGTCGAGCGAGGCCGCCGCGGCGGGCAGCGAGGCGCGCAGCGAGCGCCCCGCCGCGAGCGAGTCGGCGACCGCCGAGGCCACTTCGGGCAGGGCGCGCTCGACCGCGCGGCGGTAGCGACGGCGGCGGCTGGAGACCGCCCAGGCAGCCAGGCCTGGCCCGGCGACGGCGAGCGGGACGGCGAGCGCCGCGCCGGCGAGGAACCAGCCGCCGAGCAGCGCCGCGCCGGCGCCGAGCGCGGCGAGGCGGCGCCGCTCCGAGGTCGACGGCGCGTAGCCCTCGCGGCCGGCGCGACGCAGCGGCTCGAGCGCGAGGCGAAGCCAGGCCGCCGCCGCCGGGCTGGCGAGCACGGCCTCGCGAGCCGCCAGCGCGGCGAGCCCGCCGGCGGCGGCGCCGAGCAGGATCAGCACTCGACCTCGGCGATCTCGACCACGCGGCGGGCGCCATCGGGGCGGCGCTCGAGCTGGACGACGAGGTCGACGCCGCGCCGCACCTGTGCGGCGATCGCCTCGTGGGGAAGGCCGAGCCCGGCCATCAGCGCCAGCGTCTCCAGACGGGCGAGCGCGTCGGCGGGCGAGTTGGCGTGGACGGTCGAGAGGGCGCCGTCGTGGCCGGTGTTGAGCGCGGTCAGCAGGTCGAGCGCCTCGGCGCCGCGCACCTCGCCGATCACGATCCGGTCGGGGCGCATCCGCAGGGCGTTGCGCAGCAGGTCGCGGATCGTCACCTCCCCCCTCCCCTCGACGCTCGCCGGGCGGCTCTCGAGCCGGACGACATGGCGCTGGCGCAGGCGCAACTCGGCCGCGTCCTCGATCGTCACCACCCGCTCGCCCTCGCCGATGAAGGCGGAGAGCGCGTTCAGCAGCGTCGTCTTGCCGGAGCCGGTGCCGCCGCTGACGAGGACGCTGCGGCGCTCGGCGACGGCGCGCTCGAGCAGCGCCAGCTCGGCCTCGCCGAGCGTGCCGAGCTCGACCAGCTCGCGCGGCCCCGGCCGGCGGACGCCGAAGCGGCGGATCGAGAGCGCCGGCCCGTCGATCGCCAGCGGCGGGATCACGACGTTGACTCGCGAGCCGTCGGCGAGGCGGGCGTCGACCATCGGGCTGAGCTCGTCGATCCGCCGGCCGAGCGGCGCCAGGATGCGCTCGATCGCGTTGCGCAGCTCCTCCTCGCCGGCGAAGGCGACGTCCGCCGGCAAGATCCGCCCGCCGCGCTCGACGAAGACGCGGTCGGGGCCGTTGACCATCACCTCCTCGACCTCGGGGTCGGCGAGCAGATCCTCGAGCGGCCCGAGGCCCACGGTGTCGCGCAGCACCCGCGCGACCAGCGCCTCGCGGTCGGCGGCCCCGAGCAATGCGGCGCCCTCGGCGACCAGGTCCTCGCACCTCTGCGCCGAAATCGTGCTCGGCGGGAGCGCCGCCCGCCGCCGCGGAGCGGCGCCGCTCGATCAGGCGCTCGCGCAGCGAGCCGGCCAGCTCCTCCAGGTGCCGCTGCCGCGCGCCCACCCCGCTCAGCCCTCCGGCAGCAGGGTGATCCTGCGGGCGTAGCTCTCGGCGGCGATCAGCCGCAGCGCCTCCCGCCGGCGCAGCCCCAGCGTCGCTGCCGCGGCGCCGCCCGCCCCTTCGGCTTCCTCGACCCGGCCGCAGTGCCAGCAACGGCACCGCCGCGGCGGCGACGTAGGTGCGGCCGGGCCCGGGACCGCTCGGTTCGCCGGTGACGACCACGTCGACCTTGGCCGCCGGCCGAGGGGGACCCGGCGGCGAGCAGGGCGCCGGCGCCGGTGACGTCGATTTCGACCGCGTGCCGGCCGCCGCCCAGCCGGCGCGAGCGTCGCGGGCGCGACTGCCTCGCCGCGAGCTCGGCGGCGAGCAGGTAGGAGCCGGCCGGCAGGGCGGCGCGCGGGAGGAGCCCGAGCGCTTCCAGCGGCGAGCCGAGCGCCCCGGCGGGGACGAAGCGCTCGGGCACGCGGCGCACCGCCAGCGACGATTCGACCTGCCGCTGGCCGATCCGCCTGCCCGCCGGCAGCCCCGAGCCGACCACGACGACGTCGCGCAGCGGGCCGTAGCCGCGGGCGACGCTCGAGCCGTAGCCGTCGGCGAGCGCCGCGGCGGCCGCCGCGGCGAGCAGGGCGAGGACGAGGAAGCCGGCGGCGCGGGCGCGACGGCTCACGCGATCAGGTCGTCGCGGTCGTCGACCAGCGGCAGCTCGAGCGTCGCCAGCGAGCCGCACTCCGAGCCGTGCAGGGCGAAGCGGCCGCCGTGGGCGCTCGCCACCCGCCTGACCACGGCGAGACCGTGGCCGCGGCGCCGGCGGCCGGAGAGCCGGGCGATCGCATCGGCGGGCGTCTCCCGCCGCGAGGCGGGTCGCGCCGCCCGGCCGGAGTCGGCGACGACGACGCGCAGGCGGCCGCCCTCGCGGCGGGCCTCGACCGTCACCGCCGGGCCGCCGTGCTCGAGCGCGTTGACGATCAGGTTGTCGATCGCCTGCGCCAACGCCCGCACGCTCGCCGGCGACCAGCGCCTCCCCCGCCCACCAGCCGAGCCGCAACGACCCGCCGCCCAGCCGCGCCCGCGCCTGCCAGCGCCGCACCGAAGCCTCGACCAGCGCCCGCACCGCCACCTCCTCGCAGGGGGAGCCGGGGACGCCGCCGTTGACCTCGCGGTCGAGCCGCTCGAGCGCGGCGTGCGCCAGCTCGACCGAGCTCTCGACGATCCCCCGCTCGACCGCGGGGCCGCCGGCGAGGGCGAGCGCCTGCAGCGGCCGGCGCAGCTCGTGCAGCGCCTCGTTCAGCGCCGTGCGGCGGCGGCCGGCGCGCAGGCCCTGGGCGGTTACGGCCGCCGCCATCGAGGCGGCCAGCGGCCAGCCGGTGACTATCTCGACCAGGCCGATCATCCGTCGAGCAGCCGGTAGCCGACGCCCCAGCAGTTGACGACGTAGCGGCCGTTCTCGGGGTCGAGTTTGCGCCGCAGCCGGCTCGCGTGGGAGTCCAGGGTCCTCGTCTTCGTCGGAGTCCTGAAGCCCCAGACCTGGCCGAGCAGCTCGCGCTTGGAGAAGACCCGGTGGGGGTCGGTCGCCAGCACCCGCAGCAGCGAGAACTCTTTGTTGGCCAGCTCGACCGGGCGCTGGCCGAGCCAGGCCTTGCGCCGCACCGGGTCGACCACCAGCTCGCCGATCCGCAGCGGCCCGTCGCGGCGCTCCGCCCGCCGCCGCAGCACCGCCGCTATCCGCGCCCGCAGCTCGGGGTAGTGGAACGGTTTCACCATGTAGTCGTCTGCGCCGGACTCGAGGCCGCGGACGCGGTCGTGGTCGGCGCCGCGACCGCTGAGCACGATCACCGGCAGGCCGGGGTCGAAGCGCGAGGTCACCCCGTCGGCTTCGCGGATCTCGCGCAGCACGTCGAGCCCCGAGGCGTCGGGCAGGGCGATGTCGAGCAGCATCAGGTCGGGCTGCTTGTAACGGCAGAGCCGCAGCGCGTCGGAGGCGCTCGGCGCCGGCAGCACGCCGAAGCGGTCGGCAACCAGGTGGTCGCAGAGCAGCTCCAGGGTCACGGTGTCGTCCTCGCAGACGACGACGCTGGCGATCTCACGTCTCTGTGGAAGCACGCCCCTTCAAGGGCGCAGAGACGAAAACTCTCCCCCCTGTCGGACGGATTACCGCGCAGCCAGCGCGGCTTGCGCGGCGGCGACGCGGGCGATCGGCACGCGGAAGGGCGAGCAGCTGACGTAGTCGAGGCCCGCCTCGTGGAAGAAGGCGATGCTGTCGGGGTCGCCGCCGTGCTCGCCGCAGACGCCGAGGCCGAGGCCCGGCCGGGCGGCGCGGCCGCGCTCGACCGCGATCCGCACCAGCTCGCCGACGCCCTCGACGTCGATCGACTCGAACGGGCTGCGGGAGACGATCTTGCGCCGCAGGTACTCGCTGAGGAAGCGGCCCTCGGAGTCGTCGCGGGAGAAGCCCAGCGTCGTCTGGGTGAGGTCGTTGGTGCCGAAGCTGAAGAACTCGGCCCGCTCGGCGAGGCGGCCGGCGAGCAGGCAGGCGCGCGGCAGCTCGATCATCGTGCCGACGCGGAAGGGAACCGGCTCGGCGCCCGGCCCGCTCGCAGGCCTCGGCCGCGGTCCGCTCGACCAGCTCGCGCATCGCCGCCAGCTCGCCCTCGTAGTCGACCAGCGGGACCATGATCTCCAGCTCGGGGGCCTCTCCCCGCCCGCGCAGCGCAGCCGCTGCGGTGACGATCGCCCGCACCTGCATCTCGTAGACCTCGGGAAAGAGCAGGCCGAGGCGGCAGCCGCGGGTGCCGAGCATCGGGTTCGTCTCCTCGAGCTGGCGCACCCGGTGCAGTTCGACCTCCAGCCGCTCGACCTCGGCCCGCGCCCGGCGGCGCGACGGCGCTCGATCTCCACCGCCAGGTCCTCGGCCCGCGGCAGGAACTCGTGCAGCGGCGGGTCGAGCAGGCGGATCGTCACCGGCAGCCCGGCCATCTCGGCGAACAGCCCTTCGAAGTCGGCCCGCTGCAGCGGCTCCAGCTCGGCCAGTGCGGCGCGGCGCTCCCCCTCGTCCTCGGCCATGATCATCCGCTGCATCGCCGGCTGGCGCTCGCCGAGGAACATGTGCTCGGTGCGGCAGAGGCCGACCCCCTCGGCGCCGAAGCGGCGCGCCTTCCGCGCGTCCTCGGGCCGGTCGGCGTTCGCCCGCACGCCGAGCCGGCGCAACTCGTCGGCACCACTCCAGCACGGTACGGAAACTGCTCGTCCACCTCGGCCTCGACCAGCGGCACGTCCTGGGTCGTCACCACGCCGCTGGCGCCGTCGATCGCGATCGGATCGCCCTCGCGCAGGACGCGACCGTCGACCCGCATCTCGCGCGCCTCGAGGTCGATCTCCAGCTCCGAGGCGCCGCAGACGCAGGGCCGGCCCATGCCGCGGGCGACCAGCGCCGCGTGGGATGCCTTGCCGCCCTCTGAGGTGAGGATGCCGCGGGCGGCGTCGAAGCCGGCGACGTCGTCGGCCTCGGTGAAGGGCCGCACCAGGATCACCGACTCGCCCGCCCCTGCCCGCTCGACCGCCCGCTCGGCGGTGAACACGACCTCGCCCTTGGCGGCGCCCGGCGAAGCGGGCACGCCGCGCGCCAGGGGCTCCAGCTCGAACTCGGGGTCGAACGCCGGGTGCAGGAGCGCCTCCAGCTTGCCGGTGTCGATCTTCGCGATCGCCTCCTCGCGCCCGAGGATGCCTTCGGCGACCATGTCGACGGCGACCCGCACGGCGGCGTGCGGCGGCCGCTTGGCGCTGCGCGTCTGCAGCATGTAGAGCGTCCCCTCCTCGACCGTGAACTCGACGTCCTGCATGTCGCCGAAGTGGCGCTCGAGCGCGGCGACTATCGCGACCAGCTGCGCGTGCGCGGCGGGCAGGATCCGCGCCATCTCGTCGAGGTCGGCGGTGTCGCGGGTGCCGGAGACGACGTCCTCGCCCTGGGCATTCAGGAGGAAGTCGCCGGAAGGGCGCGGCTCGCCCGTGATCTCGTCGCGGCTGAAGGCGACCCCTGAGCCCGAGTACCCGCCCTTGTTGCCGAAGACCATCTGCTGCACGTTGACCGCCGTGCCCCAATCGTCGGGTATGCGGTTGAGGCGCCGGTACTCGATCGCCCGCGCACCGTTCCAGGAGCGGAAGACCGCGGCGATGGCCTCGCCCAGCTGCTCGCGCGGGGTGCGCGGGAACCCGCGGCCGGTCTGCTCGGCGAAGATCCGCTCGAAGTCCTCGACCAGGCGGCGCAGGTCGCCGACGTCGAGCTCGGTGTCGAGGGCGACGCCGCGCTCGGCCTTGACGGCACGGATCGCCTCCTCGAAGAGGATCCCGTCGATCCCGGCGACGACGTTGCCGAACATCTGCACGAAGCGGCGGTAGGAGTCCCAGGCGAAGCGCTCGTTGCCGGTGCGGGCCCCGAGGCCGCCGACGGCCTCGGGGCCGAGGCCGAGATTGAGAACCGTGTCCATCATCCCCGGCATCGATTCGCGCGCGCCCGAGCGGACCGAGACCAGCAGCGGGTCCTCGCGATCGCCGAGCCGCTTGCCGGCTTCCCCCTCCAAGGCCGCCAGCGCCGCGTCGAGCTGGCCCTCCAATCCCGGCGGGAACTCGCCACCGGCGGCGAGGAAGGCGACGCAGGCCTCGGTGGTGACGGTGAACCCGGCGGGGACGACGATCGGCGGCCCGAGCCGCGCCATCTCGGCGATGTTGGCGCCCTTGCCGCCGAGCAGGTCCCGCATCTCCCGCGACCCCTCGGCGAACCGGTACACGTACTTCGGCTGGGCGGCCGGCGTCACCCCGCCATTGTTACGCGCCGGCAGCTCGAGCACGGCGCCGGCGCCGCGGTGCCGGGCGAATCGGCATGGGCCGACGCCCTCGCGCCGCGAGAGCACGCGTCCGTCCGCGTCGAGAAAGACGAGGTCGAGCGCGAAGCGCATTCCGAAGGTATGCACGCTCGAGCAACGCGGGATCAACAGGCCGGCTCCGGCTCGCTCGCGCTCGAGGCCGGCGAGGCCGAGGAGGCGGGTGCGGAAGCCACTCGCCACCGGCACCTCGCGCCCGAGGACCGTGACGGTCGGCAGTCGGCTGAGGCGTTGCGAGAGCACCAAGTCTCAAGCCCTTGACCGGCCGGATTCTCCCCCACCGTAAGCTTCTCCGCCATGGACAAGGTCGCAGTCTTCGGTCCGCACCCGCTGCTCTCGGTGACCGTGGAGGCGCTGAGCGACGAGGGCGGCGACGACATCCACCTGCACGCCGCCGGGCAGGGCGTCTGGGTGGCGCGGATGGCGGCCGAGCTGGGCGCCGAGACGGTTCTCTGCGGCTTCATCGGCGGCGAGACGGGGACGGTGCTGCGGCCGCTGCTGGAGCGGCTGCCGCTCGAGCTGCGCCTGGTCGAGACCGCCGGGCCGAGCGGCTCCTACCTACACGACCGCCGCTCGGGCGAGCGCGAGCCGCTCGCCCAGAGTGCCGGCCCGCCACCCTCGCGGCACGAGGTCGACGACCTCTTCTCGGTCGCCTGCGCGGCGGCCCTCGACGCCGACGTGCTCGCCCTCTGCGGCACCTTCCCGGCCGAAGCGCTGCCGCTCGAGGTCTACGGCAAGCTGGTCGCCGACGTCCGGGCCAACGGCATACCGGTCGTCGTCGACCTCTCCCCGCCGCGTCTCGACAGCGCCCTCGAGGGCAGGCCCGAGCTGGTCAAGATCAACGACTGGGAGCTGGCCAGCTACGTCAAGGGGCCGGTCGACACCGAGGCGAGGACGCGGGCGGCGCTCGAGCGGCTGCTCGAGGCCGGCGCCGGCGCGGCGATCGTCACCCGCGCCGAGGTGCCGGCGCTGGTCGTCCGCGGCGAGGAGGCATGGGAGCTGACCCCGCCCCGCTTCGAGCGCGGCTCGCGCGAGGGCTGCGGCGACTCGATGATGGGCGCGCTCGCCGCCTGCATGGCCGCCGGGCGCGAGTGGGAGGAGACGCTGCGGATCGGCGCCGCCGCCGGCGCCGCCAACTTCCTCCGCCACGGCCTCGGCAGCGCCGACCGCACCGTGGTCGAGGAGCTTGCCGGGCGGGTGGAGCTGCGGCAGATCTAGATCCAGGGGACCTCGAGCTCGCCGCCCCCGACGATCGCGCAGGGGGCGGTCTCGGCGATCCATTCGAGGTGGGGCGCGAGAGCTGGGATCTCGGCCAGCTTCTCCAGCGCGCTGCTCAGGTGAAGCGGGCGGCCGCCGTGGGAGGAGTGGGCGTCGCTGCTGAGCAGGTGGACGAGGCCGGCCTCGGCCAGCGCCCGCATCCCGGCGGCGGTCCGCTCGCGCAGGAAGAAGTCGGCGGTCGCCTGGACGAGGGCGCCGGCCGCGATCAGGCGGGCGATGCGCTCGAACATGTCCTCGGAGAGGTGGCGCTCGGGGTGGGCGATCAGCGTGCGGTGGCCGCGCTCGGCGAGGTGCTCGATGCGGCGCTCGAGCGTCTCGCTCAGCGGCCCCGGCGCCGGCTCGAGCAGGATCCAGCGGCCGGCGCCGAGGGACACCTGCGAGAGCTCCTCCTCGCTCAGGTCCTCGACCGCGGTCTCCGCCACCTCTCCCCCCTGCAGGACCGTCACCGGCACGCCCTCATCGCGCAGGTGGGAGTTGACCGCCTCGACCCGGCCGGCCACCTCGTCGATGCGGACGTCGTGGTCGTGGCGGATGTGCGGCGTCGCGCAGACCGCCTCGATCCCGTCGGCCGCCGCCTGGCGCGCCATCCCGGCGCTGTCGCGCAGGTCGAGCGACCCGTCGTCGACGCCGGGAAGGATGTGGCAGTGGAGGTCGATCAAGCGCAACAGCTCTTTCAGCGGTCGTCGCTCCGAGGCACGGGGCTACGATGACAGGCATGATCCACCACCTGCTCCCGCCGGGCTTGCGAGGGCAGACTGGGCTTCAACGTGAATAAGAAGACGACCCGCAGAGGGAACTACGAGTCTGGCTCCGACTACGTGCTCGAGTACGGAGAGCTCCGCTTCGCCTTCAACGAGGAGGACTTCGGCCAGCGGGTCGAGCAGGCAGCGGTGAAACTCGGCTTCGTCCAGCAGGGCCTCAGCCGCGAGGAGCTCGACGATCTGCTCGATCTCGCCGTCAACGGCGAGATCTCCGAGCCCAGCTCGCGCCTCGGCGTCCACATCAACGAGAACTGGGAGGACCTGGTCGGACCCGCCAACCGCAGCCTCGTCCACTGGCTGCGCCGCCTCGTCTTCCGCGGCGCCTGGCTCGACCAACGGGTCAAGGAGGGCGAGCTCGACGTCGTCTTCGACGAGCGCACCCAGACCTTCGGCTACGTCCAGCCGGAGCGCAGCAACGAGCCGATCGAGCTCTCGCGCGAGCCGAGCTGGCGCCGCATCGCCTACCGCGGCTGAGTCCCTCAGGCCGAGCGCTCGAGCGCGGCCACCACGGCGACCGTCGCGCCGAGGCCGGCGTCGAACAGCTCGCGCGCCTCCTCGGCGCCGGCGAAGTCCTCGGCGAAGCGGGAGAGCGAGTCGATCAGGACGATCACTTCCTCACCGCCCTGGGCGCGGCGGACGGCCTGGGCGAGCGCGTCCTCGGCGTGGGCGGCTTTGCCGGCGGCGACGATCTCGGCCGCGGGCGCCTCGCGCTTCCACTCGGCCAGCTCCTCGGGGCTGGGGTCGATCAGCAGCGCGATCGGGTCCGGCCCGTTCGACGCCTCGGCCAGCTCGCCCGCCATCTCGCGCAGCAGCGCGGTGCAGCCGGCGCGGTCGGCGCCGTAGACGATCGCGCGGCCGCCGGGGGTGGCGGGCAGCAGCAGGTCGTGGACGCGAAGGCCCTTGCGGCGTCGCCCCCAGCGACGGCGGCGGCGTTTGCGTTTCGGGCGCTCGGGGGCGGGCGCGGGCTGCGCCGCAGCCGGCTCGGGTGGCGGCTCGGGCTTGCTAGTCGCCGGCTCCTCACGCGGCTGGCGACTCTCACGCGGCTTGCGCTCGCGGCGCTGCTGACCCTCCTCGCGCGGTTTGCGGCCCTCGCGCGGTTTGCGCTCGCGCGGGCCCCGCTCGCGGCCGCCTCGACGAGACGGCTCGCGGCGGCCCTCGCCTTTGGGTTTCGGCTCGCGGCCTCCGCCGGCGAGCTTCTCGATCAGCTCCGCCCGCGGCAGCATGCGGTAGCGCTCGACCCCCGCCTCCGCGGCGAGGGCGTGCAGCTCTGAGAGGTGCTTGGACTCCAGCTCGGCTTTCGTCACGGCCGGCAGGTTATTGCAGGGCTCAGCCGGCCGCAGCCGCGGCGGGGTCGATGCCGGCCTCGGCGGCGGCGGCCGGCCAGGCCTCGGCCTCGCGCTTGACCCGGCGCCGCGACCAGCCGAGCTCGGCGCCGAGCGCCTCGGCCACCGGCCGGGCCGAGGCCGCATCGCGGAGCTGCGGCGCGGCGAGCAGGCCCGAACCGGGTGCGGCGCAGGAGCACGTCGGCGACGCAGCGCGCCTGCTCGAGCCGAGCCGCGACCACGGCCTCGGCGAGCAGGTCGGGGCGGCCGGGGACGATCGGCGCCGCCAGCTCCGGCCGCTCGCGGGCGAGGGCGAGAACGGCGCGGGCGGCGTGGCCGTAGCGGAAGGCGAGCTGGCCGAGCGCGTCCTCCCCCACCCCCTCGGGCGCCTCGAGGTCCTCGAGCCGCGCCTCCATCCCGAGCGGGATCTCGGCCGTGTGGCAGGGCGCCTCGCGACCCTCGCGCTCGACCAGCCGATCGACGGTCTGCTTCGCCATCCGCCGCCAGGTGGTCAGCTTGCCGCCGGTGATCGTCAGCATCCCCGAGGAGGTCTCGTACAGCTCGGCTTTGCGCGAGATGTCGACCGACTTGCGCGGGTCGCCGGTCGAGATCAGCGGCCGCACCCCGGCGTAGGCGCCGACCAGGTCAGCGGCGCCGAGCGAGACGCCGAAGAAGGCGTTGACCGCGTCGAGCAGGTACTCGACGTCGGCGCTCGGCGGCTGCGGCCGGTCGATGTCGCCGGCGTAGTCGCTGTCGGTGGTGCCGACGAGGGTGCGGCCGTACCAGGGCAGCGCGAAGATCGCCCGGCCCTCGCCGGCTGGAACGATGCAGGCCGCCGAGCCGGTCGAAAGATCGTTCCGATCGAGGAGGACGTGCGTGCCGCGGCTGGGCGCAATCCGCGGCACGTCCTCCTCCTCGATCAGCTCGGGGCGCACGCGGTCGGCCCAGACCCCGGTCGCGTTGACGACGTTCTCGGCCTCGACCTCGAAGCGCTCGCCCGACTCGGCCTCGGCGAAGGCGACGCCGGCGGCGCGGCCGTCGCGCAGGAGCACCTCGGTCGCCTCGGCGCCGTTGAGGCAGACCGCGCCGAAGCGCACCGCCTCGCCGAGCACGGTGAGGACGAGGCGGACGTCGTCGGTCTGGCAGTCGTAGAAGAGGTAGGCGTCCTTGGGGTCGCGCGGCTCGAGCGAGGGGACCAGCTCGAGCAGCTCCTCGCGGTCGATCGTGCGGTGGCGGTCGGGCGACCAGTAGAGCTCCTCGTCCTCCTCGCGGGCGGCGCGGATCTCGCGGCGACTGCGGCCGATCCGCGTGGTCGCCATCACGTCGTACATGTTCAGCCCGATCCCGAGCCCGCGCTGGCGGCGCTCCTCGGCGAAGGCGGGGACGACGAACGGGGTCGGGTAGACCAGGTGCGGGGCGAGCTGGACCATCAGCTGGCGCTCGACCAGCGCCTCGCGGACCAGGCCGAGGTCGAAGTTCTGCAGGTAGCGGAGGCCGCCGTGGACCATCTTCGAGGAGCGGCTGGAGGTGCCCTCGGCGTAGTCGCCGCGCTCCAGCAGGGCGACCGAGTAGCCGCGCGAGGCGGCGTCGAGGGCGACTCCGGCGCCGGTTATCCCGCCGCCGATCACGACCACCTCGAAGCGCTGACCGGCGATCGCCTCGAGGGCTGCGGCGCGGGAGAGCATCAGTCGAGGAACTGGACGGTCGGCTCGAGCGGCGGGCGCGGCGGCGGCTCCTTGCGCTGGCGGAGCGGGCCGAGGTGCAGGAGGCCGACGAAGCGCTCGCCCGCGGGCAGGCCGACCGCGAGCCGGCCCTCCTCCCCGCGCAGCACGCCCGGCGTGCGCCAGTAGCCGGCGAGGCCGCGGCCGTGCGCGGCGAGCAGGACGATGTAGGCGGCGACGGCGGTCGCGTGCAGGTCCTCCTCGTCGCCGCACCGGGTCGCCGCCGAGCGCGCAGGAGACGACGATCAGGGTCGGGGCGCGGTCGAGCTTGGCGGCGCCCTCGGGGCCCGCCGCCCGCTTCAGCCGCGCCAGCGACTCGGGGCCGAGGACGCGGAAGCGCCAGGGCGCGGTCAGGTTGTGGTTGGGCGCCCAGCGGGCGAGCTCGAGCAGCTCCTCGACCTGCTCGCGCGGCAGCGGCTCGGGGCCGAACGCCTTGTGCGTGCGGCGCGTGCGGATCGCCGTCTCCAGCTCCATCGTGAGCGAGGGTATAGCCCGGCTACCAGCCGAAGCGGCGGCCGAGGAGGAGCACCGCGGCGAGGGCGCCGGTGCCGCTGGCGAGGCCGACGCCGAGCGGCGCCCACGGCTTGGGGCTGTTGTCGCTCGCTTCGAACCTGGGAGCGGCGGGCGGTTGTTCGGCCGGCGGCGGCGCTTCTTCGCCTTCGGGGGCAGGGACCCCGCCCGGCAGCGGCAGCGGAGCGCCCTTGGCCGGCGGGGCGCTCTTGGGCGAGGCGCCGACGCCGCCGCTTGACGGAGAGGAGGGCGTGGACGGAGTCGGCGGGGCGGCCGCGCCGCTCTTCCGCAGCGATTCGAGCAGTTCCTGCGAGGAGGCCGACGGGCCGGGTGCGGTGCTCGGCGCGGGCGCCGCACTGGGCGCCGGGGTCGGCTGCGCCTGCGGCGCCGGCGTCACCGGGAACGCCTCGCCCGCGGTCGCGGCCAGCGCCTGGCCGGTGACCCAAACCGGCGTCTGGTCGCTCGAGCCCGAGTAGCGGTAGTGCCCGTCGGGCTGCTGCAGGCCTTCGAGGTAGTCGAGCGCGCTGTTGCCGCCCTGCTTCACCGATGCGGGGTCGGTGCCGACCGCGATCATCCCTTGCACCGCCCAGGCGGTCGACTGCGCGTTTACCGGGCCGGACCCGCCGAGGGCGAAGCCGCCGTCGTTGCGCTGCGCCTTGCGCAGGTAGGCGAGCCCATGGCCCGCCGCGCTCGTCCCCGGGATCGCCTGCAGCACCGCTCCGGTGCCGTCGGCGGTGCTCGGCGAGCCGGGCACGTCGCCCCAGCCGCCGTCTTCGTTCTGGACCGAGGCGAGCCAGGAGACCGAGCTGTCGAGCCCGCCGGTCGCCCCGGCAGAGCGCAGGGCGATGACGGCGAAGGCGGTCGAGCCCGGCCAGCCGGAGAAGGAGCCGTTGGCGGCGCGGCGCTTGGCCAGCGCGCCGACCAGGTCGTGGCCGGCGAAGGAGCGGGGGTTCAGCCCGGCGCCCTCGAGGGCGAGGATGGTGCGGGCGAAGTCGCCGCTGCTGCTCAGCTCGTCGACGTGGGAGCGCAGGTAGTCGACCCCGGTGTGGCCGCCGGCGGAGACGTCGAGGGGGTTGCGGCCGGCGGCCTCGAGCCCGAGCATCGTCCAGCAGGTGATCGAGACGCTCGAGCCGCTCCCCGGCGAGGAGCCCCAGCCGCCGTCGCCGTTCTCGACCGAGGCGAGCCAGGCGGCGGCGCGCGCGCTGTCGGCCTCGGCGCGCGCCGGCAGGACGGTGGCGAGCGCCAGCGCCAGCAGCAGGACCGAGGCGACCGCCGGGGCGCGCCACTCGAAGCGCTCGCGGAAGCGGACCAGGGCGCGGACCATCGCCGGGCCGGCGATCAGGGCGAGGGTCACGTTGCCGATCGCGTGCGCGGCTTCGAACGGCACGGCACGGGCCTCCAGCACGAGGAAGCGCTTCAGCGTGAGGTCGCCTCCGTAGGTCGCCATCAGGGAGAAGTTCAGCAGAGCGCCGTACCCGAGGGCGGCGAGGCCGCAGACGAACGCCAGCGTGTACCGGCTCGGGCGGGGCCTGGCGAGCGCGAGCGCGGCGCCGAGGATCCCGCAGAGCCCCCAGCCGGCCATCTGCCAGGGCGTCCACGGGCCCTGCCCGAGCCAGAAGTTCGAGACCAGGCCGGCGAGGGCGCCGACGGCGAAACCGGGCGCCGGGCCGAGGGCAAAGCCGGCGAAGATGACGATGTCGGTGGTGGCGACGACGTTGGGGATCGCGGCGAAGGCGATCCGCCCGGCGACCGCCAGCGCCGCGAGTGCGGCGACCAGGGCGACGACCTGCGAGGTCGGGCGCGAGCGCTCATACCAGGCGAAGCCGCCGACGATGACCGCGCCGACGATCAGGAAGCTGGCGAGCTCCCAGCTCATTCGCGCTCCCCGGCGGCGAGCGCCGCGGCACCCTGCTCGGGGGTGACGACGCCGGGCAGGTCGAGCACACGGGCGACCTCGGTGGCGAAGTACCAGCCCCCGGAGAGGATCTCGCCGACCGGCCCGTCGGCGATGACGACGCCGTCGCCGAGCAGGACAACCCGCTCGGCGAAGCCGGCGGCGAACTCGACGTCGTGGGTGGCGACGACGACGCCCGCGCCGCGCTCGGCAAGCCCCCCGATCAGCTCTTCAAGCTCACCCCTCCACGCGCGGTCCATCCCCCGGGTCGGCTCGTCGAGGGCGACCAAGCCGGCTGGCCGCCCACCCTCCACGCGTCCCGCAAGCACTATCGCCAGCGCCAGCCGCTGTCGCTCCCCTCCAGACAGATCGCGGGGGTCCGAGTCGGCTGCACGCTCCAGGCCAACCGTCCGCAGCGCAGCGAGGCCAGCGTCTCCAGGCAACTCATCCCCAACGCGCTCACGAACCAGGTAGTCGCCCGGATTCTGCGTCAGCAGGGCGATGTCGGCCGGAGACGTTCATCTTGCCGCGAACGGGGTCCTGCAGGCCGGCGAGCGCTCGCAGCAGCGTGCTCTTGCCAGCGCCGTTGCGCCCCATCAGGGCGACGCGTTCGCCGCGCAGGACGTGCAGGTCGATGCCGCGCACGACGTCGCGCGGTTGGTCGTCCACGATCAGCTCGACCCATAGATCGTCGACCTGAACCGCCGCATCGGGCGGGTGGCGTCGGGTGGGGGGCCTCTCGGAGCCGCGGCGGTCTCTTTTTCGCACAGACCCCTCGGCGAGAGGCTCAGCGCGCCCGGCGAAAAAGGCAGCGGCGGAGAGAGGCCCCCCACCCGACGACAGGACCCGCCCGCGCTGCGCATCGGTCGGTGTACTGCTCAGGATTTGGCGCGCGTCGCGGACACCTACCGGGAGAGGTTCTAGGCCGCAGAGGCTGAAGAGGCGGGCGGCTGGGGTCTCCAGGGCGGGGTCGGCATCTTGGGCCCAGCTGAGGAAGTCGCGGGGGGTGCCGTCGTAGGCGATGGCGCCGGCGTCCATGGCTATTACTCGGTCGGCGGCGGCGAGGCAGCGCTCTAGGCGGTGCTCGGCCAGGAGGATCGTCACCCCCCACTCCTCGTTGAGGCGGCGCAGTAGCCAGATCAGCTCGTCGCCGGCTACGGGGTCTAGCTGGGAGGTGGGCTCGTCGAGGAGGACGAGACGGGGGCGGGTGACGAGGGCGGCGGCGAGGGCTACGCGCTGGAGCTCGCCGCCGGAGAGGGTTTCGACGGTTCTAGGGAGCAGGTGCGGGATCGCGAGGGCCAGGGCCACCTCCTCGACCGCGCGGGCGCGCGAGGCGGCCGGTTCGCCGCGCATCTCCAGGGGAAGCTCGAGCTCGGCGGCGACGGTGGTCGAGACGACCTGGGTCTCGGGGTCCTGAGCCACGTAGCCGACCGCGGCGGCCAGCTCGCCGGGGCCGCTGGCCATCGCGTCGATGCCGGCCACGGTGACGGTGCCCTCGATCTCGCCGCCGTGGAAGTGAGGGACGAGGCCGCAGGCGGCGCGCAACAGCGTCGACTTGCCGCAGGCGGAGCGGCCGGCGAGGAGGACGAGCTCGCCCGGGACGAGGGTCAGGGAGACGCCGGCGAGGGCGGGACGCTGGGAGTGTGGGTAGGCGTAGGTGAGGTCCTCGATTGCGAGGGCGGGGACGGCGCGGGTGGGGGTGGCGAGGTCAGGCACTGGTGAGCTCGGGGGCAGTCGGCGTCGAAAGCGGCCGAGCTGCACGGCGTGGTTTTCGGCGCAGGGGCGCCAGGCCGGACAACAACAGCAGCAGGGAGAGGGCGATGGTCGGAGCGCCAAGGCCGACCTCGACGGTCGGATAGGCGGCGAACGCGTCCGCGCCGACGAGCTTGCCCGCCACCGCGGCGGCGAGCACGAGCGCGCCGGTGATATAGAAGCGCCGGTCGAACCTGGACCGTCGATTGCTGCTTTTTCCCCACCTCTGTGGGGAAAAAGCAGCAATCGTCCGCGGAGATTTACCGGGATCGAGCGAATAGCCGCGAAGCTCGAGAGTCGCCGCCACGTCGACGGCGCGGTCGAGGGAGCCGGTTAGGAGGCGGCGGGCCATCGCGCCGCGGCCCACCGGCGCGGCGGCGGGGCCGCGCAGCTGGCCGGCGTCGCGCAGGCGGGAGGCGTCGGCGGCGGCGACGGGGACGAGGCGGGAGATCAGGGTCGCGGTGAGCGCCGAGCGGCCGGCGAAGGGGCGCAGGGCGCGGAGCACGCGGTCGGGGTCGACGCAGGCCGAGTAGACGGAGAAGGCGACCATCGTGACGGCGGCGCGCAGGCCGATGACCGCGCCGGCGGCGAGCGCCTCGGCGGTGACGTCGACCCGGCCGAGCAGCGGCCACTCGCCGAGGCGCAGCAGCACGGTCTCGCCGCGGTCGACGACCAGGGCGTTGACGATGACGATCAGGAGGGCCAGGGTCAGCCCCATGCGCAGCGCCGCCCGGACCGCGTCGCCCGCCCCGGCGAGGACGCCGGCGAGCACGGCGGCCGCGCCGGCCGCGACAAGCACCAGCGGGTTCGAGTAGAGGAAGGCGACGGCGACGAGCGCGCCGAGGTAGGTGATCGCGGCCCCGGGCGAGGCGGACTGCAGTGGCCCGGGCCGGGGCACGTAGGCGTAGGGCGACCTCATCCCGTGCCCGCTCCGATCGGCAACGGCGTCTCCCGCCGGCCTTCGACCGCCACGGCGTAGCGGTCGCGCAGGTCGGCCGCATCTAGCAGCCGGGCCGCAGCCGCGACTCCGCTCCGGGTGGGCCCGGTGACGAGCCAGACCGGCGGCGCTTCGTAGCGGCGGGTGGCGGCGACGAGGCCGGCGCCGGGCCCGAAGGCGCGCGCCTCCCCCCGCCTTCGTCGAGGCCGCGGAGCACATAGCCCTCCGCCGTCGACGGGCCTAAAACCGGAGCCGGAGCGCCGTTTTCGGCCCGTCGGCGGGGAGTGGCGGGGGTGAACTGAGCGAAAACGCCGCTCGTCTGGGGCCCCGCTTCGAGCTGCGCGGCAGCCGGGTCCTCGCGGACCTGGCCCCACGGCCCGACGAGGACGCGGATCGCGTCCTTGGGGGAACCCTTCGCAAGCGAGACGCCGGCGGCTTCCAGCCGCGCACGAACCTCACCGCACGCCCCGCCCCCGCCCAGGCACTCGACCGCCACCGGGTGCCGCCTGCCTTCGTAGCCGTCGCGGAAGGGCTGCGGCCAGGAGCCGACGACCGCGGGCACTCCCTCCGCCGCCGACCAGTCGCGGTAGTCCCACCAGATGGAATCGCCGCCGTGCAGGGCGTAGTCGGCGGCGCCGACCGGCGACTCGACCCCGTTGACGTAGAAGAACCAGTCGAACCGATCGCCCACCCTGCGTCGCCGCTGCGGTGCCTTCGATCGACTGGACGTAGCGCCCCCCGTAGCGGGTCGAGATCTCGGCGTTGCGTTCGAGCTGCCGCATCGCCGTGTCGGATTCGCTCGCCCCTTCCCGCTCGGGGCCGAGCAGGCGCTTCGCGCCGAAGTCGCGGGTGACGGTCAGCGACACCTCGCCGACCCGGGCGCCGGCCCCGACGCCGCAGCCGGCGGCCACGAGCGCCGCTGCAAGCAACAGCGCGATCGCGACCGCCGGCCGGCGCGGGCTCATCGCATCAGCCCTGCGGGCACACCCCGCCGACGCAGACGGCGACCCGGTTGGAGGGGATGTCGGTGCCGTGGCTGGCGGCGAGCACCGCCGGGCCGGCGAGCGTCACCGTGGCGCTGCCGTCGGCTCCGGTCGGCGCGCTCGCGCCGGTCACGCTCACCCCCGCGGCCGGCTTCTTCTTCCCCTTGTCGTCGTAGGAGAAGACCTGGACCGTGAACGGGACGCCGGCGCTCGCCGCTTCGGGAGCGACAAGCGAGAGCTCCGTCGGGTAGGGGTACTTGGCGAACGCCCACAGAACTTCGTCGCCGGGCTTCAGCTTGACCGAGTCGCCGCCGACGTTGGGGTTCTTGTGATCGACCTTCAGGTACCAGGAGAAGGCGCCGTGGCTGGCGAGCCCGCCGACGCCGCAGATCCCGAGGCCGAATTCATCGACGAAGTGATCCGTCACCAGCAGCGGCCGCAGCGAGGAGGTCGTCTTCGCCGCCTGGGCCAGCAGCCCGAGCGCGGTCGCCCCCGGGACGGTGACCGGCTTGCCGCTGCCGCCGGTCCCGCTGCCGAGGCAGGTCGCCTTGGGGCTGGTCGGGACCTTGGTCGTGCCGGCGCGCAGCGACTGTTCGGTGAGCACCTTGCCGCCCGAGCCGACGACCCGCAGCTCGGCGGGCACGCCCTTGGCCTGTGCGAAAGCGACGCTGGAGAGCACCGCGAGTAGAGCCAGCGCGCACGCGGCGGCCAGCCGGAATGGAACGAGTCTTGGCATTTAAGCCACCCTTTCCTCGAGGGTTGTCATGGCTGGCCGGGGACAGGTCTCCTGGCTTCCGGGATGGTCGGCCGCACCTTCCCGGGGGCTCCGTGTCGCCCCCAGTGGCTGGCGCAAACGCGCGCCTGCGGCTTCCTTGGCCCGGTCACAGTGGCGGGACCGCGCCGGCTTCGCACCGGACTTCCCTTGACCACCGACCGTATGTACGCGGGCGAGTCTACATCGCGCCAGGGATCTCAGCCCGTCCCTCATAACGGTCGTGTGACGACCCGATCGCAATCCCGTGGGTCAATTCTTACGTTCTGCGCGCCACACGCGCGCCGTCCAAACCTAGCGTTGGCTCGGTGCTTCCCAAGGTCGAAGACCCCATTCCGCACACGATCGGTCTTGGCTCGATCTTCACCCTCGCCGGAGCAGGAGGAGTGCTTCTGCTCGTCATCGCATCCATGCTGGACCTGCCGGATGCCAGAAGAGACGCATGGGGCAGATGCGGAATGACCGCCGGCTTCGTCATCGGATCAGCCATCTATCTCCTCGCGCTGCTCGTTCAGGTACTCTGAAGACAATGAACCGCGAGTCGACTGCAACCCTTCTGACCTTGTCGACCGTCACCGGGGTTATCGCCTTTGCCCTGACCGCGATAACGGGCACCGGCGCCGGCGGGGCTTATGGATTCGCGTTCCTCGGCTTGCTGATCCTCGCCATCTTTCTGCTCTGGCCGGACATTCGCGTGCGCATTTCGAAGGGGCGACACCCTCTTTCAAGGCGCGCCAACGGAAGTCGCCATCCGACTCCGTCCGGTCACCGACCTGCGCGACCCTCGTAGGCAGCCGAAGACGACCTATCTGCCGAGCGTCAGGGCGACCGCGGCCCCCGACGCCAGGACGGTGCCCGGGCGGGGGTGTTGATCGACCACGTGGCCGCTATTCGCGGTGGCGCCCTTGCGCTTCGTCACCTTGCCGATACCGCAATCGGCCGCCTCGAGTCGGCGTCTCGATGCCTTGAGGGAGGCGCCGGTCAGCCGCGGGACGCGACAGGTCTTGACCGCGGCTTGCTGCGCGGCGGCGCGTTGCGCTGCTTCCCACTCTTCCCGCGCGATTCGTTCGCGCTGTTCGCGTAGTTCGGCTTCGTCGGGAGGGCCGATGACCACTTCGGTGTGAAAGCCCCCTTCCCAGCCTTCTCCCTCGACTATCGGGTACACGAAGGGCGCTCCACCCGCGGCCGGATTGCCGGCGCGATGGTGGACGATCAGGGTGACGACGTCGCCTTCGGAGACGCGCAGGCTCGTCGGGACCGACGAGCCTGCGGCATCATGGGCGAGAGTCGGCGTAATGATGAATGCCACGACGTGATCTTCCGCGTAGTAGACCGCCGCATTCTGTTCATCGATGTCCTGAAGTTCCTGCCCCGGAGCCAAGCGCACCTCCCAGGAGAATTCCTCTGGGTCGGCAGGCCCATGGATCTCCCCGAATGGCATAAGTGCTTCGAAGGGCGGAAGCGTCGGGGACTCGGCGCTCGCCGACGCCGGAACGATAGCCACGAGGCCGAGGCCGGTGAAGAAGGCGATGAGTAGAGAGCGACGCATGATTTAGAACCTCGGTGGCCGCGGGCACCTTATCTGGTACGGGCGGATATTTCGGCTCTCGGCAGGCCGATGGCATCGGCGGTCGCGGTCAAGGTATGCGCCGATGGCCTACCGCCCGCACCGCGTCCCCGGTCGCCACACGCACTGGCGGGTCGCGCGGAGGCGGCGGTTGCTGCTGCGCGGCGGGGCGCTGGCGACGCTGCTGGCGGTGCTCGGGCCGGGGCTGCTCGCCGGGCTCTCCGACGACGACCCGGCGGGGATCACGACCTACTCGATCCTCGGCGCCAAATACGGCTACGAGCTGCTCTGGGTGCTGGCGCTCTCGACCGCGGCGCTGATCGTCTTCCACGAGCTCGGGGTGCGGCTGGGGATCGTCACCGGCAAGGGGCTGATGACGCTGATCCGCGAGCACCATGGCGAGCGCGCCGCCGCGGTGGTGCTGGCCGCGCTGGTGATCGCCAACACCGGCACGATGTGCGCCGAGCTGGCCGGCGTCGCCGCGGCGATGGAACTGCTCGCCGGGATGAGCCGCTACCTCAGCGTGCCGCTGGCGGCGATCGCCGTCTCGGCCCTCGTCCTGCGCGAGAACTTCCGCCATGTCGAGCACCTCCTGCTCGCGCTCAGCTCGATCTTCGTCGCCTACGTGATCTCCGGCGTCCTCGCCCACCCCGACTGGGGAGCCGCGGCGAAGGGCCTCGTCGTGCCGAACCTGCCGCTGAACCGCGACGCGCTGCTGGTCGCGGTGGCGACGCTGGGGACGACGCTCGCTCCCTGGGGCCTCGCCTTCATCCAGTCCTACGCGGTCGACAAGCGGCTGCGGGTCGCCGACCTGCGCTACGAGCGGATCGACGTCGTCACCGGCGCGGTGCTGACCGGGGTGATCGGCTTCTTCGTCGTCATCGCCTGCGCGGCGACGCTGCACGTCGAAGGGATCTCGATCGAACAGGCCAGCGACGCCGCCCGCGCGCTCGAGCCGCTCGCCGGCGGCCTCGCCTCGACCCTCTTCGCCCTCGGCTTCCTCGGCGCGGCGATGCTGGCGGCGGCGATCGTGCCGCTCTCCACCGCCTACTCGATCTCCGAGACGCTCGGCCGCCGTGCTGACCTCGACGACAGCTTCGCCGAGGCGCGCTCCTTCTACCTCTCCTTCGGCGCGGTCGTCGCCTTCGCGGCGGTCCTCGTGCTGATCCCGGGCGCGCCGCTGATCCCGATCCTCTTCCTCTCCCAAGCGCTGAACGCGGTCCTGCTGCTCGTCCTCCTGCCCTTCATCCGCGAGCTCGGCAAGAGCCGCGAGCTGATGGGCGAGCAGGCGCTGGGCCGCACCGAGCGCCTCGTCACCGGCGTCGCCCTCGCCCTGGTCGCCGCCTCGGTGGTCGCGCTCGCGGTGCTGACGGTCTTCTGAGCGCCGAATGTCTGTCCAGTGTCTTGGCCAGAGGCGAATAGTCTGCAATACTTTCGCTGCATCGGAAAACCGATCCGTTTACGGGAGGGAACATGAGGCAGAGGATGCGCGGCAACTGGCCGGCGCTGGCGATCGCGGGGCTGGCGCTGTTCGTCGCCCTCGGGGGCAGCGTCTACGCGGCCACGCGGGGGAAGATCGAGGGGCGGGCGGTGAAGGTGAAGTCGCTTCCCGGCAACCGGCTGAAGCTGCGCTCGGTGCCGGGCAACAGGCTGAAGCCGCGCTCGATCCAGGCCGCCGAGCTGAGCCCGGGAGCGCTTGCCAGCGCCCGCCTGAAGACGCCGCTGACCGGCGCCGACATCAACGAGCTGACCCTGGGCCAGGTGCCACGCGCGACCCACGCCGACACCGCCGACTACGCAACCAGCGCCGGCGACGCCCAGACCGCGCTAGACGCGGTCAACGCAATCGACGCCCAGAACGTCAACGGCCACAGCGCCGGCTGCGAAAACGGGAACCACCGCCTTCGCCGGCGCCTGCTGGCAATCGTCGTCCACCGAAGGCCCCGGCGTAACGGCGCCCCAAGCAGCAATCGAGTGCGCCAAACAAGGCGGCACCCTGCCAGAAGCTCTCCAGCTAGCGGCCTTCGCCCTGCAACCTGGCGTCGAAAATCGACCCCGGGGACGAGTGGTCCGGCGACATCCCGGTGGTCTCGGGTGAAAATGCCTATGCAGTCGTGACGGTCTCGGCTACCGGTGCTGTTGACTAGAGACCTATCGACTGCGCTGCATAACTACCGCTGCGTGATCCCGCTCGTAACCTGAGACCTATCCCGGTAGGGGTGAAACGTCTTGTACTTTTTTTGCGACCCGGCCCTCGGACGGCCCCACCCTGTCTTCAAAAAAAGTTAAGTGGAACCCCTACCGGGATAGGTCTCAGCCATCTGACGGCCGAATCTCGCGGCGCTCTATCCTGCCCTTGATGCGTTCGCGCCCGCATAGCGTCAGACATCGCCTCGCGGCCTCGCTCGCGACCCTAGCCTGCGCCGCCACGGCCGCCCTCGCCGGCGCCCCCGTCGCCGGCGCCGCCCCGGCACGCCTCCACCCCGCCCCCGCCCCCCGCGGCGAGGCGGCGCGCACCGCCGGCTACTGGACCGAGGCGCGGATGCGGCGCACGCCGCCGCTCGACGCGGCGCTCGGAGGCGAACCGGTGGCGAGCGCCAGCTTCGCCCAGGTACCCGACCCGACCGTGCCGCCGCACACGGTCAACGGCCGCCTCTTCGTCCGCCAGGGCGGGCGCGACGGCTTCTGCTCGGCGACCGCGATCAACACGCCCAGCCGGCGCCTCGTGCTCACCGCCGGGCACTGCGTCAACTCCGGCCCGTTCCAGCGGCCGGGCGACGGCGTCTGGTCGACGCTGCTCGAGTTCGTCCCCGCCTACAGCGGCGAAGCGGCGCCCTTCGGCGCCTTCGTCGCCCACCGCAAGGACGTCTTCGCGCCGCGCCAGTGGGTCCAGTTCGGCAACCCCAACTTCGACATCGGCGCGGTCCTCACCGCACCCAACGCGGCCGGGGTCAACGTCGCCGACGCGGTCGGCGGCGGCGCCGCGCTCGCCCTCGACCGCACCCGCGCGGAGGTCTTCCAGACCTTCGGCTACCCGGGCACGATCCGCTGGATGCAGGACTGCGAATCGCCCTACGTCGGCGACGACGCGCTCACCTACCGCATCCCCGGCCCGCCGACGATCGCGATCGGCTGCCACTGGGCGCCGGGGGCGAGCGGCGGCGGCTGGCTGATCGAAGGCGGCACCGCGATCGACGGCCTCACCAGCTACGGCAAACGCGGCGACCCGCTGCACACCTTCGGGCCCTACTTCAGCGCCGCCAACGTCGGCCGCCTCGTCGCCGGGATGTAGCGCCCCTCAGGCTCAGGCGCCGAGCAGGTCGCGGTAGAAGCGGTAGTCGCGGCGCTCGGGGCGCAGGTTGGCGGCCAGCGCGAGGTGGTGGCGGGCGCGCTCGGTCTCGCCGGTCTTGGCGAGGGCGCGGCCGAGGCAGAAGTGGGCGAAGTCGTTGACCTGGTGGGTGTCGACGACGGCCTCGAACTCGGCCGCGGCGGCGGCGAAGCGGCCGCAGCGGAAGTAGGCGCGGCCGAGCGCCTCGCGCACCGAGGACTTCTCGGGCGCGCGGCGCGCCGCCGCCTCGAGCGGCCGCGTCGCCTGCTCGAAGTCGGCCTCCGCGAGCAGCTCGATCCCGCGGCGGTAGAGGGTGAAGGTCGAGTCGCGATCGACGGCCGAGCTCATCCAACAAGTCTAGGCAGCCCCACAATCGGGGCCTCGAGGCGGCCGATCCAGGCGGCCACGGAGCGGAGTTTTTCCCGCTCGTAGCGCAATCGCCACATTAGCTCCACGTTAAGAATCGCTTTTCGGCTTCCGATTCGCTCTCGAGCTAGTAATGATTAGCTGAAGACAATCCGACTACCGAGGCCGGATCGTCATATTCAGCTCGAGAGGAGGAAGTCGAGTGGATTCCGTAGACCAGAGGGTCCTCTGCCATCCGCTGAGGGTGCGGGTCCTGGTGGCGCTGGGGGGTGGCCCGGCGAGCGCGGGGGAGCTCGCGCGCAGCCTCTCGCATCCGATGCGCAAGATCGCCTATCACCTCACCGTGCTCACCCAGGGCGGCTTCGCCGAACCGGTCGACGACGACGCCGACTCGCGCGACCCCCGCTACGAGTCGTCGCGCAGCTGATCCAGGCCGCCTGAAACATCCGACGCGTACCGGTCCGACACTCGCGAAGTGGCGTTGCTACACTCAGCCGAAATTGAATAGTTGAGTGTTCAGGCAAGGCACTTTTCAAGCGCGCACCAGTACCTCAATCGGTTAGAGGATCGGGTTTGTAAGCCGAGGATCCGGGTTCGAGCCCCGGCTGGTGCATATGGGGGAGCGAGAGCACGATCGACGGCAATCTCTTCGACTACTTCGACGAGGCCGCGGACGGGAGCCGGGGCTTCTCGCACTGGGCCCTGCGGGCGCCCTACCGCCCGCACGAGCGCTACGACCTGATGCTCGTCCCCCGCTCGCGCGAGTGGATGGAGGACCGCGAGGCCGTGGCCGAGCTCGAGCGGATCGAGGCAGAGCCCTGGGTCGCCGCGCTCGAGCGCGAGGGCGACCAGCCCTGGCTGCGCCTCGCCGACGAGTGGATCGAGCGGCGCGGCGAGGCGCTCGAGCGGCGCGAGGGCCTCGCCGTGGACTACGCCGACCTCGCCGGGGGCAGGCGGTTCGCCCTCAACTTCTGGGACGCCAACTCGACCAAGGCCCTGCACATCGGCCACCTGCGCAACCTCTCGCTCGGCAACGCCCTGGCCGCCGCCCTGACCCAGGCCGGCGGCCAGGTCGAGCGGCGCAGCATCATCTGCGACGTCGGCCGCAGCATGGGCGAGGCGATGGCCGGGGTGGTCCGCAGCGGCCGCTACCCGCAGGGATCGGGCGAGGGCAACGGCCTCAAGAGCGACCACTTCGTCGGCTACTGCTACGCCGACTACGTCAAGAACGGCGCCTCGCTCGGCCTCGCCTCCGACCACCCGGCCGACTCGCTCACGCGCGAGGTCGACGTCCAGAACGACAGCGCCGACGAGCTCCTGCTGCGGGTCCTCAACGGCGACCAGACGGCGCTCGAACTGTGGTCGCAGACGCGCGCCTGGGTGATCTCGGGCCAGCGCAAGACGCTGGCCCGGCTGGGGATCTCCTTCGACCGGGTCTTCTTCGAGTCCGACTTCCTGCCGGAGGTGGTCGAGCTGACCGACCTCGGGCTGCAGGAGGGAACGCTCGAGGAGCGCGTCGACGGCACCGTCATCTACATGACCGGCCGCGAGGAGCTGGAGGAAATGCCGCTGGTGCGCTCCGACGGCGTGCCGACCCAGCACATGCGCGCCCTCGCCTACTGGCTGGCGGACACCGGGCTCGACGGCACCACCTCGATCCAGGTCTGCGGCCAGGAGTGGTTCGCCCACGTCACCTGCCGCCGCCAGCTGATGGCCGAGCTGGTCCACACCGAGAGCGGCAATGGCTTCCACCCCTACCACGACATCTTCCATGGCATGGTCGCCAAGGAGAAGCAGAAGATCGCCTCCTCGAAGAAGGACGCGCTGCTGATCGACCACCTGGTCGAGTGGATCGACGAGCAGCTCGACGCCGACCCCCGGCGCGCGGCGGTCCGCAGCGCGCATCCCGACCCCGACCGGCTCGCCGCCCAGATCGCGCTCGGCTACTTCCTCCTCCACCCGGCGACGAAGAAGGTCAACTTCGAGCCGGAGAAGCTGCTCGACGACGAGAAGAGCCTGGGATGGGACATGGCCCGCGCCCGCGCCCGCGGCAGCGAGGCGGCCGGGGGCGACGAGGGCGATCCGGCGCGCGACCCCGAGTACCGCTTCGCCGTGCTGCAGGCGGAGATGTACCGGCGCCACCTCGACCTCGCCGCCGAGCGGCTCGACCCGATCCCGCTCGCCCGCTACAGCGGCCACCTCGCCCGCTGGCACCTCGAGCGCAACCGCGGCCCCCGCGTCGACCGCGTCGTCGCCGCCGTGCTCGACGACAGCGCCCGCGGCCTCGGCCTGGAGGGAGCGCGATGAGGACGCTGCTGGTCGACAACCACGACTCCTACACCTACAACGTCTTCCACCTGCTGGCGGGGGTCTCGGGCGAGGAGCCGATCGTGGTCGACAACGACGCCGTCTCCTGGCGGGCGCTGGAGCGCTGGGACTTCGACGCGATCGTCCTCTCCCCCGGCCCCGGCACGCCGCAGCGCTGGCACGACTTCTGCGTCTGCAACGACATCCTCCGCTACAGCGAGATCCCGGTGCTCGGCATCTGCCTCGGGCACCAGGGCCTCGGCCACCTCCTGAACGGGAAGGTGTGCAGCGCGCCGGAGGCGATGCACGGCCGCCTCAGCCGCATCCACCACGAGCAGCGCGGCCTCTTCGAGGGGATCCCGCAGGGCTTCCCGGTGGTCCGCTACCACTCGCTGCAGATCACCGACATGGGCCCCGACGGGCACATCACCGCGCGCTCCGACGACGGCGTCGTGATGGCGATCGAACACCTGCGGCGGCCGCTGTGGGGAGTGCAGTTCCACCCCGAGTCGATCGCCACCGAGCACGGCGCCAAGCTGGTCGAGAACTTCTACCGCCTCGCCCGCGCCGGCAAGACCGCGCGCTGGCGCGGCGCCAAGCGCCCCAGGGAGGCGAGCTCGCGGCGCTCGATCGTGCGCCGCGCCGCCGCCACGGGGGTCGAGATGCACATCCGCACGCTGCCCGGCGAGCCCTCGACCGAGGCGCTCTTCGAACGGCTCTTCGCCACCGCCGAGCACGCCTTCTGGCTCGACAGCGCCGACGCGCCGACGCGGCTGGCGCAGCGCTCCTACCTCGGCACCAGCGCCGGCGCCGAGCGCTGCGTGCTCGAATGCGACGTCGAGGAGGGCACGATCGCCGTCCACCGAGCAGACGGAACGACCACCGAGCGCGGCTCGATCTTCGCCGCGCTCGACCGCGAGATCGCCGCCAACGCGATCGCCGCGCCCGCCGGCCTTCCGCCCGGCCTCCTCGGGGGCTTCGTCGGCTACCTCGGCTACGAGCTGAAGGCCGACTGCGGCGCCCTCAACGTCCACCGCTCCGATCTTCCCGACGCAGTGATGATGCTCGCCAACCGCCTCGTCGCCGTTGACCACGTCCGTCACAGGACGCACCTGGTCGCGCTCTGCCGCGGCGACGGGGCGGAGGCCGAGCGCTGGCTCGACGACGCCGAGGCGGCGGTGGGCGAGGTCCTCGCCTCCCCGCACGCCTCGGCGTCCGCCGACGAGGAGGGGCCCGAGCCGCTCGCCCCCCACGTCAGCTTCCGTTGCGGCCGCGGCCGCGAGCAGTACCTGGCCGACATCGTCCGCAGCCAGGCCGAACTGGCCGCCGGCGAGTCCTACGAGGTCTGCCTCACCGACCAGATCTCGACCGACGCCAGCCCCGACCCCTTCCACCTCTACAAGACGCTGCGCCGCGCCAACCCGGCGCCCTTCGCCGCCTACCTGAAGCTCGGCGAGACCGCGATCGTCAGCTCCTCGCCGGAGCGCTTCCTCTCGGTCGACCGCGAGCGCCGGGTCGAGGCGCGACCGATCAAGGGCACCACCTCGCGTGCCGCCGACCCCGCCCGCGACGCCGCGCTGAAGGCCGAGCTGACCGAAGACGAAAAGACCTACGCCGAGCACCTGATGATCGTCGACCTGCTGCGCAACGACCTCGGCCGCGTCTGCGAGGTCGGCAGCGTCGCCGTGCCCGAGCTGATGATCGTCGAGGACTACGCGACCGTGCACCAGCTGATCTCGACCGTCAGCGGCACCCTCGCCGAGGAGCGCAGCGCGGTCGAATGCGCGCGCGCCTGCTTCCCCGGCGGCTCGATGACCGGCGCACCGAAGCAGCGCACGATGGAGATCATCGACGACCTCGAGGCCGAGGCGCGGGGCGTCTACTCGGGCGCGATCGGGTACTTCGGCCTCGACGGCTGCATGGACCTCAGCATCGTCATCCGCACGATCGTGATGCGGCCGGGCCGGACGACGATCGGCGCCGGCGGGGCGATCGTGATGCAGTCCGACCCCGAGGAGGAGTTCGACGAGATCCTGCTCAAGGCGCGGGCACCGATGGCGGCGATCGCCAAGGCGACGACGGGCAGCGATTCGCCCGCCGCTTGGTCGGTCGAGCTGGAGCCGCGGGCGGAGGCGCTCGAGGCGGCATGACCGATCGGGGCCCGACCGTGCCCGGCGCGCAGTCTCGCTCGGGGACGGCGCCGATCCCCGGGGTCCGCCGCGCGGCGGGCGGCGACGCGCCTGCCGTGGCCGGGGCGATCGAGCAGCTGCTGGTCGAGCTCGGCGGCCAGCGCCCCTCGAGCGCCGAGCTGGAGACGGCGGCGCGCGAGCTGATCGAGGACCCCGAGGCCGGCCTGGTGCTGGTCGCCGAGAAGGGAGGCGAGCTGGTCGGCGTCTGCGCGGCGAGCTGGCAGCAGGCGGTCCACGTCCCCGGCCGCTACGCGACGATCCAGGACCTCTGGGTGCTGCCCGCCTGGCGCAGCCGCGCGATCGGCCACGACCTGATCGACGCCCTCTGCGAGCTGGCGAGCGAGCAGGGCGTCTCCCGGGTCGAGGTCGGCCTGCCGAAAGAGAGCTTCGAGCGACTCGGCTCGACCGAGTCCTTCTACCGCGCCAACGGCTTCTCCCACCTGGGGCCGCGGATGAGGCGGTTGCTGGGAGACGGGGGGCCGGAGGATGAGTGAGCTGCTGATGGTCGAGCAGCGGCGCGGGCGGCGCGACGGCGCCCACTGGATCGTCGAAGGCGGGCGGCGGCGGCCGGGGATGGACGACCACCGGCGGGTGACCGAGCTGCGCAGCGGCCTCACCTGCCACTCGGGCGTGCGCCGCACCGACGCCGACGCCGACGCCGATCTGCTCGAAGGCACGCTCTCCCGCCTGCACGCGCCCGCCTACCTCGAGGCGCTCGGGGACGTGCGCGGCGACGAGCCGGTGGTGATGCCCCACCTCTCCGCACCTGGCCTGCCGCCCGACATCCCGGTCTGCGCCGGCCTGGTCGCCTCGGCGCGCGAGGGGGTGCGAACCGCGATCACCGCGGCGCAGCGGGTCCTCGCCGGCGCCCGCTTCACCTACGCCCTCTGCCGGCCGCCGGGACACCACGCCGGGCCCGACTGGTTCGCCGGCTACTGCTACCTCAACACCGCCGCGGCGGCGGCCCTCACCCTCTGCGAGGGCGGCGCCGGGCCGGTCGGCATCCTCGACCTCGACCTGCACTACCCGAACGGCACCGCGGCGATCGTCGCCTCGATGGACGGCGCCCGGCTGCACTCGATCCACGCCCACCCGGTGACCAACGTCGCCGACGGCACGGTGACGCCGCGCGACGAGAGCGAAGCGGTGGTCGAGCTCAGCGGCAGCCCCGAGCCGAGCGCCTACCTGCGCGTCGTCGGCGCCTCGGTCGAGGCCCTGGCGCAGACCTCGCGCTCGCTTGTCGTCTCGCTCGGATACGACACGGTCGCCGGCGACCCGCACGGGAGCTGGAGCTTCTCGCCCGCGATCTTCGCCCAGGTCGGCCGCCTGCTGGCGGCGGCGGGGCTGCCCGTCTGCGTGATCCAGGAGGGCGGCTACGCGCTCGGCTCGCTCGCCGCCTGCTCCTACGCCTTCGCCGCCGGCCTGCTCGACAGACAGGGCGACTTAGTCGGGAATATCCCGAACAACTCGCCCTGGAGGGTGGCGTGACCGGCCTCGAGCCCTTCCGCCACCGCCTCGACGAGCTCGACGACGAGATCGCCCGCCTGCTCGGCGAGCGCTTCGAGGTCTGCCGCGAGATCGCCCGCCACAAGCTCGCCGAGGGAATCCCGATGATGCAGCCCGACCGCGTCGCCGCGGTGCGGGCGCGCTACCTGGCGCGCGGCGCCGAGGCCGAGCTGCCGGCCGAGTTCAGCGCCGACCTCTTCGAGCTGCTGATCGCCGCCACCTGCAAGGAGGAGGACGAGCTGATGGCCCAGCTCGCGGCCCGCTCCGACGGAGCCGGCCGGTGAGGGCCGGGCTGCCGCCGGGGCCGCGGATGCCGAGCGCGCTGCAGGCGATCGGCTGGGCGCGGCGTCCGTTCCCGCTGATGAAGCGCTGCCGCGAGCGCTACGGCGAGATCTTCAGCATGCGCATCCTCCACTCGGGCACGTGGGTCTTCCTCTGCGACCCCGCGGACGTCAAACGGGTCTTCACCGCGCCGCCGGCCAGCATGGGCGTCGCCCTCGCCAACCCGCTGCTGCTGCCGGTGCTGGGGGCGCGCTCGGTGATGCTGCTCGAGGAGCCCGACCACATGACCCGGCGGCGGCTGATGCTGCCGCCGTTCCATCGCGAGCGGATGGACGGCGACGTCGAGATGATGGCCGAGGTGACGCGCGGCGAGGTGCGCCGCTGGCCGGCCAGCGAGGCCTTCGAGCTGTGGCCGCGGATGCAGGCGATCACCCAGGAGGTGATCATGCGCACCGTCTTCGGCCCCGGCGACCCGGCCCGGCTGCAGCGCATCCGCGCCGCCCTGACCGGGCTCACCGAGGCGCTCAACGATCCCGGCCGCCTCACCCGGCTGGCGGCGCTCGGCCCAAGCTGGATCGCCCGCAGCGGCGGCTTCCGGGCGGCGATGGAGCCGGTCGAGGAGGCGCTGCGCGAGGAGGTCGAGAGGCGCCGGCGCGAAGGCGAGGACGGCCCCCGCGACATCGTCTCGATGCTGCTCGAGGCGCGCTACGAGGACGGCTCGCCGTTGGGCGAGAGGGAGCTGCGCGACGAACTGATGACGCTGCTCACCGACGGCCCGACCTCCTCCTCGCTGGCCTGGGCCTTCGAGCGGCTGCTGCGCCACCCCGAGAAGCTGGCGCGCCTGCAGGAGGAGGTCGACCGCGGCGAGAGCGGCGAGTACATGGACGCCGTGGTGCAGGAGACGCTGCGCCTCTGCCCGCCCGTCCCGGTCGTCGCCCGGCGCCTGCTCGAGCCGATGGAGCTGGGCGGCTACGAGCTGCCCGCCGGCACGACCGTCGCCCCCTGCGTCTACCTGATCCACCGCGACGAGCGCTTCTACCCGCGCCCGCTCAGCTTCCTCCCCGAGCGCTTCCTCGAGCGGCCGCCCGGCACCTACACCTGGATCCCCTTCGGCGGCGGCGTGCGCCGCTGCCTCGCGGCGAGCTACGCCGAACTCGAGATGAAGCGGGTGCTGCGCACGGTGCTCGCCGAGGTCGAGCTGCGCCCGGTCGGCGGCGGCTCGGAGCGGGCGACGCGCAGCGCGATCTCCTTCAGCCCCGACAAGCGGGCGCGCGTGCTCGCCGAGCCACGCGCGCGCGTCGAGCAGCCATGGGCCCGCGAGCCGATCTACTCGTAGTCGGCGCCGGCGCCAAGGCCGCCGGGATCGCGGCCAAGGTGCACGCGCTCAACACGCTCGGGCTCGGCCCGGTCTCGCTGACGATCGTCGAGGGGACCGAGGTCGCCGCCTCCTGGAAGGGGCGCAACGGGATGACCTCGGGCGAGGAGCCGCTGGCGGTGACGCCGATCAAGGACGTCGGCTTCCCCTACCGCAGCTTCGAGGCCTTCGGCGAGGACGGCGAGGCGATCGACGATCTCGTCATCGGCTTCTCCTGGCAGCGCTACATGGTCGGGCTGCGGCGCTACGCGCGCTGGATCGACGCCGGCTCGCCCTCGGTCCGCCACCGCGACTACGGCGAGTACCTGACCTGGGTGCTCTCGCGGGCGACCGCGGGCGTCAGCCACGTCCACGGCCGCGTCGCCGAGGTCTCGCTCGACGAGCCGCACGAGAACTGGCTGGTCGAGGTCGAAGAGCCGGCGGGGCGCTCGCGCCACAGCGCCGGCGCGCTGGTCCTCACCGGCCCCGGCATCCACCGCGCCTTCCCCCACGAGCCGAGCGTCGCCTCGAGGCTCTTCCACTGCGACAGCAGGCGCGAGGAGTTCGCCCAGCTGCCCGCCGATCGCCGCTGCGACGTCGCCGTCGTCGGCGGCGGCGAGAGCGCGCTCAGCTGCACGATGTTCCTGCGCGGCTTCCGGCCGCTGGCGCGCTGCACGATCTACACGCCGATGCTGCCGATGAGCCGCGGCGAGAGCTTCCTCGAGAACCGCGTCTTCTCCGACCCCGACGAGGTCGAGTGGGAGGCGCTCGACCAGCAGACGCGGCGCGACTTCGTCAAGCACTCCGACCGCGGCGTGTTCGACCCGCCCAGCCTGGCGGCGATCGCCTACGACGACCGCTGCCGCTTCGCCACCGGGCGGGTGACCGACGTCGGCGCCGGCGAGGGCGGCGCGGTGCGGGTCGAGTACGTCTCGCCCGAGGGGCCGAAGGGCGCCGAGCACGACTTCGTCGTCAACTGCACCGGGTTCGACCTGCTCGCCCAGCTCCGCACCCTCTTCCCCGACCGGGTGCGGACCGAGATCGAGGAACGGGTCGGCAGGCTCTGGGACACGCCGGCGGGGACCGAGGTGCCGATCGGCCGCAACCTCGAGCTGCGCGGGATGGAGCCGCGGCTGCAGATCCCGGGCCTCGCCGGGCTGAGCCAGGGGCCGGGCTTCGCCAACCTCGGCGCGCTCGGCCTGCTCGCCAACCGCGTGCTGGCGCCGCTCGTGCATAAACAGATCGATTCCAGTTCGCTACTTCGCTCTGAAACTAGTTGACGTAGTTTTAGTTATCGAATAGGGTCACGCCATGGCAGTAGGGAGAACCGGTTGGGCAGGGGTCGCGGCCGCGCTGGCGGTGGTCGCCAGCATGACGCTGAGCGCCTGCGGCGGCGGCTCCTCGAACAGCAGCGTCAGCTTCACCGGCTCGGGCTACCCCAACTTCGACGCAGCCAACACCCGCCACGTCGGCGGGCCGATCAAGAGCGCCAACGTCAACCAGCTGAAGGTCGCCTGGACCGTGCCGCTGGAAGCGAAAAGCAGCTTCGGCGCCTACTCCGCCTCGCCGGTGGTCGCGGGCGGCGTCGTCTACTCGCAGGACCTCGAGTCCAACGTGCAGGCGATCGACCTCGAAAGCGGCGACGTGCTCTGGGAAAAGAGCTTCGAAAAACCCGACGAGGGGCCCAACGGCGTTGTCGTCGCCGACGACCGGGTCTACGGGGCGACCCCGACCGAAGCCTTCGCCCTCGACCAGAAGAACGGAGAACAGCTCTGGTCGGTGAAGCTCTCGCGCAACGAACACGAGGGAATCGACATGGCGCCCGGCTTCCACGACGGCATCGTCTATGTCTCCACCGTGCCGCTCAACGCGAACGAGGCCTACGAAGGCGAAGGCCAGGGGATCCTCTGGGCGCTCGACGCCAAGTCGGGCAAGAAACTTTGGAGCTTCGAAACGGTGCCGAAGGACCTCTGGTCGAAGGCGCACTCGACGATCAACTCCGGCGGCGGGGTCTGGCAGACGCCGGCCTTCGACGGCAAGGGCTCGATGTACGTGGGGGTCGGCAACCCGGGGCCGTTCCCGGGCACCGGCAAATACCCGTGGGGCTCGAGCCGGCCCGGGCCGAACCTCTACACCGACTCGATCGTCAAGCTCGACGACAAGACCGGGAAGCTGCAGTGGTACTACCAGGTGACCCCGCACGACCTCTACGACTGGGACATGGAGGGCCCGCCGATCCTCAGCCAGGTCGGCGGCCGGCAGGTGGTGCTGGCAGCCGGCAAGTCGGGGATCGCGATCGCGCTCGACCCCGAAAGCGGCAAGCTGATCTGGAAGCAGCCGGTCGGCACCCACAACGGCCACGACGAAGACGGGCTGCTGGCGATGCACGGCGAAACCTCGAAGCTGAAGCCGCCCTTCGAAGTCTCCCCGGGCAACCTCGGCGGCGTGATCGCCCCGACCTCGACCGACGGCAAGAGCGTCTTCGCGCCGGTGGTCAACCACCCGGTGACGATCGCCTCGCCCTCCGAAATCTCCGAATCGAGCCCGCTGACGGGCGAAATCGTCGCCCTCGACGCGAACAGCGGCAAGGTCGAGTGGCAGCACGAATTCTCCTCGGCCGCCTTCGGCGCGACCACCTCGGTCAACGACCTCGTCTTCACCACCACCTACGAAGGACGCGTCTACGCGTTCGAAGCGAACACCGGCAAGCTGGTCTGGCAGGAGGCGCTGCCGGCCGGCGCCAACACCGGCGTCACCGTCTCCGGCGACACGGTGATCGTCCCCGCGGGCGTCGCCACCGCTGCCGGCCAAACGCCCGAACTCGTCGCCTACCGCCTCGGCGGCTGACGATCTGAACCGGCGCCGCCCCGGCGCCGTAACACCAGCCGCTGTGAAGATTGAGTCGATGACAGCTGGCGCGCTACGCGAGGAGCGAGACGTGCGCGAGGCCTACGCCGCCCACGCGGGCGAGCTGTACGGGTTCGCGGTGCGCTCGCTCGGCGACTCGGGGCTGGCCGAGGAGGCCGTCCAGGAGACCTTCCTCCGCGCCTGGCGGGCGGGCGAGCGCTTCGATCCGCAGATCGGCTCGCTGCGGACCTGGCTGTTCGCGATCCTGCGCAACGTCGTGATCGACCTCGGCCGGGCGCGGGCGGCGCGACCGGGAGTCGCCGAGGGCGGGATCGAGCCAACGGTCGAGCCCTTCGAGGAGGCGCTGCTCGCCTGGCAGCTCGAGGAGGCGATGCGGCGGATCGGCGACCAGCACCGCCAGATCCTGGTCGAGACCTACTACCGCGGCCGCCCCTACGCCGAGGTGGCGGAGGAGCTCGGCGTGCCCGAGGGCACGGTCAAGAGCCGCGTCTACTACGGCCTGCGCGCGCTGCGGGTCGCCCTGGAGGAGATCGGCTATGACGGCTGAGCGCTGCCGCGAGTGGCGGGAGTCGCTGGGCGCGCAGGCGCTCGGCCAGCTCCCCGACGAGGAGCGCGCCGCGCTCGAGGCGCACCTCGAGGGCTGCCCCGAGTGCACCGCCGAGCTCGCCTCGCTGGCCTCGGTCGCCCGGCTGATGCCGCTCGCCGATCCCGAGCGCTTCGGCGCGGCGCCCGTGCCGCCGCCGGCGCTCGCCAAGCGGGTCACGGCGACGATCCGCGCCGAGCGGCGCGCGCAGCAGCGGCGGCGCTGGCGGCTCCGCGTCGCGCTCGGCGGCGCCACCGCGACCGTCGCCGCCGCAGCCGCGGCGCTGGCGATCTTCGTCCTGCCCGGCGGCGAGCCGGCGCCGCAACAGCACGTCGCCTTCGCCTCGCTGCCGGCGGGGATGAAGATCGACGCGACGCTCGAGCCGCACGCCTTCGGCACCGAGATCCACATGTACGTGCAAGGGGTCCGCTCGGGCACCCTCTGCCGGGTCTTCGTGCGCGGCCCCGGCGGGGCCCGGATGCCCGCCGGCTCCTTCCGCTACCGCTGGGGCGAGGACGCCCAGGCGACGCTCAGCTCGGCGCTCGACGTCTCCGCCGTCAGGGCGATCGGCGTCCGCGTCGGCAACCGCACCTTCGTCGCTCCGATCGTCACGAGCGGCACCGAAGCCAACGTCAACACGAACCAGGAGGACGCATGATCAAGACCATCGCGCTCGCCCTCGCGATCGCCGGAGCGCTGGCCGTCGCCGGCTGCGGCAGCAGCAGCAACAGCAGCTCGAGTGGAGGCGGCGCCTACGGCGGCGAAGAAAGCACCGCCGCGAGCAAGGAAGCCGCGAACAGCGAAACGAGCGGGACGGCGCCGGCCGCGATCTCGGTCGGCAGCGCCTCGGGGGTCGGCAAGGTGCTGGTCGACTCCGAAGGCATGACGCTCTACTACTTCGAGAAGGACCAGAACGGCAAGTCGGCCTGCTCCGGCGCCTGCGCCAAAGCCTGGCCACCCTACGCCGGCACCCCGAAGGCCGAAGGCGGCGCGATGTCCTCCGAAACGGGGACGACCAAGCGCAGCGACGGCACCGTCCAGGTCACCTACGCCGGCTGGCCCCTCTACACCTTCGAGGGCGACACCAAGCCCGGCGAAGACAACGGCACCGACAGCAAGGCGTTCGGCGCCTCCTGGTACCCGCTGCACGCCAACGGCGAAAAGGCGGGTCACTGAGGTAGTTAGATTCGCGGCGTGAACGCCGCGCACGGTCACTCGCACGGACTCGTCGACGCGAGCATCAAACGCTCGCGCGACGGGCTCCGCGCGGTGGCGCTCTCGCTGCTCGTGCTCGGCCTCGCCGCGGCCGCGCAGACGGCGATCTTCGTCCTCAGCGGCAGCATCGCCCTGCTCGCCGACCTGATCCACAACTTCGGCGACGCCTCGACCGCGATCCCGCTCGGGATCGCCTTCGCCCTGCGTTCGCCGCGGGCCGAGCGTTGGGCCGGCCTCTTCGTCGTCGCCGCGATCTTCCTCAGCGCCTGCGTCGCCGGGGTCGAGGCCGTGCTGCGCCTGATCCACCCTCAGACGCCGACCCACCTGATCGCGCTGGCCGCCGCCGGCCTGATCGGCTACGCCGGCAACTGGCTCGCAGCGATCATCCGCACCCGGGCGGGCAGGGCACTCGACAGCCCGGCGCTGATCGCCGACGGCAACCACGCCCGCGCCGACGCCTACGTCAGCCTCGCCGTCGTCGCCTCGGCCATCGTCGTCGCCCTCGGCGCGCCGATCGCCGACCCGCTGATCGGCCTCGGCATCACCGTCGTCATCCTCCGCATCACCTGGCAGTCGTGGCGAACCGTGCGCGGCCACGATCACTCTCACTGACGCAGGAAGCGGTCCACGGCGCGGGTGAACGGGCGGCGCTCCTGGAACAGGAACGCGTGGGCCCCGGGAAGGACGATGAGCTTGGACCGCGGGATCCGGGCGGCGATGCGCCGCAGGTTCACCGGCGGCACGACCGGATCGGCGGCACCGGCCGCGGCCAGCGTCGGCGCTTCGACGCCGGCCAGCTGGCGGTAGTTCCGGTTGCTGCGCAGCCACGGGTCCTCGGCCGCGACCTGGGCGTCGGTGGTGGCGACAGGGACGTGGAAGTCGTCGGGGATCTCGCCGCTCTGGCTGGCGCGTTCCAGGCGGCGCAGGAACCGCCGGCCCTCCGCCTGCCGGTCCGGCGGGTATAGCTCGCGCAGGATCTCGGCGTCGCTCGGTTCGGGATCGCTGTCGATCGCCTGGAGCTTGGGCGAGCCGAGCACGGTCCGGCTGCCGCCGGGGTTGGTCCCGGCCAGGATCAGGTCGGAGACCCCCTGCGGGCGATCGACGGCCAGGCGCTGGGCGACGAAGCCGCCCATCGACCAGCCGAGGACGTCGGCCCGGGGCAGGTGGATCGCGTCCATCAGGCCGGCGGTGGCGTCGGCGAGCGAGTCGAAGGAGTCGCCATGCCAGGGCCCCGACATCCCGACCCCGGGATAGTCGAAGAGGATCAGCCGGTGGCCCCGGGCAAGCAGCCGCAGCAGCGCCGGATCCCATTCGGCCATGGTCGAGCCCGTGCCCATCAACATCACCAGCGGCGGCCCCTGACCACGTTCGTACCAGGCGATCTCGGTGTTGGCGACCCGGGCACGGTGAACCTCGGCACGAAAGGGCTGCCGAGAGCCGTGGCCACACCCGCCGAGAAGCGCCGCCAGGCCCACGCAGATAGCCAGACGAACGCTCATCCGGCGTTAGCCTTTGAGCAAGTCCCGAGTCTGTTCCCCAAGCTCTTCCTCCGCGAGCGCGCGCCGCAGCGCCTCGTCGAATGACTCGGGCACGATGCCGAACGGCTCTGCCCCGGAGGGGTCGGTGACGACGGTGGCGGTGGTCAGGCCCTCGACCAGCGGGCGCGCCACCTTCACGTCGACCGGCGTCACCAAGCCAAGCCAGAGCGCCGACAGCCACGGGGTGATGAAGGGGACCGGGAGCTTTCGCCGCGGCCTCTTCCCCATCGCCAGCGCCATCCGATCCAGCATCTCCGAGTAGGAGAGGACGTCGGGGCCGCCGATCTGGACCTCCCGGCCCTCGGACTGGGGAACCTCGGGAGCGCGGAGCAGATACTCGATCGTCGCATCGATGCCGATCGGCTGCGTGTCTATGCGCAGCCAGCTGGGGCCGATCATCACCGGCAGCCGTCCCACCAGGTAGCGCAGGGTCCGGTATGACTCGCTGCCGGCGCCGACCACCATCGCCGCCCGGAAGTAGGTGAGCGGAGGCCCCTCGGCGGCGAGGACGCGCGCGGTCTCGTGGCGGCTGCGCAGGTGCTTCGACTCGCTCTCGTCGCCGAGCCCGCCGAGGTAGACGACCCGCCTGACGCCTTCGCGCCTTGCCATCCGGGCGAAGTTCAGCGCCCCGATCCGCTCTCGCTCGGCGAACCCCTCGCCCCCGGCCATCGCGTGGACGAGGCAGTAGGCGATCTCGACGTCTTTCGCCGCGCCGACGAGGCTGTCGGCGTCGGTGATGTCGCCCTCGTGGAGGTCCAGGCCGGCTGTCTCGAGCCACTCCGCTTTCGAGCGGTCGCGAACCAGGCAGCGGACGAACGATTCCGTTTCCGCCAGCGAGCCGGCCAGCCGGGAGCCGACAAACCCAGTCGCTCCGGCGATGAGGGTGTTTGCCGCGATCCCCTAAAGGTAGCCCTCGTCGTTCGGGCTGCAAGACTGACGCCGTGCACATACACCTCCTCGAGCGCACTCAACGGGTCGAGGTGCCGGCCGAGCGGGCGTTCGAGTTCTATGTGGACGCACTCAACCTGGAGCCGATGACGCCGCCCTGGCTGCACTTCGAAGTGACTACGCCGGGCGAGTTGGTGTTGCGGCAGGGCGCGCGGCTCGACTACAAGTTGAGGCTGCACGGCGTGCCGGTGCGCTGGCAGACCCGGATCGAGGCCTGGGAACCGCCGGAGCGCTTCGTCGACATCCAAGCGAAGGGCCCCTATGCACTCTGGGAGCACACCCACCTGTTCGAGGAGGACGGCGACGACGCCACCGTGATCCACGACCGCGTCCGCTATGCGATCCCGCTGGGCCCGCTCGGCGCCCTCGCCCACCGGCTCTTCGTCCGCCGCGACCTCGAGCGGATCTTCGACTACCGGCGCAAAGCCGCCTCCGAACGCCTGGGGCAGGCATAGGGTCGTGCTTTATGAGCGCTGGTCCCTTCGATGCTTGACGTTGACGGGATTGACGCTATCCTCTGCAGTCGATGGCAGCCAAACCCGCCCTTCTAGATCGCACCGTCGAAGAGTTCCGGCGCACCCTCACCGAGATCGGGGGTCAGCCGAGCTCGGCTGACGATGCCGAGGTTCTTGGCCGACGAGCGGCGATGGTCGTGCTTGCCGGCGGGGCCTGGGAGCGAGCGCTTGGGGAGTTGCTGACCAGCGCCGAAGCGCGCATCCTGCTCGGTGGGGTCAGTCGCGAGGCGCTGCGCAAGCGGGTGCTCAGCGGCTCGGTGATCGCCCTGCGCGACGACGCCGACCTGATCCGCTATCCGCGTTGGCAGTTCGATGCTGCGAACAGCGCTCCCTTCGGGGCGATCAAGAAGCTCAACGAGATCTTCGGCGAAGCGGGGCTTGATCCCTGGGCGCTTGCCGCGTTTGCCACCGCCCCCCAGCCCGAGCTTGGTGACCGGGCACCGATCGAGGCCTTCGGCGACGCGGACATCGAGCCCTTGATTCTCTCGGCCCACCGCACCGTGGCCGACCTGAAGCGTTGAGCCCGCGCGGCCTGCCCGCTCCTCCGGACGACCTGCCCGAGCTTCCCAGCACGAAGCTTGGGACGAAACCTCTGTGGCGAATCCATACCGCCGAAGTCGCCCCTTGGCTCTTCGATGTCGGCCCCGATGGCAGGTTCAACCTCGCTGAGGCAGGCACTTGCTACCTCGCCGAGGAGCCAACTGGCGCTTTCGTCGAGAAGTTCGGGCGCCTACTGCGACCGGGCGGGGTGATCCCGGAGCCGCTGGTCGACGCGCAACGGCTATCCAGGCTGCGCTCACCCAAAGCAAACGTCGTTGACCTGACCGACTCGACCGTCCTCGGACTCATTGGCCTCACCGCTGAGATCCACTCAACCTCCGACTACAACCTGACCCAGGGCTGGGCGCTCGCCTTTCAAGAGGCCGGCTATAACGGCATCCGCTACAAGGCCCGCCACGACCCGCGCGGGCAGCTGGTCTCCATCGCCCTCTTCGGCTCCGCCAAGCCACCGCGAAGCGCCGCCAAGACAACGACCGTCCCTGTCGACCTGATCCACGAAGCCTCCACCACGTTCGCGATCGCGGTCCTCCCCCGCCGCCACTCCAGACGCCGGTAGGGCAAGTACCGCTACGGGGATTCGAACCCCGGTTTCCGGACTGAGAATTGGCTCTGGGAGACCATTTGCGGTCGATCTAGTTCTCCGCGGTCCAGGGGAGTTCGATCTTGTTCTGCTGAGTTCGGCGGAGTCGGGGACAAAGTTCGGGACAAAGTTTCCGCGGGCGACGGTGGCACGCGCTACCGTTCTCGCATGGGCGCATCGGTTGACTTCACGATCTCCTACGACAGCCCCGACGAAGAGGGCTGGATCGTCGCGCGCATTCTGGAGGTCCCCGGCGCCATGAGCCAGGGCCGAACCCGCGAGGAAGCGAAGGAGAACGTGCTCGATGCCCTGCGCACCGTGCTGACGCCCGACGAGGAGCTTGCCGGCCAAACGCCGCAGGCCGATCGAGAGCACCTGCGGTTCGTAGCCGCGGCGTGAAGCGCCGCGATCTCGAACGTCATCTCCGTGCCCACGGATGCCGCGAGATCGGTGGCTCGAAGCATGCGAAGTGGCGTGGACCATCCAATCAAGTGTCTGCTTTGCCTCGACATAGTCAGGTTGGACCAAGGCTTACTCGCGCAATATGCCGGCAGCTGGGAGTCCCGGTCCCTCCAAACCCTCGCTAGGAGACGGGCCGCTTGAAGAAGCAGGTCGTCAGCTCACCCTTTACCGAGCCGGTTATGCCGCCCTTCAAGGTGATCTCAGCCTGAGTGACCAGCTCCCACCCTTCCGCGCCAATCGCGTCAAGGCGTCCGATGAACTTCTGGATCTCCTCTGCTTGACGCCGCGAACTCCAACGTTCGGTCAGATTGAAGGTCTCGACGTAGTACTCCCATCGCGCTGCCTGCATTGATTGCCCCCGGTCTCGAAGATGAGCGAAGACAATACTCAGACATACCAAAACCGACGGAGCCTTCGGGACAGCCAAGGAACTCAGCTGGCCTCCCAACGAGTACCGCTACGGGGATTCGAACCCCGGTTTCCGGACTGAGAATCCGGCGTCCTAGTCCCCTAGACGATAGCGGCGCGGGAGCGACATTCTAGCGAGCGGCGGCGGTCGTGCTTGGTGGCGATTCCATCCGTGGCGAGGGGTAGATTACGAACGTGTGTTCGTTAGCCGGATTTCGGATTCGCCAGGGCTCGCGAGTCGCTAGATTGGTCGTTCCAGCGGCGGTGGAGGAACTGGCAGACTCGCGAGCTTCAGGTGCTCGTGTCCGAGAGGACGTGGGGGTTCGAATCCCCCCCGCCGCACTCATTCAGGGGTCATGAGATGCATTCTCGGGCCACGGTCAAAGAGGCATTGCGGCTTCGCGACGACGATGGGCTTGGGGCGCGGCAGGTTGCTCGTCGACTCGGTGTTCCACTGCCGACGGTGCGTGACTGGCATGCCGGCAAGCTGCCGCGCCATTCACGTTCGACCGACGACGGCCTCGCCCTCAATACGTGTCCGACATGTGGGCAGAAGGAACATAGATTCGACGAGCTCGGCCCAGCCTATATTCATCTGCTGGGGCTCTACCTCGGCGACGGCAGCATCTCCTCGCATGCCCGGGGGGTCCATCGGTTGCGGGTCTTCCTCGACAAGAAATATCCTCAGATCGTCCGAGAATGCGCTGAGTCGATTCAGGCCACGGTGCATGACAACAGGGTCCATTCGCTCCTCACGCCAAGCAACTGCTATTCGGTCTCGGCCTACTCTCGGGCATGGCCTTGTCTGTTCCCGCAACACGGGCCAGGGGCAAAGCACACGCGGCCGATCTTCCTGGCCGAGTGGCAGCAGGAGCTTGCGAAACGATGGCCTCAGCAGCTGCTCAAGGGACTGATTCAATCCGACGGCTGCCGCTTCATCAACACCGGCCGCGGCGGTTGGCGGCAGCCCCGTTACGTCTTCACGAACGTCTCCACCGACATCACCAGCATCTTCTGCTCGGCCTGCGACTGCCTCGGGCTGCGCTGGACGGCGGCCTTTCCGAAGGACGAATCGGCCGCGGTGTCGATCTACGTCTCGCGCAAGGCCGACGTGGCGAAGCTCGACGAGTTCGTCGGGCCGAAGCGCTGAGCCGGGCTGGCTGTGCGCCGCCGCCGCCGCGACGGTGCGGCGATCTCCTCGACGAAGGTCGGCCAGAGCTCTTCGGGCAGGTCGTGGCCCATGCCCTCGATCAGGCGCAGGTGGGAGCCGGGGATCGCGCGGGCGGTGGCTCGGCCCGCCACCGGGCGGATCAGGGGGTCGCTGGTGCCGTGGATCACCGTGGCAGGGAGGCGCAGCTTGCGCAGCGCCGAGGTGCGGTCGCCGGAGGCGGTGATCGCGTGCAGCTGGCGCGCCACGCCGGCGCGGCTGTGCGAGCGGTCGTAGGAGGCGGCGGCGAGCTCGCGCAGGCGCTCCTCGTCCATCGGGTAGGCGGGCGAGCCGATCGTGCGGAAGATCCTGACCGAGTGCTCGATCGCCGCCTCGCGCCCGGCGCCCGGCCGGGCGAACAGCGCGCCCAGCGCCTTCCAGCGCCGGCAGGCCGAGCCAGCGGTTGCCGGTGCTCGACATCATCGAGACCAGCGAGCGCACCCGCTCCGGGCGCCGGATCGCCAGCGTCTGGGCGATCATCCCGCCCATCGAGGCGCCGACCAGGTGCGCCGAATCGATGCCGAGGCGGTCCATCAGCCCGGCGTCGTCGTCGGCCATGTCGCGCAACAGGTAGGGCGCGGTGCGGCGGCGGCCGAGCAGCATGTCGGTCCGTCGCGGCAGGCCCGCCGCATCGATCTTGGTCGAGCGGCCGATGTCGCGGTTGTCGAAGCGCACGACGCGGAAGCCGCGTTCGGCGAGCATCGCGCAGAAGCCCTCGTCCCAAGCGATCATCTGGGTCGCCAGGCCCATGATCAGCAGCAGCGGCTCGCCCTCGGGGTCGCCGACCTCCTGGTAGGCGATCTCGATCCCGTTCGCCGCCGCAAGCCGCTCCTCGCCAAAGCCCCGCATCCGACCAGGGTACCCCGGCAGGTTAAGTTCACCTTTATGCGGACGGCGATCGTCTCCGACCTGCACCTGGGCAGCGCCTTCGGCGAGGATCTGCTGCGCGACCCCGCGCTCCGCCAGGCGTTGCTCGAGGAGATCGACGGAGCCGACCGGCTCGTCCTGCTCGGCGACGTGCTCGAGCTGCGCGAGCTGCCCCTGCCGGCGGTGCTCGACGCTGCCCAGCCGTTCTTCGAGGAGCTGGGCGAGGCGATGTCGGGCCGCGAGGTCCTCCTCGTCCCCGGCAACCACGACCACCGCCTGGCCGAGCCGCTGCTCGAGCGACTCGCGCTCGAAGGCCGCCCGCTCGGCCTCGAGCAACGGGCCGAGCCGGCCGGCGAGCCGGCCACCCGGATCGCGGCCTGGCTCGGCGGCGCCGAGCTGACGCTCGCCTACCCGGGCGCCTGGCTGCGCGACGACGTCTACGCCACCCACGGCCACTACATGGACTGCCACATGAGCCTGCCGCGGCTCGAGTGCCTCGCCGCGGCGGCGACGATGCGCGCCTTCGGCCCCCTCCCCCGCCCCACCTCGCCCGCCGAGTACGAGCGCGTCCTGCGACCGCTCTACGGCTTCTTCTTCTCGCTCGCCCAGGCGCGGCTCAGCGGTCGCGTCGCCCGGCCATCCGAGCAGGCCTGGCGGACGATCGTCGGTGCCAACGGCAACCGCCGCAGCCGCGGCCGCCGGGCCGCCCTGCGCGCCGCGATCGGCGCCGGTGTCCCCGCCGGCGTCTGGAGCCTCAACCGCCTGCTGCGAGCCGACTTCGACGCCGACTTCTCCGCCGGCGCGATCTCACGCAGCGGCGTCAGGCGCGGCGAAGGAGCTGGCGGAGCGGCTGGAGATCGGCGCGGCCCATGTGCTTACCGGCCACACCCACCGCGGCGGCCCCTGGCAGGGCGAGCCCGAGTGGGCCCTGGCGGGCGGCGGGCGTCTGCACAACACCGGCAGCTGGGTATTCGCCGACCGCCTTCCACCACCCCGGCACGCCGCCGGGCCCCTACTGGCCGGGGACCGTCACCTGGCTCGAGGACGGCGCGCCGCCGCGACGCGCCCGCCTCCTGCTCGACCGCCCGCGCGAGGAGCTGCGCGGCGCCGTCCGGCGCATCGCCGTCACCATGCCCCCCGCCTAGAGCCAGCCCTCAGAGCCACTCGGCGAGGATCCGGCCGATCTCCTCGCCGGCGTCCTCCTGGAGGAAGTGCCCGGCGTTCTCGATTGGCCGCGGCGCCGGGAAGTTGAGCTGCTCGGAGATCCGCTCGCCGACCGAGAAGGGCAGCACCGGGTCCGAGTCGGCCCAGAGCAGCAGCACCGGCCGCTCGTCCTCGCGCAGCGCGTCGGCCACCCGTTTGCCCTCGGCGGCGCCGGGCATCTCGGGGTCGGTCGGCAGGATCAGCGGGAAGGCGCGCGCCCCGGCCTTCGACTCCGGAGTGGGATAGGGCGCCTCGTAGGCGGCGATCACCTCGTCGCCCGGGTCCTCCTTGCACCCGCCGCGCACCAGCATCCCGATCGGCACGTCGGCGTTCTCGCGGACGAACTCGCGGAACGCCAGCCAGGCGTCGCTCATCCGCTGATGGCCGGTGAACGGGCCGGTCTCCATGATCGCCAGCCGCGAGAAGCGGTCGGGGTGCTCGACCGCAAGCCGCAGCCCGATCGGCCCGCCCCAGTCGTGCACGACGGCGGTCGCGTCGCGCACGTCGAGCTCCTCCAGCAGCCGCGCCATCAGGTCGACGTGGCGGTCGTAGGTGTACCAGGAGAGATCGGTGGGCTTGTCGGAGCGGCCGAAGCCGGCGTAGTCGGGGGCGATGCAGCGGTAGCCGGCGTCGCGCACCGGCGGGATCACCTTGCGCCAGAGGAACGACCAGGTCGGCTCGCCGTGGAAGAAGACGACCGGCTTGCCCTCACCCTCGTCGAGGTAGGCGAGGCGCACGCCGTCGATCTCGCGGTAGCTCGACTCGAAGGGGAAGTCGGGCAGCCCCTGCAGGCTCTCCTCCGGGGTTCTGACCGCGTCGACGCCCATCGCGCCCCCGAGTCTATTCGCGCGGGTGCGCCCTCAGGGCAGCGAGCGCAGGAAGGCGCCGACCTCCGAGCCGAAGTAGGGCGAGAAGAGCTGGGTCGGGCGGCCGGCGTAGCCGTAGCTGGTGACGCCGCTGACGTACTGGCCGTCGAACAGCCAGCCGCCGCCGCTCGACCCGGCGGCCATGTCGCAGGAGGCCAGCATCGTCGGCGGGCCGGCGAAGCGGTCGGTCAGCGGGTCGACTGCCGAGCCCGTGCGCGCGGCAGCTCCGCAGTTCTTCGCCGCCGGCGTGGGCCGCCGGGTAGCCGAAGATCTGGAAGGCGGCGAGGCGCGATTTGCCGGTCGCGTAGCCGCGCCCGCCGACCACGTCGGTGAGCAGCCCGAGGCGGTTCGGGCCGGACGCGCAGCGCGGCGACGTCGTAGTCGGGATTTTCGCCGTGGCGCCACTGCGGCATCACGTAGACGCGCCTGCACCCGGAAGGTGCCGAAGGGCCGCTCGCCGTGTTCGTAGGCGGGGACGAAGACGAGGTGGCGGCCGACCCGGCCCTCTTCGACGACGCAGTGCCCGGCGGTGAGGACGATCGAGCGGCTAGGCGTATCGATCGCCGTGCCCGAGCAGGTGTAGGGGCCCTCGCGCGGGTCGACGCCGATGACCTTGCCGTTGGTGCGTGTGCCGACTTCGGAGGCGTCGGCGACGCCCAGACTGCTGGCGGACGCGAGCGGGGCGCGGCGGAACCGTGGGAGCGGCGCCCGCCCGCGCACCAGCAGCGCGGCGCTCGCCGAGGCGGGCGCCAGCGAGGCAAGCAGCACGGCGAACCCCAGCAAAAGGGACCGGAAAGCAGGCCGTTTCGGATAAGACGGGAAGCTCATTTGTCGCAGGAAACACTTGTTAGCCACAGAAGCTGCTCCTAGGATTTCATCATCACTCTGTCTCCTCCTCGAAAGGGTCACGCATGAATGACGAAAGTCTGATCAGCGGCTGGTGGGTCTTCGCCGGCGTGCTGCTCCTGGTCGCCGGCGTGCTGAACATCGTCTACGGCATCGCCGCGATCGGGGATTCGAAGTTCTTCACCGAAAATGCCACCTACATCATCAGCAGCCTGCACACCTGGGGCTGGGTCAGCCTGATCATCGGGGTGCTCGAGCTAATCGCCGCCTTCTCGCTCTTCTCCGGCGGCGAATTCGGGCGCTGGTTCGGGATCATCGTCGGCTCGCTGAACGCGATCGCCGCGCTGCTCTCGATCCCCGCCTACCCGTTCTGGTCGCTGGCGATCTTCGCCCTCTCGATCATCATCGTCTACAAGCTGGCCGAGGGCCCGGAAGGGAACCCGGTCGCGTAGGAGATCCCCTGGTCGGCCGCCGCCAGCGGTTGCGGGTCGTATCGCGACCACGGTGCGGCGGCCGGCTCACGTCCCTCGTAGAGGACGTCGACGCCGGCCATCCGGTCCTCCCAGCCGCGGCGCCGCTCGTCGAAGAGGATGCCGAGGAAGCCGAGGCCGAACGCCAACCAGGAGAGGGCGAACCCGACCAGGCGTCGCAGCGAGGCCCGCAGCGGCAGGCCGCGCCCCTCGACGCCGAGCCTGATCCCGAAGAAGCGCATCCCCGGCGTCTGCGCGGCCAGCGACCAGAAGGCGACGAGGTAGAGCCCGCCGAGCGTCAGCCAGGCGGCGCTGCCCACCGCGAGGGCGAGGCCGGAGAGGCCGTGGTCGTTGCCGGTGAAGAAGGAGGCGATCAGCGCCGCGATCGCGGCCAGGCCGGAGAAGGCCAGGTTGACGACCAGCGCGTCGAGGCCGAAGGCGAGGCCGCGGGTGACCGCGCCGGCGCGATCGGTCGGCTCGGCGCGGCGCTTGCGGAACGTCACCTTGCGGGCGGCGCCCTCGACCCCGCCGTCGACGCGGCGGGTCGTCCTGCCGATCGTGTGACCGATGTCCTCGATGAAGCCGACGCTCTGGGCGCTGATCGCGGCGCGCAGCTCGGGCGCCTCGGCGATCCGCTCGACCAGGCGCTGCGCCTCGTCGCTGGCGAGCAGCCGCCGCCAGACCTCGTCGACCATCTCGCTGTCGAGCGCCTCGATCAGGGAGCGCTTGAGCGTCTCGCTCTCGAGCGCGCCGTTCACCGCGTCTTCGACCAGCGGCCCCTGCAGGACGCGGACCAGGGCGCGCTCGACCGCCTCGCTTTCGACCGCGGCGACCATCGCCTCCTCGGCGGCGCTCTGCACGGCGCGGTCGACCCCGGTCGCCTCGGCCACGCTGCGCGCGCCGCGCACGCCGGCGCCGAGCAGACGCACCGAGAGCGGCAGCGGTTTCTCGTCAGACATCCCGCGAGTATACGTTCGCCCCGCCGAGCGATTCGAGCAATCGATCCACCAGCTCGGCCTGCGCCGCCAGCAGCTTCTCCCGCGCCCGATCCGGCTCGAACCACCCCGCCCGGTCGACCTCGGGGAACTCGCGCTCGGCGCCCGAGCGGGGCGGCCACTCCATGGTGAAGGTGTCGCTGCGCAGCTCCGCCGGATCGAACTCGGCCTCGGCCGCCCAGGCGTGGACGACCTTGCCGCCCTTCTGGCGGATCGAGCCGAGCTCGACCAGGACCCCGGGCTCGAGGCGCGGCGCGGCATCGCCCAACTCCTCCGCGAGCTCGCGCAACGCGCACTCGCGCGGCTCCTCCCCCGCCTCCGGCTCCCCCTTCGGGATCGACCAGGCGCCGAGGTCCTTCTTCGCCCACAGCGGCCCGCCCGGATGGACGAGCAATACCTGCGGCCCGGTGGCCGCACGGCGGTAGAGGAGGATCCCGGCGCTCTGCCTCGCCGCCACGGCGCCCGGCTCAGGCGACCGCGCGCAGGCGGCTGCGGGCGCGCTGGGCGATCGCCGCGCCCCACTCGGAGTCGTCGATCCGCACCGGCCCCGTGGTCGCGAGGAAGTCGGCGAGGACGCCGGCCAGGCCCTCGGGGTCTTCGAGGTGGGGGAAGTGGGCGGCGCGCGGCAGCGTCTCGTAGCGACAGCGCGGGATCGCCTCCGCGGCGGCGATGCCGTGGGCGGCGGGGATCGTGCGGTCGCGCTCGCCCCAGACGATCATCGTCTGCATCTCACCCAGCAGGTAGAGACGGTCGCGGGCGCTGACGTGCTGGCCGTGGACGTCGATCACCGCGCGCAGCGTCTGCAGGAAGGCGCGACGCGAGCCGCGGTCCTGCAGCGGCCGCAGCGCTCGCGCCACCGCCTCCAGGTAGACGCCGCTGGAGCTGCCGCGGGCTCGCAGCCGGCCGCCGCCGCGCTCGAGCGCGGCGACGAGGCGCGGGTTGGCGGCGAGCCGCAGCCCGGTCGCCGCGCCCGGCAGCGCCGCCCCGCGCAGCAGCGGGCTGACCTCCTGGCCGAGGCCGCCGCTGGAGATCAGCACGAGCCGCTCGGTGCGCTGGGGGAACTGGTAGAAGAACTGCATCGCGACGCCGCCGCCGAGCGAGTGGCCGACGATCGTCGCCCGCTCGACCCCGATCGTCGCCAGCAGGTCGCGGATCGTCGCCGCGTGGGCGCCGAGCGAGTAGTCGCCGCGCGGCGTCGCGGCGTCGCCGTGGCCGATCAGGTCGGGCGCGACGACGCGGTGGGACCCGGCCAGCCGCAGCGCGACCTCCTCCCAGTGCCGGGAGGAGTTGATCATCCCATGGATCAGGACGACCGTCGGCCCTTCGCCGGCGACGCGGTAGGTCGCCCGGTGGCCGTGCAGGTCGGCCTCGCGCGCCTCGAAGCTGCTCGCGGCATCCACGCCATGACCCTATCGAGTGGCTACTGTGAATTCGATGAGTGCGGAGATCAGGGCCGCCACCATCGACGACCACGAGCCCGCCGCCGAGGCGCTGGCGCTCGCCTTCGCCGAGGACGGCAGCGGCGCCGCGGTCTGGGCGCATCCCGGGCGCTGGCGCGTGCCGATGGCCCGCACGATGCGGGCCGGCCGGCACATGGCGGGTGTCTTCGGCCGCCGCCTGCCGCTGGCGACCTGGACCCAGCTTCGCTTCGAACGGCGCCACCCCCGCGCTCCCCACTGGTACCTGCACTACCTGGGCGTCGAACCGCGCCGCCAGGGGCGCGGCATCGGCGCGGCCCTGCTCGCCCCCGTGCTCGAGCAGTGCGACCGCAACGGGGTGCCCGCCCACCTGGAGGCGAGCACCGAGCGCAACCGCGCCCTCTACGAACGCAACGGCTTCTCCCTCACCGGCACCTTTGGGATGCCCGCCGGCGGCCCGCCGCTGCGCGAGATGTGGCGCGAGCCGGGCTGAACCGCTGACGATGTATCCTTATACATCATGCGCAGAACGCAGATCTACCTCGACGGCGAGCAGGCCGCCCGTCTGGACGCTCGCGCCGCCGCCGAGGGCGCGACGCGCTCGACTTTGATCCGCCGTGCTGTCGACAACTATCTGACACAGGAGGAGCAGCACTCGACGACCTGGCAGGCCCGCTGGGGAAAAGCCGTCGAGAAGACTGCGGGGATCGCGCCCTATCTCGAGGGAGGCGCTGAATACGTCGAGGAGCTCCGCCGCGCCGATGCCGCGCGGCTGACGAAGCTCGAGCCTTGAGGATCGTCCTCGACACCAGCGTGCTGATCGACCATCTCCGCTCCTCCGCGCCGGCGGCTGCATATCTGGCCGCCCTCGCAGAGCAGCCTTCTTGCTCGGAGATCACCCGAATCGAGGTGACCCAGGGCCTGCGCTCCAGCGAGCGGAAGGCCGCTGAGCGGCTGTTCGCGCTGATCGAGTGGGTGCCCGTAACCGAGGCCCTGGCGCGCAGGGCGGGTGAGCTTGGGCGAAAGTGGCGTCGCAGCCACCCCGGCATCGGCGTCGCCGACCTCGCGATCGCCGCCACGGCGGAGCAGACCGATGCCACCGTCGCAACGCTCAACGTCAAGCACTTCCCCATGTTCGCCGGCCTGCGGGCGCCCTACTGAAGCTGGACGATCGGGATCGACCGGTTCGCCTTCGCCGCTTCGCGACGATACGCCGCATAGGGGGCGAAGACGCGGTCGGCAAGCGCCCAGAGCCGCTGGCGCTCCGCTTCGTCGCCGACCACCGGTCATCCGCATCAGCCACGGATCGACCTTCCAGACGACGTGGACCGACATGAACCTCCCCAGCCGGGTGTTGGCGAGCGCGGCATAGGCGCGGCTGAGCAAGCCGGCGGGCTTGGTGGGGTCGACGTACTCGAGCCGCTTTGCCACAGCGGGATTCTCCCGCGAAATTCAGCTGCTCGTCGTGCCCGCCCAACTCCCGCTCGATCTGTTCGAGCCTCTTCTCGATTGCGGCGTAGGAGCTGGCGACCCGACGAAGCTCGACAAACGCACGCATGATCTGGATGTTCACGGTGATCGCACGCTCGCTCCGCAGAACACCCGAGAGCATCGCGATGCCCTGCTCGGTAAAGACCAGCGGGGGCTTCCGGCGACCGCCGTGGCCTCCACTTGAAATCACAGATTGTGATTTCAAGTCGCTGAACTCTCGCGCGGATAGCTGGAACATGAAGTCGGAGGGAAAGCGCTTTTCGTTGCGCCTCACCTGCTGAACGAGCACCCTCGTCTCCACGCCGTATAGATCCGCCAGGTCTTCGCCGAGCATGACCTGTCGCCCGCGGACGACCACGATCCTCTTCTCGATCGCCGGAGCCGCGATCAACTCCAGCGATGCCGTATCTCCTGCCGAGCCGGCCATCCAAACAGAGTGCCAGATGCATCGGACGTTATTGTCTGCATCATGGAGCGCCCGCTTGAGCCGAGCGGGCCTCGGGGCTGAGTCCGCGCGAAGTTCAGTCCCGGTGGCGCTGGGCGCTCTGGCGGGATTCGGCCTTTCGCTCGAGCGTCATCGCGCCGGGATGGCCGTCACCGGGCCACGGAGTGAGGATCAGCAGCAGGCGGGCGTCGGATCGCGCGGCGATCGTGTGGCGCTCGGCCGGGTCGAACTCAAAGAGGTGGCCCGCGCTCGCGGCCACGGTCTCTCCATCAGCCGTGGTGACGTCGACCGCGCCGTCGACCACGACGACCCTCGCCCGCTCGTGCACCTCGTGCTCCTGCAACTCCTCCCCCGCCGGCAGATGCAGCACGATCGTCCGCGCATCCTCGGCCGAGGCGAGGATCTGCGGCTGGTGCGGCTCCGCCTCGACGGTCTTCAAGTCCCAGCTCTGCATCATTTGCCTCCTTCAACCTCGCAGCCGTTGCTCACGCCGAATCTCTCCCCCGCTCAGCCTCTTCCTCCATCTTCGCCAGGCGGACGTAATAGTCCGGGAACTCGTTGAGGTGGGCCAGCGCGATCTTGCCGGTGACCACCGCGTCGTCGCCAGTGACGTTGGTGGAAGGGTCATGGGCCCCGTGCTCGAGCTCAACATCCATCCCGGCGCGGAATTCGGCGACCTCGAACGGAGCGGATGACCAATCGATGCCGATCTGCTCGCCGATCCGACGTGCCTCATCCTCCGAAAAGCCCTTGCGGCTCATGGACCAAGCCTAATGCCCATGGCTCCAACGATCTAATCGAGGAGCTGCCCCGGCTTCACCTCGACGGCCTTGGCAAGCCGTTCCAGCGTCGAGACTTGCGGATCGCGCTTGCCGCCCTCGATCCGGCTGATCTCCGTGGCGTGAACGCCGCTGCGCTGCGCGACCTGTTCCTGCGTGAGGCCCAGCCGTTCGCGCGCCTCTCTCAGATTGGTGCCGAGGGCAGCCATGCCGCGCATCGTCTGCCCTGCGGGCCGGAACCTCCATAGGAGATCTCACAAGTCTTTGCTAGCCTCTCGCCACAGGTCACCAACGGCGAGAAGAACCGGTCCCAACCCCAACCGCGAGCAAGCCGAGACCGGCCCTCTCGACTGAACCTAGCCCTGCTTGGCGATACGCACGGTCGGGCTGACCTGCGCGATCTGCGCAATCTGCATCTGCACTCACCCCCTCCCATCGTCGGACCTAGCGGGATTCGCTGGGCAGAGGGCTTATGGTGGAGCAATCCAGACTATCGGGGAAATCCCCGACATGAGGGAGAACCCAGGTGATGCTTCTCTTATGCTCTGTCGGTGCTGACTATCCAGCCGCGCCTAAACGAGAAAGGGAAGGCGGATTGAACCGCCCCGGCTTTCTTGGAGACGCTTTTCATTGGGAACTCAACTCCGCCATGTAGTTCGCCTCGAACTCGACGGGCGGGATGTCACCGCAGGCTCCATGGAGCCTGCGGTGATTGAACCAGTCGACCCAGGTCAGGGTCGCCAGCTCGACGTCGGAGACCGTCTTCCACGGTCCCTTCGGCTCGATCATCTCGGTCTTGAAGAGACCGATCGTCGTCTCGGCCAGGGCGTTGTCGTAGGCGTCGCCGACCGAGCCGACCGAGGGGTCGACACCGGCCTCGATCAGGCGGCGGGTGAAGGCAAAACTGGTGTATTGACTGCCGGCGTCGGAGTGGTGAATGAGCCCGGCCCCGACCGGAGAGCCCTCGTGGTCGCGTGACCAGAGCGCCATCTCGATCGTGTCGAGGACGAGCTCGGTCTTCATCGATCGGGCAGCGCGCCAGCCGACGATCCGGCGGCTGAAGACATCGATCACGAAGGCGACGTAGGCGGTCGCCTCCCAGGCCGCCACGTAGGTGAAGTCGGCAACCCAGAGCTGGTTGGGAGCGGTCGCGGTGAAGTCGCGATCGACGAGATCCGGGGCCCGCTCAGCCTCACCGCCTGGGAATGTCGTGCGGACCCTCTTGCCGCCCCTGATCGCTCCCCTGAGGCCGTCTGCGCGCATCAGGCGCTCGACCTGACAGCGCGGGGCGGCGATGCCCTCGCGACCCAGCGCCCGCCAGGTCTTCTCGGCGCCGTAGACCGAGAGGTTCTCCTCGTGGACCCTGCGGATCTCGGGTAGTAACTCGCGGTCGCGAAGGGCGCGAGCGCAGGGGTTGCGCTCGCGCTCCTTGCACGCGTAGTAGGTCGAGGGGGCGAACTGCAGTGCCCTGCAGATCGGCTCGACCCCGAATCGGTCGCGGTGGGCGTCGATGAAGAGGCTCATCTCCTCGGCATCGGCGGGTCGAGCTCCCGCGCGAAAAAAGCCGAGGCCGCCTTGAGGATCTCGTTGGCCCGGCGCAGCTCCTTGTTCTCGCGCTCGAGCTCCTTGATCCTGACCAGCTCCTCGCTCGTTGGGCCCGGCTTCAGGCCGTGGTCGCGTTCGGCCTGGCGAACCCAATTGCGAAGCGTCTCGGCCGCCATCCCGAACTTGGGCGCGATCGACTGCATCGCCGCCCACTGCGAGCGATGCTCGCCCTGGTGCTCGAGCACCAGGGCGACCGCCCTCTCTCTGACCTCCGGCGGGTACCTCCGATTTCGTGACATGACCTCATCCTCTCAGGGGATTTGGTCTCCATCGAAGCCGGGGCGGTTCAGATCGATAATGATGGCCAAGTTGAGATGGGTGGCGAAGAAGCTCCCCAAGCGGAGAGTCGAGGATGCGGTCCCGTACGCCGTGGCCCACGCCATACGAGTTGACATCTTGTGTTACCTGAATGAATCTCCCCGCAGCCCGAGCGAACTTGCCCGGCTGATGGGAATGCGTATCAGCACGATCGAACACCACGTAAAGGAACTGCTGGCCTCCTCGTCCATCGAGCTAGCCACGGTGAAAAAAGTGCGGAACACGGATGAGCATTTCTATCGAGCGATCGAGATCCCCGTGTTTACCGCCGAGGAGTTGTCAGCCATGCCTTTCAAGTCCCGACAGGAAATCTATGGCCTGATTCTGCAGTCGAGCATGGCGGAGGCGCTGGCTGCCTTTCGGGCCGGAAAGATAAGCAACGACCCTGATACTTGCATCGTGTGGTCCTGGCACAACCTGGATGCACAGGGACGAAAGGAAATGGCAGAGGAGGATCTACGCACGTTGAAACGTAGACAGGAGATCGAGGTCGGGTCAATCAACCGGTGCGCCGTGACGGGCGAGGAGCCGGTATCCATCATCGTGTCCCTCCTTGTTCATGAGCGCTGCCGCTGCTTGGCTGGTCGGCCCTGCACGCTCGAGGCTGAGAACTGATGGTCGGCGAAACGCTGCTTCCAGGGAAAAACCTCACAACGGCTATTTACAGTTCGAGAAGTGGGTATGACCGGCGCGTTCCTTTCTGTAACCGTTCACTACTCCTAGTTGAACCGATCATTCGGGTCGAATAGGGCGGTAGCGAGGGCTCGCCCTTGCACCTCACAGCGAACGGAAGGAGCGAGAGGGGATGGCCAGAGGCAAGGCAGGTGAGGATTTACCGGTGCTGGTGGACACCAGACTCGTCAAGGGCCTGTCGCATGTCCTGCGGCAGCACATCCTGCTGGCCGCGGTGCAGGGCGAGGTCAGCCCCAACGAGCTGTCGCGGGCGTTGGGCGAAGGCCTGAGCCAGGTCAGCTACCACTTCAAAGTGCTGCGAGAGGACTGCGAAGGGATGATCGAGGAGACCCGCACCGAGCCGCGTCGAGGGGCGGTCGAGCACTATTACCGCGCCAGCGCCAAGACGCTGCTGCCGGCGAAGGCGTGGCGTCGGCTCAAGGGCGGGCTTCGCGCCGCGGTCGGCGCCGGACTGGCGAGCGACCTGTTCGACGACCTGGCCCTTGCCCTGAAAGCGGGCAAGCTGAAGGGGGACCACGATCACATCGCCCGCACCCCGCTCGTCCTCGATGCCGAGGGACAGCGCAAGGTCGCGGCGATCGCGCGACGGGCGACCAAGGAAGCTGAAGACGAGCAGCGCAACTCGGCTGACCGTGCGGCGAAGGCCAACGGCGGCGGCGGGGTTGCCGGCTGCACCTTCGCGGTGCTGGCCTTCGAGACCGCATGGGAGCCGGCCGACGTGGGCGCGATCGTCGCGAAGCGGTCCGAGAGCGTCGCGACGAAGTGACCCGCGATGCCCGACGCGCACACGCTTCCGCAATACAACCCGGAGATCGTCGAGCAGGTGATCCTGCTCGAGGTGCTCGAGCAACACCCGGCTCGCCTGACAGTCGACGAACTAGTCCGACGAATCGTCGCCGACCCCTGCGACCGCACCGAGGTCGAGACCGCCACCAACGCGATCCGCGATCTGCGGCGTGCCTGCCTGGTGCGCTACCGAAACGACGACCAGCTGGTGGAGCCGACGCAAGCGGCTCTTCGGATGCACGCGCTCTGGTCGCTGGTCTAGCAAGACCGAGGGGGAGCGGGCCTCCGATATGAACGTTCCGTTAAGGCGATTCGAATGCTCTCCCTGAGTGTTGCAATTGACCCTTTGCCGGTCTAGGGTGCCTGTGCATGGCATCAGATTTCGAAGCGACGGGCGGCAACGCCAAGGCTCCGTTCACGCTCAAGGTGCGTCGCGGGGAGGGGATGGCGCTCGTCTCGATGAACTGGCGGGACGGGAAGGAACCGCCCGACGACTTCGTCGGATTCGAGATCGAGTGCAAGGCACCGCAGGACAAGGACTTCTATCCGCTGCGCAACCGGCTGGCGTTCGAGACGGCCGATGGCAAGGTCGACGCGGAGACCAAGACCTCCGACCTCTCGCCGATCCAGAAGTTCCGCTGGGTGCACTTCCCGGAGGACGCCGACGTGGACGGTGAGTTCGAATACCGGGTGACGCCGGTCTCAATGGACGGGGCGGACAAGCTCTCCTACGGCGAGGCGCAGACCGCCGCGATCGCCCTCGGCGGCGAAACGTATCCCGACCAGCTCAACGTCGCCTTCACCAGGGGCTTCGTCTCCTCGCAGGCCTTCGTCGACCGCTTCGGCACTCCCGACGGTGACATCTCTTCCCTGGTGCCCGAAGAAGCCACGGAAGGACTGACCTTCAAATCAACCGACCCGAAAGCCGAGGAAGCCTGGGACTGGATGGGCTTCGAGGCCCGCCGCGCGATCCTCGGCCTGCTCGACGAAGCGATCGCTGACGGCGACGCGCAGGTGAGGGTCGTCGCCTATGACCTGAACGAGCCCGAGATCGTCTCACGCCTCGAACGGCTCGGCGACCGGCTGAAGGTGATCATCGACAACTCCGAAAAGCATGGTGAAGCGGGATCCGCCGAGAGCCAGGCCGCGAACCTGCTCGAGAAATCCGCCGGCGAAGACCGCGTCAAACGCCAGCAGATGGGCAAGCTGCAGCACAACAAGACGGTCGTCGTCGACAGCCCGAAGCTCAAAGCGGCGGTCTGCGGATCGACGAACCTCAGCTGGCGCGGCTTCTTCGTCCAGTCGAACAACGCCGTCGTCCTGCGCGGCGAGGGACCGGTAGAAGCGTTCACGGCTGCGTTCGACGCCTACTGGGAGCACAGCGACGACGTCGCCGGCTTTGCCGCCACCGGCTCCGCCGAGCTGGCCGACCTGAAGCTGGACGGGATCGACGCCCAGGTCGCGTTCTCGCCCCACTCCTCGAAGAACACCCGCCTCCAGGGGCTGGCCGACGACATCGACACCACCGAATCCTCGCTCTTCTACTCGCTGGCGTTCCTCTACCAGACGCCGGGCAAGATCCTCGACGCGATCAAGAAGGCCACCGACGACGACGCGATCTTCGTCTACGGCATCTCCGACAAGAAAGTCGGCGGGATCGAAGTGCACAAGCCCGACGGCAACCTCGCCCCGGCCGCCCCCTCCGCCCTCACCGGCGACGTGCCCGAGCCGTTCAAATCCGAGCCGACCGCCGGCGAAGGCGTGCGCATGCACCACAAGTTCGTCGTCATCGACTTCGACAAACCCACCGCCAGGGTCCACTTCGGCTCCTACAACTTCTCCATCACCGCGGACAAGGAGAACGGCGAGAACCTCCTGGTCGTCAAAGACCGCCGGGTCGCCACCGCCTACGCGATCGAGGCCCTGCGCATCTTCGACCACTACCACTTCCGCGCCGTCAACCAGGAAGCCAAGGACGCCGGCGAACCGCTCTTCCTCAAGAGGCCGCCAAGCCAACCCGGCGAGCAGCCCTGGTGGAAGTCGTACTACACCGAAGCCGCGAAGCGACGCGACCGCGAAATCTTCGCCTAGCGGTAGGCGTCTGGCAGGCGCGAGTCGCCTTCGTCAAGCGCTGCGCGACGAGGTCCTCATCGCCGAGCGATCGTGGTTCTACTGCGGTCGAGAAAGGATCTCGTGACCGCCGACGCGCAGCCATTCGACGTGCGTCTCGCCCGGCTTGACCTCCGCGCCGTAGCGGAAGGTGGCGCGGCCGTCGCCCGAGTAGGACATCTCCCAGACGTCCTTTGTGCCCTGCACCCGCTTGACCCGGAGCGAGTTCGGCGGCTCTCCGCCCTCGCGTAGGGCGTCGACCAGTTTCTTGACCGCCGCCTGAAACGCGCGCCGTTGCTCGCGCGGCATTCGCGCGAACTCGCGGGCGAAGCCCGGGGGCAGCTCGTAGGTGGGGCTCAACGCGAGGGCTGCTGAGAGGCGGCGACGTCGAGACGCTCCAGCGCCTCCAGGAACTCGTCGCCGTTGAGCGGCCGGTCGGCGGTCTCAGTGATCACCTCGTCGACCGACTCAGGTGCAAGCAGCAGAGAGCCGTCGTCGTGGCGCTCCACGACCTTATAGCGGCCCAGCCGCCCTCCGGCGGCATCGGCTGCGGTGATGTCAACAACCAGCATCTTCATCTCCTTCAAAGTGTCTCAGGTGGTCGGAAAGAGGGCAAGGCAGACACTCGCAGGGTGGGATCAGATCCAAAAGACCCGGGACCCCTCCTCGTCGTCCAACGAGGATGACAAATCCACCGGATGCCGTTGTCAGCAATCGGGGAGACAGGATTTGAACCTGCGACCGCTCGGCCCCCAGCCGAGTGCGCTACCAGACTGCGCCACTCCCCGTGGCTGCTCTGCATTTTGACGCATCGGCGGGGCGGCAGTCGCCCGCGCGGCAGCGTCAGCTTCGTTGGGGCAAACTTGTGGCCGCGGGCCGACTCGGTTCGAGCCGCTCCGCGCTGCGCGCGGCGGTAGCTCAACGGTAGAGCCTCAGCCTTCCAAGCTGATGACGCGGGTTCGATTCCCGTCCGCCGCTTTAACCGGCTCTTCGCCGCTACAGCCGCGGCGGGGGCCTGCCGATATCGGCCTCGACCGGTGCCGGCCCAAGCCAGACATCTCCGCTTCCCCGCCGGCCTGCTCGCGGTCCTCGCCGTGCTCTCGCTCGCCGGCTGCGGCGGCGGCTCAGGGGGCGCGCCGGGCTCGACCGCCGCTGATGCCGGCGGCGGCAAGCTGGTCGATTGGCCGTTCTTCGGCCGTATCCCCGAGCGCACGTACTACCTGCCCGACGAAGGGCGCGACCTCGACCCGCCGCTGCGCGAAGCGTGGTCGGTCAGCACGCACGCTCTGATCGAGTTCCCGCCGGCGCTGGCTCGGGGGGCCGCCTACGTCGTCAACAAGTACGGCGACGCGCGCGCGGTCCGGCTGCGCGACCACAGGGTCCTCTGGCGGAGGATCACCGACCCGCGCCTCTCCGGGCCGCCGAAGTTCGTCACCTCGCCCGTCTACAGCCACGGCCGCCTCTTCCTCGCCTTCCTCAACGGCGACCTGATCGCGCTCGACGCCGCCACCGGCAAGCAGATCTGGAAGCGCAACCTTCACGCACACCTCGAATCCTCGCCGCTGGCGGTCGGCGGCACGCTCTACCTCGGCGACGACAAGACCAACCTGGTCGCGATCCGCGCTTCCGACGGCCGGGTCCGGTGGCAGTTCAACTCGCCCGACGCGATCAAAGCCAGCCCCAGCTACCACGACGGCCGCGTCTACGTCGCCGACTACGAGGGAGTGATGTTCTGCGTCGACGCCGCCAGCGGCAGCCCGATCTGGCGAACCAACACGACCCGCCAGCCGCCGTTCGGCCAGGGCGGCTTCTACTCCTCCCCGGCGATCGCCTTCGGCCACGTCTACGCGGCACGCGACGACGGCACGGTCTTCGGCTTCGACGAGAGAAGCGGCAAGGAGGCCTGGTCCTTCCCAACCCATGACTTCGTCTACGGCTCGCCGGCGGTCGCGCACGTCCCGGGCACGCCGCCGAGCGTCTACATCGGCTCCTACGACGAGCACCTCTACGCCCTCGACGCGCACAGCGGCAGGCGCGAGTGGCGCTACGACGTTGGCGGGCCGGTGCCGGGCACGGCGACGGTGATCGGCCACACCGTCTACACCTCGAGCTTCAAGACCCGCCAGACGATCGGCATCGACGCGCGCACGCACAAGAAGACGTTCCAGATACGACAGGCCGGCTACACGCCGGTCGTCTCCGACGGCCGCCGCCTCTACCTGATCAGCTACTACTCGCTGATCGGGCTCGAACCGAAGCGCTGAGCGGCGGCCCAAGCCCGGAAGGCGAACGGCACGGGCGCCGTGGCGCCCGTGCCGTATCGATGGGAGCGAAGGCCTGTCCGAGGTCCTCCCTACCTCAGTAGCCCCCTTCTTCCCAGCTTGGGACCGGCTGGCCGGTGAGCGGGCTCAGCGGCAGCGCCGGGTTGGAGCCGTGCGCGTCGAAGTCGAACATCCCCGCCAGGTCGAACGGGACGTGCTCGGCTTTGTCGGTCTTCGACAGCGCCTGGTCGAAGGAGCCGGCGATGCCCGGCAGGCCCCAGTTGTACTCGACGAAGTTGATCGTCGAGGACTGGTCGCTGAGGTCGTGGTCGACGTAGTTGCGCCGCGCGAACGGCGAGATCACCAGGAACGGCAGGCGCGGACCGAAGCCGCAGCGGCCCTGCTGGCCGCCCAGCGGAGCGGTCGCCTGCGGTTTGGGGCCGCACTGGCCGGACGTCGGCAGGGTCAGCGCCGTGTTGGTGAGGTTGTCCGCCGGCGAGAGCGAGGGGTTGATCGCGCCGGGATTGGCGTGGTCGTACCAGCCGTCGGAGTCGTCGTAGTTGATCACGATCGCCGTGCTGCGCCAGTCCGGCGAGCTCATCACCTCGTCGATCGTGTGGGCGATGAATTCCTGCTCGTCCGCCGGGTCGGAGTAGGCCGCGTGGCCGTCCTGGTAGCCGGGCGCCTTGAGGAAGCTGACGGCCGGCAGCGCCGAGGGCGGCAGCTCGTGGTCGGTGATCGCGCTGACGAGCTGGTCGAAGTCGCTCGTGTCGTAGTTGTGGTTGGGCGTGTTGAACTGCGGTTCGCCGCCGGCGTAGGACTGCGTGTCGGTGCCGATCGCCGCCAGGGCGGCCAGGGTGTCGCGGCCGTGCGAGTTGACCGGCAGCGTCAGGTGGTGCGGGTTGGCGGTCGAGGCGTAGTACTGGAACGGCTCGTGGTGGGGGATGTAGTCGTCCTTGAAGCCCCACTGGCCGGTACCGCCGAGCGCTTCGCCGACCGGCGAGACGGCGTCGCAGATCCCCTGGTTGGAGGAGTGCGGCACCTGGTTCTGGAAGCCGGCGTTCTTGAACTCGTCCGCTTCGAACGTGTTCGTCGGCTGGCCCGTTTTGCCGACCGCTTCGAGCGCGGCCTGGTAGCTGGTGCTGGGCCGGAAGCCGCCCTCGAACCAGCCCCAGGAGAGGCCGGCTTCGTTCAGCTCGTCGCCGATGTTCTTGCCTTTCAGCGCGACCGCGTCGCGGGTGGAGCAGTCGTCCCAGTAGGGCTGGGCGTCGCTGGTCAGCGAGAAGCCGCCGTTGCCGTCTTCGGTCAGGTCGGCGTTCGGTTTGAGCGACGTGGCGACGGAGGGGCTGTTGGCCTCGTGGGCGACGTCGACGTTGCCGGTGTTGCCCGAGGCGAGCGCGATCGCCCCCGGCGAGGAGGGCCCGAAGGTGTCGCCGTAGGAGTTGTCCCCCATCGCGTAGTGCTGGGCGTAGTTCCAGAGGCCGGTGACGGTGTTGCCGTCGTAGTAGTCCATCACCGTGTTGGCGTTGCAGGGGGTGCCGAACGGCGTTTTGCCGCCGCCGGTGCCGACGCTCTGCACGAAGCGGTCCATCGCGCCGCTGTCGAAGGACTGCTGCTCGTCGCTGTAGTTGTGGTCCTGGTCGCAGGTGAGCTGCCCGCCCGCGTCGCCGGCGAGGCCGGTCGCGTTGCTGTCGAGGCGCAGCGGCGGCGCCGCGTTCGGGTTGGCGGTCAGCAGGTTCGAGCTATGGCGCAGCGCCGGCGGCAGGGTCGAGCTGGTCGCGGGCAGAAGGCCGCCGACCGCGGGCGTGTGCGGCAGGCCGTGGAAGGTCTGACCGTCGGCGTTGGTCGCGTTCGGGTAGGTGCCGAAGTAATGGTCGAAGGAGACGTTCTCCTGGAAGATCTCGATCACGTGACGGATCGGCGTGCGGGCATGGCCCGGCTGCAGGATCTGAATCTGCGGAGAGTGGTCGGACTGGTGCGGATCGGCCAGCGAGGCCGAGGCCACCAGCGCCGAGAGCGCCACCAAGCCGGCGAGTGCAACGACGAGTCGTTTCATTCCTTCCTTCCCAGAGCTGTCGAGGATCGAAGCTGACGGGGATGCCGTCAAGTCCGAGGGTCCGCCTTTCGGCCAGCGACCTTGTTAATCGCCGGTTGGCAGGTTGTCTCGGTTTTGCGAACGGTCGTTAACAGCCGTGGCCGAGATTCACGCCGGCTTTCTCACGTTCCGCTCCGCCGGGTAGTTTCAGTTGTCATGGAACGCGAGGACCTCGTCTTCTCGGTGGCCGGCGAGCGCTGCGCCGCCTGGCTCTACCCGGCCGCGGGCGCTGCCGAGGCTGCGCCGGCCGTCGTCATGGCGCACGGGCTCTCCGGCACGCGGCGCGACCGGCTCGGCGCCTTCGCGGAGCGCTTCGCCGCCGCCGGGTTCGCCGCGCTCGCCTTCGACCACCGCGGCTTCGGCGACAGCGGCGGCGAGCCGGACCTCTTCCACCCGGCGCGCCAGCTCGAGGACTGGGGCGCGGCGCTCGCCTTCGCCCGCGGCCTACCGGGCGTCGACCCCGACCGGGTCGCAACCTTCGGCTCCTCGATGGGCGGCGGCAACGCCCTCGCTGCGGCCGCGGCCGACCGGCGCGTCGCCGCCGCGATCAGCCAGGTCCCCTTCCTCGACCTCGTCCGCCAGGCGCACCGCTCGTCCCCGCGGGTGGTCGCCAGGACGCTGAGCGCCGCCATCCGCGGCGACCACCTGCCGGCGGTCGGCCAGCCCGACGAGGCCGCCTTCGTCAACGCGCCCGACGCCGAGACCGGCTGGCGCCATGTAGTCGCGATCGGCGAGGACTCGCGCTGGCGCAACCGGGCCTCGGCCCGCTGGCTTCTCGGCCGCCCCTTCCGGCCGGCGCGCCAAGCGGCGACCCTGCACTGCCCCTGGCTCGTCTGCGTCGGTGAGGCCGACCGCGTCGCCAAGCCGGGCCCGGCAATCGCCGCCGCCCGCCGCGCCCCGCACGGCGAGCTGCGCCTATACCCCGGCGTCGACCACTTCGACATCTACGACGGCCCCGAGCACGAGGCCGTCGTAGCCGACGAGCTCGAGTTCCTGCGCCGCCACCTGCTCCGGCGCGACTCCTACGCCGCGACCGGGTAGGCAACTACGCTCATCCGGATGCTTGCCCCCGAGAGGCCGTCGAGGCGTCGCCTGCCCGGATACGCCTTCGCATCGATTGGCGTCGTTCTCCTCGTCTGCGCGTCGTCCACGACGGCCGCCGGAGCCGGCTCGATCGCGCGCCCTGCGCCGAGAATCCTGAGCGCGTCGTGGGGCACCGACAACGCCGTCGGCTGCCCGACCGGCGAACAGGGCCTCGACAACATCCCCGTCACCTTCAACTGGTTCATCCGTCGGTCGTCGATTCAGACCACGGACTTCCGGGTCGTGCGAAGCGACGGAAGCGTCGCGACCCCGACCTGCGCGCTTCAGTTCCCGCCGGACGAGTCGGACGAGGGTCAGACGGTGAACCTGATCGGCGACTTCGGGGACTCGGCGAGCGGCCCGACGCCGGTTGCGATTCGCGTCGTCGGGGCGCTGGAGGGCAAGGCTCCCGGAGCAATTCGATGGAAACGGATCCCGCCCTTGCCGCAGGCCGACGTGGAGCCGCTGTCCGGGGGGCCGTACATCGTGGACGCGTGGACGCTCACGCCTGCGATCTACCGCGGCGATGCCAACCGTTGCACGGTCGGCAGGACCTTCGTACGCGTGATGTGGTCCAACGGGCTCACCGCCTACCCCACGGGCTCCGAGGTCGGCGCCCCCGTCGTCGCGTCCTACCGTGCCATCTACAGGCTGCCGGGTGGCAGGGTCGTCGCAGTCGCCCCGCTGGACGTCGCCGATCTCCACGATCACCCGAGCGCGGCCAACGCCGACAACATGCACGACCTCTGCCTCCCCCGGCTCCCTCGTGGCGCAAAGCTGACCGGAGTGACGATCGGCGGCGGGCTGATTCAGGACCCCAACGGCGATCCGAACGCCGCCCAGAAGTTCAGGGCATGAATACGGGGCTCCTAGCCCAAGATCTCGACCTCACAGCGAACCCCGGAAGCCCGTCCCAATGGCCCGTCAGCGGTTAGGAGCAGAGCTTCAAGGGCCTCGGCAAGAGCCACATAGGCTGCGTCATAGGCGGTGAGGTTGTCGCGCAGATCCCAGATGCGCGACAAGAGGGGCAGATGTGGAACCCGACGCAGCGGAAGCGCCGCGAGATCGGTGAGCGCCTGGCTTGATCGCCTGTTGTCGAGCCGCCCGGCACGAGCCGCACGTCGGAAGGTCGAGACCACCTCGAGGTCGACCAGCTCGGGTGCGGTCAGCCGCTCTCCGCGGAGCCGCTCGCGCACACGGTCGCCGTCGGCGCCATCGTCAGCAAGGGCCGGCGCGAGCACCGAAGCATCGACGACGATCACGCCGCGCGCTGGCGCTCGTCTCGCAGCGTCTCCGCGGCGAACGAGAGCGCCAATGATCCGCCGGACCGCCCGCCAGCCCGATCGAGAACCTCGTCGAGCGTCTCTTCCCGCGCCTGCTGCTCGAGGGTGGCAAGTAGGTACTCCTGCAGAGACTGGCCAGCCGTGGCGGCACGCCGCCGCAACACCCGGTGGACCTCAGGCGGGACGTTCTTGACCTGGACGCTTGGCATGAACCGCATCCTAGCGCCAAACTGGCGCCACTACAAGCGTTATGGGAGCAAACCTGTCTCAATGGCTGTCCGCCTCCGTCTGCTGACCCGAAGCCCGTCAAGGCGCGACCGGCCTCAGGAGCCGAAAGACGCTTCGATGTCTTTGACCAGTAGTTGGAGGTTCATCGGGTCGGTGGGCGACGGTTCGAAGGCGTGGTGCAGATAGAAGTCTCGCGCTGACTCGTCCAGAGCGTGGACGAGCATGACGCGGATCCCAAGCTCTGCCGCCGCCGCGAGCGTGCGCGCCATCGCGTCGCGCAAGAGGAAGGCCCCGAGGCCGCGGCCCTGGACGCTGCGATCGACTGCGAGTCGCGCCAGCAGGACGGCCGGGATCGGATGGCGAGGCATTCCCTTGCGCGCCCGAGGGCTCGCCTCGCGCCGACTCACCGAGGCCGCGCAGAGAGCGTGGCATCCGACCACGCGGTTCTGCTCCGCGTCCTCGATCACATAGGTCCGCGCCGACCCGGAAGCGGAGGCGGCGCGGGCGTGCTTTGGCAGCCAGGTGTTCAAAGAGTCCACCCCGCAATCGAAGCCGGCCAGCGAGTGATCCGGCCCCAGCGGCTCGGGGTCGCCAAAGCGCGGCACGCCCGGTGCTACTCGGGTCGGGGACGAGCGAACAGCCTCGCCAGCTCCGGGCGCGCCTCGGCGGGGCGGTCGAGAGCCGCGGTGAAGGCCCGCCAGTCGGCGTTGTCCAAAGCGAAATGCGTGCGGTCGGCGAGCAGTCGCTCCGCTCTCTCCCGGCCGCCCTCGACCAGGAATTCGGTCAAGGACTCCTCGTGCAGAGAGCCGGCTCGCTCGAACAGCTCCTTGTCTTCGGCGGCAATTCGCAGATGGACGCGTGCCGTCTTGGTCGTCGCCATGTGGCAAGTGTACACACGCATGCTCGGTTTGCTGGGGGCCTTTCGTACCCGAGGCGCTCCTCCCCCACCCCCGCCAATCCGCGAAGACCCAGCAAGCCGGGACACGTTTCGATCGAGCGGGGGAGCCGGGATTCGAACCCGGATTCACGGTTTTGGAGACCGTGCGCATAGCCGTTAACTCACTCCCCCAGGCGTTCTACAGAGCCGAATCCTAGTCGACGGCACCCGCAGGGGAATGTCCAGGGGAATGACGGCAACTACGGTTTCTGTTGACGGTCAAACCGCGCGCTCGCGCTCTTGCCGCAGCGTATACGTCCGCTGCCGACCTGGAGATGAGCTGGACCGGATCAGCTCCGCCCGCGGCGGCGGAACGGTTCTTCGAGATCGGCGGTGGCGAAACCCCTCGTGTCGGGCGCCCCGGTGGTCGCGTCCTGGGTTCTGACACTGAGGCCGATCCCGAAGAGGATCCCGATCGGAATCACGGCTAGGACGGTCCAGACGCCGATGCTTGCCAGGCCGGTGATTCCCTCTCCCCATTTGCTCTTGATCAGGTGGACTGAATTCTTGGCGGTCTCGAGCGGTCCGGCGCCCTCGAGCGCCAGCGCTCCAGGGTTTCAACTACCCTCAACCCGTGGAGCGCTGGAGGCGAGCACCACTCTCCCTGCGCGCCTACATCGCGCTCAACATCGCCGGTGCCGTCGTCGGCCCGATCCTGCGAAATCCGATCGGGCTAATCGGTCTGCCGATCACCCTGCTGTGGGTTTACTTCCTACTTAGGCAGAATCGAATCGCCTGGATTCTGGCCATCGCAGCGCAGCTGCTCGCGCTTCCCCTATACATCACCGCCCACCAATCGTGGATCTACTTCGCCTGGGTCGGTGTGAACCTGGTCCTTCTCCTGTCGCCGGAGACGCGGCGGTTCTTCTCGCACGACGATTCAGAGGCTTTAGGCACACCCTCATCCTCGCCTGGCTCTGCTTCCCGCTCGGGAGACTCCTAGAAGAGCAAGACCGGCTGCGTCCATTGGAGTAGCTGCGTTCGCGTGTCTGCAGCTCTCTTCGACAGTCCGCCCATCGCCCAAAGCGGAAAGGCCCCTTACATCGGCGTTGCTTCGACCTGGAGATGAGCTGGACCGGATCAGCTCCGCCCGCGGCGGCGGAACGGTTCTTCGAGATCGGTGGTGGCGAAACCCCTCGTGTCGGGCGCCCCGCTGGCATAGCGGTAGAGGGCGACGGAGAAGACCTGCCGAGTGGCGAGCGAGAGCGCGGAAACGAGCAGGAGCGCCCCGATAGCGATCGCGATCAGCGCCGCCCCGGCCGTCGCGTCCCGGTGCCTGACACTGAGGCCGATCCCGAAGAGGATCCCGATCGGAATCACAGCTAGGACGGTCCAGATGCCGATGCTTGCCAGGCCGGTGATCCCCTCCCCCCATTTGCTCTTGATCAAGTGAACTGAATTCTTGGCGGTCTCGAGCGGTCCGGCGCCCTCGAGCGCCAGCATCGGCACGGCGAAGATCGTCGCCAGGCTCCAGGCGGCGCCGAGCAGCCAGGAGGCGAGGCGCCCAGCGCCGGGAATCCGCGAGGCGAGCTGCTCCAGGAGGAGCCCCACTCCGGCCGCCAGCAGCGACCACTGCGCGATCCGGCCCAGCCGCTTCCAGGAGATGCCGAGCGCTTCGCGCACGCCGATCGGCCGGCCGTCGAAGCTGGCCGCGGCGGCGCCGGCAAGGGCGACGTTGAAGAAGACGCTGAGGAAGGTCATCGGGTAGAGGCCGACGATCGCCGCCAACGCCAAGTCACCCTGCGAATGGGTCGGCGAGCTGAAGTAGCCGGAGAAGTAGAGGAGCGCGGCGGCCCCCGCCAGCCCGCAGCCGGCGCCCATCAGCGCGATCGAGACCATCGTCGGGTCCCGCCGGATCAGCGCCCAAGCGGCCTTCGTCAGACGCCAGCCCCGTTCCATCCTCCCCTCGGTCGGGGTGTCGCCGCCGCCTTGAGCTTGTCCAGACTCCATACCCACAGCAATCGGCAGGTTAGCGCGATGGCTAGACCCGTCTATCGAAGTGTCGTTGGGCAGGGATGCTCCCGGGTCCCAGGAGGCGGCGATGCGCTCACGCTTGTGCTCGGGCCGCGAGAAAGCAAACGACAGCAATGACCGTTACCAGTGCCCGCCTGACTCCCATGGGCCGATTCTACGAGGGGCGGAAGGGTTGTTGTTCCTCGCAATGGCTGTGGAGACGACGCGATTGAGGCCAAGCAAGGTGGCGATGCCGTCCTTTGTCGACTGCGAGTGACTAAAATCGGTGACATCCGGCGCCTTGGCTCGCGTGCGATATGGCTGTTCATCACCTACGCTGCCGTTCTCGCGGCAGTTGTGGTGGCTGGATTTCTTGGGCAGGCGTTGGGCCTTTGGGCAGCGATTCTCTGGGGCTGCGGGCTTGTGATCGCCGTTGCCGCCTATGTCAAGAGGCGGGCTGCCACAAGCGGCAGCGGATAGAGAACAGCCAAATCTAAGAGATGTGCTTGCCGATGATCTCCGCTTTCTCTATTGGTGGCCTCGCCATTTGGGAATGGCTAATCGGGCTTCTTCTCCTCGTCGGCCTTCCGGCGCTGGAGCTCTATGTCTGGGACGCATCGATCTGGTGGCACAGCGATAAGCCGAGAGACCCGCGCAACGGTTTGTAGAGTCGCAGGGGTTGCTGGTGTTCGCGCAAAGCGGAACCCAGCGTCGAACCCGGACTAGGACACGTAGGCCTCGCGCACCATGGCCGCCGTCCATCGTTTCGTTCCGTGAAACGCGGGGGTCTTCTTGCGGTTCAGCGTGTCGGCTATGTCTTCCAGTGATTCGCCTGCAAGAAGCAGTGCCCCGATCTGCTTCCGCCGCGTGTGGTCACGCTGATTGCACTCGATATGGGACAGCCGAACGTTGTCGGCACGTAGCTTTCCACCGGCCGAACTGAGGATCGGGTAGTGGTCGCGCGAGGGCGCCCACAACCTGCGCTCCGTCGCGAGCGATTCGAACTTGTCGCGTCCGTTGGGGTGATAGCACTGCGGCATCTCGCACTTCAGCTCAAGAATCTGCCCACGTTCGGCCATCTGCACGAGGATGCCCTTCACGCCGAATCCGCGGAGTCGGTCCGCGACCGATTCATCTGCCATGCGGCGATCCTGACACAACTGCTCTCGCGTGGAAGCGGCACTCACCGCTCGGGTCGCCGCAGTAACCGAGGCCTACGACCGCCCCCCGCGGTCAAGGAGAAAGGTGTCGAGTAGGTCCCGAGCACGCTCCAGCTCGCCGGGCAGGACGTGGGTATAGCGCTCCAGGGTGATCCTTGCCGCGCCGGGCTGATACTCCGGCGTCTTGTGGCCCATGAACTGAGAGGCCACCTTGGGCGAGACGCCGGCGTGGTCAAGCCACGTCGCGGTCGTGTGGCGCGCCTCGTGGAGACCGATCGGCTCCAAGCCTTGTTCGCGCCAACGTTTGCGGACCTTTGACTGGAGCGTGTTCAGGGCGAGCAGTCCGGACTGGCGGATGGCCCTCGGCGGGCACACCTTGCCGCTCGCCGGTCTCCCCTGCGCCTCCCATTCCTCGCGGAGCAACGTCCAGAGTGGCTTCACGTAGGGCACCAGCCTCCAAGAGCCGCCGGGCTTCCGGCCCTCCTCGTCGCCGGCGAGCTCCCCGCCTCCGACATCGAGGTCGACGTGCGACCAATCGAGGAGTTGGATCTCCTGGCTTCGGGCGCTTGCGTAACCGGCGAGCGCGAACGGCAGTGCGTCTTTGCGTACCTCATCGCGGTCGCGCGTCGCGCCTTCCTCGCGCTCAGCAGGCGTGGGTTCGAAGATCGCATCGAGCAGGCGCGCGAATTCGGCTGGGGTCGCGATCCGATCGCGCGGCTTCGCGTCGCTGGCCGGCAACCGGATCTCCTGGGCGGGGTCGAAGTCGGCAAGTTCGTGTTCCCTCGCCCAGCGATACAGCGAACGGATGGCATTGACGATCGAGGAGATCCGCGAGGCCGAAAGCTGCTTCGGGCCAGCGCTGCGGCTGTCGACCAGTGCCTGGATTTCGCCGCGAGTGACCCGAACGAGGCGGCGCCGGGCAATCTCATCGGGGACGTTGGCGAGCGCTGACTCGAGATCCTTGTACGCCTTCGGCCGATAAGGACGGCGGTGCTTGTTGAGCGCGATCCCAGCTTTGGCGTCTCGAACGAATCGAGTCCTGGCCTCGGCGAAGGTGATGGCGGATGGCACCGGCGCCCGGCCCTTGCGCAGCAGTAACTGCCGGAAGCCGCGTTCAGCCGATTCGAGCTGCCGCCCTCCTCGTCAAATCGTTCTCGCTGATCGCCGCCGTGCTGGCGATCCTCGGCGTCAGCGGCGGCGTCACCGGGCCATGGCCCGCAACGAGGCAGTGCTGACCTTCGGTCGGGGGTGCGGCGTCAGCTGAACCGGGCCGGGTCCCACGGGGCTCCGATCCCTCCCCAGCGTGGTGGAACTCGCGAGCGGGCCTCGAGAGTACGTGTATCCGCGCTACTACTTCTCCAACCTGTCGGCCGACATCCGGGCACTGTTCTGCCAATCCTGCGACGCGTTGGGAATCCGCTGGACTCGATCCAGCGAGAGAAACGTCTCGGTGGCGGAGCGCCACAGCGTGGCCCTGCTAGACGAATTCGTCGGGCCGAAGTCTGATGCGGGCGGAGGGACTTGAACCCCCACGGGCCGAAGCCCACCAGGACCTAAACCTGGCGCGTATGCCAATTCCGCCACGCCCGCGTAGCTGCGGTTCGGCCGCCTGAGCGGGCAGCCGGTGCCGCATCGTCGCTCATAGATTCTATGATCGATGGCATGGCGGTGGGAGAGGTCAGGCCGGGCTACGAGCTCTGGCACCCGAATCGGGAAAAGCCCGAGGTCGTCGCGACCAAACTCGTCGTCGGCCTGCTCATGGTGGCGACGGCGGCGATCGCCGCCCTGATCACGATCGCCGGCTTCTCGCTGCTCAGCGGCGGCGGCGGGATGGGCGTCGTCGGGCTGATCTTCGCGGGCCTCTACGCGCTCTTCGCATTCTTCGTCTTCCGCTGGAACCGCGGCGTCCTCCCCGTCGCCGCCTCGCTCTCGATGATCCTGGCGATCTTCTGCGCGGTCGGCGCCGAAAGCTGGTTCTCCCGCGACAAGGGGGGCTTCGACGAAGGCCTGATCCCGGTGCCGATCATCGGCCTCCTGGTGATCATCCTGCTGCTGCTGCAGATCGTCCTCATCGCCGCCTGCTTCTACGGCTTCAGCCAGGACTGGCACGTCGAGGAGGAACGCCCGATCGGCTCCGGCGGGGGCTACGGGCCCGACACCCCGCCGAGCCCGGACGCGCCGCAGCCCGCCTAGACTTGTAGACACCGGCGGCGGTGTCCAAATTGGCAAAGGAGGCGGTCTCAAAAGCCGCTGCCCGCAAGGGCTTGTGGGTTCGAGTCCCACCCGCCGCACTACTAGACTGCGCCGCGGGATGAGGGTGCATCACCTCAATTGCGGGTCGCTCTGCCCTCACGGGGCGCGCTTGATGCAGGGCGAGGGCGGGATGCTGGAGCGGGCGAACATCGTCTGCCACTGCCTGGCGATCGAGGCCGGCGACGGCCTCGTCCTCCTCGACACCGGCTTCGGGGTCGAGGATGCCGCCGACCCACGCCGCCTCGGCTTCTTCATGGCGAACCTGCTGCAGGCCCGCCCGAAGGTCGAGACGACCGCGTTGCGCCAGCTCGAAGCGCTCGGCTTCTCGGCCGGCGACGTCCGCCACATCGTCGCCACCCACCTCGATCCCGACCACACCGGCGGCCTGCCCGACTTCCCCGAAGCCGAGGTCCACGTCTTCGCGCCGGAGCTGGAGGCGGCGATGCACCCGCGGCTCGACGAGCGGCTGCGCTACCTCGAGGTCCACTGGAAGCACGGCCCGAGGTGGGTCAGCCACGGCTCCGACGGCGGCGACGATTGGTTCGGCTTCGAGAGCGTCCGCATCCTGCCGGGAATCGACGCCGAGCTGGCGCTGGTGCCGCTGGTGGGCCACTCGCGCGGCCATACCGGCGTCGCAATCCGCGCGAGCGACGGATGGCTGCTGCACTGCGGCGACGCCTACTTCAACCACGGCGAGATGCTGACGCCGCCGAGCTGCCCGCCGATGCTGCGCTTCTTCCAGACGCTGACCGCCGCGGAGAAGCGGGCCCGCACCTCCAACCGCGACCGCCTGCGCGAGCTGGCCGGCGCCCACGGCGGCGAGGTCAGGCTCGTCTGCTCCCACGACCCGTACGAGCTGGAGCGCGAGCAGGCGACGGCCGCCAGCGCGCCGGAGTGACCGCGCACCCGGCCGAGAAGCTCTGGGACCCGCCGGCCGAGCTGGTCGAGCGGGCGCGGATGACCGAGTTCATGCGCTGGCTCGAGCGCGAACGCGACCTGAGCTTCGACGGCTACCACGCGCTCTGGCGGTGGTCGGTCGACGATCTGGAGGCCTTCTGGGCGGCGATCTGGGACTTCTTCGACGTCCAGGCCGACGGCGCCCGCGACCGCGCCCTCGCCAGCCGGGAGATGCCCGGCGCCGAGTGGTTTCCCGGCGCCTCGCTGAACTACGCCGAGCACGTCTTCGCCGGCAAGGACGACGCCGAGCCCGCGATCCTGCACGCCTCCGAGCTGCGCGAGCTGGACGAGCTGAGCTGGGGCGACCTGCGCGCGCAGGTCGCCGCCGTCGCCGCCGGCCTGCGCGGGCTCGGCGTCGAGCGCGACGACCGTGTCGTCGCCTACATGCCGAACGTCCCCGAGGCGATCGTCGCCTTCCTCGCCGCCGCCTCGATCGGCGCGGTCTGGTCGAGCTGCTCACCCGACTTCGGCCCGGCCAGCGTGATCGACCGCTTCGCCCAGATCGAGCCCAAGGTCCTCTTCGCCGTCGACGGCTACCGCTACGGCGGCAAGGACTTCGACCGCCGCGAGACGATCGCCGAGCTGCAGGCGGCGATGCCGAGCCTCCGGCGTACCGTCGTCCTCCCCTACCTCGACCCCGAGCCCGACCTCTCCCCCCTGCGCGACGCGACCCGCTGGGACGAGCTGCTCGCCGCCGGCGGGGGCGCCGAGCTGACCTTCGAGCGCGTCCCCTTCGACCACCCGCTCTGGGTCCTCTACTCCTCCGGCACCACGGGGCTGCCGAAGGCGATCGTCCAGAGCCAGGGCGGCATCCTGCTCGAGCACCTGAAGAAGCTCAACCTCCACGTCGACGCCCACCCCGGCGACCGCCTCTTCTGGTTCACGACGACCGGCTGGATGATGTGGAACTTCCTCGTGTCCGGCTTGCTGACCCGTGCCGCAATCGTCCTCTACGACGGCAGCCCCGGCCACCCCGACATGAGCGTCCTCTGGGACCTGGCCGAGCGCGCCGGGGTGACGATGTTCGGCACCAGCGCCTCCTACATCGCCGCCTGCATGAAGGACGGGGTCAAGCCCGCCGCCGGCCGTGACCTCAGCCGCCTGAAGGCGGTCGGCTCGACCGGCTCTCCCCTCTCCCCCGAGGGCTTCGACTGGGTCTACGAGCAGCTCGGCGCCGACACCTGGCTGTTCTCGACCAGCGGCGGCACCGACCTCTGCACCGCCTTCGTCGGAGGCACGCCGCTGCTGCCCGTATACCGCGGCGAGCTGCAGGCGCGGGCGCTGGGCGCCGCGGTCGAGGCCTGGGACGAAGACGGCAACGCGGTGATCGACGAGGTCGGCGAGCTGGTCGTCACCGCGCCGATGCCCTCGATGCCCGTCTTCTTCTGGGGCGACGAGGACGGCAGCCGCTACCGCGAGGCCTACTTCGAGCACTACCCGGGCGTCTGGCGCCACGGCGACTGGATCGAGATCACCTCGCGCGGTACCGCGGTGATCTACGGCCGCTCGGACTCGACCATCAACCGCTCCGGCATCCGCATGGGGACGAGCGAGATCTACCGCGCCGTGCTGAGCATCGACGCCGTCCTCGACGCGCTCGTCGTCGACATCCCCCGCCCCGGCACCGACGGCTGGATGCCGCTCTTCGTCGTCCTCCGCGAGGGCGCCGAGCTCGACGACGAGCTGCGCCGCGAGATCGCCCGCCGGGTGCGCGAGCGCTGCTCGCCGCGCCACGTCCCCGACGAGGTCTTCGCGATCGCCGAGGTCCCCCGCACGCTCAGCGGCAAGGCGCTCGAGGTGCCGGTCAAGCGGATCCTCACCGGCACCCCGCCCGAGAAGGCCGCAAGCCGCGACTCCCTGGCCAACCCAGCAGCCCTCGACTGGTTCACGCGGTTCGCCGCCGCAATTGACAGCTAGCGAAGCTCCCTGCGCTCCACTGAGGACTCGTGCTCTTCGAAGCCAGCCGTGCGGGCAACGGCGTTGACCGCAGCCTCGTCCGACAGCCGCAACAGCACGATGTCCTCAGGCGAGCTCGTCCTTCCAATCGTCGGATTGTCGCGGGGTGAGTGAGCAAGAGCGGTGCCGAAAGTTGATTCACCCATATTGCAGCCGATCACCCGGCTGTTGGCAACAATGGTCTGAGCTCCGATCTGATCCGCGTAGTCCTTGGCTTTGTTGTGCTCCCAGTGGTGCATCTCTATCTCGTCGGAGAAGACAGGGCTAAGAACGTGAGAGATACCATGGCTCAACATCTCCGGACCCAAGGTCATCGTCCGTGCCAAGTCTTCGCAAATCAGGATGACGATGCGCCCCAATGCGGACTCAGCCACGGTCAGCTTCTCACCTGGCTGAATGTCCTCTTGGGCGCCCTGCAGTCCAAGCTGGTCACTGAGGCCCCATTTGACGATCAGCTCTCGAGACATCACAAACGGATGCAACTTGTCCTGGCGCAAGAGCACGTCACCAGTGAATCGATCAAGCAGAATGCCGGTGTTCTTCGGTGGGTCCTGCTCCGAATCCACTGATCCCGTGCCAACGAAAATCCAGCGAAGTTTGCTTTCCCTCGGTGGCCGCTGGGCCCGGATTTCCTCTTGCCACCAACTAAGCATCTGCTCTGATCCTGACGACTCAGGAAGAACCCCGATCATGGCGCCTTGCGCATCGAGGAGACGGAGAACGCGGCCTATGCGCTCCCGCAGGGCGTCCTGCTCCAGCACCTCTGCCCGATAGAAGGTCCTGGACCCGCTTTGCGCGCAACTCCACTCTAGGTCGCCCACATGCTCAAGGAATGGCACGCAGCCAAAAACCACTCCCCTCTCGCGATCGCGGCGCTGAAAATCAGAGCGACTGGGTATCACCATGTGGTCAGTTCGATCCCACGCAGGAGAGGGCACACGAACGACGGCGATGAGCGTTCCAGCCAGATCCTCCGCTGCCAAGCCCTCCGTGGGAAAGGCGAAGCGAGGAAGAAGCGCACCCGGAGTCGCGCTCGTGTTGAATCTTCCGGTTTCAACATATCGTGCGGCCACAGCCGTGAGGCCGGCGCGATCGAAACTAGAAACATGCGGATGCGCATGAAGGAGAGCATTGTCGATGCCCTGAAGGTAGGCGTACCGACGCCGGTCTCGATCCTCCGCCATGTCGATGCGCTCCCAGACCTCATCTTTGTCCAAGCTCCCCTGCTCGACAACCTGGCCCTCGGCCATCGATGCGATGTCAATGACCTGCTCGTCCGTCAGCCAGTTGTCGACGTCCCGAGGCGTGAGGCGAGTCGCCTCGAAACGGTCATATATCTCGCAGAAGAGGTCTGCCGCATCTACGTGCATCTGCCGCCTATCCTTGACATAAGGTTGACATCTGATTAAGGTCTTATGCTATTGAATTCAAGCGAACCAGCTCACTCAATCAATGGAAGACTTTATTGTTTATGCCTGAACTTGAGCGTTTAGACGACAGAAAACAGCGTCTCGATACGAGTCCGAGAATTACGGAGTTGGACCGGATTGTCGCCATATTCGAAAGCGACCCTACCGGTGTCGATGATCGTACCTTTTCCACTCTCAGCATGCTCATGGTCGACGCCATCCTTGATTGGGACGAGCCTGCGCTCGACTTTGTCATCGTCCAGCTTCAGCGAGTATCCGCACTCGCTCGAGACGCCAGCGACTCCGAGAGGTCTCCGCTCGTGGAGGGAAGGCTTCTGTCGCTCATAGACATCGGGCGATGGGGCATGGAACGTGCGCTTCCAGATTGACCTTCTCAGTCAGTTCGTCGAGCCAGAATCGCACTCGCATGAATTCCTCAAAGCCGTCGCGGAGCAGGCGGGATGCTCCAATACGGCGATCGCTTCGGTGCTGGAGGTGGACGAGTCAGAGGTGAGCCGCGTCGGACGGCGGCTTTCTCAAGCTGGCTTGGCCAGGAAGCGCAAGGTCGGCCGTACCAATCAATGGGTAATCACCCCGCGAGGCGTCCAGGTGTTTTCGGTGCTGGAGGCAGGCGGGACGATGCGTCCGACTCGCGAGCACAGACAGCTGCAAATCTAACGGGTGCGTCGGCGTAGGGTCGCCGCGCCGAGCGCCAGCAGGAGCAGCGTCGCGCCGGCGATCACGACCACGTCGAGGGCGCCGCGGGCGCCGAGCGACCCTTCGCTCGTCACCCGGTCGAGCGCGTCGAAAGCGTACGTGAGCGGCATCGTGTCGGAGACGACCTGAAGCACGCCGATCATCTGATCGCGGGCGACGAAGAGGCCGCAGAGCAGGAACTGGGGGAAGACGATCGCCGGCATGAACTGCACGGCCTGGAACTCGGTCCGGGCGAAGGCGCTGACGAAGAGGCCGAGCGACATCCCCAGCAGGGCGTTGCCGACCGCGAGCGCGACCACGGCGCCGGTCGGGCCGGCGACCTCGAGGCCGAGGAAGCCGAAGGCGACGGCGGCCGCGATCGACGCCTGCAGCGTGCCGATCAGGGCGAAGGCGATGCCGTAGCCGAACAGCAGGTCGAGCTTGGCGAGCGGCAGGGTCATCAGCCGCTCGAGCGTGCCGGTGGTGCGCTCGCGCAGCATCGTGATCGAGGTGACGACGAACATCGTCGTGAAAGGAAACAGCCCGACCAGCGGCCCGGCGACCTGCTGGAAGGTCTGCGGGCTGCTGTCGAAGGCGCCGCGCAGCAGCGTCAGCAGGAAGGGCGAGACGCCGAGCATCAGCACCACAGTGCGCGGGTCGCGCCGCAGCTGCGCCAGCACCCGTGCCGCCACCGCCAGCGTCACCCGCGCGCTCACCCCTCCCCTCCGTCCTCGTCCTCGATCAGCGCCAGGAAGGCCTCGTCGAGCTGCCCGCGCCCGGTCCGCTCGCGCAGGCGATCCGGCGTCTCGGCGGCGAGCAGGCGGCCGTCACGCATCAACAGCAGCTCGTCGCAGTGCTCGGCCTCCTCCATCACGTGGCTGGAGACGAGCAACGAGACGCCGGTCGCGGCCAGCTCGGCGAAGGTTGCCCAGAGGTCGCGGCGCAGGACCGGGTCGAGGCCGACGGTCGGCTCGTCGAGCACCAGCAGCTCCGGCTCGCCGAGCAGCGCCGTTGCGAGCGAGACGCGCGCCTGCTGGCCGCCGGAGAGACTGGAGACGACCTGGCCGGCGAACGGGCCGAGCGCGACCGTCTCGATCGTCTCCTCGGCGCGCCCTTCGCGCACCCCGAGCACGCGGCCGAAGAAGCGCAGGTTCTCGGCCACGGTGAGGTCACCGTAGACCGAGGGCGCCTGGGTCAGGTAGCCGACCCGCGAGCGCAGCGAGCGCGCCCCGGCCGGCTCCTCCAGCACCCGCACGCCCCCCGCCTCGACGACCTGCACGCCGACGATCGCCCGCATCAGCGTCGTCTTGCCGCAGCCGCTGGGGCCGAGCAGCCCGGTCACCCGGCCGCTCGCGACCTCGAAGGAGAGATCCCGGAGAACGGGCCTGCCGCCCCGCCGCACGCCCAGGCGCTCTACCACTATCGCCGCGTCGGCCATCGCCGGCCGAGCATACGGCGGGGTCGCCACCCGCCGCTAGGCCGGCGTAACGGGGTTGCGGCGCTCGGCGAAGGAGCGGTCCTTGCTGGCGGCTGCAGCGAAGCGGCGGATCAGCTCGGCGCGCAGGTCCTCGGGCTGGATCACCGCGTCGACGACCAGCTCCGAGGCGAGGTGGAGGATGTCGATGTCGGCCGCGTACTCCTCGCGCTTGCGGGCGACGAACTCGGCCCGCTCGGCCTCGTCGTCGATCGCCTGGATCTGGTTGTAGAAGACGGCGTTGATCGCCGCCTCGGGACCCATCACGGCGATCGAGGCGCTCGGCAGGGCGATGCAGCAATCGGGCTCGAAGGCGGGCCCGGCCATCGCGTAGAGGCCGGCGCCGTAGGCCTTGCGGATGATGACGCTGAGCTTGGGCACGGTCGCTTCGGAGACGGCGCTGATCATCTTCGCGCCGTGGCGGATGATCCCCTGGCGCTCGACCGCGGTGCCGATCATGAAGCCGGGCACGTCGGCGAGGAAGAGCAGCGGCAGGTTGAAGGCGTTGCAGGTCTGGATGAAGCGCGCCGCCTTGTCGGCCGAGTCGACGAAGAGCACGCCGCCTTTCTGCCGCGGCTGGTTGGCTACGACGCCGACGACCTCGCCGTCGAGCCGGCCGTAGCCGACGATCAGCTCCTTCGCCCAGCGCTTGTGGACCTCGAGGAGGGAGTCGGCGTCGAACAGGACGTCGAGCACCTCGCGCATGTCGAAGGGCCGGTTCTCGTCGGCGGGGACGATCTCGGCGATCGAGGCGCCGGAGGCGGGTGCGACAGGCGGCGCGGCTGGCGGCCGCTCGCGCCAGTTGCCAGGCATGAACGAGAGGTAGCGCTGGGCGAGGTCGATCGCCTCCTCGTCGGACTTGACGAGGAAGTGGCCGCAGCCGGAGACGCCGGTATGCATCTTCGCCCCGCCCATCTCCTCCAGCGTCACCTTCTCGCCGATCACCATCTCGGCCATCCGCGGCGAGCCGAGGTACATCGAGGCGTTGCCCTCGCGCATGATCACGACGTCGCAGAAGGCCGGGATGTAGGCGCCGCCGGCGGCGCTCGGCCCGAACAGCAGGCAGACCTGCGGCACCTGGCCCGAGAGCCGCACCTCGTTGTGGAAGATCCGCCCGGCGCCGCGCCGCCCGGGGAACATCTGCACCTGGTCGGTGATCCGCGCTCCAGCCGAATCGACCAGGTAGACCATCGGCACCTGCAGCGAGAGCGCCCGCTCCTGGACGCGGAGGATCTTCTCGACCGTCTTCGGGCCCCAGGAGCCGGCCTTGACGGTCGGGTCGTTGGCCATCAGCGCGACCCGGCGCCCGCCGATCTTCGCCAGGCCGGTGACGACCCCGTCGGCGCCGAGCCCCTCCTCCTGCCAGTTGGCGAGCAGCCCCTCCTCGGCGAAGGAGCCCTCGTCGACGAGGCGTGCGACGCGCTCGCGCACCGGCAGCTTGCCCTGCTCGGCGGTCTTCTCGTGGTGGCGCTGGGGGCCGCCGGCCAGGGCGGCCTCGAGGGCGGGTCGGATATCGGTCACGGCGTGGCGGAGCCTAGTTGGCGGGGAGCCGTCGTGCCGGACTGCGGCGGGCCGTCAGCCTGCCGCAGCAGCGAGGCGGCGGCCCATCTCCTCGGCCAGGGCGTTCAGTCCGCTCAGCGGCCGGATCATCACCACCATCTCGGCGATGCGGCCGTCCTCGCCGAAGCGCAGGATGTCGACGCCGTTCAGCTCGCGCTCGCCGACCCGCGCCTCGAAAACCAGCACCGCGGAGTCGCCGGTCTCGACTTGGTCGACGTAGCGAAAGTCCTCGAAGACCTCGGCCACCGCGCCGAGCAGCACCTTCAGCGCGTCGAGGCCGGTGTAGGGCTTGAAGACGACCGGACTGCGGAAGACGACATCGGCAGAGAAGAGCTCCTCGACCTTGGAGAAGTCCTTCGATTCGGCGGCCTGCCTGAAGGCGTCGCTCTTCATGCTTCGAGCTTACCCTCCCGGTGCCAATCGACCGGCCCGGCGCGCAGCACGTGGGAGCCGAGCGGGCGGCCGAGCGCCTCCTGGGCGGCGCGCGAGGCCTCGATCAGCTTCGGCAAGTCGACCCCGGTCTCGACCCCCATCTCGTGTAGCATCGAGACCACGTCCTCGGTGGCGACGTTGCCGGTCGCCCCCGGGGGCACCGGGCAGCCGCCCAGCTCGCCGAAGCTCGACTCGAAGGAATCGATTCCCTGCTCGAGCGCCGCCAGGACGTTGGCGAGGCCCTGTCCCCGCGTGTTGTGGAAGTGGGCGGTCAGCTCGACCCCGCCGAGCCGCTCGCGCGCGGCGGCGAAGAACTCGCCGACCTGGCGCGGGTTGGCCATCCCGGTCGTGTCGCCGAAGCCGATCTCGGCGCAACCGGCGGCGGCGAGCCGCTCGGCGATCGCGAAGACGCGGGCGGGCGGCACCTCGCCCTCGTAGGGGCAGCCGAACGAGGTCGAGATCACGCCCTCGCGGCGCAGCCCGGCCTCGCCCGCCGCGGCCAGCGTCCGCTCCAGCCCCGCCAACGAGTCCTCGATCGAGCGGTTGACGTTCTTGCGGTTGTGCGTCTCCGAGGCGGAGACGAAGACGTTGACCTCGTCGAAGCGGTCTCGCTGCGCAAGCGCCCGTTCGAGCCCGCGCTCGTTGGGGATCAGGACCGAGAAGGCGACGCCCTCGCGCCGCTTGCACAGCGGCGAGAACCTCCTCGGCGTCGGCGAGCTGGGGGATCACGTCGGGCCGCACGAACGAGGTCACCTCCACCCGCTTCAGCCCGCTCGCGCTCAGCAGGTCGATCAGCCGCACCTTTTCCGCGGTCGCGATCGTCTCCGGCTCGTTCTGGAAGCCGTCGCGAGGCCCGACCTCGCGAATCCGCACCCTCTCCGGCATCTCGCTCATGGCAACGGAGCTTACGGCGGCCCTGGTGGCTAGACCATGCCGAGGCCGCCGCTTACGCCGAGGGTCTCGCCCGTGATGTAAGTGGCGTCGTCGGAGGCTAGGAAGGCGACTGCAGCGGCGACCTCGCTGGGCTGGCCGAGGCGCTTCATCTGGGTGCCCTCTTTCATCGTCTCGATCACCTTCTCGCCGATCTCGCCGAACTCCTTGGCGCCCATCAGCAGCGGCGTCTCGATCGGGCCGGGGGCGATCGAGTTGGCGGTGATGCCGTAGCGGGCGTTCTCCCGTGCGATCGCCTTCATGAAGGCGACGATGCCGCCCTTCGCCGCGGAGTAGACGGCCGAGCCCTTGGAGCCGACCCGGCCCGCCTCGGAGGAGATGCTGACGATGCGGCCGTAGCCCGCCTGCTGCATGCCCGGCAGGGCCGCGTGGGTGCAGTTGAGGACGCCGCCGAGGTTGACGGCGAGGACGCGCTGCCACTGCTCGGGGGTGGTGTAGGTGAAGAAGCCGAACTCGTCGGTGCCGGCGTTGTTGACGAGGATGTCGAGGGTGCCGGTCGCCTCGACCGCGGCCCGCGCCGAGTCGTGGTCGGTGACGTCGAGCGCGAGCGCGTGGCCGTTGACCTCGGCCGCGACCTTCGCGGCGCCGTCGGCGTCGACGTCGCCGACCCAGACCTCGGCGCCCTCGGCGGCAAGGCGCGCGGCGATCGCCGCGCCGATGCCGCTGGCGCCGCCGGTGACGAGCGCCTTGCGTCCCTCAAGCCTCATAGGCCGGTGAGCATAGACTGGCGCGCCTTGGCCGAGCTTGAACCGATCCCGATCGTCGGCGGCACCGGCGCCCTCGGCGCCGGCCTGGCCATGCGCTGGACGAAAGCGGGGGCGCCGATCGTGATCGGCTCGCGATCGGCGCAGCGCGCCGCCGAGGCGGCGGCGAAGCTGCGCGAGGCCGTTCCCGGCGCCGAGGTCGAGGGCCTGCAAAACGAGGAGGCGGCACGGCGAGGCGAGATCGTCTTCCTCACCGTCCCCTTCCGCGCCCAGTCGGAGAACCTCAACAACCTGCGCGGCGCGCTGCGGCCCGGCCAGATCCTGGTCGACTGCACGGTGCCGCTCGCCGCCGCGGTGGGCGGCAAGGCGACGCGCTCGCTCGGCGTCTGGCAGGGCTCGGCGGCCCAGCAGGCGCAGGAGATGGTGCCCGACGGCGTCACCGTGGTCGCCGCGCTGCACAGCGTCGGCGCCCCCAGCCTCGGCGATCCCGAGCGTCGAGCTGGACGAGGACGTGCTCGTCTGCGGCGACCGCAAGGCCGACAAGGCGCGGGTCGCCCGCCTGATCGAGCTGATCCCGGGACTGCGCGCGGTCAACGCCGGCGCGCTCGAGATGGCGCGGATCGTCGAGCAGCTGACGCCGCTGCTGATCTCGGTCAACACCCGCTACAAGACCCACGCCGGCATCCGCCTCACCGGCCTCCCCGACGGGGACCACTGGGAGTGAGCCCCGGTCGAGGTCCCCGATGAAGGTCGCGCTGCTCGCCGGCGGCACCGGCGGCGCCAAACTCGCCGCCGGGATGCAGGAGGAGATCGGCGCCGACCTGGCGGTGATCGCCAACACCGCCGACGACGTCGAGGTCCTCGGCGTCCACGTCTCCCCCGACCCGGACCTGATCACCTACTGGCTGAGCGGCGAAATCGACGCTGAGCGCGGCTGGGGGATCCGCGACGACGGCTTCGCCGCCTTCGAGCGGCTGGCGAAGCTGGGCTCGCCCGACTGGTTCTCGCTCTCCGATCGCGACCTCGCCGCCTGCCTCTACCGCCGGACCTTCCTCGACGAGGGCGGGCGGCAGACCGACGCGCAGGCGCAGATCGCCCGGGCGCTCGGCGTCGCCGCCCGCGTGCTGCCGATGAGCGACCGCGCCGTCCGCACCCGGGTGATGACCGACGCCGGCCCCCGCGGCCTGCAGGAGTACCTGATCCTCGACGGCGGCCGGCCGGCCGTGCGCGGGGTCGAGCTGGAGGGGATCGCCGAGGCCGAGCCGACGCCCGAGGTGCTGGCCGCGCTCGGCGACGCCGAGGCGATCGTGATCGGGCCGTCCAACCCGGTGATCAGCATCGGCCCGATCCTCTCCGTGCCGGGGATCCGCGAGGCGATCGCCGCCTCCGGCGCTCCCGTCGTCGCCGTCAGCCCCTACGTCGCCGGCGAGGTGGTCAAGGGGCCGACCGAGCGCTTCATGTCAGCGGTCGGCCGCCCCTCGACCGCGACAGGCGTGGCCTCGCTCTACGCCGGCCTGATCGACGCGATGATCGTCGACGAGGACGACCCCGACCCGCCGCCCGAGGGGATCGAGACCCTGGCGGCGCCGACCCTGATGGACGGAGCGGCTGGCCGCGTCCGGTTGGCCCGAACCGTGCTCGATTACGCCGAGCAGCTGTGAGGACGATCGCGGTCCTGCCGGTCAAGCGCTTCGCCGCGGCCAAGCAGCGGCTCGCCGCGGGAATCGACGACGAGCGCCGCGAAGCGCTGGCGGCAGCGATGCTCGGGGACGTGCTCGAGGCGATCGGCGCGGCACGCTCGGTCGAACAGACGATCGTCGTCAGCGGCGATCCGCTCGCGCAGGAGATCGCCGCCGCCACGGGTGCCGTCGTCGTCCCCGACCGGGCCGACGAGGGGCACGTCGCCGCGGCGCTGGCTGGGATCGCGCGAGCCGAGGCCGAGGGCGCCGATTGCGCCGTCCTCCTACCCGGCGACTGCCCGCTGCTCGAGCCGCGCGAGCTCGACCGGCTGCTCACCGGCCTTCCCGCCGAGTACGTGGCGATCGTGCCCGACCGCCACGGGACCGGGACCAACGCGCTCGCCCTGAAGCCGCCCGGCGCCATCGTCCCCGCCTTCGGCGAGGGAAGCTGCGCCCGTCATGTGGCGGCGGCGCGCGAGGCCGGCATCCCCTTCGGGGTCGAGGAGCTGCCCACGCTCGCCCTGGACCTCGACACCCCCGCCGACGTCGTCGCCCTCACGCGGGTGCTCGAGGCGACCCGGGGCGGCGCTCGGCGGACGGCGAAGGCGCTCGGCCTGTGAGTGCGAGCCGGGAACTGCGGGTCCTGCCGGTCGACGGCCTGCCCGAGTTCGCCGAGGGGATGTCGGTCGGCGCCGAGATCGCCGCGCGGGCCGAGCTGGGCGATGGCGACGTCGTCGTCGTCTCGCAGAAGATCGTCTCCAAGGCCGAGGGGCGCGTCCGGCGGCTGGCGGCCGAGATCCCGGGCGCGGAGGCGCGCCGTCTCGCCGCCGTGCTCGGCAAGGAGCCGGCCCTGGTCGAGTTGATTCTCGAAGAGAGCCGCGAGGTGCTGCGGGCCGAGCGGGGCGTGCTGATCGTCGAGACGCATCACGGCTTCGTCTGCGCCAACGCCGGCATCGACAGCTCGAACCTGCCGGAGGAGGGCACCGTCGCGCTGCTGCCCGAGGACCCGGACGCCTCGGCGCGCCGCATCCGCGGCGAGATCGGCGCGGCGAGCGGGGCCTCGGTGGCGGTCGTCGTCGCCGACAGCTTCGGCCGCGCCTGGCGCCTGGGCCAGGCCGACGTGGCGATCGGCTGCGCCGGCCTCTCGCCACTGGACGACTGGCGCGGCCGCACCGACACCGCCGGTCACAAGCTGGAAGCGACCCTGATCGCCGTAGCCGACGAGGCCGCCGCAGCAGCCGACCTGGTCAGAGACAAGGACAGCAGGATCCCGGCCGTCATCGTCCGCGGCCTCGAGCGCCACGTCACCCCCGAGGACGGCCCCGGCGCGGCCTCCCTCCGCCGCCCCAAGCACGAGGACCTGTTCCGCTGACGTCGGGTGCGTACCGGCAGGGGTGAAGCGTCTTGTACTTTTTTGCGTGATCCAGGCGCGGCCCGCAGGGCCGCGACCTCGCAAAAAAGTTAAGCGGAACCCCTGCCGGGACGCACCCGAAGCACAGCCGCCCCACGCAAGGCGCCGTTGCGGATCGAGTCGAGGGCCTCGTTCGCGGCCTCGAGCGGGTGGACCTCGACCTCGGTGCGGACGGGGACCCGCGGCGCCAGAGCGAGGAGCTCCTCGCCGTCGCGCCGAGTCAGGTTGGCGACCGAGCCGAGCGACCGCTCGCCCCAGAGGATCTCGTAGGGGAAGGCGGGGATGTCGCTCATGTGGATACCGGCGCTGATGACCCGCGCGCCCTTGGCGCTGACCCGCAGCGCCGCCGGCATCAGCGCCCCGACCGGGGCGAAGACGATCGCCCCGTCGAGCTCCTCGGGCGGCGCCTCCGCCGAGGAACCCGCCCACTCGGCGCCCAGCTCGCGGGCGAATGCCTGCCCCTCCTCGTCGCCCTCGCGGGTGAAGGCGAAGACCCGGCGGCCCTGGTGCGCCGCGACCTGGCAGAGGATGTGAGCGGAGGCGCCGAATCCGTAGAGGCCGACTCGCTCAGCGTCGCCGAGGAGCCGCAGCGCCCGGTAGCCGATCAGGCCGGCGCAGAGCAGCGGCGCCGCCCCCTCGTCGGACATGTTCGCCGGGAGCGGGAAGCAGAAGCGCTCGTCGGCGACCGCCAGCTCGGCATAGCCGCCGTCGAGGTCGTAGCCGGTGAAGCGGGCGCGGTCGCAGAGGTTCTCGCGGCCGCTGCGGCAGTGGCGGCACTCGCCGCAGGTCCAACCGAGCCAGGGGACGCCGACGCGCTCGCCGGTCGCGTAGCGCTCCGCCCTCTCGCCCGCGCCGACCACCGTGCCGACGATCTGGTGGCCGGGAACGAGCGGAAGCTTCGGCTCGGTCAGGTCGCCGTCGACGATGTGCAGGTCGGTGCGGCAGACGCCGCAGGCCGAGACCGAGATCAGCAGCTGCCCGGGACCCGGCTCGGGGTCGGACAGCTCGGCAGGCCGGAGCGGCTGGAGCTGCCGCTCGAGGACCATCGCCCGCATCGGATCAGGGCAGCGCCGATTCCTGCGCGTCGCTGAATTCCAGCCCGGCGATACGAAATTCCGAGCTTTCCTGGACAGGCTGACCGTCGCGGAAAAGGCCGACTTCCAGCGGTGCGCAGTCGCTCCCCGACGGAATCAGGCCGACCCCGGCGGCGAGCGCGATCGGTTCGCCGTCGAGGTAGATCGCGGAGAAGCCTTCCGAGTCGTTCGATGCCGCGAAATCGACCTCGATCTCATGCCATGTGGATTCCGAGAGCGCCTCCAGGAAGCTTTCGGCGATCACCGTGTCGCCGTCGACCACGCGCACGACCGAGTTCTCATCTCCGGACGGGGCGAAGACCATGCCTTCACGGTAGACCGAAAAGGTGAGGGCGTATTCGTGGCTGTCGCAGATCTGGACGGTGGCGTTTTCGACCCGGACGGGCACCTTGACCACGGCCGTGCTCAGATCGGGCGGAGCCGTGGTTTCCCCAGTGTCGACGGGCTGCGGGGAAGGAATCGGCGTGGGCGCGGGGGTTGAAACCGGCACCGGCGCGGGTGCCGGCGACGGGCTCTGCGGGGGCGGGCGCTCGGGGGCGGTCACAGATGTGGTCTGGCTTGCCGGCCGAGCATCCGAGACGCCCAGCTCAGGCACCTGCCGTTCGACGAGCGCCACCGGCCGGGGTGCGGCCGCCCCGCGCTCGGCCGAGGCGACTCGAGCGTCGGCGGGCGTGGGCAGGCGAGCGCCGTCGACGGCCATTCCGTCGCCCAACCCCACGCCGGTCTTTGGCGCGGTCCTCACCGCCGGGGGGAGCGTGTCACCCTGCCAAGGGTGCCACGCAAAGAACATCACGGCACTGAGCACCGCGAGCAGCAAGGCGAGCAGCGAAAAGATCGCCAGCCCGGGAGAAATTCCCCTTACGACGTTCGACCGCGAAGCGATCGTCGAACCATAGCTCAGTAGGTCTCGATGGCTTCGTAGAGAGTGGTGCGCTGCGCCGGCTCGCGCCCGGCGGCGCGCGCGGCCTCGATCAGCTGCTCGGGCTCGAGCCGGACGCCGTGCTGGGAGCCGGCCATGCGCGAGATGTTCTCCTCCATCAGGGTGCCGCCGAGGTCGTTGACGCCCCAGCGCAACGCCTCGGTCGCCCCCTCGAGGCCCATCTTCACCCAGCTCGCCTGCAGGTTGGGGATCGTCCGCCCGAGCGCCAGGCGGAAGGCGGCGGTGTGCTTGAGGTTCTCCTCGATCGAGATCTCCTCGATCCCGTGGGTGCGGCCGAGCATCGTGTTGAAGGGGATGAAGCTGAGCGGGACGAACTCGGTGATGCCGCCGGTCCGCTCCTGCAGCGCGCGTACGACGCGCATGTGACGCGCCAGCTCGCGTGGCTCCTCGATGTGGCCGAACATCACGGTCGAGGTCGAGCGCAGGCCGGCGCCGTGGGCGGCTTCGACGATCTCGACCCAGCGATCGGCGGGCAGCTTGTTCGGCGAGATCCGCTGGCGCACTCCGTCGTCGAGCACCTCTGCCGCGGTCCCCGGCGTCGAACCAAGCCCGCACTCGAGCAGGTACTCGAAGACCTCGGCCGGCCCCTTGCCCGAGCGCTCGCACATGTAGTGGACCTCCATCGGCGAGTAGGCGTGCAGGTGGAGCTGCGGCGCGACGTCCTTGGCCAGCCGCAGCCAGCGCCCGTACTCCTCCAGCGTCAGATCCGGATGGATCCCCCCCTGCATGCAGAGCTCGGTGGCGCCGAACTCGACCGCTTCGCGCACCCGCGCGGCGAAGTCCTCCTCGCTGACCTCGTAGGCGTCGGGCGAGCGCCGCCCCTGCCCGAACCCGCAGAACGCGCAGCCGACGACGCAGACGTTGGTGAAGTTGATGTTCCGGTTGACGACGAACGTGACCCTCTCCCCCGCCAGCTCGGCCCGCAGCTCGTCCGCTGCCACCCGCATCTCCTCGACTACCTCGGGCCGCGTCTCGGCGAACAGCGCCGTCAGCTCGTCCTCGCTGAGCTCGATTCCCTCGCGCCCCTTGGCAATCGCCTGAGGCGACAGCTTCGAATCGATCGTCTCATCGTTGCGCCGCCCGGACCCCCGCCGCGGAATGAAGCTCCAGTACTTCAGCTTGATGACGTCCAGAACCCCCTGCTCCATCCAATCCGCATCCATGTACTGCGGGTAGACGCACAACCGCTCGGTGAGCGCATACCCCCGCGGCCCCAGCTCCTTCCGCACCTCGTGCGGGCTGGGAAACGGCTCCTCCGGCGAGATGTGATCCCCGTTCGCCGACAGCCCGCCCAGATCCGTAGCCCCCGCCTCGACCAGCTCCGGCCAAAACTCGGACAGGTTCGGCGGCACCTGGATGCCCACGTCCGGCATCAGCTCTCTGCACTGGGCGATGAGTCGCTTGATGTCGTCGACGAACACGAAGCTCGCCCACGACGGAAGGGTCGGGGACCCCTCCGACGGAGGCTTTGGGTGCGCCCTGCTCCCACGATCCGCACCTTCCTCCGACGTACGGTCTCCAGCGGAGGGGTCCCCGCCCCTTCCTCCCGCGCGGCCTCCGGTGGAGGGCCCCCCGTCGGCTCCCCACCTCTCGAGAGCCGCCTCATCGGCGATCTCGGCTACCTCGGCGCCGTAGTAGCGCGGGTGGGGAACGAAGTTCTGGAGGATCACCTCTTGGACGTGGCCATAGCGCTGGTGCAGCCGCGCGATGGCTTCCAGGGATTCGAGCTGCTCCTGCTGGCTCTCGCCGATGCCAACCAAAATTCCGGTCGTGAAGGGGATTTTCAGCTGCCCTGCGGTCTCGATAGTTGCCAACCGTTTGGCGGGGTGCTTGGTCGGAGAGCCGGCGTGGACGGTGTCCATCAAGCGCTCCGACACCGACTCCAGCATCAGGCCCTGAGATGCCGTTACCTCGCGCAGGCGAGCGAGATCGCGCTCGTCGAGGACGCCGATGTTGGTGTGGGGCAGGATGCCGCGCGCCAGTGCGCGCTCGCAAGCCCAGACCACATACGACGTGAAATCGTCGTGGCCCCACTCGGCCAGCCGTGCAGCAACCTCAGGGTTTACCTCGGGCCGCTCGCCCGTTAGGACGAGCAGCTCCTTGGCGTTGCGCCGTTCTGCTTGGTCGAGCTGGCGCTCGACCTCCTCGGGCGAGTGGAGGTGCGCTTGGTGGGTCGCGAAGGCGCAGTACTTGCAGTAGCACTGGCAGGTGCGCGAGAGGGAGAGCGTGTAGTTGCGCGAGAAGGTGACGCGACGCACGACGCCCAAGCTACTGCAAGCGACCCCGGGCCGAGGCGGCCACTCGCCGTCCCGGCCCGGGGTGGAAGCTCAGCGGGATCGAGTCAGCTGCCGGTGCTGGGTTTCGGCGTGCTGCTCGGCTTCGGCGCCGGCGGCTTGATCCGCTCCGGCGACTCGGTCGGCGGCTTGCCGCCGGCCTCGAGCACGAACTTGAAGACCGCGGCGGCGAGCAGGGAACCGACGATCGGGCCGGCGAGGTAGGGCCAGACGCCGCCCCATTCGTTGCCGACCAGGGCGGGGCCGAACCAGCGGGCCGGGTTGAAGGAGCCGCCGGTCAGCGGGCCGCCGACCATGACGATGAAGCCCAGCGTGGTGCCGATCGCCAACGGCGCCCAGTCCTTGATGCTCTTCTTCGAGTAGACCGCGGCGAGGATCACGAGCACCAGGCAGAAGGTGCCGATCGCCTCGACTATCGCCCCTGGAAGTTGCCTCCGAGCAAGCCGCTGACCGTCGCGGCCCCGTAGTGGGTCGCTCTGCCCTCGTCGAGCAGGAGGCCCTTGACCAGCAGCGCGCCGAGCACGGCGCCGGAGAACTGGGCGAGCATGTAGATCACCGCGTCGACGACGGAGATCCGCCGGATCGCCGCGGCCGCGAGCGTCACCGCCGGGTTGAAATGCCCGCCGCTGACGACGCCGAACATCACGATCAACCCGAACAACAGGAAGGCGTGAACGAGGCCGACGACAGCGAAGTCGGAGCCGAACTGGGCCTGGTTGCCGGTCGCGACGAACAGCACGACCACGCTGGCGATGAAGAACACCAGCAAGAAAGTGCCGATCAGCTCGGCGAGATATGCCGCAAGTCCTCGTTCCTGCACTGGTTACGCCTCCTCTGTTTCCCGTGATCCCTACTCGGTTTCGGGGCGGGAGTGTATCCGGATCGGCTTATGAATAGGTTTCCCTGTTGAATGCGACGAGTTGCCGCGCTGCTGGCGGCCGCTCTGCTGCTCGTCGGCGTCGCCGGCTGTGGCGGGGGCGGCGCTGAACCGGGCGCGCCCCAGGGCGCGACGCTGGTGCTCGATTTCGTCCCCAACGCCGTCCACTCCGGCATCTACGCCGCGCTTCGCCAGGGCTACTACAGGGACGCCGGGATCGACCTGACCGTGCGCCAGCCGGGCGAATCGACCGACGCGCCGAAGCTGCTCGCCGCAGGCCGAACCGAGTTCGCGATCCTCGACATCCACGACCTCGGGATCGCCCGCGAGCGCGGGCTCGAACTGGTTGGGCTGATGCCGATCGTGCAGCGGCCGCTGGCGGCGGTGATCGCCGCAGGCGACGGGCCGGTGCGCCGCCCGCGCGACCTCGACGGCCACACGGTCGGCGTCACCGGGCTGCCCTCCGACGAAGCCGTGGTCGATTCCGAGGTCGCCGCCGACGGCGGCGACCCGGCTGGAGTCAGGCGGGTGACGATCGGCTTCAACGCCGTCTCCTCGCTCGCCGCCGGCAGGGTCGACGCGGCAACTGGCTTCTGGAACGCAGAGGGGGTGGAGCTGCAACGGCGCGGCGTCCCGGTGCGGATCTTCAAGGTCAACCGCTACGGCGCCCCGCCCTACCCCGAGCTGATCCTGACCACCTCGCGCAGGACGCTCGAACGGCAGCCCGCGCTGGTCGACGGGATGGTCGCGGCGACGACCCGCGGCTACCGCTTCGCCGCCGGCCATCCGGCGCGCGCTCTCGGCGACCTGCTCGCCGCCGTCCCCAGCCTCGACCGCGCCGACCAGGCGGCCCAGCTGCGTGTGCTTCGGCCCGACCTCCACCCCGCCCCCTTCGATCCGGCAGTGCTGCGCGCCTGGGCCGCCTGGGACCTGCAGCACGGCCTGCTGAAGCGGCCGCTGAAAGTCGAAGAAGCCTTCAGGCTGACGCCGTGACGGGTACGCTGGTCGATGTGAGCTTGGCTGGTGATTTCAGGCAGGTGCTCGACTCGCTGCCGCCCGATTGGACGGATCTGGAGCTCGATCTGCGAATCGAGGACGAGGGTCAGTACGTGGACACCGCGGTGGCGCTGAGCCGGGTCAATGCGCGGCCGTACTCGAAATCGGATTGGGACTGGCGGCTGCTCGTTGCTCACAGCTTCGGGCACGCTGCGGCTCCCGAAACGGTCCTGGGCGTGCTGGTGAAGCTGGATGAGGACGGCGTCACGGGCGAGATGCAGGTTCGCGAGGTGCGCGAGGGACGATCCGAGGTCGTGCAGATGTGGGGCCGACCGGAGAGCGTCCGCGAGGAGTTCCGCCAGCGCCGCGCGATCTAGGTGGCGCGGGTCCTCGCCGTCACCCCGGACCTGCTGCTGGGCAGCAAGGTCGAGGCGACGCTGACGGCCGCCGGCCATGAGGTGACCCTCGCCCCCACCATCGCCGCCTCCCCGCTGGACGATGCCGACCTGCTCGTAGCCGACCTCGACACCGAGAGCCCGGAGGCTTTAGCCGAGCTCGACATTCCGGTCCTGGGCTACTACTCCCACGTGAACGCCGAGACCAAGCAGGCTGCCGACACGGCGGGCATCGACCTCGCCGTGCCCCGCTCCCGCCTGGCCCGCGAACTGCCCGAGCTCGTCGAGCGGCTGCTCGGCTAAAGGAAGAAGTCGGCGATCAGGAAGGCGTTGAGGGCGATGATCAGCGCCGCCAGGGCGCCGGCGATCGCGGTCAGCCAGGGCGGGTTGACGAGCGCACCCATCACGTCGCGCCGGCTGGCAACCATCAGCAACGGGACCAGCGCGAAGGGGATGCCGAAGGAGAGGACGACCTGGCTGGCGACCAGCGCGTCGGTCGGGTTGAAGCCGATCGCGAGGACGAGCAGCGCCGGGGTCAGGGTGATCGCGCGGCGCAGGAAGAGCGGGATGCTGCGACGGATGAAGCCCTGCATCACGACCTGCCCCGCCATCGTCCCGACCGAGGAGGAGGCGAAGCCGGAGGCGAGCAGGGCGACGCCGAAGATCGTCGCCGCGTTGCCCGAGACCAGCGTCTGGAGGCCTTCGAAGGCGCCTTCGATCGAGTCGATCCCGGTCAGGCCGCTGCCGTGGAAGAGCGCCGCGGCGACGATCATCATCGCCAGGTTGACGGCGCCGGCGAGGGAGAGCGCGATCACCACGTCGACCCGCTCGAAGCCGAAGATCTTCCTGCGATCCTCGTCGTCGCGGCCGACCACGCGCCTCTGCGTCAGCGCCGAGTGCAGGTAGATGACGTGCGGCATCACGGTCGCGCCGATGATCCCGGTGGCCAGCAGCAGGCTCTCGCTGCCGGAGAAGCCCGGCAGGACCAGGTGCTTGGCGACTTCCCCGGCCGCGGGCTTGGCGTGGAACAGCTCGATCACGAAGGAGGCGACGACGACCCCGGCCAGCGCGGTGATCCCGGCCTCCAACCGGCGGAAGCCTCGCTGCTGCAGGGTGAGGATCGCGAAGGCGCCGGCGCCGGCGATCAGCCCCGCGGGGAAGAGCGGGATGCCGAAGAGCAGGTTGAGGCCGAGCGCGGCGCCGACCACCTCGGCGATGTCGCAGGCCATCGCCACCAGCTCGGCCTGGAGCCAGAGCCCGATCGCGGCGCGGCGCGGGAAGATCTCGCGGCAGAGCTCGGCCAGGTTCTTGCCGGTGGCGATGCCGAGCTTCGCCGACTGGGCCTGGACCAGCATCGCGACCAGGTTCGCCGCCAGCACCACCCAGAGCAGCAGGTAGCCGAACTTGGCGCCGCCGGCGATGTTGGTGGCGAAGTTGCCCGGGTCGATGTAGGCGACGGCGGCGATGAAGGCGGGGCCGAGGAAGGGCCAGACCCGACCCAGGCCGCGGGCGTGCCCGTCGAGCGAGCGGCGCGCCGCCGCGGCCACCGCCGCCTCGCCGGGCAGCACGTCCTCGACGGTGGGCGCCTCGACCGCGTCGGGCGGCTTCACCCCGGCGACGGGCGGCGGCTTCACGACTTGCCGCCGCCCTCCAGCGGCAGCTCCAGGTCGGGGCCGGGGATCGGCGTGCCGTGCGGATCGTGGCTCGGCTCGCCGAGCTTCTCGGCGATCAGCCGCTCGAGCTCCTCGGAGATGTGGTGCTCGAGCACCTCGGCCTCGGCGTGGACCTGGTCGGCCGGCATGCCGAGCGCCTCCGCGAGGAAGGCCTCGATCAGCCGGTGATGGCGGATCACCTCGAGGGCGACCCGCTCGCCGGTCGGGGTAAGGGTGACGCCGCGGTAGGGCAGGTACTCGACCAGGCCGAGCTCGCCGAGCCGCTTCAGCATCGCGGTCGCGGTGCCCGGCGCGACGCCGAGCCGGGCGGCGACCTCGCCGTTGGAGACCGGCCCCTCGCGCTCTCGCGAGAGCGCATAGATCGCCTTCGCGTAGTCCTCGATCGCCGCGGTTTTGGCCATGCCCAAAAGATTTTGGCATATCTAAATCTCACGTGTCCGACTTTGACCCCAGTGGGGTGTGGTCAAAGTCGGATGCGCGGGAGGCGCCCGCCCTAGAATCGGCTCATGACCGAAGCGGCGACGATCGAGCTGGACGGGCAGTACCGGCAGATGCGCGAGGAGTGCGGGCTGCTCGATCGGTCCGAGCGGGGGAAGCTGCTGGTCAAGGGCCCAGACGCGGCCGAGTACCTGCAGGGCCAGCTGACGAATGACGTCGAGGCGCTCGAGCACGGCGAGGGCTGCTACGCGGCCCTGCTCGACCGCAAGGGGCACATGCAGGGCGACATGCGGGTCCTCCGCCTCGCCGCGGAGGAGATCTGGCTGGACACCGAGGCCGAGGCGCTGGAGGCGGTCGGGCGCCACCTCGGCACCTACAAGATCGGCCGCCAGGTCGAGGTCGAGGACGTCACCGCCGAGCGCGCGATCCTCTCGCTGATCGGCCCGCGCAGCGTCGAGATCGCCGGCACCGCGGCGCTGCCCGAGCACGCCAGCGAAGCGACCGCCGTCGGCGGCGTCGAGTGCCTCGCGGTGGGGACCGCCGAGGGAATCGACCTGATCGCCGCCGCGGCGGACGCCGGCCGGCTGCGCGAGGCGCTGCTCGCCGCCGGCGCCGCCGAGGTCTCCGCCGGGGCCGCCGAGGTGCTGCGGATCGAGGCTGGCTGGCCGCGCTTCGGCGCGGAGATGAGCGCCGAGACGATGCCCGCCGAGGCCGGCATCGTCGAGCGCGCGGTGAGCTTCGAGAAGGGCTGCTACATCGGCCAGGAGCCGGTCGCGCGGCTGCACTACAAGGGCCGGCCCAACCGCCGCCTGCGCGGCCTCGAGCTGAGCGCCCCGGCGCGGCCGGGGGACGCGCTGCGGCTGGGCGAGAAGGAGGTCGGGCGGATCGGCAGCGCCTGCGTCTCCCCCGCCCGCGGCCCGATCGCCCTGGCGATCGTCCGCCGCGAGGCCGAGTCCGGCGCCGAGCTGAGCGTGGGCGAGCACGGCACGACCGCGCAAGTGGTCGACTTGCCCTTCGGCTAGATTCCGCCCAATGGGTCGCAATTGGGGGATCTCGCTCGTCGCCGCGGCAGCGGCGCTGGCGGTCGCCGGCTGCGGTGCCTCCGAACGGACGACCGAAGCGCGGCCCCAGCCGCCGACCCGGGTCAGCGTCACGGTCAGCGGGGACGCGGTCACCGTGCAACCGCGGCGGATCGCCTTCGGGCCCGAACCGACCCAGCAGATCCCCCAGAACCAGCACGCCCGCCAGCCGCCCGTGCACTCCAAGGTCCCGCTCGACGTCGTCTTCGTCGCCGCCAACCTGACCCAAGCCGACTCCCACCTGCAGGTGCGCGGACAGGGCAAGAGCGCCGCCTCGCAGGCGCTGGTCCCGAGCGGCAACGTCACCCTGCAGACCTCGCTGCCGACCGGCGTCTACCGGATCAGCGCCGCCGGCGTCCCCGGCGCCAAGCCGGCCAAGCTGAGCGTCGGCCCCTACCGCGCGTCGTCGGAGAACGACCTCCTGCTCCCGTAGTGCGGAGGTCGCTGCCAAAAAGAAACGACCCGCCGGAGCGGGTCGAGCCTGTTGAAGCGGGAACCACCCCGCGTGCGACCGACAATCACCGCAAAGGCTAGCACGGTGAGCCACACCAGCACTCGACTTTCGGCTCCGGCTTGAGCCAAATGCGGAGGGCACCGGACTCGAACCGGATCCCGCTGGTCAAGCGGGACGTTGCGATTGTCGATCGCACGCAGCGCGCCTGTCTGCTTCAACCCTCCACCCGGCGATGATACCGCAGACAACTGTCGGAGGCAACGCGAAGCGCACGGTTCTGTCCGGAGCGATTTCATCCTGGCATGGCCCTTGATTGAGGGCAGGTAACCCAGAGCTCGTCTTCGGAGAACAACGTCCTGCTGCCGTAGCGGCGGCATTGCGCCCCTCTCTGCCGCTAGTGAGCTGGGAGGTCTAGTGGCAGTTCTCTGTTCGACACCGTCTCGGAAAGACCGTACAGTCGTTCGGTCTGTTCGTTGTAGGAGAGCAATTCTGCCGGCGTGAGATCTGCTCCCTTCCGTACAACCAGATCGAGCATATGGGGAAAGGGGGCCAGGTGAGGCCGCTGGACGTTGCGCATTATCCAGAAGACGTCCACCTCGCGTTCGCCCCCGGTGAGGGCCCGGAACCAACTAGTGTTGACGATCGGCCATTCGGTCACGACCGACCTGACTCTGCCGCCAGCCCACGCACCCGGGTACCGCTGCCGATCACTTTCGCGGATGGCGAGCGTGCTGCTCTTCCCAATGAGGATTTCCGCCTGCGATCGAACGGTGTTGTAGCGGTTTCGCGGGATGTAGATCACGATGCTCCTCGAGTACGTCTCGCCAGGGTCCAAACTCCAACCGTCGGCAAAGACCCGGCCGACCTGAACGGGGTCCCACGTCCGTTCCTTCCTGTAGCGCGCGACCGTCGCTCCATGCACATCCGGCCTGCCGAGCCGATGCGCTACCCAGGCGTCGGTTGCGGTCGCTGGGCTGGTCATAGCGGCGTCGACCCTGTAGACCGAGCCCAGGATCTCAGCCTTTGCCTTGCTGGTGTTCCTGATCGCCATCGAGAGGTCGACGATGTCCATTCGGCCCCTCCTGCCAAGCTCGTGCAGGTGCGTTTGAACGGTCACGCTGACCTCTTGGCTCGCCGGCAGAAACTGGCTCGTGTACCAAAACTGCGCCCCCGCCACGAGCGCGCTAAGCGTGAAGAAACCGAAGATCCCGCCCAGCCAGCGCGTCGGCTCCTTGGGCAGCTGAGGTGGGTGAACCTCCCATAGAGCGAAGGCCGCCAACGCGCTGGCGATCACCATCGCCCCCCAGATCACCACGCGCTGGTCCGAGTCGTTCCCATAGTCGAAGTACAAGAAGGCGACTACAAGCAGGCAGATGCCAACCGCCCCCGGGATCCAAACCCGCTTGCCACTCGTCTCGGTGGCGCGGGCCACGACCACCGCCGTGACCAGCACGACGAGCGCGATCCCGACCGAGGTCCAAAACGGCGCGAGATCCCGATCTGGACCGACCAGGCCGCCGACGATCAGGCTGGCACCCACCAGCACTCCCGCGGGCGCCGCGAAGATCCCGACCGTTAGCGTCCACCCTCGACTAGCGACACAGAGCGCTATTGCCGCCGCCAGCAGAACCGCACCGGCCGCGAGCAAGAGAAGCCCACCAAAACGCGCACCGACATCGGCCGCCGCAAATCCGTCGTGCGCACCGACGACGGCCGAAAATCCTCCGACAAGGAAGAAGACGATGGCAGCGAAACCGCGCGCTTCCGCGTCGTATTCCTCCATTACTCAATCCTAGCTACGTGACGCATGCGTTGCGTCCGGGCGGCGCGTCATGGTTCCTGTCTCATGGTCGTGTTCCTCGCCATCGTCGTCGTCCTGCTCGCCGCCGGGCTCGTCTACGCGCTGGTCTCGCGGCGCGAGGAGCCGGCCGAGCAGGCGGACCTCGGCCCGGCGATCGAGGAGGCGACCTCGAAGGCGGTCGCTGACCTGATCCCCAGCTTCCTCCAGGCCAACGACGAGGCCCGCAAGCTCGACGCCAAGACCGCCGAGGCCGCGCTCGACAAGCGACAGGCGGAGATCAAGGGGCTAGCCGAGCGGATCGCCAAGGGCCAGGAGAAGATCGAAGCCGAGGTGCGCCGCCGCGGCGAGACCGACCTGCAGACCCGCACCCTGCTCGAGCAGATGGGGCAGACGGTCGGCAGCCTCAACTCGGAGACCGCGGGGCTGAAGAAGGCGCTGCGCCAGCCGCAGACCCGCGGCCAGTGGGGCGAGCTGCAGCTGCGCCGCTGTGTCGAGATCGCCGGCATGACCGAGCACGTCGACTTCGAGCTGCAGGAGACGCTGCGGACCGAAGACGGCCGCCTGCGCCCCGACGCGCGCTTCCTCCTGCCCGAGGGCCGCAGCTTCGTCGCCGACTCGAAGGTACCGCTCGACGCCTTCCTCGACGCCCAGGAGTCCGAGGACGAATCGGAGCGGCGGGCCCACCTCGAGCGCCACTCGCGGCAGGCGCGCGAGCACGTCCGGGCGCTCAGCTCCAAGGACTACCAGGGCCAGTTCAAGGCCGGCGAGATGCCGGACCTGGTGATCTGCTTCATCCCCAACGAGCCCGCCCTGCACGCCGCCTTCGGCGCCGACCCGGAGCTGTTCGACTACGCCCTGGAACGCAACGTCCTGCTGGTCAGCCCGACCTCGCTGATCGGGCTGCTGCGAACGATGGAGCTGGGCTGGCGGCAGGAGCGGATGGTCGCCGAGGCCGCCGAGATCGCCGAGGCGGCCGGCACCCTGCACGCCCGCTTCGCCAAGTTCCTCGGCGACTTCGACAAGGTCGGCAGGGGTCTGACGACGGCCGCCACGGCATACGACTCCGCGGTCGGATCGATGGAGCGCAGGCTGCTGCCGCAGCTGCGCCGGGTCGAGGGCCTCGGCGTCGCGCCCGGCAAGGAGATCGAGCCGCCAGAGCCGGCGGAGATCACGGTTCGCGCGATCACCGCGCCGGAGCTGGACGAGGCCGACACCCCCGTGCTCGATTAGGATTCGCCGCCCGTAATCGACGATACGCGGAGGATCCCTTGGCAGTCGACAGCAGCGCAGTCTCGAAGTTGGACGTGGAGCTCGGCACGTTGCCGGAGACGATGGCCGCCTGGGTGATCCGCCAGGAGCGCGAGGGCGAGCCGACCGACGCCTTCCAGCTTGAGCAGATCGAGGTTCCCGAGCCCGGCGCCTTCGAGGTGATCGTGCGGGTGATGGCCGCCGGGGTCAACTTCAACAACGTCTGGGCGGCGCTGGGCAAGCCGGTCTCGGTCTTCGGCTACGGCGACCACCCCGAGTACGGCCACCACATCGGCGGCTCCGACGCCTCGGGGATCGTCTGGAAGGTCGGCGAGGGCGTCACCCGCTGGAAGCCTGGCGACGAGGTCGTCGTCCACTGCAACCAGGCCTCCTACGAGGACGTCGAGGTGCACGGGCTCGACCCCCTGGCCGCTCCGAGCCAGAGGATCTGGGGCTACGAGACGACCTGGGGCTCCTTCGCCCAGTTCACCAAGGTGCAGGCGCAGCAGCTCCTCCCCCGCCCCCAGAACCTCTCCTGGGCCGAGTCCTCGGCCTACGGCCTCACCTACTTCACCGCCTACCGGATGCTGATCGACCAGTGCAAGCTGCAGCCCGGCCACAACGTCCTCATCTGGGGCGCCGCCGGCGGGCTGGGCGTCTTCGCCACCCAGCTCTGCAAGGCGGCAGGGGCCAACGCGGTCGGCGTCGTCTCCTCCGACGAGAAGGGCGAGCTGATCAAGCAGCTCGGTGCCGTCGACTTCATCAACCGCAGGGAGTTCGGCGAGATGATGCGGACGCCGGAGAACCTCGCCGACAAGGCCGCCGACAAGGAGCGCTTCAAGGCCTCGCGCGGCTTCGCCAAACGGGTCAAGGAGATCCTCGGCGACGCCCCCGACATCGTCTTCGAGCACGTCGGCCAGGCGACCTTCCCGACCTCGGTCTTCGTCGTCAAGCCGTTCGGCAAGGTCGTGATCTGCGGCGCCACCTCGGGCTTCCAGCTCGACTTCGACGTGCGCTACCTGTGGATGCGCCAGAAGCAGATCATCGGCTCGCACTTCGCCAACGCGTATGAGTGCATGCGGGCGAACCAGCTGATGGCCGAGGGCAAGGTCCGCCCGGTGATCTGGCGGACGATGGGCTTCGACGGGGTCGCCGAGGCGCACCAGCTGCTGCACGAAAACAAGCACCTCGGCAAGATCTCGATCCTGGTCGGCGCCGAGTCCGAGGACGAGGGCAAGAACGAAGACGGCCCGGGCGCGATCCGGGCGGAGGTGGGAGCGTAGACATGGCCGAGGTATGCACGCTGGAGTGGCACATCGCCCCCTTCCGGGCGGACCGCTGGCTCGACCTGTGGGAACCGGCGGCGGCGCGGATGGCGGCCTTCGGCGCCCGCGACTGGTCGCTGACCCGCTCGATCGACGACCCCCTCGCCTTCCGCCAGTCGGCGGTCTGGGAGAGCCGCGCCGACTTCGAACGCTACTGGTACTCGGAGGAGATCGAGAACGCCCGCGCCGCCGTCATCGACCTCTACGACCTACCCCTGCTGCCCGCCTGGCACACCCTGGTCGCGGCCGAGTAGCCGGCCGGCCTAGCGGTGACCGCGTGAGCGCGGCGCGAGCACCGTCCACTTGAAGATCGCCGGCGTCTGGTCGTCGATGCCGCTCGGGCCTACCGCCGCGACCTGGAGGATGTGCCCGCCCGGCTTCAGGTGCTTGAAGACCAGCGGCGAGCTGCAGGCCGGAAGGGCCTGCTGTCGAGCTCGCACCGGAACTGGCTGCCGACAACGCTGGCCGAGAAGGTGAACCTCGCGGTGCCGCTCTGCGTCCGTCGCCGCGGGTGGAACCCGATCAGGGTGCTCGGCGCGATCTGTGGGCCGACAAGAGGTGAGGTCGGCGGCGACGAGGACGTCTTTTCTTCCTTCGGCGGCGGCGATTCCGTCTTCGAGGCGGCGTAGATGGCCTTGTAGGTGGCGGGGGCATTGGCTTTGACCGTGTGGGCGCGGGCGCCCCCGTCCGACCAACCGATCCATTCGTAGGAGGTGCCGCCGACGGTGGCGCTGGCCGGCGCCGACAGGGTCACGTTCGAGCCTTCGATGACTTTCAGCCCGAAGGGGGTCGCTGCGGTCTGCAGGCCCGCCGTGAGCGGAATTCCGGCGGGCTGGGATTCGATCTGGAGCTGCACCGGATGGGGTTCGAGTTCGAGCGTCTTGGTCACCGCGAGGCCGCGCGAGTCGGTTGCCCGCAGCGTCAGCACGATCCGCGAGGGGTAGTCGTGGTCGGGCGCGATCAGCGTCCCCTGCGTCACTCCCGGGAACGCCTGCAGGGGATGGAAGTGGCAGGTTTCCGGCCCAAACGGGCAGTGGAGGACGCGCGAGTTCCAATCGAGGCTGGTCTTTTCCAGTTCGCCGTCCTGGGCGTCGGTGGCTTTGCCCTTGAATTCGATCGGCTCGCCGACGTGCCATTCGAAGTTCGCTTTGCCCGAACCGGGGGAGGATTCTGCGGGTTCGACGATTTCCGGTTCCGGCGGGGTGTCGCCCGGGTAGATGGTGATCTTGGCGGTGCTCTGCAGGCCGTGGGCGTCGGTGACCCGCAGCGAGACGATCGGGTTTTTCGGATGGCCTTCCACCAGTTCTTCTTCGAAGTCCCTCGCGACCGTTACTTCGCCCGTACTCGGTGGGGTGTAGATCCCGTCTTCGTTGGTGTCCCATTCGTATTCGAGCGGTTCTCCCTCGGCATCGGTCGAGCCGGCGGCGCTGAATTCGACGTGCAGCGGAGAGGCCCCCGCGATGGCACTCGCCGTGACCCGCGCCACCGGCGGCTGGTTGCCGGAGAAGTAGGCGATGCGGTGGATCTGTCCTTCGGCGAGGCTGACGTAGTAGAGATCGCCTTCCGGGCCTTCCTCGAGGTCGACGCCTGCGTACGGAGTCGCTTCGGTCATGAACGGGATGGCGGTATTGGGATCGGGGCGGCCGTCTTCGCCGGGGAACATCGCGTAGATGCAGCCGCGCACCGCGTCGGCGAAAAAGAGCGCCCCGTGGTACTGGGCCGGGAAGGCGCTTCCCTCGTAAAAGGTTATGCCCGTGATCGCCGAGCCCCTGGCGGTCGGGCAGGGATCTTCCGGGGTCACGCCGCCGGTGTGCGTGTAGTAGAAGAACGGCTGCTGGCTCGCACCCGGTTCTTCCGCGAGGAGCTGGTTGCAGAGGTTCAGGCCGACGCCGACGTAGGCGAATTCGGGCCCCTCCCAGCAGGGCCAGCCCGAGTTGTAGGCCGTGCCCGGCACGGTCGGGAAGCGGTCCATCTCCTCGTACTCGTTCCAGCCGACGTTGTCGACGTAGAGTTCCTGCGTTGCCGGATCGACCGTGAAGCGGAACGGGTTGCGGAAGCCGTAGCCGACGATTCGCCGCATGTTCGGGTCGAGGCTTGCGTGCATCGGGTTGCCGGGCAGGCCTTCGCCAGTGTCGGGGTCGATGCGGACGATCGACCCGTTCAGGTCGGTCGGGTCGCCCGGCGTGCGCGCGTCCTGCGCCCGCAGCGCCCCGCCTTCAGCCGTGGGCGGTTCCTCGAGCCCGCCGACCCCCGACGGCGGGTCGTTGCACTCGTTGTTCTGCGGCCAGCCGAACTGGCCGTAGTCGGCGTTGTAGAAGCTGGCGCCATCGCCGCCGCTGGCATAGAGGGCGCCGGAGGAGTCGAACTGGAGGTCGCCGATCGAGTGCGAGGAGAATTCCTGGCACCAGTCTTCCTTGATCAGGACGTGTTCCTTCGGCACGCCGCCTTCTTCTTCCGCGTGGTCGCCTTCGGCCGTGAGCCGCACCAGCCGCCCGCTGACCGGGCAGGCGTCGACGTCGGCGCCTTCTGGCAACGGGCAGGCGTCGCCGCTGTGGTTCGGTTCGCCCCATTTCGGCGGCGCCCCTTCCGGTTCGCCGAGCATGTGGTCGTAGGTGTAGAGGACGTAGACGTAGGGCCGTCCTTCGTCGAATTTCGGGTCGAGGGCGAGGCCGAGGATGCCGCGATCGCCGGTGTCATAGACCTTCGTGCGGATGTCGGCGAAGAGCGTCGGTTCTTCAGCCGTGAGGCTGTCGAAGACGAGGATCTTCCCGGTCTTCTCGGCGACGAAGATGCGGCCGTCGGGCGCGAAGCGGAAATTGGTCGGTTCCTGCAGGCCGGAGAAGACGACGCTGTCCTGGAAGCCGGCCGGCAGCGTGGCGCCGTTTGCCGTGGCCGCGGCGAGAACCGACAGCGCCAAGCCGCAGGCGAAAAGAGCCGCGCCAATCCGGGCGAATCGCGCCATCGAGGTCACCCGCGCTCGAGCGGCGCCAGGGTGAGGCCGGCTGCCTCGAGCTGGTCCCAGTAGTGCTCGGCGGGCTCGCGCGGGCCCGACCAGACGATCGCCTGGCCGCTGTTGTGGATCTGATCGGCGATCTCGTGCCCCCGGGCCACGGTCACTCCCGGGATCACCCGGGCGAGCGTCTCGGCCACGTGTTCGAAGGTGTTGTGGTCGTCGTTGCAGACGATCACCCGCCACTCGCCGCCCAGGCCCGCGCCCGGTCCGGCCTCACGCGGCTTCTCGATCGTCGTCGTCATTGATTCGCATTATGGGCGAAACACGCTCCACCGCCCAGCGGAGCGCTTTTGGCCCTAGAACGGGCTGGGGACGCGGATGACCACGTCGTCGAAGCTCGCCACGGCGCCCTTGGCGTTGCCGCTCGCGCCGACCGCGAAGCCCGAGGCCTGCCCTTCGAGTTCCGCCGCGGCCGGGTCGGTGACGTCGGCGACCACCTTCGCGCCGACGTAGGCGAGCAGGTGACAGCTTCCCTTTTCCGGGCCGCTGGTGACGTTGAAGGCCTGCAGCCGCAGCTGGTTCACTTCGTCGAGCCCGCGCAGCGTGGCGACGTTCTTCTCGATGTGGAGGTACTCAACGCCCCCTCCGGGCGAGAGCTTGCGCAGCTGGGCCTTCGCCTGCCCCGGATAGACGGCGAGCTGGTAGCCGCTGCCTTCGGCCGCGCGCAGGTCGAGGGCGATGAAGGCCTTGCGCTGCAGCGGCTTCGGCGTCTGGCTGAGCAGCCGCCCGACCGCGGCGATTTCGAGGTCGCGGCCGACCACTGGCGTGCGGTAAGCGCATTCGGAGGTCGCCTTGCCGACGAAGACGCGGAAGGCGGTGCTCGAGCCGCCGCTCTTGCAGGCCTTGCCCGACAGCTTGCGCACCTGTCCGCGCTGGCCGTCGCTTTCCATCGTGTTGCGATAGACGCCGATCGATTCCGCGGTCGCTGCCGCCGCGGTGCAGAGCCCCGCGACGAGCGCGGCGAGGATGACGGCCGTGATTCGCCCTCTCATCGTTGCCAGCCTAAACACGGCAGCGGGCGAAAGCTTCGTTGCGTGAGCGATGAACGCCGTCTTTCTCCAGCGGCCAAATATCATCTGGGAGATGCCAGAGCACCGCCTACCCCAGCCCGACCGCCCCTGGGTGATGCGCACCTACGCGGGCCACTCCGACGCCCGCCGCTCCAACGAGCTCTACCGGCGCAACCTGGAGAAGGGCCAGACGGGGCTCTCGATCGCCTTCGACCTGCCCACCCAGACCGGCTATGACCCCGACCATGTCCTCGCCCGCGGCGAGGTCGGCAAGGTCGGTGTGTCGGTCGCCCACAAGGGCGACATGCACCAGCTCCTCGACGGCATCCCGCTCGACGAGATGAACACCTCGATGACGATCAACGCCACCGCCGCCTGGCTGCTCGGCCTCTACGTCACCGTCGCCGAGGAGAACGGGGTCGACCGCTCCAAGCTCAAGGGGACGACCCAGAACGACATCATCAAGGAGTACCTCTCGCGCGGCACCTACGCCTTCCCACCCGAGCCCTCGATGCGGCTGATCGCCGACATGGTCGCCTTCACGGTCAACGAGGTGCCGAGCTGGAACCCGACCAACATCTGCAGCTACCACCTGCAGGAGGCCGGCGCCACCCCCGTGCAGGAGATCGCCTACGCCCTCTCGACCGGGATCGCCGTGCTCGACGAGGTCAAAGCCCGCGGCCAGGTTGCCGAGAGCGACTTCCCCAAGGTCTTCGGCCGCATCTCCTTCTTCGTCAACGCCGGCATCCGCCTGATCGAGGAGATCGCCAAGCTGCGGGCGATGGGCCGGCTCTGGAACGAGATCGGCCGCGAGCGCTACGGCGTGACCGACGAGAAGATGCTGCGCTTCCGCTACGGCGTCCAGGTCAACAGCCTCGGCCTGACCGAGGCCCAGCCGGAGAACAACATCCAGCGGATCGTGCTCGAGGCGCTGGCGGTGACGCTCAGCCGCGACGCCCGCGCCCGCGCGCTCCAGCTGCCCGCCTGGAACGAGGCGATGGGACTGCCGCGCCCGTGGGACCAGCAGTGGAGCCTGCGCATCCAACAGGTGCTCGCCAACGAGACCGACCTGCTCGAGTATCCCGACCTGTTCGAGGGCTCGGTGGTGATGGAGGGCCTGGTCGAGGAGCTGACCGAGGGCGCCCGCGCGGAGATGGCGGTGGTCGAGGAGCACGGCGGCGCCGTCGCCGCGGTCCCCTACATGAAGGCCCGCCTGGTCGAGTCCCACCGCGAGCGGGTGGCGCGGATCGAGAGCGGCGAGCTGGTGGTCGTCGGCCAGAACAGCTTCACCGAGAGCGAGGACTCGCCCCTCACCGCCGGCGCCGACGGCGGCATCCTCACCCCAGACCCCGAGGTCGAGCGCGAGCGGGTCGAGGCGCTCGAGCGCTGGAAGGCCGAGCGCGACGAGGCCGCCGTGAAGGCCGCGCTCGAGGAGCTCCGCCGCGTCGCCGCCGACGACGGCGCGAACGTGATGCCGGCGACGATCGCGGCGGCGAAGGCGGGCGCGACGACGGGAGAGTGGGCCGGGGTGCTGCGCGAGGCGTTCGGCGCCTACCGCGGCCCGACCGGGGTCAGTGGCGCCGCCCCGCCCGGCCACCCAGAAGAGCTGGCGGCGATCCGCGCCCGCGTCGACGAGGTATCCGAGGCGATCGGCCACCGGATCAAGATCCTCGTCGGCAAGCCCGGGCTCGACGGCCACTCCAACGGCTCCGAGCAGATCGCCCTGCGCGCCCGCGACGCCGGCATGGAGGTGATCTACCAGGGGATCCGCCTGACGCCCGAGGAGATCGCGGAGTCGGCGCTGCAGGAGGACGTCGACGTCGTCGGCCTCTCGATCCTCTCCGGGTCGCACCTCGAGCTGGTGCCGGAGGTCGTGCGGCGGCTGCGCGGCGAGGGCGTCGAGGCGCCCGTCGTCGTCGGCGGGATCATCCCGCTCGCCGACGCGAAGCGGCTGCGCGAGGCGGGCGTCGACGGCGTCTACACGCCAAAGGACTTCGATCTCAACAAGATCATGGGCGAGATCGTCGCCCTGGTCGAGCAGCGCGCGGCGGCCGGGGCGGCGGCCTGAGGCAGCTGCTTAAGCGCAGTTTTTCTCCCAGTTTCGCTATTTAAGCGCGATTTTCCTACACTAGCCTCCTAGATGGAGGCAACTGAGCGCACTTTTTCGCTGGACGAGCAGCCCGAGGTATTCGCCACCACGACGCGAACCTCAGCCGCGGTGCAACGCGCCGTGGCCGACGGCCGCGCACGCAAAGTGGCTGGCCGTCTGTACACGCGCAACCTCGCGGAGCCGCTCGAGCAGGTGGTTCGGCGCAACTGGTCCCGAGTCGCCGGCCACTACTTCCCGGGGGCCGTGATAGCCGACCGCAGCGGCATCGAAGCGCAACCCTCTGCCGACGGCTCCCTCTTTCTCGACGCCGGGTCCGACTACGCGAGCCGGCGACCGGTCCATCTTCCTGGCCTCACCCTGCTGCCCCGGCGCGGTCCCGGCGCGGTCCCGGGCGACATGCCGCACCTGGACGGCCTTCATTTCTCCAGCCGCCCACGCGCACTCCTCGACAACCTGCGCGGATCGAGAGCGCGCAGGAGCGGGGTCTCCCGAACCCTCTCGAGGGCCGAGATCGAGGACGAGCTGACGCGAACCGCCGCCCTACGCGGCAACGAGGCGCTCAACGAGCTACGCGACGAAGCGAGCAAGATCGCGGCGTCGCTCGACGCAGAGCGCGAGATGGCGATGCTCGACGACCTGATCGGAGCCCTCCTGGGAACCCGGGACGCGCAGCTCGGCACTCCGGCGGCGCGTGCCGCGAGTTCCGGCCTCGGATTCGACCCGCGGCGCATCGAGCTGTTCGCAACGCTCCAGGCGGCTCTGCTGAGAGACGCCGTCGCCGGCCGCCCGGAGCAGCCGGTTTCGCTGCCCGCGCTCTCGTTTGTCGAGGCGTACTTCTCCAACTGGATCGAGGGAACCGAGTTCGCTCTCGATGAGGCCGAGAAGATCGTCTTCCAGCGCGCGGTGCCGGCGAAACGCTTCGAGGACGCGCACGATGTCCTGGGGACCTTCGACCTCGTCAACGACCCAGTGAAGCGACGACTGCTCCCGGATGGGCCCGAGGACCTGCTTGACCTGCTCCGCGCCCACCATGCGCTCATCCTGGAGCGGCGCCCTCAGGCCGACCCCGGGACGTTCAAGACGCTCGTAAATCGCGCGGGGGCGACGACCTTCGTCCACCCGGACCTGGTCGTCGGCACCCTGGTCGAGGGTTACCGCTACTACGAGTCTCTCCCGGCGGGCCTAGCGAAGGCGATCTTCATGATGTATCTGGTCGGCGAGGTGCACCCGTTCACCGACGGCAACGGCCGCGTCGCCCGGGTCCTGATGAACGCCGAGCTGAGCGCCGCCGGCGAGCAGCGGATCGTGATCCCGATCGTCTACCGCGACAACTACCTGCAAGGGCTGCGGGCGCTGTCCCAGAACGGCAACCCCGCGCCCCTGGTCCGCGTCCTCGACTTCGCCCAGTCCTACGCCGCAGCGATCGAGTGGACGGACCTGCGAGCGGCCGAGCGAACGCTGGAGGAGACCAACGCCTTCCTGACGCCCGAGATCGCCGAGGAACGGGGCCTGCGGCTCGAGCTGCCGGCCCCATAGGCGTGGCGCCCTCGGTCAGGCTCCCCGCCAGAGGCCGCTCACCGGGACGGCGGAGAGACGATCGCCGAAGGGAAGGGTCTGGAACCCGGTGTAGAGGAGCACGCCCGCCTTGAAACGCTCGCCCAGGGTGTCGCGCAGGTAGCGCAAACCGGCGAAGTCCGCTGCGTCAGGCGAGGCCCCTGCCTTCACCTCGATCCCGACGATCTCGCCGCTACGACGCTCGAGCACGAGATCCACCTCCCGCTGGCGCTGATCGCGGTAGTGATGGATCAATGGGGGCCGATCGGACAGCTCCGCGAGGCGCACAAGCTCCATCGCGACGAAGCTCTCGAGCACCGCGCCCGCCAGCACTCCATCGTCGACGAGCCGGGCCTCATCGGCGCCGATGAGATGCGACAGCAGGCCGCTGTCGACGACATGCACCTTTGGGCTCTTCACCAGCTTCGCCCCGAGATTCCGGTGCCAGGCCCTGACTCTCCGAACGAGGAAGAGCCTTTCGAGGATGGCGACATGCTTCTCGACGGTGACGCGGCTGATCCCCAGGTCCCTGGCGAGACCGTTGACATTGAGGATCGCGCCGGATCGCGCCGCGATCATCTGCAGCACGTCGCTCACCTTCGCCGGCTCCCGCACGTTCGCCACATCGGTCAGATCACGGCTCAGCAGCGAGTCGACGTAGCTTTCGAAGAACCTGGTGAGGTCTCGCAGCGCCCTCCCCTGCGCCTCCGGGTATCCCCCCGTGAGGAGCATTGGCGCAATCGCCCGCCGGCCCGGCTGCACATCTGTCAGCTTGGGAAATCGCCCGGCGAAGGCAAGATCCACGAAGGACGAGCCGGCGCCGCACAGCTCGGCCTGACTGAACGGCCACAGTCGCAGATACTCCACACGGCCGGGAAGAGCGTCGGCGATAGCGGGAAGCGTGAGCAGATCGGCCGACCCGGTCAAGAGGAACTGGCCGCGAGAGTTGTCGGCGTCGAGCTTTGCCTTGATGGCCAGCAGGAGATCGGGTGCGCGCTGCACCTCGTCGACGACGGTGGGACGGCGTAGATTCGCGATCATCTCCGCCGGGTCCGAGCGCGCAGCCCGGGCGGTGGCAGGCTGGTCGAGCGAGATGTACTCGGCCGGATAATCGGACCGCGCGAGCTCCTGGACGAGAGTGCTCTTGCCGACTTGCCGAGCACCGAGCAAAGCCACGGCGCGACTCGCTCTGAGCGCCTCCAGTACGAGGGGGCGAAGGTGTCGCGGGATCAGGGCTGAGTCGAACTGTCTGATGTGTCAATTGTATGCCAGATGTCGGGGAGATTGCTCACTGGCTCACCGGTAGCTTGCACATCGACGCGACGGGCAACAACACGCCGGGACGGAAGGCGCGCCGAAGGCGCCGGCACGCCACAATGGCGCGATGAGCGAACTCAACGGGGACCGGTCGGCCTGGCTGCGCTGCTATCGCTGCTGGTCGCAGAACCTCGAGATCCAGATGCACTACGACGCGATCCGGCGGATCGACCCCGAGACCGGCATCCCGGTGGAAGGCATCGACGAGGTGCAGGAAGCGGTCGTGCAGTGCCTCGACTGCATGCACGACCAGCCCCACCTGACCTTCCAGGACGACCGCGTCGTGCCGATCGAGGATCGCTGGGAGCGGATGGTCGCCGGCACCCCCTGGGTCGCCTCCTGCACGGTCAACGTCGACCAGGAGCGGGTCGAGAGCTGCGCCGGGCCCGAAGCGGCCGAGCTGCTCGCCTACGGCGCCTTCGGCGAGGCCGGTGTGCGCGAGTTCTTCGCCCACGTCCGCTTCCACAAGCACGACGAGGAGCGGATCGTCGTCCACATGCTGGTCGAGCTCTACGCGCGCTCGGCCGAGGAGGCCACCGAGGTGCTCGAAGCGGCCGCCCACGGCCCGCTGGAGATCACCTCGCTGGCGGAGGAGTCGCGCCCACCGGCGCACGCCGCCGACGAAGCGCACTGAGGCTCGCGCTCCTGTCCACGGCGTACAAGCGGCCGCTCCTTGCGAAGAAAGTTCAAATATTCGTCCGCGAGCATCGACGAAGTTCGCTCTGCAAGCGGGGTTGCTGATTTGAGCACGGCAAACTTGTTGCCGATTCGTTTAGCCCCATGGAGATTTCGCCGCTACCCGTCTATTTTCTAAAGGGCCTCGCCCGGCCTTCCGCCTGCCCTAGCTCGAAGCCGGTCGAAGGCAGCCACGAGCGGGCGCCGCTCCCGCAAAACCGCACCAAGTCAGATACCGCTGCATTACCCAACAACGCCTTCGTCTAAACCAAAATGGAGAGTTCAACCGTCACCCACCAACCGCACGGCTCGGCCGTGGAGGCAAACGAGCCGGTGGCGCATACGTCAGACAGTCCAGCCAGCCGCGCAAGGCGTCGCGGCACCGTGCTGGCCCAGATGCTCTTCGCCGCCGATTCGCTTGCCGCGGCTGCGGCAGCGGCGCTCGCCGTCACCGTGCTGGGCCTGGTAACGCCCGGCGGGTTCTCCTTCCTCGTCTGCGTGACCGCGCTCTGGCCGCTGGCGGCGTTCAGCATCGGCCTCTACCGCACCGACCAGCTCGCCACCTGGGCCTCCGCCGTCACCGAGCTGCCGCGGGCGTTCGTGGCGATCATGCTGATCACCTGGCCGCTGTTCGGCATCGCCTCCGGCCTCCAGCTCAGCCACGTGGTCGCGCTCACCTTCCTCACCGTCGCCGGCATCGCCGCCTTTACCGGCATCGCCCGCACCGTCGTGCGATCGGGCCTACACCGCGCGCGCGACCTGAAGCAGCGGACGCTGATCCTCGGCTCGGGCATCGTCGCCGGCCAGGTCGTCGACAAGCTCGACAAGAACCGGCAGTTCGGTCTCGTCCCGGTCGGCCTGATCGACGATGACGTGCATGACATCGGCACCCCCGACCTGCCCTGGCTCGGCCGCTTCGACGACCTGGCCGAGGTGATCGACGTCCAGGGGATCGACCGGGTGATCATCGCCTTCTCGCGGGCGAGCCACGAACAGCTCCTGGAGGCGATCCGGGCCTGCCGCGACGCCGGCGTCAGCGTCGACGTGGTGCCGCGGCTGTTCGAGTTCCTCGACGGGGTCCGCGCCCTCGACCAGGTGGGCGGCCTGCCCCTGCTCTCGATCGGGTCGCCGATCCTCACCTCCGCCTCGATGGCGGCCAAGCGCGTGCTCGACGTGCTCGGCTCGGTGGCGCTCCTGGCGCTGCTCTCGCCGGCGCTGATCGCCGCGGCGATCGCGATCAAGCTCGAGTCGCGTGGCCCGGTCTTCTTCCGCCAGCCCCGCGCCGGCCGCGACAACACCAGCTTCCAGCTGATCAAGTTCCGCTCGATGTACATAGACGCGGAAGAGCGCAAGGCCGAGATGGAGACGCTCAACGAGGCTGACGACGGCGTCATGTTCAAGATCCGCGAGGACCCGCGGGTGACGAGGGTCGGCAGGTTCCTGCGCCGCTTCTCGATCGACGAGCTGCCACAGCTCATCAACGTGCTGACGGGCGAGATGAGCCTGGTCGGGCCGCGTCCGTTGATCTTCCCCGAGACCGCCGCCCTCGACGAGAACTGGCACCTCCGCCGGCTCGAGCTGCGACCCGGCCTGACCGGCCCATGGCAGGTCTACGGCCGCTCGCAGAGCCCCTTCCAGGAGATGGTCCGATTCGACTACCAGTACGTCGCCGGCTGGTCGCTGGCCCGCGACGTCGAGATCCTCCTCGCCACGCTTCCGGCCGTGATGTCCGGCCGGGGCGCTTACTAGCGCTCGCCGGTAAGCGGACAGACGTTCGGTCCCACTCGAGGACATGCGTCCGAGTTCGCACGTGTAGCTCGCTGCGCTCGTCCAGCCGTTCGAAAGGGTTCCCATGCGGACTCGATCGAACACCACCATCGTCTCTCGCGCAGTCGCCTGCCTCACGCTATTCGCCTCACTCGCGCTCGCCATCGCCCTCCTGCTTACGCCGGTCGCGGTCGCCGAGTCGCATGGCGGCGTCCCAGCCACCTCGGACGCCGTTCGCAACCTCTCGGCTCAAACGAAGCGTGCGCACGGGGAAGCCGCGCGCAGGGCCCGGGCAGCGCGCAGGGCCAGTAACTGGCGACACCACCGCGCGCCGGGCAAACCCGCCCCCCAACCCGAACCTTCGCCGGCGCCGGAACCCACTCCGGCGCCTCCCGCACCAAGCCCGGAACCTACGCCCGCTCCCGCCCCGGCCCCAGCGCCCGAGCCTGAACCCGCACCAGCTCCCGCTCCCGCACCACCACCGCCTCCAAGCCCGCTGATGACGGCAGGCTTCGAGAACGGCCTGAACGGCTGGAACATCGGCGGAGTGGGCGACGCCATCCCGACCGTAGCCAGCGACATCGTGCGCGAAGGCTCGAGGTCGGCGAAGGTCGTCCTCACCGGAACCCAGGGACGCTCCGAGCTGATCTTCGGCGGCACCGGCACCGCCAACATCGACGGAATGCGCAAGTTCTACGAGGGCGAAGAATACTTCTATGGCTTCTCCTTCTACATCAACTCGATGGTCTACGGCCACCCCGGCGCCCACAACCTGATCATGCAGTTCAAGGGTAGCGACGAAGGCTCCCCGGCCTTCGGCCTGCAGCTCTGGGACTACGAAGGCGACCACGGCGAATACCGTTCGAACCCGAAAGGCCTCTGGAGTCACGGTGTGGGTATGGGCGGCGACCGCTTCCTCGCCCCAGCCGCAGAACATCAGTGGCACGACGTGGTGATCCATTTCAAGGTCTCCCGAGTGGGCGCCGGCTCCTATCAGGTCTACCTGGACGGCAAGCTCGTCGACACCCGCGAACACACCAGCATGCTGGTGCCGGAAGCATCGTTCGGCTACATCAAGAACGGCATCTACCGCAACGGCGCGAACATTCCGGGCACCTCCGAAATCCGCCTCGACGCCGCCAAGCTGGGCACCTCGTACGCCTCTGTCACCGCTGGCTGAACGAGCGCTTGCAGGTGCTCTGGGAAGAGCATCGAACATCCGTCCAGTAGGGACTTGACAAGCTGGGGAGGGGGTCGGTCACAGCCGAGCAAGGCCATGTGACCAGTTCCTCCCCAACCAACGTCTTCCCGGCCCGCCTCGTGCGGATTGCCGTAGGTGCGATCGCCGCGCTGGTTCTCCTGCTCGGCGCCTCCGTGCCCGCTCCGGCGAGCACCGTGGCGACGGCCAGCGCCTCCAAGGGCGGCTCGGTCCCGCGTCGGTCCCATGTCAAGAGCCGCCATGCCAGAACCAGTCGCCGCGCCGCGCGGCGAAGCCTGGCCAGGCTTCGCGCACGCCGAGCTCGGCGTGCCAGCCGCACCGCCTCGATCTCCGGCAGCGTCGCCGTCAGCCGCAAGGCGAAGACTGCGACCCCGGCCCCCCCCGCCGCCGCCGCCGCCAGCGGGAGCAGCACGCTGGAAGCCGGCTTCGAGGATGGACTGACGAACTGGAATACGGCGGGGGTCGGCGAAGCGATGCCGACCGTGGTCAGCGACAATGTGCGCTCCGGTGTCCACTCTGCACGCGTCGTCCTCACCGGCACCCAGGACCGCTCCGAGCTGATCCTCGGCGGCAACGGTGGGGGCAGCACCGACGGAATGGTCGAATTCCACGAGGGAGATGAATACTTCTACGGCTTCTCCTTCTACATCGACTCCATGATCTACGGCCACCCCGGTGCCCACAACCTGATCATGCAGTTCAAGGGCAGCGACGAAGGCTCCCCCGCCTTCGGCCTGCAGCTCTGGGACTACGAAGGCGACCACGGCGAATACGCAGCCGAACCAAGAGGCCTTTGGAGCCACGGACCGGCGATGGGCGGCGATCGCTTCCTTGCCCCGGTCGCCGAACACGCCTGGCACGACGTGGTCATTCACTTCAAGGCGTCGGCGGTCGGTGCGGGCTACTACGAAGTCTTCCTCGACGGTCACCTGATCGACGCTCGTGGGGGTGTCAGCATGATCGCCGAAGGCGCCAGCTACGCCTACATCAAGGACGGCCTCTACCGCAACGGGGAACAGATCCCCGGCACCTCTGAAATCCATCTCGACGCCGCCAAGCTGGGCAAGACCTGGGAATCGGTCCAGCCTTGATCGGCGCGCGCCTCGCGCGGAGAGGCGAAGTAGGGGATCATGCCCGCGTGACACTGGAAGGACGCCACAGCTAGTGCCGCGCATCGCGCTGGTCCAGCAGGGAGACCCCACCGACCCGACCTCCTGGTCGGGGGTGCCGGCGCACCTGGCCGGCGGCCTCGAGGCAGCCGGCTGCACGGTCGTCCCGATTCGCGCCCTATTCCCTGGGGCGCGCAGGCTCGCCTGGCTGCTGCGCGTCTCCTGGACCGACCAGGCGAGCGGTCGCTTCTTCGCCGCCGCGTGCGGCGCGGCGGCGAACCGGAAGCTGCGCCGCGTCGAGGTGGACGGGGTGGTGATGCTGGGCAGCGGCTACGAGCTCTCGTGCTCCCCGCCGGTCGCGACCTTCGACGACATGACCCTGGCCCTCGCGCTGCGCCAAGGCTCACCCGTATACGACTCGATCGACCCCTCCGGCCGCAGGCGCTGGCTCGAGCGTCAGCGCCGGATCTACGAAGCAAGCCGAGGCTGCTGCACGACCAGCAGCTGGGTGGCTGCCTCGATCAGCGATGACTACGGCATCCCGGCGGAGAAGGTGCACGTGATCGGCTTCGGACACAACGTCGATGCCGGTCAGGTCGAACGGGATTGGAGCATCCCCCACTACCTCTGGGTCGGGGCCGACTGGGAGCGCAAGCGGGGCGCCGCCACCGTCGAGGCCTTCGCGACTGTCCGGCAACGCCATCCCGATGCAACCCTCGACCTGGTCGGTGCGCACCCCCCCATCGAGGCCGACGGCGTGACCGGCCACGGTCGACTGCCGTTCGACTCGGAGGAGGGGCAACGCAAATATCGCGAACTCCTGCGTCGCGCCACCTGCTTCCTGATGCCCTCGACCTACGAGCCCTTCGGAATCGCCTACATCGACGCCGGCGCCGCCGGGGTCCCCAGTATCGGTACCGCCGTCGGCGGCGCCGTCGACGCGATCGGCGAAGGCGGGGTCGTCGTGGACCCGAGCGCCGACGGCATCCTGGCAGAGGAGATGCTGAAGCTCGCCGACCCCGAGCGAGCGCGCGAACTCGGCGCTCTTGCGAACCGCAACTCGCTTCAGTTCAGCTGGCAGGCAGTCGCCGAGCGCCTGCTGCGGGCACTGCGCCCACGAGGGATCGACCTCGACGCGTTGGCGCCGTTCCTCGAGCACCAACCCGTCAGGGTCGACCTCGACGACGGCGCCTGAGCCCGCCGACGGCCGAGGAGAGGAGCAAGCGCCGGCCCGCCGCCGAGAGCTTTGCCGCGAAACGGCGCTCGTCGTCGCGGTAGTCGACGTTGATCCGCGGAATCGAGAGAGTGGACGCCCGCCGCTGGCCACTGACGGTGGGCAGGGTGAAAGCGAAGCTGTAGCCGCACTCGGCCGCGGCCGAGGCGACGTCGGTGCTCCACTCGCCGAATGGATAGGCGAGCGTGTCGCAGCTCCCGAGCCGCGTCTTGATCGCGCTTCGCGATTGCCAAAGCTCCTCACGCAACCGCTCGCTGCCGAGCTCGGGGAGGTGCGGATGGGTGAGGGTATGGCTGCCGACCTCGAAACCGCCCTCCTTCATCTGCTCGAGCATCGGCCAGGTCACCGAGCACATCGTCGCCGCGTAGCGACCCCGGTCGGCAGTCATCTCGGGCCACTCGAAGGGGCCCCCTGCGTCCACGAGCGGCGGCAAAACGAAGACGAAGGCGCTGGCGCGGTACTCGCGCAGGATCGGCAGGGCGATCTCGAAGTTGTCGCGAAAGCCGTCGTCGAAGGTGAGGAATGCGGTACGCGGGGCGCCCCGACCCGTCGCCACCTCGCCGAGCGCCGCAAGGTCGCCCGGGACGAAGTGGGAACGGCGGAGAAGTGCCAGTTGCCGCTCGAAGAGGTCGGCTGAGACCGTCAGGTAGCGCGGACCCTCCGGCGCGATCGAGTGATAACAGAGGAAGGCGGCGTCGCGCGAGCGGTTGCGAAGTTGCCGGGAGGACACGGCGGGGAGTGTAGGCGGCGATACGGCTAACCTGGCCGCCTGCGCATGCCCGATTCCCGCCAGCTGCGGCGCACGCTTCGTCGCGCCATCCCAAGACCGGTTCGCCAGCGGCTCTACGACTGGAGCCCTTCGCGGCGCCGACGCTGGCGACAGGTGTCTGGCATGGAAGCGGTATCGGCCGGTTCCGGCGCGGCCGTGCTCACTTTCGACGACGGTCCCGACCCCGAAGGCACGCCACCGGTCCTCGAGGCGCTCGCCGCGACAGGAGCCAAGGCAACGTTCTTCGTGCTCGGAAGGCACGTGGACGAGCAGCCCTCCCTGATCCGCGAGATGGCGGCGCAGGGACAGGAGATCGCCCTGCACGGGATGCGCCACCGCCGCCACGACCTGCTCTCACCCGATGAGGCGGAGCGCGAGCTCGAGGCGGGGATAAAGGCGATCGAGAACGTGCTCGGCACTCGGCCGGCCTGGTACCGGCCGCCCTTCGGCGCCTCGTCGCCGGAACTCGCGGCGCTCTGCGAGAGACTCGGCCTCGGCCTCGCATATTGGACGGCCTGGGGACAGGATTGGGAGGACAGCTCGCCCGAGCGCATCGCCGGCCTCGTTCGCCGCGACCTGCACGATGGGGTGATCGTGCTCCTGCACGACTCGGCTCGCTACGGGCAACGCGACGACGCCAGCGCAACGGCCGACTCGATCCCGCTGATCGCCGCGTCAGCGGCCGCGGCAGGTCTCGAGCTGGTCACGCTAAGTGCGGCGGTCGGTGGCTCCAGCTGAGCAGACAGCGAAGGTTCTCCTGGTGTGCTCCCCAGGAGGACACCTGCTGCAGATGCTGCGCCTGCGGCCCGCCTGGGAAAGCTTCGAGACGACCTGGGTGACGCTGCCGGCAGCCGACTCGGAGTACCTGCTGCGCGACGAGCGGGTCATCTTGGGGAGAGGGCCGACGAACCGCAGCCTGCGTGCGCTTCTCGCCAACCTGCGACTCGCCTGGCAGGTTGTGCGCCGCGAGCGGCCGGCCGTGATCCTCTCCACCGGGGCGGCCCTGGCGGTGCCGTTCTTTCTCGCCGGCCGCCTCTTCGGCGCCCGTTTGGTCTTCGTCGAGAGCCTGACCCGAACGACCGCCCTCTCCTTGAGCGGACGACTGGTTCGGCCGCTGGCCGACGCCTTCTTCGTCCAGTGGCCCGACCTGGCTCACGGCGATAGGGCGCGTTTCGCGGGCAGGCTTCTGTGATCTTCGCAACCGTGGGTAGCCACCCGACCTTCCGCTTCGAACGCTTTCTGCGCGCGCTCGAATCGCTTCCCGCCGGACAGCTCGTCGTCCAACACGGCCCCGGCAAGCCGCCCTCGAACGCCACCCACGCGACGCCCTGGATGACCTTCACCGAAGTCGTCGACCACATGGAGCGCGCCGAGCGAGTCGTCAGCCACGCTGGCGCTGGGACGATCCTCTGCGCGGCTCACGCCGGCCAGGTGCCGATCGTCTTTCCGCGGCTACAGCGCTTCGACGAGACCGTCGACGACCATCAGCTCGAACTGGCACGGCGGTTGTCCGCAGACGGACGGGTGATCCTGGTCGAGAGCGAGGCGGAGTTGTCGGCCGCGGTGGCCGCCGCGCCGCCGCCCGCCGGCGATTCGACTCTCAACGCCGGCGCCGACCTGATCGCCGCGGTACGCGAGGAGCTGGACGCCGCGGCCTCCGGCCTCAGCGGGCCAGAAGCTCCCGGTACAGACGGTCGAGGCGATCGGTCACCTCCTCGGCGTTGAGACGGCGGGCGCGCTCGCGAGCCGCCCCCCCGAGTCGCTGCCGCAGATCGGCGTCCCCCGCCAGTCTCGCCAGAGCCGTGGCCAAAGCGGCGGGATCCCCCGGCGGCACGAGCAGCGCGTCCCGGCCGTCGCTCAACACGTCGGGAACGCCGCCAACCGCGGTGGCCACGATTGCCTTACCCCAAGCCATCGCCTCCAACAGCGCCATCGGCAAGCCCTCCGAGGTCGACGGGAGGACGAAGATCGCCGTTTCGCGCAGCGCTTCCTCCCTCGCGCCGTCATCCAGCCATCCGCGCCAGGCCAAGTGCGGCTGGCCGGCGAGCAGGTCGCGCCCGGCGGGCGGCAGCTCACCCGGCCCGGCGACGATCGCGTTCAGCTCCCCGAGCTCTGGCTGCGCGAGTGCGGCGAGCAGCTCCTCGCCCCCCTTGACGCGGTTGGCGAAGCCGCCCAGGTAGAGCGCGGCAAGCGGGCCCTCACCGTCCCCAGGCGGCGCCGTCGGCGCCTCAGGTGCCGGATTGGGCACGACCAGGACGTCGCGTGCCGCGTGCGTCTCTTCGAGTGACCGAGCGCTGGCGGCAGAGACCGCCAGCACCGCATCGGCCAGCCGAAACATGAGGTGGAAGAGGGCAACGCGGGCGGGTCCGAGCCGCGTTCGCTCGAAGACGACGTCGCCCGGGCCGGAATGCATATGGAGCACAACCCGGCGGCGAAGCGCTTTTGCCAGGAGCACGTATATGGCCTTGCGCAGCATGCTCCCGCGCACGGTGGCGTGGATGTGAACAACCCTTCCCCTGCCACGCATGCTCCACCATGCCAGCCGCCCGAGCGCCTGACAAAAGACGGCGAGCCGGGCCAAACCGCCAGACCCGCGGTGGGTGACGACGAATTCGAGCCGATAGCGCTCGCCCAGCGGAGAGGCCATCAGGCTCCGGATGACGACGGTCATCCCGCCGCGTACGTTCGGACCCACCTGCAGCACGCGTGGCCGCTCAGCCATCGCCCGCCCCCCCGGCGCGCTGCTCGACGTTCTTTAGGTCACCCGCACCCGGCAGGCTCGGCGGCGAGCCCCAGCGGCGACGGTAGAAGTCAAGCGCCCCCCTAGCGGTCCCGACCGCGAGCGCCCAGGGCTCGACCGCCTCTCCGCGCCGCAGGCCCAGCGCACGGAGTCCGGCCCGGGCCGAGGAGTAGACAGCCGTGAGCGCGGCGCGGGCGGTGACGAAGGCGAGCCCCCGCAGGCCCGTTGCACGCCAGGCGTAGGCGATCCCGTTACGGGTGATCAGGTAGGCCCACGGCCCCGGCCGCTTGGCGCCACCTGGCGCCTGGTCGGCCTCGGCCGCGAGGACGACCCCAACCTCGAAGCCGCCCCGTCGCGCCCGCAGGCAGAAGTCGGCCTCCTCGCAATAGCCCCAGAAGCGCTCGTCGAAGCCGCCGACGCTGCGGGCCACCTCGGCCCGAACCAGCATCGTGCCGCCGTCGACCCAGTCGCTCCGAGCGATCCCCTCCACCGCAGGCGGCCGCGTACGGCGATGAGCCATCGAGCCGTTGGCACGGGTCACGCCGCCAAAGGAGAAGGGCGTCCCCGCCCCCGCGAGGACGAGAGAGGGGCCGAGTACGCCGTACTCGGCGTGGCCGCGCGCCGACTCCAGCAGGGCAGCGAGAGCGCCCTGGTGCAAGCGCGCGTCGTGCGTCAGCAAGAGCAGCAGCTCGGCGCCCAGTTCGAGCTGGCGCTCTATACCGCGGTTCATCGCCGCGGCGTAGCCGAGATTGTGACTCGATCGCATCAGCTCGCAGCCCTGCGGCAACGCCGGATCGGGCTCCCCTGGGCTCGCCGGATTGTGGACCACGAGGATGGCCTCTGGGGCCACACCCTCCTCGACCAGCGAGGCGAGCAGAGGCCTATGCTGTCCACCGTCGCCGTAGGTCAGAACCACCACCCGAACCGATTCGCCGTTCACGAGGACCAAGCCTCCACCCGCTTGGCGTTTCGCGCCAGCCAGCGGCGATCGCGGAAGTAGAGCACCAGTCCGGGTGGCAGCGCTGCAACGCTCCAGCTCGCCGCCAGCGAGTCGTCGAGGAGCTGTCTCAGCCGGCGCCCCCCGAGCGGCGAGTAGCGAACGTAGTTGGCGTGCGCGCGAAGCCTGGAGCTCACTCGCATCGGTTTCTGCATCGCCCCGTACTCGGTCCAGTATGCGAGTTGGGAGTCGTCGCAGCGCTCGACGGGGATCTCCTCCCAGCGGGCCAGCATCCACTTGAGCGCCTCCGGCATGTACCAGTCGTCGGAATCGATGATCGCGCAGAGATCGCCCCATGAGCGCTCCACCGCCCGATTGACCGCAGCGGTGAGTACGCCGATCCTGGCGGCGCCGCTCAGGAAGACCAGGCCGCCACCCTGTCGCGGTTGCGTGCCATCCAACGGCGATCGCGAAGAGAGAGGTACAGCCCCGGCCCCAGCGCGACGATGGTCCAAGCCGGGCTGGGGGAATCGGCGAGTTGGCGGCGCAGGCCGATGCCGGACAACAGCGAGTAGCGCACGTAGTTGGCGTGGGCCTGGAGCTTCGATCTCCGCGTCATCGGCCGCGGCATCGCCGCGAACTCCCGCCAGAAGGCGATATGCGAGCGCAGAAAGCGCAGGCGCAATTCCGTCTTGCGATCCGTCAGGCCCCCCGGGCGGTAGTCGGCGTAGGCCCAAATCTCGTTGATGTAACGGGTCGAGTAGTGGGCGGCGATCCGGTTCCAGCCGAGGTCGGGGGTCATGTACCACCCGAGGTCTTCTGGGAACGGGAACTCGATGAGAACGTCACGCCGATACAACCCGATCTTGTCGCCCTGTATCCCGTGAAGAGCCTTCAGCTCGAAGCCGTTGGAATCGAATACGTCGGTCGGATAGCGATCGCAGACCAGCTCGCCGTGGGGGTCGACCCGCAGGCCCTCGACGTTGGCGAACTCGCTGCGGCGCTCGACGGGGATCTCCTCCCAGCGGGCCAGCATCCGCTCGAGCGCCTCCGGCATGTACCAGTCGTCGGAATCGATCATGGCGCAGAGCTCCGCTCGGCACCGCTCGACCCCGCGGTTGATCGCCACATGGCGGCCCTGGTTCTCCTGCCAGACGTACTCGATCGGGAAATCGGCCTCGGCTTGCAGGGAGCGGATGAGGTCGTCGGTGCCATCGGTCGAACCGTCATCGACGACCACCCACTCGAAGTCCTGAAACGTCTGCCCAGCGAGGCTCTCATAGAGCTGGCGCAACGTGCCCGCACGTTCGTAGGCCGTCGTCATGACGCTGATCCGAACCGCGGGCCCCTGCTCGCGCGTACTCATGCGGGGGTCGCTACCGAATCACGACGGCGCATCGGCGGGAACTCGAGTTGGCTCGGCAGGTAGCCGCGGCGCGTGGCGATCAGCCAATACGGGATCGCGTAGGCGGCCGTGGAGAGCAACAGCAGCGGAATCGCCGTGACGCGGCCCGAGGGCACGCCTACGGCGATCGCAAGAGCCGCCGACGGCACCCCGAGCCCGAGGGCGAGCGCCGCAGTCGGCACGACGGCGGAAAAGAAATCCCGGGCGGGCAGGGCAAAGAGGCGCAGGAAACGCGCGTTGAAGGCCATGCTGCCCAGCGTAACGGCCAAGAAGGTTCCGCCGACGACTCCCCAGAGACCGAAGATAGGGGCGAGCGCCACCGTCAGAACGACGTTCGCTGCGGCAATCAAGACCGAGTTCGCCGATGCGATGCCTGGGTGGCCCGCGCCGATCGCGGTGGTGGTGCCCACCGCGGTAGTGACGTTTACGAAGTAGGCCAGCGTCAGAAACGGAACCAGCAGCTCTGCGTCGCCGGGGGCCTTGTTGAGCCAGGCAATCAGCAGGAAGGGGGCGGTGACCGAGCAGAGCGTAAAGAGTGGGAAGGCGATTGCGCAACTCCGCAGCGTGTAGCGGCGATAGATCTCGCGAATCACCTCACGGCCCTCCTCGACGATCCGAGCTGCGGTGGTCGGGATCATGGCCGAGACGGTCAGGACGGCCATGCTGCGCACGGCGAGGACCACGCGCGAGGCGATCTCGTAGATCGCCGCAGCGCGAATGTCGACCAGCAGGGCGATGATCACTTTGTCGGTCTGGAAGTTGATCAGGTCGGCCAGCCATCCAATCTGATTCTTCGCGCTGAAGGCCAGAACCTCCTTCACCAACGCGGATGACGGCCGGGCGATGTAGGGAGAGCGCCAGACATATCGCATGGCCAGAGCGGTGGGAAACAGGGCGATGAGGCCGGCGACGGCGTTCGCAACCGCGTAGACGACCAGGCTCGAACTGACCGCCAGAGCGGCGATGCTGAAGGCGAAGTTGATCGAAACCGCGATCGTCATCGCGACGTTCGGCGGCACCATGCGGCGCAGGCCGACGCCGACCGCAGTCAACACCCCCTCGATCCCGTTGATCGTCCAGATAGCGACCGAGGAGAGGACCACGATCCGCATCTGCTCGGCATCGAGCACGCCGAGCTTGTCGCTGATCAGCGGCGCCGCGATGGCGACAACGGCGGCAGTGAGGGTCCCCACGGTCAGCGTCGAGATCATGCCGAGCCCGACGCACTGGTCGATACGGTGCCGCTCATCGGCGGCGTCGAATACGGCGATGAAGCGCGAAAGCGAACGGCCAATCCCGAGGTCTAACAGGCCGGCGTAGGTCGCGAACGCGCCGGTCACCGCCCAGACCCCGAAAGCGTCGAGGCCCAGCCGCGAGATCATCACCGGCGCGAGCAGGAAGCTGAAGATGTAGCCGGCGACGACGCTGGTCGACTGTGCGAAGGTGTTGCGAAAGAGCATGATCGGTCCTAGCTGCCCAGACGCGATCCGAGCAGATGCTCGTCGTAGGCGCTCAGAGTGGCCTCGGCCACCGTCCTCCAGTCGGCCCCGCTGCGAGCCGTCTTCTCTCCGGCCTCACCCAATCGCTCGGCGAGGGCGCGATCGGAAAGGATCGAGACGAGGCCATCGGCGAGCGCAGCCGGATCTTCGGTGGTGACAGTGATGCCGGAGCCGTCGGAGACTAGCTCGGGCAAGCCACCGACCGCGCTGACGACGAGCGGGCGCGCATATCGCTTGGCCAACGAACCAACCCCGCTCTGGCTCGCCTGGCGGTAGGGCAACGCAACGCAGCTCGCCCCCGCGAAGAGATCGGGTACCTGTTCGTCGGGGATGTGCCCAGCTCGCAGCTCGACCCGTGGGTCGTCGAGCGCCGGATGCCTTCCGATTTCCCCGCGGCCAGCGATCGTCAACCTGGCATCGGGGCAGCGCCTCCACACTCCGTCCATCGCATCGAGCAGCACGTCGACCCCCTTGTAGGGGCCGATCCGACCGAAAAAGAGGATCGACGGGCGCGGCGGCAACGGCCTGGCTTCGCCGGGATCTACGCCGTGCGGTACGACCACGATCGGTGCCCGCGGCCGGGCCACCGTCACCAGCTCGTCACGAAGCGCCGCCGCGTGGACGAAGATCAGGCCGGCGGCGCGGACCAGCGCCCTATTGCCGAGGGTCGCCGTGCGTGCGACCGCTTCGCCGGGGTGGCGAACCGGATCGTGGACGGTGAGCGCGAAGCGCCGCGGGCGTGCGCCGCTGGCGAAGATCAGGCGCACGTCGTTGCCGATCGAGGCCTGCAGGTGGACGACGTCCGGGGCGAACTCGCGTACCGCCCTCCGCACCCGTACTGCCGCCGCCAATCCGGATGGCGAGCGCACCCGTCCGGGAATCGTGTAGCGCTTCACCGTGGGCGCCGCCGCCGCGACGAACGCGGCGGCGGCGCCGGGCCGATCGCCAAACTCCTCGTCGTGATCGCGGCCCAGGAGCGTCGCGGCGGCACCGCCACACACCATGCCATTGGCAAGCATCGCCGTGTAGCGCAGGAAGAAGTCGCAGGCGAGGAGAACCCGCTGCTGCCGCTCAGCCATCGACACCGTTTCCGTTCGCATCGCCGAAGAAGCACGGCAGCGGCGCCGAGGCGATTGCCGCCTCGAACACCTCCGAGTAACGCGCCGCCATCCGTTCGGCGTCGAAATCCTCGACCCCCCTGAGCCCGGCCGCGGCGAGCCGCTCCCGCAGGTCCGGCTCGCCAAGCACCCGGCCGCAGGCCTCGGCGAACTCCGCCTCGTCGCCCGCCTCGACGCAGATGCCGCCGCCGGTCGCCTCCAGCAACCAGCGCACATCGCCAACATCGGTCGCGACCACCGGCGTGCCGACCGCCATCGCCTCTATCAGCGACATCGGCAGCCCCTCAGCCGAGGACGGCAGCACAGCGAGGTCAGACGCCCTCAGCAGCGCCGGCACGTCGTCGCGACTGCCGAGGAAGAGCGCCCAATCGGCTCCCAGCTCCGCCGCCTGACGCTTGACCCGTTCCTCTTCCGGACCATCCCCGGCGAAAACCACGCGCACGTCACCGAACCGCTCGCGCAGGCGCGCGACCGCGCGCAGGGTGGTCGACTGGCCCTTCGGGGGGGTGAACCGCGCGGTGTGCGCGATCAGCAGGGCCTCGCTCGGGATCCCAAGCGAGGCTCGATCGCCTCCGTGCTCCGCCTTCTCCCTGAGGTCTCCGAGGGGAACCGCATTTGGGATGCGGACAATCGAGCGCGACCGAACTCCCTCCGATTCGAGTAGCGGAACCTGCGCCTCGGCGACCACCACGGTCGCGTAGGTGGCCGGGTCCAAGAGACGGTTGTGAAGCGCTATCGCCCGCGCCCGGGAGGACCCGCTCCTGCTCACCTGAAACTCACGGCCGGCGGTGTGCTCGGTGACGACGGTCGGCCGCCGCGCGAGGATCGCGGCGAGCCTGCCCCAGAGGCTGGCGTCCCAACCGGTGCAGTGCACCAGATCGAACGATCGAGCGATCCGCGAGATCCGCGGCACGGCCAAGAGCCTTCCGAGGCGGCTCTTCACGCCGAGGACGCGCAGCTCCACCCCGGCCTCGTCCAGGTCCCCGACATATGAAGTCGCATCATTGATCGCGAGCAGCGTCACGTCGTGCCCCAGGCGGCGAAGACCGATTGCCAGGTGTCGGAGCTGGGTCTCGGCCCCGGCCCAGAAGAGCAGGTCGATGACCAGCAGGACGCGCCGGCGCGGCGCCGCGGACGGGCTCATGCGGTCAGCCCCGAAGCCGTGCCGTCAACGGCCGGCCCTTCCCAATCGGCGACGATCACGCCGGTTAACAAGCCCAGCACGGCCGTCATGTCCTCGACCGAGAAGTAGATGGCGACGACCGAGCTGATCATGATCATCGCAATCGCCACACCGCACGCGGTAATCGCCGGATCGCGTGGAGAGCGTTTCAGTGCGCGCAGGAGCGGGATGCCGAGGAAGAGCACGAAGGCGATCAAGCCGGGAAGTCCGGTAATCAGCAGGAGGTAGAGGTACTGGTTGTGGAGGAAGAGCTGTCGTTCGACTCTGATGCTGTGCGGCCCGAGGAATTCGAGGTCATAGACGCCGAAGTAGACCCCCGGTCCGATGCCAAGCAAGGGGTGGTGCTCAGCCTTTGGCCACGCGATCCGCGTCTCTTTCGCCCTATCGGTCAGGGAGTTCGATGACTCCACCCCACTCGGATTGAAGAGCGTTTCGCCTCGTTTCACCACGGGGTCGAGCACGCGGCTTTCCGTCGCGGTGCCAAAGGTGGCGAGCAGGATGATCCCAGCGACGGCTGCGATCAACGCGACGGTGAGGCGGCTGCGGATGAAGGTTCCGCCCACGATCATCATCAAGACGAGGCCGGCAATCAGCCCGAGCCACATGTTGCGGTTGAAGCTGATCGCGATCCCCAGAGCCATCCCCCCGAGCAGGAGCGTCCAAACGAGCCGCCTCTCACCCCGCGCCGCGACGACCTTGACCGCCACGTACCAGAACAGCGCGTACGCCATCGAAAGTCCGGCAAGGCGCACGCGCAGCAACCCCGCCGCGCCTTCCTCCTCCTTGACGATGGATTCTCCGCCGCCGGCGAGGGTGTGCCCGAAGCCGGCGCCCAGGGAGACGAGAAGGGCAACGAGACCAGCCACAGCGGCCAGCACGGCGGCACCGGTGAGCAACGCGCGACGCTGCTCGGGGCGTGGGAACAACCTCGCCACGACATAGAAGAAGGTCAGGGGGGCGAACGGGCGGCCCCAGTTGAACACATCGGTGAGCGGAGCCTTTCCGTCGGCGAACGCGATCGCTCCCGAGAGCGTGAGCACGACCAGGAACGCGAACAGGGCGAGGCCCGTTCCGCCGCCCCAGCTCTTCTTCACCGGACGGACCAGCGCGAGAACGAAGAGGCCAGCCAGCGCGAGCTCGTGCGGGCGTATGTTGAGCGGGCCGACTTCATATGCGAAGAAGGTCGGATAGAAGATGAAGTCGGTTAGGGCGAGGAAGATGAGGGCCGTCGCCATCGGGAACCGTAGGACGAACGTAACCGCCGCCAGGCCTGCGAAGAGCAGGATCGGTTTGGAGATGCCTTCGCCGACGACGCCGTGCGCGAGCACCGCCTCCAGCGCCAGCGCCGCAAGCGCGAACGCGGCGGCCCGAACCGGGTCAGGAAGCCGGCGTGCCGCTTCCGACAAGGTCGGAACGGTAGTAATGCGAGTACTTACCACGCTCTGGCTCCGTAAAGTTGGCTATGACCCCAATCGGCCGCTTCTCCAACAGGGAGAGTTGTTTGCTGAGCTCCCGAGCGGCGTCGCGGGTCGTTTTGCCGAGGCCGCCGACGACGACGATCGCCGAGACCTCGGAGACGAGCGCAAGGGCGTCGCTCACGGCGCCAAGGGCAGGGCTATCGAGAACGACGGTCTGGAATCGACCTTGGAGGTCGATGAGCAGATCGTGCATCTGGGCGCTGTCGAGAAGCTCCGATGGGTTGGGCGGCACCGGACCGCTGGGAAGCACGGTCAGGGACCTTGGGTGAGTGCCGGCACTGTCGAGGACATCCTGCTCGATTAGAACTTTCTCAACGGGCGTCCCGGCAAGGACATTGGATAGGCCGGTTGCGGGGGCGCCGGTGACCCCGCGAAGCTCCCCGCCTTTGCGCAGATCGCCTTCGACCAGGATGACGTCGTCGCCCATCTCGGCCATGGTCATGGCGAGCGTGCGGGCGATCGTGGACTTCCCATCCCCCGCTTCCGGACTGGTGACCAGAATCGAGTGCAGGCGGTTGTCCAGGTTGAAGTAGCGCAGGTTCTTGCGGAGAACCCGGAAAGCCTCTCCCTCGGCGGTCTGCGGCCCGATCGCCTCGTGGCGCCTGCGCGAAAGGCGCTGGCTGCGGGGGATACGCGCCAGGATCGGCACGCCGTACAGCTCTTCGAGTTCGTCGACGGCTCGAACGCGGCGATCGATGCGCTCCAGGAGGGCCGCCAGACAGAAGCCGAACACGGCACCGAGGACGACGCCGAGCATGACGTTCTGCAACGCATTCGGCGAGGAGGGACTCGAGGGGGCGGTTGCCTGCTGGACCAGCTCGGCGCCGCCGGTCTGCAAGGCCTGCGCGAGCTTGAGGCGGTCGAGCTGTTCGTTGAGCGCAACACCCTGTTTGCTTTCCTGTTCGGCTGGCGTCAGCTGTTCGAGGCTGGCTTCGGCCACTCCGATCGCGCCCTGGACCTGAGACCGATCGGCTTGCCGGCGAAACACGATGTACGCCTTCCCATAGGCGTTCGCCATCGCGGCCGCCAGTTCGGGGGAGGTGCTCGTCGCGACTATCTGCGCGGTGTCGGCTTCGGGACTCGATTCGACGCTGACGCTTTCCTGGATTTCGCTGGCAGGCACTCCTTCGAGCGATTCCGCCGCCGTTTCAGCGACGACGGGAAGGCCGACGAGCTGGCCGTTCGTGGCCGCTTCCCGGGTCGGTTCGATCACGCTTTCGCCTTCCGATACCCCCACCGGGGCCTGGCGGAAGAGCAGCGTCGCCGTGGCCGTGTATTCGTCTTCCTGATTCAACGTGAAGATCAGCGCGAGCACGGGAACGACGATCAGCGCCTGGAGGATCACCCATTTTCTCCTCCGCGCGATGCGCAGCAACTGCTCGAGCAAGCCATCGGACTTCACGAGCGGGTCTTTCGACGTAGCGGCGTTCATGCCTTCAGCGACACAGGATGGCGAACCGGGGGCGCCGCCGGGCCGGAAGCTGGCCCGGCTCGACGTTTATTCGCCCGCGGCGCCCGCTGCCTACTCGCCGGGTTCCCGCCGCGGCACCAGCACCAGCCGCTTGAACTCGGCAACCAGGACGCCGTCCTGGTTGAGCACCCGGGTGTGGACCTTGACCGTGCCGCGGTCGGGTTTGGTCTTCGACTCGCGCTTCTCCAGGACCTCGGTCTCGCAGAAGAGCGTGTCGCCGTGGAAGACCGGGTTGGGGTGGCTGAGTTCCTCGGTGGCGAGGTTGGCGATCGCCTTGCCGGAGACGTCGGAGACCGACATCCCCAGCGCCAGCGAGTAGACGAGCGGCCCGACGACGACGTTGCGGCCCTGCTGCGACTTGCCGGCGTAGACGTCGTTGATGTGGAGCGGGTGGTGGTTCATCGTGATCAGGCAGAAGAGGTGGTCGTCGGCCTCGGTCACGGTCTTCGCCGGCCAGTGCTTGTAGATGGCGCCGACCTCGAACTCCTCGAGGTAGCGGCCGTAGGCGTGCGCTCCGGACGCCTCGCGCTCGGCCTGGTCGGTGGTCAGCTCGTAAGTCTGCTCGCTCATCGGTTGGGGAATCTCCTCTGGGGTCTGGGACGGCGCGGGATGCTAGTGCGCTTTCTTGAGGCGCGCGCGCTGCTCCTGCTTCTCGACCACCTGGGCGATCAGCTTCTTCACGTTGGAGTCGCCCGTGGCCTTGATGTGGCCGGTCTCGACCGCCTTGCGGTAGGCCTTGAGCGTCCCCCGCTCGGCCAGCTCGTTGAACTGCGGCCGGTCGACTTCGACGAGGACGCGCTCGTCCTGGGCGAGGTCCTTGGTGATCTTCGGCCCAGGCAGCTCGACCCGGTAGAGCTGGATGTCGCCGCGCCCGCGCAGCTCGAGGCCGAAGACCAGCTTCAGGTTCGCCAGCGCGGGGACTTCCGCCTGGAAGCGCTCGACGGCGGTCTTGATCAGGTCCGCGGTCGAGGACATCGGCTAGATCTTGTGCCGCTGGAGGAGCTTCTTGCCGATCACCATGCGCTGGATCTCCGAGGTTCCCTCGCCGATCAGCAGCAGCGGCGCGTCGCGGTAGAGGCGCTCGATCTCGTACTCCTTCGAGTAGCCGTAGCCGCCGTGGATGCGGAAGCAGTCCTCGACGCACTCCTTGCCGGTCTCCGAGGCGAGCAGCTTCGCCATCCCGGCCTCGAGGTCGGAGCGCTCGCCGGCGTCCTTCATCCGCGCAGCCTTGCGAGTTAGGAGGCGCGCCGCCTCGACCTTGGTCGCCATGTCGGCGAGCTTGAACTGGATCGCCTGGTGCTGGGCGATCGGCTTGCCGAAGGTCTTGCGCTCCTGGCTGTAGCGGAGGGCGAGCTCGAGCGCCCGCTGGGCGATGCCGACGCCGCGGGCGGCGACGTTGACCCGGCCGACCTCGAGCGCGTCCATCATCTGCACGAAGCCCTGGCCGACGCCCGCCTCCTCGCCGCCGAGCACCCGCTCGGGCGGGCAACGGTAGCCGTCGTAGACCAGCTCGGTCGACTCGACCCCCTTGTAGCCCATCTTCTTGATCTTCGGCGGGACCGTCAGGCCGGCGAAGTCGCCCTCGTTGACTTCCTTCCAGGGCTCCTTCTCGGTGATGAAGCAGGTCATCCCCTTATAGGGAGGATCGGCCTTGGCGTCGGTCTTCATCAGGACGAAGACGACGCTGGAGCCGAGGCCGTTGGTGACCCACATCTTCTGCCCGTTCAGCTCCCACTTGCCGTCCTCGCCCTTCTTGGCGGTCGACTTGATCCCCTGCACGTCGGAGCCGACCTCGGGCTCCGAGAGGGAGAAGGCGGCGCGAATCTCGCCGGTCGCCATCTTCGGCAGGAAGTGGTCCTTCTGCTCGTCGGTGCCGAACTTCATCAGCAGGTAGGAGCCGATGAAGTGGGTGTTGACGACGCCCGAGATCGAGATCCAGCCGCGCGAGAGCTCTTCGACGATCATCGCGTAGGTCGTCAGGTCGAGCCCCATGCCCCCGTACTCCTCGGGGATGGTCACCCCGAAGAGGCCGAGCTCCTTCATCTGCTCGACGATCGGCTCCGGGAAGGAGTCCTCGTGGTCGTAGTGCTCGGCGTTGGGGATGATCTGCTCGTCGGCGAACTGGCGCACCATCTCGGTGATGTCGCGCTGGATGTCGGTGAGCTCGCTGTGGGAGGCGGTGTCTACGGCCATGGCTCCTGGTCGGGTCGGGGGCGGGAGCCGAAGGATATCGGCGGACCGGCTCAGGCAGATAGAAAGACTCCGGCGAGGCGGTCGATCTCCTCTCCAGGCATGCCGACCTCCCGCGCAACGGCGGGCCAGCGGGCCACGGCGTCGTCAACCTCCGCGACGATCTCGTCAGCCCGCTGGGCGGAGAGCCGATAGAACGGCGCCGTCTCGCGAACGATCTCCAGGTCCGGCGTCCGCAGCGAGTCGTTGAGCGCCAGGCTGTGCTCCCGCTTCTGCAGCGAAGGATTGACGTCGAATGCCGGCGCCAGACGCCAGCCCCGGCCGGTGCGCAGGAAGCCATGGTTGCGCAGGTGGTCGTCGCGGTCCGCGGTCAGCACGTTGAAGACGACGCGACGGAACATCTGTAGGAGATCTTCCTCGATCGCCGCTGGGTCACCAAAGTCGACGATCGCCCGCGCCACGTCGAGATAGCTCGCGTCTTCGCGATCGCGCCGCACCGCCAGCGTCATCGCCGAGGCGTAGAGGCGGCGGCCTTCGCCGTCTCTATCGAAGCGCTTCGCGCAGAAGGTACGGTACGGCGACCCGAGGCTCAGCAGCCTGGCTTCGGGAACCTCGATCCCGGCGTCGGTGGCCAGGCGCGAGACCACGTACTCCCAACCGCCCACGTCATAGCGGTCCTCCTGCGAGGGGAACTTGGCGATCCACAGAGCGCCGTCGTCGCCGAGGAAGCTCGCCTTCGGTCGTGCTCCGCCAAGCGAGCTGCCGGGCGCGATCAGCGCCGCGATCCAGCGATCTTCCTCGCTCAAGTCCCGGGGAAGACCCTGCTCCAGCTCACGAGCCCAATGCTCGAGGTCGCGGAGCTGCGTGCTCGGCGGAACCGACAGGGGCTGGTCGTCGACGAAGACGCCATTGCGCTCGCGCGCGAGGCGCAGCGCTCCCATCCGGGTTCGATCGTTGACGCCAATCAGGAAGTCCCACTCGTCCAGTTGACGCTGCCTCCTACCCTCACGCCGCGCCGCCAGGGCCTCACGACGCTCCAACAGGGTGCGCCCCCAGCGATCCGGAGCCGCATCGGCGAAAATCCCCGGCAGGGCCGGCGGGTACTGCTCGCCCTCGTAGAGCGGCAGCGAGGGGTCGATCGGGAAGCCTGGCGGCGCGAAGACCCACTCCGGCTCATACCCGAAGGAGATGACGCTCTTCGCCGCTCGCTCGCGAGCGAGCGTTCCGACCGCCTGCCGCGGGCCGAGGTCGTGGGCATCGAGATGCACGACCACCTGATCGCGGTCGCCGGCCATCTACCCGCTTCCCTTCGAGGTCCGCCGCGGACGGCGCAACCGCACGTCCTGTAGGCGCTGGCCCAGCTCGTCGTCCTGCGCCAGCCGGTCGAGGTCCTCTTCCAGCCCCAGCACGGCCAGGACGCGTGCGAGCACCCCGAGGCTGGTCGAGAGGTCACCCCGCTCGAGCCGGGAGAGGGTGCCACGCGATACATCCACCCGCGCGGCGAGATCGGCAAGCGACATGCGGCGCCGGAGGCGGGCAAGGCGAAGGCGCTCGCCCAGCGCCTCGGCACGGCGCTGAGTTTGGGGAAAGAGAGGGCGGGCAGGCCTTGGCATGCTCTATAGACTAACCCATAAACTGCTTATTGCGCGATCTATAGATCTTTCAAGCCGAGAGCGGGACGCGCTGGAGGCGTTGGAGGCGCTCGGCGATGCGATCGGCGCGGGCGCTGAAGTCGCCGAGGTCCTCGCTCGCCTGGGGCCGCGCCGGGCGTGTGCGGATGGGCGGCGGCGGCGCGGCGATCGGCCGCTCGGCGGCGGCGCGGCTCGCCCGTTCTGCCAGCTCGGCGGCGCGGCGGGCCTGCTCGGCGGCGTCGAGGGCGGCGGCGCCGACCGTCATCACCGCCGCCTCGGAGGCCCTCGCCGTGGCCAATGCCTCGTCGATCCGCTCGACCAGCTCGCCCAGCAAGGGCGGGCGGGCGCGCTCAGGCAGGCGCCAGCTCTCCTCGCCGTTCGTGCGCGGCTCGTCCATCTCCCTCCATTTACGCGAGCGAGCGGCGAATCCCTGCGCGCCGCCCGATGCAGTCAGGCAGCAGACAGAGCCGGGGCGAGCTCCTCAGCACTCTTCTCGACGGTCGCCGGAATCGTCACAGTGATGCTGCCATCCCGCTCCAGGATGGCGCCGGGGCTCATCATCGTCAATCCGACAATGCGGTTCGTCCCAGGGGCGTAGCGAATGACGTGACCCTCGGGCGTTTCCTCGCCTTCGCCCCGCTCGGGCTCGCCCACGTGGAGATAGAGCACATCATGCTCGGCATCGTAGTCGGCTCGAGCGAAGGCGATCGGACCGATCGTGATGTTCACTCGCTCCATGTAGGTGGATCCTTTCGATTGGCAAACGCGGAGACGATCCGTGCCGGCTTCTGCTCATAGCTTACGACCGCCATCAGCCACTCGCTTGGTCCAGCACCGCGCGAGTAGAACCGCCTGCGATCTTGCCGGACCGGGTCGGGTTCGGCATGGTCTGGCTTTGAGACAGTCCCAAGAACCTCGTTGGCGAGCGGGCTCATCTCAGGATGGTCGACGAGAACCTTGTCGCGCCATACCCGCCTGAGCAAGACCACGCGAGTCCCCTGAAGGTCCTCGGTCTCCCCCACGATTTCGTCGCGAGTCGGATGGTCGCCGGTGCAGCTCTCCATATCACGACGCTACGGGGGGCCGAGTGACTCGTGGCGCGCACACGCAAACAATTCAGTGACAGTTCTGTAGAAAGTCTGATGCGTCGTGGGCGCGCATCGCCTGCTGGAGCTTCGAATAGATTTCGGCCCGACCCGCCCCCGACCCGAGGAGCAGCTTGAGAAACCCCAGAGACTTCTTCCAGCCGCAGGCGATCGGCGCCCCCGAGCCGCTGCGCGAGATCCCCGTCAAGCCGTCGCGGATGATCCACTTCCTCGACTTCTCCAACGAGAAGATGGTCGAAAAGGCCGCCGGTATCGCGCAGAAGACCGACATCCTGCTCGGCAACCTCGAGGACGCGATCCCGGTCGACCGCAAGGAGGCCGCCCGCCAAGGGCTGGTCAAGGCGGCGAAGGAGTCCGACTTCGGCCAGACCGCGCTGTGGACCCGGGTCAACTCGCTCGAGAGCCCCTGGGTGCTCGACGACCTGACCACGCTGGTCGCCGAGATCGGCGAGCAGCTCGAGGTCGTGATGGTGCCGAAGGTCGAGGGCGCCTGGGACATCCACTACGTCGACCGCCTGCTCGCCCAGCTCGAGGCGCGTGCCGGGCTCGAGCGGCCGATCCTGATCCACGCGATCCTCGAGACCGCGCAGGGCGTCGTCAACCTGGAGGAGATTGCGGCGGCCAGCCCGCGCATGCAGGGGATGAGCTTCGGCCCCGCCGACCTCGCCGCCTCGCGGCGGATGAAGACGACGCGCGTCGGCGGCGGCCACCCCGGCTACCGCGTGATGGAGGACCCCGCCGATCCCGAGAACCCCGAGGCCGACCGGGTCAGCGCCCAGCAGGACCTCTGGCACTACTCGATCGCCCGCATGGTCGACGCCTGCGCCTCGACCGGCATCCTCCCCTTCTACGGCCCCTTCGGCGACATCAAGGACACGGCCGGCTGCGAGACCCAGTTCCGCGCCGCCTTCTTGATGGGCTGCGTCGGCGCCTGGTCGCTGCACCCGGTTCAGATCGACATCGCCAAGAAGGTCTTCAGCCCCCCGCCCGACGAGGTCAAATTCGCGAAGAAGGTGCTCGAGGCGATCCCCGACGGCCGCGGCGTCCACATGATCGACGGCAAGATGCAGGACGACGCCACCTGGAAGCAGTGCAAGGTGATGGTCGAGCTGGCGGAAATGCTGGCCAACAAGGACCCGGAGCTGGCCGAGGCGTACGGGCTGTAGCCCGATCGGCGTCTCCTCCGCCTCGGCGGTGCCGGCGCAGCGGCGGAAGACCCACTCGAGCACGCGGCTGTTCTCGCCGAAGCCGGGCCAGAGGAAGTTGCCCTCGTCGTCCTTGCGGAACCAGTTGACGTAAAAGACGCGGGGCATCTGCGCTCCCTCGCTGGCGCCGACCTTCAGCCAGTGGGCGAAGTAGTCGCCCATGTGGTAGCCGCAGAAGGGCAGCATCGCCATCGGGTCGTGGCGCAGCTTGCCGACCTCGCCGGCCGCCGCCGCGGTCGTCTCCGAGGACATGATCGAGCCGAGGAAGACGCCGTGCTCCCAGCCGAAGGCTTCGCGCACCAGCGGCACGACCTTCGAGCGGCGCCCGCCGAAGAGGAAGGCGTCGATCGGCACGCCGGCGGGGTCCTCCCACTCGGGAGCGATCGAGGGGCAGGCCGAGGCAGGCGTGGTGAAGCGCGCGTTCGGGTGGGCCGAGGGCTTGTCGGAGGCCGGCGTCCACTCGTTGCCGTGCCAGTCGATCAGGTGCGCCGGCGGCTCGGAGGTCATTCCCTCCCACCAGACGTCGCCGTCGTCGGTCTTGGCGCAGTTGGTGAAGATCGAGTCGCGGCTGACGGTCTTCATCGCGTTGGGGTTGGTCTTCTCCCCCGTCCCCGGGGCTACGCCGAAGAAGCCGGCCTCGGGGTTGATCGCGTAGAGGCGTCCGTCCTCGCCGAACTTCATCCAGGCGATGTCGTCGCCGATCGTCTCGACCTTCCACCCGGGCAGCGTCGGGATCAGCATCGCCAGGTTGGTCTTGCCGCAGGCCGAGGGGAAGGCGCCGGCGACGTACTTGACCTCGCCCGCGGGCGAGGTCAGCTTGAGGATCAGCATGTGCTCGGCCAGCCAGCCCTCGTCGCGGGCCATCGCCGAGGCGATCCGCAGGGCGAAGCACTTCTTGCCGAGCAGGGCGTTGCCGCCGTAGCCCGAGCCGTATGACCAGATCTCGCGACTCTCGGGGAAGTGGACGATCCACTTGTTCTCGGCGTCGCAGGGCCAGGGCACGTCCTCCTCGCCCTCGGCCAGCGGCGCGCCGACGGAGTGCAGGCAGGGGACGAACTCGCCGTCGGAGCCGAGCACGTCGAGCGCGCCCTTGCCCATCCGGGTCATGATCCGCATGCTGGCGGCGACGTAGGCGGAGTCGGTGAGCTGGACGCCGATGTGGGCGATCGGCGAGCCGAGCGGGCCCATCGAGAACGGGACGACGTACATCGTCCGGCCGGCCATCGAGCCGCGGAAGAGGCCGCGCAGCGTCTCGCGCATCTCCTCCGGTTCGCGCCAGTTGTTGGTCGGGCCGGCGTCGGCCTCGTCCTCGCTGCAGATGAAGGTGCGGTCCTCGACCCTGGCGACGTCGCCAGGGTCGGAGAGGGCGAGGTAGGAGTTGGGGCGCTTGGCGTCGGAGCGGGGCAAGCAGCGAGATGGCCTTCAAACCCCATGAAATAGGGATTTGAGAAGCTTTTGAAGCCTAGCGCAAAGGCCGGTTCAGCTTAACCCGGTATATTTAGCTCAGATGACGAGCGCGTCCTTATACCATAAGTTTGCGCTTTGTCAAGGGACCGGCGCCGACCCCTGTAGGGCCGACGCCGGGCTAGCACCCTGATGCCCCGTGTCTAGATTTCGAATCTTGGGGCCTCCTGAGAACACCCACGGCGGCCAACAACCGCCCGGTGTTCTCATTGCTCTGGATTCTACCGGGATTCCACACCGGTCCCCGCCGGTCGCGCTCAGCCGAGGCGCTCTTCGAGGTCCTTCAGCTGCGCGTGCAGCTCGTCCGGCAGGTGCTTGCCGAAGCGGGCGAAATGCTGGTGCATCGCCGGCAGCTCGACCTTCCACTCGGCCGGGTCGACGGCGAGCAGCTCGGCGACCTGAACGTCTGAGATCTCGAGACCCTCGGTGTTGAGCGCGCCGGCCGCAGGGACCAGCCCGATCGGCGTCTCCTCCGCCTCGGCGGTGCCGGCGCAGCGGCGGAAGACCCACTCGAGCACGCGGCTGTTCTCGCCGAAGCCGGGCCAGAGGAAGTTGCCCTCGTCGTCCTTGCGGAACCAGTTGACGTAAAAGACGCGGGGCATCTGCGCTCCCTCGCTGGCGCCGACCTTCAGCCAGTGGGCGAAGTAGTCGCCCATGTGGTAGCCGCAGAAGGGCAGCATCGCCATCGGGTCGTGGCGCAGCTTGCCGACCTCGCCGGCCGCCGCCGCGGTCGTCTCCGAGGACATGATCGAGCCGAGGAAGACGCCGTGCTCCCAGCCGAAGGCTTCGCGCACCAGCGGCACGACCTTCGAGCGGCGCCCGCCGAAGAGGAAGGCGTCGATCGGCACGCCGGCGGGGTCCTCCCACTCGGGAGCGATCGAGGGGCAGGCCGAGGCAGGCGTGGTGAAGCGCGCGTTCGGGTGGGCCGAGGGCTTGTCGGAGGCCGGCGTCCACTCGTTGCCGTGCCAGTCGATCAGGTGCGCCGGCGGCTCGGAGGTCATTCCCTCCCACCAGACGTCGCCGTCGTCGGTCTTGGCGCAGTTGGTGAAGATCGAGTCGCGGCTGACGGTCTTCATCGCGTTGGGGTTGGTCTTCTCCCCCGTCCCCGGGGCTACGCCGAAGAAGCCGGCCTCGGGGTTGATCGCGTAGAGGCGTCCGTCCTCGCCGAACTTCATCCAGGCGATGTCGTCGCCGATCGTCTCGACCTTCCACCCGGGCAGCGTCGGGATCAGCATCGCCAGGTTGGTCTTGCCGCAGGCCGAGGGGAAGGCGCCGGCGACGTACTTGACCTCGCCCGCGGGCGAGGTCAGCTTGAGGATCAGCATGTGCTCGGCCAGCCAGCCCTCGTCGCGGGCCATCGCCGAGGCGATCCGCAGGGCGAAGCACTTCTTGCCGAGCAGGGCGTTGCCGCCGTAGCCCGAGCCGTATGACCAGATCTCGCGACTCTCGGGGAAGTGGACGATCCACTTGTTCTCGGCGTCGCAGGGCCAGGGCACGTCCTCCTCGCCCTCGGCCAGCGGCGCGCCGACGGAGTGCAGGCAGGGGACGAACTCGCCGTCGGAGCCGAGCACGTCGAGCGCGCCCTTGCCCATCCGGGTCATGATCCGCATGCTGGCGGCGACGTAGGCGGAGTCGGTGAGCTGGACGCCGATGTGGGCGATCGGCGAGCCGAGCGGGCCCATCGAGAACGGGACGACGTACATCGTCCGGCCGGCCATCGAGCCGCGGAAGAGGCCGCGCAGCGTCTCGCGCATCTCCTCCGGTTCGCGCCAGTTGTTGGTCGGGCCGGCGTCGGCCTCCTCCTCGCTGCAGATGAAGGTGCGGTCCTCGACCCGGGCGACGTCGCCGGGGTCGGAGAGGGCGAGGTAGGAGTTGGGGCGCTTGGCGTCGGAGAGACGCTCGAAGGTGCCCGCATCGATCAGCGTCTGGGCGAGCTGGTCGTACTCCTCGGGTGACCCGTCGCACCAGTGGATGGCGGCGGGCTGGGTCAGCTCTGCGATCTCCCCGACCCAGTCGAGGAGCCTTGCGTTGGTGGTCGGCGCGTCGGCCGTAGTCATCTGGCTCATCCGCGGCACATTACTTGCCGCTGCCGTTGACTTTCAGGCCGGTGACTTCGACATCGGCGTTGGAGTTGACGATCTTCAGCGTCGCCGTCTCCTGCTTGCCCCCAAGCTCGACCGTGCACTCGAAGGTCGCCCCGGCCTTGACCTCGACGCCCGAGGGGCATTCGACCGAGCCCACCTTCTGGCCGGTCGCCCGGTGCAGGTTCTGTTCGATCGCCGCCTCGGTCTTGGCGCTGTCGATCACGGTTTCTCCGCAGCCTGCGACGAGCAGCGCGGCGGCGACCAAGAGCGCGGCAAGGGCGCTGAAACGGACGGACGAGGTCATCTTCTTCCTTTCAAAGCGATCTCCCGTGGAAGTATCCCAGCGTTCCGGTCACTGTTCGAGCAGGGGCGCGGGCCTGTTCAACGACTTGGCTTCGCGGTAGTCGCGCACCGCGGCCGCCGCCCGCCCCTCCTCGGCCTCGATCCGGGACAGCACCAGCCAGGTCCGCCAGTTGGTCGGCTCCCGCGCGACGGCAGCGTGGGCGGCTTCCGCGGCGCCTGCGAGCTCACCCTCGGCCTCGAGCACCAATGCCTCCTGCATCCGCGGCGAGGCCGCACCGGGCTGCACGTTCTGCGCGGTGCGCGCCGCGGCCAGCGCGGCCGACAGGTCGCCTTCCCGGGCGTCCGTCTGGCTTCGGCGAACGAAGCTGGTCGAGGCCAGCGGGATCGCGATCGCGACGATCGCCGCGAGCGCGAGACCGGCGACTGCGAGCCGCAACGGCAGCGACAAGCCCCGCCCTCCCTCGGACTCCTGCCGTCCAGTCGCGACCAGGGCGCCGGCCAACAGCAGCATCGCCACGGGCAGCACCGGCAGCTGCCACATCCAGTCGACCGCCGCGGTGAGGAAGAAGGCCGTACACCCCGCCAGGGCCGCGGCAAGGGACGGACGGAGGGCTGTCCCGGCGGCCAGGGTGGAGACCCCTCCGCCGACGAGAACGGTCGCGACGAAGGCGAGGAGCACGAGCAGGCCGACGATGCCCAGCTCGCCGAGGGTCTGCAGGTAGAGCGAGTGGGTGTCGCGCACGACCTCCGGCACGTCGGCGGTGCGATCCCACCAGTATTCGAAGGTGCCGGAGCCGGTTCCGGTCAAGGGCTTGGTCGCGTTCTCCTTCACCGCCGCGCTCCAGAGCTGGTAGCGGTTCTGGCCCGCCGCGCTACCCAGGCGCCCCGACCCGTTGCCGGGACTGTTCTTCTCCTTGAATTCGGCCCAGGCGTCGGAGGCGCGTCCAGGAGCGTCGACCGCGCCGGCGACGACGACAGCGAGCAGGAGCGTCGCGCCCACGGCGATCAGGGTGTGACGGCGCGAGACACGCGTCCAAGCCGGCCGTCGTCGGGCCGCGCCGAAGAGGACGATGCCGGCCTGGACGGCACCCGTGGCGGCGCAGACGATCACCACCAGGAGCAGGAGCTTGCCGCCCTGGCTTTCGGCGCTCGCATTGACGAGGCCGTGCCGAAGCGCGTCATAGCGATTCGCCGCGAAGATCAGGATCGCGCTGCTCAGTGCGGCCAACAGCAGGGTCGGGATCAGCGAGATGCGGTCGCGCACGAGGACGACGAAGACGGCGAGGGCGACGATCGCGGCGGCAATGCCGCCGCGCGAGAGGGTGAAGTAGAGCGTCAGCGTCAGCGCCGGCAGCGCTGCGACCCCCAGGGCTCGGGACCAGATCGACCTCGCCCGCGTCGCGAGCTGCAACACGAGCGGCATCCCGATCGCGATCAGCGCGGCGACGCCGTTCCAGTAATGCAGCGGGTACGAGAGGCGTTCGCTGTCGCTGGAGAGAAACTGCGCGGTTTGGTTGGCAGCCGGAAACCAGGCCGGATGCAGGCGGGAGAGCAGGCCGACCGCGGCGACGAAGACGATGCCGGCAGCGACCGCGGCGACGACCCGCCTCGCTCCCTTCGCGTCACGCGCGAAGAGCGCCAGCGCGAAGACGCCGAGGTAGGTGGCGACGCGGGCGAGATCGGCGGAGGTGCTCTCGACGCTCTCCGTCCAGGTCAGGCTGAGGGCGGTCCAGGCGACGAAGGCGGCGAGCAGGCCGACCGCGGCGAGCGCGAGCGTTCCGAGCCCGCGGTTGGGCAGGGCGCCGACGAGAGTCCCGGCCAGGAGGACCCACCAGACCGCGATCCCGACCTGGTCGTGGACGAGCGGGTCGTAGCCGCCGCCCTTGAGCCCGAGGTAGGAGATCAGGCCGAAGCAGAACAGCCAGGTCCACGCCGCGCCCCAATCGACCCTCCGCGCCGTTGTCGGGCGGGCTTCGTCAGACCGAATCGAAGGGGCGTCCATCTGGTTTATCTGGGAAGCTGGACCGGAAATCGCGCTCTGGCAGCATCCTAGTCACGGCCTTGGACCTAACTCACATGACCAGACTCGCCTTTGGACTCTGCATTGCCGCGGCGATCGCGACATCGACTCTTGCAGCTACCGCCCACGCCGCGTCGACGCCCGCCGTCGTGCCGCCCGAAAACTCGGCGGCAGCGCAGTACACCGAGGCCGTGCCGACGGCGGGCGGCGACAAGCCGACCGGCGGCGGCGCGGGCGGCCATCGCTCGCCGGCGAAGGTCCTCGGCTCGCACAATGCGCACAAGCTGAATGCGCAGGGGAAGTCTGGGCACGAAGTCGCCGAAGTAGTGGCGGCGACCGCTCCGGAAACGAGTCCCGGCGAACCGCAAGTCGCCGCCGGGGCGTCCCCGTCGGAAACCAGTGCGTCCGCCCGCGGCGGCGCGGGCGGCGGCTCGAGCGCTACCGGGCACACGCATGGCGACCACGCGAAGGGCCAGAGCGTCGGCTCCGGACCGGCCCCCCAGAAGGTGCCCCTGACCGAGCTGCCAAACGGCTCGTCCGGCCTTGGCGAGGTGCTTGCGGCGGCGACCGGCTCGACCTCGGAGGGACAGCTCGGGGCGCTGCTGCCACTGGCGATCGCCGCGTCGATCGCCTGGTCGCTCGCCTATCTGTGGCGCCAACGGCGGCGGACCGGCTAAGCCGGCTATGAGCACCCCCGCTCCCTCCGATGGGCGCGTGGCACGGGGCACGCGCCTCGTGGCCTACCTGTTCGTTTCCAGCCTTGTCGTCCTTGCTGCGGTCGCACCCCCAGCAAGGGCCGGAGTGCGCCCACTCGATACCGGCGTCTCCTACGTCTACGACAACGACGTGGCCGCCTTCGAACAGGTGAAGCATGCAGGTGCCCAGTTCGCCCAGACGCCGCTGCGATGGGCCGACGTCGCCCCGAAGAAGCAGCCCACCGCCTGGAACCCGGAAAACCCCACTGACCCCAACTACGATTGGGAATTCGCCGACCTCTGGGTGTCGCGGGCGGTGGCTGCTGGCCTGACCCCGCTACTGCAGGTGCGCGGCGCACCGCTTTGGGCGCAGCGCTGCCCCGGTGCCCACGAAACCGACGCCCCCTGCAATCCCGACCCGGCCGCACTGGCGGCCTTCACGACCGCCGCCGTGCGCCGCTACAGCGGCCAGATCCCCGGACTGCCCCGGGTGCGCTACTGGCAGGGCCTGAACGAGCCGAACCTAAGCCTCTTCTTCAACCCCCAGTACGAAGGCGACAAGCCGGTCTCCCCGACCCTCTACCGCGCGCTGATCAACAGCTTCTACGCCGCGGTGAAGGCGGTCGACCCGACCGATCTCGTGCTCGCCGCAGGACTCGGCCCGATCGCCGTGCCGAAATACACCATCGGGCCGATGCGGTTCGCGCGCCTGCTGCTTTGCATGCAGGGCCACAGCCATCCCAGCCCGACGCCCGGCGACTGCGAAGGCGGCGTCCATTTCGACATCTTCGACATCCACCCCTACACGACCGGCGGCCCGACCCACGAAGGCGGCGTCAACGACGTCGAGATGGGCGACCTGCGGAAGCTGACGACGCTGTTGGCGGCGGCCGACCGCGCGGGGAGGATCGTGGGGGCGTTCAAGCACACGCCGCTGTGGATCACCGAGATGTCCTGGGACTCCAAGCCGCCCGACCCCGGCGGCCTGCCGATGAAGATCGAGAGTCGCTGGACCGCGGAAGCGCTGTACCGCGCCTGGTCGGCGGGTGTCGAACATTTCTTCTGGTACAGCCTGCGGGACCCCGAACCCGAACCTCAGCTCTCCTTCAGCGAAACCGACCAGTCCGGCCTCTACTTCCGCGGCCCGACCGTCGCCCAGGACCAGCCGAAGGAATTCCTCTTCGCCTTCCGCTTCCCCTTCGTCGCCTATCCGCACGACAGCGGCCTCTCCTTCTGGGGCAGGACGCCCACCAGCGCGCCCGGGCGCGTAGCGATCCAGGTGCTCCTCCAGGGCCACTGGCGCAAGGCCTACGTGGTCCGGGCCGACAGCGCCGGGATCTTCCGCGGCATCACCCCTCGGCGCTATGGCCTCGATCGGCGCGGGGCTGCACGCGCCGTGTATCACGGCAATGCGTCGCTGCCATTCTCCATGCACCCGGTGCCCGACTTCCCCCACCCGCCATTCGGTTAGTCCTAGACTGCGGCCGATGAAGATCGGGATCGTCGGGCTTGGCTATGTCGGCCTGCCGCTGGCCGTCGCCTTCGCCGAGGCGGGCCACGAGGTGGCGGGAGTCGACGCGGTGGCGTCCAAGGTCGAGGCGCTGAACGGGGGGCGCAGCTACGTCGAGGACATCCCCGACGCGACCCTGGCGGCGCTTGGGGGGCGCCTCGGGGCGAGCACGGATTACGCCGGCCTCGCCGCCTGCGACGCGGTCGTGATCTGCGTGCCGACGCCGTTGACCGGCTCGCGCGAGCCCGACCTCACCTTTCTCACCGATGCGGCGGAGAAGCTCGCCGCGGTGCTGCGCGAGGGCCAGCTCGTCGTGCTCGAGTCGACCACCTACCCCGGCACCACGCGGGAGCGGCTGGGGCCGCTGCTCGAGGAGGGCTCGGGGCTCACCGCGGGCGCCGGCTTCAACCTCGCCTTCTCGCCCGAGCGGATCGACCCGGGCCGGACCGACTACACGGTGCGCACGACCCCGAAGCTCCTCGGCGGCCTGACCGAGGCCTGCGCCGAGCGCGCGCGCGAGCTGTACTCGCTGATCTGCGACGAGGTCGTCGTCCTCTCCACTCCCGAGGCGGCGGAGCTCTCGAAGCTGCTGGAGAACATCTTCCGCTCGGTCAACATCGCCCTGGTCAACGAGATGGCCCAGCTCTGCGACCGGCTCGGGATCGACATCTGGGAGGTGATCGACGGCGCCGCGACCAAGCCGTTCGGGTTCATGCGCTTCGATCCCGGGCCGGGTATGGGCGGCCACTGCCTCCCGGTCGACCCCTTCTACCTCGCCTTCAAGGCGCGCGAGCACGACTTCTACCCCGAGTTCATCGAGCTCGCCGGCAAGGTCAACCGCGCCCAGCCGGGCTACTGCGTCGAGCGGATCGCCCGCGCGCTCAACCAGGCCGAAAGGTCCGTCAAGGGCTCCAGCGTCCTCGTCCTCGGGGTCAGCTACAAGCCCGGCGTCGGCGACATCCGCGAGTCGCCGGCACTGGAGATCGTCGGCCTGCTGCAGGAGCTCGGCGCCGAGGTCTCCTACCACGACCCGCACGTGCCCGAGCTGCGCGAGCACGGCCTCCGCTCGGTCGAGCTGGAGCCGGCGCTGGCCGCCGCCGACGCGGTCGCGATCGTCACCGCCCATCCGGGCATCGAGTACGAGGCGGTGGTCGCCGCCGCGCCCCTGGTCGTCGACTTCCGCGGCGTCACCCGGCGGATCGAGTCGCCCAGCCTCGTGCGGCTGTAGGGCGGTGACCAGGCAACCGCCGACGCGTAGATTCAGGCGGTCCCCCGTAGCCTCGAGCGGCGCGGGCACTCTCCGTCTTCGCCCGCGAAAGCGGGACAGACAGGAGCGCCAAATCGGGAGTGAAATGAGCGCGAAAGCGGTATCGTGCCTAGATCACTTCCGCCACCGACTACATCCCTCGCCTGGCCGATGCGCGACTGGAAGAGCTCTTCTCGGAGCTGCCTGCCCTGCTGGTCGTCGGCCCCCGCGCCACCGGCAAGACAACCACTGCCCGGCGGCATGCGCGCAGCGTCGTCCGCCTGGACAGAGAGGCCGAGTCCGGAGCCTTCCGCGCCGATCCCGACGTTGCGCTCCGCGCGCTGGCCACGCCTGTCCTGCTCGACGAGTGGCAAGCTGTCCCCGGTGTGCTCGGCGCTGTCAAGCGGGCGGTGGACGACGAGACCGGCGCCGGTCGCTTCCTGCTCACCGGCAGCGTGCGCGCGGACCTCAACACGCAGACATGGCCTGGCACGGGAAGGATCGTTCGGCTGCGGATGGACGGACTGACCGTCCGCGAGATGGCCGGGCGGTCGGCGCGCGAGCCGTTCTTGGAAAGGCTGGCGCGTGCCGACCTGGACGCGCTGCCTCCGGCGCCGAGCCCGCCGGACCTGCTGGGCTATGTGGAGCTTGCCCTGCGCGGCGGTTTCCCCGAAGCGGCGCTGCTGCGCGCCGACGACAGCCGGCGCGCATGGCTCGAAGGCTACCTCGACCAGCTGCTTACTAGAGATGTCGAGGCGCTTCACGGTCACCGCGACCCGAGCCTCCTGCGTCGCTACTTCGAGGCGCTTGCGCTGAACAGCGCCGGGCTGGCCGAGAGCAAGACCCTCTACGAGGCGGCCGGCATCGATCGCAAGACGGCGATCGCGTACGAGCGTCTGCTCACGAACCTGCTCGTGCTCGACACGATGCCGGCATGGCTGAGCAACAGACTCTCGCGCCTGATCAAGAGCGGCAAGCGCTACCTCGTGGACCCTTCGCTAATCGCCGCGGCGCTGCGCCTCGACCAGGCGGCCGTGCTCCGCGAGGGCGATCTGCTCGGTCGCGTGCTCGAGACGTTCGTGGCGGCGCAAATCCGTCCCGAGGCCGAGCTCGGTCCCTCGCGCCCGCGCCTGCATCACCTGCGTACGAGGGATGGCGGACGGGAGGTGGACTTGATCGTCGAACTGTCGGCGGACAGCGTCGTCGCGATCGAGATCAAGGCCACCGCGGCTCCCGAGGCGTCGGATGCCAGGCACCTCGTCTGGCTGCGCGACCGGCTCGGAGAGCGCTTTCTCGCCGGCGCTGTGCTCCACACGGGCCCGCAGCCGTTTCAGCTGAACGAGCGTATCTTCGCGCTGCCGATCTGCACTCTGTGGGGATAGCGCTAGCCCTCGATCTCGCCTCGTCCGGACGGCGATCATTTTGTTCGCGCCTCTCAGATAGGGTTCCGCGCCGCTGATGAGGTTCTACGAGTACGAGGCACGCAAGATCGTCGAGCTGGCGGGGATACCCGTCACCAAGTACGGCTTCTGCCAGACGGTCGAGGAGGCGCGCGCCGCGGCCGCGGAGATCGGCGGCCCGGTGGTGATCAAGTCGCAGGTGCTGAGCGGCGGGCGGATGAAGGCCGGCGGGGTGAAGTTCGCCGACACGCCCGACGAGGCCGCCGAGCACGCTGCGGAAATCCTCGAGCTTGAGATCGGGGGATATCTGCCGCGCGGGGTCCTGGTCGACCCCAAGGCCGAGGTCAAGCAGGAGTACTACGCCGGCGTCGTCTGGGACGGCACCGCCAAGCGCCCGCTGATGCTGTTCAGCGACATGGGCGGCATCGACATCGAGGAGGTCGCCGAGAAGCACCCCGACCACGTCGGCCGCGGCCACCTCTCCAACCTGCTGCCGATCGCCGACTTCGAGGCCAAGCAGGCGGTCGCCGCGAGCGGCGTCGGCGGCCGCGCCCTGACCCGCGCCACCCCGATCCTCGCCCGCCTCGCTCGCCTCTTCCGCGATAACGACATGACCCTGGCCGAGATCAACCCGCTGGCCGAGCTGACCGACGGCAGCTTCGTCGCCCTCGACGCCCACATGGAGATGGAGAACGAGGCGGTCGGCCGGCAGAAGGCGCTGCTGCGCGGGGAGCTGGGGATCGCCGAGGAGGACACGCGCGAGACCTATGAGCCCTCTGCCTTCGAGCGCAACGTCGCCGCGATCGACGCCGCCGACCACCGCGGCGTGATCCAGGGCAAGGACCACGGCTTCGAGGGCAACCTCGGCCTCGTGATCGGCGCCGGCGGCGGCTCCCTGACCCTGACCGACGCGGTCCGCAGCCAGGGCGGCAAGCCGGCCAACTACTCCGAGATCGGCGGCAACCCCTCGGTCGCCAAGGCCTGCGGCCTGGCCAAGGAGGTCCTGCAGAAGGACGGCGTCGAGAAGATCGCGGTGATGATGTCGATCGTCTCCAACACCCGGGTCGACATCGTCGCCCGCGGGGTGATCAAGGCCTGCCTCGAGCTGGGCAAGGACCCGGCCGAGACGATCGCGATCTTCCGCATCCCGGGCGCCTGGGAGGAGGAGGGCTTCAAGATCCTCGACGGCTACGGGGTCGAGTACTGCGACCGCTCGGTCTCGATGTGGGAGGCGGCTGGGCGGGCGGTCTCGAAGATCCAGGGAGCCCCGGCCTGATGTCGATCCTGCTCTCCAAAGACACCACCTTCATCGTCCAGGGGATCACCGGGCGCGAGGCGGTCAACCTGACCCGCGAGTGCCTCGATTACGGCTCGAGGATCGTCGGCGGCGTCACCCCCGGGCGCAAGGGGCGCGAGGTCCACGGCGTGCCGGTCTTCGACACCGTCGCCCAGGCGGTCGAGAACCACGGCGGGCCGATCGACGGCTCGGTCGTCACCGTCCCCCCCGCCTTCACCAAGGACGCCGTGCTGGAGGCGATCGAGAACGGGATCAAGCTGATCGTGATCGTCACCGAGCGGATCCCGCGCCGCGACGTCGCCCAGATGGTCGAGCTGGCGGAGATGCGCGGGGCGCGGATCATCGGCCCCAACTGCCTCGGCCTGATCGTCCCCGGGGTCTGCAAGATGGGCGGCATCGGCGGCCCGGCCAAAGACGCGGCCAAGGCCTACGCGCCGGGCCCGGTCGGGGTGATGAGCCGCTCCGGCGGGATGACCACCGAGATCTCCTCCTCGCTGACCCAGGCCGGGCTCGGCGTCTCGACCGCCGTCTCGATCGGCGGCGACGCGATCATCGGCTCGACCTACGCCGAGCTGATGCCCTACTTCGAGGCCGACGAGCAGACCGAGGCGATCGTCATCTACACCGAGCCCGGCGGCCGCATGGAGGCCCAGCTCGCCGCCTGGGTGAAGGAGAACGAGTCGCGTCTGCCGATCGTCGCCTTCATGGCCGGCAAGTTCATGGACGACGAGGAGATGAAGGGGATGAGCTTCGGACACGCAGGGACGATCGTCGAGGGCAAGGAGGACACCGCGACCGAGAAGATCGCCCGGCTCGAAGCCGCCGGCATCCGCGTGGTCGAGCGGATCGACGAGATCCCCGCCGCGGTCAAGGAAAAGCTCGGGGTGGCCGCCTGATGGCCGAGACGCTGAGCAAGGTCTTCATCGAGGTCGACGTCGACGCCTCGGTCGCCGGCGACGCCGAGCTGGCCCGCAAGCTCGAGGAAGTCTGCCCTGTCGACATCTTCGAGGCGACCGAGTCGGGGGTCGAGATCGCCGAGGCGAACCTCGACGAGTGCGTCCTCTGCCGCCTCTGCATCGAAGCCGCGCCGGCCGGAACGGTGCACGTGCGCAAGCTCTACGACGGCACCGAGCTCGGCTGAGTTCCCAGATCCGCCCGCCTAGGCCGGTTCAACCACTCCGCCAGGAAGGGCTCGGCGATGCGGTGTTCCCCGCTCTCCCTGGAGACAAGTTCGCGCCGCTCGAGGGCCCGTACGGCGGTCTGCACGCTTGCGGCTGCCGGAAGGCCATGGCGGTCGCGGTACGGCTTTGAATACGGGCGGCCAGGTTCCGCCGCGAGCGCCTGCAGGAGGAGGCGCTGGACCGTCGCCGTCTCTTCCCACAACAGGATGAAGCGGGCGTCCTCTGCCCGCAGAAGTGCTTCGAGTGCAGCGTCCAGGTCGTCCACCGTGGCACAGGCGCCCTCGTTCACGTGCTCCCAGAGAAAGTAGGCCAGCTCCTGCGTCGCGTGAGGATGGCCCTGGGTCAGCTGCAGCAGCCGCCCGATCGTCTCGGGTTTGACGCTGCGACGACCGCGCTCGAATCTCTCATGGAGAAACGAGCCAAACTCGTCGATCGGGATTCGCCCGAGCTCTATGGGTTTGGCGCTTCGCCAGAGCGGTTCGTTTTCGTCGTTGAAGATGCGCTCCATTACGTGACGCTTGCTCCCGAGGTACACGTGGGACACCTCCGGTTGCCGCTGGAAGATGGCCCGAAGCAGCTTCGGCAGGTGTGGGTCGATCTCGACTACCTCCTGGAACTCGTCGAGTACGAGCGCGGTGCGCCGGCGCCGATCGGCGCCAAGCGCCGCCGGCAGCTCCAGCAGTTGCTCGATCGTCGTGTCTATGTCGGTCGGCTCCCGTCCCGCAGCGAAGGAGAAGCTGACGCCGCCGGTGTCGGGGTTGAAGCCCATCGAGGGCTGCAACCGCAGACCCCTGAACGCGGCACTCGCCTTGTCCCTCACTCGCTCCAGCGTCGAAGCGATGTCTTCGTAGATTGCTTCCGCAAGGGCAGCGGCGAAGCGTTCTTTGGTCGGCGTGGTCATCAGGTCCACCTGAGCGACGAGCACGCCTTCGGAAACCAAGGCCTGTCGTGCCGCCCAAAGCAAGGAGGACTTGCCGTAGCGGCGCGGAGCGAAGACGACGACGTCCTGGCCGTTCCTCATGTCGCTGACCAGCTCGGCCAACTCGAGCCGCCGGTCGGCGAATGCCTCGTCCAACGCCAACGCACCGAACAGAAATGGATTCTCACGAATCTCCTTCATGTGAGAAGAAATAATACAAGACTACATAAACTGATATGTAAATCTACATAATGTTCTAATGCATAACCCGGAGCTCGGCGAGCGCCGCCTCGCGCAGGGCGCCCGGCAGCTCGACCATCGCCCGCAGCTCCTCGAGGGCAGCCGGATCGCCCTCGATCTCGACCCCGGCCTCGCCATCCGCGCCGGCGACCAGCGCCGCCAGCACCTCCGCTGGCTCGCCCGAGAGGGTGATCTCGGCGTCCGCGGGCTCCTCGCGCGAGGCCGCAATCCAGCCGTCCTCGATCCGCAGGCGGTAGGAACGCCCGCCGCTGCGCAGGCCAACGGTCATCGTCGCCCCGGCCGGTGGGTGGAGCAGGACGCGAACCGCGTTCGGCAGCGAGGTCGGCGCCAGGCCGTCGACGTCGGCGACCCGCTCGAAGTGAAGCCCCCAGCGGCTCAACTCGAGCAGCGGCCGCTCCAGGCCGCGGCCCAGCTCGGTCAGCTCGTAGGCGACTCCGGCCGCCGGCGGCTCGAGCTGGCGGCGATGGACGATGCCGTGCTGCTCGAGGTCGCGCAGGCGCTTGGTGACGACGTCCGTTGGCGCGCCGCCGACCGAGCGCACCAGGTCGGAGAAGCGCAGCGGGCCGAGCAGGAGCTCGCGCACGATCAGCAGCGACCAGCGCTCGCCGATCCGGTCGAGCGCGCAGGCCAGAGAACAGGATTGGTCGTACTCGCGCCTTGCCATAACCCGATGGTACCAGCGTAATTTGAATTTCAAAGCATCAACTTTGAAATCTGGTACGGTCCCGCACGGTGACCCGGATCGCCGACCTCACCTGGAAGCACCCGAAGCGGATCCTCGCCGCCGTCGCCGCATTCGCCGTGCTCGCCGTCGCGGTCGGCCACGACGTCGAACATCACCTCAAGGCCGCGGGATTCACCGATTCCGCCTCGGAGAGCGAGCGGGCGACCAGGCTGCTCGACGGGGCCCTCGGCTACAACCCGAACCCGGCGATCGTGCTCGTCGTTCGCGCCCCGGGCGGTGGGCGGCTCGACATCCGCAATCCGGCGATACGCCGTGAGGTCGGCCGGCTCAGCCGCGGGATGGCGACGGTCGAATACGTCGGCAGAGTCGTCGATCCGCTGCGCGACCCGCGCGCCGCCGGGCTGATCGCACGCGACGGCGAATCGCTGGCGATCGCCGCCTACCTCTCGACCGAAGACATCGAGGACAAGGGCGGGATCGCCGCCGAAGCGGTCGAACCGCTGGTCGCCTCCAGCCCCCTCCACGTCTCGATGGCCGGCTTCGCAGTCGGCTTCAACGAAACCAACGACCAGACCCGGGCCGACCTGACCAAGGCCGAGTTGATCGCCTTCCCGCTGCTGGCGCTGCTGCTGCTGTTCGTCTTCCGCGGAGTCGTCGCGGCGGCGATCCCGCTGCTGATCGGGGGGGTCTCGATCGTCGGCACGCTCCTCGTGCTGCGGGTCATGTCGACCTTCGTCGGCACCTCGATCTTCGCCCTCAACATCGCCACCGGCCTCAGCCTCGGCCTGGCGGTCGACTACGCGCTGCTCCTGGTCTCGCGATATCGCGAGGAGATCGGCGGCGGTGGCGGTGCGACGCGGGAGGCGCACCGCCGCACCGTCCGGGCGGCGGGGCGCACCGCGCTCTTCTCCGGCTTCACCGTGGCCGCGGCGATGGCGGCGCTGGTGGTGATGCCGCAGCGCTTCCTCTACTCGATGGCGGTCGCCGGCGCCTCCGTGGCGGTGCTCTCCTCGGTGATCGCCGTCCTCGTCGTCCCCTCGCTGCTGGCGCTGCTGGGAACGCGGATCGACGCGCTCTCGATCCGCCGCGGGCCCGCGGTCTCCGACACCTCCGACGGCTGGTATCGACTGGCGCGGGGTGTGATGCGGCGCCCGGTCGGGGTCGCCCTCGCCAGCGGGGCGCTGCTGCTCGCCGCCGCGGCGCCGCTGTTGTGGACGACCCTGACCGGGCCGAGCGCCGAAGCGGTGCCCACCGGCAAGCCGTCCTACAAGGCCTACAAGTACCTCGAAGCGCACTACCCGCGCGAACTCACCGAGGCGGTCACCGTCGCGGTCGACGGACGCGCCAGCCAAGCCCAGCTCGCCGCCTACCGGCACCGGATCGAGGCCGTCGGCGGGGTCGTCAGCGGCACCCCCTTCGCACGGGCCTCCAAGCGGGTCGCCTACGCCAACTTCGGGCTCGCCTGGCCGGCGCTGCACAGTGACTCCCAGGACGCCGTGCGCACGATCCGCGACCTGCCGCCGCCGGGCGCGGCGACGGCGCTGGTCTCCGGCAACACCGCCGGCTTCATCGACCAGAAGCAGAGCCTGATCGAACACGCGCCGCTGGTGGTCGCGCTGATCGCGCTGACCACCGTCGTCCTGCTCTTCCTGCTGACCGGCTCGGTCCTGCTGCCGCTGAAGACGCTGGTGATGAACACGCTGACCCTCGGCGCGACGCTGGGCATCCTCGTCCTCGCCTTCCAGGCGGGAGCCCTCGACGGACCGCTCGGCTACAGCGGCCCGGCGGCGATCGAGGTGACCAGCCTGGTCTTCCTCTTCGCCGTGATCTTCGGCCTGGCGACCGACTACGCCGTGCTGGTGATGGGAAGGATTAAGGAGCAGCACGACGGCGGCGAAAGCAACCAGGAGGCTGTCGCGACCGGGATCGCCCGCACCGGCCGGGTGATCACGGCCGCGGCGCTGGCGATCGCCGTCGTCTTCCTCGCCTTCGGCGTCAGCACGGTCTTCTTCGTCAAACAGATCGCGATCGGGATGGCGGTCGGGGTGATGATCGACGCGACGATCGTCCGCGCCCTGCTCGTCCCCTCGCTGATGCGCCTCTTCGGCGAGTGGAACTGGTGGGCCCCGGCCCCCCTGCGCCGCCTCTACCTGCGCTTCGGCGTCTCCGAGGCGTAGCCCGGCTGGCAGACTGCCGGCCGTGAACTTCGTCGAGGACGTGATGGAACGCTCCCCCGCCTCGCGGCTGGGGATCGTCGCGATCGACGCCGAGGGCGACCGGCGCGACTGGCACTTCGGCGAGCTGATCGCCCGCTCGGCCGGGCTCTCCGGCGCCTTCGCCGCCCGCGGGGTGTGCCGCGGGGACGTCGTGATGACGCTCTGCGGCAACCGGATCGAGTGGGCGCTGACGCTGCTCGCCTGCTGGCGGATGGGCGCCGTTGCCCTGCCATGCAGCCCCCAGCTTCGCCGCCACGACCTGGAGCTGCGCGCCGGCGCGGCGGCGCCGGCGCTCTGCGTCGGCGAGGAAGGCCTGCTCGGCGAGCTGCCCGACGAGGTCGAGGCGATGACGCTGGCCGAGGTCGGCGAGACGCTCGACGAGGACCGCCCGCAGGAGACCCCGGCGCCGGTCGAGGACATGGGCGCCGAGGACCCCGCCCTGATCGTCTTCACCTCCGGCACCACCGGCGAGGCGCGCGGCGTCGTCCACGCCTACCGCTACCTCGCCGGCCAGCGCCTCCAGGCCGAGCGCTGGCTCGGCTCGCGGCCCGGCGAGCTGGTCTGGTGCACGACCGCCCCGGGCTGGTCGAAGTCGGCCCGCAACGTCTTCCTCGCCCCCTGGCTGAGCGGCGCCGCGGCGACGATCCACGAGGGCCGCTTCGACCCGGTCGAGCGGCTCGACCTGATCGAGGCGCTCGGCGTCGACGTCCTCTGCCAGGCGCCGACCGAGTACCGGATGCTGGCCAAGCGCGCCTCGCTGCGGCCCCTCCCCACCCTGCGCCGCGCCGTCTCCGCGGGCGAGGCGCTCGAGGCCGACACCGTCGCCGCCTTCCGCGAGGCGATCGGGATCGAGCCGGCCGACGGCTACGGCCAGACCGAGACCGGCCACGTCAGCGGCAACCTCGCCGGCGATCCGGTCGTGCCCGGCTCGATGGGCCGGCCGCTGCCCGGGATCGAGCTGCGGATAGAGGACGGTGAGCTCCAGCTCAAAGCCTCCTCCTCCCCCACCTTCTTCTCCCGCTACCTCGACGGCGAGCGCTTCGAGGGCGAGTGGTGGCCGACCGGCGACCTGGTGCGCGAGGAGGACGGCCACCTCTTCTTCGAGGGCCGCGACGACGACGTGATCGTCTCTTCCGGCTACCGCATCGGCCCGTTCGAGGTCGAGTCGGCGCTGCTCTCCCACCCCGCGGTCGCCGAGGCCGCCGCCGTCGCCGCGCCCGACCCCGAGCGCGGCGCCGTCGTGCGGGCGATCGTCGTGCCGCGCGGGCGCGAGCCCGGCGAGGACCTCGCGCGCGAGCTGCAGGAGCACTGCAAGCGCGAGACCGCCCCCTACAAGTTTCCCCGCATCGTCGAGTTCGCCGCCGAGCTGCCGAAGACGGCGAGCGGCAAGATCAAGCGCGCCGAGCTGCGCGGCTAGGGCCTGTCAGGCGGCTTCTGCGAAGGCCTCGTCCAGCCCGACCGGCCGGCCGAGGTGGAAGCCCTGGGCCATGTCGACGCCGTAATCGCGCAGCATCTCGATCGTCGTGTCGTCCTGGACGTACTCGGCGATCGTCTCCTTGCCGAGGCCGCGGGCGATCTGCACGATCGCCTGGACGGTCAGCTGGTCGGCGTCGCTGCGCGGCATGTCGCGGACGAAGGAGCCGTCGATCTTGATCAGGTCGAAGGGGATCCGCTTGAGGTAGTGGAAGGGCCCGAAGCCGGCGCCGTAGTCGTCGATCGCGAGCTGGCAGCCGAACTCGACCAGGCGGTCGGCGAAGCCGGAGGCGGCCTCGTAGTCGTGGTCGTAGACGCCGGCGGTCTCGGTGATCTCGAAGGTGCAGCGGCCGGGGTCGGCGCCGCCTTCGTCGAGTCGCCGTTCGATGAACTCGAGCACCGAGACGTCGGTCAGCGAGGCGCCGGAGAGGTTGACGTGGAGGGAGATCGGCGTCCCCAGCCGCTCGCGCTCGGCGAGCAGCTCGAGCGCGCGGGAGACGACCCAGCGGTCGAGCTCCTGCACCATCCCGGAGCGCTCCGCCGCCGCGATGAAGGATGCCGCGGGCAGCAGCTCGCCCTCGTCGCTCTTCATCCTCAGCAGCAGCTCGTAACGCTCGACCACGCCGGAGGCGAGGCCGTGGATCGGCTGGCTGTAGAGGCTGAGCCGATCGCCGGTCAGCGCGTCGCGGATCCTCGCCGCGGTCGTCTGCTGGCGCTTCGGGCCGCGCTGCGGCTCGCTCGGGTCGCGGAAGAGCGCGATCTGGTTGCGCCCCCCCTCCTTCGCCCGGTACATCGCCTGGTCGGCGGCGACCAGCACCGCCTCCGCGCCGCCCAGCCCGCCGCCGAACATCGCGACGCCGACGCTGATCGTCGCGCCGGGGGCCTCGGGCGTCGGGCGCGCGGTCTCGGCCACCTGCGCCCGCAGGTCTTCGCCGAGCTGAAGGGCGCCGGCGGTGTCGGTCTGCGGCATCAGGACCGCGAACTCGTCCCCCGACAGCCTCGCGACCAGATCGCTGGCGCGCACCCGTTCGCGCATCGTCGCGGCGACCTGGCGGATCAGGTTGTCGCCGGCGTGGTGGCCGAACATGTCGTTGACCGCCTTGAGGCCGTCGATGTCGACGAGCATCACCGCTCCCTGGCCGCCGTAGCGGGCGGTGAAGGAGACGAACTGGTCGAGCTCGACGCGAAAGCGGCGACGGTCGAGCAGGCCGGTCAACGAGTCGTGGTCGGCGAGGTAGCGAAGCTCGGCCTCGGTCCGCTCGGCATGCTCGAGCGCGGCCAGGACGACTTCCCGGTCATCCGGCTCCAGCTTCTGCAGGACGGCGTCGATCGCCGGCCCGCCCGGCGTGCTGAGTGGGTCGCTTGCCACTTGAGGAATGTAGACCTCGGGGGTCCAGATAGATGCGGAAGAACGGTTAAGTCTCGACAGGTGCCCCATTTTCGGTGACCCCGGCCAGCCAAAAGTTGGCCTTGCCCAGCGCCCGGGTAGCCTGGCGGGGATGGCAAACCGCCTGGCGCAGGAGACCAGCCCGTACCTCTTGCAACACCGCGACAATCCGGTCGACTGGTATCCCTGGGGCGAACGGGCGCTGGACCGCGCGCGCGAGCTCGACCGCCCGCTCCTGCTCTCGGTCGGCTACTCCGCCTGCCACTGGTGCCACGTGATGGAGCGCGAGTCCTTCGAGGACGCCGAGACCGCCGCCTACATGAACGAGCATTTCGTCTGCGTCAAGGTCGACCGCGAGGAGCGCCCCGACGTCGACGCCATCTACATGGAGGCGGTGCAATCGTTCAGCGGCCACGGCGGCTGGCCGATGACGGTCTTCTGCGACCCCGACGGCGTGCCCTTCTACGGCGGCACCTACTTCCCGCCCGACGAGAGCCGCGGGATGCCCAGCTTCCGGATGGTGATGGAAGCGGTCGTCGAGGCCTTCCAGGGCCGGCGCGAGGAGCTCGCCGAGCGGGCGGCGCAGACGCGGGCCCGGCTGGGGGCGATCGGGGCGGTCGAGCCGGCCGCCGAGGAGCCCGGAGCGGAGCTGCTCGAGGGTGCCGTGGGGACGCTGCTCGAGTCGGCCGACCCGGTGCGCGGCGGCTTCGGCGGCGCCCCAAAGTTCCCGCCCGCCTCGGCGCTGGAGCTGCTGCTGGCGCGCGGCGAGACCGGCCAGGTCGAGCTGACGCTCGACGCGATGATGGCCGGCGGGATCTACGACCAGCTCGGCGGCGGCTTCTCGCGCTACTCGGTCGACGCCGCCTGGCGGATCCCCCACTTCGAGAAGATGCTCTACGACAACGCGCTGCTGGCACGCGCCTACCTGCACGGCTGGCAGGAGCTCGGCCACGAGCGCTACCGCCGGGTCTTCGAGGAGACCCTCGACTGGGCCCTGCGCGAGATGCGCGGCCCCGAGGGCGGCTTCTACTCGGCCCTCGACGCCGACTCCGAGGGCGAGGAGGGCCGCTTCTACGCCTGGACGCCGGCCGAGATCCGCGCGGTGATCGGCGGCCGGCTCGCCGAGCAGACGATCGAGCTCTACGGCGTCGGCGAGGAGGGCAACTTCGAGGGACGCAACGTCCTCCACCTGGCGGGGGGCGCCGCGGCGCCCGAACCGGAGGCGTTCGCCGAAGTGCGCGAGGTCCTCCTCTCGGAGCGAGAAAAGCGCGTCCGCCCCGGCCTCGACGACAAGCGCCTCGCCGCCTGGAACGCGCTGATGGTGGCGGCGCTGGCCGAGGCCGGCGCCGTGCTCCGCCGCGAGGACTACCTCGACGCGGCGCGCGGCTGCGCCGAGTTCGTGCTCGGCCGGATGCGCGACGGCGAGGGCCGCCTGCTGCGCACCTACAAGGACGGCGAGGCGCGCCTCAACGCCTACCTCGAGGACCACGCCTACCTGCTCGAGGCCCTGCTGACCCTCTACGAAGCGACCTTCGAGCCGCGCTGGTACGAGGAGGCCGAGGCACTGGCGGGAACGACGATCGGCCGCTTCGGCGACCCCGAGCGCGGCGGCTTCTACTCGACCTCCTCCGACCACGAAGAGCTGATCGCCCGCCGCAAGGAGATCGGCGACCACCCGATCCCCTCCGGCAACTCGGCGATGGCGTTCGGCCTCCTGCGCCTCGCCGCCCTGACCGGCGAACGCTCCTACGAGGAGCAGGCCGAGGGCGTCTTCCGCCTCTTCGCCAGCCCCGGCCACGCGCCAGCCCGAGGCCTTCGCCCACCTGCTCAGGGCCCTCGACTTCCACCTCGCGCCAACCAAAGAGGTGGCCCTGATCGGCGACGACCTGACCGAGCTGGCCAAGGTCGTCCGCTCAGAGCACCGCCCCCACCAGGTGCTCGCGGGCGGCCCCGAGGGCAGCGAGTACCCCCCACTCCTCAGGGAACGCCCAGCCCAAAACCACAAGCCGACGGCCTACGTCTGCGAGAACTTCACCTGCAAGGCGCCGGTGACCGATGCGAAACATCTAGTCGGTCTGCTTTGAGAAGATCGCGCCGGTGTCTCGCTCGCTGCTGACTTTCGCCGCCGGCCGCCGCGCCAAGTGGGTCGTCTTCGCGATCTGGTTCGCGGTCATCTTCGTCGCCGCAGGCCCGGCCAACCTGCCGAAGAAGTTCGAAGAAGCCGAAAACAACGAGGCCACCTCCTACCTGCCGGGAAGCGCCGAATCGACCGCCGCCCTGAAGGCGACGAAATCGCTGCAGAACGGGGAACTGGCGCCGGCCGTGATCGTCTTCAGCCGCGAGTCCGGCCTCACCGCCGCCGACCGCCGCACGATCGCCGAAGACGTCGACAAGATGACGCGCGAGCGCTTCCCGGGGGTCGTCGCCGACGGCGAAACCGCAGCCGGCGGATCCGCAAAGGCGATTCCCGGCCAGCCGCGGGACTACGCGCCCTTCGTCGGGCCGGTCCTCTCCCCCGACGGCAAGGCGGCGATCGTCACCGCCTACATCAAGGGCAACGGCAAGGGCGAACGGATCCTCGACCCGGTCAAGTACTGGCGGGAACAGATCTCCGACACCGGCGGCGGCCTCGAGATCAAGGTCACCGGCGGCGCCGGCTTCTCGGCCGACGCGATCGAAGTCTTCGAAGGCATCAACGGCACCCTGCTGCTGGCCGCGGTCAGCCTGGTGATCTTCCTCCTGATCGTCATCTACCGCTCGCCGATGTTCTTCTTCATCCCGCTCGCCGCGGTGCTCTTCGCCGAGACGCTCTCGCGCTCGATCGGGTACGGCGTCTCCGAGCTGGGGGTGACGATCAACGGCCAGTCGAGCTCGATCATGTCGGTGCTGGTGCTCGGCGCCGGCACCGACTACGCGCTGCTGCTCGTCGCCCGCTACCGCGAGGAGCTCCACCGCACGGTCGACAAGCACGAGGCGATGCGAACGGCGCTGGCCTCGGCCGGGCCGGCGATCTTCGCCTCGGCGGCGACCGTGATCGCCGCGCTGCTCTGCCTCACCGTGGCGAAGGTCAACGGCACCTCGGGGCTCGGCCCGATCGCGGCGATCGGGATCGCCTGCGCGGCGCTCTCGATGCTGACCCTGCTGCCGGCGCTGCTGACGATCTTCGGCCGCCGCGCCTTCTGGCCCTTCGTCCCGCACACGCCCGAGACGGCGCCTGACGCCGGCGAGGTCTCCGAGCGGGCGAGGCGGGGGATCGTCGAGGGCTCCGGATTCGGCTCCTTCGCCCGCGTCTTCGCCGCCTGCCTGCTGGTCCTCGTCCTGCTGCCGCTGGTCCTGCTCAACTGGCTGGCGCGCCGGCTCAGCGGCAGACGCGTTCCCTCGCTGATCGTCGGGCCGCTCGACCGCGCCGTGTTCACGCCCTACGAGGTGCGCCGCCACGGCCTCGAGCACGCCGCCGACGCGACCCACGGCGCCTGGAAGCGGATCGGCGACCGGGTCGCCGTCTCACCCAAGCGGGTCATGGTCGGCGCGCTCGCCGTGCTCTGCTGGTCCTCTGCTGCGGCTTCGCCTTCTTCTCGACCGACCTGACCGCCGAAGACAGCTACCGCACCGAAGTCGAATCGGTCGAAGGCCAGCACCTGCTCGACAAGAGCTTCCCGTCCGGGACCACCGCCCTCACCGACGTCGTCGTCGAGGACCGCGCCGACGTGCCCGCGGTGCGGCGCTCGGTGGCCGCCGTCGCCGGCGTCGAGGCGGTCTCCCAGCCGGTGGCCGAGGGCCCGCCGGGCACCCTCGTCCAGGCGACGCTGGAACCCAACCCCTACTCGACCTCGGCCTTCGACCTGATCGAGCCGATCCGCGCGGCGGCGCACCGGGTCGCGCCCAGCACCCTGATCGGCGGCCCGACCGCGGTCGAATTCGACGTCCGCGACGCCGCCGGCTGGGACTCGACCGTGATCCCGCCGATCATCCTGGCGGTGATCCTGCTGATCCTGATCGGCCTGCTGCGCGCCGTGGTCGCGCCGCTGATCCTGGTCGGCACGGTGATCCTCAGCTTCCTCGCCGCGCTCGGGGTCGGCTACTTCGTCTTCGACGTCGTCTTCGGCTTCCCCGGCTCGGACCCCTCGCTGCCGCTCTTCGCCTTCGTCTTCCTCGTCGCCCTGGGCGTCGACTACAACATCTTCCTGATCTCGCGCGCCCGCGAGGAGACGCTCTCGCACGGCTCCCGCCAGGGCATCCTGCGCGCCCTCGCGGTCACCGGCGCGGTGATCACCAGCGCCGGCATCGTCCTCGCCGGCACCTTCTCGGTGCTCGCCGTCCTCCCCCTCACCTTCCTCACCGAGCTCGGCTTCGTCGTCGCTTTCGGCGTCCTCCTCGACACCTTCCTCGTCCGCAGCATCCTCGTCCCCGCGATAGCGCTCACCGTCGGCGACGACTTCTGGTGGCCCTCGGCGCTCTCGCGCGCCGGCCGCGCCTAGAGCACCGGCAGGAAGTTCTCGATCTCGTACGGGGTGACCTGGACCCGGTACTCGTCCCATTCCTGCCGCTTGATCTCGACGAACCGCCGGAAGGTGTGCTCGCCGAGGGTGCGCAGGACCAGCTCCGACTCGGCCGCCACCTCGATCGCCTCGCCGAGCGTCTCCGGCAGCTCCTCGATGCCGCGCTGCGAGCGCTCCTCGGGCGAGAGGTGGTAGAGGTTCTGCTCCATCGGCTCGGGCAGCTCGTAGCCCTTCTCGATCCCCTCGAGCCCGGCCTGCAGCATCCCGGCGAAGCAGAGGTAGGGGTTGCAGGCGGGGTCGGGGCAGCGCAGCTCGGCCCGCGTCGCCCCCTCCTTGCCGGGGTGGTAGAGCGGCACCCGGATCAGCGCCGAGCGGTTGCGGCGCGACCAGGCGAGGTAGACCGGCGCCTCGAAGCCCGGCACCAGGCGCTTGTAGGAGTTGACCCACTGGGCGAAGAGCGGCGAGATCTCCCGCGCGTGCTTGAGCTGTCCGGCGATGAAGGCCTTGGCGGTGGCCGAGAGGAAGTACTGGTCCTCGGGGTCGAAGAAGGCGTTCTTGCCGTCTTTGGCGAGCGACTGGTGGACGTGCATGCCGGAGCCGTTCTCGCCGAAGAGGGGCTTCGGCATGAAGGTCGCGTGCCAGCCGTACTTCATCGCGTACTCCTTGACGACGATGCGGTAGGTCATGCAGTCGTCCGCCATCTGCAGCGCGTTCTTGTAGCGCATGTCGACCTCGTGCTGGGACGGCCCGACCTCGTGGTGGGTGTACTCGACGTGGATGCCCATCCGCTCCAGCGCCAGCACGGTGTCGCGGCGCACGTCGGAGCCGGCGTCGAGCGTCGTCAGGTCGAAGTAGCCGCCCTCGTCGAGCACCTCGGGCACGCCGCCCTCGGGCTTGGACGAGCGGAAGTAGAAGAACTCCAGCTCGGGCCCGATGTTGTAGGCCTCGAAGCCCATCTCCTCGGCGCGCTTCAGCGCCCGGCGCATGATCCAGCGCGGGTCGCCCTCGTAGGGCTCGCCGCCGGGGACGCGGACGTCGCAGAACATGCGGGCGACCGCGTTCTCCTCCTCCGGGCGCCAGGGGATCAGGGCGAAGGTCGAGGGGTCGGGCATCGCGATCATGTCCGACTCCTCGATCGGGTTGAAGCCGGTGATCGAGGAGCCGTCGAAGCCCATCCCCCCCTCCAGCGCGTCCTCGAGCTCGGCGGCGTTGATCGAGAAGCTCTTCAACTGGCCGAGGACGTCGGTGAACCAGAGGCGGACGAAGCGGACGCCGCGTTCGGCGACGATCGCGGCGACGTCGGCGGCACTCTTCGGGTTGTCTGCCATCTCGGCCTCCTTGGCTCTGGCGCGGCGTCTCGGGAGGGCAAAGATAGGCGACTGAACCGGATGGGTGCGGCGCGCCGTATTGCGGGTAGAGCCAGGCGACGACAGGCGGCTTGCGAACGGCGGCGAAACGCGGTATAACTTACTTCTCGTAAGTTAGTGGCTCAAAGTAAAGTAAAGGGCAATTAAAGGCTTTGTGAAGCGGATTCTCCCAATCCGAGCCAAAGGCGGGAAGCAACGTGACGGTAAAAACAGCGGTTAGCAGGTTCCAGATCCACGACGAGTTGACGGCTCCCGACGAGAGCGCTCCCCTGATCAGGAGCATCCAGGCGGCCGGCGGCGCGGTGACCAAGTTCGTCGGCGTCCTCGCCGGCGCCCCGGCGGTGCTGCGTGCCTACACCCGGATGCGCTCGGAGCTGCGCAGCGGCGTCCTACCGCCGGCGACGCGCGAGCGGATCGCCCTGGCGGTGGCCGAGTACCGCGACGACGACTACAGCATCGCCCAGCACGCGAAGTCGGCGCGCCGTGCCGGCCTTGGCCTCGATGAGGTCTCGCGGGCGCGCAGCTTTACCTCGGGGACGCCAAGGAGGCGGCGCTGCTCGCCTACCTGAAGGGCATCCTCGAGGCGCGCGACGCCTACCCCCCTCACCACCTGCACGAAGAGGCGTTGGAGATCGGGTGGAGCGACGAGGAGCTGCTCGAGGGGGTCGCGCACCTGGCGCTGAACGAGTTCCAGTCCCTGATCGCCTCGGCGGCGGCTCTGCCGAAAGACCAGGCCACCCCGACGGTTTTGCCGTCGGCCGCATAGAGGAGCCGGGCTAGTGCCCGGCTCCTTCTCTATTCCTCTACGACCGTAGCGGTGTAGAGGAGGCGAGCCGTCGAATACCGGCAACCATAGGTGGCGCGGGTGCCGGGCTTTTCCTGGGGCTGGCCCTGGCGGACGTCGGTGGTGTTGGTGCATTTGCCTTCTTCGCGGCTGGCCCGCCAGGAGTCCTTGCTGGTCAGGTTCTGGGCGAAGGCTGGGGCCCAGGTGGGGATCGTCAGGCCGACTATGTCGCCCTGTTCGACCGGCAGCGAGGCGCCGAAGCGCACGGTCTTCCCGAGGTAGGGCGAGAGGACGTGGACGGAGCTCTGGCTGCGCAGGTTGTAGCGCGGCGGTTCGGTTCCCGGCACGCGGCGCAGGATCGAGAGCCTCGCCTCCGGCGGGGTGCCGAAGAAGCCGTTGAAGAAGGATCGCTGTTGGGGGGTCGGCTGGGCCAGGGTCAGCGTCCACGCCTTGACCTTGCCGGCGCGGTTGACGCGGAAGGGCAAGCTCGACTGCGCGGTCGAGACCTGGAAGCCGGTGACGCTGCCGATCGCCTGGCAGGGCAGCTCGGGGCAGGAGGGGTCGGGGGTGGTCGCAGTGCTGCCGAGCACGACCGTCGTCTTCGTGCTGCTGGCCGCGCCGGCGCCGGCGGCCAGCGGGACGAGCAGCGCCAGGGACGCGAGTAGGACGATCGCGGCCGCGGGGCGACCGCTGGCCTGACGCCATGCGAAAGATTCCCTCTGGGATGAACTCGACATGCCCGCGCTCCTCTCGTGAAACTGCCCGAACGGCGGAAGACTAGCCGCAGGGGCGGCGGTCAGGGGGCCGGATCGGGCGGCACGGCGGCGCGCGCGTACTTCAGCGCGACGGCGTAGCGGATCGTCCCCGAGCCTTCGAAGCCGAGGGCGCGGCGGGCGCCGTTGGTCAGGTCCCAGTCGTTGCCGGTGCTGTAGGGGCCGCGGTCGATCACCGACGTGACCAGCTGGCGGCCGTGGTAGACGAACTTGACCGCGGTGCCGCAGGGCAGGTCGCGGTTGGCGACGCCGACCGTCTGCGGCTGCAGCACCTGCCCGCAGGCAGTCTGGCGGCCGTAGAGGCCCGGGCCGTACCAGGTGGCGCCGGCCTGCTGCAGGGGCGCGAAGGCAAGGCCGCCTCCGGCGGTCCCGCTGGAGGCGATCGGCGAGGCACCGCCGGTTTCGGCGCTCGCCGCCCCGGGCGCGATCGCCAGCGCCGCCGCGGCGATGAGCGGCAGCGCGATCCAGCGTCGGTCTTTCCGCCCGCGGCGGTTCCTCGATTCCTTCATTGCTCTTTCCAAGCGCTTACGGGGTTAGCTGACGGGCTCGCGCTGAAAGAGCTGCGCTACGCGGCAGATGCCGGCGATTCGCCCCAACCAATGGGTCCCCCGCTCCCCGCGATATGTGGCGGAGATTCAGCGGAAGTTGGCGGCACGTTAGCAAACGCTAAGACAGAAAAGCGTGCACAGGTCGCTCCGGCGACCGGTGTCGGCCCGACGGAGAGATTGAGAAGGGCCCCTCGCGGGGCCCTTCTCTCAGCGGGCCTGTAAGCCGGATCCTGTCGTGAGCGACCATCTATCTCGCCGGGGCTGACGCCCCGGAGGGGCCTTGCGGCCCTGCGGCCTACCTGGATCTCGCCGGGCAGGGTCGACGATCCTCTTTGGCCTTGCACCGGGCGGGGTTTGCCTGGCCGCCGCGTCACCGCGACGCCGGTGCGCTCTTACCGCACCCTTTCACCTTTGCCTGTACGCGGCTCACGTGTGGCCGCGCCATCGGCCGTGTGTTTCTGTGGCACTTTCCCGCGGGTTTCCCCGGGTGGGCGTTACCCACCGCCCTCGCCCTATGGTGTCCGGACTTTCCTCGAGGGGTTTTCTCTCCCCCCGCGGTCGCCTGGCCCGCCCTTCCGATGGTAGCGCTCGGTCAGACTTTCCGGACGACGCCGATCACCCGGCCGAGGACCTTCGCCTCGGCGCTGCGGATCGGCTCCATCGTCGCGTTCTCGGGCTGCAGGCGGATGTGATCGCTCTCGCGGAAGTAGCGCTTGACCGTCGCCTCCTCGCCGATCAGGGCGACGACTATCTCGCCGTCGCTCGCCTCCTCGGCCGGCCGGACGACGACGTAGTCGCCCTCGAAGATCCCGGCTTCCTTCATGCTTTCGCCGCGCACGCGGAGGACGTAGTCGCCGTCCTCGCCGCCGATCACGTCGGGGATCTCGATGTAGTCCTCGATGTTCTCCTCGGCGAGGATCGGCTCGCCGGCGGCGACCTGGCCGATCAGCGGCAGCCCGCCGCCCGGCATGATCGTCCGCTTGGCCCGATCGAAGAGCAGCTCGATCGCCCGCGGTTTGGTCGGGTCGCGCCGCAGCAGACCGATCTTCTCCAGGTTCGCGAGATGGGCGTGCACGGTCGAGGATGAGTGCAGGCCCACCGCCTTGCCGATCTCCCTCACGGTCGGCGGGTAGCCGGTCTTCTCCGCGTAGCGGCGGATGAAGTCGAAGATCTCCTTCTGCCTCTTGGTCAGGTCAAGGTCAACCACGCCGAGCCTCCTGGTCGGGCCCAGCACCGCCGGGCCGAGTCCGTTCGAACACTTGTTCGCAAGGCTAGCGCCTACCACGGACGGCCGCAAGCCTGGGCGGTCCCTCGCATCCCCCGGCCCGGGCGCGCGCGGCACCGGAGGCGAACATCTAGAATCGTCGCCCCACGCGGCTGTGGCGGAACTGGTAGACGCGCAAGCTTGAGGGGCTTGTGTCCTTTACGGGACGTGATGGTTCGACTCCATTCAGCCGCATGAACGAAAGCCCCGCTATGGCGGGGTTTTCTTGCTGGGCCGCCGACCTGCACGCCAACCACGCCGCCGATCTCCTCGTCCCCTCCTCGTCCCATTTCCGTTCCGACCGCTTGGGGGCCTACGCTGCCCGATGGTGCAGCCACGTTTCAAGATCGAGAGGCGAACGCGCGTCGGGCGCAACTATGAACCGGCCGGTTCCGCGGTTGCCATCTCGCCCGAGGTCGGTGCTCGACAGCTTCGCGCGCTCCCCGGCGACGCTATCAGCGTCACCGTTGATGAACAGTGGTTCCCCTATTTCGTTAGCAGCTCCGGCGATGGCCCCTATCTGACGCAGGGCACCCCTCCATAGCCGCCGATGGTGAAGTGGCTAGCCCCCATCCTGGCGATCCTGGCAGTCGTCGCTCTGTATTGGCTCGCATCCGAGCAGCACTACCAGGGATGCGTCAGCGCGGCCGAGGCCACTACCGCAGCGCCGAAATTTGAAACGTCCGCAAATCCCTTCAACGCTGTTGGTGAAGGTAGCGGGGCCGAACGGACGGCGGCAGTTAATAGCTGCTCTCGGCTGCCGTTCTAGGCAGTCGTCATCCGGCGGCGCGCGAAGCTGATTCACGCCGACTGCGTCTAGATGGCGAGCAACCGCTGCCCTCAATTTTCGTCCGGCGGCATAGCCCGTCGCGTTTCCTCGCGGAGCTGGTCGTAAATACCTGTCCGCCTCCATTCCTCCATGCGCTTTTCGAGAACATCTACCGGCGGACAATCAACGCCGTCCGCCGTCAAGATCGCGTGAACGTCTGACGCCGAGAGAGTGCCCTTGATCCGGATTATCTGCTTAGCCCGCTCCAACGCGGCGCGGCTGAGGTGAATCTTTCGCTCCATTTGCCTTTTAGCGTCGGTGCTCAGATGTGAGTCCGGGAGAAGCAAAGGCCGGACGGGCAAGCAGACCCGCCCGGCCCCCTGTTTATTAGGGAGGCAAGGACACCAGTCCGGCCCTGCCCGCTCGGAGGCGAACGGTCCAAGTACGAACACGGCAGCCCCAGCCGTCACTAACCCTATGGTCCAGCGGCGCTGATTTCACGTCTGCTGACCAATGTAAACCTGTCCTATTGCCGCTTGATTACGTCCATCGGTGGCTCGAATACTCCGAAAGCGATGGCCATTTTCACTGCCTTCTCGCCCGAGACCTTCATGCGGACCTTTGCCCGCGCCTCCTCTTCAAGGGCAAGGGCGCGCAACGCACTCCTGCCCGCGACCTCCCTTTTCAATCCCCGTTGATCCAAGCTGAGAATCGACCAAGCGAGACAGCGGTTAACTCGTCCGTCAAAGGTGCCCGCCACCATCGCGGCTTTGATCTGCTTGGTCAGTCGCTCAAAAGTGTTCCAGCCGGTCGTTGCTCTGAGCGAATCCGGAACGTTCGCCCACGGCCCGGTCTCCTTGAGGATCGCCGGGCCGCTCGCTCGGTAGAAGTGCTCGCGGGGTCCGCGCCGTTTGCCCACGGTCCTCTTATCGACCTCTGCAAGCCAACCGATTTCCGCGAGCATCTTGATTCGACGGCGGATTCCATCGACGGTGTCGACGCCGTACTTGGCGTAGAAAGACGGGGCGCTGACCTCGCCGCACATGTTCGCCTCTTCGATGATCTGGATGCACACCTCGTCCTCGAAGACTTTGGAGAGGCGCGTGGGGAATGGAACCAGCGGCTCGTCCTGTTCGATCAGGCTGGGGCCGATCCTGCCTGACGGCGGCCATGAGAATCTCCCCATAGGCGGCCACCGGAACTCCCCGCTGGCGGTCACCAAACCTCCCCAGTGGCGGCCATCGGATCTCCCCACCGACGACTGAAAACCGCCGGCCGAGACGGCCGGTGCCGACCGCCCGCCTCGCTACGGCTCGCCCCTTCGGCAAGCAGACGAGGAGGCGTCGGATTGAAGAAAGCGGAGGAAGTGATGGAGATTCTTGAGGCATATGACCTGGTCGGCACGTTGCGAGGAGCGGCGGAGCTGGCCGGCTGCGATCACAAGACGGTCGCCTATTACGTGGAAGAGCGGGAAGCCGCGGGCGGCGATTGGGGACGAAGACAGCGACCCTGCCCGCGCACTGTCGACTACGAGGGCAAGATCGCCGAGCTTGTCGAGCGCTCTCAGGGAAAGGTTCGCGCCGACAAGGTGCACGAGCGGCTCGAGGCGATGGGCTATGAGGGCTCGCCGCGCACGACAAGGCGGGCGGTGGCCCGCGTCAAGGCCGCCTATGAGGCCGGGCACAGGCGCGTGCTGGCGCCCTGGGTCACCGAGCCCGGCCTGTGGATGCAGTGGGACTACGGCGACGGCCCCGCCATCGACGGCAGGCCGACCTCGCTGTTTTGCGCCTGGCTCGCCTGGTCGCGCTTTCGCGTCGTCCTGCCGCTCGCCGACCGCACCCTGCCCTCGGTCGTTATGGCGCTCGACCGGGCCCTGCGGGCTTTTGGCGGCTCTCCCACCTACGCCTTGACCGACAACGAGAAGACCGTCACCACCAGCCACGTCTGCGGGATCGCCGTGCGCAACCCGCAGATCGTCGCCGCCTCGCGCCACTACGGGCTGAGCGTCGCCACCTGCGTGCCGGCGGACCCGGAGTCCAAGGGAGGCTCGGAGGCGACCGTGCGGGTCGCCAAGGCCGACCTGGTGCCGACCGACCACAACCTGCGGCCCGGATACGCGAGCTTCGCCGAGCTGGAGGCGGCCTGTGAGTCCTTCTGCGAGCAGGTCAACGGCCGCGAGCACCGGGTCACCGGTCGCGTCCCGGCGGAGATGCTGCGTGAGGAGCGAGGTCGCCTGCACCCACTGCCCGATGCCCCGCACACCATCTGCTTCGGGGAGACGCGAAAGGTCTCCAAGGAGTCGACGATCTCAGTGGGAAGGGCGATCTACTCGGTCCCCCACGAGCTGGTCGGAGAGCGCGTCTGGGCCAGGGCCCACGACGGCCGCCTCGTCGTCGTGCACGCCGACGGCGCCCACGGCCCACGCGAGGTCGCCCGCCACGAGCTGACCACGCCGGGGAGCCCGCGGATCTCCGAGGAGCACTACCCGCCCCGCCCGCCAGGCGCCCTGGGGCGCCGTCCCCGCGCAGCCGGCGCCGAGGAGGCGGCCTTCCTTGCGATCGGGCCCGGGGCCTGCAAGTGGCTGACGCGGGCCGCCTCGGTCGGCGCCACCAGGGTGCGGCGCAAGATGGCCGAGGCGGTCGACCTGGCGAAGATGCACGGCGCCGGGGAGGTCGATGCCGCCCTGGAGGCCGCAGCCGACGTCGAGCGCTTCGGCGACGGCGACCTCGCCTCGATCCTCGCCCACCGCGAGAGCGCCGAGGTGATCGAGTTCCCGCGCCGTCGCACCGAGGCCGCCACCCTGCAGGGCTCCACCGCGGCCTGGGAGGGGTTCGGGAAATGAGTGTCGAGACGCCCAAGGCCCCGCCCCTGCCGGTCGAGATGGAGAAGCTCCTGCGCACCCTGCGCCTGCCGCACGTGCGCAAGGCCGCGCCGGAGGTGATCGCCACCGCCGCCTCCCAGCGCTGGGAGCCGCTGGAGATCCTGCGCGTCTTGATGGAGGCCGAGGCTGCCGGGCGCTCGGAGGCGGCGATCCGCACCCGCCGCAAGCGCTCGGGCCTTCCCGCCGGCAAGACCTTCGAGGCCTGGGAAGAGGAGGCCTCCTCGATCCCCGCCGCGACCCAGCAGGCGCTGCGAACCCTGGAGTGGGTGGAGCGCTCGGAGGTGCTGTGTGTCTGCGGGCCGAGCGGGACCGGCAAGAGCCATTTCGTGGAGGCGCTCGGGCACCTGGCGATCGAGAAGGGCAAGACCGTCGCCTGGCACACGCTGGAGAGCCTCGAGACGCTCCTGCGCGGCCACCGCGCCGACGGCTCGGTCGCCAAGGCGATCGGCAAGCTGATCCGCACCGATCTGATCGTGATCGACGACGTCGGCATGGTCCCGGTCTCCGAGGAGGCCGCCGAGGCGCTCTTTCGCGTCGTCGACGCCGCCTATGAGAAGCGCTCCCTGGCGATCACCTCCAACCTGCACCCCTCGGGCTTCGACGAGCTGATGCCGCGTACCCTCGCCGCGGCAACCGTCGACCGGCTGCTTCACCACGCGCACGTCATCGTCACCGAGGGGGCCGATAGCTACCGGCTCACCCAGGCGACCGAGGGTAAGGGGGTGGTGCCGCTGAGCTGACGCAAGAGCTCCGCTCGCAGCAGCTGCGCTACGGCCTACGGCCTCCGCTACGCCGCTGCGAGAGAAGGGCTCAAGCGGGGAGAACCGATGGCCGCCGGTGGGGAATAAACGTGGCCGTCAGCGGGGAGGTTGGATGGCCGCCGCTGGGGAGAAACCGATGGCCGTTGACACCTGCCCGACCCGCCCGCCATCTCGAACGAAAACAGAATGCTGTGGACCTTGATGGGCGACTCCTTGGAGCGCGCGAGACGACGCCTGGCGTCCTCCTGCTCCTCGTACTTGCGGGCGAACTCCTCGGCGAGCGCTTCCGTCACTCGCTCCCAACCCTCCGCGTCGAGGAGCAGCGACGTAACGCTAAGGTCTCGATCAGGGCGGCCGAACGGTTCGGCTTCCATCGCCGCGCGCAAGTGTTCGGCCGCCTGCGTGAGGGTGTTCCAGCTAAAGGCGACGCGAACGGAGTAGGGCAACAGCGCCCAGGTCTCCATGTCGATGAACGGAAGGGCAGTAGACCTGTAGAAGTGCTCTTCCGAGCCGCGGTGCTGGCCGCCCGGACCCTCGCTGCGGATGTGCCTCAGCCAGCCGTGTCTAGCCAGCTCCCGGAAGGCGTAATCGACCCGTCCAGAAGTCTCCCCAGGGGCGAACTCCGTGCGGAACTGCTGAGCGCCCATTTCCCGCCCGTAGAGTTCGATAACGACCTTCAGCCGAAGCTCGGTCGCAAACGCGACTGCGAGGCGTCGCAAATGTGCCGTCTGCGATCTGAGTCCGGTCCAGATTTCTGCTGCCACGCGACTCCCTCCGACTGCTTTGGGCTTGCCGAGTGCCGCGGGAGTCTAACTGGTTTCCCGAGTCGAACCGATCAGGTTCCCAAATCTTCCTCATTCGGCCCCTTAGTCTGGATTTTCTTAGCAAAGGTCGAAGGGAGGTGAGAACATGAAGGTCGTATCCACTGAGTCCGCCGTGCCGATGCTCGCCATTACGAAGGCTGGCTGATTCCGGCAATCAGTATCCGGCTCCCCTGGCCGCTTGTCGTCTGGGGGAGCCGGGCGTCGCCGCGCGCTAGGGCCGCTGGTCAGTTAGACCGGCGGCCGTTCTGCCCGGCGCCCATTCCGGCCGGGGCGAGTCGCGCGAGGTAGATCGAGGTAGTGGCGAGGTTCTTGTGTCCGAGCGCGTGCTGAATGTCCGCGACCGGGAAGCCCGCATCTGACCACTCGCGCGCTCGCGTGTGGCGGAGCAGATGCGGCGACACCGGCTTGTCCAGCTTCGCCGCCGCGGCCAGCTTGGGGAGCAACCGCCGCATGTAGGACGTGTCGAGCGCCCGCCCGGATCGGATCACCTTCGCCACCGCGACCGAACGCGCGCTCGCGCACTTCACCACGCGGGCCAAGCGCCCGCTGCGCCAGTCCACCGCGCGCACCTACCGCGCATCCATTCGGGCGCACCTACTCCCCCGCTTCGCAGAAACGCCGGTGGCCGACATCGCGCCCGCCGACATCGAGCGGATGCTGGCCGATCTGACGGCCGCCGGGAAGGCTGAGAGCACCATCGTCAACGCCTATAAGCCTCTCTCACAGATTCTCGATTATGCGGTGACGCAGGGCTGGCTTTCCGAGAGTCCCTGCGTCAACGTCGAAGCCCCCGAAGTGACGGCCCAAAGCGAGATCGCATACCTACAGCCTGAGGAGTTGGACGCGCTGTTGCGCGCCGTCGATCTCGACTCCACCTACGGCTCTACGGATCGGGCGCTCTACGCAACGGCGATGAAGGCCGGGCTTCGGCAAGGGGAGTTGCTGGCGCTGCGCTGGCGTAACGTCGATTGGACGGCCGCCAGGATTCGCGTTCGACTCAGCTTCGACCGCATCGAAGATGGCCCGCCCAAGTCCAAGGCGGCGGTTCGCGCGGCGCCGCTGCCCGACTCCCTGGCCGCCGAGTGAGCCAGGCCGGGTTTGACGGAGACCTTGATCTACCCCCGATCACCGTTTTTGTTGGTTTCCAATTTAGGAGAGATTGCTCAGTCAGACCTCCTGGGCAACGTATAGGCCCTCGAACTCAGCGGGGAAGACATCGCCCGAGAGAGGTACCATGTGAAACGTGGCCCATGCAACGAAAGCTGAGCAGTCGGCGGCCGAGCGACGCGCTGCGGCGATAGAGCGGACGAGCGGCATGTTCGCGCACCTGGCACCGGGCGTCAGCCTTGCCGACGAGTTGGTCGCAGATCGGCGCGCGGAAGTGCGTGCCGAGGAACAGGCCGAGCGTCGCCGCCTTGGCCGAGGCTGAGGCCGAAGCGCCGGCGACCGTCCTCGACGCGTCGGCGCTACTGGCCCATCTGAACGACGAGGATGGAGCGTCCGCCGTTCGGGAGGCGATGAAAGGCGGCGCCGCGATCAGCGTGGCGAGTTGGGCCGAGGTCCTGTCGAAGCTCGCGGAGCGAGGCGAGGACCCGGGCGTCGCGGCGGCGGAGATGCGAGGTGCGGAGCTTGTCGGGAAGGTCGTCTCGGTCGAGCCGATCACCGACGACGACTGCATCGAAATCGCCCGGCTGCGACCGGCTACCAAAGCTCAGGGCCTCTCCCTTGCAGATCGAGCCGGTCTGGTTCTCGCGGAGCGCCTCGGAGTCCCGGTACTCACAACCGACGGCGAATGGGCGAAGGCCAAAACCAAGGCCAAGGTGCGGCTGATCCGCTGATCCGCATTTGACGCACCGCCGGGGCAGGGGCGATGATCCGTCGCGGTGCCTGCCGAGACACAGCCGAGCGCAGCCGCGTCTAAGTCGCCCGAGCAGGCCGGGCGGGTCCTCGCTGCGCTGATCCTGGTCGCGGCCGTCGCCAACCTCAACCTCGCCGTCGCCAACGTCGCCCTGCCGGACATCGGCAAGGCCTTCGACGCCGGCCAGACCGGGCTCGACCTGATCGCGGTGGCCTACTCGCTCGGGCTCGCCGCCTCTGTCCTCTACCTGGGGGCTTTGGGCGACCGCCACGGGCGCAAGATGATGCTCGTCCTCGGCACCGGGCTGGCGGTGCCCGCCTCGCTGCTCGCCGGGTTCGCGCCCTCGATCGGGGTGCTCTTCGCCGCCCGCCTGCTGGGCGGCCTCGCCGCCGGGATGGCGTTTCCGACCACGCTGGCGCTGATCACCGCGCTGTGGGCCGGGCCGGCGCGAACGCGGGCGATCGCGCTCTGGTCGGCGCTCGGCGGCGGGATCGCCGCGCTCGGCCCGTTGATATCCGGAGCCCTGCTGACCAAGTTCGCCTGGAGCTCGGTCTTCTTCGTCACCCTGCCGCTGGCCGGCGTCGCCCTCTACCTGGCGCTGCGCTTCATCCCGGCCCACGTCAACGAGTCGACCGACACCGTGGACAACCCGAGCGGGCTGCTCTCGATCGCGATGGTGGCGGCGCTGGTGCTGGCGATCAACCTGGCCCCAGTGCCGGACGCGAGGGTGGCGGCGGCCGCCCTGGGCCTCATCGCCCTGGCCACCGCGGCGGCGTTCGTCCTGCGCCAGCGCCGACTCGCGGCGCCGCTGTACGACCTCGACGTGGCCGGGCGGCGCGTCTTCTGGGTCGCCGCCTGCGCCGGGATCATCGTCTTCGGCTCGCTGATGGCGGCGATGTTCGTCGGCCAGCAGTTCCTCCAGAACGTGCTCGGGTACTCGACCCTCGACGCCGGCCTCGCGATCCTGCCCGCCGCCGCCCTCATGGTCGTCGTCGCCCCGCGCTCGGCGAAGCTGGTCGAGGCCCGGGGAGCCCGCTTCACCCTCCTGCTCGGCTACGCCTTCTGCCTGCTCGGCTTCCTCACCATGCTGCTCCTCTGGAAGGACCACATCCCCTACTGGAAGGTCGGCCTGGGATACGCCTTCATCGGCGTCGGCGTCGGCCTCGCCGGAACCCCGGCCTCGCGCTCGCTGACCGGCTCGGTGCCGGTGCGCCGCGCTGGGATGGCCTCGGCCACGGCCGACCTCCAGCGTGACCTCGGCGGGGCGATCATGCAGTCGATCCTCGGGGCGCTGCTGACCGCCGGCTACGCCGCGGCGGCCACCGAAGCGGTCGCCGCCTCGCCCCACAACGTGACCGCCAACGTCGAAGCCGAGCTGACCAAGTCCTTCTCCAGCGCCGCCGACCTCGCCTCGCAGTACCCCGCCTACGCATCCTCGATCACCGCAGCCGCGAAGACCTCCTTCCTGCAGGGGGACTCCTGGGCCTACACCGCTGGCATCGTCGCGATCGCGCTGGGCGCGGCGCTCGTCTTCTTCTTCTTCCCCGACGCCCGCCGCGAGCGGGAGCTGCTCGCGGAGTACGCGGCGGAGGACGCCGCGACGACCGGCGCCGTCAGCCCCGCCGCGGCCGCCAGAGGCTGACCAGGCCGGCGATCAGCGTCACCAGGAAGATCTGACCGAAGAGCATCTCGAGGCCGGCGAACATCTTGCCCGGCTGCGCTGCCGGAACGAGGTTGCCGTAGCCGGTCGTGGTCAGCGTGGTGAAGCTGAAGAAGATGTAGTCGCCGGTGTGCGAGCCGGCCTCGCTGAGGAAGAACGCGCCCCCCTGGAGGCGGTCGATCGTCACGTAGAGCGAGGTGAAGAGCAGGCCGAAGATCAGGTAGACGCTGATCGCGCCGAGGATCGTGCGGAAGTTGACCTCCGACTCGCTCAGCACCGCCCGCAGGACGACGCCGCTGGCGAGGATGAGCAGGAGCATCTGGATCAGCGCCGCAGCGCCGAGGAAGCCGTCGTCGCCCGAGATCGCCCCGGCGGCCGCAAGGCCGGCCGCCACCAGCCCGATCGCGGCGGCGCCGCGGACGAACGCCGGCCTGACGCCGGAACTGCCAAGGGCCGCCACTCCACCCAGGCAGGCCACCGCGGTGATCGCGACGGCGCTCCAGCCCGAGTAGCGGGTCAGCGAGGCGAGCACGTAGGTGGAGAGCACCAGCAGGAGGACGAGGCCGAAGGCGTTCGTCATCCGCTCCGCGTAGCGGCTCCAGCGCTCCTCTCGTCTCCGGCTCCCAGTCACGGCCGCGGCCATCCTAGCCCGCGCTGCCTGGCGATAGTGTGCCGCGGGTGAGGAGATGGGGACCGCTGGCGGTACTGGGCACGGCCCAGTTCCTGATGGTGCTGGACCAGGCGGTGATGAACGTCTCGATCTCCCAGCTGGTCGAAGACTTCGACACGACGGTGACGACGATCCAGATCGTGATCGCCTTCTACGCGCTGGTGATGGCGGGGCTGATGCTGACCGGCGGCAAGCTCGGCGACATCTGGGGCCGGCGACGGGCGCTCGTCGTCGGCATCTGCATCTACGCGGTCGGCTCGGCGCTCACCGCCGTCTCCTGGAGCGTCCCCGCGCTGATGCTCGGCTGGTCGGTGCTCGAGGGCATCGGCGCGGCCCTGGTCCTGCCCGCTCTCGTCGCCCTGGTCGCCACCACCTACAAGGGGAGCGACCGCGCGATCGCCTACGGCGTCCTCGGCGGGGTCGCCGGCGCCGGCATCGCCGTCGGCCCGATCCTCGGCGGCTGGGTGACGACCGAGCTGACCTGGCGGCTCGTCTTCGCCGGCGAGGTCGTGGTCGCGATCGGCATCCTCGCCGGCTCGCGGCTGATCCCCGAGCCGCTGCGCGAGAAGGCCTCCCGCCTCGACGTCGTCGGGGGGATCCTCTCGGCGCTCGGCCTCGGCCTCGTCGTCTTCGGCGTCCTGCAGGCGAGCAACTGGGGGTGGCTGGCGCCGCGCAACTCGCCGCTGGAGCCGTTCGGCTTCTCGTTGACGCCGTTCGTGATCGGCGCCGGCGCCCTCCTCCTCGCCGCCTTCCGCGCCTGGGAGCGGCGCCTGGAGGAGCGCGGGGGCGAACCGCTCCTCCATTTCAAGCTGCTCGGCATCTCAACCCTGCGCGGCGGCGTCGCGATGTTCCTCGCCCAGAACCTCGTCCTGATGGGCGTCTTCTTCACCGTGCCGCTCTTCCTGCAGATCGTGCAGGGCCTCGACGCGCTCGAAACCGGGGTGCGGATGCTGCCCGCCTCGGCGGGGCTCTTCGTCGCCGCGCTCGGCGGCTCGGCCCTGTCCCGCCGCTACCCGGCGAAGACGCTGGTGCGCGCCGGGCTCGTCGTCGTCTTCGTCGCCACCCTGCTGCTGCTCGACACGATCGAACCCGAACTCGACAACGCCGCCTTCCTCGTCGCGATGGGCGTCCTCGGCGTCGGGATGGGGCTGATCATGTCCCAGCTCGGCAACGTCGTGCAGTCCTCGGTCGGCGACAGCGAGCGCAGCGAGGCGGGCGGGCTTCAGAACACCGCCCAGCAGCTCGGCTCCTCGCTGGGCACGGCGGTGCTCGGGGCGATCGTGATCACCGGCCTGCTGGCCTCCTTCTCCGCCAACGTCGCCTCCCACCCCGACATCTCGAATCAGGTGAACAGCCAGGTGCAGGTACGCCTCGACTCGGGCGGCAGCTTCGTCGCCGCCGACGAAGTCAGGGTCGGCGCGACCCAAGCCGGGCTCGACCCGCGGAGCGTCGACGCGGTGGTCGAAAGCTACGAAGACGCCCAGCTCGAGGCGCTGAAGACGGCGTTCCTGTTCGCCGCCTTCCTCGTCGTCGCCTCCTTCTGGGCGACCAGGCGCCTGCCGACGCGACGCTTCGACGAGCTGCAGGCCGAGGCCCCGGTTTCCCCGCAGTCCTAGGTGCGCGAAACCCGCTGCTAAGCGGCGGTTTCGACCCGATGAACGACGCCTCGCGCCGCCCTAGGTTCATACCTGTCACCAAACAATGCACCGGTTTGCGGAAGGAGAGAACCATGTCGGCAGGAAACGAGAGGCGCGAAGATCGGGGGCTCACCCAGCTGGCGGTGATGTTCGCCGTGCTGCTGTCGATGGCGTCCCTGCTGGCGGTCGCCTTCAAGCTAGAAGACTCCAACAAGGCCGCCGGCGCGGTCGCGGTCGCGCCCAGCGAAAGCCTGAAGCTGACCATCAAGTCGGACACCGAGCACGGCAAGAAGGGCTCCGACGGGAACTGGCACGACGCCTTCCTGCCCGCCGACTTCTCGGTCAAGGCCGGCGCCACCGTGCGGGTCACCGTCTACAACTACGACGACATGCCCCACAGCTTCAACTCCGCGGAGCTGGGCACCAACGTGAACATCGCCGCCGGCTCCGAAGAAAAGCCGAGCGAGACGACCTTCGTCATCCAAGCTCCGAGCAAGCCCGGCGCCTACGCCTGGTACTGCGCGCTGCCCTGCGATCCCTGGGCGATGGCCCACGACGGGTTCATGAGGGGCCGGGTGACCGTCGTCTGAGTCCCGCTCAGCCCAGCTCGGCCAGCTTCTCGTCGAGCTGGGCGCGGACGGCGTCGGCGACGGCCTCGACCTCGGCGTTGTAGCGCTCCGAGGAGAGCACGCCGAGCAGCACCTCGGCGTCGGCCTTGGAGATCGTCAGGGTGATCGTCTGGTCGGGCATCCGCATTCCTCCTCCGCTGGTTTCCCCAACCATAGAATCACGCCCGACCGACGACCGAGGAGAAGAGACGTGACCGAGCTGACCGAGAAGCAGACGGCGCTCTGCGAGAGCAGCGAGACCGACTACTCCGACCTGCGCGCCTTTTTCATCAACTGCACGCTGAAGCGCAGCCCCGAGGTCTCCAACACCCAGGGGCTGATGGACGTCTCGATGGAGATCATGCGGCGCAACGGGGTCGCGGTCGAGTGCATCCGCGCTGTCGACCGCGAGATCGCCACCGGCGTCTGGCCGGACATGGCCGAGCACGGCTGGGAGCGCGACGAGTGGCCGCAGATCTTCGAGCAGGTGATGGCGGCCGACATCCTCGTTCTCGGCATGCCGATCTGGCTGGGCGAGAAGTCCTCCGTCGCGACGCGGATCGTCGAGCGCCTCTACGGCAACTCGCACCTGCTCAACGACGCCGGCCAGTACGCCTACTACGGCCGCGTCGGCGGCTGCCTCGTCACCGGCAACGAGGACGGCGTCAAGCACTGCGCGATGAACGTGCTCTACTCGCTGCAGCACCTCGGCTACACGATCCCGCCCCAGGCCGACGCCGGCTGGATCGGCGAGGCCGGCCCGGGGCCCTCCTACCTCGACGAGGGCTCGGGCGGCCCGGAGAACGACTTCACCAACCGCAACACCACCTTCGCCGCCTGGAACATGCTCCACCTGGCGCGGATGCTGAAGGACGCCGGCGGCATCCCCGCCCACGGCAACCAGCGCACCGCCTGGGACGCCGGCTGCCGCTTCGACTTCCCCAACCCCGACTACAGATGACCGGTGTCGATCCGATCGCCGAGCTCGGCGGGTGGATCGGAGAGGCGCGGGCGGCGGGGCTCGCTCAGCCGGCCTCGGTCGCCTTCGTCACCGTGGGCGCGGACGGCCGGCCCTCGGCGCGGACGGTGACGCTGAAGCGGCTCGAGGACGACGCGCTCCTCTTCACCACGGCGCTGTGGACGCGCAAGGCCCGCGAGGTCGAGGCCAACCCGCACGTCGCCCTGCTCTTCCACTGGCCCTCGCTGGGCCGCCAGATCCACGTCAGCGGCGAGGCGCTCCTCGCCGAGCGCCCGCTGGCCGAGGAGCTGTTCGCCGAGCGCGACCTCTTCCACCAGCTGCAGACCGTCGTCTCCCGCCAGGGCGAGCCGATCGAGGACCTCGGGCCGCTGCGCGACCGCCTCGCACACCTCGTCGAGGTGCAGGAGACCGCGCCGGCCTGCCCGCCCGAGTGGGGCGCCCTGCGGGTCCGCCCCGAGGCGATCGAGCTGTGGCGCGAAGAGGAGGACCGCATCCACGAGCGCCGCCTCTTCACCCGCACCGCAGACGGCTGGGACCTGACCCTGCTCTCGCCCTAGCCGGCGGCGCACAGCCTGCGGGGGTCAGGCCTGGGTCAGCTCGAGCGCGCGGAGGGCGGCGTTGACGTCGGTGATCGAGAGGATGCCGAGGCGACCGTCCTCGGCCTGCACCACCGCCCTGCCGACCCGCTGGAAGGCCGGGCGCTCGAGCAGCTCGGCGACGTCCTGGTGTTCGCCGACGATCAGGTCCGGGTCGGAGATAGCCGCCTCGACGACCGTCGTCGTCGCCCGGCGCCCCGGCGGCACCCGCTCGACCTGGCCGACGTCGACCAGGCCGACCGGCCGGCCGTCCTCGACGACCGGGAAGGCGGTGTAGCGGTAGCGGACGAAGTAGCTCGCCAGCGCCTCCTCGACGCTGAGCTCGGCCGGCACGGCGACCGCCGGGAAGGACATGAAGCGGCCCGCCTCGCGGCCGGCGAAGGCGGTGCGGACCCGCAGCCCCCCCTCCTCCGCCCGCGCCGCCATGATCACGAAGAAGCCGACGACCGCGAGCCAGATGCCCCCGATCGCCCCTGCCAGCGTGCCGAGCAGGCCGAGGGCGATCATCGCCACGCCGAAGCCGCGGCCGATCGCGGCCGCCGTGGCGGTCGCCCGGCGCAGGTCGCCGTTGCGGCGCCAGATCAGCGCCCGCGCCACCCGGCCGCCGTCGAGCGGGAAGGCGGGCAGCAGGTTGAAGACGAGGATCGCGGCATTGATGAAGAGCTGGTACTCGACCACCGCCCGCAGCGCGTCGGGCGCCGAGGCCGGCAGCGCCACGTCGACGAGGCCGAAGCCGAGCGCGATCGCCAGCGTCACCGCCGGGCCGGCGAGGGCGAAGCGCAGCTCGTCGCCGGCGGTCTTCGGGTAGCCCTTCATCCGCGCCACGCCGCCGAGCAGCCAGAGATCGATCTCCTCGATCTCGACCCCGTGACGGCGGGCGACGATGCCGTGGCCGAGCTCGTGCAGGAGGATGCTGGCGAAGAGCAGCAGGGCGCTGAGCAGGCCGAGTGCGTAGGCGGCGCCCGGCGCGATCCCCGGCGCCTGGTCGGGGTAATAGTTCGCGCCCAGCGACCAGGCGATGAGGACGACGATCGCCAGCCAGAGCGGCTGGATCCCGATCGGGATCCCGGCGAGCCGGCCGACGCGGACGCTGCGCAGGTTCAAGCGGCCTTCGGGTCGGCCGCGACCTCGATCCGGCCCGAGTCGGCGGCCTCGCGCAGGGCGGCGTGGTCGCGCTCATTCTGGTCGGCGTAGGCCTCGGCGAACTCGGCGATCGCCTGGTCGAAGACGGAGCTCTTGCCGAGGTAGGCGGCGATCGCGATCCGGTCGGCGCCGCGAGCGTGGGCGCGGGCCAGGGTGGTGCCGCAGATTTCGGCGTAGGCCGCCATCGCCCGGGGGTCCATCTGCTCGACCTGGGCGGAGCCCTTCGCGTCCCAGAGCTGGCGCACGTAGAAGTCGCGGCGCTCGCCGTCGAGGCCCTCCGCCGTGACCCAGCCGAGCAGGAGGTCGCTCGCCGCCTGCACCAACCGCTGTCCCTGCACCACGCGCTCGCCCTGCTGCTCGTACGCGCTCGGCGCCGTGTAGGGCTCGAGCACCGAGCGCTGCGCCTCCTTGATCTGGAGGAAGAGCGGGTCGCCTTCGTCGCGGCCGAGCAGGAGGACGATCCAGGCCCGGGTGCCGACGCTGCCGACGCCGACCACTTTGACCGCGGCGTCGACGAAGCGGTAGCTGTCGAAGAGGACGCGGCAATCGGCGCTCAGGGTGCCGGCGTAGGCGGCGAGGATCTCGTGGGCGCGGGCATCGAGGCCCTCCGCCTCCTCGCCGACCAGCTCGCCGACGGGGACGATCAGCGGCGGTTCGCTGACGATGCGGATCCGGCCGTCGACTTCGTGGGTGAGCTTGGCGAAGGCGCGCTCGCGGTCCTTCGCGCGGGCCTTCTCGACGTTGCGCTCGAAGGTCCGCCGCTGCTTCTGGCCGACCGCGGTCTCCCAGCCCGCTTTGATCGCGTCGAGGTCGAGTCGCTGGTACCAGACGTCGAGGTTGCCCATCGTCGCCAGCTCGCGCATCGAGCGCCGGTAGGCGGCCGCGGCGACTTCGACCACCGGCCGTCGCCGATCGCGGTCGAACCCGTTGTCGCGGCCGGCGACGGCGATGCTTGCCGCGAGGCGCTTGAGGTCCCACTCCCACGGGCCCGGCAGCGTCTCGTCGAAGTCGTTGACGTCGAAGAGGAGCTGGCGCTCGGGCGAGGCGAAGCCGCCGAAGTTGGAGAGGTGGGCGTCGCCACAGAGCTGGGCGGTGAAGCCGCTGGCGGGGGTCGGCGCGAGGTCGGCGGCCATCACCGCCGCGGCGCCGCGGAAGAAGGCGAAGGGCGAGGCCAACATGCGGCCGTAGCGCAACGGCACGAGCTGGCCGACCCGCGAGGCGGCCTGCGCCTCGAGCAGCTCGACCGGGTCGGCCCGATCGGCGGCCGGCTCCCACTCGCCGTGGCTCGATCGTGGCGCGGCGTTGCGCGCGTCCTTGCCGGCGGCTGCGCGCTCTTCCGGCGAGGTCGGGCCGTCGGACGACATGCTGTTAGCTTCGCACGGTGGGCAAGGGGGAGCCCTCGGCCGGGCTACGAGGCGGCGCTCCTACCGGGCTTCGTCGAGGAACCTCGCGTTGACTCCGCAGAGCTCGTACGTCGGTCTGGCGCGGCGATCCAGGCTGACTAGCGTGGCGTTCGCCTCGCGCGCCGCCAGAGCAATGAGCGCGTCGTAGATCGAGGCGCCGCCGCGGCCGTCGTCGACGAGAAGCTCGAGCGCCTCGCGGTAGGCGGCCGGATGCGGCTGGATCGGCGCGCCGCCTTCGAGGAATTGGTCGAGATAGGCCAGGACCGTCGACGGCTTGCTCCGATAGACCCCCGAAGGAGCGCTCAGCACGGCATAAGTCTCTGCTGTGGTGTGGGCGACCAAGCCTCCGGCCTCTCGAACCTCGACCAGAGCGGGCTCTGCCACGTCGTAGAAGGGATGATCGGGAAGGAAGCCGGCCACCAGGACCGAGCTGTCGGGAACGATCACCGCCGAGTCCGTTCCAGTTCTTCCCGGACCTCATCGGGCCCATGTTCCGGCAGGTGAAGGTTGGAAGTGAGAATGCCATGCGGTCCGCGATGCAGCTCGGTCCGGCGGGGAGCCGGCGTCAACGCAATCCGTTCGCCCTCCAGCGTCAAATCGACCTCGTCGCCCCCATTCAGTTTCAGGGCGGCACGCAAATCCTTGGGCACGACGACTCTTCCGGCATTATCAATGGTAGTTCGCATACCATCAATCGTACCGGAAGGAGTGGGGGAAACGACCGTAGCGACACTCACCCCTCTACAAGGCCGTGGCGAGCCGAACTCTCCCCCCTTCGCATCTGCTTAGCTGCGCGTCCGGTGGATGGTGCGATCGAGATCGGCGACAGGCGGCTGGCCTGGCGGTCGGTCGGCGAGGGGCGGCCACTGCTGCTGCTCAACGGCTACGCGGCGACGGCGGTCGATTGGGACCCGCGGTTCCTCGAGCTCCTCTCGCGCTCCTTCGAGCTGATCTGCCCCGACAACCGCGGCATGGGCGAGTCGGAGCTGGGCGATCCGGGCGATCCGCTGAGCGTCGACTCGATGGCGGCGGACTGCGCCGGCCTGCTCGACGCGCTCGGGATCGAGCGCCTGCCGGTTGTCGGCTGGTCGATGGGCGGCTTCGTCGCCCAGGCGCTCGCCGTGCGGGCGCCGGGCCGGATCGAGGCGCTCGTCCTGCTCGCCACCGATCCAGGGGGCAAGGCGGCCGTGCCTGGGGACGCGACGACCTGGGCGCGGCTCACCGACCGCTCGGGGACGCCGCGCGAGCAGGCGAGCCGGCTGATCTCGGTGCTGTTCCCGGCCGACCTCGCGCCGGGGATCGACCGCGAGTTCGGCGACCTCGTCGCCGAGGCGAGGGCGGCGCTCGACCCGGTGAACCTCGACGCCCAGGAGCGGGCGATCGACGCCTGGCACGCGGAGGAGCAGCCGACGGCCGGTCCCGGCGCTCCCCCGGTCCTCGCCGCCTGCGGCGAGGAGGACGCGGTGATCCCGCCCGCCAACGCCGAGGCCCTCGCCGCCCGCTGGCCGGGCTGCCGGGTCGAGCGCTTCGCCGGCTGCGGCCACGCCCTGATGGCGCAGGAGCCCGACCGCCTCGCCGACCTGATCAGGTCCTTTGTCCGAGCGCCCGGTCGATGAACGGGCCGAGCAGCTTCGCCATCGAGACCGCGGTCTCCTCCGGCGACTCGCTCGGAGCGGTGACGTAGCTGATCGCCAGCCGAACGAGGGCGGCCGAGAGGAGCTCGACGTCGGCCTTGGGCGCCTGCGGCCAGCCCTGCTCGATCGTCGCCGCCAGCCGCGCCGTCGCCCACTGCACGACCGGCATCCCCTGGGTGGTGACGAAGGGCAGCATCCCGCCAGTCCCGTCGTCGCTGAGCAGGACGCGGACGAGTGGGTCCTCGCCGGCGCTGCGCAGGAAGACCTTGAGCGCGGCGACGACCGCGGCGCGCGGATCGTCGAGGTGGGCGAGCACCGCCGCCTCGACCGCGTCGAGGAAGCGTTCGCCCTCGTGGATGACGAAGGCCTGGGCGAACTCGTCGCGGCTGCCGAACTCCTTGTAGAGGGTCTGGCGGCTGACCCCGGCGGCGCCGGCCACGTCCGCCATCGTGATCTCAGACCAGGCTCGCCGCTGCAGCTCGTCCCGCGCCGCGCCGAGCAGAGTCTCGCGCAGCAGAGTCTTCGCGGCTTCCGGATAGGGGGTCTGCACCGGAGTCATTTTTCTCGAGAGGGGCTCTCCACGAAGTCGACCTTGTCGCGGACGCCGCAGTCGGGGCAGTGCCACTCGTCGGGCACCTCGCTCCACGGCATCCCAGGCGGGAAGCCCTCGCGCGGGTTGCCGGCGTCCTCGTCGTAGACGTAACCGCAGGCCGGACAGCTCCAGGCGCTCATGCAGCCCTCGCCCCGTAGCGGGCGAGGAGCTTGCGCTCGGCCCGCGGCTCGATGTTGGCTCGCGCCACCTCGCCGCCGTAGTGGTCGAGCAGACGACGGTCCATCACGCGCCGCCAGAGTGGCGGGCAGACGGCGAGCAGGATCATCCCGGCGTACCCGGTGGGGAGCTGCGGCGCCTCGTCGACGTGGCGCAGCGCCTGGTAGCGGCGGGTCGGGTGGGCGTGGTGGTCGCTGTGGCGCTGCAGGTGGTAGAGCAGGACGTTGGAGGCGACGTTGTTGCTGTTCCAGCTGTGCTCGGGGCGGCAGCGCTCGTAGCGCCCGTCCTCCTTCTTCTGCCGTCGCAGGCCGTAGTGCTCGAGGTAGTTGACGACCTCGAGCAGGCAGAAACCGAGCACCGCCTGCAGGACCAGGTAGGGCAGGACGACGAGGCCGAAGGCCGCGGTCAGCGCGGCGAAGAGGACGAGGGTCATCGCCCAGGCCTGGAGGATGTCGTTGCGGATCGAAAGAGCCCGGTGGCCGCCGCGCTCGAGGCGCGCCCGCTCCAGCCCCCAGGCCGAGGTCAGGCTGCCGGCTACGGTACGCGGCAGGAAGGTCCAGAAGCTCTCGCCGAGGCGGGCGCTGGCCGGGTCCTCCGGCGTCGCGACGCGGACGTGGTGGCCGCGATTGTGCTCGATGAAGAAGTGGCCGTAGCCGCTCTGCGCCAATGCGACCTTGCTCAGCCACTTCTCCAGGTCGTCGCGCTTGTGGCCGAGCTCGTGGGCGGTGTTTATCGCGATCCCGCTGACCATCCCCATCGTCAGCGCCAGTCCGATCGAGTCGACGGTCGAGAGCCCGCCGTCGGCCCACAGCCAGCAGGCGAAGGCTAGGCCCGCGTACTGGAGCGGGATGAAGGCGTAGGTGCACCAGCGGTAGTAGCGGTCCTGTTCGAGCCACTTGACGATGCTGTCGGGCGGGTTCGCGGCGTCCGCCCCGACCACCAGGTCGAGCAGCGGGAAGATCCCGAAGACGAGCATCGGGCCGTAGAACCAGAAGACACCGAGGCCGGTCAGCCCGACCAGCCCCCAGGCGAGGAAGGGCAGCAGCGGGACGATCAGCCCGAGCAGCCAGGCGTAGCGCTTCGGGTCCCGCCAGGTGGCCGGGTTGAGCTCGGATTCGACCGCGTGCGCCGCTGCCTCCATCGTCCTCTCCTTGTCAGATCGCTGTCAACCGTCCGCTTGGTTGACAGATTAGCGGTTCATGTCAACGACCGCAACACGACTGCAAGGAATGTCAGCGTACGGGCAGGGCTCCCCTCAGGACGAGGCTTTCGGTCTCCCCTCCGGCCACAGCTCCGCTTCGTCGGCCTCCTGCGTCCGCTTCAGCGTGCTCCGAACCCAGGCGTCGTCGGCGACCTCGGAGGCGTAGATGTGCTCCATCGCCCCGCGGACCTGCTGTTCGTCGACCAGGGAGATGATCCTCAGCTGAGCGAGAGTCTTCATGTGGTAGCTGACCTGGCTCAGCCGGTCCTTGGGGGCTTTGCCGAGCTGCAGCTTCGTATCCACCTGGGCCGGGCCCATCGGCGTCTTCGAGGCATGCAGGGTGCGCAGCGCCTGCCGCCTGATCGCGTGGTTCAGGCCGCGGATCAGATCCTCTTCCTTGTAGGGCTTGCCGTTCTCCCCTCCTTTGGCGCTCTTTTTCCTAGCGCCGCTGCCCTTGCTCGCCTTCGGCTGCCGGTTTGGCTTTGCCATTCTTAACCATCCTCCGTCCCAAATCGAGTCGATCGACTGTGGCTATTAAGGAACTACGGCGGCAGTGTAGGAATATTTAGCAGCGCTTTTCACATCGAATTCACCGCATAATTGGAGAGCGGTCGGTGCGTCAGGGCTTTTCCGAGCCCCGCGGGGACTCGAAGGCCAGCGCCGCGACGGTCGTCGTCATCGGCGGCTCGTCGGACTTGGCTAGGCGGAGCGCCGCCGTCTCCCGCTCCTCGGCGACGAACGCGAGCCCGGCGTCGATCGCCGCGATCGCGTTCTCCCAGCCGCGCCTGTCGAGCGAGAGGAGCAACCAGGTGAGGTGACGGTCGGGACGGGCGTCGAGCGTTCCGGCCTTGATCGCCTCTTTGACCTCGTCTGTTAGCTGCATGAAGGTCTTCCAGCCGCCACCGGACTTGATCGAGTCCGACACGCCAGACCAGACGCCGTCGTCGGCGAGCACCGGCCCGGCCGCGCGGTAGACATGCTCGCGCGGACCCCGGCGTCCGTCGCGGGGCATCTTGCCGACCTTCACCAAGCAAGCGATTCCCTCGAGCATCTCGAAGCGGTAGCGAATCGCCGCCTTCGAAGCGCCTCCAATCTCCCGGTGGTACTGAGTCACGCTCATCTCCCTCGAGTTCAGCTCGTCGAGGATGCTCAGGCACACCTCGTCGGCCACCACCTTGGAGAGGCGCCCGCACGCGGGGGCGAGGCTATCGGCGCCTTCCGCCAGGTACGGGCCCCCCGGCGCATCTCGAAGCACGCCTGGCGACTCGAACACTGCCAGGCCCACCGTCATCAAAAGCGGCTTCTCGCCGGACTCGAAGATGCGAAGCCTTGCCTCGGCTTGCTCCTCCTGCAAGGCATCGAACAGGTCGTCGAGAGCAGCGATGACTCGCTCACGCCCCAGCTCGTCGACGTCGAGAGAAGTGAAGTCGAGGATACGGTCCGGTGAGGCATCGAACGTACCCGCCTCCAGCGCCTCCCGGAACCGTGCTCCAAGCTGCTTGAAGGTCGTCCAGCTGAACGCTGCCCTAATCGAGTAGGGAAATAGCGAAAAGGTCTCGAGGTCGAGAATCGCAAGTTCGGTTGCGCGGTAGAAATGCTCGCACCCCCCGCGACGCCTGCCCCCCGACTCTTCCCTCACCAACCGCAGCCAGCCGTACTCGGCGAGCCTCTTGAAGTGGCGTTCGACCCTCGCCGCCGAGCCCCCGCCGAACTCCCTGTAGAACTGGCTCGGGCTCATTTCCCGCAGGAAGAGCTCGGTCACGATCGTCAAGCGCAGGTCGTAGGCGAGAACGACAGACAGGCGCCGCAGGTACGCCCACGGCTTGGCGCCGATCTTGATCTTTGCCTCCGCTGGCATTACCCGAATCCTTTCCGACCGCTGGCCGCGTAAGTCTAAACGGTTATCTGACGGGAACTCTGAGAGTTCCCATGGGCTATTCACGCCATGTGAATGCTCGCAGATTGCCTGATGACTAACGAGGAGGTGCAAGATGAAGCTCGCCGTAATCCCAGCGACCGCGCCGGTCCTGTCCGTCGCCAAGTCCGGCTGACCAGCCATCCCCACTCCGGGCCGGGTCTGGAACCCCAGCGGCTCAGACCCGGCCCGGGCAACAGCCCGGCGGCGCCCAACTCTGGTGACCGCCCGCTACCATCCCGCCCGTGTACACGCTTCTCGCCATCCTGCAGGTGATCATCGCCGCGGTCCTCGTCTTCCTCATCCTGCTGCACTCGGGGAAAGACGCGGGTCTCTCGGGCGCCTTCGGCATCGGCGGCGGTGGCAGCTCCTTCGGCGGCGGCTCGATGGTCGAGCGCAACCTCGACCGGGCGACGGTCTTCTTCGCCGTCCTCTTCTTCGCCAACACCCTGGTGCTGCTGAAGATCTGAGCGCCGCCGGCGCTACCAGCCGCGGGTGAGCTGGGCGTCGAACCGCGGGCCGGTGAGGGCGACGCCGGGCGCGCCGAGGAAGGAGACGGCGAGCGAGCCGCTCCAGCTCTTCGCCGCCCCGGCGCCGCGCTGGAAGGTCGCGCTGCCGCTGAACGGCGGCGGCGGCGTGACGCCGGCGAGCGAGAGCGCGTCGTCGAAGGAGAACGAAGCCGGCGGACCTTCGGCGACGGCGTAGCGGGCGATGCCGAGCGCGCCCTCGCTGCTCTGGCTGACGGCGAAGAAGAGCGGCGTGCGCGTGCCGTGGGCTTCGGCGGCGAAGACGGTGCGCGAGAGCGGCAGTTTGGCGTCTGCGGAGAGCGCGGTCGGCTTCGCTCCCGGCGTCGGGTGGGTCGGAGTGCCCGGCACGGCTTGCCCCGACGGCGCCGCGCCCGAGCCCGGAAGATCGGCGGCGCTCGACCCGGCACGGCCCAGCAGCGGCCCCAGGCACGTGGTGAGCGCGCCGACCTCGATCGCCGCGCCCGGCGCGCGGCGTGCGTCGACCGACGTGAAGCCGGCCTCGCCGTCGAAGCTGACCCGGCCGACGTAGACGCCGCTGCGGCCGACGACGCCGCCGGCCGGGTGCGGGCAGTGGAGGCCGTCGGGAAGGCGCAGGACCCGGCCGCCCGACCGCAACCGCAGCGAGACGCTGCCGCGGCCGGCGAAGGAGGCGCGGACGGAGGTGGGCGTGACCCTTCCGTGGGCCAGGTAGAGGCTGGTCCGAAAATCGAAGATCCCGTGTCCACGGGTGACGCCGAGGACGACCGTCTGCCCGTAGGCCAGCACCGAGATCTCGTAGCCGTCCCGATTTTCGAAGCCGACGCGCACCACGACCCCATGCCGAGGCAGGCCGGGCGGCCCCGAGACGCGGCCGAGCAGCGCCAGCTCGCGGTCGATCCGCGACGCTTCGGCCCGCAGCCCCGCCGCCGGGCGCGGCTGGGGGGCGGCGAGCGCCGCCGGGGCGGCGAGGAGCGCCAGGCAGAGCGCCGCGGCGAGGGCCGGACCAAGCCGTCTCATCGCATCCCCGCGGCACGCTCGTAGAGGGACCTGACGGCGCCGCCGAAGTAGGCGCCGAAGTCGGTGGTCGGGTCGTCGCCGTAGCCGTAATCGGTGACCCCGTCGAGGACGTTGCCATCGATCGTCCAACCGCCGCCGGAGGCGCCGCCGGTCACTTCGCAGCTCAGCGCCAGGTTGAGCGGCCCGGGCATCAGGAACGAGGCGACGTCGTGGCCGAGGAACGGAGTGCCCGCGCAGAGCCGCTGGCTGGCGCCGTCGAAGGGCGGCCCCACCGGGTAGCCGTGGACGTCGAAGACCTGCCCCGGCGGGAGGCCGAAGCCGATCCCGTCGCCGCCGACCGCGGCGCCGAGGCTCTCGCCGCGTTCGTTGCGGCCGACCACGGCGGCCCCGACGTCGCCGTTCTCGCTGCCTTCGATCCAGGGCGCGGTGGCGCCGAGCCACCTGGCGACGAAGACGCCGAAGGGCCGCTGGCCGTCGTGGTAGCCGGGGACGAAGGCCCAGTCCTGGTTGAACCAATGCCCGCCCTCGTTGACGCAGTGCCCGGCGGTGACGACGACGCTGCGGTTGGCCGCCTCGACCGAGGTGCCCGAGCAGCGGCCGAACCCGAGGTGGTGGGGAAGGACGATGAAGACAGCACCGTTGACCCTGAATCCGGGAGCCGTCGGGTCGGGGACGGGGGCGAAGTCCGAGACCGTCGCCGCAGCCGGGTTGCCGCCTGCGGTCAGGGCGGATGCCCGCGCCAGCCCCCCGCCCCTGGGCGCGGGCGCCTCGAGCGGCCGCGCGGCCCGCATCCGCGCCGGCGTCCAGAAGCGCAGCGCCTGGCGCGGCGAGGCGCTCGCCGAGCGGGCGCCCGTTGCATGCCCGCCCGCCCAGGCGCCGGGGGCGGCGACGAGCAGGCCGAGGCAGGCCACCAGCCAGGCCAGGACGCGCACGCTAGACCGGCTCGCGGTCAAGGATCTCCACCGCCTCTTCGCGCAGCTCCGCGTCGAGCAGGGCGAAATCCTCGTCGGAGAGCTTGCCGGCCGCGTGGTCGAGCTCGGCGTCGCGGATCTCGCGGTACTTGGCTTCCTTCAGCGCCTCGAGGTCGCCGTCGGCGGCCGCCGGGCGACGCCTGGCGCCGCGGGCCGGCCAGACCGCGATCAGCGCCCCGGAGAGGGCGATCAGGCCGCCGATCCAGATCCAGGTGACGAGCGGGTTGACGATCACCTTGAAGGTCGCCGGACTCGCTTCGGCGACGTAGCCGCGGGCGATCTGCTTCGCCGTCGCCAGCTGCAGCCGTTCTATCTGCGCCAGCGCGACCGGCCGCAGTCGCGGGTTGGCGGCGGCCGTACGCATCATCGCCGCCACCGCGCGGCACTGCGGCGGCGCCCCGGGACCGCCGCCCACGCAGGCCTTGAAGCCCGCGTCGGCGGCGTGGGCCCGCCGGAGCAGCCCGCCGACGTCCGGCTGGACCGCGCTCCAGAAGTCGCTCCCCGCTCCGGCCTTGAGGCCGATTTCGCTGTCGGCTTCGCCGTCGAAGTAGGCGGCGATCCCACCCCCTTCGACGCCGGTCGGCCGGTAGTAGCGGCGGGTCGGGTGCAGGGTCGATACTTCGCTGTCCTTTTCCACCCGCAGAGCGGCGCCCGCGGTGAAGGCGAGGCCGTCGACGCTCGCGGTCGGGCGCACGTAGGTGACCTTGCGGCCGTCGACGGTCGCGCTCTGGCCCGGCCGCAGGCGCACTTCGCGGTTGGTCTGGAAGCTGGAGGAGGCGGCGATGCCGATCAGCAGCACGGCGACGCCGATGTGGACGACGTAGCCGCCGTAGCGGCGGCGGTTGCGCGAGACGACACCGAGCAGCGCCGTCGGCAGCGAGCCGCCGGCGAGCGATTGGCGCGCGCGGGCGCCGCGCCAGAACTCCTGCACCAGCCCGGTCAGGGCGAAGGCGGCGAAGACGAAGAGGGCGAGCGCCCAGGGTCGGCGCCCGGCGTCGGTCGCCGCCAGCAGCACCGTCAGCGTCGCCGCGGCGACGATCGCCGGCACGACGAACACCCGTCTCGCCGCCTCCCAGGAGATCCGCCGCCAGGCGAGCAGGGGGCCGACCCCGGTGAAGAGCACCAGCAGGATCGCCAGCGGCGTCGTGTAGCGGTCGAACCAGGGCGCCGCCAGCGAGGACTTGTTGCCGGTGAAGAGCTCGGAGATCAGCGGGAAGAAGGTGCCCCAGAAGATCGTCGCGCAGAGCGCTACCAGGAGCAGGTTGTTGACCAGGAAGACGGCCTCGCGCGAGGCGAGCGAGTCGATCCGCTTCTCGGTGCGCAGGTCGTCGAGCCGGGAGACGATCAGCGCGGTCGAGCCGACCAGGACGACGGCGATCAGGCCGAGGATGTAGGGGCCGACGGTGCTTTCGCCGAAGGCGTGGATCGACTCGAGCACGCCCGAGCGGACGAGGAAGGTGCCGAGCAGCGCCAGCGAGAAGGCGCCGACGATCAGGCACGCGTTCCAGACCTTCAGCATGCCGCGTTTCTCCTGGACCATGATCGAGTGCAGGAAGGCGGTGCCGACGAGCCACGGCATCAGCGCCGCGTTCTCGACCGGGTCCCAGGCCCAGTACCCCCCCCAGCCCAGCTCGGTGTAGGACCAGCGGGCGCCGAGCAGCAGGCCGAGGCCGAGGAAGGCCCAGGCGATCAGGGCGAAGCGGCGGGTGGCGCGGATCCACTCCGCGTCGAGGCGGCGGGTGATCAGGGCGCCGATCGCGAAGGCGAAGGGGATGGTGAAGGCGACGTACCCCGAGTAGAGCATCGGCGGGTGGATCATCATGCTCGGGTGCTGGAGCAGCGGGTTGAGGCCGATCCCGTCGGCCGGCGCCGGGCTGAGCGTGGCGAAGGGGTTGACGCCGCCGGCGAACAGCATCAGGCCGGTGAAGAAGGCGCCGACGCCGGCCAGCACCGCGGTCGCGTAGGGGACGATCTCGCGCAGCCGGTTGCGGGTCGCGAAGAGGGCGAGCGAGGAGGCAATCGAGAGGACCCAGGCCCAGAGCAGCAGCGAGCCTTCCTGGCTCGACCACATCGCCGCCAGCTTGTAGAAGGTCGGCGTCTCCAGCGAGGAGTGCTGCTGGACGATCTTGAGCGAGAAGTCGTCGCCGAGGAAGGCGGACTCGATCAGGACGACGCAGACGGTGAGCAGGGCGCAAACGGCGTAGACGGCACGGCGGGCGAGCACGATCCGGCGGCGGTCGCCGTGGCGGCCGGCCAGCGCCACTCCGGCGGCGAAGACCGTCGTCAGGAAGGCGAGCGCCAGGAGGGCGCTGCCGAGACTAGCCATTGGCCGCGGTGAACTTCGACGGGCACTTGGTCACCAGCGTGTCGCGTTCGCCGACGAAGACCCCGCGCTCGACCGTGCCGGCGAGGACGATCTCGCGGCCGCCGCGAAAGGGGTCCGGGACCGTGCCGTTGTAGGTGACGGGAAGGCTCTCGCTGGCGTTTTCGCGATCGGCGACGCGAAAGCGCAGGCCGGCGCCGCGGTGCCTGACCGAGCCCTTGACCACGCGGCCGGTCAGCTCGTAGCTGCCGCCCGAGGCGGCGCCGATCAGCTGCGACGGCTGCTTGGCTTCCGAGGAGGCGCTGAACGAGGTGTAGACGAGCGCACCGGACAGCAGCACGGCCACGCCGAGCGCAACCACGAGCCGGACCTTTCGCTTGCGGCTTGGATCCACGGCGGCGGATTATCGCAACTGCGAGAATGGCGACGATGGCGGGTGCTCCAGACGATCCGGTACTGCTGATCACCGGCGCCAGCAGCGGCATCGGGGCCGCTACGGCGCGGGCCGCGGCGGATCGGTACCGACTGGTGCTGGCGGCACGACGGATGGAGCCGTTGGAGGAGCTGGTCGCCGAGCTGGGAGGTGAGGAACGGGCGCTGGCGCTGAGCTGCGACGTCACCGAGTGGGACCAGGTCGAGGCGACGGTGGCCGCCGGCCTCGAGGCGTTCGGCCGGATCGACGCGGTCTTCGCCAACGCCGGCTTCGGCGCCACCCGCGGCTTCCTCGAGGAGTCGGTCGAGCACTGGCGCTCGATGATCCTGACCAACGTCTACGGCGTCGCGCTGACGATCCGCGCCACCCTCCCCCACCTGCTCGAGCGCGGCGACGGCCATTTCGTCATCACCAGCTCGGTCGCCGGCCGGCGCGTGCTGCCCGGCTCGCTCTACTCGGCGACCAAGTGGGCGGCGACGGCGATCGGCGAGGCGCTGCGGGCCGAGCTGCGCCAGCTGCACGACAACGACGCGATCCGGATGACGCTGATCGAGCCCGGGATGGTCGACACCCCTTTCTTCGACAACCGGCCGGGAGAGTGGGCGCTGCGCGACGAGGACGTCGCCCGCGCCGTCCTCTTCGCCCTCGAGCAGCCGCCGAACGTCGACGTCAACGAGATCCTCATCCGGCCCACGCGACAGCCCACCTGACCGCGCGCCAGTAGCCGCGCAGGAGTAGGCGGGCCGGGGTCGAACGGGCTATCGCCGGGATGAAGGGGGAGTCGAGGTCGGGGGTCAGCCAGGCGGAGAACTCGGCGGCGCTCGCCGAGCGGCTCGCCTGCAGCGCGCGGCGCTCGCGCAGCAGGCGCGGCAGCCAGCGGAGGAGGTCGAGGTCGGCGGCGAGCTTCTGCCGCCACCAGCCGCCGGCGATCGCGGCCGGAATCAGCGCCAGCTCGGTGGCGAGCAGCGCCGGCGCCAGCAGCCAGAGCAGCGGCGCCGGGTAGAGCCGGATCAGACAGGCCCAGCGGTTGCGCTCGAGCCAGCGCCACTTCTGGCGGTTGGCGCCGAACTCGTAGTCGTGGTCGACCACCGCGGAGGGCTCGATCCCGATCCTGCCCCCGGCGAGGCGGAGGCGCAGCGAGAGGTCGACGTCCTCGTGGTAGAGGAAGAACTCCGGAGGGAAGCCGCCCGCCTCCTCCCAGGTGCGGCGGGGGATCGCCAGGCAGGCGCCGGAGAGTGCCGCCACCTCGCCCGCCGGCGGGGCGGCGGAGATCGGGCGGCCGTGACAACCGGCCCAGACGATCCCGGTGAAGTGGACCGGGTTGCCGGCCGAGTTGACCTCGGTCGCGCCGCGGGCGGCGACCAGCGCCTGCCAGGCCGACCAGCCGCGCTCCTCCAGCCAGGGCCGGCGGATCGCCTCGCCGAAGCCGGGCAGCGGCGCCGCGTCGGGGTTGAGGATGACCAGCAGATCGCCCCCGGCGAGCGCGGCGCCCTCGTTGCAGGCCGCGGCGAAGCCCGCGTTGCGGCCGCTGCGCACGAGGCGCGCCCGCGGTGCCAGCGCCTCGACCGCCTCGGGCGTGCCGTCGGTGGAGTCGTTGTCGACGACGATCAGCTCGTCGCCCTCCCCCAGCTCGGGCAGCAGCGCGGGCAGCGTCCGCGCGAGCTGCTCGCGGCTGTTCCAGGAGACGATCAGGACGGAGAGCGTCGGGCGCACCGACGCGGGAGGCTAGCCCGTCAGTGTCGCTTGCACGGCGTCCGCAGCTTCGGCCTCATGTTCGCCTTCTTCCCGTTCTGGGCTTTGAAACGGGCGAGGAAGCGCAGCGGCTTGGCGCGTTTTCCCCGTCCCTTCCGGTGCTTCGGGCAGAGGTTCTGTGAGTTGACCAACAGCCCCCTGCGCCCGCCCCGGAGGCTGAGGGTGAACTTCGACACCGGCACGTCGGGGACCGTGTCGAAGGTGCTGCGGATGCGGCCCCTGACGCTGTCGGTGCGGCTGTCGAGGACGATCTCCACCTGGCCGCGCAGGTCGGCGACGAGGTCGGGTAGTTCGTTACTGGACGAACGGAGGAACACCGGGCCTTCGAGCGGTTCGTCGAGCAGCGGCGTTTCCGCGCGGGCGTAGCCGTAGATCGACTTCTTCGGGCAATCGCCGGCGGCGAACTGGACGCGGGTGCAGACCTTGGCCAGGTTCGCCTGGTCGAGGATCAGCGCCCGCGGCAGGGTGACCGAGGCGCGGGCGACGTTGGCGTCGCCTTCGCGGGCGACGAGCGTCGCCCGCAGCTTCGGGTTCTTCGCCCGGCGGTGGGCGCCGAACAGCCGCATGGAGAGCTTCGGCCTGAAGTCGAGCTTCTCGCAGCCCTCCACCTTGAACGGCGAGCTGGCGGCGTAGGAGCTGAACCCGGCCGGGTTGTTCGGGTCGTTGGCGCCGCCGTGCAGGGTCGCCGTCGTGGCCAGCTGCGAGCAGTTGGTCGGGTTGAGCGAGAACTTCTGCCGGTCGATCGAGATCGAGATCGAGCGGACGTCGAGCAGGGCGCCGCCGTAGACGTGCGGGATCGGGTCCGAGACCGCGTCGACCTGGGCCGTTTCCGGCTGGACGAAGAGCGCCACCCGCACCACGACCGTGCCGAGGTCGAACGGCCCGGCCGTGGCGGGGGTGACGACGGCCAGGGAGAGCGGAGCGCCCCGGTAGGGGCCGGCGAGGAAGACCTTGCCAGCGATCTGGATCGGCGAGGGGCCCGAGCCGGAAAGGACCTGAGCGTGGCCGACCAGGCTCGAGTCGGGGCAGCTCGAGCTGGCCGCCTCGACGAGCCCGCTGCTGGCCGCCGCGGCGGCCAGCGCCGCCTCCGGGCAGTAGCGGACGCCCTTCAGCTTCGCGGTCAGGCCCGGCGGCAGCAGGACTTCGGCGCCTTTCAGCTCCTGGCTGCCATCGTTGCGCGTGAGGTCGATCGTCAGCGGGCTGTAGGCGCCGCCGACCGGCTTCTGCGCCTTCGCCGAGAAGCCAGGGGCGAAGGGCCGTTCGGCGCCCGTTTTCGCGCACTTGCCGCCGCCGGGAGCGGCGGTCAGGGTGAACTGGCCCGAGGGGGTGGCCGGCGCGTTGCCCGACCAGGGCGTCATCACGGCCGTCGTCTGGCTCGGCCCACAGGTCGTCGGGCTGGTCAGCACCGCCCGCGCGCCGCCGTCGAAGTCGAAAGTGAAGGAGCTGAAGGGGACCTGGGGCAGGCCCTTGAGCCCACTGAATTCCCTGCCGCTGAAGGTGGTGGTCAAGCGCCCGGTCAGCGGATCGGCGCTGACCTTGCCTTCGAGGCGGACGAAGACGCCGTAGCGCTGTGACCCGGCTTCAACGAAGATCCGGTACTCGTTGCCGGAGAGCGGGTCGCGACTGAGCTGCCGCCCCACGTAGACGTTGCCCGTCAATATTCCTTCCGGCAGCGGCGGCGATTCGATCGAGACGGTGCCGATCTTCGAGGCCGAGGGGCAACCGGGGTTCTCACTGTCGGAGCCGAGTCCGAACTGTGCGTCGCTGCAGGTCTGCAGGCCGCCCCCCGCGGCGGACGGGTTAATCCCCATACCAAGCGGCAGCGTCACCGCGGCGGTTCTCGTGTCGGAGCTGTCCTGCAGGCTTCCCCCTCCGCCGGTGATGTGGGGAACCTGGACGTCAACCTTCGCGCCGGAAGGCGAGTCGGTCTGGGCGGTATTCGGATTGACCCCGATCGAGGGTTCGTAGGGGATCGTGCCGCATTCCCTCGGTTGGGTCCCGGGCGGGATCGGCGACTCGAAGGGCGGCTCGGCGCTGACCGGGAATTCGTATCCAGGTTGCGCCTCTTCCGCGTAGGAACCGGCGAGCAGGTAGGTGGAGTAGTCGTGTTCATGCGGTGGCACCAGCCCTTCGCCGAGGCAGGTGCTTGGCGTGGTGATGAAGGTGCCGTCGCCCGATCGACCGTTGAAGACGAGTCGGTTTTTGAGGATCGCGCCTTCGACCAGCAGCGGGATTTCGAGCGGCAGCGCTTTCGGCACGGCGATCGTGAACCCCTCGTGGAAGTCGCCACTCCAGGCAACGCTTGCTTCGAGGAAGACTTCGTTGCCGGCGAGAATGAGGCCGAAACGGGCGGGCTCGTGTTCGAGCGGGACGAGGTTGTACACGGGCACACCGGTGACTCCCGGGATCGGGGCCACCGGGACGCCGAGAACAGAGGCGGTGACCTGACTTTCGCCGACTTTGGTGGCGGGATTGCAGGTCGACGCTTCGAATTCGGTCAGTTTGCAGCGGGGCGTCGCCCCGGGGTTGACGCTGATCCCGACCGGAAGGTCGACATGGACGGTCTCGAGTTCGCCGACCGGCGTTTCGCCGGGTGCTTTGTGCTTGACGATGAACTGGGTGAAGCCCCAGTGCGGATGACCGGCGGCCTGTTCGAAGAACTGGGATGGCGTTTCAACCGAACAGAATTCCGTGCTTTCGGGCGGTTCTTCGGTGCAGGTGCCGGCCTGCCAGCCGGAATCGACCTGCGGGTTGTGAGGATCGCTCGAGGCGATGATCCCCGCCGTATCGGCCCCCGCCAGCGGCGCCCAGATCGCCATTGCGATTGCCAGGATCAGGCCTCCCACCGCGAAGCTCCGCGCCGCTTCCCGTGAACTCATCCGAGTCTCCTTCCCGCGGCCTTCGGCGCCTGCCCGCGCCGCTGTCGAACGTAGATTACCCGATCCTGTGAATCTTTACCCGATTCTGATGATCTGCGCTAATCTTTTTTGGGTATCCCCCAGTCGACGAAAGAGAGGACAACGTGAATTGGGAGCTGCTGGCTCGTTCTAATACCCACCCATTGCGAGTTTCGATACTAGAGGTGCTGAGCCTCGACGACGGCGCCCGGACGCTCTCCCCCAAGGAGCTGAGTCAGGAGCTGCAGGCGCCGTTGAGCACGGTCAACTACCACGTCACCGAGCTGCGCAAGGACGGCCTGATCGAGATCGTCGGCGAACAGCAGGTGCGCGGCGCGATCGAGCACTTCTACCGCGCCATCGACAGCGACAGCAGCCGCAAGAACCGGCGGCGCAAGACCAAGGTCGGCGCAAGGGGAGGCTGAACGCGAAGCGGACGACGGGTCTCGAACCCGCGACCTCGAGCTTGGGAAGCTCGCGCTGGTCCTGACACAGGTGTCGCCTATGTCGTGAAACCGGACACCGTCCGCCGCTTCCGCCCCCCGCCGACGACAGCTCAGGATAACGCGGAGAGCAGCTCGCTCAACTCCTCGTTCATCGCCGGCGGATCGGCGGCGTCCTCACAGCAGGGCGGCTTCGCCGAGCGTTTGCGCCCAGCCGTAGCGAGGCCAGGCAGGATCTCAGCGAGATCGGCTGCCGGGTTGTGGTCGCGCTCGTGCTTATCGAGGGCGACGATCACGACTTGCTTCTTGCGTGGATAGGCCGTGAACATCCGCCATGCGTATGCGAGGTGGCGGCAACACAGCGGATAGTCATCGCCATCGGCCGCGGCCAGCCGATAGCCACCGGCCCCGCAGCCTTCCCCGCGCAGGGCGTCGACCGCCGCTTCATAGGAGCGCTTCTCGCGCGCCGACATCCCGCCAAGCACAGTGGCGACCTGCGCCGTACGCAGGACCTCGTGGGGCATCAGGCTGGTTCGAGCCGCCCGCGGCCCAGCTGGGCCAAGCCCTCGCGCAGAGCCTCGCTGCCCCGCGCTTCGCGGTCGTGCAGATGGTCGACCACAGCCTGTAGCCAGTCGCGGTCCCGCCCGCGCTCGCGCAGTTCGGCGAGCGCGCGGCTGACCCGGTGCAGGCTCTGCGGCTCTATCTGCATCGGCCTGGCCCCCGCAACCGCCTCAAGCGCTCCTCGCTTCACCCAGTTGCGGATGGTCGGCTCGGAGACCCCGAGTCGCTCGCTCGCCGCCGCCACGCTCACACCCGGCGTGTGCTTGACCGAGATCAGCACCTCCTGGGCCTCCTCAAGCGCATCAAGGGCAGCGTCGGAGTGGCCGTTCTCGATCGCCTCACGCGCATCGACGAGGGTGAAGAGGGCCTCCGTGACCAGCTGTGCGTCGCGCTTTCCCATCGGCTCAGAGTAGCAGAGCTTACGGAAATCAGGCCTAATTCCGTAAGTCGCAATCATTGATCAAGCGGTTCAAATCACTACCTCGACTCGACCGCGTCGGCGCTCATCACCCGCGCCATTGACCAGCGCCTCATCCAAGCTGTCGGCGCAGGTGAGCCATCCCGGCTTTCACAGGGTCTCCGTGAAACCCGGCCTGGCTCAATTTGGCTCTGCAATGGGAAAGCGGACGACGGGTCTCGAACCCGCGACCTCGAGCTTGGGAAGCTCGCGCTCTACCAGCTGAGCTACGTCCGCGTGCTGCTCGATTGGAGTGGGAGCGAACCCCCACTCTATCCGCTCGGTCCGGCCCGAGAACACAGTCGTCATAGCCTTTACTGATAAGGTAAAGGCATGCCGAGGATCTCCACGAAGCACCAGGTCACCGTTCCCGTTACCACCCTGGAGGAGGCTGGCCTGCGCGCCGGAGACCAGGTGGTGATTGAGGCGCTCGGCGAGGGCGAGGTGCGGATCCGCCGCGGGGCGCTCACGTTCGAGGGCGCCTTTGGCGCGCTCACCGGCGCCTACCCGCCCGGCTACCTCGAGCAGCTCGACGCGCAGGACGAGCAGCGTTGAAGGTCGTGCTCGACGCCGACATCTTGATCGGCGCGCTCGACGGCTCCGACCCCCACCATTCCCGGTCTCGCCAGCTCTTCATCGGCTGGCAAGAGCGGGACGCCACGCGCCTGATCAGCGTCATCAACCTGTCCGAGGTGCTGGTCGCGCCGGCTGCCCACGACGACCGGCTCCGGGCCGCGCGGGAGGCAATCGGCGCACTCGGCGTGGCGGTCAATAAGCCGAGCGAGGCGATCGGCATCCCGGCCGCGCGGTTCCGCGCCCGGCATCCGATCAGCCTCCCTGACGCCTATTGCCTGGCCACCGCCTCCCGCACCGGCGGCGAGTTGGCCTCTTTCGATCGCAAGGTCCTCCGCGCGGCCGAGGCCGAGCGGATCCCGCTGACGGCGATGGGGGGCGGATAAACCGCGCGCCCGACCGCGACTACGCCTTCTTGCTCGACGCCCCCAGCGCCTCGCCGGCGCTGTGCACGACGCGGGTCAGGAAGTCGTACTGCGTCTGGACCAGCTTCTCCGACATCTCCAGCGCGGAGTCGATGACCTGCTGCCGCCTGGACGGGTCCTCGCCATGGTCGGGCAGCGCCTCGTCGACGGATTCCATGAACTTGCGCACCGCCTCGATCGCGCTTTCCTGACCGCTCTTGACCTCCTCGAGAACCTGTTCGGACAGCTCGGCGGTCCTCTCGACCGTTCCGTGGTTGGACGCCGTGGCATCCGTGGGTTTCTTGGTCGCAGTGGGCATTTCGCCTCCTCGTATCCCTGGGCCTGCACTCGACCCAGGTGAAGTTTGTGCTCTCGTCACGAACCTATGACACGACCCGGGGCCGTTCATCGGTGGAAACCCGCGCTCCACCACCGGGATTACCTCAGAGATCGAGAGGGGCCGAGGAGGTCACGATCGACGACCGGCTCGCGCGGCGGCGACCGCCGCTTGGCCGTAGGAGACGCCGCCATCGTTCGGGGGCAGCCGCTCGGGGATGAGGACGCGTAGGCCGGCGGCGCGGAGGCGCTCGACGGTGCGCTCGAGCAGGAGCCGGTTCTGGAAGACCCCGCCGGAGAGGACGACATCGCCGACCCCCCGCGCCTCCGCGGCGGCGACGCAGGCGGACGCGGTCGCACTTGCGAGCGCGTTGTGGAAACGGGCCGAGACCACGCCCGCCTCGACGCCCGCCTCGACCTCGGCGGCGAGGGCGCGGATCGTTTCGCCCGGGTCGAGGACCAGCGCCCCCTCCTCCTCGACCAGCCCGAGCGGGTAGGCGCCGCGCTCGTCGAGCCGGGCGGCCGCCTCCAGCTCGCTCGCCGCCTGGCCCTCGTGAGCGGCGCGGGCGCGCACCCCGGCGATCGCCGCGACGGCGTCGAAGAGGCGGCCGGCGCTGGTCGTCGGCGGCGAGGCGACGCCGCCGCCGCGCAGCGCGGCGACCGCCTCCCACTCGGGCGGCTCCACCTGTCCGCGCAGTCCCGGTGGGAGACCTGGCGAGGGGTCCTCGAAGGCGGTCGCGAGCCACGCACACGCCATCCGCCAGGGATCGCGAACGGCGGCGTCGCCCCCGGGCAGAAGCACCGGGTGCAGCATCCCGAATCGCTCGAAGGAGACTGCGTCGCCGACGAGGATCTCGCCGCCCCAAGCCGTTCCGTCTAGCCCGTAGCCGGAGCCGTCGTAGATCGCCCCGACGGCCGGCCCGGGGACGCCGTGCTCGGCCAGGCAGGCGGCCAGGTGGGCGTGGTGGTGCTGGACGCCGAGTTGCTCGACCCCCTCGCGCTCGAGCGCGTAGCGAGTCGAGAGGTAGTCGGGGTGGAGGTCGTGGGCGACCAGCTCGGGGGCGAGCGCGAACAGCCGCTCGAAGTGGGCGATGCCCTCGCGGAAGCTGCGCAGCGCCTCGAAGTTCCTCAGGTCGCCCACGTGGGGTCCGACCCAGGCGCGCCCGCCCCCGGCGAGGCAGAAGGTCGACTTCAGCTCGGCCCCGCAGGCGAGGATCGGCGGCTGCGCGGGCGGGCCCAGCGCGATGCTCTCGCGGCACGTACCCGCGCGAGCGCCTGATCGTCAGCGGCGCCTCCCCCAGCCCCGGGTCGAGCGCGCGCACCACCGAGTCCTCGGCGCGGACGTGGATCGGCCGGTCGTGGAGCAGGAAGGCGTCGGCGATCGAGCCGAGCCGCTCCAGCGCTTCGGAGTCGCGGTACGCGATCGGCTCCTCGGAGACGTTGCCCGAGGTCATCACCAATGGCTCGCCCGCGTCGGCGGCGAGCAGGTGGTGCAGCGGCGAGTGCGACAGCATCACGCCGAGGTCGGCGAGGCCGGGTGCGATCGCCGCGGCGACGGCCGCCTCCGGCCGGCGCCGGGCGATCAGGATCGGCCGCTCGCGCCCGGCGAGCAGGCGCTCCTCCGCCGGCGTCAGCTCGACCAGCTCCCGCGCCGCGGCGAGGTCGCGGACGAGCAGGGCGAACGGCTTCCCGTCGCGCCGCTTGCGCCGCCGCAGCTCGGCGACCGCCCGGTCCTCGCCGGCGCGGCAGGCGAGGTGGTAGCCGCCCACGCCCTTGACCGCGACGATCGCGCCCTCGGCGAGCATCGCCGCGGCGGCGGCGACTGCGTCGCGGTGGGGGGCGTGGTCGATCACGCCCCCGCCGGGCGCCGCGAGGCGGGCGCGCGGCCCGCACTCGGGGCAGGCGTTCGGCTGGGCGTGGAAGCGGCGGTCAGCCGGGTCCTCGTACTCGGCGCGACAGGCGGCGCACATCTCGAAGCCGGCCATCGTCGTCGCCGGCCGGTCGTAAGGGACCGCGCGGACGATCGTGAAGCGCGGGCCGCACTCGGTGCAGTTGAGGAACGGGTAGCGGTGGCGGCGGTTGGTCGGGTCGAACAGCTCGGCGAGGCAGGCCTCGCAGGTCGCGGCGTCGGGCGAGACCAGCGCCTGCGGCTCGCCGCCGCGGGTAGAGGCGAGGATGCCGAACTCGCGCTCGCCGGTCGCCTCGATCTCGGTCGCGTCGACCCCCTCGATCGCGGCCAGCGGCGGCGCCTCGGCGGCCAGCCGGCGCAGGAACTCCCCCACCCGCTCCGGGTCTCCCTCGACCTCCAGCCCGACCCCGCGCTCGTCGTTGAGGACGAAGCCACCCAGGTCGAGCTCGGCCGCGAGGCGGAAGGCGAAGGGGCGGAAGCCGACTCCTTGGACCGTGCCGCTGACCCGCGCCGCTACCCGCCGGCGAGCGATTCCAGCCACTCTCGCCAAGCCTCGACTCCCTCACCCGTGCGGGCACTCACGGTCAGCACCGTGGCGTCGGGGTTGACTGCCTCGATGTTGTCGAGCAGCCGCTCGAGGTCGAACTCGATGTGCGGCAGGAGGTCGATCTTGTTGACGCAGATCAGATCGCAGGAGCGGAACATCAGCGGGTACTTGAGCGGCTTGTCCTCGCCCTCGGCGACCGAGCAGACCATCGACCCGCGCGTCCTCGCCGACGCGGAACTCGGCCGGGCAGACGAGGTTGCCGACGTTCTCGATCACCAGCAGGTCGATCTCCCCCAACGGCAGCTCCGGAATCGCCGAGCGCACCATGTTGGCGTCGAGGTGGCACTCGCCGCCGAAGCCGGGATCGGTGTTGAGCTGGACGACCGGGACGTGCAGGTGGGCGATCCGGTCGGCGTCGAGGCTGCCCTGCACGTCGCCCTCGAGCACGCCGATCCGGGTCTCCCCCAGCCCCGCCTCGATCGCCCGCTCGAGCAGCGCCGTCTTGCCGGCGCCCGGGGCGCTCATCAGGTTGAGCACGGCGACCCCGGCGCGATCGAAGTCCTCGCGGTTGGCGCGGGCGATCGTCTCGTTGGCGTCGAGCACCCCCTCCGCCACGGCCACCCGCACCCTATGCATGGGCCGCCTCCTCCTTCTCCTCGACCTCGATCCAGTCGACTTCGAGCGCCTCGCCTTCGAGCGTCTCGATCTCCAGCACGGCCCCCTCGCAGTCGGTCTCGCGGGCGACGATCTCGAAGTAGAAGGCGAGCGAGCGGGGGACCGCCTGGCGCATCGACCCGAGCCTGACGTGGACCCTCTCGACCGGCCGTCCCTCGGCGTGCCGCAGGGCCGCGTCGACGATCGCCCGCGAGAGCGCCAGCTCGTGCATCAGCGAGGCCCCATCAGCAGATCCTCGGCAGCGGGTCCCCGGCCAGCAGGTCCATCACCCGCCGCCCGCCGAAGGCGGTGTCGACCAGCACCATCCCCGCCGGCTCCGCGCCGGCCTCGCCGATCTCCGCCGCCGCCCCGCAGCCCGGTGCGGAACGCAGCGCGGCGAGCGCCGCCTCGGCGCCCTCCGGGGCGACGAAGGCGACCAGCACCCCCTCGTTGGCGATGTACATCGGGTCGATCCCGAGCAGCTCGGCGGCGGCGCCGACCTCGGGCAGGACGGGGACGGCGTCCTCGCGCACCACGACCGAGACGCCCGAGGCGCGGGCCAGCTCGTTCAGCGCCGAGGCGGCGCCGCCGCGGGTCGCGTCGCGCAGGCAGCGCAGCGCCGGGCCGGCCTCGGCCAGCATCGCGTCGACGGCCGGCCAGAGCGAGCGGGTGTCGGAGGCGATCTCGGCGTCGAGCCCGAGCTCGTCGCGGGCGAGCATGATCGCGGTGCCGTGGGCGCCGACCGGGCCGGAGACGAGCACCCGGTCGCCGGGCTCGATCGCGCCGGTGGCGAGGCTCGCGCGCGGATCGGTGCGCCCGACCCCGCTGGTGCACACGTACATCGAGTCGCAGTGGCCGCGCTCGACCACCTTGGTGTCGCCGCCGACGACCTCGACCCCGGCCTCGCGGGCCGCCGCCGCCATCGCCTCGACCTCGGCCCGCAGCACGGCGGCGTCGAGGCCCTCCTCGAGCACCAGCGAGACGGTCAGCGCCAGCGGCCGGGCGCCGGAGACGGCGAGGTCGTTGACGGTGCCGTTGACCGCCAGCTCGCCGATCGAGCCGCCGGGGAACCGGATCGGCCTGACCACGAAGCTGTCGGCGGTGAGCGCCAGCCCGAGCCCGTCGACCTCGACCGCGCCGGCGTCGCCCAGCTCGATCTAGGGCGGGCGAGTCGAAGGCCGGCGCCAGCAGCCCCTCGATCAGCGTCTGGGAGGCCTTGCCGCCGGCGCCGTGCGCCATCGTCACCAGCTCGTCCTTGAACCGCGGGCGCTTGCCGCGCGCCGTCTCGATGATCTCCAGCACCCGCTCCTCGGACCTCACGCCGGCTCCCCCTCGCGGGCGAAGCGGCCGTAGTTGTAGTAGGCGGCGCAGGCGCCCTCGGGCGAGACCATGCAGGTGCCGATCGCGTGCTCGGGCGTGCAGGCGGTGCCGAAGACCTTGCACTCCCAGGGCTTGATCGCCCCCTTCAGCACCTCGCCGCACTGGCAGGCGACCGGGTCGGCGACGCTGAGGCCGGGCGGCGGGTGGCGCAGCTCGGCGTCGAACTCGGCGTAGGCGTCGGCGAGCCGCAGGGCGCTCTGCTCGATCTCGCCGAGGCCGCGCCACTCGAAGCTCGGCCGCACCGCGAAGACCTCCTCCATCGCCCGCAATGCCGCCCGGTTGCCGCTCGCCGGGGACGACGCGGCTGTACTGGTTCTCGACCTCGCAGCGCCCCTCGGCGAGCTGGCGCAGCAGCATCTCGATCGATTGCAGGATGTCGAGCGGCTCGAAGCCCGAGACGACGAACGGCTTGCCGTGCTCGGCGGGGATGAAGTCGAAGGGCCGCGCGCCGACGACGGTGGCGACGTGGCCGGGGCCGACGAAGCCGTCGATGCTGATGTCGGGCAGCGCCAGCAGCGCCTGCAGCGGCGGCACGATCGCGACGTGGTTGCAGAAGCAGGAGAAGTTGCCGACGCCCTCCGCCTTCGCCCGCTGCAGCGTCAGCGCGGTCGAGGGAGCGGTGGTCTCGAACCCGATCGCGAAGAAGACGACCTCGCGCTCGGGGTTGGCGCGGGCGAGCTGGAGCGCGTCGAGCGGCGAGTAGACGACGCGGATGTCCGCCCCCGCCGCCTTCGCCTCGAGTAGCGTCCGCTCGGAGCCCGGCACCCGCATCATGTCGCCGAAGCAGGCGAGGATGACACCGTCGTTTTCGGCGATCGCGATGCCGTCGTCGACCCGGCCCATCGGGATCACGCAGACCGGGCAGCCGGGCCCGTGCACCATCTCGACCTGGTCCGGCAGCAGGTCGTCGATGCCGTAGCGGTAGATCGAGTGGGTGTGGCCGCCGCAGATCTCCATCAGCTTGTACGTCCGGCGGCCGAGGCTCGAGCGAGCGACGAGGACCTCGTGCGCCGCGACCCCGGCGCACCGACGCTCGGCGTCCCTGAACTCCTCGACGAACCTCACTCGATCGAGCTCCCCTTGAGCTCCTCGAGCTCCTGCTCGTACTCGGCGCCCATCTCGCCGAGCAGCTTCAGCGTCGCCTCGGCCTCGGCCTCGTCGACCCTGGCGATCGCGAAGCCGACGTGGATCAGGACCCAGTCCCCCGCTACGACGCCGCCGTCCTCCTCATCGTCGAGCAGGCCGACGCTGACGTTGCGCCTCACCCCGGCCACGTCGACCTTGGCGAGCCGGTTGCGCTCGTCGACGATCTCTAGGACTTGGCCGGGAATCGCCAGGCACATCGCAACGACCTTAGCGCGGGCCGAGCTCCTCGGCGACCGCGTCGGCGACCCGCTCGGCGGCGGCAAGGACCGCCGCGGAGGGCTCGGCGCCGGTCTCGAAGCTCGCCGCCTCGATCCCGTAGACCACCAGTCGCGCCGGCAGGCGGTCCAGCGCGCGGGCCAGCTCGACCGCCTCGGCCAGGCCCAGCGCGTGGGTCGAGTGGCCGGCTAGCGCCGCCGGCAGCGGGCCCGCGACGGCGTCGATCCGGTGAACCTCGCCCGGCTCGCCGCCCGAGGCGACGGCGTCGGCGACGACGACTGCATCGACCCCGTCCCAGGCCTCGATCAGGTCGACCGGCTCCCCCTCCAGCTCGAGCACCTCGATCCCCGTCCGCTCCCCGCGCCCGCAGCGCCCGCGCCGCCAGCAGCCCGGCGGCGTCGTCGCCGCGCAGGGGGTTGCCGATGCCGATGAAGAGGCGCCTCGCGGCGCTCACTCTCGCTCGACCTCGAGCCGCAGGAAGTGGGTCGAGCAGGAGATGCAGGGGTCGTAGTTGCGGATCGTCTGCTCGCAGCGGTGGCGGAGCTCGTCGTCGGGGAGGGCGAGGTTGGCGGCGACGAACTCGCGCAGGTCCTCCTCGATCGAGCGCTGGTTCTGCGAGGTCGGCGGCACGATCCAGGCGGAGACGATCGCGCCGGCGTCGTCGATCTCGTAGCGGTGGTAGAGCAGGCCGCGCGGCGCCTCGCTGACGCCGTGGCCGACCGCGGCGCGCGGCTCGAACTCGACCGCCGGCGCGTCGGGCGCGCTCGTAGGCGTCGATCAGGCGCAGCGCCTCGTCGAAGGCGTAGAGCGATCTCGACCGCCCGCACGACGATGCTGCGGAACGGGTTGCGGCAGCCCTCGCCGATGCCGGCCTCGCGCGCCGCCTCGAGCGGCGAGCGGCGAGAGGCGCTCGCGGTTGAGGTTGAAGCGCGCCAGCGGGCCGGCGAGGTAGGCGCCGCGCTCGCGCACCCGGGCGTGCAGCGCGGTCGAGTGGGCGACCTGCTCCTCCTCGAAGGTGGCGTCGAACCCGGCCGGCGGCGATGTCGATCCCCTTCGAGGAGACGATCCGGCCGCGGTCGATCGGGTACTCGCCGTCGACCGGCGAGCGCAGCGAGACCAGCTCGTAGTCGCGCTCCAGCTCGGGGAACTCGAGGCCGGCGACCCAGCGCACCGTCTCCAGCGCCTCCTCGCGGCAGCGCTCCAGCTCGGCCCGCAGCGCCTCCAGCTCGCGCCGCTCCGGCGCCCGGTAGAAGCCGCCGACGCGGACGTTGATCGGGTGCACCGCGCGCCCGCCGACGGCCTCGATCAGCCGGTTGCCGGCCTTCTTGGCCCGCAGCCCGCGCTCGACCACCTCGCGGTGGTCGCGGGCCATCGTCGAAGCCGCTCTCGTAGCCGAGGAAGTCGGGCGCGTGCAGCATGTAGAGGTGCAGCGCGTGGCTCTGGATCCACTCGCCGCAGTAGATGAGGCGGCGCAGGTTGCGGAGCTGGCTCGCCGAGCTCGATCCCGAGCGCGTCCTCCATCGCCTGGCAGGCGCTGGTCTGGTAGGCGACCGGGCAGATGCCGCAGATCCGGGCGGTGATGTCGGGCGCCTCGTCCAGCGCCCGGCCCCGCAGCAGCGCCTCGAAGAGGCGCGGCGGCTCGAAGATCCGCAGCTCGACCTCGAGCACCTCGTCGCCCCGCACCCGCACGTGCATCGCGCCCTCGCCCTCGACCCGGGCCAGGTAGCCGGTCTCGATCCGTGCGCGTGCGCCCGTCGCCCTCGCTCACCGGCCCGCCTCGCTCGGCCTCGCTCGCCGCGCGGAAGGCCGGGGCGTTGGCGTTGAAGCTGCGGTAGGCGCGGATCAGGTCCGGGGTCTCGGCGCCGAGGCCGCGCATCCAGCCCGAGAGCGAGGCCGTGTTCGGCGTCTCCATCGGGCCGAAGCAGCCGTAGCAGCCGCGGTCGTGGGCGGGGCAGAGCGCCCCGCAGCCGGCGTGGGTGACCGGGCCCAGGCAGGGGGTGCCGTGGGCGACCATCACGCAGACGTTGCCGCGCCGCTTGCACTCCATGCAGACGCTGTAGGCGGGGATCGCGGGACGGCGCTCGGCGAGGAAGGCGGCGATCACCTCGAGCAGCTGGCGCTTGTCGATCGGGCAGCCGTGCAGCTCGAAGTCGACCGCGACGTTGTCGGCGATCGGCGTCGAGGTCTCGCAGCGTCGAGATGTAGGACGGCGTCGCGTAGACGGCGGAGACGAACTCGCCGACGTCGGCGAAGTTGCGCAGCGCCTGGATGCCGCCGGCGGTGGCGCAGGCGCCGATCGTGACCAGCCGCCGCGAGGCCCGCCGCACCTCCTGGATGCGCTCGGCGTCGGCGGCGGTCGTGACCGAGCCCTCGACCAGCGAGAGGTCGTAGGGGCCCTCGACCGTCGCCCGCGAGGCCTCGAGGAAGTAGGCGATCTCGATCTCCTCGGCCAGCGTCAGCAGCTCGTCCTCGAGGTCGAGCAGGCTGAGCTGGCAGCCGTCGCAGGAGGCGAACTTCCAGACCGCCAGCTTCGGCTTCGCGCCGCGGCGCCCATCAGAGCTCCCGGACCCTGAAGAAGCGCTCGATCGCGGCGAAGCTCATCACCGGCCCCTCGCGGCAGACGAAGGTGGGGCCGAACTGGCAGCGGCCGCAGTGGGTGACCGCGCACTTCATGTTGCGCTCGATCGAGATGTGGACGTCGCTCGGCCGCCACCCCGCGCGCCAGTAGCGCCTCGACCGTGAAGCGCATCATCACCTCGGGGCCGACGACGTAGGCGACCGCGCCGGCGGGGTCGAAGGGGGCGTCGCTCGATCAGCGTCGTTACCACGCCGACGTGGCCGAGCCAGCCGCTCTCGGCGCTGTCGACCGTCACCCCCACCTCGAGCCGCGGGTCGGCGTCCCAGGCCTCGAGCTCGGAGCGGAAGAGGAGCTGTCCCGGCGTCCGCCCGCCGCAGAGCAGGACCAGCCCTGCCAGCCGCTCGCGCAGCGCCAGCGCCTCGAGCAGCGCCGGGCGCAGCGGCGCCAGCCCGATGCCGCCGGCGACGATCACCACGTCGCGGCCGGCGGCGGCCTCGAGCGGCCAGGAGCTGCCGAAGGGCCCGCGCAGGCCGAGCTGCTCGCCCGGCTCGGGCGCGGCAGATCGCGGCGCTCACCGGCCCGACCGCCCGCACCGTGTGCTCGAGCGGCCCGCCCGCGCCGGGATCGCCGCTGATCGAGATCGGCACCTCGCCGACGCCGAAGGCGTAGAGCATGTTGAACTGGCCGGGGCGGAAGGCCGGGGCCGGCCCGCCGTCGGCGGGCTCGAGCGCCAGGGTCCAGGTGTCCTCGGTCTCCTGGCGCCGGTCGGCTGACCCGGAAGGGCCGGGGGCCATCGGCCCGGCCGCCGCGGCGCGCCTCAGCCGGCGGCGGGCTGGCCATAGACGTCGAGCAGCTGCAGCCGGGTGGCCTGGAGGCGGTCGAGCATCACCGCGGCGAAGCGCTGCATCAGCTCGTAGCCGAGCGTCGTGTCGGCTTCGCACTTGCCGCGCAGGCAGGCGCCGTCGAAGGCGACCGTCCGCGTCAGCTCCAGCGCCCGGGCGTCGAAGCTCCAGCGGTAGGGCGGGAACAGCCACGACCAGCCGACCACCGCCCCCTCGCCGAGGGTCGCGATCATCAGCGCGCCCCTGCCGGCGGCCGTGACCTCGAGCGCGACCCGGCCGTGCCTGATCGACGAAGAAGGCTGTTCGGCCGGGTCGCCCTCGCGGACGAGGTGCTCGCCGGCCTCGAAGACGCGGTTGGCGCCGCACCCGGCGATCAGCTCGAGCTGGCCGGGCTCGAGCCCGGCGAAGGTCGGCAGCTCGGCGACCGGTCAATCGTCGCATCGACCATCGCTGTCCTCCGTCATCGGCATCCGCCGAGCCGTCGGTGGCGCGGATCGCCGCCACCTCCTCGGTGATGTCGATCGCGACCGGGCACCAGGTGATGCAGCGGCCGCAGCCGACGCAGCCGGAGGTGCCGAACTGGTCGATCCAGGTCGCCAGCTTGTGCGTCATCCACTGCCGGTAGCGCGACTTCGAGCGATGCGCGCACGCTGCCGCCGTGGATGTAGGAGAAGTCCATCGTGAAGCAGGAGTCCCACTCGCGGGTCGCGCTCGGCGCGTCTCGCCGGCGAGGTCGCTCGTGTCCTCGACCGTCGTGCAGAAGCAGGTCGGGCAGACCATCGTGCAGTTGCCGCAGGTCAGGCAGCGCTCGGAGACCTCGTCCCAGCGGGGGTGCTCGTAGGTTCTCGTAGAGCAGCTCCTTGATCCCCGCGGTCTCCATCACCCGGCCCTGGTTGGCGGCGGCGCGGGCGACGCCCGCCTCGGCCGCCTCGACCTCGGCCGCGCCGGCCTCGCGCGTGCGGCAGCTCGGCGAGCACCTCGGCGCCGCGCTCGGTGCCGGCCTCGCAGACGAAGTAGTGGCGGCCGTCCTCGATCACCTCGGTCAGCGCGAGGTCGTAGCCGGCCTCGGCCCGCGGGCCGGTGTCCATCGAGACGCAGAAGCAGGTGCCGCCGGCGACCGTGCAGTTGACGGCGACGATGAAGGCGCCCTCGCGCCGGGCGCGGTAGAAGGGGTCCGGATAGGCCCCCTCCATCAGCACGCGGTCCTGGATCGCGATCGCGTGCAGCTCGCAGGAGCGGACCCCGATGAAGGCGTAGGCCGGCGGGTCGTCGCTCTCCTCGGTGACCTCGAGCTCGCCGTCGGCGCCCCGCCGCGCCCGCCACAGGTTCAGCTCGGGCGGGTGCAGGAAGCGCTTCCAGGACTGCGGCCCGACCGCGTAGCCGAAGAGCGCCTCGTCGTCGCGCCGTCGCAGCCGGTAGGTGCCGCCGTCCTGCTCGTCGGTCCAGCCGACCGGGAGGTCGTCGCCGCTCGCGATCCCGTCGTAGACGATCGCCCCGTCGCGCACGGTCGGCCCGATCAGCTCGAAGCCTCTCCCGCCGATCGCTCCGAGGAGCCGATCGAACGTGTCCCGCCCGATGATCGACAGGCGCATGCCCTCCAGCGTAAGGGCCACGGCTAATCTTCGCTGGCCGTGAGCGCCCGCGCCTTCGCCGCCGTCCTCGCCGTGCTGGCCGTGATCGGGCTGCTCGGCTTCGGCCTGCTGAGCAAGGGCGAGGCGAAGATCTCGGTCGGCGACCAGGTTCCTGACAAGGAGCTGCCGGTGCTCGGGGGCAAGGGCAACGGCGAGATCGCCGACTACCGCGGCGAGTGGGTGCTGGTCAACCTCTGGGCCTCGTGGTGCATCCCCTGCCGCCAGGAGGCGCCGGTGCTCGACCGCTTCGCCCGCCGCTACCGCGGCCGGGGCGTGCGCGTGCTCGGCATCGACGTGCAGGACAACAGCGACGACGCCCTCGCCTTCGTCCGCCAGTACCACGTGCGCTACCCACAGCTTCGCTCGATCGGCGACGAGCGCAGCGCCGCGTTCGGCTCGACCGGCGTCCCGGAGAACTTCCTGGTCAACCCGCGGGGCCGGCTCGCCTTCATCTGGCGCGGCCCGGTCGACGAACAGATCCTGCAGAAGCAGATCGTGCCGATCGTCGAGGGCGCTCGATGAGACTCGCCGGGCTGGCGTTCGCGGTGATGTTGCTGCTCGCGGCGCCGGCGCTCGCGGCGGCGCCGCGGACCAGCCTTCCCGACGTCGAAGACGAAGTGATGTGCCCGATCTGCGGCACCCTGCTGCAGCTCGCGGAATCCCCCCAGGCGCAGCGCGAGCGGGCCTTCGTCCGGCGGCAGATCGCCGCCGGCAAGGACAAGGCCGAAGTCAAGGACGCGCTGGTCGCCCAGTACGGGCCCGAGGTGCTGGCGTTGCCCAGCGACTCGGGCTTCGACCTCTCGGCTTACCTGGTGCCGGCGATCGCCTTCCTCGCCGCCGTGGTCGCGCTCGGCTTCGGCGTCGCTCGCTGGCGCCGCTCCGGTCGCGGCTCGGGATCGCCGCCACGCGGGCCCGCGGCCGAGGACGCCGAGCGGCTCGAGGCCGACCTCGCCCGCTACGACCTGTAGGGCATCGGCGCCCGGCTCAGTTCTGGATCACCAGCCCGCCGACCGAGATCGGCAGGTCGCGGGGCTCCGACGGCGAGAGGCAGGCGAGCGTCCTGTCGGCCGGCGAGAGCAGGGCCCTGAGCGAGTGCTCGTCCTTGAGCGGCGGGCCGGCGATCACGACTAGCTCATAGGCGGCGCGCAGCCCGCTCAGCGCCCGCGAGAGCGCGGCGGAGGCGAGCAGCCGCGGTCCCTCCGCGGAGGAGCTCCCGGCGACGACGCAGATCAGCGGCTCCGATGCGTCGGCCGAGCCGGGGCCGGCGAGGACGACAGGCTTGAGGATCTCCTCGGCCTCCGCCTCTCCCCGCAGGTACTCGGTCAGCCCGGGGGCGGCGGCCAGGCCGAGCGCCTCGGCGAGCCACGGGTCGAGCAGGTCGCACTCGAGCAGGGCCGCGCGCCTATCAGCGGCGGCGGCCGCGGTAGCGAGGCCGAGGGAGACCTCCCGGCGCGCCGCTCCGGCGCCGGTGAGGAGCACGACCCTGGCGCCGCCCAGCTCGCGCAGCAATCCCCCGAACGCCTCGAGGTCGCCGCGCCGCAGCGTTCCCGGTCGTAGCCCGGGCGTGGCGCGGGCGGGGATCTCGGCGAGGACCCTCACATCCGCTCGGGGGCGGCGATGCCGAGCAGGCCGAGCGCCTCGGCGATCGTCCGCTTCGTCAACATGCAGAGCCCGAGGCGGGAACGCTCGACCCCCTCCCCCTCCGCGCCGACGACCTGGCAGTCGCGGTAGAAGGCGTGGAAGTCGGCGGCGACGGCGGTCGAGTAGGCGCAGATCCGGTGTGGCGCGCGCCGCGCCGCGGCCTCGCGGACCTCCTCGGGGAACTCGAGCAGGCGCTTGACCAGGTCGCGCTCGGCCGGCTCGAGCGCGGTGCCCGGCGTCGGCGCCCCGGCCTCGCCCGCGTCGCCCCCAGCCTTGCGCAGGATGCTGGCGATCCGCGCGTGCGCGTACTGCACGTAGTAGACCGGGTTGTCGGCCGACTCGCGCCGGGCCAGCTCGAGGTCGAGGTCGACGGTCGTGTCGTGGCTGCGCCAGAGCATGAACCAGCGGGTCGCGTCGACGCCGATGTCGTCGATCAGCTCGTCGAGCGAGACGAAGTCGCCGCTGCGCTTGGACATCTGCGCGCGTTCCCCCGACTCGACGATGTGGACGAGCCGCATGATCAGCGCCTCGAGCCGCTCCGGGTCGGCACCGAGGGCGGCGAGGGCGGCGCGCAGCCGCGGCGCGTAGCCGTGGTGGTCGGCGCCGAGCACGTCGATCAGCCGCTCGAAGCCGCGCTCGAGCTTGTCGCGGTGGTAGGCGACATCGGCTGCGAGGTAGGTCGGCTCGCCCTCGGCGCGCACCAGAACGCGGTCCTTGTCGTCGCCGAACTCGGTGCTGCGCAGCCACAGCGCGCCCTCGCTCCTGTAGGTGTGGCCGCGCCGCTCGAGCGCCTTCAGCGCGGCCTCGACCTCGCCCCGCTCGTACAGCGCCCGCTCCGAGCTCCAGGTGTCGAAGCGCACGCCAAAGCGGTCGAGGGTCTCGCGCACTCCCTCGAGCACCAGCTCGACGCCGCGGCCGCCGACCGCCTCGAGGTCGCCGGGGTCGATGCCCTCGGCCCCGATCCGCTCGGCCAGGTCGTCCACGTAGGGCCCTTTGTAGCCGTCCTCGGGCGGCTCGGCGCCGGTCATCCGGGCGGCGATCGAGGCGGCGAAGCGCTGCACCTGTCCGCCGGCGTCGTTGACGTAGAACTCGCGCCCTACCTCGTGGCCGGCCGCCTCCAGCAGGCGCACCAGGGCGTCGCCGTAGGCCGCATGGCGGCCGCCGCCGACGTGCAGCGGGCCGGTCGGGTTGGCCGAGACGAACTCGACCAGGACGCGTTCGGGCGAAGGGGTCGGCGCCGGCCCAAGGCCGGCGCCGAGCCGCGCCATCGCCCGCCGGTACCACTGGTCGGAGAGGAAGAGGTTGACGAAGCCCGGGCCGGCGACCTCGACCCGTTCGAGGCTCTGCTCGGCGCCCAGCTCGCGCTCCAGCTCGGCGCCGAGGCGGGCGGCGACATCGCGCGGTGCTTCGCCCAGCGGCGCCGCGAGCAGCATCGCCGCGTTGGAGCTGTAGTCGCCGAGCTCCGGCTTCGGCGGCCGGTCCAGGGTCGGCTCGGGCCCGGTCGGCTCGCCGTCGCGCAGGCTGCGCGCGGCGCGCTCGACGGCGGCGCGGAGCTCGGCGATCGAGTCGGTCCCGCTCACGCTGGCATCGTATGGACCGCGACGCGGCCGGGGTACGCTGGGCGGTCGTGCGCCTCGCCGCGATCAGCGACATCCACGCAAACCTGCCTGCGCTCGAGGCGACGCTCGACGCGATCGAGGCCGCCGGCGTCGAGGAGACGTGGTGCCTCGGCGACATCGTCGGCTACGGCGCCGAGCCCGACGCCTGCGCCGACCTGGTGCGCGAGCGCTGCGCCATCTGCCTGGTCGGCAACCACGACCTCGCGGTCCTCGGCGCGCTCGACGTCGCCGCCTTCTCGGAGGCCGCGGCGGCGGCGGTCGAGTGGACGCGGGAGAACGTCGCCGAGCGCACGCTGGCGATGCTGCGGGAGCTGGAGCCGCTCGCCAGCCGCGGGGGGATCGGCCTCTTCCACGCCTCGCCCCGCGACCCGGTCTGGGAGTACGTCCTCTCAGCCGAGCAGGCCGACGCCTGCCTCGACGCCCAGGCCGAGCGCGTCGGCCTCGTCGGGCACTCCCACGTCCAGCTCTTCTTCGAGCGACCGCACGGCGACCGCGGTCAGATCCGCGGTGCCGAGACCGGCGACGGCGCGCTGCTCGACCTCGCCGCGGGCGAGTGGCTGCTCAACCCCGGCAGCGTCGGCCAGCCGCGCGACGGCGACGCCCGCGCCGCCTGGCTGGAGATCGACACCGACGCCGATTCCGCCCGCTTTCACCGCGTCCGCTACGACGTCGAGCGGGCCGCCGCTTCGATCGCGGCGGCGGGGTTGCCGAAGCGGCTCGCCGATCGCCTCCGCGTCGGTCGATGATCGTCGCTTGCAGGCAAAATCCACGCCGGAGACCGTTCTCTAGACTCGGCCGGATGCCTCGCCTGGCCGCACCGACGCTCGCCCTCGGGCTCGCCGCCGCCGCGATGGTCGCCCTCGCCGCCTGCGGCGGCGAAGACGCCAAGCTGCTGCCGGGCGAGACCGCGCGGGAGATCACCGCCAACCTCGACTCGGTCAAGCAACTGAGCGACGAAGGCGACTGCCTGGGCGCCGAAAGCGCAGCCGCCCAGGTGAGCGAACAGATCGAGGAACTGGGCGGGGTCGACCATAGGCTGAAGCTGGCGCTGCGCGAAGGGGCGGCGCGGCTCAACGAAGTGATCGCCGAATGCGAAGAAGCGGGCAGCGAAGCGCTCGCCCCGGCCGAAGTGGCACCGGAAACGGAAGGCGAAGAAGAAAAGCCGTCGAAGGCCGAAAGGAAGGAAAAGGGGAAGGAAGCGAAGCTTCCTCCTCCGGCCCCCCAAGAACCCGAAAGCCCCCACGAACTCCCCCCGCAGGCAAATGGCGAAGGCAAAGGACTCGAAAACGGCAACGGCCCGCCGCCGGCCGGGAGCGAAGAAGGCGGCACCGTGAGCCCCTCGGGCGGCGTCAGCCCGGGCAGCCCGGCCGCCGGCGAAGGCAAGTGATGGAGACCGGAGCGCTATCCGGGCGCTACGAGCTGGGCGACCGCCTCGGCTCGGGCGGGATGTCGAACGTCTACCGCGCCACCGATCTGATCCTCGAGCGAACGGTCGCGGTGAAGATCCTCGCCGAGCACCTCTCCGACGACGAGCGCTTCGTCGCCCGCTTCCGCCGCGAGGCGCTGGCGGTGGCGAAGCTGATCCACCCCAACATCGTCCAGGTCTACGACACCGGACTCGACGAGGGGCGCCACTACATCGTGATGGAGTACGCCCCCGGGCGCTCCGGGGCGCAGATCCTGCAGAGCCAGGGGCCGCTGGCGCCCGAGATCGCGGCGGAGGCGGGCACCCAGGCCTGCGCCGGCCTCGACTACGCCCACCGGCGCGGGATCATCCACCGCGACGTCAAGCCGGGCAACCTGATGGTCGTCGGCGGCCCGGTCGGGGGCGGCCAGATGACGGTGAAGCTGACCGACTTCGGCATCGCGCGGGCGATCGAACAGACCCGGATCACCCAGGTCGGGTCGGTGGTCGGCACCGCCGCCTACCTGGCGCCCGAGCAGGTCCGCGGCGAGGAGGCGACTCCGGCGACCGACGTCTACGCGCTCGGCGTCGTCCTCTATCAGTTCCTCACCGGCCGCCTGCCGTACGAGGGCTCGAGCCTGGCCGAGCTCGCGGTGCGCCAGCAGAACGAGCGCCCGCTCGCCCCCACCACCTACAACGACGCCGTTCCGGAGCCGCTCGGCGCCGCGGTGCTACGGGCGCTGGAAGGCGACACGGCGCGGCGCTACGCCAGTGCCGACGAGCTCGCCGGCGGCCTCCAGCTCGGCCTCCAGGGCGAGGACGTGACCCTGCCGCTGGAGGAGGGAGCGACGCCGACGCAGGTGCTCGGCGGCGAGACGGCGACGCGCCGCATCGACCGGACCGAGCGGACCACCGTACGGCCCGCCTCGCCCAGCCTCCGCCCGGCGGCGCGGGCGCCGCAGCCCCCGCCAGCCGCTCCGCCCCCCGTCCCGGCGAGGCCCCAGCCGCCGCGGCGCGGCGCCTTCTCCCGCTTCGCCCGCTTCGTCCTCGCGGCTGTGGCCCTCGTCCTGATCGCCGCCGCAGTCGCCGCCGCGGTGATCGTCGCGACCGACAAGGCGAGCGGCGTCAAGGCCAGCGAAGTCGCGGGTCACACCGTCAACAAGGTCGTCGAAGAAGTGAAGGAACTGGTCCACAAGAACACCGAATGAGCCGGTCGGCCGGCGTCCGCCGGCCCAGGCTCACGGTTGCAATTGCGGCCACACAGGCGGGTTGGCCACGCCTTTCTGCCCCGGTTCGGTGGCTTCCGCGAATTCCCAGGTCCCGCCCATGATGGTTTCTTCGCCGCAGAATTCTTTGTTGCCGGCGATCAGAATCATGGAGACTTTCGACGCGGTGACTTTGGCTGGCTGCCCCCCGGTGAACGAAAGTTCGGTCACCCCCGGACTGAAGGTGCATTCCACGCCGAACGCGCATTCGCTGAACCTGACCCTCGAGACTCCACTGCCGCCGTTCTGGTAGGAGAGCACCCAGGCGCCGCCCACCTGTTTGACTTCGGAGCTGTAGGGCAGGAACGGGACCGTTGCGGTTTTGCATCCTTCGCATTCGGTGAGCGTAAACGCGGTCAGGCTCCCGGGCAGCGGCGCGGCCGATTCGGCGCCGAGTTTGTAGGTGATCGTCGAGCTGTTGCAGGTGACGTTCATTTTCGTCCCGACGAAGGCGATTTCGCCGCCTTTTACGTTTTTCAGCGCGAAAACGGTGTCTTTGGGATATGTCATCCCTTTGGGGCAGGCATTTTTGTTTTCCTTGCAGAGCGCCACCGCGCTGGCGGACCCCGCTCCGATGCAGAGCGTTGCCATGACGGCGAGCATGAAGGCGGTGCACACGATTTTCATCGGACGGGCCATCGTTCCTCCCCAGGTCGATCGGCGGTTCCTCTCAGTTTACACAAAATAAACTAAGAAATCTTAGCTGGCGACCTGGCGCGCGTCCCAGGGCGGGCGGCCGCCGAGGACGGCGCTGGCGTAGGTGGCGAGCTCGCCGACGAGGATCGCCTCGCGGGCGCCGCCGACCAGCTCCTGCAGGTAGGTGAGGTTGTGGAGGCAGAGGAGGCGGACGGCGGTCAACTCCTCGGCTCTCGAGAGGTAGCTGAGGTAGTCGCGGTCGTGGCGCTGGCAGGCGGGGCAGGGGCAGCCTTCGGCGATCGGGTTGCGGTCGCCGGTCCAGTCTCTGCGCAGGTCGAGGCGGAAGCGGTTGGCGGGATCGGGGACGAGGGCGGTGCCGTGGCGGGCTAGACGGGTGGGGATCGCGCAGTCGAAGACATCGAGGCCGAAGCCGATCCCCGCGAGCAGGTCGTCGACGTCGCCGATCCCGAGCAGGTGCTTGGGCGCGTCGGTCGGCAGCAGCGGCGCGGTCAGCTCGAGCACGCCGCGCATCTCCTCCTTGTCGCGCCCGAGCGTGCCGCCGATCGCGATCCCGTCGACGCCGGCCGCGGAGACCGCCCGCGCAGACTCCCGCCGCAGGTCCTCGTGGACCCCGCCCTGGACGATCCCGAACACCGCCTGGCGCTCGGGCCCGTTCTCCCCGTGCCACTCCAGGCAACGATCGAGCCAGCGGTGCGTCCGCTCCATCGACCGAGCCGTGTACTCCCGATCCGCGTGGTACGGAGTGCACTCGTCGAACACCAGCGCGATGTCCGACCCCAGCTTCGCCTGCACCTCCATCGAGACCTCGGGCGAGATGAACAGCGATCGGCCGTCTCTATAGGACCGGAATCGAACTCCCTCCTCGCCAATCGAGACCACCGACCCGTGGTCCCCTCCGGGCCGCCCCTTCCCCTTCACCTCGTCGGCGACGCCGCCGTGGGCGAGCGAGAACACCTGAAACCCACCCGAATCGGTGATCAGCGCCCGTTCCCAGCCCATGAAGCCATGCAGGCCACCGGCGGCGGCGATGCGGTCGGGCCCTGGCGAGACGAACAGGTGGTAGGTGTTCCCCAGCACCATCTCGAACCCAAGCCCGGCCACCTCGGACGAGTCCAACCCCCGCACGGTCCCCTTCGTCGCCAGCGGGATGAACGCCGGAGTCTCAACAGGCCCATGCGCGGTATGCAGCACCCCCGCGCGGGCCGCCCCATCCCGCGCCCCAATCTCGAACCGCAACCTCTCCGGCTCACGCCTCATTGGCTCGATTGCTGCATTGTCCACACGATCGTGTGGACAACTCACCGATCGACGAGCAGGGAGCGGCCGGTCATCGCCGCCGGCTGCGGGATGCCGAGGAGCTGGAGGGCGGTCGGGGCGACATCGGCGAGGATGCCGTGGTCGCGCAGCTCGACGCCCGCGGCGGTGACGATCAGCGGCACCGGGTTGAGCGAGTGCGCCGTGTTGGGCGAGCCGTCCGGCTCGAGCATGTGATCGCAGTTGCCGTGGTCGGCGGTGACGATGCACGCCCCGCCCGTCGCCTCGACCGCCGCGAGGACGTCGCCGAGGCACCCGTCCGCCTCCTCGACCGCGGCCACCGCCGCCGGGATCACGCCGGTGTGGCCGACCATGTCGGGATTGGCGAAGTTGATGATCCCGAAGCGGTACTCGCCGCTCGACCAGTGCGAGACGAAGGTGTCGGCCGCCGCGCGGGCGCTCATCTCCGGCTTGTGGTCGTAGGTGGGGACGTCGCGCGGCGAGTCGACCAGGCAGCGCTCCTCCCCCTCCCACTCCTCCTCGCGGCCGCCGTTGAAGAAGTAGGTGACGTGGGCGTACTTCTCGGTCTCGGCGACGTGCAGCTGGCGCCCGCCGGCCTCCGAGACGACCTCGGCCAGGGTCGTCGCCGGCCGGGCCTCGGGGAAGGCGACCGGGTAGGGCCAGCCCTTGCGGTAGGAGGTCATCGTCGTCAGGTCGAGGACCGGGCCGCCGCTGCGCGGGAACTCGTCGAAATCGGGCTCGGCCAGGGCACGGGTCATCTCCCGGGCTCGGTCCGGACGGAAGTTGACGAAGATCGCCACGTCGCCCTCGGCGACGCCGTCGTAGTCGCCGATCACCGTCGGCTTGACGAACTCGTCGGTCTCCTCGCGCTCGTAGGAGGCCTCGATCGCCTCCTCGGCGCTGGCGGCATGCAGGCCGCGGCCGTGGACGATCGCGTCGTAGGCGAGCTTGGCCCGCTCCCAGCGGGTGTCGCGGTCCATCGCGTAGTAGCGGCCTCCGACGGTGGCGACGCGGCCGGCCTGGCGCAGCCAGCGCTCCAGCTCGGCGAGGTAGCCGCGGCCGCCGTGGGGCAGCGTGTCGCGGCCGTCGGTGAAGGCGTGGAAGACGATGTCGGGAACGCCCTCCTGGGAGGCGAGCTCGATCATTGCCTCGATGTGCTCCCAGCCGGAGTGCACGCCGCCGTCGGAGACGAGGCCGAGCAGGTGCAGACGGCTGCGCGGGCTGCGACGGGCGCGGTCGCAGGCGGCGAGCAGCGCCTCGTTCTCGAAGAAGCTGCCGTCGGCGATCGCGTCGTCGATCCGCGCCAGGTCCTGCTTGACGATCGCCCCGGCGCCGAGGTTGAGGTGGCCGACCTCGGAGTTGCCCATCTGCCCGTCGGGCAGCCCGACGTCGCGCCCCTGGGCGGACAGTTCGGTGTGCGGGAATTGCTCCCAAAGGCGATCGAAGACCGGGGTATCCGCAAGGGAGATCGCGTTGCCGGGCCCCGGCTCGGCCAGCCCCCAGCCGTCGAGGATGACGAGCGCCAGCGAGGGGACCGGCAGGCCGGCCACCGCTACCCGGCCGCTTCCACGATCGCGGCGAAGTCGTCGGGGTCCAAGCTGGCACCGCCGACCAGGGCCCCGTCGACGTCCGGCAGCGCCAGCAACTCGGCGGCGTTCGCCGGCTTGACCGAGCCGCCGTAGAGGATCCGCACCGCGTCGGCTTCGCCGCCGCGCTCGCGCAGCACGTCGCGGATGTAGGCGCAGGCCTCCTGCGCCTGCTCGGCGCTCGCCGTGCGGCCGGTGCCGATCGCCCAGATCGGCTCATAGGCGACGACGACGCGGGCGAGGTCGATCCCCTCGACCGCTGCGAGGTCGGCCTGGAGCTGGCGCTCGAGCACGCCCTCGGTCTGGCCGGCGTCGCGCGCCTCCTCGCTCTCGCCGACGCAGAGGATCGGCTCGAGGCCGGCGGCCAGCGCCGCCGGGACCTTGCGGGACAGCGCCTCGTCGCTCTCGCCGAAGTGCTGGCGCCGCTCGGAGTGGCCCAAGACCACCGCCTCGACATCGAGCTCGACCAACATCGGCGCCGAGACCTCGCCGGTGAAGGCGCCCGCGGCCTCCTCGTGCATGTTCTGGGCGGCGACCTTGACCGCGGTGCCGTAGCGCCGCTCGACGACGGCGGTCAGCGCGGTGAACGGCGGACAGAGGACGACGTCGTGCTGGGTCGCGGCGATCCGCGGCAGCAGCGCGTCGACGAAGGCGGCCGCCTCGGCGACCGTCTTGTGCATCTTCCAGTTGGCGGCGAGGTAGGGCGTGCGCTCAGGCATCGTTCAACGCCTCCACGCCCGGCAGCTTCTTCCCCTCCAGCAGCTCCAACGAGGCACCCCCTCCGGTCGAGACCCAGTCCACCCTCTCAGCGAGGCCGAACTCGTGCAATGCCGCGACCGAGTCGCCGCCGCCGACCACGGTCGTGCCGGGCGCGGCGGCGACGGCCTCGGCGACCGTGCGCGTGCCGGCGGCGAAGGGCTCCAGCTCGAAGGCGCCCATCGGCCCGTTCCAGAGCACGGTCCCGGCGGCGGCGATCGCCTCGGCATAGGCGGCGGCGGTGCGCGGGCCGACGTCGAGCCCCATCCAGCCGTCGGGGACCTCGACGTCGTCGATCTCACGCCGGTCGGTGCCGGCGGCGAAGCTCTCGCCGAGCACCAGGTCGACCGGCAGCATCAGCTCGCAGTCCGAGCCCTCCGCCTTGCGCAGCGCCTCGGCCGCCATGCTCACGCCCGCCTCCTCGACCAGCGAGCTGCCGGTGCCGATCCCCTGCGCCTCGAAGAAACTGAAGCACATCGCGCCGCCGATCAGGATGCGGTCGGCGAGGTCGAGGAAGCGGTCGATCACGCCGACCTTGTCGGAGACCTTGGCGCCGCCGAGGACGACGACGAGCGGGCGCTCGGGCGACTCGACCACCCGCGTCAGCTCGCTCACCTCGCGCTCCAGCAGCAGCCCGGCATAGGCCGGCAGCAGGTGCGCCACGCCCTCGGTGCTGGCGTGGGCGCGGTGGGCGGCGCCGAAGGCGTCGTTCACGTAGAGGTCGGCGAGCGCCGCCAGGGACTCGGCGAGCGCCGGGTCGTTCTCGGTCTCACCCGCCTCGAAGCGGACGTTCTCGAGCAGCAGCACCCGGCCCGGAGCGAGTCCCGCCGCCATCGTCTCGACGTCGGCGCCGACGACCGCCGGCGCCTGCTCGACCGGCGCGTCGAGCAGCTCGACCAGCCGCTCGCCAACCGGCCCCATCGAGAGCTCCGGCACGACCTTGCCCTTAGGCCGGCCCAGGTGGGAAACCAGCACCAGCGCGGCGCCGCGCTCGCGCAACAGCTCGATCGTCGGCAGCGCCGCCCGGATCCGCGTGTCGTCGGCGACCCGGCCCTCGTCGAGCGGCACGTTGAAGTCGACCCGGACCAGCACCCGCTTGCCCGCGACGTCTGCGTCGCGGACGCTTGCCTTGGAGAAGCTCACCCGCCCGCCCGGCTCAGAGGACCTTGCCGGCGAGCTCGACGCAGCGGTTGGAGTAACCCCACTCGTTGTCGTACCAGGCGACCGCCTTGATCATGTTCTCGCCGATCGCCATCGTCTGGCCGGCGTCGAAGATCGAGGAGTGCGGGTCGGTGACGATGTCGGTGGAGACGATCGGGTCCTCGGTGTAGGCGAGGATGCCCTTCAGCGGCCCCTCGGCCGCGGCCTTCGCCGCCGCGTTGACCTCCTCGACCGAGGCCGGCTTGGCGAGCGTGCAGACGAGGTCGACGACCGAGCCGGTTGCCACCGGCGCCCGCATCGACATCCCGTTGAGCTTGCCGTTCAGCTCGGGCAGGACGAGGCCGACCGCCTTGGCGGCGCCGGTCGTCGTCGGGATCAGGTTGAGCGCCGCCGCGCGCGCCCGGTGGAGGTCCTTGTGCGGCATGTCCTGCAGGCGCTGGTCGGCGGTGTAGGCGTGGATCGTCGTCATCAGCCCCTGCTCGATCCCGAACGACTCGTGCAGCACCTTCGCCACCGGCGCCAGGCAGTTGGTCGTGCAGGAGGCGTTGGAGATGATGTCGTGGCTCTTGCGGTCGTAGTCGCTCTCGAAGTTGACGCCGAGGGCGACGGTCACGTCCGGTTCCTTGGCCGGGGCGGAGATGATCACCTTCTTGGCGCCCGCCGCGAGGTGCTTGGCGGCGTCGGCGCGGGCGGTGAAGAGGCCGGTCGACTCGATCACCACCTCGGCCCCCAGCTCTCCCCACGGCAGCGCCGCCGGGTCGCGCTCGGAGAGCACCTTCAGCTCCTTGCCGTCGACCGAGATCGAGCCCTCGCCCGCGGCGACCTCGCCGGGGAAGCGGCCGAGGATCGAGTCGTACTTGAGCAGGTGGGCCAGCGTCGCGGTGTCGGTGACGTCGTTGACCGCGACGAACTCGAGGTCCGCACCGGCCGCGTGGGCGGCGCGGAAGAGGTTGCGCCCGATCCGGCCGAAGCCGTTGATGCCGACCTTCACTGCCATGGAAGTCAGTCCCTCCTGGTTGGTGTTGAGCCGATGGTAGGCGGTCACTCCCCGACGGTCACCTCGATTTCGTACCCGTCGGGGTCCTGCAGGAACGCGGAGAAGGAGCCGGACCCGTACGAGCGCCGCTCGCCGGGCTCGCCGACTGGCGTCCCGCCGGCGCGGACGCCGCCCTCCGACGCCGCCTTGACGGCGACGATCCCCAGCCCGGTGAAGCTGAGCAGGCCGAAGCCCGGCTTGGGCGGGTGGTGGGCGGCGATGAAGAAGACCGGTTTGGCGATCCCCCACCCGATCGTCGCGTCCTCCTCGAAATGGCGCCGCCAGCCCAGCGGCGCGAGCAGCGCGTCGTAGAACGAGGCGCTCCGGTCGAGGTCGGAGACCTCCAAGAGGACGTGGTGCAACATCGGGCCGGAGAGGCTATACGGGCCGCTCCGCGCGGGTCGCGCGGCTCAGCCGCTGCGCGGGGTCCAGCGGAAGTAGCGCACCGCGAGCAGCAGGCCGGCGACGCCCCAGGCGGCGACGGCGGCGAGGTTGCCCCACTCGAGGCCGCCGGCGCCCGGCACGTAGGCGTTGAAGAAGGCCTCGAAGAAGTGGCGCACGGGGAAGGCGTCGGCGAAGTGGATCACCCCGCTGGGCAGCTGGTCGTCGGGGATGAAGACGCCGGAGAGGAAGTAGAGCGGCAGGAGCAGCGCGTTGACGATCGGCGCGGCCGCGTCCTGGCTGGGGATCGCCGCGGTCAGGGCGATCCCGAGGCAGCAGAAGGAGGCGGCACCGACGATCAGCACGGCGACGATCTCGGGCAGGTGGCTCCAGGGGATCGGCACCGAGTAGGCGACACGCCCCAGCGCCGCGATCAGCGCCATCATCAGCAGGGCGACGACGATCGAGTTGCCGATCCGGCCGGCGATGAAGACCCAGGCCGGCATCGGCGTGCCCCTCCCCCGCTTCAGCCGGCCGTCCTCGCGCGCGATCACCAGCGACATCGCCAGCGACTGCATCGTCGCTGAGATCACCGAGAGGGTGATGATCGCCGGCACGTAGTAGGTCGTCGTCTTGATACCCCCCGCCACTTCGACCGTCTGGCTGCCGAAGACGGTGGCGAAGATCAGCAGCAGGATCAGCGGAAAGGCGACGGTGAAGAAGACCGAGGCGGGGTTGCGCCAGAAGGCCTTCTGGTCGTAGCGGAACTGGTGCCAGACGAGGCTCATGGTTGCCCGGTCAGCTCCAGGTAGACGTCCTCGAGGCTCGGTCGCGCGACCTCGAGCCCCTCCATCTCGCGCCCCTCGGCCAGCGCCCGCCCGGTCAGCTCGTTCAGGGCCTTCACCGGATCGGTCGTCTCCAGCTCGACCTCGCGGCCATCCTCGCGGTAGGTGATCTTCGCCGGCCGGCTCTCGCGGTCGCCGAGATCCTCGGGGGTGCCGCGGGCGACGATCTCGCCGCGCGAGATGATCGTCACCCGGTCGGCGAGGCGCTGCGCCTCGTCCATGTAGTGGGTGGTGAGGAAGACGGTCTTGCCGAGGTCGCGCAGCCCGGCGATCGCCTCCCAGGCGTGGCGCCGCGCCGAGGGGTCGAAGCCGGTGGTCGGCTCGTCGAGAAAGAGCAGCTCGGGGTCGCCGATCAGCGCCATGCCGACGTCGAGCCGCCGCTGCTGGCCGCCGGAGAGCTTGCTCGCGCGGGCGTCGGCCTTGCCGCCGAGGCCGACCAGCTCGATCGTCTCCTCGACCGGCAGCGGCGCGCGGTAGTAGCCGGCGAAGAGCTCGAGCGACTCGCGCACGGTCAGGTAGGGGTCGAGGCGGCAGCTCTGCAGGACGATCCCGATCCGCTCGCGCCAGGCCCGGCCGGCGCGCTGCGGGTCCTCGCCGAGGACGCTGACCTCGCCGCCGCTGCGCTTGCGGTAGCCCTCGAGGATCTCGACCGTGGTCGTCTTGCCGGCCCCGTTGGGCCCGAGGAAGGCGAAGACCTCGCCCCGGCGCACCTCGAGGTCGATCCCGCGCACCGCCTCGACCTCGCCGTAGGACATGCGCAAGCCGCTTATGGAGATGACGATGTCAGGGTCGGGCAAAGCCGGCCGATTCTATGGCTCCACGTCGCGATGCTTGACCCGGACGACGACGTCCTCGCGCGGCTCGAGCGCGCGGCGGATGCGGTCGGCGACGGCGACCGAGCGGTGCTTGCCGCCGGTACAGCCGACGGCGATCGTCAGGTGGGTCTTGCCCTCGTCGACGTAGGCGGGGACGAGGAACTCGAGCAGCGGCAGCAGGCGGCCGTAGAACTCGCCCGCCTGGGTGCCGGCCTCGACGTACTCGCGCACCGCCTCGTCGAGCCCGGTCAGCGGCCGCAGCTCGTCGACGTAGTGGGGGTTGGGCAGGAAGCGGACGTCGAGCGTCAGGTCGGCGTCGCGCGGCGGACCGTTCTTGAAGCCGAAGGTGAGCAGGGTCAGCGCCAGCCTGCCCTCGTCGTGTTGGCCGAGCATCTCCTCGGCGATGCGGCGGCGCAGCATCGCGCCGGTCAGGTCGGTCGTGTCCATCACCATGTCGGCGCGCTCCCGCAGCGGCGCCAGCAGCTCACGCTCGGCGCGGATCCCGTCGACGATCCGCCCTTCGGGGGCGAGCGGGTGGCGCCGGCGGGTCTCCTTGTAACGGTCCAGAAGCGTCTCCTCGTCGGCCTCGAGGAAGAGCAGGTTGGGCTTGAGGCCGTCCGCCTCGAGCTCGTCGAGGACCTGGACCAGGTCATCGAAGTACTCGCCGCCGCGCACGTCGGAGACGATCGCCGCCCGCTCGACCCCGCTCCCCTCGTGGCGGAAGAGCTCGCCGAGGCTGCCGATCATCCGCGGCGGCAGGTTGTCGACGCAGAAGTAGCCGCCGTCCTCGAAGGCCGCGATCGCCTCCGACTTACCGGCGCCGGAGTGGCCGGTGATCACGACCAGCTCGACCGCCTCCGACGCCCCGGCGCCGTCGCCGCCGACCGCCTTCGCCTTCCGCCGCTGCCTCTGCGCCATCGCTATCCGGTCCTGTGCAGCTGCTCGTGGATCGCGCGGGCGAGCTTGCCGGGCACGCCGGGGACCGCCTCCAGCTCTTCGCGGCTGGCGGCGAGGAACCGCTCGGGGGTGCCGAAGTGGCGCAGGAAGGCGCGCTTGCGGGCCGGACCGACGCCGGGCAGGTCGTCGAGCACCGAGCCGGTCATCGCCCGGTCGCGGCGGCCGCGATGGTGCTCGATCGCGAAGCGGTGAGCCTCGTCGCGCACCCGCTGCAGCAGCTTCGAGGCCTCCGACCCGGCGGCGAGGTCGAGCGGGGCCGAGCGGCCGGGGACGTAGACCTCCTCCTCGCGCTTGGCCAGCGAGACGATCGTCGCGCCGCGCTCGGCGAAGGGGCGGAGGACGCGCATCCCGGCCGCGAGCTGGCCCTTGCCGCCGTCGATCACGACCAGCGAGGGCAGCGAGGCGAAGCTCTCGTCGCGCTTGCCGTCGTGCGGCGATAGGTCGACCTGCTCCAGATAGCGGTCTACTCGACGGCCCAGCACCTCCTCCATGGAAGCGAAGTCATCGGACCCGTTCGCGCGCGGGCCGCGAACCCTGAAGCGGCGGTAGTCGGCCTTCTTCGTCGCGCCGCCCTCGAAGACGACCATCGAGGCGACGGTGTGCTCGCCGCCGATGTTCGAGATGTCGAAGCCCTCGATCCGGATCGGCAGCTCCTCCATGCCGAGCGCCTCGCGCAGCTCGGCGAGCGAGTCGACCCGGCGCTGGCGGCGGTGCTCGCGGCGCAGCCGGTCCTGGTCGAGGGCGAGGCGGGCGTTGCGCTCCGCAAGCTCGCGCAGGCGGCGCTTGTCGCCGCGCTCGGCGACCCGCACCTCGACCGGCGAGCCGCGGCGCTCGCCCAGCGCCGCCGCGAGCAGCCCGGCGCGCTCGCGCAGGTAGGGGCCGACGACGATCGTCCGCGGCATCGCCGGCGAGGCCGAGTAGTACTGGCCGACGAACTCCTCGACCACCTCGGCCGGCTCGCGTTCGGCCCGGTTCTCGAGGTAGAAGCTCTGGCGCTCGGCGAGGATCCCGTCGCGCACCTGAAAGACCTGGACGTTGGCGTCGGACCCCTCGGTCGCAACGCCGATCAGGTCGGCGGTGCCGACCGTGCCGCCGGCGACCCGCTGGCGCTCGAACAGCGACTGAATCGCCTTGAGGCGGTCGCGATGCAGGGCGGCGCGCTCGAACTCGTGTGCGGCGGCGGCCTCCTCCATCTTCGCTTCCTCCGCCCTCTCGACCTGGCGGTAGCGGCCGGAGAGGAAGTCGACGATGGCGTCGATGTTCCGCCGGTACTCCTCCCTGGTCACGTACTCGACGCAGGGCGCCCCGCAGCGCTTGATGTAGTAGTCGAGGCAGGGGCTGCCCGAGCGGCGGCCGGGCTCGGCGCCCTCGCAGGTGCGGAACTGGAAGAGGCGGCCGAGCAGGTCGAGCGTCTCCCGAACCCGCTTGGCGCTGGAGAAGGGGCCGAAGTAGGCGCGGCCGGCGCGGTGCTTCTCGCGGGTGAAGTAGACGCGCGGGTAGTCCTCGTCGAGGCTGACGCAGACGTAGGGGTAGGACTTGTCGTCGCGCAGGCGGATGTTGAAGCGCGGCCGGTGGCGCTTGATGAAGCTCTGCTCGGCGAGCAGCGCCTCGGCCTCGTTGGCGGTGACGAGGAACTCGGTGCGGTCGATGCGCGAGGTGAGGCGCACCTCGCCGCCCGAGAAGTGCGAGGCGACGCGCTTGCGGATCGAGCGCGCCTTGCCGACGTAGAGCAGGTCGCCCTCGCGGTCGTAGAAGAGGTAGACGCCGGGAGCGTCCGGGAGGTCCGCGGTCCTATCGCTCACACGGTTAAGGGTAGGGTTCCCGTCGATGAGCCCGCCCGAGCTGAACACGCTGCGGATCGAGATCGACGGCGAGATCGGCACGCTCACCCTCGACCGGCCCGACGCCTTCAACGCGATGAGCCCGGAGATGATCGGCGAGCTGACCGTCGCCTTCGCCTGGCTCGCCGACCAGGCGCCGCTGCGGGCACTGGTGCTGACGGGCGCCGGCAAGGCCTTCTGCGCCGGCGGCGACGTCAACTGGTTCAAGACCGGGGTCGACGACGACACGGTCGACCTGCCGGCGCAGGTACGGCGGGGCGCCGAGGCGCTGCACCAGGCGATCGTCGACCTGCGGCGGGTGCCGTATCCGGTGATCGCCGCGGTCAACGGGCCGGCCGCCGGGGCGGGCTTCTCGCTCGCCTTGGCGTGCGACATCCGCATCGCCTCGGAGGTCGCCTTCTTCGCCCCCGCCTACGGCCGCATCGGCGCCTCGCCCGACGGCGGCATGACCTACTTCCTGCCGCGCGTGGTCGGGCCGAGCCGGGCGCTGGAGATCCTGCTCGAGGACCCCAACATGAGCGCCGCCGACGCTCTCGCCGAGCGCCTCGTCTCCGAGGTCGTGCCGGCGGACGAGCTGCTCGCACGCGCCACCGCGAAGGCGGCCGAGCTGGCCGAGAAGGCCCCCTACTACGTGAAGATGGCCAAACGACTCTGTGGGGTGAGCCTCGACAACAGCATCACCGAGCACCTGCAGCTGGAGCGCCACGGGATCGCCGACAGCATGGCGACCGAGGACCTCCACGCCGCCGTGTCGGCCTTCTTCGGCGGCGAGAAGCCCCGCTTCGAGGGTCGCTGAACCGAAGTTCTCGCGACGGCGTATTCGGGGTACAGTGACCCCTACCCGGTCCCCAGTGGAAAGGATTCGCCGATGAAGAAGGTCGTAGCTCTGCTCGTCTTGTCCCTCGCAGCAGCAGCGCTCGTCGCCTGCGGAAGCAGCAGCTCGAGCTCGAGCTCGAACACCACGACCTCGAGCAACGAAAGCGGCGGCAATGCCAACGGCGGCGCCGGCAAGGAATCGAGCGGCGGATCCTCCGGCGGCGGCTCGACGCTGGCAATCGAAACCGACCCGAACGGCCAGCTCGCCTACACCACGACCGAAGCCTCGGCCAAGGCGGGCAAGGTGACGGTCGACTTCAAGAACCCGCAGGGCCTCACCCACGACGTCGCGATCGAAAACGCCAGCGGCGAAACCGTTGCCCAGACCGAACTGATCGCCGAAGGCGACGACTCGACCACGGCCAACCTGAAGCCCGGCACCTACCACTACTTCTGCACCGTCCCCGGCCACCGCGAAGCCGGCATGGAAGGCACCCTGGTCGTTAAGTAGCGGCGCAGCTACTTCGGTTCGATCGTAATCGTCCAGTTTCCGACGGCGTTGGTTTGCATGCTGCTGTAGGTGTCGGCCGGCAGGAACGTATCGCCGCTGTGGGCGGACGAGTTGACGAGCACTTCGAATTCGTTGGCGAAGATCTGAAAGATCCCTCCGTCATTGGTCCAGGTCAGGGTCGAGTCCGTCGACACTTCGATGTTTCCAAGATTCTTACCGCCGTTCCCACTGAACGTCTGAACTTCGCCCGAAGACGACGAAGGTTCGTCAGCGGCTGCCGGTTCGGCAGGCGGAGGCTTAGCGGTAACGGTCTCCGTGGTGGTTCTCACTTGCGGAACGGTCTTCGTCGTGACTTCGCGTTTCGTGTTCGTGACCGTCGCCGTCGTCGTAGCTGAGTTATTGCCGGACGCCCCAATTGCGCCACCCACCAGGAAACCAGCAGCGGTAAAGGCCACATAGCGCCAGTTCGCCGACCACCAGCCACGCTTGCCACCCCCGCCGCCGGCAGGCGGAATATCCGCAGTCCACGCAGCCCCGTCCCAATACCGAAGATTGGGCGAACCAAGTGGGTCCGGATACCAGCCCGCGGATGCTTTGCGGTCGCCTTCGAGTGGTGGAGGCTGATTGCTCAGGTCAGTCAACGATGGCATCCTCTCTGCACAACCGCTTGTTGTCAACCGCGGTTGTCATGAGTGGTCAACCGAGCCGCATTGAGATTCCACATTACGAAGCTTCGGTACCGCAATTCTTTCGGTCTCGGCCGTAAGATGCTATCTTACGAGGTATGAAAACGACCGTCTCGACCAAGGGCCAGATAGTGCTCCCCGCCGAGCTTCGCCAGCGCGACGGCATAGAGCCCGGGCAGGAGTTCGAGGTCGAGCGCCTCGACGCCGACGAGTACCGGCTACGGCGGATATCGCCAGCGCCGAATGAAGGGCTGGTGGACTGGCTGCTCGCCTGCCCGCGGAAGGGCTACTTCGTCCCGGTCGACTCCGAGTCGACCGACACCCTGTGAGACACCTCGTCGACGCCAACGTCCTCTCCGAGGCGACCAAGCCCGACCCAGATCCTCGGATCGTCGAGTGGCTGCGGCGAAACGAGCGCTCGATCGTCGTCGATCCGATCGTCCTCGGCGAGGTTCGCTTCGGCATCCTGCTCCTTGCCCGCGGAAGACGGCGCACCGAGCTGGAGAGCTGGTTCGAGCAGGGGGTCAGCCGGTTCCAGTGCATTCCCTGGGATGCGGCGGTTGGCATGCGCTGGGCTCAGTTGCTCGCCGATCTCCGCCGACGCGGCAAGCCGATGTCGATCAAAGACAGCCTTATCGCCGCCACCGCCCTCGCACACGACCTGGTACTCGCCACGCTCAACCAGCGCGACTTCAAGCCGGCGCAAGTTCAACTCGTCGATCCCTCGGACTGAAGCACTTCTCCTGCGACCCTTGACCGACCGAGCTTGCATTGTCCGGACAAGAGCCGTACACTGCCCTTTCCGTGGAGCCCGCGACGAGCGCCAAGACCCGCCGGATCGAGATCCGGATGACCGATGAGGAGCGCAACCTAGAGCAAGCCGCTGCTGCGGCTCGCGGTCAGACCCTCAGCGAGTTCGTCCGCCAGGCGGCGCGCCGAGAGGCGGAGCAGGTGCTCGTCGAGCAAACCAGCATCGTCCTCAATGCAGAGGAGGCCAGCCGCTTCCTCGACGCGCTCGAGCGACCACCTGACGAGGACACGGTCGCCCGACTCGAAGAACTCCGCGCTCGCGCGTGAGCGATCGCCTACTGCTCACCGAGCGCTACGACTCGACTCGCCACCAAACAGCGGACTTCGACTGCGGCAATCAAGCCCTGAACCGCTGGCTCGTCCAATTCGCAGGACAGGGCCAACGACGCGATGCGACGCGCACGTTCGTCACGGCCAATGCCGAGGGCGCTGTGCATGGCTACTACACCTTGCTTGCCGGTGAGATCGAGCACGGCGAGGCAACCGATTCCGTTCGCAAGGGCCTCTCCCGCCACTTCCCCGTCCCAGTGGCGATCCTCGCCCGACTCGCTGTCGACCGCCGATGTCAGGGAGAAGGGCTTGGGGCACGCCTGCTGGCTGATGCTCTGGCGCGAATCTGCCGAGCCGCCGAAGAGATCGCCGTGCGCGCCGCGCTCGTGCACGCTATCGACGACGCGGCCGGCTTCTATGAACGCTTCGGTTTTCGCAGCTTGGCCACCGAACCACGGACGCTGATGGTGACGCTGGCAGAGCTGCGCGAAGCCGGCTACGAGAAGTAACCCACTGCGCCGCGGAACAGGAAGCCGTCAGCCGGCGGGGGCCATCACGCGGGTGACGCTGTCGCCGACGAAGCAGGGCTTTTCCGAGCCCTCGACCTCAAGGGTGAAGCGGGTGACTACCTGCCACCAGCCGCCGCCGACCTCGTCGACCGAGACGACCTCGGCCTTGGCGCGGACCTTGGAGTCGACCGGGACGGGCGCCGGGAAGCGGATCTTGTTCCAGCCGTAGTTGACGCCGAGGGCAAAGCCGCTGGAAGAGATCAGCTCTTTGCGGAAGCCGTCGACCAGCGAGAGGGTGAGGTTGCCGTGGGCGATCGTCGTGCCGAAGGGGCTCTCGCTCTTCGCCCGCTCGACGTCGACGTGGATCCACTGATCGTCGCCGGAGAGCTCGGCGAAGGCGTCGATGTCGGCCTGGGTGACCTTGCGCCAATCGCTCGGCCCGATCTCCTGGCCGAGCAGCGACTGCATCCCCTCGACGCCCTGTATCTCGACGGTCGCCATCGCGTGGCAGTCTAGGCGAACCGCCCCGGTCGGGAGATGATGGCGCGATGGAACTGGCGCTCGCCATCGCCTTCTCGATCGCCTTCGCGTTCACGAACGGGTTCCACGACGCGGCCAACGCGATCGCCACGCTGGTGGCCACGCGTGGCGCAAGCCCGCGACAGGCGATCGTCCTCGCGGCCGTCTTCAACATGCTCGGCGCGCTGCTGGTCGGCAGCGCGGTGGCGGACACGATCGCCGGCATCGTCACGGTGCAGGCTTCGGAGGCCGTCGAGGTGATCGGCTCCGGGGTCCTCGCGGCGACCCTCTGGAACGTCCTCACCTGGTGGCGGGGGCTGCCGTCGAGCTCGGCCCACGCCCTCGTCGGCGGCCTCTGCGGCGCCGCCTTCGCCGAGGCCGGCATCGGCGCGATCCAGTGGGGAGGGCTCGAAGGGCTGAAGCCGGTCGGGGTCTGGGGCGTGATGATCGCGCTCGCCGTCTCCCCCGTCCTCGGCTTCGGCTTCGGCCTCGCCTTCGCCCGGCTCGACCGCTGGCTGCTGAGGCGCGCGACCCGGCGCGTGCGCACGCCGATCCGTAGCTCCGAGTGGGCGATGTCGGCGGCGCTCTCCTTCGGCCACGGCGCCAACGACGCCCAGAAGGCGATGGGCGTGGTCGCCGCCCTGCTCCTCGCCAGCGGCCACCTCGACTCGCTCTCGGTGCCGCTCTGGGTCAAGCTCAGCTGCGGCGCGGCGCTGACGCTCGGCACCGCGACCGGCGGCTGGCGCATCATCCGCACGATCGGTCGCCGCATCTTCCGCCTTGCCTCGATCGACGGCTTCGCCAGCCAGAGCGCCTCGACGGCGGTGGTGCTGCCGGCCACCTACCTCGGCGCGCCGGTCTCCACCACGCAGGTGGTCGCCTCCTCGGTCGTCGGCGTCGGCGGCGGCAGGCGGCGCTGGCGCCACATCCGCTGGGCCGTGGTCCGCTCGATCGCCTACGCCTGGCTGCTGACGCTTCCCGCCTCGGCCCTACTCGGGGCGATAATCCTCGTTGCATGGAGGGCGGTCCCATAGCGCGGCGTCACTGGTTCCTCCCCGACACCCCCGACCTGCTCGGGATGCTGCGGTCGCAGTCGGCGACCACGGCCGAGGGGATGGAGGCGCTCGTCGCCTGGGCCGAAGGCGACGGCGACGCGGCCGAACGGCTGCGCCGCCTCGAGCACCGGGCCGACGAGCAGAAGGGCGAGATGCGCGACCGGCTGACCGAGGCGTTCTCGACGCCGCTGGAGCCGGAGGACCTCTTCGAGCTCTCGAGCGGGATCGACGAAGTGCTCAACAGCGCCAAGAACCTCGTCGGCGAGGCCGAGGAGATGCGCATCGCGCCCGACCCCGCGATCGTCGAGATGGCCGCCGAGCTCGCCAACGGCGCGAAGCGGATCGAACAGGCCATCGCCAAGTTCGCCGAGGACGACCACGCCGGAGCGACCGCGCTCGCCGACCGCGCGATCAAGGACCAGCGCGACGCCCAGCACACCTACCGCACGGCGATGTCCGCCCTGATCGACAGCCGGGACCTGCGCGAGGTCGCCGGGCGGCGGGAGCTCTACCGACGGCTGGCGCGGACGGGGGACGACCTCGTCCGCGTCGCCGAGCGGGTCTGGTACGCGGTCTTGAAGGAAAGCTGAGCCGAGCCTAACCGCCCGCCATCGCCGCCTGGGCCTCGGCCAGCTTGGCCCTGATCGTCTCTATGCCTTCTTTGAACTCGAGCAATGGGCGGATCTCCCAGGTGACGAGGCCGAACAGTGGGTAGTCCGCCATCAGGTCGAGAACCGCGCGATGGGAGTCGGCGTTGGTCACGCTGAAGCCGCCGCCCTCGATGAACCCGTAGAGGCAGTCGAAGGTGCCGTCTTCGAGCTTCCCTTCGAGCCAGGCCATGGCCGCGTCGAACTGCTCGGGGGTCGGGGGCATCGGACCGGGCGTAGCGCTTACGAAGTACTTCATCTCAAGCCCTCCATTTCGCTAGGGATGTCCACCCAGTATCGCCCTCTCTCTCCGACCAATCAAGTTGCGCGATTCCCGACTACGACGAACTTATAGGTCGCGGTCTTGGACATTAGCCCGGTCGCATCGACAGCCCGAACTCGGAGAACATGCGGCCCAGGGCTGAGCTTTGGGAGCTTGTAGGGGGACCTGCATGCATGGAAGCGACCACGATCGAGCTTGCAGCTGAACGTCGATCCGGGTTCGCTGGCGACGAAGTCAAACGTCGGCCTGCGGTCGCGAGTGTGCCGGTCGGGGCGCTTCCGAAAGGCCACGATCGGTCGGGGCGAAAGCGGGGTGTCCGATGCGCTTGCGATCACACTCGAAAGCGAATCCTGCTTCGCGGTCTGATCGAGCCGGACGGTGCCCGATACCGCAGGTTTAACCGATTCGTCCACCGCGGTGATCGTCGCCACGCCCGGAGTCGTGGAGGACTTGATCGATGCGGTGTAGGTGCCATCGCCGTGATCGATCACGGCGCCGATTCGCTCCCCCGGGTCGCTTGACCGGAGGACGACTTCCTGGCCATCGAGGCCGTACCCGTTTGCGTCCGAGACGGTGGCCGTCGCGAGGCTGGTCGACGTGCCGTCGGCCACGATCGACAGCGGAGCCAGTGAGACGGCAACGGCGCTCGCCGGCCCGGGGCAGGGCCCGTCGCCGGGTCCCGAGTCGACGGTCAATGGATCGGTCTCGACGTATTCATCGGCCGGGGAGCTCCACGGAACGAGGACACTGCGAACGTCATAGCTGCCGCATTCGCGCGGGGTGCGGAACAGCCCGGTGCTTTCCGCGAACGCAAGTTGCAGGCCTGCGAAGGGGAACTCGGGCAAACTCGGGATCGCGATCCTCGTCTTTCCTTCTTCGGCTTCGGGCTGCAACGAAGCGACAAGCCTGGCGTTCATGCTCTGACCGGTTGCCTCGAGGAAGAGTCGATAGACACCGGGGAACTCGGAGCCGCCACGGTAGATCGAGCCTTCTAGCGGGGGTTCGACGCCCAGTACGTGGGCGGTGAAGCCGCCGAGGCGGGAGCCTTCGTCGCAGCCAGAGCCCCCGCCCGAGCCAAAGGACACGAATTCGACTTCGGTGCAAACGCTCCCGCCCTCCAGCACCCCCCGATCGACGGTCAACTCTGGCGGCAGCGTCGCCGCGATCGACTTGATGTCCGACGCCGAGAGGCCGGAGGGGCTTAATGCGTTGACCTCGCTGTTATCGAAAGTGAGCTCAAGCCCCGAGGCGCTGCGAGCAGCCCCGTCGGTAAGGCTTGCCGTTAGCTTGGGTTCGAAGGGCAAGGCTCCGCAACCGGAATTCGCCGCTCCGCTCGACATGGCCGAGGCGAAGTCGCCGGGGTCCTGATAGGAGTCGACCAGCAGAACGCTCCCCAGTGGTCCGTCGCATGCAGTCGGATTGCGAAGCGATGCCCATGCGGAAGAGCTCGACACTGCGCCAGCTCCGGCACATTCCGTGTCTTCCCGACCCGGGCAGCCAGCAGGCTCTCCCGGCGTGCCCGGCGCAAAGCGCTGGAAGTCGTGGTAGGTGGCAGCGGGCGTCGCCCACAGGCTCAGGCTGAGACCCGCCAACGGCGCCGCCTCGGGGAGGTCGTCAATCGAGAGGGAGAGGGGGTAGCCCATCTCCGACCTGACGGATACGGGGACGACGATCGGGACGCCGAGAGTAGGAACGACGAACCCCAGACGAGCAATCTCCCCAGGCTCGGGCACGAGCGAGAAGACCGGGGCGGTGCCCAGGACGAAGGCCGCATCGCCTTCGTAGTCGGCCCGGAGCGTGATCAGCCCCACCTGGGAGTCAGGGGTGCATTCGAAGTCGTCAAAGGTCGCAGCGGGGCATCGGGGCACGACCTCGGGGTTCGCGAACACCCCTGGCGGAGCCGTCACCTCCAGTTCCCTGGCCGTTTCAGGTTCGCCCGGATGCTTGAGCAAAAGCGAGACGTTCAGGTCGGCGTGGGCTCCGGCCTGGGAATCAACGGTGCCGTCCAAAGGGTGGCGCGTGCTGAGGGCAAACGATTCGATGGCCACGGCGGCCTGGGCGCCACTCGCCCAAAGCGCCAGGGCTGAGACGCAGGCCGCCAGGTAGAGCACGCCTCTCGTCACTCTCCTCAATGCCACCGGCTGCGTTGCGCTGGCCTTGATTCCCACCGACCCTCCCAACCCGTCGAAAGCCACGAAGGCGTTGTCTGGCCTGATCTCACAACCCAGACCCTCGACCCTGCCGAATACAAAGAGTAGCCGCACTCAGGCGCAGAGGAGCGCTCCCCATGCATTCAGCAACCGCAACAGCGACCGTCCCCGATCCTCAGAGCAGCTCGGCGGGGTGGGAGAGCCGCAGGCCGGGGATCCGCTCGAAATGAGCGACGTTCCGGGTCACCAGGGTCGCGCCGGTCTCGAGGCAGATCCCGGCCTGCATCGCGTCGCGTACGCCGATCCCCTTGCCGCTTCCGCGTAGCTCGCCGAGCAGCGCCCCGCCCCGCAGACCGGCCTTCCGGGTCAACGTCAGCAAGGGGGCGGCGAGGAGCGTGTGGACGGGACGCGGGTTCCGCCGATAGGAGCGCCCCAGGGCCAGCTCGAACGCGGTGACCGCTGTCACCCGGTAGCCCGCCCCGCGGGTCAGGGCTCGGACTAGGTCGCGGCCGGGCCCCGCGCCACGCAAGTAGTCGATCAGGACGTCGGAGTCGAGTACCGGTCGGTCGGCCAACTCGCCCATGCCTCCTCGCGCGCCCGCTCCCACTCCTCGACGTCGCTCTCGCTCCACGCTCCCTCGGCATCGGCGAGCGCCACCTCGATGTCGTCCTCGCCGCCCGGGTCCAGCAAGCGCTCGAGCGCCTCCTCGACGATCGCCGAGAAGCCGCGCATCCCCCTTTCCGCCGCCTTCGCCCTGAGACGCGTGTAGGTGCGGTCGCTGAGCTCGATCGTGGTTCGCACGGGCTTATGCATTTTAGCATTTGAATGCATTAGTCTCCCATGACCGCGAGGCGCAGCGGCGCGTGGCGGGCGATGACGAGGAAGTCGGCGTCAGCGCAGAGCAGCTCGGCGTCGTTGCGGATTGCGACGGCCGCGATCAGGCAGTCGACGAGTTGGCGCGGCGTCTCCCCTGCGCTGCGGCAGAGTCGGTAGAGCTCGGCGGCGCTTTCATAGTCGCCCGGACCGTCGACCGGGAGGAAATGGCGACCGCGGAGGAGGCGCCGCAGCCGGTCGCGATCCGCCTCGTCGCGCGCCCCAGCCAGCAACTCCATCGCGACCACGTCCGTCCAGGCCAGCGGCTCGCGGCGCTCGAGGGCCGTGTGCAACCGGCGATGGGCAGGACTGCCGGTCTCGCGCAGGAACTCGATCCAGGCGGAGCTGTCGACGAGGATCACAGCTCGGGGACCTCTTCGCGCGAACGAATCTCGCCCAGATCGCCGCCCCAGCCCGTCCCCTCCATCGCGAGCGCCTCCTCGGGGCTCATCCCACCGACCAGCTGGCGCAAGGCGAAATCGACGGCCTCGCGCTTGCTGCGCAAGCGGAAGATCCGCATCGCGCGCCCGACCAGCTCGTCGTCGATCTCGATGTTCGTCCGCGTCATTGCACCATCGTACACCTTGAGGTGTACGCGATCGGGACGGGTGACCGGCGCAACCCCGGCGGCTGCGCCCATCACGCCACCAGCCTCACTTCGAAGCTCGGCACGGCCAGCGCGCCGGCGCCGCCGAGGAGGGCGAGGATGCGGGTTACGTAGGCGGTCGTCTCGGGGATCGCGGGGACGCAGTGACAGGCTTCGACCGGGGCGGGGCCGGCGTTGTAGGCGGCGAGGGCGAGTTCGGGGGAGCCGAGCTGATGGATCAGGTCCGACATCAGGTGGGCCTGGGCTTCCATCGCTTCGGCCGGGTCGAAGGGGTCGCGCAGGCCGTAGGCCGCGGCGGTCGATGGGATGAACTGGGCGATGCCCTCCGCCCCGGCCGGCGAGACCGCGTAGGGGTCGAAGTTCGACTCGGCCATCAGCTGCGCGGCGAGCAGGGCGGCGGAGACATTCCAGCGAGCTGCGGCGCGCTCCAGCGCGGCGCGGAAACGGGCCGGGACGAAGGACGGCAGGCCCGCCGTGCCGGAGAAGGCTCCGTCTCCCCCGCCCCCGCCCGCCTCGACGGCGTTGCCCGCCGCCGAGCAGGGCGGCGGCGGTCGGTCGAAACCGAAATGCCACGGCTCCCACGAGTAGCGCTGGAGGAAGCCGAAGCGAGCGGCGTTGGCGGCGAGCCAGGCGTAAGCCGATTCGGGGCCGAGGTCGAGCTCGGTGGCACAGCGGTGCAGCGATTGGCCGGGGGGCGCCACCCACCTGGGGTCCGGATGGGCGGCGAAGAGCGCGGCCTGTTCGGCGTCGGAGCGGAAGGCCGAGTTGACGATCAGCGAGATGCCGTCGTGCGACGCGGCGGCGGCCATCCGGTCGAAGGCGGCGGCGACGTCGGGGCGCATGCCGTGGCCCTGGCGGTAGACCAGCGGGCCGCTGTAGCCGCCACCGCTCGCCATCGTCGGCTGCGAGGCGCCGCCGCTGCCCGTCGCCGGGGCGGCGGCTTCGGCAACGGCCGAGGCTTCGACCTCCTCTCGGCGCGCACCGCCTCCCCCCTCGCTCTCCGGCAGCTGAAGGCTGCCCTTCACCACCGCCTCGACCCGCACCGGCGCGAAGCTGCCGCGGTCGGGGAAGGAGACTTCGAGGCGCCGTTCGGCGACGCCGTTCGCCCGCGCTGCGTCGATCGCCGCCGCCCGCGCCCGCTCCAGGTAGGCGCCCTTCTCGAGGTGCGCCGGGTTGGGCAGGCCGTTCGGCAGGGTCGGCGGCGCCAGCAGGCGCGGCAGCTCGTCGCGCATCGAACGCGCGGCCGAGATCGCCGCCAGGTCGGCCACCCGCTGCGCCCTGCCCTTGCCGGTCACCGCCCCCGCCAGCGCGACCAGCGCCAGCGCGGCGACGATCAGGACGAAGCAACCGCCCAGGGCGAGCAGCAGGACCTGTCCCTCCTCGCGTCGAATCGCCATGCCCCGACCCTGCCGGGCCTGGGCGCACGCGTGGCGCGCTCAATCGAAATCTTCGCGGTCGAGATTCGAACGAAAGTGGGACCCCCGCGTCAGATCTGCTCGGGGACCATCTCGATCGCGCCGCAGGGGCACTCGGCGACGCAGAGGCCGCAGCCCTTGCAGAAGTCGAGGTCGATCTCGTAGAGCTCGCCCGGCTCGCCGAGCTTGATCACGGCGTTGTCGGGGCAGACGCCGTAGCAGTTGTCGCAGGAGAAGCAGTTGCCGCAGGACATGCAGCGGCGCGCCTCGAAGACGGCGTTCTCCTCGTCGAGCCCGGCGACCACCTCGTCGAAGCTCGACGCCCGCCGCGCCGCCTCGAGGCGCGGCTGCTCGGCCCGCGGCGCGTCGGCGTAGTACCAGGTGTTGAGCGTGTCGAAGGTCGCCAGCTGAGGCTTGGGCGGGCGCTCGTAGCCGTTGCCGCGCAGCCACGAGTCGATATGACGGGCGGCGCGCTTGCCGTGACCGACACCGACGGTCACCGTGCGCTCGGCCGGGACCATGTCGCCGCCGGCGAAGATCCCCTCGTGGCCGGTCATCATGTTCGGCCCGACCGCGACGACGCCATCGTCGACCTCGATCCCCGGCACCCCCTCGAGCAGTGAGAGGTCGGCCTCCTGGCCCAGCGCCAGCACCAATGAGTCGGCCTCCAGCTCGTCCAGCTCGCCGGTTGGCTGCGGGAACCCGGTCTCGTCGAGCTCCATCCGCTCGAGCACGAGGCGGCCGTCGGTGAAGTGCTTGACGGTCGAGAGCCAGCGCATCTCGACCCCCTCCTCAACCGCCTCCTCGACCTCGAAGTCGTGGGCGGGCATGCGCTCGCGGTTGCGGCGGTAGACGACCACCGCGTCGGTCGCGCCGAGGCGCTTCGCCGTGCGGGCGACGTCCATCGCCGTGTCGCCGCCGCCGTAGACGGCGACGCGGCGGCCGAGCCGCGGCCGCTCCTCGCCCTCCATGCTCTCCAGCAGGCTGACCGCGTCGACGATCCGGTCGGCCTCGCCGGCCGGCACGTAGGCGCGGCGGCCGATGTGGGCGCCGACCGCGAGGAAGGCGGCGTCGAAGCCGCCCGCCTGCATCGAGTCGAGCACGTTCTCGACCTTCGTGTTCAGCTCGAGCCGGACGCCGAGGTCGAGGATGCGCCCCACCTCGGCCTCGAGCACGTCGCGCGGAAGCCGGTACTGGGGGATGCCGAAGCGCATCATCCCCCCCGGCAGCGATCCCGCCTCGTGGATCGTCGCCTCGTGGCCGAGCCGGGTCAGGTGGTAGGCGGCGGAGAGGCCCGAGGGGCCCGAGCCGACGACGAGCACCCGCTTGCCGCTCGGCTCGGCCTCGACCTCGACCTTCCAGCCCCGCTCGATCGCCTCGTCGCCGAGGAAGCGCTCGACCGAGTGGATGCCCACCGCCTCGTCGAGCTGGGCGCGGTTGCAGGAGGTCTCGCAGGGGTGGTAGCAGACCCTGCCCATGATTGCCGGCAGCGGGTTGTCCTCCATCAGCTTGCGCCAGGCTCGCTCGTAGCCGCCCTCCCCCTCCTCCGCCTCGTACAGCCAGGCCTGGATGTTCTCCCCGGCCGGGCAGGCGTTGTTGCAGGGCGGCAGCCGGTCGACGTAGACGGCCCGCTCGGTGCGCCAGCTGCCGGTCTTGTTGGCGCGGCTGGAGCCGACGTCGAGGGTGATCGCGTAGGGCTTGTCCATCACGGGCCCTCGTCCTCGAGCAGCCCGTAGCGCTCGATGTTGGCGTCGGCCATCGCCTGCAAACGGGCGATGATGTCGGTGCGCGGGGAGTCGCCGAAGAGGTGGGCGTAGCGGCGCTGCGGCCGCAGGTACTCCTCGACCGGGACCTGGCGGCGGATCGGCGAGACCGCCGTCACCTCGCCCTTCTCGGCCTCGAAGACGGGGAAGAGGCCGCTCTCGACGACCAGGCGGGCGAGCTTGACCGTGTCGCAGGCCTCCGCGCCCCAGCCGAGCGGGCAGGGGACGAAGACGTGCAGGTAGCGGGCGCCGCGCAGCTCCATCGCCCGCTCCACCTTGCGCTCGAGATCGTGCAGGTCGGCGACGGTCGCGGTGGCCACGTAGGGGATGCCGTGCGCCATCGCGATCCGCGGCATGTCCTTGCCCTGGCCGAAGGCGTTGCCTGGGTGATCGCGGCCGATCGGCTTGGTGTTCGCGGTGCGGGCGGCCGGCGGCGTCGCCCCCGAGCGCTGCACGCCGGTGTTCATGTAGGCCTCGTTGTCATAGCAGACGTAGAGCACGTCGTCGTTTCGCTCGAACATCCCCGAGAGGCAGCCGAAGCCGATGTCGACGGTGCCGCCGTCGCCGCCCTGGCCGACGACCCGCACGTCCTCGCGCCCCTTCGCCTTGAGCGCCGCGGCGACGCCGGTGGCGACCGCCGGCGCGTTGCCGAACAGCGAGTGGATCCACGGCAGCTGCCATGAGGACTCGGGGAACGGGGTCGAGAAGACCTCGAGGCAGCCGGTCGCGTTGGCGGCGATCAGCTTGCCGCCGGTGGCGCGCATCGCCGCGTCGAGCGCGTAGCGGGCGCCCAGCGCCTCGCCGCAGCCCTGGCAGGCGCGGTGGCCGGAGGTGAGCGTGTTGGAGCGGTCCATCCGCGCCTGCACGGTGCGCTGCTCGGGGTCGAGCAGCCGGTTGCCGGCGGCGAAGCTGCCGACCTGGTAGAAGCGCACCCGCTGGCTGGCCATCAGTGCGGCCCCCCGGCGACGATGCCGGTTTCGCGCAGGATGTTCTCCGCGTGCGGGCCGCTGCGCCCGCCCGCAGCCATCCGCGTCAGCTCCGCCTCGACCCGCTCGCGGTCGAGGTCGAGGAAGGTGAGCGGCGCCAGCCGCTCGGCGGCGGCGTCCTCGATCAGCGCCCGCAACGAGCGCTTGGTGATCGAGCGGCCGCCGAGGCCGGCGATCGCGGTATATCCGTGCAGGTCGATGCCAGAGAGTGCCATCCGCACGTTGGACGAGACGATGCCGCCGACCCCGACCGCGAGCGCCTTCTCCAGCACGACCACGCGCTTGGACCCGGCCAGCGCCGCCCGCACCTCCTCCAGCGGGAAGGGCCGGAACGACTTGATCGCCAATGCGCCGACGTTCTCGCCCTCGGCGCGCAGCTCGTCGATCGTGTCCTCGAGCGTCCCCATCACCGAGCCGAGCGCGACGATGACCGTCTCGGAGTTCTCGGCGCCGTAGCTGCGGAGGAGGCCGCCGGAGGCGCGGCCGATGACCCGCTCGAACTCGGCCGCCGCCTCGGGGATCGCGTCGAGCGCCTGCATCTGCTTGGCGTGGGCGAGATAGCGGACCTCGGTGAAGGCCTCGGGGCCGACCATCGCCCCGATCGTCACCGGATCGTCCGGGTCGAGCACCTGCCGCGGCTCGAACCGCGGCAGGTAGGCGTCGACCTGTTCGGCGCTCGGCACGTCGATCCGCTCGACCGCGTGGGTGAGGACGAAGCCGTCCATGCAGACCATCACCGGCAACGAGAGCCGCTCGGCGAGGCGGAAGGCCTGGACGTGCAGGTCGGCGGCCTCCTGGTTGGTCTCAGCGTAGAGCTGGATCCAGCCGCAGTCGCGCTGGGACATCGAGTCGCTGTGGTCGTTCCAGATGTTGATCGGCGCGCCGATCGCCCGGTTGGCGACGGTCATCACGATCGGCAGGCCGAGCCCGGAGGCGTTGTACAGGGCCTCGGCCATGTAGAGCAGACCCTGGCTGGCGGTCGCGGTGTAGGAGCGGGCGCCGGCGGCGGAGGCCCCGATGCAGACCGAGAGCGCGGCGAACTCGGACTCGACCGTGACGTACTCGCAGCGCCCGAGGTCGCCGGCACGGACGATGTCGGAGAGGCCCTCGACGATGTGGGTCTGGGGGGAGATCGGGTAGGCGCAGACGACCTCGGGGCGGCAGCGGGCGACCGTCTCGGCGACCGCGGCGGATCCCTCGATCTGCCTAAGCACTGGCCGCTCCCAGCTCGAGCAGCTCGCGCTCGACGTACTCGAAGCAGGCCTCGGCGGCGGCGGCGTTGCCGTCGCCGGCAGCGCCGCGGAAGCGCTCGCGGATCGCCGCGGTGACCGAGCCGAGCCGCATTGTGCCGGTCAGCGCGGCGAAGCCGCCGAGTAGGGCGGCGTTGGGCAGCGGCCGGCCGAGGTGGCGGCGGGCGATCTCGGTGGCGGGCACGCTCAGCATTCGCTCGGGCCGGAACCGCTCCGAGAGCTCGCCGAGACCGAGCTCGGCGAGGCCCCGGCTGCTGTTGATCAGGACGTAGCCATCCGGACGCAGGCCGTCGAAGACGTCCACCTGGTGCAGCAGGGTCGGGTCCTGGACGATCAGCGCGTCGGGCTCGGCGACCGGTTCGCGGGTGCGGATCGGCGAGTCGCCGAAGCGGCAGAAGGAGACGACCGGCGCGCCAGTGCGCTCCGAGCCGAAGCTGGGAAAGGCCTGCGCATGGCGGCCCTCGTCGAAGGCGGCGACCGAGAGCAGCTCGGCGGCGGTGACCACGCCCTGGCCGCCGCGACCGTGGATGCGTACCTCGAACGTCGATCTCAACCCCTCCATCGGCCCAACGTAGACGCCGCGAAGCCCCCCTTCATCCGTGCTAGCGGGCAGTCCCGGTGCGGCTAACTACGGAGCCTCGAGCAGGCGCTCGCGCAGGCGGGCGGGCGGGGAAGAGCTCTCCGTCGGCAGGGCGCCGAGCAGGGCGCGGCGGGCGGCAAGCCAGCCGAGCGGGCGCTTGAGGACGGCTACGCGGATGTCGCGGGCAAGCAGGTCGCGGACGGCGAGCGCGATCAGGGCGCGGTCCGTGCCGAGGTCGGCCCGCAGCAGGGCCGCGGTCGGTTGGACGCGCGGCTCGGCGAGCGCGGCCTGTAGCAGAGCCGGCGGCAGGTGGACGACCGCGGCCGCACCGCGGGCGAGCGGCAACGCCGCGACGACGCGCCCGATCCCGTCCGCGCCGGGCTCGGGCTTCAGCAGGCAGATGCCGCCGCGCGAGGCGACGCCGGCCTCGGGCAGGTGAACCGCCAGCCGCTCCTCCAGCTCGCGCGCAGCGGCGGTCGCGACCAGCGAGGGTCGCGGAGGGCGGCCCTCGTCGAGGTCGATCAGCAGGCCGGCGCTGTCGGGCGCCGAGCCGGCGCAAGCGAGGGCCGCGGCGGCGGCGCGCGAGCCGCTCGCGGCGCCGACACGGGTGACGAGGACGATCTGGGAGGTTTTAGGGGTCTCCCACGCCCCCAATCCTCCCATCTGGGTGGCCACTATCGGGGCCTCGAGACCGCCGTGGAACTCACGGCGAGCCGCTCGGCCACGGCCGGCAGCGGCGAGGGCGGCGGCAGGCGCACGGTGACCCTGCCGCCGCTGACCTCGACCCGGACGTCGTCCGCCGCCCAGCCGGGCAAGGCGTCGCGGGCCGCCGCCGCGGCGGGCTGCCCGGCCGCGAGCGCCAACGCCCCGGCCTCGGCCGCGCCGTCGGCGAGGGTCAGCGTGTACCCGGTCGCAAGCAGCTGCAGGGCGAGGAGCGCGGCGAGGAGCAGCGCCGGGACCGCCGCGATCAGCTCGACAGAAGCTTGCCCCTCCTCCCTACCCACCGCCGTCTCCCAACGACGCCTTCGCGCCCACGGTCAGCTCGGGCATGCCGGGCAGCAGGCGCGGGATCGGGACGCGGACCGAGACCGGGCCGGAGCCGCTCACCGTCGCCGAGCCGCGCATCGCGTCCGGCAGCGCCTGCAGCGCGGCGGCCCGGGCGTCGCCGCCGACGACGGCAGCCCGCGCCCCCGCCCGGGCCGCCACCCCCGCCGACCAGAGCGACGCCCCGGCCGCCGCGATCTGTGCCGCCGCCAGGACCGCCAGCAGCAGGAACGGGACGACCGCGATCAGCTCGATCGAGGCGGTCCCGCCCTCCCTGCGAGAGCTGCTGGCGGCCTGGCGCGACACAACCCGACCGTCGCAGCCCCCGACGCACGTGTGGTGCGCTCACTCGAAGAATTCGGTCAATTCTTCGTGCCGGAACTCAGTAACCGGCTCAGTACGTGTTGGCTTCTATCCAGATCCGCCAGATCGCGGCGACCGAGGCGCCGAGCAGGAGGATCCAGGCGAGCGTGCCGCCGCCGCTGGCGAAGAGCTCGTCGCTGCCCGCGATCAGCAGCGCGATCATCCCCAGCGCGCCGTAGAGGATCGCGCGGCGGCGGTCGCTCAGCGCCGCCAGCGTCAGCTGGTTCTGGCGGCTGAGGGTGAAGACCATCCAGGCGATCGCAGCGAGGAAGCCCATCGTGATCGCGGTCAGGATCGCGTCGGCTGCGTTGCCGCCGGCGGGGGCAAAGGCCACCACCAGGGCGAGCAGCATGACGATCGCGGCATTGCGCAGGGTCCGCACCGGAAAAAGTCTACGCAGCGTGGAAAACCGCGTAGGCGGCCGCGCCGATCGCCGCTGCGGCCGGCAGGGTCAGCAGCCAGGCGACGAGGATGTTGCCGGCGACCCCCCAGCGCACCGCCGAGAGGCGCTTCGCCGCGCCGGCGCCCATCACGCCGCCGCTGATCGCGTGGGTCGAGGAGATCGGGTAGCCGAGCAGGGTCGCGGCGAGGATCGTGCCGGCGCCGGCGCTCTGCGCGCAGAAGCCCTGGGCGGCGTCCATCTTGATGATCCGCGAGCCGGCGCCGCGCATGATCCGCCAGCCGCCGCCGTAGGTGCCGAGGCCGATCGCCGACGCCGCGGCGACGATCACCCAGGTCGGCGGGTCGGCGCCGGCGCCGAGGCTGCCGTTGGCGATCAGCGCCAGGGTGATCACGCCCATCGTCTTCTGCCCGTCGTTCGCCCCGTGGGCGAAGGCGAGCAGGCCGCCGGAGGCGATCTGGCCGCGGCGGAAGGCGCGCGTCACCGGCCCGGGCCGCGAGCCGCCGAGGAGCCGGTAGATCAGCGCGATCGCGGCGCTGGCGAGCACGAAGGCCGCGAGCGGCGCCAGCAGCGCCGGGATCAGGACCTTGTCGAGCAGGCCGCCGCCCTCGAGCGCGCCGCTGCCGGCCGCAGCCAGCGCGGCGCCGACGAGGCCGCCGATCAGCGCGTGCGAGGAGCTCGAGGGCAGGCCCATCCGCCAGGTAGCGAGGTTCCAGGCGATCGCCCCGACCAACCCGGCAAAGACCGCGTCGGGCGAGATCGCCAGCGCGTCGACGATGTCGTGGGCGATCGTCGAGGCGACCGCGACGCCGGCGAAGGCGCCGGCGAAGTTGAGCAGCGCCGCGGCGGCGATCGCGAGCTGTGGGGGCGCCGCCCGGGTCGAGACCGCGGTCGCGATCACGTCGAAGGTGTCGTGGAAGCCGTTGCTGAAGGCGAAGGCCAGCGCCGCGACCACGACCAGGACCATCACCAGGTCGGAGCCCATCTCAGCTGTTCTTGATGACGATGCCCTCGAGCGTCTGGGCCGCCGTCTCGGTCGCGTCGATCGCGTTCTCGAGCACCGCGAACATGTCCTTCCAGCGGATCACGACCATCGGGTCGATCCCGTTGGAGAAGAGCGAGGCGACGGCGTCGCGGGAGATCCGGTCGCCCTCGTTCTCGAGCCGGTGGATCTCGATCCAGTAGCGCTCCAGGTCCCTGAAGCCGCGCAGGTTCTCGAGGCCGGCGCAGAGCTGCTCGCAGGCGCCGACCAGCACCTTGGTCAGCGCCTGCGCCTGCGCCATCGGCGCCTCGATCTGGTAGAGGCCGAGGAAGTCGGCGGCCTCCTCGGTGTAGTCGACGATGTCGTCGAGCTGGGTCGCGAGGCCGTAGATGTCCTCGCGCTCGATCGGGGTGACGAAGGTCGAGTTGAGCAGCTGGACGATGTCGTGGGTAATCCGGTCGCCCTCCTGCTCGGCCTTGAGGATCTCCCGCCCGAGGCCGGCCTCGTCGGGCCAGGTGTTCATCATCTCGTCGAGCAGGCGTGCCGCCTGGAGGGTGTTCTGGCCGGCTGCGGCGAAGAGCTCGAAGAAGACGCTGTCGCGGGGGAGGAGCGAGAGGCGGGCCACTGTCAGATCCTAGTCACCGTCCGCGCGCCTCAGCTCGCCGCTGCCGCGAGGTGCTCGGCGCGCCGCGCGGCGTGGCTTTCGCGCAGCTCCTCCTGGACGCTGCGCCGCCCCTCGGCGGGCGGCACGTGCCGCGTCCAGACGCCATCGGCGCCCAGCTCCCAGGCGTTGGCGTTGTCGGCGAAGCAGCGCTCGAGCACGTCGAGCAGCTCCGCCCGCAGCGCCTCGTCCTCGATCGGAGTGACCAGCTCGACCCGGCTGTCGAGGTTACGCGGCATCAGGTCGGCCGAGCCGGTCAGCACGCGCGTCTCCCCGCCGCGGCGGAAGGCGTAGATGCGCGAGTGCTCGAGGAAGCGGCCGACGATCGAGACGACGCGGACGTTCTCGGAGATGCCGGGCACGCCCGGCCGCAGGCAGCAGACCCCGCGCACGTTGAGGTCGACCGGGACCCCCGCCCGCGAGGCCTCATACAGCGCCTGGATGCAGCGGGCGTCGACCAGGGCGTTCATCTTCAGCGCGATCCGGGCCTCCTCGCCGCGGCGGTGTGCCTCGACCGTGGACTCGATCTCCTCGAGGATGCGGCCGCGCATCGTGTTCGGCGAGACCAGCACCTTGCGGTAGGCGGCGGGCCGGCCGTAGCCGGTGAGGAAGTTGAACATCTCGGCGACGTCGGCGCCGATCTCGGGGTCGGCGGTGAAGAGCCCGAGGTCGGTGTAGAGACGGGCGGTGGTCGGGTTGTAGTTGCCGGTGCCGATGTGGACGTACTCGCGCACCCGGTCGCCCTCGCGGCGGGCGACCAGCACCGCCTTGACGTGCGTCTTCAGCCCGGGAATGCCGTAGACGACGTGGACGCCCGCCTCCTCCAGCGACTTCGCCCAGTGGATGTTGGCCTCCTCGTCGAAGCGCGCCTTCAGCTCGACCATGCAGACCGCCTGCTTGCCGCGTTCCGAAGCGCGGATCAGCGCCGGCACCAGCGGCGAGTCGTCGCTCGTCCGGTACACGGTCTGCTTGATCGCCAGCACGTCGGGGTCGGCCACCGCCTGGTCGACGAAGCGTTCGACCGAGCTGGCGAAGGAGTCGTAGGGGTGGTGGACGAGGATGTCGCCGTGGCGGATCGCGGCGAAGATGTCGACCGGCTCCTCGTCCTCGCCCTGCAGCCGCGGCTGGGTCACCGGCGTCCAGGGCTCGTAGCGGAGCTCGGGGTGGCCGGGGACGTCGGCGACGTTGGTCAGGTCGGCGAGGTCGACGAGCCCGTCGACGTCGTAGACCTCGCGGTCTTCGAGCCGCAGCGCGTCGATCAGCTGGGCGCGCAGCTTCGGGTTCATCCCGGCGGCGATCTCGAGCCGCACGACCTCGCCGAAACGGCGGCGGCGCAGCTCGTCCTGGACCGCCTGGAGGAGGTCGTCGGCCTCGTCGGAGATGGTGAAGTCGGCGTCGCGGGTGACGCGGAAGTAGCCGTGGTCGATCACCTCGGTGCCGGGGAAGAGAGCGTCGAGGTTGGCGGCGATCGCCTCCTCCAGCGGGACGAAGACGCGGCCCTCCTCCCCCACCCGCAGGAAGCGGCCGAGCAGCTCCTTCGGCACCTTGACGCGGGCGATGATCTCGGTGCCGCTCTCGGGGTCGCGCAGCAGCACGCCGAGGCTGAGCGAGAGGTTGGAGATGTAGGGGAAGGGACGGCCGAGGCCGACGACCAGCGGCGTCAGCGCCGGGAAGACCTGCTCGTGGAAGCGGGTGTCGATTTCGCGCCGCTCCTGCTCACTCGCGGTCTGCAGCGAGATGATGCGGATGCCGTGGTCCTCCAGCGCCGGGCGCAGGGCGCCGTCGAAGCAGGCATGGAGGCGGCCGTCGAGCGCCAGCACCCGCTCCTGGATCGAGTCGATCTGGGCGCTCGGGGCAAGGCCGTCGGGACCGCGGGCGTCGATCCCGGCGTCGAGCTGGTCGAAGAGGCCGGCGACGCGGACCATGAAGAACTCGTCCAGGTTGGAGGCGTAGATCGCGCAGAAGCGGACCCGCTCGAGCAGCGGCACCGAGGGGTCCTCGGCCAGTTCGAGGACCCGTTGGTTGAAGTCGAGCCAGGAGAGCTCGCGGTTGAAGTAGAGCGCGGGATCGTCGATCGGCCCATCGTACTTGCGCGGCGTCACGCTGCCTGGGCGATGGCGCTCGCCTCGCCGAGGGCGCGGCGGTAGCCGGCGGCGAGCTGCTCCATCGCCTGCTCCCAACTGCGCCGGCGGGCGGCGCCGATCCCGGCGGCGCCCATGCGGCGGCGCAGCGCCGGCGAGGCGCCGAGGCGCAGGACCGCGCCGGCGAGCCGGTCGGGGTCGGGCGGGCAGAGCAAGCCGGTGCCGCGGTCCTCGACCAGCGCCGCCGGGCCGCCCTCGGCGACGGCGACGACCGGCAGGCCGCTGGCGGCGGCCTCGAGCACGACCTGGCCGTAGGTGTCGGTGCGCGAGCAGAAGAGGAAGAGGTCGGAGCTGGCGTAGGCGCGGGCCAGCTCCTCCCCCTCGAGCCAGCCGAGGAAGGTGGCGCGCTCGCCGAGCCGCTCGCGCAGCTCGGCCTCCTCGGGGCCGCCGCCGGCGAGCAGCAGGTGCAGGCGCGGCTCGAGGCTGTGCGCGCGGATGAAGCTCTCGGCGAGCAGATCGGCGCCCTTCTCGCGCGTCAGCCGGCCGGCGTAGAGGACCTTGATCGCGCCGGGGAAGGCGGTCCTGTCGGCCTTGGCGGGCGAGAAGCGCGCGACGTCGACGCCGCGCTCCCAGCGGGCGATCCGACCGCGCTCGGCGCCCAGCCGCAACAGCGAGCCGTCGGCCGCGGGGCTCGGCGAGAGGACCAGCGAGGGGGCGGTGTAGAAGGCGCCGAGCGCCGTCCGCGCGATCGCCTCGAGCCCGCCGTCGCCGCTGCGCAGCCCGGCGTAATCGGCCAGCTCGGTGTGGTAGCTGGCGAGCAGCGGGGTACCCGAGATGCGGCTGAGCAGGGTGGCGGCGACGCCGGCCGGGCCGGGCGCGGTCACGTGGAGGAGGTCGTAGCGGCCCTCGGCCAGGGTCTCGGCCAGATCCGGCAGGCCGGGGACGCCGAGCCTCATCCCGGCGTAGAACGGGACCTCGAGCGAGGTCGCGGCCGGAAGGCGGCGGTCGACGCCGGGGTCGGTGCCGACGACCTCGACCTCGAAGCCGGGCACCCCGCGCTCGCGGATCTGTTCGATCGTGTGGGTGACGCCGTGCATCGCTTCGATCCCGTCGGCGATCAGCGCGATCCGCGGCCGCTCGGCGCCGCGACCGGCCAGCTTCGTTTTCTCCCCACCGAGGAAGACGGTCGCCGGCGCGTAGGGAATGGCGGGCAGCAGCGCATCGAAGAGGCCGCCGACCGCGCCCGCCACGTCGCCCCGGCCGATCGCCTCGGCGCCGCCGCCGACCGCCTCGCGCAAGCGGCGGTCGTGGACGCGGCGCGAGCGCCGGTAGAGGTCGGCGTGGGAGAAGCCCTCGGCCTGGAGGTGGTCGAGCAGCTCGCGGCCGCGCTGCTCGATGCCGACCGAGCGCAGCCAGGAGTCGAGCAGCAGCCGGGCGTCGCCGGGCCCGATGTCGGCCGCCACCTTCCCCTCCCGCACGGCCCCCTGCCCCACCACCCGCTGGGCTATCTTCAGCACCGCCGCCGGGTCGGGCGCCCCCTCCTGCAGGTCGGCAGGCTCGGCGTCGAGGACGAGGGCGCGGGTGGCGAGAGCGAGCGCGGCGTGCGCCCACTTGGCGGCGCTGCCCTGCTCGCCGCGGGCCTCGGCGCGTCCCTCCCTGAGGTGTCGCAGAAGCTCTTCCGGCGTGGCGGCCGCGGGCGTCTCGGTGAAGGTGCGGCCGATGTCCACGCCGGCGTGATCGTCGGAGCCGCCGATCCCGGTCCCGCCGTGCGTCTCGACGTAGACGACGGCGGGCGCGTTCAGCTCCGCCGCGCGCGAGCCGTTGCGCACCTCCCAGATCGGGAAGAGCTCGGCGAGGCGGCGCCGGTGGCGCCGCGCCAGCGGCGCGGCGACGTCGTAGAAGGGATGGGCGAGCGCAGAGGCGATCCCGTGCTCGTGAAGGTATGCGGCGCAGGCCTCCAAATCGCCGGCGTGGGCCTGCAGCCACTCGTGGTCCCCGGGATCGATCCCGTAGCAGAGGACGTGCACCGCCTGGGCCTCGCCGGCGAAGCGGGCGGTCAGCTCCTCGGAGACGAAGCAGTCGGGACGGTCGACCAGCTCCAGGCAACCGTCGATCGTGTCGTGGTCGGTGATCGTGACGAAGTCCATCCCCCGCCGCTTGGCGAGCTCGTAGACCTCCTCGGGCGGCGTCGCGCACTCGGGCAGCCCGAGCGAGCGCTGCACCCCCAGGCGCGAGACCTGCGAGGCGGTGGAATGGCAGTGGAGGTCAACCCTGGAAGTCATCGGTGCCTTCCCTTCTAGTCCGTTTTCTCACCTCCAGATTCGGCGCTGAGCAGGGAAAACGTGTGAAGCACCGGGGAACACCCGGTGAACATCCAGTGAAGCCGCGAGCAGCTAGGCGGCGAGGCGGATCGGGGCGGAGCCGTTGCCGCTGCCGTTGAGGGCGTCGAGGATGACGCCCTCGCGCAGGCCGCCCTTGCCGATCTGCAGGGGCTGGCCGAGCAGGTCGGAGACCTTCTCCAGGAGGAGCACGCCGGTGGCGAGGATGCGGACCCGTTCGGGATCGAGCTCGTAGCGGCGGGCGACCTCGGCGGCAGGATCGCCGGAGAGGACGCGGACGCCGCGCTCCAGCGTCTCGTACTCGAGCACCGCGCCGACCAGGCGGCGCAGCGAGGTGGCGCTGCCGCCGACCGCGACCGCCTGCGCGGGGCGCTCGATCTCGGTGCCGGAGAAGATGTCGTCGATCCGGTCGCGGACGCGGCGGATCTCGGCCGCCGAGGGCGGGTCGGAGGCGATCAGCTCGTCGGCCAGCGCGCCCGAGCCGACCCGCCAGGACCAGACCTCCTCGACCCCGCCGGGCACCGCGCCGAGCACGACCTCGGTCGAGCCGCCGCCGACGTCGACGACGGCAACCTTGCCCTCGACCGGGTGGCCGAGCGTCTTGGTCGCGCCGATGAAGGCGAGCCGCCCCTCCTCCTCCTCGCTGAGGATGTCGACGGGGACGCCGGAGGCCTCGGCGATCGCCGCCGCGACGCGCTCGCCGTTGGCCGCTTCGCGGATCGCGGCGGTGGCCACCGAACGGATGCTCGCGGCGCCCAGCTCGCGCGCCAGCCGCACCTGCGTGGCGACCACGTCGGCGACCTCGGCGATCTTCGCCGCCGGCACCTCGCCCGCCTCGCGCAGCGACTTGTTGATCCGCGTATACGCCCGCTGCTCCATCACCTTCTTCAACTGCCCGTCCACCGGCTCCGCGACAAGCACGCGAGTCGTATTGGACCCAATATCTATGGCGGCACAGATCGTCACCGGACTGCCCCTATGTTCCCAGACAGCTCGGATCGCAACCGCGACTACCCCTCTGGATGAGAGGCGTCCTCGAACTCCCTGAACAGCCCGGTGACGACGAAGGCGACCTGCTCGCCGATGTCGACCGCGTTGTCGCCGATCCGCTCGATCGCCCGCGCGGCGAGCAGCATCGTCATCGCCCACTCGCGCCGGTCGGCGTCGTCGCCGATCGCCAGCGCCAGGCCGAAGCACTCGCGGTTGAGCTTGTCGACGACGTCGTCGCCGCGGACCAGGTCGCGCGCCATCTCGACGTCGCGCTGGGCGAAGGCCAGCTTCGACTGGCTGATCAGCGTCCGGGTCTGGGCGCCCATTTCGAGGATCAGCTTGACCATGTCCTCCTCGGCCGGCGGCTCGTTGCCGGTCAGGGGGATGACCTTGCAGATGTTCACGCACTGGTCGCCCATCCGCTCGATGCTCTTCAGCACGTGCAGCAGGGCGGAGATCAGCCGTAGGTCGCCGGCCACCGGCGACTGCGTCGCCAACAGCGTGATCAGCGCCTGGTGGACCTCGAGGTAGCGCCCGTCGATGCGGTCGTCGTCGGCGATCACCAGCTGGGCCAGCTCGACGTCCTGGTGCTCGATCGCCTCGACCGTGCGCCCGAGGGCGACGCTGACCAGGTCGAGCCCGCCCAGCGCGCTCTCCTCGAGCTGCTCGAGTTCCTCCTGGTACTGACTGCGAGTCTCGCCCGCCATCAGCCGAATTTCCCGGTTACGTACTGTTCGGTGCGGTCGTCGTCGGGGTTGGTGAAGAGCTTGTCGGTCGGGCCGACCTCGACCAGCTCGCCGTCGAGCATGAAGACGGTCCGGTCGGCGACGCGGGCCGCCTGCTGCATGTTGTGGGTGACGATCACGATCGTCACCCGCTCGCGCAGCTCGCCGATCAGCTCCTCGATCCGCAGCGTCGCCATCGGGTCGAGCGCCGAGCAGGGCTCGTCCATCAGCAGCACCTCGGGGTCGACGGCGAGGGCTCGGGCGATGCAGAGACGCTGCTGCTGGCCGCCGGAGAGGCCGGCCCCCGGGGCCTTCAGCCGCCCCTTGACCTCCTCCCAGAGGCCGGCGCCCGCCAGCGCCTCGCGGCCGCGTTCCTCCAGCTCGCCGCGCGAGGTCCCGGTCAGGCGCAGGCCGGCCGTGACGTTGTCGATCACCGACATCGTCGGGAAGGGGTTCGGTTTCTGGAACACCATCCCGACCGAGCGCCGCACCGCCACCACGTCGATCCGCTGGTCGTAGAGGTCGATGCCGTCGAGCAGGACCCCGCCCTCGGCCCGCGCCCCCTCGATCTCCTCGTGCATGCGGTTGATGCAGCGGACCATCGTCGACTTGCCGCATCCCGAGGGGCCGATGATCGCCGTCACCTCGGCCGAGTCGAAGCGAAGGTCGACCCCCCTCACCGCGTGGTTGGAGCCGTAGTAGGCGTGCAGGCCGCTGAGCTCGACGTTGCCCACCTCGCGGCTGCGCTTGGCCGCCGGTGCGGCCTTTCCGGCCTCCAGCGGGGACGACTCCGGCGTGATCCTGCTCTCGGCCAACTCTCTGCCGTCCATCTTAGGCCCCCATGCGCTTGCGGGAACGGGCGTAGAAGGCGCGGGCGATCACGTTGAGCGCGAGCACGATCGCGATCAGGACCAACGCCGCGGCCCAGGCTTCGGTGTGGGCCTCCGGCTTCGGCGACTCCGACGCCTGGAAGATGAAGATCGGGATCGAGGCGAGGGCTTCGCTCGGATCGGTGAGCACCCCCTGCCGGAAGATCGACGAGGCGAACAGCAGTGGCGCCGTCTCGCCGGCGACCCGGGCGACCGCGAGCAGCGCGCCGGTGACGAGGCCGCTGGCGGCGGTCGGGATCGTCACCCGGACCACCGTGCGCCAGTGGGCGATGCCGAGCGCGTGGGCGGCCTCCTTCAGCGTCCCGGGAACCAGGGCCAGGACCTCCTGCGCAGTTCTGGCGACGATCGGCAACATCACGATCGAGAGCGCCACGGCGCCGGCAAAGCCGCTCTGCTTGTTGCCGATCACCAGCAGCCCGTAGATGAAGATGCCGGTGATGATCGTCGGCACCCCGTTGAGCAGGTCGAGGACGAAGCGCACCGGCTCGGCGATGCGCGGCGGGGCGAACTCGGTGGTGTAGATCGCGACCAGGATCCCGAGCGGGATCGCGATCAGGGAGGCGATGCCGACGATGATCGCCGTGCCGACGAGCGCGTTCTCGATGCCGCCGCCGGATTCGCCGAAGAGCGCGGTCGGAGTGGTGAGGAAGTGCCAGCTCAGCGCGCCGACCCCCTTGACGAAGACCGAGCCGATCACGATCGCCAGCACCGCGACGGCGAGCACGGCGGCGACCGTCGAGAGGATCTCGACCACGCGATTGAAGCGCCTGCGCCGTTTCAGGTTGCCGCGGTCGAGGAAGAGGGCATGTGTCTCACCACTCATAGGGCCTCCGCCTCGGTCGCGACCGCGTCGAAGTCGAAGTCCGGGATCCGGCCGCGGCGGACGATCAGCCGCGCGATCACGTTGACGATCAGCGAGAAGACGAGCAGGATCAGGCCGAGATAGATCAGCGAGGCCTTCTGCAGTTCGCTGGTCGCCCCCTGGAACTGCGAGGCGATCTGGGCCGCCAGCGTGCCGCCGGTGTGGAAGAGCGAGACGTCGATCCCGGTCGCCCCGCCGATCACCTGGGCGACCGCGATCGCCTCGCCGATCGCCCGGCCGAGGCCGAGGATGGTGGCGCCGACGATGCCCGAGCGCGAGTAGGGCAGCACCACCTGGCGGACCATCTCCCAGCGGGTCGCGCCGAGCGCGTAGGAGGCCTCCTTGAGGTCGCCGGGGACGGTCTCGAAGACCTCGCGGGTGACGCTGGTGACGATCGGGACCGCCATGATCGTCAGCACGCAGGCCGCGGTCAGGTAGCCGAAGGCCGAGGGGTCGCCGCTGAAGATCGGCAGGAAGCCGAAGGCGCTCTGCAGCGCCGGCTCGATCGTGTCGCGCATGAAGGGACCGAGGACGAGGATGCCCCAGAGGCCGAGGATGACCGTGGGAATCGCGGCGAGAAGGTCGACCAGGGTCGCGACCGGGCGGCGCACCCGCCGCGGCGCCAGCTCGGTCAGGTAGATCGCGATCGCCAGTGAGATCGGCGTCGCGAAGAGCAGCGCGATCGCCGAGGTGACGACCGTGCCGTAGAGGAACGGCGCACCGCCGAAACGCTGGGTGACCGGGTTCCAGTCGTTGGTGGTGACGAAGCCGATGCCGAACTTGGAGATCGCCGGCCAGGCCTCGTGGAAGACCTCGTAGAGGATCCCGAGGATGACCAGCACCGCGACCGCCGCTGCGAGGCCGGAGAGGCCTCGCAGCAGCGGATCGCCGATGCGGTCGGTTCGGTTGCGCCGCGCCCGGAGAGCCGGGTTCTCAAGCGCGCCCGCCTCCATCTCAGCCGCTGATCTTCCCCAGCGCCGCCTTGCCCGCGGCGACGACATGTTTGGGTAGCGGCGCGAAATCGAGTTCGGGGCCGAATTCCTGCCCTTCGCCGATCGCGTATTCGATGAATTCGGTCAGCTCACCCGCTTTGCTCGATTCGAGCGGCACGATCACGTAGGTGTAGGTCGAGATCGGGTAGGCGCCCTTGGCCGAGCTGGGCAGGTTGGCGAGCGAGATTTCGTTGTTGGGACCGATCTTGCTGACCGCCGCAGCGGCCGCTTCGACGCTCTTCACGCCCGGCTTGGGGAACTCGCCGGCCGAGTTTTCGACCAGCGGCATGCTGAGTTCGTTTTCCAGCGCGTAGGCGAGGCCGACGTAGCCGATCGCGCCGTCGGTCTGCGAGATCGCCGCGGCGACGCCGTCGTTGTGTTCGGCGCCGACGCCGGTCGGGAACTTGACCGAGGTCGAGGTGCCGACCTTCGACTTGAATTCCGGGTCGACGGTCGAGAGGTAGTTGGTGAAGGCGTAGGTGTCGCCGCTGCCGTCGCTGCGGTAGACGGGGGTGATCTTCGTGCTCGGCAGGCTGGCGCCGGGGTTGAGCTTGGCGATCGCCGGGTCGTCCCAGCTGGTGATCTTGCCGAGGTAGATGTCGGCCAGCACTTCGCCGCTCAGCTTCAGGCCTTCGGGCGCGCCCTTGACGTTGTAGGCGGGCACGGTGCCGCTCAGCGCCCAGGGGATCTGCTCGACTTCGCCGGCTTCTTCGAACTGTTCTTCGGTCAGCGGCGCGTCGGAGGCGCCGAAGTCGACGGTGCGGTTGGTGATCTGCTCGATCCCGCCGCCGCTGCCGATCGCGCCGTAGGTGACGGCGATTTCGGTCTTCGACTCGAATTCGGGCTGCCATTTCGACATCAGCGGGGCGACCAGCGTGCTGCCGGCCCCGACCAGCGCTTCCTTGCCGCCGCTTCCGGAACTCGATTCTCCCGACGACGAGCTGCCGCAGGCGGCCAGGCCGGCTGCGAGCACGGTCAGCGATGCGATCACTGCGAGCGATCTCGAAGGACTCACGGAGACTCCTTTGTAGTTGGGCGCAATTGGCGACCCGCGGGCCGCTTCACGGGCCCATCGTCTCAGCGGGCCCGAACCAGCTTGTTATCCGGCCGTACGGCCTGTGTGAAAAATATGTAAAAGAGATGTGTCGCGACTTACGACGCCGCGAGTTCGCGCTCGGCGGCGATCGGCGGGGCCGCGGCGAGCGGGGCCGCGGCCGGGAACTCGCTGCCCGCGGCGGGCTCGGGGTCGAAGCGGTAGCCGACGCCGAAGTGGGTGTGGATGTAGCTCCAGTTGGGCGATGCCTTCTCCAGCTTCTGGCGCAGCTTGCGGATGAAGACGTCGACCGAGCGGTCGCCGTGAGCCATCGCGTAGCCCCAGACCCGCTGGTAGATCGCCTCGCGCTCGAGCACCTGGCCGCTGGCGTCGGCGAGCAGCTGGAGCAGCTCGAACTCGCGCCGGGTCAGGTCGAGGCTGTTGCCGGCGACGAAGGCCTGAAAGCGATCGGAGCGGATCTCCAGCTCGCCGGCGACGACCGGGCCGGCTTCGGCCTGCGGGCGGGAGCGGCGGCGGCGGCGCGAGACCGCTTCGATCCGGGCGATCGCCTCTTCGGGATGGCAGGGCTTGCTGATCCAGTCGTCGATTCCGAGCCGCAGCCCGCGCACCCGCTGGGCGACGGTCGAGCGGCCGGCGCAGACGATCACGCCGAGCTCGGGCATCATCCCGCAGATCCGCTCGAGGTAGCCCCAGGCGTCCTCGCCGAGGACCGAGGGGTCGACCAGCAGCGCGTTCAGCTTCATCGCCACCAGTTCCTCCGGCGGGATCGGCCCGGCCAGCGTCCGCTGCTGCCAGCCGGCCGCCTCGGTGCGCTTTGCGAGCACTGTGACGAAGCCGCTGTCGTCGTCGATTACCGCGAGCCTGATGGTCTGCTGTTGGTTCAAGTTGGGCGGGCGCCGAATCGGATGTCAGGCGCGCCCTGCCTGTGCGACGCCCGCATTGTATGCAGGCGCCCCGTCGGATCGACGGGAAAAATCCCTGCTTTCACAGGATATTCACAAGAGAAAATGCCGAAATTGCGGAATACCGCCAAATGTGACGCCTCGAAGCTTATCGGGATGTTCACCGCCGGCCGGCAAACGGCCGGCATCATTAGGTCCTCACGAGACTCCTCTCTCGTCGCGAACGGCCCGCCTGCCCCGGGCCGTTTGCATTTCCGGGGGGCCTCAGAAGGTGGCGGGACGGAGGCCGGTGGCGATGATGAGAAGGATTGCCACGCCCACGGCGTAGCGGTAGTAGACGAAGGGGGCGTAGGAGGTGGTGCGGAGGAGGCGGAGGAGGAAGGCGATCGCCAGGTAGCCGGAGACGGCGGCGGCGAGGGTGCCGACGATCATCGGCCCGACGACGCCGCTCGGCAGGCCTTCGTGGGCCGCGCTGGCGCCCTTGTAGATGGCGGCGCCGGCGACCACCGGGATCAGCAGGAGGAAGGAGAAGCGGGCGGCGGCATCGCGGTCGAGGCCGAGGTAGCGGCCGGCCGTGATCGTGATCCCCGAGCGCGAGGTGCCGGGCGCGAGGGCGAGGATCTGGGCCATGCCGATCCAGAAGCCGTCCCTCACGGTCGAGCCCTCGAGCGACTTGCGCTGCGGCAGCCGGTCGGCCCAGAGCAGCAGGGCGCCGAAGACGATCAGCTGGATCGCGATCATCCACGGCTCGCCCAGGGTTTCTTCGAAGAAGCTGGCGCCGATCCCCCCGGCCAGCGCCGCCGGAACCGTGCCGACGGCGATCGCCACCGAGAGCCGCTGCACCGGCGTCTCGATCGAGCGCTGCCGCACGGCCTCGAGGAAGGCGCGGACCAGGTTGACCACCTCGTGGCGGAAGTAGCCGATCGCGGCGGCGAGCGTGCCGACGTGCAGGGCGACGTCGAAGGTCTTGTTGAAGTGTTCGTGTTCGAGCAGGAAGGTGTAGTCCTGCAGCCACGGGACGATGATCAGGTGGCCCGAGGAGGAGATCGGCAGGAACTCGGTCAGCCCTTGGACAATGCCCAGCAGCAGGGCCTCTAGCTCGGACATTGGCGGCGCATCCTAGTGCTAGATTGCCCGGCGTGAACGCGCTCCTCTCCGTCCCGCTCGTCCTCGCCGACAACGGCGTCGGCCTTGCCGGGCCGACCACGGACAAGACGGTGACGTTCTTCTGCTTCGGCGTGATCGCCTTCTTCGCGATCCTCGTCATCGTCCTCTCGCTGATCCAGGGCCGGCTTGAGAAGCGCAAGGAAGCGCGCAAGTACGACCTAGAGCGCTACGGCTGACCGTCAGTCGAGCCTGAAGCCGCTCAACAGGCGCTTCTCGGTCTCGCCCTCGATCTTGGCAACGACCTCGACCCTGCCCTCCAGCGGCGTGCCGCGGATCTTGGTCGCGAGCAGGTCGTCGACCTGGAAGATCCCGGCCGAGTTGTTGAGCTCGATCTCGATCCGCACGGGCCGCTCCTCGCCCGCCTCGATCCGCACCTCGTCGACCGCCGCGGCCGAGATCGAGTGGATCCCCTCATGGCCGGCCTCGAGCGGGATGCGGGTGCGGCCCTGCGCCATGTCGAGCGCGTCGGCGACGCGGACGACGCCCGCCTCCAGCGTGTAGGGCTCGCCGCGGCGGCGGTGGCCGATGATCGCGTGCAGGATCTCGGAGGCGACGATCGTCCGCTTCGGCTCGCGGTAGGGGCCGGCGAGCAGGCGGTCGAGCGCGCCAGCGGCGAGGAAGAGGCTGTAGGCCTCGTGGTCGGCGCGGTGGATCGACATGCCGACGTCGTGCAGCAGGGCGCCGCCGGCGACGACGACCTCGGCGTCGCGGGCCGACATCCCGTGGTCGGCGACGACCGCCGGCTCGACGCCCGCCTTGACCAGCAGCCGCAACAGGCGCAGGGCGATGTTGAGCACGATCTGCATGTGCACCCAGGAGTGGTCCGACATCCCCAGCCGTTCGGCATGGACCTGCGTCATGTACCACCAGGCCCGCACCTGCTCGTCCTCGTTCGCCGCCGCCAGGAATTCGTCCAGCTTGCGATTGCCCCGCGTCGGCGCCCGCACTTGCGCTTCAGCTATAGCCTCGGCCGGCGGCTTCCTGCTCGGGCCCTGCGGATCGGGAGTGGGCACCGCCTCCTCGCTGCTCATTGAGCGGATCGTAGGGGAGGGGTCGGGTGTCCCTCCCCCGGAGGCCGTCGCGCAGCAGAGCCGGCTGGCGATTCGGGGCGCGGTCGCCAAGCCTCCGTGGGAGGGACACCCGACCCCTCTCAGCGATCTCCTCCTCAGCCGCAGACCGGCCAGGGACTGGAGCCCGACCGCGAGTAGAGCAGCGCTGCGCGGTAGTCCTGCTCAGCCACAGACGCGGCAGCGGGATCTCCGCTGCCGCCGACCGATTCCCAGGTGCCGTAGTCGAACTGGTACTTGCCGCGGTAGGTGCCGTCGGCGGAGACCGCGGTCGGGTCGCCGCCCGACTCGCAGGCGCCGATCGCGTCGAGCGTGGACCGGGATACACCGCCGGGCAGAGTGGCGAAAGCTTCGCGGCGTTCGCGGCGGGCGTCGGCCCGCTGTTGCGCGTGGATGCGCTTCAGGCTGACGTGGACCGTCCGCTCGAGGCTCGCGCTCGGGCTGGTCAGCGGCACCAGGCCGATCAGGAGGACAGAGGCGAAATATGTGTGTTTTGTGAGCAAGCGCGGAACCGTGGCGGGGTTCCGCGCCCCGAAACGTGACCGGCATCACACGGGAGCAGATCTTGCAGCTCAGGCGGCTTTGGCGACCATCATCGCCAGGTTCGGCAGGGTGCGAAAGGTGACCTTCTCGGCCTTGCCGTAGCCGGACTCGGCGAGCCAGGCGGAGAGCTGCTCCGCCGAGTAGAGGTCGGCGCCGGAGGTGAGCTGGAAGAAGAGGCCGAGCAGCGCCGCGGAATCGGGCGCGCTGCCCTCGGGCCGGCGGTAGAGGTCGAGCACGCAGAGCGGCGCCCCCGGTCGCAGCACGGCACGGATGCGGGCGAAGAGCGCCCTGACCTGCTCGGGCGAGAGGTGGTGGACGATGTTGAAGGCGAGGGCGCCGTCGTAGTGGCCGTCGAAGTCGAGCTCGAACATGTCGCCCTCGAGGTGGCGGACGCGATCCTCCATCCCCGCCTCGGCGACGATCCCGCGCCCGATCCGGGCGCTCCCCGGGAGGTCGGCGACAGTCGCCTTCAGCCCCTCGTGGCGGCGGCAGAGCGCCATCGAGAACTCGCCGTGGGCGCCGGCGACGTCGAGCAGCGTGTGGGCGCCGCGGGCGAGCGGCACCGCCTTCGCGACCTCGGCGCTGGAGAGGCGGGCGAGCTGGTACTGGCCGCGGATGTAGGAGGCCCAGTAGGGATCCTCGGGCGGCAGCTGGTGCAGCTCGACGTGGCGGCCGGTGCGGACGAGGTCCTCGAGCCCCTCGTACCAGCGCCAGTAGCTGCCGGTGTCGGCGAGGAAGTCGCCGACGTAGGTCTCCGAGCCGGGGTCGAGCCAGCGGCGGGCGCGGGCGGTCATCTCGTAGCGGCCGTCGGGGCGCTGGGAGAGGTGGCCGAGCGAGGCGACCGCGTCGAGCACCAGCCGGGTCGGCGCCGGCTGCAGGCCGAGGTGCTCGGCCAGCTCGTCGGGCTCGCGCGCGTCCTCGGCGAGGGCGGCGAGCATCCCGGTGCTCTGCGCCACCTGCAGCGCGCGGGCGACCGGCATGCCGAACATCGCCTCGCCGATCGGCGTCGGCACGCGGTTGGTAAGCAGGCCGATGCGCTCGATCAACCCGTCCGGCACGGCCCTGATCCGCATCGGCCCACCCTACCCCGGTGGGTTCAGTCGGTGAGGGCGCGGAGGGCGTTGAGGATGACCGCGACGTCGATCCCCTCCTGCAGCAGCGCCCCGGCCAGCGGCGGGATGTAGCCGAGGGCGGCGAAGGCCATCGCGACGCCGCTGAGGCCGATTCCGAAGACGACGCTCTGGCGGGCGATGCGGAGGGAGCGGCGGCCGATCGCGATCGCCGTCGCCACCCGGTCGATGCGGTCGACGACGATCACCGCGTCGGCGGTCTCCGAGGAGACGGTCGCGCCCGGGCCGCTCATCGCGATGCCGACGTCGGCGAGCGCCAGCGCGGGGGCGTCGTTGACCCCGTCGCCGACCATCACCACGGGGGCGAGCTCGGGGTCGGCGCGCATGCCGCGGACGACGTCCAGCTTGTCCTCGGGGCTCTGTTCGGCGTGGACCTCGTCGACCCCGGCCTCGGCGGCGATCCGCTCGGCGACGTCGCGGCGGTCGCCGGTCACCATCGAGACCCGGCGGATCCCGGCCCGGTGCAGCTCGCCCGGCAGCAGGCGCGCGTCCTCGCGCAACCGGTCGGCCATCGTCACCACCCCGGCCAACCGCCCGTCGACCCCGACCAGGACCTTCGCCATGCCCGCCGCGGCGCCGTCCTCGCCGATCCCGGCGGCGGCGCCGACGTCGATGCCGCGCGAGCGCAGCCAGCCGGCGCTGCCGACCGCCACCCGGCGGCCGCCGACCGTTCCCTCCATCCCCTGTCCCGGGCGCTCGACCGGATCGGCTGGCTCGGCGAGGGCGAGGCCGCGGCGCTCGGCGTCGTGGACGAGCGCCTCGGCGAGGACGTGGGCGGAGAGCTGGTCGACCGAGGCGGCGAGCCGCAGGACCTCGTCCTTCGCCTCGTCGTCGAACGCGACCACGTCGCGCACGCTGGGCGCGCCGAGGGTCAGCGTGCCGGTCTTGTCGAGCAGCACCGCGCGCGCCTCGCCCAACCGCTCGATCGCGCCGCCGCCCTTGACGATCACGCCGGCGCGGGCGGCGCGCGAGACGCCCGAGACGATCGCTATCGGGGCGGCGAGGATCAGCGGGCAGGGCGTCGCCACGACGAGCACGGCGACGGCACGCACCGGGTCGCCGCTGAGCGCCCAGGCGAGCCCGGCGAGCGCCAGCGTCAGCGGCAGGAAGAACGCCGCGTAGCGGTCGGCGAGGCGGACGAACGGCGCCCGCTGCGTCTCGGTGGAGCGGACGAGGCGGACGATGTTGGCGTAGGCGCTCTCGGAGGCGAGCCTGCTCGCCTCCAGCTCGAAGGCCTCGCCGGCGTTGGCGGCGCCGCTGCGGACGATCGCCCCACGCGCCTGGGTCACCGGCAGCGGCTCGCCGGTCAGCGTCGATTCGTCGACCGTCGCCTCGGGGCTGAGCACGGCGCCGTCGACCGGCACCAGCTCCCCCGCCCTGATCAGCACCCTGTCCCCCACCGCGAGCTCGGCCACCGGCACCTCCTCCCAACCGCTCGCGGCACGGCGGTGGGCGACCGTGGGCATCCGCTCGAGCAGGGCGGTCAGCTCCCGCCGGGCGCGCCCCGAGGCCCTCGCCTCGAGCGCGTTGCCGCCGGAGAGCATCAGCGCGATCACCGCGCCGGCCAGGTACTGGCCGACCGCCAGCGCGCCGGCCATCGCGATCAGGGCGATCGCGTCGACGCCGACCCGGCCGGCGGCGAGGGTGCGGGCGATCGAGACGGTCAGCGGAATCAGCATCGTCGCCACGGTCGCCGCCCAGACCGCATTGGCGGCCGTTGCCGCGCCGGCCAGGGCGAGGACGCCGCCCGCGGCGATCAGCCCGAGGGTCGCCAGGGGCAGCAACAGGGTTCGCGTCTCGCTGCGGGTCATCGTCTCAGCCGCAATGATCCCGGTATGGCCGGCGATGCCCCGACCACGCGGCTGCTGCTCGCCTGCCCCGACCGGCCGGGCCTGATCGCCGCGGTCAGCGGCTTCCTCGCCGAGGCGGGGCGCAACATCCTCGACGCCGACCAGCACTCCAGCGACGAGGGGCGCTTCTTCATGCGGATGGCCTTCGAGCCGGCACCGGCCGGCGAGCGCGACGCCCTCTACGCCCGCTTCGCGCGCGAGCTGGCCGAGCCCTACGCGATGGAGCACCGCTTCGCCGAGTCGGGCGAGCGCAGGCGGGTCGCGATCATGGTCTCGCGCGAAGATCACTGCCTCTCCGACCTGCTCTGGCGCTGGCGCAGCGGCGAGCTCGGCGCCGACCTGGTCGCCGTCCTCTCCAACCATCCCGACCACGCCGCGCAGGTCGAGTCGCTCGGCCTCCCCTACCACCACGTTCCGGTCGAGGCGGGCGGCAAGGCGGCCGCCGAGGAGCGGCTGCTCGAGCTGCTCCGCGGCCAGGTCGACCTGCTCGTCCTCGCCCGCTACATGCAGGTCCTCTCGGCCGGCTTCCTCGAGCGCCTCGGCGCGTCGGCGATCAACATCCACCACTCCTTCCTGCCCGCCTTCGTCGGCGCCGACCCCTACGCCCGCGCCCACGAGCGCGGCGTCAAGCTGATCGGCGCCACCGCCCACTACGTGACCGAGGAGCTCGACGCGGGGCCGATCATCGACCAGGACGTAACCCGGGTCAGCCACCGCGACGAGATCGGCGACCTGATGCGGATCGGCCGCGACGTCGAGCGGCTGGTGCTGGCCCGCGCGGTGACGGCCCACCTCGACGACCGCGTCCTCCTCGACGGCGACCGGACGATCGTCTTCTGATGTCGCCGCCGGGATCGCGCTCGCCGTCGGTCGTCCAGGCCATCCGCTACGTGCGGGATCCGCTCGGCTTCCTGGTCCGCTACCAGCGCCGCTACGGCGATGTCTTCGCGCTCCGCTTCCCCTACTTCGGCCGCCTCGTCTACGTCGCCGACCCGGCGCTGGTCAAAGCGATGTTCACCGGCTCGCCCGAGCAGTTCCACGCCGGCGAGGCCAACGCCACCGTGCTCGAGCCGGCGCTGGGGCCGAGCTCGGTGCTGACCCTGGACGAGGAGCCGCACATGCGCCAGCGCAAGCTGCTGCTGCCGCCCTTCCACGGCGAGCGGATCCGCCGCTACGGCGAGACGATGCGCACGGCGACGCTGCGCGAGATGGAGAGCTGGCCGGTGGGCGTGCCGTTCGCCCTCCGCCCGCACACCCAGCGGATCACCCTGGCGGTGATCATGCAGGCCGTCTTCGGCGTCCACGACGAGCACCGCCTCGCCCGCTTCGAGGGGTTGATCGAGCGCTTCAGCGAGCGCGTCAGCGCGGTCCTCGCCTTCCCGGTGCTGCGCCGCAACCTCGGGCGGTGGAGCCCCTGGCCCCGGTTCCTCCGCGCCCGCGCGGCGCTCGACGAGTTCATCTACGAGGAGATCGCGCTGCGCCGGGGCGAGGGCGAGGCCGATGGAGAGGAGCGCGACGACGTGCTCTCGCTGCTGCTCGGCGCCCGCTACGACGACGGCAGCTCGATGAGCGACGAGGAGCTGCGCGACGAGCTGGTGACGATCCTCGCCGCCGGCCACGAGACGACCGCGACCGGCCTCGCCTGGGCGGTCGAGCGGCTGCTGCGCAACCCGGCGGTGCTGGCGCGCCTGCGGGACTCGATCGCGGCGGGAGAGGAGGAGTACCTCGAAGCGACGGTGATCGAGACGCTGCGGGCGCGACCGGTGATCGTCGACGTGGCGCGCAAGCTGACCGCGCCGGCCCGCTTCGGCGAGTACGAGATCCCGGCGGGCACCTACGTGATGGCTGCGATCGCCGCCCTGCACCACCGCGAGGACCTCTTCCCCGAGCCCGAGGAATTCCGCCCCGAGCGCTTCCTCGATACCCGGCCCGACAACTACGCCTGGATCCCCTTCGGCGGCGGCGTTCGCCGCTGCGTCGGCGCCGCCTTCGCCGAATACGAGATGCGGGTCGTCCTGCGCACGATCCTCGAACGGGCCGAGCTGAGCGCCCCCGACCCGAAGCCCGAGCGGGTCAAGGTCCGCAACATCACCCTCGCCCCGGCCAAGGGCGCGCAGGTCAGGCTGGACCGCCCGCTGAGCTGACCTCCGCTTCGGCCGCCTCCCACTGCTCGTAGAGCTCCGCCAGGGCCCGTTTGGCGGCGGCGTGGCGCTCGGCGGCGCGCTCGGCGCGCCCCGGGCTCGCCCAGGCTTCGGGATCGGCGAGCTCGTCCTCGACCTCGCGCAGCTCGGCCTCGACCCGCTCGATCCGCTCCTCCAGGCGGCTCGCCTTGCGGGCGGCCCGCTTCGCCTCCCGGTCGGGTCGGCCCTTCGCCGGCCGCGCCGGCTTCGCCGCCTGGGCGGCGGCGGCCACGGCGGCCTCGCGCTCGTCGCGCTCGCGCTGGTAGGCGGCCCAGCCGCTTTCGTGGCCGCACAGCTCGCCGTCCTCGCAGAGGATCGTGCGCGTGCCGACCGCCTCCAGCAGCGCCCGGTCGTGGGAGACGAGGATCACCGCGCCCTCATAGGCGAGCAGGGCGTCCTCGAGCGCCTCGCGGCTCTCCAGGTCGAGGTGGTTGGTCGGCTCGTCGAGGATCAGCAGGTTGGCGCCGGAGGCGACCAGGATCGCCAGCGAAAGGCGGCGTTGCTCGCCGCCGGAGATGTCGCTCAACTGCTTCTCGACGTCGGAGCCGGAGAAGAGGAAGCCGCCGAGCAGGTCGCGCGCCTTCTGGCCGCTTAGCCCGGTCTCGCGCTGGGCGGCGTCGAGCACCGTCCCCTCCCCCGCGGCGGTCTCGGCGTGCTGGGAGAGGTAGCCGACCCGGGCGTTGTGGCCGAGGCGGACCGATCCGGCCGCGGGCTCGCGGCGGCCCGCCAGCGTCTCGGCGAGGGTCGTCTTGCCGGCGCCGTTGGGGCCGACGAGGACGACGTGCTCGCCGCGCTCGACTTCGAGCCTGGCGCCGCTGAGCAGGGTGCGGCCGGGGACCTCGATCGTCGCGCCGACCAGTTTCAGCACGACCCGGCCGGGCCGCTCCGGCGGTTTGAAGGAGAAGCGCAGGTTGCGGTTGTCGCGCTGCTCCGCCTCGACGCCGTCGCGCTTGATCTTCTCGATCTGCTTCAGCCGCGACTGCGCCTGGCGCGCCTTCGTGGCCTTGTAGCGGAAGCGCTCGACGAAGCGCTCCATCCGCGCGATCTCGGCCTGCTGGCGCTCGATCGCCTTGCCGCGGGCGATCTCGCGCGCCGCCTGCTCCTTGCGCCAGGCGTGCCAGGGGCCGGCGAAGAAGCGGCCCCGCCCCGCCTCCAGCTCGAGCACCGAGGTGCCGACCGCCTCGAGGAACCAGCGGTCGTGGGCGACGAGGACGACGGCGGCGTCGAGCTCGACCAGGTGGCGCTCGAGCCACTCCAGCGAGGGGATGTCGAGGTGGTTGGTCGGCTCGTCGAGCAGCAGCAGGTCGGGGCGGGTGGCGAGGGCGCGGGCGAGCGAGGCGCGGGTCAGCTCACCGCCGGAGAAGGTGGCGAGCCGCCGCTCGGCGTCGGCGCCGTCGAAGCCGAGCCCGCGCAGCACGGCGAGGACGCCGTCGCGCCAGCGGTAGCCGCCGCCGTGCTCGAGCCGCTGTTGGGCCGCGGCGTAGGCGGCCAGCGCCTCCTCCCCGGTCTCCCCCGCCGACATCCCCGCCTCCAGCCGCTCCAGCTCGGCCTCGGTCTCGATCATCTCGCGGCGGCCGGAGAAGACGTACTCGCCCAGCGAGAGGGAGGACTCGCGCGGCGGGCGCTGGTCGTGCAGGGCGACCCGGGCGCCGCGCTGGACGACGACGCTGCCCGAGTCGGGCGCCAGCTCGCCCACCAGCATGCGGAGCAGGGTCGACTTGCCGGCGCCGTTGCGGCCGGAGAGGGTCATCCGCTCGCGCAGCTCGAGCTTGAAGGAGACGTCTCCGAACAACGGCTGGCCGCCCATGTGGACGCCGAGGGAGGTTGCGGTCGCGATCGCCATCGTCACCGAGGATGAAGCACCTAGCCGCGCGCCGACTGGTCGTTTTACCCACGCATACGGTGGTAAATCGTCCAGTCAGCCGGAGACGATCAGGGTGAGGACGCCGCGCAGGACCATCAGCGAGCCGAAGATCAGCGCCGCGCGGGTCGCCCAGACGCGGCCACGGAGGCGCAGCTTCGCCTTGGCGCGCTCGATCGCCCGCGGGGTCCACTCGGGGGCGAAGGTGTAGCTGAGCAGCGGCAGCTCGAGCAGCATCAGCATGATCAGGTTGAAGGCGAGGACCGAGAGCACGGTGAGCGGAATGCCGATTTCCTCGTCGGCGATCCGGCTGAGCGCGGCGATGTAGGTGGCGCCGGGCAGGGTCAGGAGGGCGCCGACGACGAAGGTGACTCGGGCCGAGCCGCGGCCGAGCTCGCGCTGCCAGCGCGGCGGCCCTTCCTTGACCTTGCCCTTGGCCTCCTTGCGCGCGCGGCGCCGCTCGACCAGCGGGCGATCGCGACCGCTGCCCAGCACGATCCCGATCGTCAGGGCGATGCACCCGAGGGCGATGTCCTCGCCCGGCCCGAGCGTCACCTTGCCGGTCTCGAGCAGGCCGGAGTCCTTGAGGGCGAAGACGATCACCAAACCGAGCGTGATGCTGGTCATCGCCGCGCCGAGCAGGTAGCCGAACAGCAGCCGCTTCGGGTGCGGCATCACCAGCATCACCGTCGTCGCCGCCAGCAACGTCGGGTAGAGCGCGGCAAGGAACGCGAGAAGGAAGACGTCGCCCACGGGCCTCCGACCCTACCTCCCGGCGGCTTCCGCGACGAATCCCCGCGTCCATTGTTGAAATCCGCGCACCACCCGTGCGCCGGCCCGGCCTACGGTTGGGGCGATGATCCCGGTCGACGCAGCCAGCGCCCGCGAATTCCTCGAAGCCGTAATCGCGGCGTTCTCGGTTCTTGGCGGGGTTATGGCTTATTTCAGCGGTTACGCCGCGTCCCGCGCACTCGACCGGAACGAGCCACCGGAGATCGTCGCTCAAAGCATCAACGAAGGGGTCGGCGTGGGATTCGATGTCGGCGTTCTGTCGTCGATCGTGGCCCTTATGATCATGGGATGGAGTTGATGACCAAGCTTGCCCACGTGCGACATGGCGGCCTCATTGTCGGCGCCGTGAACGCGACGCTCGTCGGCTTTGCCGTGTTCGTCTTCGGAGCGCCACCTTTGATCCTCCTGCCAGCGACGTTGATAGCTGGCACCGCGTACCTCGAGCTGCGCCTCCGCGTGAATCGCAAACTCCGCCGGCACTGACCCGTCGACTACCGGGCGAAGTGCCTGGCGGCGATCTGGTCGATCGTGCCCTTGGTCCTGATCGTGGTCAGGCCGAGGATCGTGCCGATCGCCTTGAGGTCGAGCTCGGAGTCCGACATTCGCCCGTGGGGTAGCCAGTAGAGTTCGCGGCCCTCGACCGCGAGGCGATCGGCGTCGGTCGACAGGGTCGTCGCCTCCCGGCGAGCTGCCGGCGACGGGGCCTCGCGCAGCAGCGCGACCTGCAGCTTCCCCGCCGAAGCCTCGACCGCCTTCGCGCCGAAGGGCTCGGCGGCGGCGATGCCGAGCAGCTCGGCCGCGCTGCGCAGGAAGACCGGCACCTCGTAGCCGAGCGATTCGCCCAGCCCGCCTTCGAGCCGCACGGCGAGCGCCTCCTCCGTCTCGCCCTTCGCGGCGAGAACGACGTTGCCGCTTGCACGGAAGGTCGCCACCTCGGTGCAGCCGAGCGCCTCGAAATGGGAGCGCAGGTCCTCGTTCGTGATCCGCCGCCCACCGAGGTTCATCCCGCGCAGGAAGGCGACGTAGCGGTCCATGTCCAGCACTGTACGAATCGATGCGTCTTGATGGAGGCGCCGAGAATCGAACTCGGGTCCCTGGCCGTAGTGCGAAGGCTTCTACAGGTTTAGCCGGCGCTTGGTTCTCGTCTCCCGGGGTCCGCGCCGGCGGGCACTACGGGAGACAGAGCCCTCTGAGATTTCCCCTGGTGGACGGGGCGATCCGCCCGGGTAAGCCCGCAATTTGAAGCCGGTGCCCCTCCCCGCGGGCGAGGGAGGGCCGACTCTCACTCACTTAGATCTAACTAAGCAGCGAGGGCGAACTCATGGTCCGCACGTATTGGTTGGTGCCGGTGTTTAACGAGGCCTCCGACCACCTCGACCTGCGACCGTTCGCACGGATCGACCAGGTCGAAGCCTGTCGCCCCCGTGCTATGTGCAACTGATTGTACGGTGTCTCCAATGGCGGAGCGCGAATTCGACGCGATCGTGCTCGGCGCGGGCGCCCCGGGCGAGGTCTGCGCGGGGAGGCTCGCCGGAGGCGGCCTCTCGGTGGCGATCGTCGAGCAGCACCTGGTCGGCGGCGAGTGCTCCTACTACGCCTGCATGCCGTCGAAGGCGCTTCTGCGCCCGGGCGAGCTGCTGGCCGAGGCGCGCCGGGTGCCCGGCGTCGCCGAGGCGGTCGGCGACGGGGAGCTCGACCCCGAGGCGGTGCTCGCCCGCCGCGACGAGGTGATCCACGACCGCTTCGACGCCGGTCAGCTCCCGTGGCTCGAGGAACGCGGGATCGAGCTGCTCCGCGGCGAGGGCCGGCTCGACGGCGAGCGCCGCGTCGTCGTCGGCGAGGAGACCCTCCTCGCCCGCAGGGCGGTGGTGGTGGCGACGGGCAGCGGCGCCGCGATGCCGCCGATCGAGGGGCTCGACTCGGTCCGCGCCTGGAACAACCGCGACGCGACCACCGCCAAAGAGGTCCCGGCGAGCATGATCGTCCTCGGCGGCGGCCCGGTCGGCGCGGAGCTCTCGCAGGCCTGGTCGACGCTGGGGACCGCGGTCGTCCTGGTCGAGGGCGGGGCGCAGCTACTGCCGCGCGAGGAGCCCTTCGCCGGCGCGCAGGTCGCAGACTCGCTGCGCGAGAGCTACGGGATCGACGTACGCACCGGCGTCCTTGCCGAGCGGGTCGAGACTTCCAACGAGGGCGTCGCCGTGCAGATGAACGACGGCAGCCGGCTCGAAGCGGCCGAGCTGCTCGTCGCGGTCGGCCGCAAGCCGCGCACCGCCGGCATCGGCCTCGATTCGGCCGGCGTCGAGCCCGGCGAGCACGGCTTCCTCGAGACCGACCAGCGGATGCGGGTCGGCGGGAGCGAGTGGCTCTACGCCGTCGGCGACGTCAACGGCCGCGCCCTCTTTACCCACATGGGCAAGTACCAGGCCTGGGTCGCCGCCGAGAACGCGCTCGGCCGCGAGGTCGAGGCGATCGCCGAAGGGCTCGGCTCCCCACGCGTCACCTTCACCGATCCCCAGGTCGCCGCCGTAGGCAAGACGCTCGCCCAGGCCGAGGAAGCGGGGATCGACGCCCGCGCGGTCGACGTGCCGACCGACGCCACCGCCGGCGCCAGCTTCTACGGCCGCAACACCGGCGGCACGTCCCGCCTGGTAATCGACCAGAGCCGCGAGACGATCGTCGGCGCCACCTTCACCGGCTTCGAGACCGCCGACTTCCTCCAAGCGGCAACCGTCGCAATCGTCGGAGAAGTCCCGCTCCCCCGCCTGCGCCACGCGGTCGCCAGCTACCCAACCCGCTCCGAGGTCTGGCTCAAGCTCCTGGAAGCTGCCGGCCTGTAAGAGCCGATCCCGGCCTAGACGACCGAGCGCCGCTTCAGGTCTTCCGCAAACTCCCTAGGAAGACCCGGAATCTCGTCCAGTTCGTCAATCGACTGAAAGCGCCCCACCCGCTCGCGGTGGGCGAGCAGGCGGGTCGCCTGGGTGACCGAGAGGCCGTGCCCGCGGAGCTGCTCGAAGGTGACGTTGTTGAGTTCGATCGTCGCCCCCGGCTGCGGCGTCGCGGGCTCGGGCGGCGGAGGCAGGGGCGGTTCGGGGGGCGGCGGAGCCGGAGGCGGCGGCGGCTCGAAGGCAGGGGGCTCGGGAACCGGCGGAGGCGGAGGCGGAGGCGGAGGCGGAGGCGCCTGGACGGCGCCGAGCACCGCTCGCTCGGCCTCCTCGGCACGCCGCTCGGCCTCGCGCGCCCGCTCCTCGGCCTCGGCGACGCTCTGCTCGATCTCCCGCAGGCGCCGCTGGCGCTCTTCCTCCTCCTCTTTCAGCTTCGCCAGGCGCTGCGCCTCGGCCGCCCGTCGCTCCGCCGCCTTGGTCCGCTCCTCGATCTGGCGCAGCCGCTCCTGGGCGTCGGCAAGCGAGCGCTCCTGCGCTTCGCGCTCCTCCTGGAGGCGCTGCTCGGCGGTCTGCATGTCCGGCGCCGAGGGCGGGGGCGCCGATGGCGCGGCCGGCGGCACCGCCGCCATGCTCTGCGTGCTCTGGGTGGCCTCCGCCCGCTCTCGCCGCTCGTCGGCCTCGCGCTGCATCCGCTCGGCCGCTTCGATTCGGCGGTCGGCCTCGGCGCGGATGCGCTCCTCCTCGCGCTGGATCTCCGCCACCTTGTCGTGGACCCGCTGTTCCGCGGCGGCGGGGTCGTAACCGCCCGGCGGGGGCAACGGAGCGCCGGCTACCTGCGGTGGCGGCGGAGGCACGGGCGGGGTGGGCGGCGGGGGCGTGGGCGGAGCGGAGGGCGGTGCGGGCGTGGCGGCCGCGGGCTGGGGAGTCGGAGGCGGCGGGGTCACGGGAGTCGGAGGTTGTGGCGCCTGCGGAGCGCCGGCCTGGCCATCCTGCCCGAGCAGGGCACGCTCCTGCGCCGCGCGGGTCGAGGCCAGCTGGCGCTCGGCCTTCGCGGCTTCCCTCTGCGCCTTGCGCTCGGCCCGACCGCCGGACGGCCGCCCTCGCTTGCTCGCCCGCTCTTCGCGGCGACGCTGCGCCTCTTCGCGGCTGCGCTTGCGGTGTTCGGCCCGGGCCGCGCGCTGCTGCTCGCGAGCGAGCTTGCGCTTCTCCTTGCCGCTGGCCGCAGCGGCGGGCGCCGGCCCCCCGACGGGCGGCGGTGGCCCGGCAGGCGAAGGCTGTGGCGCGCTTCTCGCAGTCTGCGCCGGCTGCGGCGCGGCCACCTGGGCGGGCGGTTTCTGCACCGCGCTCGGCGGGGGCGGCAGCTTGCCGGTGGCGGGCGCCTTCGCCTGTTTCTCCTTGCCGCGGCGCCGCGTGATGCTGACGACCAGGAGAAGCAGCAGGATCGCGACGACGAGGCCGCCGACGATGTACTCGGTGTGGTCGCTGACGAATGAGGCCAACGGCATAGACGCGAAGCTACCTCATTCTGCCTTTGAATTCGCGCTCGACCTCCCGCCGCACGTCACGGTCCGCGATCTCCCTGCGCCGATCGCGCCCCTCCTTGCCCCGCGCCAGCGCCAGCTCGACCTTCGCCCGCCCGCCCTTGAAGTAGATCCGCGTCGGCACCAGGGTCAGGCCGCGCTCGGCGGTCTTGCCGACCAGGCGCTCGATCTCGGCCCGGTGCAGGAGCAGCTTGCGCGGCCGCTCGGGCTCGTGGTTCTCGCGACTGGCCGGCTCGTACGGGGGGATGTGCAGGTTGCGCAGCCAGACCTCGCCGGAGTCGACGACCGCGTAGGCGTCGGCCATCTGGGCCTTGCCCGTGCGCAGCGACTTCACCTCGGAGCCGCGCAGCACGATCCCCGCCTCGAGCTTCTCCACCAGCTCGAATTTGTGCCGGGCGCGGCGGTTGGTGGCGACGTCGCCCGACGCCGGCTCGCGCTTCTTCTTGGCCTTCTTAGCCATCGACCGGCTCCAGGTCGGCCCGCCCGCGTGCCGCTTCGATCCCGGTGACGCGCACCGATACGGGATCGCCGAGCCGCAACCGCCGCTTCGACTCGCCGCCGACCAGCGCGGTCTCGGTCTCGTTCAGCTCGAAGCGCTCGGCGCCGCCGAGGAGCCGCGCCGGCAGGAAGCCCTCGTAGACGTCGCCCAGCTCGCCGCCGAAGGCGACGAAGGCGCCGGATCGGACGAGCCCCGAGACCTCGCCCTCGAAACCAGCCTCGGCGCCGCGCTCGCCCAGCTCGCGCTCGAGCAGGAAGGCGGCGCAGACGTCGTCGGCGCGGCGCTCGATCCGCATCGAGTCGCGCTCCCGCTCGGAGCAATGCCGGGCGGTCTCGCGCACCTCCGCCGCGCTCGGAGCCGCCTCGCCCTCTCCCAGCGTCGCCAGCAGCGCCCGGTGCGCGACCAGGTCGGGATAGCGGCGGATCGGCGAGGTGAAGTGACAGTAGGCGGCGCTGCCGAGCCCCGCGTGGCCGCTGTTTCGCTCGCTGTAGGAGGCCTGTTTGAGGGAGCGGAGCACGAGCGAGGTATACGCGTCACGCCCGTGCCCGCGCCGCGCGGCCTCGCGCGTGACCAGGCGGCTCGCCTCGGCGGCGGCCTCCGCCGCCTGGCGGGGTGCCAGCCCCTCGCGCAGCGGCGGCGTCGGGATCTCGAGAGCGCGGAGCTGCTCGATCAGCCGTTCAATCCGCGGCGGGTCGGGCTGGGCGTGGACGCGGTAGATCGCCGGCACCCGCTTGCGCTCCAGCAGCTGGGCGACCTGCTCGTTGGCGAGGATCATCAGCCGCTCGATCAGCCGGTGCGACTCGGTCTGGGCGACGGCGCGAGCGGCAACCGGCTGGCCGTCGCGGTCGAAGCGGAACTCCGGCTCGAAGGACTCGACCTCGAGACTGGTCGTGCCGCGCCTCTCGCCCAGCGCCGCGGCCGCCCGGCGGGCCAGCGCGAGCGGCTCGGCCACGTCCTGCGGAGCTTCGGCGCGGCCGTCGAAGACGACGTCGAGCTGGTCGTAGTCGAGCCGCGCGTCGGAGCGGATGCGGCTGCGGTAGAAGCTCGCCGAGCCCGGCTTTCCGCCCGCCCCGAGGACTATCTCCGCGGTCACCGCCAGCCGCTCGACCCCGGGAGAGAGGCTGCACGCCTCCTCGCTCAGCCCGTGGGGCAGCATCGGCTCGACCGTGCCGGGGGCGTAGGTGCTGTTGCCGCGCTCCCGCGCCTCGAGGTCGAGCGGCGACCCGGGCGGGACGTGCGCGGCGACGTCGGCGATGTGCACCCAGATGCGCACCGAGTCGCCCTCGCGCCGGGCCGAGACGGCGTCGTCGAAGTCGCGCGCCGTCGCCGGGTCGACGGTGAAGGTCGGCAGCTCGAGCAGATCGCGCCGGGGCACCGCCCCGGCGGCCGCATCGGCCAGCCGCCCGGCTTCGACCTCGAGCGAGGCGCGGAAGCCGCGGCCGCCCAGCTCCTCGCGCAGCAGCGCGTCGACCGCCTCGCGGGCGTTGCGCGGCTCCGCCCGCCGTCCCCGGCCGCGCGCCCGCTGCCGCGCCCGGTAATAGCGCCAGTCGCCTCTGGCCATGGCGCGGCGGCTACCCCCGCTGCGCGGCGAGCAGGCCGAAGGCGCGTTCGAGGCCCTCGTCGCGCGCCGTGCCCGGCAGATCGGGCGCCCGCACGTCGGGATGGATGCCCTTGCCGGCGAGGTTCTCGCCCGTCGGGGTGAAGTACTCGCCGACCGTCAGCTTCAGCGCGCCGCCGTTGGAGAGCCCGACCTCCTGCTGGAAGACGCCCTTGCCGTAGGAGCGGGTGCCGACGGTCTTCGCGCTGGCGTCGTCGGCCAGGGCGGCGGTGAGGATCTCCGCCGCCGAGGCGGTGTTGCGGTCGATCAGGACGACGATCGGCAGCCGCGGCAGGTTGCCGCCCTTGGTCTTGTAGACGGCGTTGCCCTCGGTGCGCGAACGGGTCGAGACGACCGTTTCGCCCTTCGGCAGGAAGACGCTGGCGCTCAGCACCGCCTCCTCGAGCAGACCTCCCCCGTTGCCGCGCAGGTCGAGCACCAGCCCTTCCGCGCCTTCCTTCTGCAGGCGGCGCGCCTGCGCCGCGACGGCCGCGTGCACGCCTTCGGTGAAGGACGTCATCCGCAGGTATCCGAGCTTGCGTCCGCCGACCGTCTTCAGCCGGCTGCTCACCACCGGCAGCGCGATCTGTTCGCGGGTGAGCTCGACCGCGTGCGGCTTGCCGTGCTGACCACTGCGCACGCCCACGGTCACCTGGGTCCCTTCCGGGCCCCTGATCTTTTCGGTCGATGCTTGGCTGCTCTCGCCGGCGATCGAGTGGCCGTCGACCGAGACGATCGTGTCGCCGACCCGGAGCCCGGCGCGTTCGGCGGGCGAGCCCTTGAAGACGGTCTGCACGCCGAGGCCGTCCTTGACCTGGGTGACGGTGAGGCCGACGCCGGAGAAGCGCCCGGAGATCTCCTCGTCGAAGCGTTCGAGCGCCGCCGGCGAGAAGTATTCGGAGAAGCGGTCGCTGTAGTGGCGGCGCAGGCCGCGCACCATGCCCTGCAGCGAGGAGTCGACCAGTTCGCCGCCGGAGACCGGGCGGTAGTAGTCGTCTTCGATCAGCTCGCTCGCTTCGGCGGTCAACCCGCCCGATTCGTCGACGAAGGCTTCGCGCAGCAGCAGCGGCATGTGCGACGGGTGGCCGCCGATCCACAGCCCGGCGGCGAGCATCGCGAGCAGGGCGACCGTGAGGGCCACCGCACGACCGAACGTCACGCCGACCTCAGACCTTGAGGAAGCGGCGCAGGGTGACGCCCGAGCCGACCGTCGAGACCAGCACGGCGGCGGCGAAGAGGATCGCGACCAACGCCGGGAAGGAGAGGGTGGTGCTGTTCTGCGCGGCGAGGAAGCCGATGCTGTTGCTCAGCGGGTCGACGATCGTCAGCTTGCCCAGCCACAGGACAAGTATGGCCACCAGGCCTCCCGTGAACCCGACCACGACGCCCTCGATCACGAACGGCCAGCGGATGAACCAGCGGGTGGCGCCGACCAGGCGCATCACCTCGACCTCGCGGCGGCGGGTGTAGATCGAGAGGCGGATCGTGTTGCCAACCAGCATCAGCGAGGCGACGATCAGCAGCGCCGTGATCACCGTGAGGATGATCTTCAGCGCGCTCGTCACCTGCTCGATCTTCTTCGAGGCTTCCTGGCGTTCGAAGATGTTGTCGACGATCGGCGAGATCGGCTGCGGCTTGCCGCTCGGCCCGGTCGGGATGATCGCTGCGCGGACCGCCGCCAGGTTGGCGGCGTCGTCGGGGGTGATCCTGAAGCTCGCCGGCAGCGGGTTTTCGTGCAGCTCGGAGGTCAGTTCGCCGGCCTTCTGCTTGCCCAGGTCCTGACGCAGTTCTCCCAGGGCGTCGGCTTTGCTGACGAATTCAACCGTCTTCACGTGGGGAATCGCTTCGAGCTTGCCGTGCAATGCCGCGATTTCGCCCTTGGTCGCGTCGGCGAACAGGCCGACCTGGATGTTCAGCTCGCCGCGCACCTGGTTGCTCTTCGCCTGAGTCGTCTGGAAGACCGGGATGAGGACACCGAGCAGGATCACGGTGACGATCGTGGTGACGATCGCCGCCATGCTCGGGGCGCCGTTGCGGCGCAGCGCCCGGAAGGCCTCGCGAATGAAGAAGAGTAGTCGGGACATCGATCAGATCAGCGCATCGTGTCCGTTGGTCTGGCCCTCGGGAGCGACGCCCATCTCGGCCCGCATCCGCAGGCCGAACTCGCTCGTCGACTCCTCGGTGTAGCCGCCGCTGACCTCGTCGCGGACGACGCGGCCCTCGTAGAGCTCGATCACCCGGCGGCGCATGTTGTCGACCATCTCGCGGTCGTGGGTGACGACGACGACGGTCGTGCCGGTCTTGTTGATCCGGTAGAGCAGCTGCATCACGCCGATCGAGGTGACCGGGTCGAGGTTGCCGCTGGGCTCGTCGGCGAGCAGCAGCGGCGGGTGGTTGACGAAGGCGCGGGCGATCGAGACCCGCTGCTGCTCGCCGCCGGAGAGCTCGTCGGGGTAGCTGTGCAGCTTGGTCGAGAGGCCGACAAGGCGCAGCGTCTCCGGCACCTGGCGGCGGATTTCGCCGCGGTGGGCGCCGATCACCTGCAGGGCGTAGGCGACGTTGTCGTAGACGGTGCGGTCGGGCAGCAGCTTGAAGTCCTGGAAGACGGTGCCGATGTTGCGCCGCAGCTGCGGGATCTTCTTCTCCGCCATCGCGCCGATGTCGCGGCCGGCGATCCGCACGCTGCCGTCGGTCGTCTCGAGCTCGCGGATCAGCATCTTGATCAGGGTCGACTTGCCGCACCCGGTCGGCCCGACGAGGAAGACGAATTCGCCCCGGTCGACAGCCAGCGAGACGCGGTCGAGCGCCATGTGGCCGCCCGGGTAGACCTTGGTCACCTCGCGCAGCTCGATGATCGGCGGGCCGCCGGGCCGCCGCGCGCGCGCCTCCATCTCCGCCTTGTTCCGCTTTCTCGCTTTGGCCATTGCCGGGGACCTTCTCCAGCGACAGGGTGACTCCTGCGCAACCTCGGCCGCGCAAATCCCCACCCAAAAAGGATGTGCGGCAGCGTAGCGAATTGTGAGCAGATGCTCGTATTAAGGCTTGGACGCGACGATGATCGTGCCGATCAGGATCAGGACGCTGAGCGCGACGATCGCCGCGGTCAGCACCGTGAGCTGCCTCTGCGATTTGAGCTCGTGCTTGGTCGAGGTCGCGCGGTACAGCGCGCTCATCTTGTCCTGCAGCGTCCGGTAGTCCGCGGCGATGCCGAGGCGGTCGCGCAGCAGGCTGTACAGGTGCCGGTAGGCCTCCCGGGTGATGTCGAGGTCGTATATCTCGTGCAGGTCGGCCGCTATTTCGCCGTCGACGTTGGCGATTTCAGCCGGATCCTCGCCGATCATTTCTTCGAGATCGCGGTCGATCGCGCGCAACATCCCGATCGCCGTCGCCGCCCCGATGGTCATGTAGGCGACGCTTCCCGCGTGCATCAACCCGGAAGTCCGGAGCCCGTTCTGCGAATGCTTGGCGCTGGCGATCACCAGGCATCGGTTCTTTGGCAGCACCCCGACCGTGTAGATGTCCTCGTCGACGAAGGCACGGTCGAGCCTGTATTCGCGATGCTGGGAGCCGCTCCAGGGCTCTGGCGAGCGAGACTCGGGGGCCAGCTTCCTCATCATCTCCGCAAGCCGCCCGGGCGGGGAGCCCTTCTTCAGCGGCTGGCGAGCCTCTCGCCTTTTGAGCTTGCCGTCGACGAACACCAGCGACGACACCCGTGCGCTGCCGAGCGAGGTCACGACGGCGTCGCCGATCCGGCGCCTGGCCTTCGGACTCGGGTCGCGGGTCGAACCTCCCCTTGCCACCCTGAGCGCGACGCCGAAGGCGATCAGCTCGGTCGCCCGCCGCAGGGTGAGTGGGCCGCATTCGCCTCCAGCGGCCGCTTCAGCCGTACCCTCAGCCTGCGAGAGCGAACTCAGCAGGCTCGCCATCTCACCCCGCGCAAGGCGTGAGAGGTAGTCCGGCAGCGGCCCGCGAACCTGAAACCGCGGAATCGCATCTGGTCGAGGAACCGTGGCGAGGCTCCAACCGGCGTTGACGGTCCACCCGATCTCGCGCTTGGACATCCTGCGCTCCCGCAGCCCAGCCTCCTTGACCGGTACCAGGAGCAGCGTCAGCGAATAGGTACCCCTGAACCCACGGTGACTGCGGTCGTCGCGGATAAAGGATACGAGCGGCTGCAGAAACCAGTCACCGGGCGCGGGTTCGACGTGCGCCATGTCCACTCCCGCCTCGGCCAGGGTCAGAATCGCATGTGGAAGCATTACGTTGACGATGCGGCGCGCGAGCCCGAGGCCGAACAGACGGCAGCGGCGCTGCGCTATCACCTCCAGCAGCAGGCGGGAGATCGCCTGCTCCACGGCCTCGCACCCATCCCCGCAAACCAGGAAGTCGTTGCCGGCGTACTCTCCCGGTTTCACCTCAGTGAAGGTGAGCCGCGGCTCCTCGGAGTTGAGCTTGGGGTTCTTATTTTTTTTCGTCTTAGCTGCCCATTCGAAGGCCCGGGGTAGGTCTTCGCCAAGCTCCGAGCCATCCGTCGTCAGATCGAGGAATCTCATCTGAAGCGGTTGCACATTCGCCAGTCCGTGCTGAACCAGCGGGCTGTGCGAGACGAGGCGGTCAAGTCCATCGCCCGAGGCCGGGTCACCCACCACGCGCGCACGGAACCCGGCGCCGCCCGCAGGCCCGAGCTCGAAGCACTCGGCGACCAGCTCGTGGTTGCGCTGACTGCGAAAAGGAACCTGGTCCTTGTCGATCTGCAATGCGAACGAGTGCTGAATCAACCCGTTGAACCCCGAGCTACTGGACATTGGCTACGGGTCCATTCGACCTGGAGACGGGATTGGCAAGCCGAGCAACACGCCCCCGACCGTCACCGCAAGTGCGTACAGAGCCGACGATTCGTGGACGATTCCGATGACGGCGGCGGTGACGCAAATCGCCACCAAGAGGCCGCCGCCAACCACAGCCTCCACGACCGGTTCACTCGATCGAGGGTCGGCGTCATTGCGGTACGGTCGGCGCCGCAAAGTGAAAGGAATCAAGGCGCCGACGAAGACGCCGCCGACGGCACCGCAGGCGAACCAGAGCTCCACCGGAATGTTCTTTACGCACTCGTGTTCCGCCGCCACCCAGGAGACGCCGAGGAGAGCGGCCACAAGCGCGAGCCCGAGCATCGCAACGGCAACGCGGTAGACAGTCTGATCCCGAGGGTCTCTCACAGTCGCCGGCCCATTCCCGCCCTGAAACATATCCTTTTTGCTCAATTTCGGGACACCCGCCCGGCCCAGCGTGGCGGCCTCTGACGCTTCACCTAGGCGATGTGCGGTTCCTCCGGCGCCGGTTCGCCGGCTGGCTGGCAGCCGTCGATCGACGGGTGAATGACCCAGCGGTGCTGCGGTTTCGACTGTTCTTCCACGGTCAGCGGATCGCTCGCCTTGCCGAGCGCCTCGCACCAGCTTGCGACGGCTTCCTTCTCGTGACCGGGCGGGAAGCCGGCCTCGGTCCAGCTGCCCTCCCAGGTCCCGATCCGCTGGCACTGCTTGATCGGGTGGATCTCGTTCCAGCCCTGGTGGGCGGAGTCGTAGACCCAGGTGCCCCGGACGACGAGGATGTCCGCCCCTCGCCCGGTCGGGTCGTTCTTGTGGATCTCGCCGAGGTGGGTGCCGAGATCGTCGGGGTTCCCCTGGTCGTTGAGTGCGCCGATCGCGCCGCCGACGACGATCGCGGCGGCGATCAGCGAGAGCACGAGGCAGGCGATCCAGCCGATGAGCCCGGCGGCGCAGAGAACCGCGGCCGCGGCCGCGACGCCGAGGGCCGCGAGGGCCGCGAGGGCCGCGAGCAGCAGGTCGTAGACGCCGCCGCCCTCGAACTCGCAGTGCAGCGTCGCCGTTTCCGGGTCGTTCCCCCACTCGCGGTCGAGCTTGCCTTCGAAGTCCAGGCCGCTGGTCTCGGCCTGCTGCTTGACCAGGTTGCCCTGGATCCCGTCGTCCTGGACTTCCGCCTGGGTGGCGCCGACCCGGTGGGGCGGGAGAACCATGCTGAAGCTGTAGTCGGTGTCGAAGGCGTCGAGTCCCGACTTTTCAGAGGGCGGCTCGACGATCAGGACCATGCCCACGGCGCAGACGTCGCCGCCGAGGCAGATCAGCCGGCCGTAGAGCCACCAGCGGCAGTAGGCGATGATCATGCCGAGGAGGATCAGGGCGACCCCCGGCGCCGCGGCCGCGCCGAAGAGCAGCGGCAGCGCACCGAGCGCGGCACCCGCCAGGACCTGCGCCACCGCGCCGCCGTGGTAGTTGCCGCGCGAGATGCACTTCGTGTACTGGCGGTAGGTCATGGCGCCGCCTCGACGACGAGCGTCACGCCGCCGGCCAGCTCCCGGCCGCGGAAGGCGTGGACGTTGACCGCCTGCCGGCCGCCGAAGCCGGCCGGGGGCACCACCGTCGCCTCAATCGACCGCGCCTCCCCCGCGCCGAGCGCGGGCCGCGCGGGGGCGAGGTCGACGCTCCAGCCCTCGGGGAGCGGGTGCTCGCCGCGCTCGTGGCCGGGCGGGATCGCCAGCACCGTCCCCGGCGCCAGGCGGCGGCCGCGCGGCTCGGGCGGCGGCGGGTGGCTGTCCTCGCAGGGAGGCGGCGGCGGGATCTCGTAGGCGTCCACCTCGAAATGGAACTCCGCGTCGCGATCGGTGTCGTTGCGCAACTCGAAGGTCGCCCGTGCCGGCGAGTGGGCGGCGACGACCTGGAGGTTCTCCTGGCCGAGGTTGTTGTTGGGGTTGAAGTCGTCGAGCCAGGAGAACTGGGCCTGGACGCAGTAGTGGCCCGGCGCGTCCGGCGTGCGCCAGGCGACGCTCGCGAAGGCCGGGCAGCCGGGGCCGCCCTTGACGCCGAGATCGACCTTGGCCTGGCCGATCGCGTGGCTGACGGTGCCGACCCCGAAGCTGAGATAGGAGAACTCGACCGGCAGGCCGACGATCGGCGCTTCGGTCGAGCCGTTCCAGATCCTCGCCACGATCTCGTACTCGGTCCCCGGCTGGATGTCCTCGGAGGAGACCGCGACGCCGTTGCGGCGCAGCTCGACGTCGGGGTTGTCCCAGCTGACCGCCAGGCCCTGCGCCATCAGGTAGTACTGGTCGTAGATCAGCGGGTCGGGCCGCTTGTACGCCGGGTCGCTGATCGGGACGCAGGGGCCCTGGGCCGCCTTGCCCAGGCGCCCGGGCAGGTGGCGGCGGCGACAGTAGCGGCGAACCGCCCCGGCGAGCATGAGGACCAGCCTCCAGAGGGCGAGGATCCAACCGTAGAGAAGGGTCCTCAGTACGAGGACGAGGAAGTCCGCCACCGCCCTGAGGAAGCTCATCGCCGCACAGAGGCGGACCTGCGGCGGCGCAGCTCGCCCCGCGCCAGGGCAATCGATGCGATCAGGGCCAGCACCAGCGCGGCGACGATCGCCCACTCGAGCGCGCCGCTGCCGCCGTCGGGATCGACGCCGAAGACCTCCTCGATCCAGTCGCGCCAGGCCAGCGTCAACCCGAGAAGCAGGCCGCTCGCCACCGCCAGGGTGACCTCTGCCCAGTAACGCATCCCCATGTTTCTCAACCGATCCACCCTCGCGCCTCTGCTGGCGGCGAGTATCTGTCACTTATCAATCGTTGTCAAGTTTCATAGAAAATCTCGATTGTTAGGTGACAATCCAGAACCTCGGCCACTCGGTCTCGATCTGCACACCGCAAGGCTAGTTCCGGTGTAGCCGAGAAGCGAGCGTCCACTGCGTGACCACGCCCATCGACGATTGGGCCGACCGAGCCGCGGGTTTTCCCCGATGAAAATGGGCCGGGATCGCGTCATAGATTGGTCCCCATGGGCGACCGCCTGACGCCACTCGACGCATCCTTCCTCGAGCTCGAGCAGGTCGACGAGTCCGCCCACATGCACATCGGCTGGGCGATGGTCTTCGACCCTCTGCCGGAGGGCGGAACGCCATCGCTCGACGTCTTGCGAAGCCAGACGGTGGAGCGGCTCGAGCCGCTGCCACGATTCCTTCGCCGTCTCTCCTCGCCGCGCGTCGGCCGCTTCTCCCTGCCGAGCTGGGAGCCGGACCCGGACTTCGACATCGCAACCCACATGCGCCGCGCGTCTCTGCCGGCGCCGGGCGGGGAGGCCGAGCTGCTCGAGTGGCTCGGCGACTTCTACTCCCACCGCCTCGACCGAGCGCATCCACTCTGGGAGACGACCCTGCTCGACGGGCTCGCCGACGGTCGCTGGGCGCTCGCGACGAAGGTGCACCACTGCCTGGTCGACGGGATCAGCGGCGCCTCTGTGACGAGCGCGCTGCTCGACGCCGAGCCCGACCCGGCCCCCGGCTCGAAGGGCCTCACGGCGGCTCTCGCGCCACCCGCCGAGGACGAAGAGGAGGGCGAGCGCGGCACGCTGTCGAGGCTAGCCGGCGCCCTCGGCGGCGGCGTCGACGCGGCATTGCATCCGCGCCGGCTCGGCTCGGCCCTGTCGCGGTCCAGGTCGATGGCCGAGCTGGTCGTCCGCGAGGAGCTGATCGGGGCGACCCACACCAGCCTCAACGAGCCGATCGGCGGCACGCGCCGCCTTGCCGCGATCGACGTTCCGCTCGACGACCTCAAGCAGGTCAAGCGCGAGTTGGGCGGCACCGTCAACGACGTCGTCCTCGCCGCCACCGCCGGCGGCCTGCGCCGCTTCTTCGAGCACCGCGGGGAGGGTTCGGAGGTGGACAGCGTCAGGGCGATGGTTCCGGTCAGCGTGCGCGAAGCGGGCGAGGCGCTCGCGCTCGGCAACCGGGTCTCCTCCCTGTTCGTCGAGCTTCCGGTCGCCGAGCCCGATCCGCTGCTCCACTACCGCAAGACGGTGGCGGCGACCGCGGAGCTGAAGAGCGGCAACCAGGCGGTGGGCACCGAGACGCTGATAGAAGTGGCCGGCGCGGCGCCGCCGCTGATCCAAAGCGTCGTCGCGCGGCTGGCCTTCACGCCGCGCCTGTTCAACCTCACGATCACCAACGTCCCGGGCCCGCAGGCGACGCTCTACTCCCTGGGCGCACCGTTGCGCCGCATCGTCCCCCTGGTGCCGATCTTCTCCGGCCACGCCGTCGGCGTCGCCGCGGTCAGCTATGACGGCATGGTCACCTTCGGACTCAACGCCGACCGCGCCACGGTGCCGGACCTCGACCTGCTCAAGGACGGCATCGAGGAGGCGCTCGCCGAGCTGCGGCATCTCGCAAGCGCACCGGAGGACTTTCGCTCCTAGCGTTTCTTCTTCACCATGATCCTCCCTGCCTGAAGTCAACGACGCGATCGACCATTGCGATATGCCGAACGCCACCGAACCTGGCGACGACTTGGACGGCGAAGAGGCAACATGCTCTCCGTACCGCTTCTCGTCCAAGGCAGAAGTTCGTTAACTGAGCACAACGCTTAGGAGCAGCCCAAGCGCCAGAAGCGAGAGCAAAATGAGCGCTGCCAACAGGCATCGCAGCGCGTTGTCGACATGCCGGTTCTTGACGTCGGATATCTCCCAGTTGCCAGTGAAGTTATGGAGTAGAAAAGCGGCACGACTTCGCTTTAGTTCATCTGCGGTGAAGTGGTGGCTACGCTGTCCTGACGTAATGCTTTTGTCCGCTTTAGGTCGCGGCGTAGGCAGATCCCAGAGGTCGCTCCAGTTCCACTTCCGGTACCGCACGAGTGCGACCAGCGCGTAGGCGGCGGAGGCGACGAATGCGGCAGCCGTTGCGAATACCAAGGCTGCCAGAACGATCTGCCAGCTACCGTTCGGAACCTTTGAGTCGTCGAGGATAAGGGAGGCGCCCGCAAGCGTCAGCGTCGCCGAGATCGACACAACGCTGGCGATCGTCGTCGCTCGGCGATCCGCTGCTGCGGCCCGATCAATCGCAGTCTGCGCGATTTCCTGGGCATGAGCAAGAACCTCGTCAGCGACGCCCGCATCACCTTCGGGCAACGACGCTTCTACCTTAGCGATCGGGATGCGGTTCTTGTTTGTCTCCACTCGCTCGCGGTTCCACCAGCGCCCATGCAGGTCAGGGAACACGCGGTAGCGAAGCGGCGTCTGATCGCCGGGACTCACGATTCGCCGGGTCATGCTGCCGTATCTCAGCAGACTCGCCTGGCAGGTGTGTCTTACGACGCAATCCCTTTCGAGCTCCGTGCGCACTCCGCGTTTCGCAACTCTGCGGTGCGTAGTGCCGCTCATCGCGCGAAGCAGCAGTCTTTCTACGGCCGACCTAGGACACGTAGGCCTTGCGCACCATCGCGGCCGTCCATCGGTTCGTACCGTGGGCCGGGAGGACATTCCTGCGGTTTAGAGTCTCGGCGATCTCGGCGAGGGACTTGCCTTTCGCGAGCAGTGTCCCGATCTGCTTCCGCCGGGTGTAATCCCGCTGGTTGCACTCCGTGTGGGACAGCCGAACGTTCTCGGGGACGAGGTGCCCGCCGGCCGACTTGAGGGTCGGGTAGTGGTCGGGCGAGGGCGCCCACTTGGTGCGCGTCTTCGCAACCGGATCGAATGCGGCTCGACCCTTGTGGTGGTAGCACTGCGGCATCTCGCACTTCAGGTCGAGGAGTTGGCCGCGCTCGGCCATCTGCACGAGGACACCCTTCACGCCGAGCCGGCGGAGCTCGTCCGCGACTGAGCTATCTGCGCCGCCGGCGCCAGCTGCTGCCTTAGCCATCGAGTCACCCTTCTCGTGTAGTCGCCCTTTGGGCTTCGTGCATACGTCACGTGGAGCGGCGGTCTCGCGACCGACGACGTCGCCACGCAAGCCTTTGCCCGTCCAGTATCCCCCAGGCGTCCCAATCGGAATGGCGCTCGCGTCGACGCAGCTACCGCTCCCGCGTGGTTGCGAGCGCGTCGTCGGTGTCGCCTGCGCTATCGCTCTGAACGATGCTCGGGCGCCTTGCGGGTTGATCCTCGACTTCTGCGCGGAAGGTGATGTGAGCGAAGGTCAGGATCCTGGGAGTTGAACGCCTTGAAACGTGAGCACCTCGGCGAGCCTGTCGAAGTGCGCATCGCGGTGGAGCACCGCGATGGCGCCGTGCTCGGCCGCGGCGGCGGCGATCAGCGCGTCGGTAGGCGGCACGCGGTGGTATCCGTCGCTGCGTTCGGCCAACTCGCCGAGCGCGTACATCGCAGCGTCGGTCACAGCGCGATCGTTGCGAACGATCCGCAGCGCGTCGAGCTCGGTCTCAAGCGCGACGAACTCGGAGCTGCTGCGCGCGGAGTAGAGGATCTCCATCCGCACGATCGGCGTGATCCACAACCGATCGTCGATGATCGCTGCTTGAAGGAGGGTGCCGAGCTCGCTGGGGAGTGACGCGACCCGCCACCATGCCGAAGTGTCGGCGATGAATGGGGCTTCGCTGCGCAGCAGCTCGGCGGTGTCCACCGCGACGACTACCGCTCGGCGCCGGTCAGCTGCTCGACGTGTTTGAGCGTCTCGCGATCCAACCCGTCTGGCCTGCGCAGCCGCTGGGCGAGCAGCCGCAGCCGCTCGGCGCGCTGCTCGTCGCTCAGCGCCGGCTTCTCCGGGGTCGGGATCGTGCTTAGAGCCGAATGCTTCACAGTGACCTCAGGGTAGCGCGCCAGCGCGACAGGAGCGCGGTTTCTGAGCGAAATGCCTGGGTTTGCGAGTTGGGCGTGGTAGGCCAGCAGCCCCCTGTCCGATGTGAGATCCCAGGAGGGTTCCATGACCGTATCCGCTGTTCTCGACTCCGCCGGGAGGCGTCGCTCGCCGGCGACGATGCCCGGCTACCACGCCGGACGATCGCCCCGCAACAAAGGGATGCGCTATCCGGCTGATCCGCCGACGGTCGAGGAAATCGTCGCCGTGATGCGCCAGGTTGGAGGTGGTCGCCACGGCGCTCGCCTGCGTGCCGTGATCGTCGTCCTCTGGCGTGGCGGGCTTCGCATCCAGGAGGCGCTGGCGCTCAGCGAGCGCGACCTTGACCCGCACCGTGGCTCGATCCTCGTCCGCCGCGGCAAGGGCGGGCGTCGGCGGGAGGTTGGCATGGACGAGTGGGGCTTTGAGCAGCTCGGCCCCTGGATGGCCGAGCGCGAGCGGCTGCCGGTTGGCCCGCTGCTCTGCGTGATCGACTTGCCCGCGAGGGCGTGCCGCTCAACATCATTCAGCGGCAGCTGAGCCACGCCAACCTCGGCACGACCAGCATCTACCTACAGGGCATCGACACCGAGGAGATCATCGCGGCCGTCCACTCGAGGCGAGCGCCGATGATGCCAGCCAGCGCGGGCCTGCGGCTCTGACCAGCTCACACGACGACAGCGAGAGCGCCCGCGGTGGCGCTCCCGCTCCGTCATCCGAGAGCAGAACTTCGCGGAGACCGCTGCCGCTCGTCCAGGCCGGGCGTCTTACGGCCCGGTCAGCAGGCGCTCGCAAATCGCGCAAAGCGAAAGTCGTGTGCCGGCCGGTGACTGCCGTCGTCACCCCTTCCGCACGATGGGCTCGTCCTAGCGGGTCTTCTTGACCTTGAAGCTGAAGGTCGCCGGGGTCGGATCGGTGCCGGTGGCGTTCGCGGCCTCCACCGAGAACGCGTGCTTGCCGGGTTTGACCCTGTAGCTCTTGGGCGAGGTGCAGGGAGCGAAGGCGCCCTTGTCGAGCTTGCACTTGAAGGTCGCGCCGATGGTCTGTGAGGAGAAGCTGAACTTGACCCTGACCTTCTTCTTGTCGGTCTTGATCGTCTTCTTGGGATGGGAGCCGAGGAACGTATCGGGGAGCCTTGGCGGAGGCGGCGGCTCTATGCAGGAGGAGCCACCAGGTGGCGGGCATTCGACGGTGTAGGTAACGCTCTGGGTCGCCTTGCCACCATCGGCGTCTTCGGCGCTGACCGTGAACGTATGCTGGCCGAAGCCGGACGTGTCGAACAGGGCGCCGTTGGCGACCGATCCCGCGCAGGTCGTCAGGCCCGTTCCTTCCCCCGCGTTGCAGGAGTAGACGGCGCTGACCGCCTGACCTCTGGTGTAGGTGGCGCCGTTCACCGGAAAGGCGATCAAGATCGAGGGCGGCGGGTTGTAGCTGATCTGGATCTCGGGTTCGGTGGCCAGCGAGGCCAGTTCCATGCTCCCACCAGGCGGCACGAGTGAGGAGCCTCCGCCCCCACCCCCGCCTCCGGACGTACAGCCGGCACCGCCTCCACCACCGCCGTAGTAGCCGCCTCCGCCACCTCCGCCGCCCCCGCCGACGACTTCGCCCGGGACGGCGCCTTTGCCGCCGAGCCCCAGGCCACCGTTTTCGCCGTTGACACAGACCCCGACACCGCCTTCTCCACCTTTGATTTCCGTCCCCGCGCCACCGCCCAAGCTTCCGGTTTCGCTGGGGGAGCCTTCGTGGCCCGCGTTACCGCCAACCCCGCCGAGACCGGTTTCGCCGTTTGCGCCGCTTCCGCCGCCCCCTGCGGCGACGATCAGGCGATCCTCGGGCGAAAGGCCTGAGGCGCGCGGCGAAGTGCGGACATCGGCGGCGCCACCGCCGCCCCCGGCTCCGATGTTGCCGCCGTCCGCGCCACCGTTGAAGCCCCCGAGGCCGCCCCCCAAACCGCCGTTGTGGCCCTTGCCGCCCACCTCGACGTAGAGCGTCTGGCCTGGGCTCACCGCCAGATCGGCCGTCACCTGCACAGCTTTGCCGCCGGCGAATTCACTGGCCCCGCCACTGCCGCCGATCGCGACGACGTGCAGGCGGTAGACGCCCGCAGGGACGGTAAAGGTCTGCTCTGCGCCGGTGTAGGTGAACGCCTGAGTCGTCGCTTGCGCGGGCGCTGCCGTCCAGGCCAATGCGCCCACAGCTGCAAAAAGCACAGGCAGAGCCATTGCGCGCCGGACGTATCGACGCTTCGAGAGGTCAGAAGGGCGAGAAGTTTCCACGGATCGCCAAGTCCGACCTTGCCAGAGGCTCCGCCTGAAGTCAACTTGCGAGTCCATCCGCCGCTAGAGCAGTTCGGCGAGGCGCCGGGCTGCTCTAGCGGCGCCGTCGACCTCCACGTCGCGGTAGTGGACGTCGCGGCCGATCTCCTCGGCGATCGCCGCCGCGATCAGCTCCGGTGGGGACTCGTCGAAATCCATACGACGACCGGCCCCGTAGCGTTCTAGCCGGTGGCGGACGTGGAAGTTCTGCTCGAAGTGATGGCGCAGCGGGAAGTAGAGGAACGGCCGCTTCTGCGCGGTCAGCTCCATCGAGGTGGTCAGGCCGCCCTGCACCACCGCCAGATCGCAGGCGGCCAGGTGCCGGTAGAGGTTGTGGACGTAGGGGACCACCTCGAGCCCGGCGTGGGAAGGGAGCGAGTCAGGATCGATGCGGGGGCCGGCGACGACGATCATGCGCAGCTCCGGGACCCGCTCCTTGGCCGCTGGGAAGGCCGCGATCACCCGCCGCAGCAGGTCACCGCCCACGCCCGACCCACCGACGGTGACGATGCAGACGCGCTCGTCGTCGCCGTAGCCCAGCTCGGCGCGCAACTTGGTGCGGTCGCCGAGGTCGGCGGGGTCGAAACCGGTCGCGTAGCCGGTGAAGTCGAAGTTGCGCTCGGTCCAGTCGCGGATCATCGGCAGCTGCGGCCCGAGCCGCTCGCCGACGATGTCATCGGGGTTGCCGACGAACAGCGCGATGTCTCGGATCTCAGGGTGGTCGGCGATGTGATCGACCATGTCGGCGTTGTAGTCGGCGGTCAGGTGACTCTCCCGCTCCCCCCCGTCCTCCATCGGCAGGAATCCGACGAAGTCGGTGAGCCAGGCGAACGGGACCCGCTTCTCGCGCGGGTTCTCGTGCAGGTAGTAGTCCAGCTCCCAGGCCTCGTCGCCGATCCAGAGGTCGTAACGCTCATCGCGCACGACGTCGTGGAAGAGCATGAAGTTGGCGGCAAGGATCTCGTCCATCCGGCGCAGCGCCTGGAAGCAGTGCAGGTCGTGCTCGGCGGACTCCGACTCGATGTGGCGGGACTCGTTGGCGAGGTGGTCGCTGGCCGGGTGGATGCGCTCGCCTTCTGCCTCCAGCACGCGGGTGACCGGGTCCTGGGCGAGCCAATCGATCTGCAGGTCGGGGTTCAGCCGACGCAGCTCGCGGGCGATCGCCACGTCGCGCTGCGCGTGCCCGAGCCCGATCGGCGAGGAGATGTAGAGAGCGCGCGGACGACCGTCGGGACGGTAGACGGTGGGGTCACGCGGCGTGCGCCGGCGCCCGAAGGCGTCCTCGGAGAAGTCGCGCAGCGCCAGGTTGACCTGGACCGGCTTGCGGGCGTGGGGGAAGTGGCCGGCGCGGCGGACGACCTCGAGCTGCCCGTCGGCGAGGCGGGCCAGCGCGCGGGCGTCGCGGGGCGGCGTGATCTTGTCGCGCTCCCCGGAGACCACGAGGACCGGGCAGTCGAGGTTCCGCGCCAGCTCGCGCAGGGTGCGCCGGTCGCCGTGGAGCTTGCCGTACCCCGACGCGGCCAACGTCTCGGAGTCGGTGTCAAGCGCCCATCCCACCCCGTCCTCGATGGCCTTGGTCGAGTGCGGCTCCGGAAAGCAGCGAGAGATGAACCAGTTCGCGAACTCGGGATAGTCCTCGCGCCAATGGGCCGGGTTCATACGACCCCACCAACGGTGGGCGACGGTGGGCACTCGCGGGGAGAGCGACGCGGACCGCGGGTGCAGCAGGACCGACCAGTGCGAAGGCGTGTAGGGGAACAGGGGACCGACGAAGGCGGCGCCGGCCACCCGCTCGGGGGCAAGCCGCGCCAGCTCGAGCTGGTACTGAGCACCCGTTGAGAGGCTCGCCGTCACCGCCCGCTCGGTCCCGCTCGCATCCATCACGGCGAGGAAGTCCCGAGCGAACTCCGCGGCTCCATAGCGCCGCGGGTCGCGGCAGCGATCGGAGCGCCCGTTACCCAGACCGTCCATCGTCAGCACCCGGAAGTGGCGGGCGAGGTAGGGGATCTGCATCTTCCAGTGGCGCGAGTGGAGCAGCGACCAGGTCGGCAGTAGGAAGATCGTCTCCTCGCCTTCGCCGTAGACCTCGTAGAAGAGGCGCTGGCCGTCGCGCTCGACGAAGTCCTCGGCGTCGGGGTAGCGGGCGCGGCTCTGCTCTGCGTCGCGGCCAAGCGTGGGCGCCGCCGTTGCAAGTGGCGCCGCCGTTTCGGGAATCGCTTTCACGGCTTTCCCTGCTCGCCGAGAGAGTCGAGCCAAGCGTCGATCGCCGCCAGCAACTCCGCGTGACCGCGGTCGAAGCCGAGCAGGCGCTCGAACAGCAGTCCCTTGTTGAACTGCATCACCAAAGCGGCCAAGGCCTCCGCCGAGAAGCGAGAGCTGTCGAGGCCGTACTCCTCGATTGCCCCGGCAAGCGCATCGCGCAGTAGCGAACGCCAGCTCTCGTTGACAGCGTGCAGGCGCTCGCGCATCTCGGGGTTGTTCCAGGCGAGCGCTTCGAGCTCCGCCCAGATCTTGGGATAGCCCGCCGCGAGGTCCTCCTCGACGTAGCCCATCGCGGTGCGCCACTTCTCGATGAAGGGCGCGTCGGTTTCGTACATCGCCCGCTGGCGGTCCAGGACGCGTCCCGTGAACCGCTCCAGGGCCTGCAGCAACAGCTCGTCGACCGAACCGAAGTAGTAGTGGACGAGGCCGTGGTTCTGCCCGGCCTCGCGGGCGAGCTGCCGGGTCGATATCCCTGCGGCGCCCTCCCTGACCAGCAACCGCTCGGCGGCGTCGAGGAAGGCCTCGACGTTGGCCTCCCTGATCGAGGGCCGGCCGTCTCCGACCTCCACATCTGCGGTTGCAAGCTCTTTAGTCATTCGACTTAGTCGACTATCTAAGCACCAGGGCGAGCAGCTGTCAACCCCCGCTTGCGGCTTCATCCGGATCAGGTCGTCGGTCCCTACAGGGGCGCGAACTGAGGGCGTACTCAGATCCTCCACGCCTGACACCTCGCGGGATACTTAAGCTCTGCACTGTCAGGCTCAGCCGGCCAACCCAAGCCGCACCAAGGCGGCCCTGGCGATCATCCGACGGGTGCCGGCGATGCCGCCGATCGAGCGGGTGGCGAAGTCCTCGACCCGCCCGGCAAGCTCGGCGTCGCGCGCCGCGGTCGAGTAGACGAGCTTCTCGATCGGCGAGAAGCGTCGCGCGCTCGAGTAGTCGGAGATGAGCCAGTGATGGGCGCCGAGCTCGCGGCGGTGGCGCCGCGCGTAGGCCACCAGGGCTCGATTGAGCTCCCGATCCGATCCGTGCAGAGCCGGGCCGACTTCCTCGGCCAGCCAATCCGCCGACTGGAACGCCCAGCCGCAGCCGACGCCGAAAATCGGATCGGACGCCTGGGCGGCATCGCCGACAAACGCCATCCCCCGCGCCGCGGCAGGGCGGATCGTGCTCGGCATCTCGAGCTTTCCAAACCATTTCGCGATCGGGCGCGCGCTGTCCAGGCTCGGAGCATCCGCCAGACTCCGAAAGTGCGCGCGAACCGCCGGCTCCGGATCGCCGCGGAACTCGTCCAGCCGTCGCTTGGCCGGCACTACACAGACCATCGAGACGCCCTCCTCGTTGGGGTTGACGTAGGCCATGTCGGGGTCGCTGAACCAGACCATCCCCCGGTTGGGATCGGGCAGCGGGACGTCCCTGAAGTACGAGAAGTAGCAGAAGCGCTTGTGCGGTCGGATGCGCCCCGGGACCCCCGCCATCCGCGCCATCTGGGAATCGCGCCCGTCTGCGGCGACCACGAGCCTTGCCGTCAGCGGCCTCTCCTTGTCCCCGTGCCCCGAAACGCGGACGCCCTCGACCTGCTCATCGCCCTCAAGCCCAACCGCCGTGAGGCCGGGAAGGTAGTCCACGCCCGGAGTCTCGATCGCCTGCCGGCGAACGATCGGGTCGAGGACCGAGCGCCGCAGGTTTACGCCGCGCAGGCCCCGATCCGGCGGGCGTATCCACCCGTAGCGCGTCCAGATGTCGGTCTGGACGCGAACGGCGCCGGCATCCCGGATCGCCGGCCCGATCCCAAGGCGCTCCATCGCCGGCACCGCGCCAGCCTGGATGTTGTGGGTGCAGACGACCTTGTAGGCGTCGAGCTCGGGGCGCTTCTCCACCACGGCGACGCGAGCCCCCCGCAGCGCGAGCAGGCGAGCCGCGGCGCACCCGGCCAGGCTCCCTCCGACGACGACGACGTCGTATTCGCGGTCAGGCATTCGGCTGGATGTTCTGGTTGACCCGGAAGAGGTTGCCGGGGTCGTATTTGGCCTTGATCTGCGCCAGGCGGTCGTAGTTGTCGCCGTAGCTCGCCCGCACCCGATCCTGTCCCTCGTCCATCATCATGTTGACGTAGGCGCCGCCGGCGGAGTAGGGGTGGAGCGCTTCGAAATAGTCGACGCACCAGCGGCGGATCGCATCCGCGTTCGCCGGGTCCGGGTCGACGCCGGCGAAGACGGAGCCCCAGTTGGCGTCGCGGTAGGCCCACGGGGTATCGGTCGGCCCGACGTCGTGGGCGGCCCCGTCGATCGGGTACAGGTGCATGGTCGACTTCCAGGTCGGCATCTCTGCTCCGAACTTGGCATGGACCGCAACCGCCTCGTCGGGGATCTCCTTGACGAAGTCGGCCCGCCAGTACCACTGGTCGCCGGCGGGGTAGACCGCGTCGAAGCCGCTCTGCCACGCGGGTAGCGGCATCTCCTGGGGCGCATGCAAAAGGGGATCCGGCAGCGCCTCGAGCAGGGGGCCCATCGCCTCGGCGGCATCCTCCGGGTCCCCCGAGTAGCACCAGATGACGGCGCAGACCTTGCGCAGGTGGAGCTCCTCGGGGTATGACTGTTCCGGCGGAACCGACATGAAGGCGAAGAAGCCGTTCAGCTCCCGGGGGGCGTTTGGCAGGAAGTCCCGGTAGGCCCTCAGCACCTCGGCGCCCTGCTCGACCGGCCAGAAGGTCGGGCCGGCGACGACCGTCCCTACCTCATGGAGACGGAAGAGGAAGGAGGTGACGACGCCGAAGTTGCCGCCGCCGCCCCGGATCGCCCAGTAGAGGTCGGGGTTCTCGTCGGCGGCGGCGCGCACCCGCTCGCCGCTGGCGAGGACGACGTCGGCCTCCAGCAGGTTGTCGATGCTGAGCCCGCATTTGCGGGTCAGGTGGCCGAGGCCGCCGCCCAGCGTGAGGCCGCCGACGCCGGTGGTCGAGATGATCCCGCTCGGCGTCGCCAACCCGTGCTCGTTGGTCGCCGCATCGACTTCGCCCCAGGTGCAGCCGCCGCCGACCCTGGCCGTGCGGGCCTCTGGGTCGACCTCGATTCCCTTCAAGCCCGAGAGGTCGAGGACGACGCCGTCGTCGACGGTCCCCAGCCCGGCGCCGTTGTGGGCGCCGCCGCGCACCGCCAGCAGAAGCTCGTGTCCGGCCGCGAAGGAGACGACCTTGGCGACGTCGCCGGCGTCGGCGCAGGTGGCGATCAGGCCGGGACGGCGGTCGATCATCGCGTTGTAGACCTCGCGGGCCGTGTCGTAGCCGGAGTCCTCGGGGCCGGTCAGGGCGCCCTGGAATCCGGACATCTCACTGCGGGCCGTCTGTATCAGGGCGTTGGGGATGCTCACGCGTTCCTCCTGGCTCGTCGTTTCACTCGTCTCGGCCGAGCCTAGGCCGCTCCAATCCGCCTGTCATGACCTGACCTGACCCAGTTTCGAGCGCTCCCGTTCGATCGATTTCAGATGGGGATGGTCAGGACTGACTATCGTCCTCCCATGGACGCTGAGATCCGGGAGCTTCCGGGCTCGCTTCGCCCGACCTCGGCTTCCCCGTTCGTCGGGCGCGAGAGCGAGCTGGAGAAGCTCCAGACCCTGATGCCGCGAACCGAAGGCGAGCGCCGCCGGGTGGCCCTTCTGTCGGGCGAGCCGGGCGTCGGGAAGAGTCGCCTGGCGCGCGAGTTCGCCGGTCAGGCGGCAGCGGAAGGGGTGCTTGTTCTCTATGGCGCCTGCGACGCCGTGGTGCGGACGCCGTATGGGCCCTTCGTCGAGGCGCTCGATCGCCTGGCACGGGTGATCGAGGCCGAGGAGCTGCGAGCCGCGCTCGGCGCGGGCGGCGGCGAGCTGACGCGGTTGCTGCCCGATCTGCCCGCTCTGGTCGGCGAGCTTCCGGCGCCGGTCGAGGCCGATCCCGACACCGAGCGCCATCGCCTCCACACGGCGGTAGCCGACCTGCTTGCCAACGTCAGTCGCGGCAGGCCGATGCTGCTGGTACTCGAGGACGGTCACTGGGCGGATGCGCCCACTCTGCTGCTCCTGCGTCACCTTGCGCGTTCCGGCTGGAGTGCCCGCCTGCTGATCCTCGCGACCTTCCGTGACACCGAGACCGAGCTGCCGGGGGGACTCTCGGAGACGCTGGCCGACCTGCGCCGCTCCGATGACGTCGTGCGAATGCGCCTCCCGGAGCTCTCCGGGGCCGAGGTCTCCGATCTCCTCAGCCGCGCGGCGGGAAGCGACCCCGACCCCGAGCTGCGCGAGCTGGCGATCACGATCCACGATCTCACCGGGGGCAACGCCTTCCTCGTCTGCGAGCTCTGGCGCGCGGTGGTTGAGACGGGGGTGGTCGAGGTCGTCGGTGGGCAGGCAAGGGTGACTCGGCCGCTGACGGAGCTCGGCACGCCCGAGAGCGTCCGCGAGGTGGTCAGCCAGCGGCTCTCGCGCCTTGCCCCCAGGACCACCGACCTGCTGGAGCTCGCCGCTGTCGCCGGGCCGGAGTTCGAGCTGGAGCCGATCCGCCGCGCCGCCGGCCTGGCCGAGGCCGAGTTTCTCGTAGCGGTCGAGGAGGCGGTGGGAAGCGGAATGATCGAGGAGCTCCCCTCGCAGCGACTGGCCTGCCGCTTCACCCATGAGATCGTGCGGAGGGCGCTCTATGACCGGCTCTCGCGGCTGCGGCGGGCAGAACTCCATCTCCGCGTCGGGGAGGCCCTCGAGGACGCCGGCGGATCCTCCGATCGCGCCCTTGCTGACCTCGCCCACCATTTCGGCGCCGCCGCTCCGTTCGGCGGGCCCGAGCGGGCGATCGACTACAACCTGCGCGCGGCGAGCGGGGCGAGCGGGGCACTGGCCTTCGACGACGCTGCGATGCGGCTGCGCACCGCGATCGAGATCGGCATCGAGGACGAGGCCGAGCGCGCCGAGGCCCTGCTCGAGCTCGGCTCGGCAAGCCATCGGGCGGGCAAGGCGGCCGATGGCCTGGAGGCCTTCGCCTCAGTGGCGGAGATCGCCCGCGAGCTGGGCAGCGCCGAACTGCTCGCCCGGGCGGCGATCGGCTACGAGGAGGCCTGCTGGCGGCCCGGGATCGCGAGTCAGGATGCGGTCGAGTTGCTCGAAGAGGCGCTCACGGCGGTTGGCGAGGAGAGCGAGGAGCTGCGGATCGGCCTGCTGGCCGGGCTCACCCGGGCGCTCGACTTTCGGGGGGAGCGCGAGCGCGCGGCGATCGTCCGCGAAAACGCGGTCGCGCTGGCGCGCCGCCGCGAGGACCGCGCCGCGCTGGCGAAGGTGTTGGTCCGCTCCTACTGGGGGCGTGGCACGACTCCCCTGGAGGAGATCCTCTCGATGCTGACCGAGGCAAGGGACCTGGCGGAGGAGATGGGGGACGCCGAGACCCACACCGAGGCGATGGCCTGGCGAGCGCCGACCTTCGTCGCCCTCGGCGACCTCGAGTCCGCCCGGCTCGAGGTCGCCGCCCAGCGTGAGATGGCCGAGCGGGCGGCGCAGCCGTTCATGCAGCACGTGGCCGAGCACTACGGGTCCGCAATCGCCCTCTGCGACGGAGACCTCGGGGGGGCGGAGGCGATGGCGGCCCGCTCGCACGAGTGGGGCCGGCTGCTGACCGGCCGCGACGCGTCTGGCATCTACGGCATCCAGATGTTCGGCGTTCGCCGCGAGCAGGGGCGGCTGGCGGAGCTGGCGCCGGCGGTGAGGATCCTCGCCGGCGGAGTCGAGCGCGAGGGGCCGTGGCGCCCCGGGCTGGTCGCCGTGCTCGCCGAGCTGGGAATGGAGGCCGAGGCGAGGCGAGAGCTCTCGAAGCTTGCCTCGGAGGGAATCGATGGCTTCCAGGCATCGCTGTGGCTGGCGACGCTCGCCTACCTGAGCGACGCCTGCGCCGCGCTCGGCGACCAGGAGATGGCGGCGATCCTCTACCCCAAGCTGGAGCCGCTGACGGGGGCCAACGTGATGATCGGTCACCTGGTCGCCTGCTACGGGTCCGCCGACCGCTACCTGGGCATGCTCGCCGTGACGCTCGGCGAGTGGGAGCAGGCCGAGGAGCACTTCGAGCGGGCGATGGAGGAGAACGAGCGGATGGGGGCGTCGACCTGGGTCGCCCACACGGCTTATGAGTACGGGCGCTTCCTGCTTGGCCGTGGCCGCGGTTCCCGCGAGCGGGCGGATGCCCTGCTCGGCGAAGCCGCCGCCCTGGCCGAGCGAATCGGCATGGAGGGGCTGCTTGCCAGGATCCGCGCACTTGGTGTGCCCGCCCCGGACGGCGGTCTCCCCGCCGGGCTCTCCCCGCGCGAGGCGCAGATCCTGGAGCTGGTCGCCAAGGGGCTCAGCAACCGTGAGATCGGCGAGGAACTCTCGATCAGCGAACACACCGCGGCCAACCACATCCGCAGCATCCTGCGCAAGACCGATTGCGCGAACCGCACCGAGGCCGCCTCCTACGCCCACCAGCACGGGCTCGCCTCGGCGTAGGCGGGAATCCCCGCTACGATCAACCGATGGCCCTCTACATGATCGAGCGCGGCTTCGCCGATCAGCTCGACCTTACGGACGACGACGTCGAGCTGATCGAGGAGGTCAACGACGGCGAGGGGGTCCGCTGGCTCTTCTCGTTCCTTAGCGCCGACCGGCGTCGCACCTATTGCCTCTACGAGGCGCCGTCCCCCGACGCGATCATTGCCGCCGCACGCAAGGCGAATGTCCCCGCCGATGCGGTCGTCGAGGTGAGTGCGGCCACGCCGCAGTTCTCCGAGCGCCTGCACGACTGGGCCGACTCGATCGGCTGAGTCGACCCGCAGGCCGACACTCCTAGAAGGTGCCGGGCGTCGCCGCAGCGATGTTTGCGGGCGACACCCAGCTCGATGAGGATGCCGCGCTAGCTCACCTGCGCGATCTCGAGGTGCAAGAGAGGTTCGGCGTGCGCTTCGTCACCTACTGGTTCGAACAAGAGGCCGGCAGCGCATTTTGTCTCGTCGAGGGTCCCGACAAGGAGTCCGTCGAGGCAGCCCACAGCGCCTCGCACGGGATGCTTCCGCTGAACGTGGTCGAGGTCGATGAGGCGAGCATTCGAGGGTTCTTTGGACGGCTCAATACTCACCCCCCGGGCGAGCCCTACGTAGAAAGCGCCTTCCGAGCGATCCTCTTCACCGACATGGTCGACTCCACTCGTCTCACCCAACAATTGGGCGATCGCGAGGCCATGCAGCTAGTTCGCCAACACGACTCGATAGTGCGCTCTGGCTTGGCGCAGTTCGGCGGCAGCGAAGTCAAGCACACTGGGGATGGGATCATGGCGGCGTTCGACGCGGCGTCCCGAGCGGTCGGCGCGGGGGTGCAAATTCAGCGGGCGCTTGGAGAGCTCAATGCCGGTGGGCAGTCAGGACTGCGGGTACGCATCGGGGTGGCCGCGGGAGAGCCCGTAACTGAGCAAGACGATCTCTTCGGAGCAACTGTGCAGCAGGCCGCACGGCTGTGCGCATGCGCACAGCCAGATTGCATTGTCGTCTCATCCGGGGTGCACGACCTCTGCCGCGGAAAGGGAATCCGGTTCTCCGACGCGGGGCCCCTCGCCGCGAAGGGCTTCGACGAGCCAATCGGGCACTTTGAGGTCGACTGGCGCGATTGACCTCACGGACGCACGCGGTGCGCTCGAGCCACAAAAACGGCGGGCATGAGTCGAGGAGTGCGTCTTTGACGCCAAACGGTCAGCGCTTAACGGCGCGGAAGAGGTAGCGGTTGAGGCTGAAGAAGTAATCGCCGCTCTCGGAGAGGTCATTCAGCTCGTCCTTCCAAGCGGCGACGTCGGCTTCGGTGAGTCCTTGGCGCCCGGGGACGAAGTCGGCGATCAGCTCGGCCATTCCTTCGCTGTAGGTGTTGTGGTTGCTGCGCACACTGACGATCGGCGCGACCCGGCACAGCTCGACCGTCAAGCCCGCCTCCTCCAGTAGGCGGATCAGCCGGCGCGGCAGGTGCGGATCGACAAGATGCTCCTCCCAGGCGTCCAGCACGCGCTGCATGCGCAGGGGATCCCTGGAGTGCCACACGATCGAGTCCCAGTCGGTGTCGAGCACAAGCGCCCGACCCCCGGGACGCAACACGCGGGCCAGCTCTGAGAGCGCCACCGCGATGTCACCCACGTACTCGTAGACCTGGGTGGATGCGACAGCGTCGAAGCTTGCGTCCGCAAACGGGAGTGCACATGCATCGGCGTGTTCGAAGCGCAGCTCGACATCCCCTGCCGAGCCAAGGCGAGCTGCGGCGATCGCCAGCATGCTCTCGCTGACGTCGGTGCCAATGACAATGCCGTTCGGCGCGGCGCTTGCGGCCATCTCGGCCGCGAGGAAGCCAGGGCCCGCCCCGATGTCGAGCACCCGCTCGCCTGGCCTGACTGCAAGCGCCTCGCGCACCGCTTGGCGCTGTGCGACGACGTCTGGTGTGCTGTAGATCGTCTCGATCCGGCGCGATGCCTCATCGTCGAACTGCAGCGCGGAGCTCACCACAGACGAACTATGTCAGAGCGGCCTTTCTTGCAAGAGGGCTCCGCCTGAAGTTAAGGCCGAGAGGACGACGGCCTCAGCCCTCCTCGGCGAGGATCGCGTAGATCTTGCGCCGGGTCTCGTCGAGCAGCTCGCGGACCCGTTTCTGCTGTCCCTGATCGGCCGCGGTGAAGGCCTGCCGGATCGCGTGGTGGAGCTTCTTCATCGAGTCGGCGAGCTGCATCTGCTCCGGCGCGGCGTCGGCGCGAACCGCGTCCCACGGGGTCGTCTCGCCGGCCTTCTCGGCCTGCTCGGCGGCACCGGTCTCGGTGAGGCTGAAGCGACGCTTGCCCGGTGCGCTCCTCGATCTCCTTGATCATCTCGTAGCCGTGCATCGGTCGCTCGGCGAGCAGGGCGAGGACGGCGGCCCGGACGTCGCCCCGTCGTGCCCGGGGACCGCCCCGGCCGCGGCCACAAGTCTCACCGACGAGGCGCTACGGTGGCGTCATGGCATCCGTCGGCCAGTGGCCCGCGATCTCCTACGAGGAGTCGCGCCCGACCCTCGACACGCTCCATGCCCACACCCAGGTGCTCGGCAAGCTCGCCGCGACGCTGGCCCCGCCCGAGCCGCAGCTACAGCACGCGGCGCTGCGGCTCACCGCGCGGGGCTGGGAAACGGCGCCTCTGCCCGCCCCCGATGGCTCGGGCGCCATCGTCGTCGCCCTCGACCTGCACGCGCACCAGGCGGTGGTCGAACGCGACGACGGGCGCCGGCGTGCCGTGCCGCTCACCCCCGATCGGCCGGTCGGCGAGGTGACCCGCGAGGTGCTCGCGGCCGTGCGCGAGATCGCCGGTCCGGTCGAGATCGATCCCACGCCCCAGGAGGTCGAGTGGTCGGTGCCGCTGGACGAGGACGCCGAGCACGCCGCCTACGACGAGCGCCACGTCGCCGCCTACTTCGCCGCGGCCACCCGGGCGGCACTGGTCCTCGCCGCCTTCCGTGCTCCCTACCGCGGCCGCTCGACCCCGGTCCACGCCTGGTGGGGCTCCTTCGACCTCGCGGTCAGCCTCTTCTCGGGCGCCCCGGCCAAGCCGCCCTCGCAGGACTTCATCATGCGCAACTCGATGGACTCCCAAGAGGTCGCAGTCGGCTGGTGGCCCGGCGAACCGCACTACCCGCGCCCGGCCTTCTACGCCTACGCCCACCCCGCCCCGGATGGCTTCGGCGGGGCGCAGCTCTCGCCGGCCGCGGCGCGCTGGGACGCGGAACTGGGCCTCTACGTGCTCGATTGGGACGACGTGGGCGCCGCCGCGGACCCGCACGCCCTCGCCCTCGAGTTCGCCCGCTCGGCCTTCCAGCACGCCTGCCAAGTGTGCGGGTGGGACGAGGCCCTCGCCGCGAGCGCCCGGGAAACGCCGCCCCCGGTCAGCTGACTTCCGGAACTTGCTCGTCGCCCGAAGGGCCCGACACTGCCCTTTAGGAAACGTATTTACTTTCAGCCGCCGTGACCCATGCGCCGCAGCCCACCCCCGCCCCGCCGGACGACGATGCCGTCGCCGGCCGCGCCTACTGGCGGGAGTCGGTGGCTCGGCACGAGCAACCCTCGCTTCGACACAGCCTCGTCGACGTAGCCACCTCGGTGGTGCCGTACCTGGCCCTGACCGTCGCGATGTATCTCTGCCTCGACATCTCGATCTGGATCACCCTCGCCCTCGCAGTTCCGGCGGCGGGCTTCCTGCTGCGGACGTTCGTCGTCTTCCACGACTGCGCCCACGGCTCCTTCCTGCCGACCAAGCGGGCGAACCTGTGGCTCGGCCGGCTCACGGGCCTGCTCGTCTTCCAGCCGTTCGGGAACTGGCGCCACAACCACGCCGTCCATCACGGCACCTCGGGCGACCTCGACCGTCGCGGGACGGGGGACGTGCCGACGCTGACCGTCGAGGAGTACCTGTCCCGTCCCTGGAAGGGGCGGCTGGGCTACCGGCTGTTTCGCAATCCCCTGGTGATGTTCGGGGTCGGCCCGGTCTGGTCTTTGATGATCGGGCCTCGCATCTGGTCGAACAAGATGCGCCCACGCCAGCGTCGCAGCGTGCTCGCGACGAACCTGGCCCTCGCGATCGTCATCGGGGCGGTCGTCTGGCTCGCCGGCCTGCAAGCGTGGCTGCTGGTGCAGATGCCGATCGCGATCCTCGCCGGCATGATGGGCATCTTCATGTTCTACGTGCAGCATCAGTTCGAGGAGGTCTACTGGGAGAGCTCCGAGAACTGGAGCTACGCCGACGCAGCCCTGCAGGGGAGCTCCTACCTGAAGCTGCCGAAGCTCTTCCAGTTCTTCAGCGGGAACATCGGCCTGCACCACGTTCACCACCTCAGCGCCAGGATTCCCAACTACAACCTGCAGCGCGCCCACGACGAGAACCCGATCTTTCACGATGTCCCTGTGCTGAGCATCGGCGACGGGCTGCGCGCCATCCGGCTCAAGGTGATCGATCCGCAGGGCGGCCGGTTGCTGACCTGGAGCCAGGTCAAGGCTCAGGCCCAGGCCGCCTCGCCCTGAGGGAAAGCGCACCGTGCCGTTCACTCTCAGGAACCTCAAGGCGGATCTGGATGACATCGGGTCCAGGTTCGACGGCGCGCCGGACCTGGAGTTCCGCTTGGCGACTCAGGCGCTTGAGCTCGAGAAATCCGGCCTGAGCTACCAGCGCGTCCCGCCCAACTATCGCTTTCCGTACGGCCACACGCACAAGAAGCAGGAGGAGGTGTACGTGGTCCTGCGCGGGAGTGGGCGGATGAAGCTCGATGACGAGATCGTCGAGCTCAGGGAGTGGGACGCGGTGCGCGTCCCGCCCGGTACGTGGCGGGGCTACGAGGCCGGGCCGGAGGGCCTCGAGCTCCTCGTCATCGGCGCGCCCAATCTCGGCGAGGCTTCGCGCGAAGACGTCGAAGGCGAGCGCGACTGGTGGGACGACCAGCGCCAGCGCCCGACGGCTTAGGAATCCGGCGGCGAGGCGCCGGGGTGGATCCGCTCTGGGAAGGTCGGCAGGCCGTCCTCGGGAACCGGCGCCCACGGGGCCGCGTAGTTGGTGAACTGGTGGGCGGTCGGGCGAATGCCGGGGTCCTCGTCGAGGGCGCCCATGCGGATCGCCAGCAGCTGGGCGTTCTCGGCGTGGTAGGTGAACAGCTGGCTGCCGCATGCAGAGCAGAACGCCTTGACGTAGCCGCCGTCGCCCGGGTCCCAGGACCGGATCAGCTCCTCCCCGGAGACGGTTCGATAGGAGCCGGGGTTGGTCAGCGCGGTGACCGACACGCCCGTCCCGGTACGGCGCTGGCAGCGCTTGCAGTGGCAGTAGAGGGCGCCGAGCAGAGGCTCGGCTACCTCGAAGCGGACGCCGCCGCACATGCACCCCCCGCTCAGCGGCAGCTTCGGATCCGGCATCGGCCGAGCTTAGGGGAAGATCGTCTCCCCCGTCTCGCTGTCGATGACCGAGATCGCGACCGCGGGGCAGGCTTCGGCGGTCTCGAGGATCAGCTCGTCGGGGCCGCCTCGTCGCGCAAAGCAGGGCCACTCCCCACACCGATCCCGCGCAATACGAGAATATTCCCCGGATGAGCGGGGTGGCGATTGTGGTGTTCAGCGACTTGGTCGACTCCACCGCGTTGCTGGCTCAGCTGGGCGACGATCGGATGGAGCTGGTCCGCCGTGCCCATCTGGAGGATGTGACCGCCGCGGTTTCCCTTGCGGGAGGTCGAGTGGTGAAGACGCTCGGCGACGGAGCGATGGCGAGCTTCGATAGCGCGCTGGGCGCTTTGCGCGCCGCGGCCGCCATCCAGGCTGCGGTCGAACGCCTGGATGCCGCACACGGTGGAATCGGAATCGCCGCCCGGGTGGGAGTCGCAGCCGGCGAGCCGATCCCCGACGGGGAGGACTTGCACGGGATGGCCGTGGTGCTCGCCAGTCGGCTGTCGTCGGCGGCCGGGACCGGGGAGGTGTTGGTGCAGGAGCTGGTGGCGCAGCTGGTGGCATCGCGGGAAGGGGTGACGCTGGGCGCCGCGCGCGACTACGAGCTGAAGGGCGTGCCGGCGCCTGTGCGGGCCGCGAGGCTGCGCTGGCGCGAGCTGGCGGCAGACGGCGCGGCGCAGGTGGCAGTCGAGGCACCCGCGGGCGGCGCGGCGCCCGTGGAGCGCCTCGGCCCGGCCGGCATCCCGATGCCCCAGCTGCTCGCCGCCTACGCCGAGGAGCCGCTGATCGGCAGGGACCGGGAGATCGACGCGTTGCGTGAGGCGACGGCGCCGCGGCCGGGCCGCCGAGCGGTGCTGATCCTCGGCGAACCGGGGATCGGCAAGACCCGTCACGCGGCCGCCGCCGCCGCCGAGGCGCGTGCGCGGGGAGCGGTGGTGGCGCTGGCGCGCTGCCCGCCGGAGGCGGTGATCTCCTTCGAGCCGTGGGTTCGGGCGATCGGCGAGCTGGCGCTGGCTGGTGACGATGCGTGGCGCGCGGAGCTTGCGGAGGCGGCCGGGGACGAGCTGGCCGCGCTCGTGCCCCAACTCGGCGGGAACCGCGGCGGCGCCGAGCGGATCGGAGCTGGGGAGATGGTCGCCGCCGAGGGCGCCCGCTACCGGTTACTGAACGGCATCAACAGCGCTCTGGCGTGCGCCGCCGGGAGATCGCCGCTGCACCTGGTTCTCGACGACGCCCACTGGTGCGACCCGGCATCCGCGCAGGCGCTCGGGCACCTCCTGGGCAGCGCGCCCGATCGATTGGTGCTGGTGGTGACGGCGCGCGATCGCGAGATGGGACGCGGGCACCCCGTCTCCCGAGCGCTCGCGGACCTGCGCCGCACCGGCGATCTCAGCGAGCTGCGCCTGGAGGGCCTGGACGCCTCCGGCCTCGCGGCGCTCGTCGGGGCCCGGCTCGGGCGGGCGATCACCCCCCGCCTGGCGGCGCGGCTCGAGAGCCGAACCTCGGGCAACCCGTTCTTCGCGGGAGAGCTGGCGCGCGACCTCGACAGCCAGGGCGCGCTGCGCGACGCCGAGGCGCTGGACGAGGCGCCGGTACCCGATGCCGTCGGCGATCTCGTCGAGGAGCGGCTGGGGCGACTCGACCCGGACACCGAGAAGCTGCTGGGCGCGGCCGCGGCGATCGGCCCCTCGGCGCCGGTCGCGCTGGCGGCCAAGGTCGCCGGCCTCGAGCCCGAGGAGGCCGACCGTGCCGTGGCCGAGGCTCTCTCCGAGCGGCTGGTGGATGACGTGGCCGCGGCGGAGCCGACGATCGCCTTCCCCCACGCATTGATCCGCGAGGCCCTGCTCACCGGCGCGAGCGACGCCGCTCAAGCTCGACTGCATCTCGCGATCGCGAGGGCGCTGGACGAGGACCCGGGTGCAGAGCCGGCCGAGCTGGCGCGCCATTACGGCCTGGCCGTGCCCGTGGCGGGCCCCGAACCCGCGATATCCGCCTACGAAGCGGCGGCGGTGGCTGCGGCGAGCGACCACGACCACGAGCAGGCCGCCGCCCACATGCGGGGGGCGCTCGCCCTGCTCCCCGACGGCGACCTCCGCGCCCGGGCCGCGGCGCTGCTCGAGCTCGGGGAGCAGGAGCTGCTCGCCGCCGACCTGGTCCGCGCGCGCCGGGCATTTCGCGCCGCGGGCGACGCGGCGCGCGCGATCGGCGACTCCGCGATGCTCGCCCGCGCCGCCCTCGGCTTCGCCGGCGGCGACGTCGGCTTCGGCTGGGAAGTCGACACCGGCGACTCGACGACGGTCGACCTCCTGCAAGAGGGCCTCGACGCCCTGGGCGAGGACGAGCCGCGCCTGGCGCTGCGGATCGTCTTCCGGCTCGCCTACTCGCTGGCGTTCACCGACGACGACGACGTGATGGCGGAGCTGGCCGATCGCGCCGAGCGACTCGGCGAGCGGGTGGGCGACCGCGAGTCGGAGGTGCTGGCCCGGTTCACGCGGCTGACCGCGGCATTCGCCCGTGGCGCCGACCCGATGTCCGTCTACGGCCAGTTCGGAGAGGTCTTCGAGCTGGTCGAGATCGCCGCGGACTGCGGGCGCGAGGACCTGTTGTTCCGCACGGTCATGTGGTCGGCGGTTGCCTACTACGCGCTGCGTCGCATACCGGAGTGCGAAGCGGCGATCGAGCGCGCCGGAGAGATCGCCGAGCGCCTCGGCAGCCCCCGCTTCAGCTGGGAGGTGGACGTCACCCGCGGCTCGCGCCTGATCGACCACGGCGACCGTGCGGGGGGCGAGGCATTGGTCCGTCGCGGTGGAGGGATCCTGCGTCGGCTGCGCCCCGATCTCCAGATATCGGTCGAGCTCGCGTTCCTGACCATGAACGGATTGATGTTCGACGCCGAGACGAAGACGAGCCGCTCCCTCTGGGAGGTGATGGAGGCCGTCGTGGCACAGGGGTCCCTGACCGCGTTGGCCGCCTTCGGCGCGGCCTTCGATGACGACCACGAGACCGCTGGCGAGCGACTCGAGAAGGCGCTTTCCGCCGACCTCGCGCCGATCCGACGACCGGACGGGCACGTGCCTGCCGGCCTGTGCTTCCTCGCGTTCACCGCGACCGAGATCGGCGACCGCGCGGCCGGAGAGCGATTGCGGGCGCTGCTGGAGCCGCTGCGCCCGTACCTGATCCAGGCGCCACCCTCGCTGGTCTTCGGCAACCCGCCCGAGTGGATCATCGGCCGCTTGGAGATCCTGGCGGGCAGGCCCGAGACGGCGGTGGCGGAGCTGCGTAACGCGGTCGAGCAAGCCGACGAGCTCGACCTCGTCTTGGCGAGGGCGTGGGCCCGGGTGGACCTGGCCAGCGCGTTGCATCGCTGCGGCGCCGGTGAGGAGGCGGAGGCGGCGCTCGCCGAGGGGGAAGCGCTGGTCGCCCGATACGGCCTCGGCCTGGTCGCGCGGTGCGCCGATGGCGTCAGGGCGGAGCTCGAGGGACGGGAGCCGCCGAGTTCCCCGCGGGCCGCCGAGCGGCGCTCGCGCCCGATCCGGGCGATCGCGACCCGGGGCACGAGGCGAGCGTTGGCGGCGATGGCGGCCGGGCTCGACGACGCCGAGCTCGAGCGGCGCTTCGCCGAGTCGCGACGCCAGCGAGCGCTGGTGCGAGGCGTCGCGCGCGGGTTCCAGCCGGCCCGGGCCGGGGGCTTCAGCGGAACGATCGCCTACGAGCTGGAGCCATATGCGATCGAGCCGCCTCCCGACGCTCCCTGGCGCTGGGCGATCGAGGTCGACTCCCGCTCCGGTCGCGCGCGCCTGCTCGAGCCGGCGCCCCTGGACGCGGCGGTGACGATCCATTTCGGTCTCGCCGACTGGGTGCGGGTGCTGGCTGGCAAGCAGGATCCCCTCACCGCGATGGTCGCCGGGCGCTGCAGCGTCGAGGGCGACGTCACCCTCGCGGCGCGCCTGGAGGCGATGTTCGGCGTTCGGTGAGATTCGGGGGCGACGGGATCGGCCCTCGCCCGACGCGCTTTGCGCCTGGCTACGGGAAGATCGTCTCCCCCGTCTCGCTGTCGACCACCGAGATCGCGACCGCGGGACAGGCTTCGGCCGCCTCGAGGATCAGCTCGTCGGGGCCGCTGCCGATCACCACCGCGGTGTCGTCGAGGCGGAAGACCTCGGGGGCGATGTCGACGCAGTCGCCGTGGGCGCTGCACTCGTTGACGTCTACCTTGGGCACGTAGCTCATGCTGCCTCCTTCTTTCTGTCCGCTGCTGGGAAGTGGGCGGCGTCGATGCGCTTCTTCAGCGCCGGGATCGCGCGGGGGCGGCCGACGGCCAGCCCGGCGACGGGGACGCCGCCGCGGGTGAAGACGGCCTCGAAGTCGCGCTCGGCCGGATCGCCGTCGAGCGAGACCGCGTCGGCGTGGTGGGCGTGGCCGACGTACTGGATGCGGAGGCCGTACTGGTCGCTCCAGAAGCTCGGCAGCGGGGGCGTGCCCGGGTAATCGCCGAGCATCGCCTTCGCCGCGGCGGCGCCCTGCCAGGCGGCGGCGTCCCAGTGCTCGGTGCGGGCGTGGGCGCCGAAGCGCGGGTCGAAGGGCAGAGTCGCGTCGCCGGCGGCGAAGACGCCGGGCAGCGCCGTGCGCCCGGCGGTGTCGGTGGGGACGCCGCCCGGCTCGAGGCCGCTGCCCTCGAGCCACTCGGTCGCCGGCACGGTGCCGACGCCGACGACGACCGCGTCGCAGGCGAGCGGCTCGCCGCCGGCGAGGAGCAGCTCCTCGACCCGGCCCTCGCCGCGAGCGCCCTCGAGCATCGTGCCGGTCAGGACGCGCACGCCCTCCTCGCGATGCAGGCCGGCGAACCATCCGCCGACCTCCTCGCCGAGAATCGGCGCCAGCGGCGTCTCCAGCGCCTCGATCACCGTCACCTCGGCGCCGAGGCGCCGCGCGGTCGAGGCGACCTCCTGGCCGATGAAGCCGGCGCCGACGATCGCCAGGCGGGCGCCGGAGTCGAGCTCGGCGCGCAGGCGGCGCGCGTCGGCGAGGGTGCGCAGGTAGTGGACGTTTCCGTAGCCCTCGAGGAAGGGCAGGCGCCGCGCGCCGCCGCCGGTGGCGATCAGCAGCTGCTCGTAGGGGAGCTCGGCGCCGGAGTCGAGCACCAGGCGCCGCGCGCCGGAGTCGAGTCCGACCGCCCGCGCGCCGAGCAGCAGCTCGACCCGCTTCTCCTCGTACCACCAGGCCGGCCGGTAGAGCGACGCTCTCCTCCTCGACCTCGCCGGCGAGCAGCTCCTTGGAGAGCGGCGGGCGGTCGTAGGGAGGCTCGGGCTCGGCGCAGACCATCCGCACCCGACCTTCGTAGCCTCGGCGGCGCAGGGTTTCGGCGCAGCGCTGCGCCGCGAGCCCGCCGCCGACGATGACGATTCCGCTGTCCTCCATCTAGGCCTCCTCGGTGACTGGGATGGGTCGAAGCTGTTGTTGTGGGCGCGGCCGGCGTGCCGCCGGCAGCTCGCCGCCGGCCGCCTTCTGGCGACGGCGGGCCGTTCGCTGGCCGGCGCCGAGCCGGTAGAGGAAGAGGCCGACGATCGGCACCCCGGTGGCGATCGCCCAGCCGCGGAAGAGCGGCGCCGAGGCGTCGGTGCCGGCGCTGAAGGCGTGGATCATGCCCAGCGCCCAGACGACGACCGTCGCCCGGTGCGCCTTGCGCCAGAGGCGGGCGCCGATCCGCTTGCGCAGGTAGTAGCTGAGGCCGAGCAGCGCCGCCAGGTAGCCGCCGACGATGCCGAAGGCGACGGCGAGCGGGCGAAAGCCGATCGCGAAGGGAACGGTGACGCCGGCGATCCCGGGGTTCAGCCAGGGGTCGCCGAGCAGAGTGATCCCGTGGACCGCGATCGCGACCAGGCCGGCCAGCGCCGTCTGCTCGTGGATCGCGAGGAGCTTGCGCGAGAGGCCCGGGCGGCGCATCACCTTGCCCGCCATCGTCAGGCCGATCCCGACCGAGATCGTCACCAGGACGAGCGCGAGCAGGCCGGAGGCCCGTCCCGCCAGCCACCAGCCGTGGCTCTGCAGCGTCGTCGAAGCGGCGCTCGTGCTGACCGCGGCGAGGCTCACCCGACGGCCCTCCCGGCCTGCTCCGGCAGGCGCACCCGCGGCTTCACCGCGAGCGGCCCGACCGGCTCGACCCGGCCGCTGTCGTGGACCAGGAGGCCGCCGTGCTCGGCGAGCACCTCGCGGCCGCGCTCGGGGCCGGAGAGCAGCGCCGCCTTGGAGAGGGTCTCGGCTTCGACCGCGGTGTCGCCCAGGGCCGTCACGCCGACGAGACCGGTCCAGGCGGGCTTGCCGCTGGCGGGGTCGAGCAGGTGGTGGGCGAAGCGGCCCTCGGCGTCGCGCCAGATCCGCACGTTGAGGCCCGAGGTGGCGACGCCGCCGATGCCGAGCCGCAGCACGTGGGCGCGCTCGCCGGTCAGCGGGTGCTCGACGAAGACCTCGTAGGGGTTGACCAGCGCATCGGCGCCGCCGATGCGGATGTCGCCGCCGCAGTCGACGATGAAGCGCGAGTAGCCGCGCAGCTCGGCGGCGACCAGGTCGGCGGCCAGGCCCTTGCCGGCGCCGCCGGTGTCGAAGCCGCAGCCCCGGGCGGGCGGGAGATCGTCCCGGCCTCGTCGTCGACGACGACCTGGCGCCAGCGAGCCTCCGGACCGCGGAGCGGCCGGCTGGCGCGGCGGCGCCTCGGCGAGCGCCTCGCGCGAGCGGCGCGCCCGTCGACTCCCGCCCGCGAGGCGACGTAGCCGGCCGCCTCGATCTCCTCGGCGAGGGTCGGATCGACGAGGCCGCCGCTTCGCTCGGCGGCCTCGAGGCCGGCCTTGACCGCGGTTCGCATCAGCTCGGACGCCGGCACGCACTCGCGCGGGTCGGCGTTGAGCGCGCTCAGCTCGCTCTCCGGCTTGAAGCGCGAGAGCGTCGCGTCGAACTCGGCGACGAAGCGCGCGCGCCCGCTCGGCCGCCTGCGGCGCCGGGTCCATGCCGGGGCCCGGCTCGCCGATCAGGAAGCGGACGTGGGAGCCCATCGCGTCGAAGGTGACGTCGTGCTCGCTCATGATGCGCCAGTCGTCACGGGGGCCGCCGCGAGCGCGGCGCCGCTGCTGCTGACCGAGCCGGCGCTGACGCTGGTGGCGCCCGGGGCCGGGGACGATCGTGGTGACGATACGCCGTTTGATCACCTTGCGGACCACCACCGGCGCCGCCTGCGGCGCGCTTGCGGTGCTCATCTGGTAGGTGAGCACCGCGAAGAGGACCGCGAAGAGGGCGAGCGAGCCCCAGAAGACCGGGGCGAAGCTCGGCCGGCCGGGGCGGCGGGCTCCGGCTTTCGCGCTCTGGGGCGACTCGGCCTCAGTCATCGTGGCCGCCGCCTCCGTCGCCCTCGCCGCCACCGCCGCCGCTGCTCGCCGTGGTCACGGGGCCACCGCCGCCGGCTGCCGCGCCGGTGCTGCTGGCGCCGGTGCTGACCGGGGTGGTGCTGCCGCCTCCGCCTCCGGTGGCCGCGGGCGCGCCGCTGCTGTGGGTGGTTACCGGGGCTGCGCTGTGGCCGGAGCCGCTACTGCCGCCGGCGGAGTGCGAGCCGCTGCTGTGGGTGCTCACCGGGCCGTGCCCGTGGGAGCCGCCGCGGCTGCCGCCCGAGTGCGAGCCGTGCGAGCCGCTGCTGTGGGTGGAGACCGGAACGCCGTGGGCGCCGCCGCCCGAGGAGGACACCGGAGCCGAGCCCGCGCTGCTGGCGCCGGTGCTGACCGGGCCGAGCCCGAGGAGTACGACGCAGAGGACCCCGCCGAGGAGCCGGTCGAGGAGGCCCCGGTGGACGCGCTCGAGCCCGCCGAGCCGCTGTAGCCGGCGCTGCCGCCCCAGGCCGCCCCGGGACCGCCCCCCACCGCAGGGTTCTTCGGCTTGGCGTGCTTGGTGACGTGGAAGGTCCGCCGGATCACCTGGGTGCGGACCTGCGGCTTGGCCGCGACCGGCTGTGAGACCTGCTTCTGGCTGCCGGCGCTCAGCGCCAGCCCGGCCAGCCCTCCGAGGCCGAAGATGGTTGCGGCGACTGCGATTCGCGTCTTCATGCTTTTCACGGGCGATGACCTCCTGGCCGAAGTTGCCGCTCCGCAGTCTGCGGCGTGGTCCGGCAAGCGCGGCCCAGGCGTCGGGTAAAGGCTTGGCAAAACCTGGTCGGCGCGCCTAAATGGCGGCCAAACCCACCGTTACAGTTGCCTCATGGACAGCGCAACGGCGCCGGGCGGGCGCATCCTCGTCGTCGAGGACGAGGCCTCGATCTCCGAGCCGTTCGCCGAGGCGCTGCGCCGCGCCGGCTTCGAGCCGGTCGTGACCGGCACCGCGGCCGGGGCGCTGCGAGCTGGCCGAGGAGCGCCGAACCCGACCTGGTCATGCTCGACCTCGCCCTGCCCGACGGCGACGGCCGCGACGTCTGCCGCGAGCTGCGGCGGCGCTCCGACGTGCCGATCGTGATGCTGACCGCGCGCGGCACCGAGATGGACAAGATCGTCGGCCTCGAGCTCGGCGCCGACGACTACGTGGTCAAGCCGTTCAGCGCCGCCGAGGTGATCTCGCGCATCCGCGCCGTGCTGCGCCGCAGCGCCCGCGGCGACGGCGCCCCCGCCGGAGCCGATCCGGGTCGGCGAGCTCGAGCTCGACCCGGCGGCGCGGATCGCCCGCCTCGGCGGCGCCGAGCTCGACCTCTCGCGCAAGGAGTTCGACCTGCTCGCCGAGCTGATGCGCCACGCCGGCCACGTCGTCACCCGCGAGGACCTGATGGCGCGGGTCTGGGACGTCAACTGGTTCGGCTCGACCAAGACGCTCGACGTCCACATCGGCTGGCTGCGGCGCAAGCTCGGCGACGACCCCAACGACCCCACCTACATCGAGACCGTGCGCGGGGTCGGCTTCCGCTTCGCCGCGCCCGAGGACTGAGCCGCCATGAGCCTGCGCGCCACCCTGCTGCTGGCGCTGGCCTACGTCCTGCTGCTGGCGCTGATCGCCTTCGGCGTGCCGCTGGCGGTCAGCCTGCGCGACCGGGTCGACTCCGAGGTGCGGGGCCAGGCGCGCAGCCAGGCCGACGTCGTCGCCGCGAGCGCCGCAGAGCTGCTCGAACCCCTGCAGCGCGGCGGCACTCCGGCGCCTGGCCCGGATCTCGGCCGAAAGCGTGCGCGGCCGGGTGATCGTCGTCGACCGCGCGCGGCCGCCTGCTCGCCGACTCGGCCGGGGCGCCGGTCGGGCGCAGCTACGCCAGCCGGCCCGAGGTGCGCGCGGCGCTGCGCGGCCACAGCGAGCAGATCACCCGCGACAGCACCACCCTCGGCACCGAAATCCTCGCCACCGCGGTGCCCGTGCTCGAGCACGGCCGGCCCGGCGGCGCGGTCCGGGTCACCCAGAGCGTCGACGCCGTCAACCGGGCGGTGCGCACCTCGCTGCTCGACCTGGCGGCGCTGGCCGGCGTCGTCCTCCTGCTCGCGCTGGCCGCCGGGGCGCTGATCGCGCGCCAGCATCGCGCTGCCGATCCGCCGCCTCGACGAGGCCGCCCGGCAGGTCGCCGGCGGCGACCTCGACACCGCGGTCAGCGGTCGAGGGCAGCTCCGAGCAGCGCTCGCTAGGCCGCGCCTTCAACGAGATGACGCAGCGGATCAAGCGCCTGCTGCGCTCCCAGCAGGACTTCGTCGCCGACGCCTCCCACCAGCTGCGCACGCCGCTGACCGGGCTGCGCCTGCGGCTCGAAAACCTCGCCGAGCGGCTCGACGGCGACCGCGCCGGCGGCGAGCAGATCGAGGCCTCGATGCGAGAGATCGACCGCCTCTCGCAGATCGTCGACGAGCTGCTGATCCTCAGCCGCGCCGGCGAGCACGAGCTGCCGGCCGAGCGGCTCGACCTGGCCGAGGCGGCGCAGCGGGCGGCCGAGCGCTGGCGCGACGCGGCGGCGGAGCGCGAGATCGCGCCTGGAGACGCGCAGCGAGGGCGAGCCCGGCTCGGCACTGGTGCGCGCGCCCCGACCTCGACCGCTCGCTCGACGCCCTGGTCGAGAACGCGCTGCGCTACTCGCCCGCAGGTACCGCGGTGACGCTCGCTGGCGGCGCCGGGGCGGATCGAGGTGCTCGACGAGGGCCCCGGCCTCGACCGCCGGCGAGGAGGAGGCGGTCTTCGAGCGCTTCAGCCGCGGCAGCGCCGGTCGGCGAGGGCCGAGCGGCACCGGCCTCGGCCTGCCGATCGCGCGCGAGCTGACCCGCCAGTGGGGCGGCGAGGTCACCCTCCACAACCGCAGCCGGCGGCGGCCTGCGTGCTGTCATAGAAGTCGGCGAACGATGAGATCGACGACGCTCAAATGGATCGGCCTGGCCCTGCTCGGCATCGTGATCGCCGCGGGCGTCGCGGTCGCGGCCAGCAGCCTCGCCAGCCACCAGATCGGCCTCGCCTCCGAACCGATCTCGGCCGGCGACGCCCTGGCCCCGGTCGCCGACCCATGCCGCCCCCACGCCAAGGGCAGGGCAGCGGACCTCGAATCGCCCGACGAGCACCGAACCCTCGACCTCGCCGCCGCCGACGGAATCCACCCCGACCCCGCCGGAATCGATCCCCCCCGAACCCGAACCGACGCCCACTCCGCCCTCGGGCGGCCACGACGGCGGCGGCGACTCGGGCGGCGGAGGTGGCTCAGGTGGGGGCGGCGGAGCCGACGACTGAGCTCAGGCCGGCGTTGCGGCTTGGCGCCTCGCTGCGGCCGCCTGGCGCGCACGTGGATGGGCGACGACGTGGGTTACCGGCAGCTCGACGGTGCGCCGCAGGCGATCCGGCAGGCTGAGTCGCAGCCAGCGTGAGACGCCTCGGGGCAGGGTCGATACGACGACCTCGTCGAAGCCGCCGCGGTGGAGCAGGTCGCCGGCCGCGGCGAGCGGGTCGGGGTCGCCGACGACGACGTCCTCGACCGTCAACCCGGCCGCCCGCAGCCGGCGCGCGCCGGCGTCGGCGCGGCCCGAGGCCTCGCCGATCCCGGCCTTCATGTCGGCCGCCCAGGCGAGGCCGTGCGGCACCGCCGGGACCAGCAGGACGATGCCGACGGGGCCGCGGGCGTGCCGGTGGCGCAGCGCGGCGATCAGGTCGGGTGAGTCGACGGTGCGGTTCGCGACGACCAGGATTCTCTTCGGGGACATCGGAGCTCCTTTCGGGGATCTGCGAAGAGGGTGCGCCCGCTCGCTAACCGCCGCCTAAGGCGGCGGTGAAAGTTCTCTGAGACACCGGTACCCGCTCAGTCGTCGATCGACACGCGGCCGCCGGAGCCGCTGGCGCGGGTGACGATCGGGGGCCTGGTCGTCGCCGTCTTGCCGCCGGCGACCGGCTGGGTCGACCGTGGCGCCGCTGGCGCTGGTGACGACCGCGCCCGATCCGCTCCGGACCTGGGCCGTCTGCACCGGCACGCCGTGATTGGTCTCCAGCGCGACCCCACCCAGGGCACCCAGGCCCAGAATGGTCGCCGTCGCTGCGATCTTCGCTCTCTTGCCGCTCATGGCGCTCCTCGATTCGGTTGCAGCCATTCTGCGCCGTGCCGGGCAAAGCGCAGGCCAAGGAAAGAGCTGAAGCTTCGGCTCGGCTAGGCGCGGCTGGGCTCGAGCACGCGCTCGGCCGCGGCGACGACGTGCTCGGCGTCGATCCCGGCGGCGGCGAGCAGATCCTTGGGCGGGCCGCTGCCGGGCCGGCCGGTGACGGCGAGGCGCACCAGCGGCGTGCCCGATCCCGCTTCGGCGAGGACGCCGGCGACGGTCTCGCCGATGCCGCCCTCGGGCCAGTGGTCCTCGACCGTGATCAGCGCTCGCGTCTCCTCCGCAGCGGTCAGCAGCGCCTCGGCGTCGACCGGCTTGACCGAGTAGAGGTCGATCACCCGCGCGGCGATGCCGCGGCCGGCGAGCTCGTCGGCGGCGGCGAGGCATTCGTGCAGGGTGATGCCGGCGCCGATCAGCGTCACCGCGTCGTCATCGCCGGAGCGCAGCGTGCGGCTGCCGCCGATCTCGAAGCTCTCGCCCGCCCCGTAGAGCACCGGCGTCGCTTCGCGGGTCGTGCGGATGTAGCTGATGCCGCGGTGCTCGCGCATCGCCTCGAGCAGCACGCACCGTCTGGTTGGCGTCGCAGGGGTAGAGGACGACGCTGCCGAAGACCGCGCGCAGCGAAGCGATGTCCTCGAGCGCCATCTGCGAGGGCCCGTCGGGGCCGATCGAGACGCCGACGTGGGAGCCGCAGAGCTTCAGGTCGGCGTCGGAGATCGCCGCCATGCGGATGAAGTCGTAGGCGCGGCTGAGGAAGGCGCCGAAGGAGGAGGCGAAGGGCTTCCAGCCGCGCGTCTGCACGCCGACCGCGGCGGCGACCATCTGCTGCTCGGCGATGTACATCTCGAAGAAGCGCTCGGGGTGCTTGGCGGCGAAGCGCTCGGCGTAGGTCGAGTTGCCGACCTCGCCGTCGAGCGCCACGACTCTCTCGTCGAGCGAGCCGATCCAGGCGAGCGCGTCGCCGTAGGCGCCGCGGGTCGCGACCTTCTCGCCCAGCTCGTAGCTCGGCCGCTCGACCGCCGCCGTGGCGACCTCGAACGGCCTGGCGGCCGGCGGGCGCCTGCACCTCGACCTGGATCGAGCGAACGCCGCCGAGCTCCTCGACCGCGGCCTCGGGCTCGGCCAGCGGCTTGCCGTGCTGGTTCTCCTTGTCCTCGACCGCGGCGACGCCCGAGCCCTTCTTGGTGCGGGCGAAGATCACCGCCGGCAGGTCGGCCTCTGCGGCACGGCGATAGGCCGCCTCGATCGCCTCGAGATCGTGGCCGTCGATCTCCTGCACGTGCCAGCCGCAGGCGGCCACCCGCGCCGCCAGCGATGAGGTGTCCCATTCGTGCATCGTCGGCCCGCGCTGGCCGAGCCGGTTGACGTCGACGATCGCGATCAGGTTGGCGAGGCCGGCGTAGCCAGCGTGCTCGAAGGCCTCCCACATCGAGCCCTCGGCCAGCTCGGAGTCGCCGCAGAGCACCCAGACGCGCAGCTCGGAGCGCTCCAGCCGTTCGGCGGCGAGCGCGATCCCGACCGAGATCGGCAGGCCCTGGCCGAGCGAGCCGGTGGCGACGTCGACCCAGGGGATCTCCGGCGTCGGGTGGCCCTGCAGGCGCGAGCCGAACTCGCGGAAGGTCAGGAGCTCCTCGTCGTCGATCGCCCCGGCCGCCTTGTAGAGCGCGTAGAGCAGCGGCGAGGCGTGGCCCTTGGAGAAGACCAGGTGGTCGTTGGCGGCGTTCTCCGGCGCGTCGAAGTCGTAGCGCAGGTGGCGGGTCATGAGGACCGCCATCAGGTCGGCCGCCGACATCGAGGAGGTCGGGTGGCCCGAGCCGGCGGCGGCGGCCGCGCGGACCGAGTCGACCCGCAGCTGTTGGGCTAGCTCGCGCAGCTGCCGGACTTTATCTGGCGTCAACCGATCGCGACCATGCGCTCGATCGGCAGCCGCGCCCGCTCGGCGACCTCGGCCGGGACCGAGACCTCGAACCGCATCTCGCGCAGCGCGTCGCGCAGCTTCGGCAGCGTGATCGTCTTCATGTACTTGCAGAGCGCCATCCGGTTGGCCTCGATCAGGGTCGCTTCCGGAGCCGCCTGATGGAGCGGGTGGAGCATGCCGTTCTCGGTGGCGACGATGAACTCGCCGTCGGGGTTGCGGCCGACGTAGTCGAGCATCTGGCCGGTGGAGAGCATGTGGACGCCCTCGCGCTCGACTTCCCCGGCGGCGACGAACTCCATCACCTGGGTGACGCAGCCGCACTCGGGGTGGACGAGGAACTCGGCGTCGGGGTGGGCGGCGCGCTGGGCGCGGATGTCCTCGGGGCGGATGCCGGCGTGGACGTGGCACTCGCCGGGCCAGACGTGCATCGGGTGGCCGGTCTCACGCTCGACGTAGGAGCCGAGCCAGATGTCGGGGCCGAAGAGGATCTCGGTCTCGGGACCGTGCTCGCGGAGGATGTGCTCGACCACCTTGACCGCGTTGGAGGAGGTGCAGCAGTAGTCGGTCTCGGCCTTGACCTCGGCCGAGGTGTTGACGTACATCACGACGACCGCGTCGGCGCTGTGGCGCGCCTTCCAGTTGCGCAGCTCGCTTGCCGTGATCGAGTCGGCGAGCGAGCAGCCGGCCTCGAGATCGGGGATCAGCACGGTCTTCTGCGGCGAGAGGACCGAGGCGGTCTCGGCCATGAAGTGGACGCCGCAGAAGGCGATCGTCGCGGCGTCCGATTCGGCCGCCTTGCGCGAGAGGCCGAGCGAGTCGCCGGTGTAGTCGGCGACCTCCTGGATCTCGGGCACCTGGTAGTTGTGGGCGAGGATCACGGCGTCGCGCTCGGCCGCCAGCGCGCGCACCTCGGCCGACATCTCCTCGACCTCCCGCGGCGAGAGATCGAGCATCGGCACCGGTTCGTTGATCGTCGGCAGCTCTCTCATGGTTGCCCTCGTGAGACCCGATCGGGCCTCGCTGGTCGTATGTTCGCTGGCATGGCCTTCGCCTGAGCCCAGTCGAATGAACTGAGCCCGAGTCTACTCTCTCGGCATGCCCGAGCTTCCCGAGGTCGAGATAGCGGTGCGCCGGCTCGACGCCGCCCTGCGCGGCGCCGAGGTCGAATCGGCGCTGGCGCCGGGGATGAACGTGATGAAGACCTTCGAGCCGCCGCTGGAAGCGCTCGAGGGGCGTGAGATCACGACGGTCCGCCGGATCGGCAAGCTGCCGATCGTCGAGCTCGGCGACCTCGCCCTGCTGATCCACCTGATGTCGGCCGGGCGGTTGCGCGTCTTCGAGAAGCGGGCGTCGGCCAAAGATCGCGCGTCGCGGATCCTGATCCGCCTCGCCGACGGACGCGAGCTGCGCCTGCGCGAGCTCGGCACCAAGCAGCGCGCCTGGGCCAAGCTGCTGCCAAGCGGAGCCGTCGAGGAAGACGAGGCGGTGGCCACTCTCGGCCCGGAAGCCTGGCCCCCTCCCCGCTCGACGTCTTCGCCGCGGCGATCGACCAGCCGCGCCACCTGCACCCGCTGCTGCGCCACCAGCGCGACATCGCCGGCATCGGCCGCTCCTGGGTCGACGAGATCCTCTGGGAGGCGCGGCTATCGCCCTTCAAGCAGGGATCGGAGCTGGACTCCGAAGAGGTCGAGCGGCTGCACGCGGCGCTGCACGTGCTCGGCGACGCGATCGACCATTACGAGGAGACGATCGGCGCCGAGCTGCCCGACAAGGCGCCGAAGCCGCTGCGAATCCACAAGCACGAGGGCGAGCCCTGCCCGCGCTGCGGGACGACGCTCGAGGCGGTCTTCTTCGCCGAGCACCAGACGACATACTGCCCCGAGGAGCAGACCGGCGGCCGCGTGCTCAAGGACCGCCGGCTATCGCGCCTGCTCAAGTAGCAGGCTGAAGTCGAGGGCGGGAGCTGAGTGGGTGAGGGCGCCTACGGAGATGAAGTCGACGCCGGTCTCGGCGATCTCGCGGACGTTCTCCAGAGTGACGCCGCCCGAGGCCTCCAGAGCTGGAGGGGAGCTGCCGCCTTCGGCGTCGCGCAAACGGACCGCTTCGATCAGGGTGGCGGGGTCCATGTTGTCGAGCAGGAGGCGGTTCGCGCCGGCGCCGAGGGCGTAGGCGGCTTCTTCGAGGTCGCGGCACTCGATCTCGACCGGCATCTGCGGCTGCGCGGTGCGCGCCGCGTGGATCGCCTTGGCGACGCCGCCGGCGAGGGCGACGTGGTTCTCCTTGATCAGGATCGCGTCGTAGAGGCCCATGCGATGGTTCCGGCCGCCACCAGCCGCCACCGCCGCCTTCTCAAGGGCTCGCAACCCTGGCGTCGTCTTGCGCGTGTCGAGAATCCGGGCGCCGGTCCCCTCAACGGCCTCGACGAAGCGGGCGGTCAACGTGGCGATGCCGGAGAGGTGGCCGAGAAAATTGAGCGCCGTTCGCTCCGCCACCAGCAGCCCCCGCGCCGGGCCTACCGCCAGCAGGACGTCGGCCGGGACCTGCTCACGCCACTGCCCCTCAACGACCAGGTTGTCGACCTCCTCCACCCCGCACTGCCGCATCGCCTCCGCAACCACCCCCAGCCCGAAGACCACGCCGGGAGCCTTCTGCACCACCCGAGCCCGCCCCCTCGCGCCCTCGGGCACCGTCGCCTCGGCCGTCACGTCCCCCGCGCCAACGTCCTCCGCCAGCGCCCGTTCGACGAGCACCTTCGTTTCAAGTAAAAAGGCTGATTTGCAGCCTCTTTTCGCCAAATCTTTCAAGTCTTAGCTCCGTCGATTGCAAGTAGATCTAGTCGGTCTTCAGTCGCCAGTAGGCGCGCGGATCGCGTGGTGACTTTCCCACCCATTCAACTATTCCCGCCTTGCGCAGCCGATTCAGCTCTCGCTGGGCGACAGGACGGGAGACGCCGAGCTCTTCCGTGACTTCGCCCGTGCTCAGACGACCCGCTTCGCGCAGGCAGCGGGTTATCGCACGCGCATGCTCCGACAACTGCTCATCCAGCCGCGCATTCACGGCATCGCCGAAAAGCTGGAGCTCGACGCTTCCCGAGGTCTGGCGGTACGTGGGATCGGTGAGTCCGGCCTGGCGCATCTCTTCGAACATGCGGCGAATGCCCTCACCCAGTTCCTGACCGAAGCTCAGGTCGGCGCAAACTCGCGCGATACGAGGATTGCGCGCGAATCGGGTCGCAATAAGCGGATCGCTTAGATCTACCATCCCCGGAAACCGGCCCGGGCTCGATATCTCGATCCTGTCGTCGAAGATCTCAACCCGGATGTGATCTCCAGCCGAGCTATAGGACCGATGAGCCACCGCATTGACCAGGCCCTCCAACCACACGTCAGGCGGCACGAGGGGCACGCCGCCAAACCTGCCGCTTGCCTGCAGCGCGGTCCTGGTCGGCTGTACTCGTTCGATGTGAGCTTTCGCCTCCAGGAGCTGCAGCGGGATTGGGCCTTCCACCCTCACGTCCTCGGCCAGTTGCTGCCGTGAGCCACTTCCCCGCTCGCTGCCTCGGTAGCGCAACACCCTGATCAGAGCCTCCGGGAAAAGCGCCTGCGGATGCTCGCCGAAGAGGAGGACACCAGCGACAGTCAATTCGTCATCGGTGGCCAATCCCCGTGCCCGCATCAGGCCCATCGGGTCCCTCGCTCCCAACGCTTCCGCGTAGTGGCCGAGCTGCTCACGATCGAGAGCATCGAAGCCCGCGCCCGATGGACGGGCCTCATAACTTGCCTGCCCCTTGTCGTACAGCAACTCCTGCCTCTGCGCAAAGGTCAGTCGTCGAGTCTCATCACCAACCCGCAGGAAGACTTCATCGCGCTGATTCGCGTGAACGGTCGGACTGGAATCGACCGCGAAGGCCAGCAGGCGCAGGGAGTGACCATTCGCATCGACACAATCAGCAAAGCGATGGCTCGCGCGGACCGGCGGATTGCAGAAATCGATATTCGCCTGAAGTAGAGCATTGAGCCTGCCCGGGCGGCCATCGATTCCCTCGACCTCGCCTTCCGCAAGCCCGACCACGACGATTCCGCCATCCGCATTGGCAAACCCGATCAAGGCTTTCGCGAGATCCTTCGCAGCCACACGGGAGGACTTGCGCTCGAACCACTGGTCCTCGGGCAACTCGAGCAGCCTGGATCCAAGGCGCAGCGGGGATCCGTTCAGGGCATTTTCAGCGATTGCCGTGCTCATCTACTTACTTACAATTATTGCATGCAGCCGTTAAGTAGGCACGGAAGCCGCTCGACGGCCTCTCACGTTCGCCATCCGCAACGCGTTTAATGCACCGAGTGACCGCTTTGCCGCCATTCCAGCTCCTGCTCGACGACCACGCCGCCGACGTGATGGCCGTCCTACGCGGCGCGGTCGGGCGCGGCGAGGCCGAGGACTGCTTCCAGGAGACCTTCCTCGCCGCGCTGCGCGCCTATCCGAAGCTGCGCGACACGAGCAACCTGCGCGGCTGGCTGCTGACGATCGCCCACCGCAAGGCGATCGACCACCACCGTGCCAACGGCCGCCGGCCGCTGCCGGTCGGCGAGGTCATCGAGGCGGCGGCCGTGACCGCCGAGCCGGAGCTCGACGAGGGCGTCTGGGAGCTGGTCGGGGCGCTGCCGCCGAAGCAGCGCGCCGCGGTCGCGCTGCGCTACGCCTGCGACCTGCCGCACGCCGAGATCGGCGCCGCCCTCGGCTGCTCGCCGGAGGCGGCGCGGCGCAGCCTGCACGAGGGAATGAAGCGACTGCGAGAGGAGCTGGCATGAAGGCCGAGCTGAACCGCTTCGCCGAGCGCGCCGATGCCGAGGGTCTGCTCGACGTCGCCTACGCCAAAGTCGACTCGCCCTTCGGGCCGCTGCTCCTCGCCGCGACGCGGCGCGGGCTGGTCCGCCTCAACCTGCCCAACTACGACCCCGAGGAGACGTTGGAGGAGCTGGCCGAGCGGGTCTCCCCCAGGCTGCTCGAGGCGCCGGCCCGGCTCGACGACGTCCGCCGCCAGCTCGACCTCTACTTCGAGGGCCGGCTGACCGAGTTCGACCTGCCGCTCGACTGGCGGCTGACCGACGGCTTCCGCAAGCGGGCACAGCGGGCGATCGCCCGCATCCCCTACGGCCAGACCCGCAGCTACACCGAGATCGCGGCCAGCGCCGGCAACGAGCGCGCGGTGCGCGCCGCCGGCACCGCATGCGGCTCCAACCCGATCCCGATCGTCGTCCCCTGCCACCGCGTCCTGCGCAGCGGCGGCGGCCTCGGCGGCTACGGCGGCGGCCTGCCGATGAAGGAAGCGCTGCTCGAGCTCGAGGGCGTGCTCGCGGCGAAATAGCCGTGGATTTGGGCGGATTCCGCTAAAGGTGGAGCCGCCGGAGCCGATGCATCTGGCCCATGCTCGGCAAGCTGCTGATCCCACTGCTCGTCTTCGCTCTGCTGCTCGGTGCCGTCGCCGCCCAGGCCGCGCCGGCCGCCTCCTCGCCCGGCCCGGTCGCGCTCGAAGAAGAGATCGAACTCGACGGCGAAGAAGCGGCGGCCGAAGCCGCCCGGTACCGCGAATTCGAAGCCGAAGGGCTCGACGAATTCGAAGCCGAAGAAGAAGAAATCGCCGCGGAAGAAGAAGAGACCGCCGAAGAAGAATGCGAAGAAGCGACCGAAGAATTCGGAGAAGGCGAAATCGACCGCGAAGAACTGGAAGAAGACTGCGAAAGGCAGCGGAAGAGGTCGGCACACGGCGAACCCCCCGAAAAGTGCGTCCTGCGCAGCACCCACGGCCACGCCGCCTTCGACACCAGGAGCAAGGCCCTAAAGCTCACGATCGGCTACACGACCTACGAACCGACCAGCGCGACGATCGACATCGGTCAGGGGGCGAGTCACGTCGCCTCGCTCCACCGCCAGCTTGGCGATAGCGGCGTCATCCACACGGTCGAGCATCTGCGCCAGGGCCAGACCGTAAGGCGGCTGGTCGTCGAGATCCGGATCCCGTCCGCTGAGAGCGCCGGGTGCCCCTCCCGGCGGCTTGTACTTTTTCCGCACTGAGACCCTAGGACTGCCTCCCCCTGCCTTCGGAAAAAGTTGAGCCGGGAGGGGTACCCGGCGCTCTCTCCCTCCTGGCTATCGGGCTGAAGAGGCAGCCGTCTTGTTCAGGTAGTCGCGCACGAACTCGTCGATGTCGCCGTCGAGCACCCGCTGAGCGTCGCCCACCTCGTGGCCGGTGCGGTGATCCTTGACCCGCTGGTCGGGATGGAGGAAGTAGCTGCGGATCTGCGAGCCCCAGGCGACTTCCTTGACCTCGCCGCGCTCCTTGGCGAGCGCCTCGGCGCGTTTGCGCTCCTCCAGCTCGATCAGCTTCGAGCGCAGGAGCTGCATCGCCACGGCCTTGTTCTGGGTCTGCGAACGCTCGTTCTGGCACTGCACGACGACGCCGGTCGGGATGTGGGTGATCCGCACCGCCGAGTCGGTCTTGTTGACGTGCTGGCCTCCGGCGCCGGAGGCGCGGTAGGTGTCGACGCGAAGGTCGTCGTCGGCGATCTCCACCTCGACCCCCTCGTCGACCAGCGGGCCGACGTCGACCTGGGCGAAGCTGGTGTGACGGCGAGCGGAGGAGTCGAAGGGGGAGATCCGCACCAGGCGGTGGACGCCCCGCTCGGCGGCGAAGAGGCCGTAGGCGTTCTCGCCGCGGGCGACGAAGGTCGCCGACTTCAGCCCCGCCTCCTCCCCAGGCGAGGCCTCCTTCATCTCGACCTCGAAGCCGCGCCGCTCGGCCCAGCGCAGGTACATCCGCAGCAGGATCTCGGCCCAGTCCTGGGAGTCGGTCCCGCCGGCGCCGGCGTGGACCGAGACGACCGCGTCGCCGGCGTCGTAGCGGCCGCTGAACAGGCGAGCCTCTTCCAGCTCGGCCAGGCGGCGCTCGACCGAGCCGAGCTGGGCGTCCAGCTCGGTTGCCATCTCCTCGTCCTCGGCCGCCATCTCGGCCAGCTCGGCGAGGTCGCCGACGTCGGCCTCGAGCTCCTCGAAGGTCTTCAGCCGCCGCTGGGCGCGGGCGTGCGCAGCCGACGTGCGCGCCGCCGCCTCCTGGTCGTCCCAGAAGCCGGGCGCCCCCATCTCGGCCTCGAGCCGCTCGGCCTCACTGCGCAGCGCAGCCGGGTCAAAGGTAGTCCGAGAGCAGGGACAGCTGCCCTCGGACAGCGGCAAGCCGCGCCGGCACCGATTCGGTCGAGGCGGCTTCGGCCATGCTCACAGCCTATTCGCTGGGAACGGTGGCGCCGACGATCCAGGTCGAGGCCGGGGCGACCACGCCGCCGGGGCCCTCGAACTCGGCCAGCGCCTCGCGCAGGTCGGCGGCGATCTTCGGCCGGATCTCGTCCACCCGCTCGCCCCACAGCCGCAGCACCTCGCCGGCCGGGCCGAGGGCCATGTTGAACTCGACCGCGTGCTCGAGGCTCTCGCCGATCCTGATCGGCAGGTCGCAGCGGCGCAGCGAGATCCGCTCGAAGCCGGCGATCGCCAGCTGCTCGCTGACCGTGTCGGCGTCGGCCATCGAGAACGGGCCGGGACCGCAGGTCGGCTCGTCGCTCTCCTCGGGGTGGTCGAGGTAGCCCTCGACCACCTGCTCGGCGCGGTTCATCCACGCGTTGTCGAGCTTGCGCCGCCAGACGACCGCGCAGAGGCGGCCGCCCGGCACCAGCGCCGCGCGGACGTTGCGGAACGCCTGCACCGGGCTGGCGAAGAACATGATCCCCATCCGCGAGAAGGCGTAGTCGAAGCCCACCTCCAGCTCGGCGACCTGCACGTCGGCGCAGGCGAAGCGGACGTTCTCGACGCCCGCGGCCTCGCGGCGCGCCTGCTCGATGAAGGGCTCGGAGACGTCGAGGCCGAGCGCCTCGCCCCCGGGGCCGACGATCTCGGCCAGCCGCTGGGTGGTGTCGCCGAAGCCGCAGCCGACGTCCAGCACGCGGTCGCCGGGCCGCGGCGTGTGGGCCTCGATCGCCTGCTCGCCGTGGGCGCCGAGGCCGTCGGCGACCAGCTCGCGGTAGCGGACGAAGCGGTCGAACAGCGGCCCGCTCCAGGCCTCGGCCGCCTCGGCGTTGGTTGCGGCTACGGTCTCCACGACCCCCGATGGTACGCCTCGAATGCCTCGGCGCGGTCGTCGAAGGGCCGCCAGCTCAGCACCCGGCGATCGCGCAGCTCGAACAGCCAGGCCATCGCCTCCTCGCGGGCGAAGGAGCCGTCCTCGGCCCAGCGCCAGACCCGCCTGACCAGCGCCAGCGCCCGATCGACGTCCTCGTCGAGCTCCTCCAGCTCGATCGTCTGCTGAACCCCGCCGGACGCCCGCGTCGCCCACAGGCGGGCGGCCTCGCGTCCCTTTCGCAAGCCCTTCATCGAGTGCAGCTCAACCTCGGGGTCCAGAACCTCGACGAAGGCATCAAGGTCCCGCTCGTTGAACGCTCGGATGAACTCGCGGATCGGGTCGTGGATCACGGCGCGGCTACGCGCCGTGGCACTTCTTGAACTTTTTCCCCGATCCGCACCAGCAGGGATCGTTGCGGCCGATGTTCTCGCGCTCGTCCTTGACGACCGTCTCCACCACCTGCTGCGCGACCGCGCTGCCGTCGCCGTCGCCGTTGGGCGCAGCGACGCCCGAGGCCGCTTCGAACGAGACGCCACCGCCCGCGGCCGCCACCTGCTGCAGCGCCGAGGGCTGCGCATCCGGCGTGCCGCCCGAGTAGTCGAAGGCCGACGGTTCGGCGCCGCCGCCGGCGAAGGCGCCCTGCGCCTGTGCGGGGTCGAGTTCGATCTCGGCCCGGAAGACCAGCTTCGAGAACTCCTCCCAGATCGAGTGCATCAACTCCTCGAACATCGCGAAGCCTTCGTTTTTGTAGGCGACCAGCGGGTCGATCTGAGCGAAGCCGCGCAGGTGGATGCCTTCGCGCAGGTAGTCCATGTCGAAGAGGTGCTCGCGCCAGCGATTGTCGATCACCTGCAGCAGGATCGAGCGCTCCAAGTGGCGCATCAGCTCCTCGCCGAGCTGGCGCTCGCGGTCGTCGTAGGCGTTCATCGCGTCTTCGTCGAGCCCGTCCTTGAGCTTCTCCTGCTCGACCGTCTCCGGCGCCAGCGAGGCGACGTCGACGCTCACCGGCCAGATCTGGCGCAGCTGCACCTCGAGCTCGCCCATGTCCCACTGTTCGAGATCGTCGCCCTGGGTGTACTCGTCGACCAAGCGCTCGATCACGCCCTCGATCTCGTCGCGGGCGATGTCGGACATGTCGCGGCCCTCGAGGATCTCGCGCCGGTATTTGTAGACGACGCGGCGCTGCTCGTTCATCACGTCGTCGTACTCGAGCACCCGTTTGCGGATCAGGAAGTTCTGCTCCTCGACCTTCTTCTGGGCGCCCTCGACCGTTTTCGTCAGCATTTTCGCCTCAAGCGGCAGCTCGCCGCCGTCCTCGTCGACCGGGCCGAGGCGATCGAGGATTTTGAAGATGCGGTCGCCGGCGAAGAGACGGATCACGTCGTCTTCGGCGGAGAGGAAGAAGCGCGTCTCACCGGGGTCGCCCTGGCGGCCGGAGCGGCCGCGCAGCTGGTTGTCGATGCGGCGCGATTCGTGCCGCTCGGTGCCGCAGATGTAGAGGCCGCCCAGCTCGCGCACCTCGTCGGCCTCGGCTTTGCACTGCGGGTCCATCTCCTCGATCTTCGCCGCCAGCGCCTCCTCGTAGCCTTCGTCGCCGGCGTTCACTCCCTGCTTCTTCAGCTCCTGCATCGCCAGGTGCTCGGGGTCGCCGCCGAGCTTGATGTCGACGCCACGGCCGGCCATGTTGGTGGCGATCATCACCGCGCCCTTGCGGCCCGCCTGGGCGATCCGCTCGCCCTCTCGTTCGGCGTGCTCGGGCTTGGCGTTGAGCACCGCATGCTCGATCCCGCGCCGTTTCAGCTCCTCGGCGATCATCTCCGAGACCTCGACCGAGACGGTGCCGACGAGGATCGGCTGGCCGCGTTCGTGGCGGGCGACGATCTCCTCCAGCACGGCCTTCCACTTGCCGTCCTTGGTTTTGAAGATCTGGTCGTTGTGGTCGGCGCGGACCATCGCCCGGTTGGTCGGGATCTCGACCACCGGCACCTCGTAGATCTTCATGAACTCGGTCGCCTCGGTCAGCGCCGTGCCGGTCATCCCGGCGAGCTTGTCGTAGAGGCGGAAGTAGTTCTGCAGGGTGATCGTCGCCAGCGTCTGGTTCTCCTCGCCGATCGCGACGCCCTCCTTCGCCTCGACCGCCTGGTGCAGACCCTCCGACCAGCGCCGGCCCTCGAGGATGCGGCCGGTGAACTCGTCGATGATCATCACCTGGCTGTCGACGACGGCGTAGTCCTTGTCCTTGCGGTAGAGCGACTCGGCCTTGAGCGCCTGGCTGAGGTGGTTGACCAGGGTGCCGTGCTCGCCGAGGTAGAGGTTGTCGACGCCGAGGAAGTCCTCAGCCCGTTTGACGCCCTTCTCGGTCGGGGCGACGGTCTTGTGCTTCTCGTCGTACTCGTAGTCGTACTCGGCCTCGGAGGTGTCTTTCGATTCGCCCAGCGATTTGAGCCGGTCTTTCGCCGGAACGCCGTCCATCTGGCGGGCGAGGCGGGCGAACTGGTAGTAGATCTGCGCCGCCTGTTCGGGCGCGCCGGAGATGATCAGCGGCGTCCGCGCCTCGTCGATCAGGATGTTGTCCACCTCGTCGACGATCGCGAAGTGGTGGCCGCGCTGCACGCACTGCTCGAGCGCGCCGGCCATGTTGTCGCGCAGGTAGTCGAAGCCGAACTCCGAGTTGGTGCCGTAGGTGACGTCGCAGGAGTATTTGAGCTGCCGCGAGGCGTGGTCGTCGGAGTCCTGGATCGAGGCGACCGTGACGCCGAGCGCGTCGTAGACCGGCTTCATCCATTCGGCGTCGCGGCGGGCGAGATAGTCGTTGACGGTGACGACGTGGACGCTGTCGCCGGCGAGGGTGTTGAGGAAGACGGCGAGCGTCGCCGTCAGCGTCTTGCCCTCGCCGGTCTTCATCTCGGCGATCGCGCCGTCGTGCAGCGCCATGCCGCCGATCAGCTGGACGTCGAAGTGGCGCTGGCCGATGCTGCGCCGCGCCGCCTCGCGGGTCAGCGCGAAGGCCTCGGGCAGGAGGTCGTCGAGCGACTCGCCGCCCTTCGCCCGCTCGCGCAGCGAGTCGGCCTCGGCGCGCAGCTCCTCGTCGTCGAGCAGCTCCATCTCCGGCTCGATGCCGTTGATCCGCTCGGCGCGCTTCTCATACGCCTTGAATTTGCGCCCCTCCCCAACCCGCAGCGCCTTGGTAACCATGTCCCGGGCGTTAGCCATCGGTCAAGGGTAGCGAGGGCGTGGGGAGGCTCGGGTGCCCCTCTCCCGGAGGCCGTCGCGCAGCAGATCGTCGGCTGAGTTCGAGGCGGGGTCGCCAAGCCTCCGGGAGAGGGGCACCCGAGCCTCTTCCCCAGCTTGCTACGGCGTGGCCGGCCTGCCGCGGAACTGGTTTACGAGCTTGCGCGTCCGCCTACGCTTGCGGCGCAGCTCGCGGTGCTTCTTCACCTGGCGGCGGATGTCCTCGGCGAGCTCGTGGATCGTGTGGGCCATCTCGGGCGATGCCTCATGGGCTCGCAGGGTCACGCCCTTGAGGCGCAGCGTCGCCTCGGCCACCTGCTTGTCGGCGATCGAGGGGTTGCGCTCCTCGCTCAGCTCGACGTCCAGCGTCGCCAGCGGAGACACCTGCTTGCCGATCCGCCGGAAGCGCTTGTACACGTGATCCCGCAGCTCGGCGTCGACCTCGACGTTGCGTCCCCGAATCTCGATCCGCATGCTTGGCCTCCTTTGGTGTCTGTGTCCCGATCGTACGCCTGAGATACCCGCTCGACAAGAGGGTTATCTACGGACTACAGACGCCGGGCGAAGGTGACCGCCGCGACGCGGATGGAGCCAGCGGCGCGGAGAGCTTGGGCGCAGGACGTGAGCGTGGCGCCGGTCGTGAGGACGTCGTCTACGAGGAGCACGCTGCGGGGGACCTGGCTCGTCGTGCGGATCCGGGGCGGATGGCCGACGCGCTCGGCACGGCGCTTGCCGCGCTGGCGGCCGATGCCGCTGCGGGCGAGGCACGGCCGCAGGGGCAAGCCGGTTTCTTCGGCGAGGGCGAGGGCCAGCTCGGCGGCCGGGTCGAAGCCGCGGGCGCGGGTCCGCAGCGGAGCGGTCGGGACCGGGACGATCGTGCCGCTGAGCAGGTCGGAGGGGGCGAGCCAGCGGATTCGGTCGGCCATCAGCGTCGCCACCGGCAGCAGGCGGCGGAACTTGAGAGCGGTGACCAGGTCGCGGGCGACGTCGTCGTGCGGGGCCGAGGACCAGGCCCGGTCGATGCCCGGCGGGCCGCCGCCGCTGAGCGGCTCGGCGAGCGCGAGGCGGCGAGCGCAGCGGCTGCAGATCGTCGCCTCGGGGCGACAGGTGCGCCCGCAGGCGGCGCAGAGCGGCGGCGCCAGGCTCGAGGCGACGAGCTGGAGGAGCTTCATCCTCCGATCGTCGGCGCTCGCGGCGCACGCGTGGTGCGCCGAACGTCAGGTTTGTGTCAATTCTTCGTGCCGCGTGCCGCGATGCCGCCGACCAGGATGCCCTGCGGCGGGACCTCGGCGCCTTCGAGCAGGATCGCGTCGCGGACGATCGCGCCCGCGCCGATGCGGCAGCGGTCGCCGAGGATCGCCGGCCCCTCGATTCGGACCCCCTCCCCCAGCTCGGCGCCGGCGCCGATCAGCGCCGGCGCGCTCACCTCGACCCCGACGAGCGGGCTGGCGGAGCGCACCCCCTCGGCCACCTCCGGCGCGCCCGGCTCGACCGCGACCGCGCCGTGCAGGGCGTCGAGGTTGCCCTGGCGCAGCTCGTCGAGGTTGCCGATGTCGTTCCAGTAGGCCTCGATCTCGTGCGAGTAGAAGGGCACGTCGGCCTCGAGCAGGGCCGGGAAGACGTCCATCGCCCAGTCGGCGAAGCCGTCGGGATCGTCGACTCCGGCAGCCTTGCTCGTGCCGGGCGCCGGGAAGAAGTCGAAGACCTCGGCGCGGAACATGTAGATGCAGGTGTTGGCGAGGTCGGAGAGCGCCTCGGCCGGATCGGGCTTCTCCTGGAAGCCCTGGATGCGGCCGTCGGCGCCGGCGATGACGACGCCGTATTCGCTCGTCTCGGCGACCCGCTTGGTGGCGACGGTCGCGACCCCGTCGTGGGATTCGTGGAACTCGCGCATCGCGGCGAAGTCGATGTCGGTGAGCGCGTCGCCGGCGACGACGAGGAAGGTCTCGCCGAGGAAGCCGGCGGCGTTGCGAACGCCTCCGGCGGTCCCCAGGAGCTGCTCCTCGGGGCTGTAGGAGAGCTCGAGGCCGAAGGCCGAGCCGTCGCCGAAGTGGCCCTCGATCGTCTCCGGGAACCAGTGCGTGTTGGCGATCGCTTCGGCGAAGCCGTGGCGCGCCAGGAGGCGCACGGTGTGCTCCATCACCGGCCGGTTCAGCACCGGCACCATCGGCTTCGGGATCGCGTAGGTGATCGGCCGCAGCCGGGTGCCGAGGCCGGCCGCCAGGATCATCGCCCTCATCGGCTCAGTAGCGGTAATGGTCCGGCTTGTAGGGGCCCTCGACCGGGATGCCGAGGTAGGCGGCCTGCTCTTCGGAGAGCTCGGTGAGGTTGACGCCGAGCGCCGCGAGGTGCAGCCGCGCGACCTTCTCGTCGAGGTGCTTCGGCAGCACGGTGACCTCCTTGGCCGTGAACCCGTCGGGCTGGCCGTAGAGCTCGATCTGCGCGATCACCTGGTTGGTGAACGAGTTGGACATGACGAAGCTCGGATGCCCGGTCGCGTTGCCGAGGTTGAGCAGGCGGCCCTCGGAGAGGAGGATGATCGAGTGGCCGTCGGGGAAGCGCCACTCGTCGACCTGGGGCTTGATGTTGACCCTCTCCGCCGGAGACGCTTCGAGCCCGGCGACGTCGATCTCGTTGTCGAAGTGGCCGATGTTGCCGACGATCGCGTTGTGCTTCATCCGCGCCATCTGGTCGGCGGTGACGATGTCCTTGTTGCCGGTGGCGGTGATGAAGATGTCGGCGGTCTCGACGACTTCGTCGAGCGTCCGCACCTCGTAGCCTTCCATCGCCGCCTGCAGGGCACAGATCGGGTCGATCTCGGTGACGATCACCCGGGCGCCCTGGCCGCGCAGCGACTCGGCGCAGCCCTTGCCGACGTCGCCGTGGCCGCAGACGACGGCGACCTTGCCGCCGATCATCACGTCGGTGGCGCGGTTGATCCCGTCGATCAGCGAGTGGCGGCAGCCGTAGAGGTTGTCGAACTTCGACTTGGTGACCGAGTCGTTGACGTTGATCGCCGGGAAGAGCAGGTCGCCGGTCTCGGCCAGCTGGTAGAGCCGGTGCACGCCGGTGGTCGTCTCCTCGGTGACCCCCTTGACCCCCGCGGCGATCTCGGTCCAGCGCCGTGGGTCGGCCTCGAGCGAGCGCTGCAGGGTCTCGAGCACGATGCGGAACTCCTCCGAGTCGGCCGAGGCCGGGTCGGGCACGGCGCCCGCCTTCTCGAACTCGACGCCCTTGTGGACGAGAAGGGTGGCGTCGCCGCCGTCGTCGAGGATCATGTTCGGGCCCTCGCCCTCGGGCCAGAGCAGCGCCTGCTCGGTGCACCACCAGTACTCCTCCAGGGTCTCGCCTTTCCAGGCGAAGACGGGGACGGCGGCGGCGGCGATCGCGGCGGCAGCGTGGTCCTGCGTGGAGAAGATGTTGCAGCTGGCCCAGCGGACCTCGGCGCCGAGGGCGATAAGGGTCTCGATCAGCACCGCGGTCTGCACCGTCATGTGGAGCGAGCCGGTGATCCGCGCCCCCTTCAGCGGCTGCTGCGCCGCGAACTCCTCGCGGGTCTGCATCAGGCCGGGCATCTCGACCTCGGCGAGGTCGATCTCCTTGCGCCCGAACTCGGCGAGGTCGATGTCGGCGACTTTGTAGTTTGCGGTGGCGGTTGCCATCGGTTCCTTTCGGTCTATTGGTCGCCGCGAAGGATACGGAGAAATGCCTTTCCGAGATGGCAGGAAGCGAGACGCCCTAAAAGAGCCGGCCGCGTGCGTACACCTCGTCCTCGTCTCGCTCCGCATCCTGGGACTTACCTTGAAGCTCACTCAACTGCTGCGTCGTAATGAGCCCGTCGGTTAGAGAACTCATGATCACGTATGGCTGCATCATCGGGTCGGAAAATCGATAGGAATAAGAGCGTTCCTTGCCCTCCCGCCGCAATACGCTGCCGCGGACCGGGTCGAGGAACTCCTTCATGTGGCGGGAAAACGCAGGGATGTCAAGTCGCCGACCGGCAATCACCTCCAAGGGATCGCGAATCTGTCCCGAGGTGAAGTACCCCAGACTGTTCTTGGGAGCTATGGCGCAAGCGAGAAGAACCTCCCGGTAGAGGTTTCCGGGCTGGGAGCTCCTCACCGCTTTGACGTAGTCGCTCTGGATCGTATGGCCGTCCACTGCTCTGGGGATTGCGGCTTCGACATCATCGAGCGTGACAAAGTCGCGGTCGTCCTGCACAGCCCTCTCCGCGGCACGATGGCCGAGGAGGTGGGTGTAGTGGGGAAGGCCCTCCGAGAGGCCGACGATCCGCTCGACGGCGTCCTGATGCATGCCGATCTTGGCGTGCTCGCATCCCTTGCTCAGGATTCCTCGTAGCTCGTCTGGCTCCATCCGAGGCATTCCAATCTGGGCAAGGTTCCGAATGATTGATTCGTGCTCTCCGATCAGATCGCCGATCGAGCCTGCAACGCCTACGAGCACCACGGTGGAAGGCACGGCGTTGTCGGAAAGATTCTTGATCGTGTCAGCCAGCATCGTCAATGCCTCGTCGTTCTCAAGGCGATCCAGCTCGTCGATGACAATCAAGGCGGGAGGATCCAGATACTCAAGCTCGTATCGCACGCCCTCGGGCGTGTAGCTGTCAACGTCTTGCTTCAGGCGCCTAAAGATGTTCGTCCAGAGCGACGCGAACGTGTCGTCGGTATGGCAGCTGACCATCGCCGCTTGGAACTGACGAATTCCAGGCTGATTGAAAATCGCAGCCATGACCCTCGCCAGCGACGTCTTCCCGACTCCCCTCTCGCCGTAGAGGCCAACGTGATAGCCGACCTGCGTGACCGCGCTGATCACTTCGCCGCGCTGCCTCTCTCGACCCGCGAAAAGCTCCAGGTCGTCCACCGGCGCCGCTGGCCGAAAGGCCTCGCCGACCAGAACCAATCTTTGGGTCTTCGATATCTCGACGCTCATACGCTGTCCAAGGCTAACAGTAGAAGGCTGAAAGCTAACAGTTAAGCTAGTTTCGCTGTATTGTCGTCGTCTACACGGGCCTGACGCCCACCGAAGCGATCGGGTTCAGGGACGGCCGAGGGCGGCCTTGAAGCCCTCGATCGCCTCGACCGGCATCGGGTCGACGCCGCGGGCCTGCGCCAGCTCGAGCGAGACCAGATCGCCGAGCATCGTCGCCCAGAAGAGGCGTTCGGTTCGCGTCTCGCCGACCGTCTCGAGCGAGACCGCCTCGGCGCCGCCGGCGGCGATCGTCTCGGCGGTCAGCTCGAAGCGCCGCCGCTCGCGCGGGTGCTGATCCGAGTCTTCGATCAGCACCGCGGCGAAGCGGCCACCGTCGGGGAGGCCGGCCCAGCCGCAGAGCTCGTTGTGGTCGGCCTCGGGAAGCTCCGAGAAGAAGGCCGGCAGCTTCGCGTTCTCGTTGATCTGCGCCTTCCAGCGCTTCGCCACGGCGGCGGTCAGGTCGGCGCCGTAGACGACCGGTGCGGCGGAACCGAGCGCGGCGGCGATCTCTCCGGCCCGCGACCGCAGGCCCTCGCTCTCGCGCTCGAGGAAGCCGGCGGCCGCGTCGATCTCGGTGTGCAGGCGCGGCCCGGCGCCGGCCAGGGCGACCGCCTCGGCGGCGACGGCGAACATGTAGGCGACGGCGGCGCGCGGCTGCAGGATCCCCGGCAGACCGACAACCGGGACGCCGGCGGCACGGGCCAGATCGACCAGCTCGCCGCCGGTGCTGACCACGGTTCGGGGCGCGCCGAGCGCCTCGGCGGCCTCGAAGCAGGCCAGCGTCTCCTCGGTGCCGCCCGAGTAGCTGCTCGCCAGCACCGACCACTCCGGGGTCGCCCAGCTCGGCAGCTCGTAGCCACGCACGGTCAGCAGCGGCCGAGTGAGGCGGTCGCCGAGCGCGGCCGCGGCGAGGTCGCCGCCGATCGCCGAGCCGCCCATCCCGCAGACCAGGACCCCCGCCGCCTCGCGCGGCTCGAGCCGCGCCGACTCGATCCGCCAGAGCGCGTCGCGCAGGTGCGAGGGGATCGCCAGCACGTCGTCGAGCATCGTCATGCCGTAACCCTTTCATTCGCGGCGGCGACCGCCCCCTCGACTTCGGCGCCGGCCGGCACGCTGGCGCCCGGGGAGAGGATCGAGCCGACGACCCGCGCGCCCTCCCCCACCTCGCAGCCGTCGAGCAGGACCGAGTCGCGCACCTCGGCGCCGGCGCCGACCCGGCTGCCGGGCGCGAGCACGGCGCGCGGGCCGACCGTCGCGTCATCGGCGACCTCGGCGTCCGCCGCGACCAGGACCCCCGGCGCGGTCGGCTCGACCCGGGTCCGCACACGTCCCTCGAGGATGTCCCAGCTCGCCTGCAGGTAACGCTCGGGCGTGCCGATGTCGACCCAGTAGCCGTCGAGCAGTAGGCCGTGCAGGCCATCGCCGACCAGCCGGGGGAAGACGTCGCGCTCGATCGAGACGTTCTCGCCGGGCGGGATCAGGTCGAGGACCGAGCGCTCGAGCGCATACATGCCGGCGTTGACCTCGCCCGGCGCGGCCTCTCCCGTCTTCTCGAGGAAGGCAAGGACCTCGCCCTCGGGGCCGCTGTGGACCAGGCCGAAGGCGGAGGAGTCCTCGACCGGGTGCAGGGCGATCGTGGCGCGCGCGCTGCGCTCCTCATGGGCGCGGAGCAGCGCGCTCAGGTCGAGGTCGGTGAGCACGTCGCCGTTCAGCGCCAGGAACCGGTCCTCGAGCTCATCGCCAAGCTGGTCCGCGGCAAACCGGATCGCCCCGGCGGTGCCCAACGGCTCGGGCTCGACCACGTAGCGGATGCGCGCCCCGGAGCGCTCCTCCTCGCCGGCCAGCGCCTCGCGCAGCACGTCGGGCAGGAAGCCGCAGGCGAGCACCACTTCCTCGACCCCGTGCCCCGCCAGCCACTCGATCATGTAGGCGAGGAAGGGGCGGTCGACCAGCGTCAGCGCCGGCTTCGGCGTCGAGGAGGTCAGCGGCCGCAGCCGCGTGCCTTCGCCACCCACCAGGACGATCGCCTGCATGGTCAGTCGGCGCTCGCGGGAGCGGGGGCGCCCTGTGCCGCCCTGCCTATTCCCTCGTACTCGAAGCCCGCTTCCCGGAGCTTGGCCGGGTCGAGGAAGTTGCGGCCGTCGACCAGCAGCGGCCGCGCCATCCGGCCGGCGGCCTCGCCCCAGTCGATCTCGCGGAACTCACCCCACTCGGTGACCAGCACCGCGGCGTCGGCCCCCTCCAGCGCCTCCAGCGCCGAGCCCGCCAGCTCGACCGAGCCGAGCAGCTCGCGCGCCGCTCTAGCGGCGACAGGATCGTAGGCGACGACCTCCGCCCCCTCGCCCTGCAGCCGCGCGGCCAGCACCAGGCTGGAGGCCTCGCGCATGTCGTCCGTGTCGGGCTTGAAGGCGAGGCCCAGCAGGGCGATCCTCTTCCCCACCAGCGAGCCCAGGCGCCCGAGCAGCTTCTGCACCACCCGCCGCTTCTGCAGCTCGTTCACCTCGATCACCGCGTTGAGCAGCTGGAAGTGGTAGCCGGTGTTGCCGGCAAGCATCTTTAGCGCACTGACATCCTTGGGGAAACATGAGCCCCCGTAGCCGATGCCGGCGCGCAGGAAGGAGGGGCCGATCCGCCGGTCGAGGCCCATGCCGCGGGCGACCTCGGCGACGTCGGCGCCGACCTCCTCGCAGACGTTGGCGATCTCGTTGACGAAGGAGATCTTGGTCGCGAGGAAGGCGTTGGAGGCGAGCTTGATCATCTCGGCGCTGGCGACGTCGGTGCGGACCAGCTCGCCCCCCAGCGGCTCGTACAGCGCCGCGACCGCGTCGGCGGCCTCCTCGTCGCCGGGGTCGGCGCCGATCACGACCCGGTCGGGGTGCATGAAGTCCTCGACCGCCGTCCCCTCCTTGAGGAACTCGGGGCAGGAGACGTAGGCGACGCCGGGCAGGTCGCGCCGGATCGTCTGGCCCGTCCCGGCGGGCACCGTGCTCTTCATCACCAGCGCGTGGTCGCCGCCCTCGCGCAGCTCCTCGACCACGGAGCGCACCCGCGAGAGGTCGGCGTCGCCGGAACGGGTCGGCGGCGTGTCGACGCAGACGAAGAGCAGGCGCGCCGCGTCCAGCAGCTCCGGCATCTCGGTGGTGAAGGTGAGCCGCTCGGCGTTGCGCGCCAACAGCTCGGCCAGGCCGGGCTCGTGGAAGGTCGCCTCGCCGCGCGAGAGCGCCTCGACCTTCTCGGCGACGATGTCGCGGGCGACGACGCGGTGGCCCAGCTCGGCGAAGCATGCCGCCGTCACCAGGCCGACCCAGCCGACGCCGACGACGCCGATTGCCTCCCGTCTCTCCGTCATCCCCGAGCCCCGCCCCGTCTGTGCTTGTGGTTCGGGATCTTCAGCTTCGCCGAGCGCGCGATCCCCACCATCTGGTCGTTGGTCAGCGTCTGCAGCAGCGTATTGGAGACCCAGTAGCTGTTTTCGCCCCGGTGCCAGGCGATCAGCTTGACCCGATCGCCGTCGACGTAGATTTCGTATTCGCGGCCGTTGATCGTCCTGGTTTCGCTCGGGTTGTCGAGGATCGGCGGGTTCCCCCATCCCTGAACCCCCTGCACGCCGAAGTACTGGCGTTCGTATTCGGGGCCGAATTCGCCGACCATGCGGTACGCGGCGTGGCGCTTGCCGTCGGTGTCCTTGAAGTGGTAGACGCGCGGGTCCTGCACGTGGAGGTAGGTCGAGCTTTCGACGAAGCGCGATTCCGGCGGCAGCCGGGTGGGGTAGTAGACGGGGAATCCGGCGCTGACCTTGCGGGCGACCGACTCGCCCTCCAGTTCGCCTTCTTCGTGAGCCGGGACGAGGCCGTCGTCGCCCGGCGGCTTCGGCTTGACCACGTGGTGCTCGTGCTTCGGCTTGGCCTTCTTCTTCTTCGCGGGCTTGGTGCTCGCTTCGGCTTCGTAGGTACCGCGCGGGCCGCCGCTCGCTTCGATGCCGAGGAACTTTTCCACCGCGCCTTCAATCGCGCCCTCCGAGGCGTAGACGTAGCTCGGCCCGAGGATCGCCGGGAAGTGGACCTCCTTGATCTTCGCGTTGCGCGAGGCGATGAACAGTTTCAGCACTTCCAGCATCGTCTCCTTGTCGCTGATGTCGGAGGTGGTGTATTCGGTGAAGATGTCGATCAGTTCGTTGCGGCCGAGGACGAGATCGCCGATCGGCACCCGCTGGCGGGCGTCGCTGATGAATTCCTGCTGGCGGGCGGCGCGGACCAGATCGGTGTCGGTGTGGCGGTAGCGCACGTACTGAAGCGCTTTTTTCCCGCAGAGGAGCTGGTAGCCCGGCTGGACGTTTATTTCGGCGTATTCTTCGCTCGATTCGGCGTTGTTGTGGTAGTAGCGCCGGTCGACGTCGACGTAGACGCAGTTGATCGCGTCGACCGCTTTCACGAAGCCGAGATAGTCGACGTTGACGACGTGGTTGATCGACAGCCCGGTCAGTTCCTTGACCACCTGCAGCGTCAGCTTCGGCCCACCGTAGGTGTATGCGGCGTTGAACTTGTTGATCCCGAAGCCGGGGATTTCGACCTTGAGGTCGCGCGGGATCGACATCAGCGCGATCGCGTTGCGATCGGGGTCGAGGCGCAGCAGCATGGTGGTGTCGGAGCGGCCCGGGTCTTCGGGTTCGGAGGCGCGCTTGTCGGAGCCGATGATCAGGATGTTCTCCGGTTCGCCGCCGTGGGTCTGGGCGAGGAAGCGCTTGACCTTGTTCTCCAGCCGGTTGTTGTGCGAGAGCGCCTTGGCGATGCTGTCGATGTAGAGGAGGATGCTGCTCGAGGTCGCCCCCGCGCTGGCCGCGACGATGATCACCGCGGCGAGCGCGAAGCGCCACCAGTAGCGCTTGCGCTTCGGCGGCGGCTCGTGGTCGCCGTCGGGCGGCGGCTTTTTGAAGACCGGCTCTACCATCTCGTCCCGCTCAGGCGGCGAGGCGCTCCGGAAGTGCGCGCAGGAAGGAGTCGAGCGTCTGCCGGTAGGCATCCAGCGAGGCGACCGAGACCCACTCCCGCGGCCCGTGGTGGCCGTCGCCGACCGGCCCGAACTCGACCGCCGGGACGCCGACTCGCAGGAAGGAGACAGCATCGGAGGCGCCGTCGCGACCGACGCTCATCGGCTCCCCCTCGTGGTGGGCCGAGGCGGCCTCGCTGAGGCCGAGGACGAAGGGCGAGTTGCGGTCGACCACGGCCGGCGGGCGGGTGAAGAGCGGCGTCACCTCGGCGTCGGGCAGGGAGCGAACCTGTTCGAGCACGGTCGCGGGGTCCTGGTCTGGCAGGTAGCGGATGTCGACGTCGATCGCGCATTGGTCTGGCACCTTGTTGAGCGCGTCGCCGCCCAGGATCCGGCCGAGATTGATCGAGGGGCGGTCGAACAGCTCCGAGCTGTGCCGTGCGAACGGTAGCGACTCGATACTGCGGAAAACGTCGTGCGCCTTCAGCACGGCGTTGTCGCCCAGCCACGGGGTCGCTCCGTGAGCGGCGACGCCGCTCACCTCCAGCCGCAGCGCCAGCACGCCCTTGGCCTCGACCCCGATCTGCAGGTCGGTCGGCTCGCCGGTGATCGCGAAGTCGCCGAGGAAGCCGGAGTCGACCAGGTGGTCGCTCCCCCGTTCGGCCTCCTCCTCGGACTCCTCGTCGCCGACGATCCCCAGCCGCACCCGCACCAGCTCCTGGTCGCGCAGCGCCGCCACGGTCAGCAGCATCGCCGCCACGGCCCCCTTCATGTCGTAGGCGCCGCGCCCGTAGAGCCGGTCGCCCTCCAGCCGCGGCTCGAACTGCCCGGCGCGGCCCGGGACGACGTCGAGGTGGCCGTGCAGCACCACCGTCGGCGCCCCCTCCGGCCCAACCTCCGCCCGCAGCACCGGCAGCCCCCGCACCTCGTCGGTAGCCGTAGCGATCCCACGCGCTTCCAGCCACCCCTCGACGAACCCCGCAGCTTCCAGCACCCCGTCCGGCGCCGAGGTGTCGTACCCAATCAACCGCGTAGCCAGAGCCACCAGCTCCCCGCTCACGTCGACCCCCAGCAGCGAGGGATGCGGTTGCCCAATCCGGGAATTGATGGAGCACGGCCCCTTCGGGGCCTTAGCTCCGAAGTCCGAGCGCGGGCTTCGCCCGCGCAGAAGAAAGATTGCATTTCGCCGCTTCGCGACATTCCCGGATTGGGCAACCGCATCCCTCCCGCTCCAAGCCACCCCCAGCTTCGAAAGCTAAAGGGACGAGGCCGGGTAGCTGCTTCAGCTGTACGGCGGCAACCGGACTTGCGGAAGCTGCGGGAGGGGGTTGAGATGTTTGAGCTGCTCGAGGGGTTCTGGAGGGACGAGCCGATGCGCCTCTGGGGGAATGTCGCGAAGCGGCGATATGCAATCTGTGGATCGCGCGGCCGGGCGTTCGAAGGGGTCGGGTGCCCCTTTCCCGGAGGCTTAGCGACCACGCCGCGAAGCTCCGTAAACGATCTGCTGCGCAACGGCCTCCGGGGAAGGGGCACCCGACCCCTTCACCCCTCGGCGATCGCCAGGAACGCTTCGGCGCGGTCGCGGTCTTTGCGTGCCCGCGTCCACTCGCCGCTGTCCTTCTCGGCCTCCGCCAGCCGCTGCTCGGCGTCCGCGAGCTGTTCTTTGAGCACGGCGACGTCGAGCTCGCCGGGCTCGATCGCCTCCTCGACCAGCAGCCGCGCGTGGTTGCCGAAGACCTGGATCCAGCCGTGCGCCTGGGCGTAGCGGCGCGGCTCGCCGTCGCCCTCGAAGAGGCGCAGCTCGGTCGGCCGCAGCGCCGCCAGCAGCGGCGCCCGGTTGGCGAGGATCCCGATTTCGCCCCCGGCGGTGCGGGTCGAGACCTGGCGCACCTCGCCGTTGTAGACCTCGCCCTCGGGGGTGAGGATCTCGACCTCGAATTTGGCCTCGCCCGCCAAGCCCTGCTCCTACGCCGCGGCCTTGGCGTTCTCGGTGACCTGGTCGATCGAGCCCTGCATGTAGAAGGCGCCCTCGGACAGGTCGTCGTGCTCGCCGTCGAGGATCTCGCGGAAGCCGCGCACCGTCTCGGCCACCGGCACGTACTCGCCGCTGCGGCCGGTGAACTGCTCGGCGACGAAGAACGGCTGGCTGAGGAAGCGCTCGATCTTGCGCGCCCGCGAGACCGTCTGCTTGTCCTCGTCGGAGAGCTCGTCGATTCCGAGGATCGCGATGATGTCCTGCAGCTCCTTGTAGCGCTGCAGCACCTCCTGCACCTCGGTCGCCGTGCGGTAGTGCTCCTCGCCGACGACGTCGGGCTTGAGGATGGTCGAGCTCGAGTCGAGCGGGTCGACCGCCGGGTAGATGCCTTTCTCGGAGATCGACCGCGAGAGCGCCGTGGTCGCGTTGAGGTGGGCGAAGACCGAGGCCGGCGCCGGGTCCGTGTAATCGTCGGCGGGCACGTAGACGGCCTGGATCGAGGTGACCGAGCCGCGCTCGGTCGAGCTGATCCGCTCCTGCAGTTCGCCCATCTCGGTCTCCAGCGTCGGCTGGTAGCCGACCGCCGAGGGCATCCGCCCGAGCAGTGCCGAGACCTCCGAGCCCGCCTGGACGAAGCGGAAGATGTTGTCGATGAAGAGCAGCACGTCCTGGCCGCCCTGCTCGCGGAAGTATTCGGCCATCGTCAGGCCCGAGAGCGCCACCCGCAGGCGGGCGCCGGGGGGCTCGTTCATCTGGCCGAAGACGAGCATCGTCTTGTCGATCACGCCCGACTCTTTCATCTCGCGCCAGAGGTCGTTGCCCTCGCGCGAGCGCTCGCCGACGCCGCAGAAGGCGGAGAGCCCCTCGTGCTCCTCGGCGATCGAGCGGATCAGCTCCTGGATCAGCACGGTCTTGCCGACGCCGGCGCCGCCGAAGAGCCCGACCTTGCCGCCCTTGGCGTAGGGCGCGAGCAGGTCGATCACCTTGATCCCCGTCTCGAGGATCTCCTGGGTCGGAGCGAGGTCGGAGGCTTGGGGGGCGGGCCGGTGAATCGGCCAGCGCTCCCCGGCCTCGATCGGCGCGCCGTTGTCGATCGGCTCGCCGAGCAGGTTGAAGATTCGGCCCAGGGTCGCGTCGCCGACCGGAACCGAGATCGGCCCGCCCGTGTCGATCACCTTGTTGCCGCGCTGCAGGCCGTCGGTGGCGTCCATCGCCACCGTGCGGACGCGGTCGTCACCGAGGTGCTGCTGGACCTCGCAGACCAGCTCGGTCGCCTCGCGATCCGCGTCGCCGGCCATCTCGATCCTGACCGCCGAGTAGATCTCCGGCAGCTTCTCGGGGAAGACGGCGTCGACGACGACGCCGGTCACCTGCTCGACTCGCCCTACGTTCGTTCCGTTGCTCTCAGCCATTGGTTCCTTTTCCGTAGATAACAGTCGCGCTCGCTCACGGCGCGAAGAATCAGATATGCACGCTTGTTCGCTCGCGCTCCCGTCTTATCCAAGAGCCTCTGCGCCCCCCACGACCTCGAGGATCTCCTGCGTGATCTCCGCTTGCCTGGCCCGGTTCATCTCCAGGGTGAGGTCGTCGATCATCGTCTCGGCGTTCTCCGCCGCGTTGCGCATCGCCGTCATCCTCGCCCCCAGCTCCGAGGCGGCCGACTCGAGCAGCGCCCGGTAGACCGAGATGTTCACGTACTCGGGAATGAGCTGCGCCAGCAGTTCTTCGGCGTCGGGCTCGTACTCCCACAGCGCTCGGCTGTGCGCGCGCTCGACCTCGGTTTCCTCGGCCTCCTCTTCCTCTCCGGCGGCGCCGTCGCCGAGCACCTCGGCCTGCTGCAGCGGCAGCAGCGTCTGCCGCCAGACGTGCTGGGTCAGCGGCGAGACGTAGTGGTTGTAGACGAGCTCGACCCGGTCGAGCTCCGCGTCGACGTAGCGCGCGGTCAGCTCCTCGCCGATCTCGCGCGCGTTGGCGAAGGCGGGGCGGTCGGTGAAGCCGATGTAGGAGGTGCGCACGTTCTGCTTGCGGAAGGCAAGTGCCGAGACGCCCTTGCGCCCGACGGCCGAGAAGGCGACCTCGGCGCCCTTCTCGCGCCACTCGTCGCGCAGGCGCAGCCCCTCGCGGAGCACGTTGGCGTTGAAGGCGCCGGCAAGGCCGCGGTCGCCCGTGATCAGCACGACGCCGACCCGCTTGATCTCCTCGCGCTCGACCAGGACGGGGACCCGCGGCACGCCGCCGGCCTGCTCGGCCGCGCGCCGCGTCAGCTTGCGCATGCCCTGCGCGTAGGGGCGCAGCCGCTCGATTCGCTGTTCGGCCCGGCGCAGCCGCGCCGCCGCGACCATCTCCATCGCCCGCGTGATCTTCTTGATGTTCTTGACCGACGCGATGCGGTTCTTGACGTCCTTCTGGGAAGCCATCGTCAACTAGGCCGCAGCCGTCTCCTTCTCGGAGCGGATGCGGTCCGACTCGCCGTTCTCCAGCGGGTCGCCGTGCTCGTCGAAGTCGGGGCCGAAGTCGTCGACGAAGTCGCGGATCGCCGCCCCGAGCTCCTCCTCGTCGGCCTCCTCGAGCTTGCCGCTCTCCTCGATCCGGCCGAGCAGATCCGCCTTCTCGGTGTGCAGGTGGAGCTTCAGGTCGCGCAGGAACTCGCCGACGCGCTCGGTCTTGATCCGATCGAGGAAGCCGCCGGTGCCGGAGTAGATCGCGGCGACCTGGTCGGCCATCTCGAGCGGTTCGCGCTCTTTCTGTTTGAGCAGCTCGACCAGCCGCTCGCCGCGATTCAGCGTCTTCTGCGTCTCCGGATCGAGCTCTGAGCCGAACTGGGCGAACGCCTCGAGGTCGCGGTACTGGGAGAGATCGAGGCGCAGCTTGCCGGCGACCTTCTTCATCGCCTTGGTCTGCGCGTCGCCCCCCACCCGCGAGACCGAGATGCCGACGTTGATCGCCGGCCGCACGCCCGAGTTGAAGAGGTCGGACTCGAGGAAGATCTGGCCGTCGGTGATCGAGATCACGTTGGTCGGGATGTAGGCGGAGACGTCGGAGGCCTGGGTCTCGATGATCGGCAGCGCGGTCAGCGAGCCGCCGCCGAGCTCGTCGTTCAGCTTCACCGCCCGCTCGAGCAGCCGCGAGTGCAGGTAGAAGACGTCGCCGGGGTAGGCCTCGCGGCCGGGCGGGCGCCGCAGCAGCAGCGACATCTGCCGGTAGGCGTAGGCGTGCTTGGTGAGGTCGTCGTAGACGCAGAGCGCGGCTTTGCCGTTGTAGAGGAAGTGCTCGCCCATCGCGCAGCCGGCGTAGGGGGCGATGAACTTGATCGGGGCGGCCTCGTCGGCGGGGGCGGCGACGATGATCGTGTTCTCCATCGCGCCGTTTTCCTCCAGCACCTCCTTCAGCTGGACGACCGTCGACATCCGCTGGCCGATCGCGACGTAGATGCAGACCATGTCCTTGTCGCGGTTGTTGATGATCGTGTCGATCGCGATCGCCGTCTTGCCGGTCTGGCGGTCGCCGATGATCAGCTCTCGCTGCCCGCGGCCGATCGGGATCATCCCGTCGATCGACATCAGCCCGGTCTGCACCGGCTCGGTCACCGGCTGGCGCTCGACCACGCCGGGCGCTTTGAACTCGGCCGGCCGGGTCTGGTCGGTGGCGATCTCGCCCCTGCCGTCGAGCGGCCGCCCGAGCGGGTCGACGAGGCGGCCGAGCAGGTGGTCGCCGACGGGGATTCGCAGCAGGTGGCCGGTGCGCTTGACCGTGTCGCCCTCGACGATCTTGTCCCACTCGCCGAAGAGCACGGCGCCGACGTTGTCGGCCTCGAGGTTGAGGGCGAGGCCGGTGACGCCGTGCGGCAGTTCGAGCATCTCCAGCGCCATGCAGTTGTCGAGGCCGTGGATGCGGGCGATCCCGTCGGCCACGGACAGCACCGTCCCGACCTCGGAGAGGTCGGCGCTGCCGGTGTCCAGTCCCTCGATCCGCTCGCGCAGGATCGACGCGATCTCGTCGGGCTTGATCTCCATTAAGTCAGTCTCTCCTCATCGCGAATCGTTCGTTTGTTCATGCGGCGACGCTTTGTCGAAGTTTCTCCAGGCGGCTGCGGATGCTCGCGTCGAGCACCATGTTGCCGACCTGCAGGACGATGCCGCCGAGGATCTCTCCGTCGACACGGCTGGCCAGCTCGACCCTCTGGCCGGTCTGGCGCTCGATCTCCTCGCCGACCCTGGCCACCACGGCCGGGTCGAGCTCGACCGCGCTGGTCACGGTCACGTCGATGAGCTTGTTCTCCTTCTTCCACAGCCCGTCGAACTCGCGGCGGATGCGGAAGACCTCCGTCATGCGGTGCTTCTCGACCAGCAGCTCGAGGAAGTTGACCAACTCCGGGTCGGTGCCGCTCACCGCGCGGCGCAGGCCCGCGACCTTCTCGGCCGAGGTGAAGTGCGGGCTGAAGAGGAAGACCTGCATCTCGCGGCTCGCCGCGACGGCGTCGGCGAACTGGTCGAGGTCGGCGCCGATCGCGTCGAGCCTGCCCTTGTCGCGGGCGACCTCGAAGAGCGCCTCCGCGTACACATGAGCCGCCTCGGCCATCGCTAGCTCTCCGCCCCCGAGAGGGCGCTGAAGTCGACCTCGCTGAGCGCCTCCTCGACCAGGCGGCGCTGGTCCTCGGCGCTGAGCGCCTTGCGCGTCACCTTCTCGGTCGCGAGCACGGTCAGGTCGGCGACCTCCTTGCGGATCTGCTCGAGCGAGCGCCGCGTCTCGGCTTCGATGTCGCGCTTGGCCGCAGCGACCAGCTCCTCGCGTTTCTCCTTGCCGGCGCTCGTCGCCTCGGCCTCGGCGGTCTCGGCCGCCTTGCGCGCCCGCGCCATGATGTCGTCGGCCTGCTCGCGCGCCTCGGCGAGCCGCTGGCGGTACTCCTCGAGCAGCTCGTCCGATTCCCGGCGCTGCCGCTCGGCCGCCTCGATCGAGTCGGCGATCGTCTTCGCCCGCTTGTCGAGCGCCTCCTGGATCTTCGGGAAGGCGACCTTGCTCAGCACCCACATGGTGAAGAGGAAGAGCACCAGCGTCCAGATCATCAGGCCGAGACCCGGCGAGACCAGGAAGCTGCCGCCGCTTTCCTCGGCGGCAAGCGGCGCCGCGGCTATCAGGCTGAGGGCCGTCATCCCTACGAGAGGAAGAAGGCGATCAGGCCGAAGATGAAGGTGTAGAAGGCGACCGCCTCGGTCAGCGCGAAGCCGAGCCAGCGGATGCTTTCGAGCTCGCTTTTCATCTCCGGCTGGCGGGCGACCGACTCGATCTCCTTGCCGAAGATGAAGCCGACGCCGATGCCGGCGCCGATCGAGCCGAGGCCGGCGCCGACGCCGAGGGCGATCGCTTTGCCGGCGCTCTTGATGCCTTCTTCGGCACCAGCCGCGGCGAGGGGGGTCAGATCCATGGTGAGAACAGTGCTCCTTTTCTAGTGGGTTGCGGAGGTCGCTCCGCCGATGTAGATGGCGCTGAGCGTGGAGAAGATGAATGCCTGCAGGGTCGCTACCAAGCCGACCTCGAAGATGAAGAAGACGAAGGCCAGCGGGAAGGTGAGGGCGCCGAGCGCGGCGATGCCGAGCAGCACGGCGAGGCCACCGCCCATGAAGAGCAGCAGCAGGTGGCCGGCGAGGATGTTGGCGAAGAGACGGACGGAGAGCGAGATCAACCGGACGAAGTGCGAGATCACCTCGATCAGGAAGATCGCCGCCTTGCCGAACGGGCTCATGTTCCCGAGCCCCGGGGGAAGCCAGCTGGCGAAGTAGGCGAAGAAGCCCTTCGAGCGGATGCCTTCGACGTGGTAGGAGAGCCAGACGACGAGGGTGAGGATGAGCGGGATCGAGATGTTCGCCGTCGCCGCGTAGATCGCGAAGGCGGGGATTTCGAGGCCGAAGACCGTGATCTCGTGCTCGGTGTTGGTCGGCAGCGGCAGGAAGCCGAGCATGTTGGAGAACCAGATGAAGAAGAAGAGGCCGGCGATGAAGGGGAACCAGCGCGCCGCCTCGCGCGCCTCGAGGTTGCCGCCGGTGATGTTGTTCTTCGCCAGGTCGTAGGCGACCTCGACCGCGGTCTGCACGCGGTTGGGCTTCTGCTGCATGCGGCGCGCGATCCAGATCATCGTCGCGATCGTCAGCGCGCTCGTCAGCGCCAGATAGAGGACCGCCTTGTTGATGCTGAGGTCGAGGCTGCCAAGGTGGATCGGGATCCAGGCTTCGAGCTTGAACTCGTTCTGCGGCTTGAAGGCTTCGTTCTTGCCCGAGCTGCCGAAGATCAACAGCATCAGGATCGCGATCGCGAAGTAGACGCCGAAGCCGATGAGGACTTTGGTCTTCGTCTTCATCGCGCCTTGACCCCCTGTCCGTCCGGCTCGAGCAGGTAGGCGACCCCCTGGGCGGCGAAGGAGACGGTGAAGAGCGCGAGGAGCAGCAGCGCCGCCGCCAGGCCCGATTCGCGATCGGCGATGCCGACCAGGAGCACCGCGGTCGCCATCAGCCAGACGCGTCCCAGCGTCGTCGCGGCGACCGTGCCCATCGCCCGCTGGCGGTTGCCCTGGGCGAGATCCTCGCCGGCGCGGCGCGAGGCCAGCACCTGGATCCCGCGCTGGGCGAGCCAGACCGCAGCGGCCACGGCGTAGCCGAGCAGGGGCAGCCCGCCGATCGCGAACACGACAAGGGCGACGGCCAGCAACAGTAGGTCGACGTGCTTGGGAGGAGACATAAGTCCGCAAAAGCGCCCCATCTCAGGGGGAGCGAGCGGATGAGCGACTATATCCCAAAGGGCCGACGATCCGCTTTCTAGAGCCAGTTCGTGCCGGTTGTAACAACGCCGCACAAGCGCTTTTCCGCCGCCGACGGGCCGGAAACGTCCGCTATATGGACGTTTCCGGCCCGTCGATCGGATCTACGGCCTCGAACTCGCCGGTCTCGGGGTCGATCGCCGGGAAGGCGCCGGTGTCGAGCTCGCGCGCGACCGCGAGGTCGACCTCGGCGGGAGCCGGGACCGGCCGACCGGCGTCGCGGCGGACGCTGACCAGCTGGCGCAGCCGCACCCGGCGCAGGCCGAGGATCTCGAGCACGTCGACCAGGTAGACGCTGGCGGCGATCGCGAGCAGCCCGCAGAAGGCCATCACCGCGGTCCAGAAGACGTCGAAGTGGCCGTGGTTGTCGCTGTAGGGGACGAAGCGCAGGGCGAGCGCCAACAGCGCCATCACCAACGTCCAGCCGTAGAGGTAGGCGAGGGTGCGGCGCTGCGAGAAGCCGATGTTCGCCATCCGGTGGTGGAAGTGCCAGCGGTCGGCGCGGTAGATCGGGCGCCGGTACTTGAGCCGCTTGGCGACGACGAAGCCGGTGTCGAGGATCGGCACCGTGAGGATGATCAACGGCAGGAAGAGGGCGATCACGGCGTTGGTCTTGAGCGCGCCCTGCACGGCCACCACGCCGAGCAGGTAGCCGAGCAGGTTGGAACCGGTGTCCCCCATGAAGGTGCTCGCTGGAGGGAAGCCGTGGCGGAGGAAGCCGATCGCGGCGCCGGCGGTCAGCGCCGCCAGCACGCCGGCGGCGTTGCGTTCGAGCGAGAGGGCGATCACGGCCAGGGTCACGGCCGAGATCGCGCAGACGCCAGCCGCCAGGCCGTCGACCCCGTCGATCAGGTTGATCACGTTGATCACCGCGACGATGCCGATCACCGTGCCGACGTCACCGAGGTCGATCGCGCCGTTGCCCGGCAGGCCGATCAGGTGGACGGTCCCCGGGTTGACCTGGCCGAGGAAGGGGAAGGTGAAGCTCGCGACCGTGACCCCGGCCGTCACCGGGATGATCACCGCGGCAGTCTGCCCGAGCAGCTTCGTCGCAGCGTTCAGCTCGTAGACGTCGTCGAGGAAGCCGACCAGCGCGATCGCCACCGCGCCGATCAGGATCGTCCGCGTCTCGGCGTCCCAGGGCAGCCAGATCAGCGCGGCGACCAGCGCTCCGGCGAGGATCGCCAGGCCGCCGAGCTTCGGCGTCGGCACCTCGTGCAGCGAGCGCGCGTTGGGCATGTCGATCGCCCCCACCCGGCGGGCGAGGCGGATCGTCGGCGGGACGAGGAGGAGCGTCACCAGCCCGGCGAGCAGGAACGCCAGGAGCGCATCGAGGCTGCTTGGCATCGCCGCAGGCTAGCTCGCGGCCTAGATATAGCGGTCGTGCCAGAGGGTGAACGCCATCAACCCCCAGAGCTGGCGGCTGAGGTCTTCGCGCCCAGAGCAATGGCGCTCGAGCAGCGGCGTCACCGCCGCCGGGTCGAGGCAGCCCTGCCGCGCCAGCGTCGCCGGCGAGAGCACCTCGCGGGCAAAGGGCAGCAGCGGGCCGCGCAACCAGCCGGCGAGCGGGATCGAGAAGCCCTGCTTCGGCGCGCGCAGGATCTCCGCCGGCAGCAGCGGCGCCAATGCCTCGCGCAGCAGCCGCTTCTTCGCCAGGCGGCGCACCTTCAGCGGCGTCGCCAAGCCAAGCGCGAAGTCGGCGACGCGGTTGTCGAGGAAGGGGACGCGCAGCTCGAGCGAGTGGGCCATGCTCGAGCGGTCGGTCTTGACCAGCAGGTCGTCGACCAGGTAGATGCCGAGGTCGACGTCCTGCAGGCGGGCAAGCGGCTCGGCCCCCTCCGTCTCCGCATAACGCTCGCGATAGACGTCCACCGGGTCCCAGCCCGGGTCGCGCGCCCCGAGCAGGGCCGCGCGGCGATCGGCGGCGAAGATCTCCTTCCAGGCGTGGTGGCGCTCGAGCGCCGGCAGGCGGGCGGCGCGGACGAAGCGCTTGGCTTTGTAGTCGAAGCTGACCTTGCGGTCGGAGCTCGGCAGCGCCTCGACCAGCGGCGCCGCCAGCGCGGCGAGGCCGCCGAGGCGCGGCGCCAGCAGGTCGGCAACGTAGGTGTAGTAGCCGCCGAAGAGCTCGTCGCCGCCCTCGCCGGAGAGGGCGACCTTGACCTCGCCGGCAGCCAGCCGCGAGACCAGGTAGGTCGGCACCGCGGAGGAGTCGCCGAAGGGCTCGTCGAAGGCGCCGACGAGTTCGGGCAGGAGCTCGGCGGCGTCGGGGCGCAGCACCAGCTCGTGGTGCTCGGTGCGATATCGCTCGGCTACCAGGCGGGCGCGCTCGAGCTCGTCGAAGCTGCCCTCCTCGAAGCCGATCGAGAAGGTCTTCACCCCCACCCCGCTCTCCGCCGCGGCGAGCGCCGTGAGGCCGGCGGAGTCGACCCCGCCGGAGAGCAGCACGCCGACCGGGACGTCGGCGACGAGGTGGGCGCGAACCGAGTCGGCGAGCGTCTCGCGCAGCTCGGCGGCGAGCGCATCCTCGGGCCCGCGCCGCACCTCGGCGGCCGGCAGCGGGCGCGGGCGCGCGTAGCGCGACTCGCTCAGCTCGCCGTCGTGCCAGGCGAGCATCGAGCCGGGGGGCAGCTTGCGCGCCGCGGCGAAGATCGTCAGCGGCGCCGGGATCGAGTTGAAGGCGAGGTAGGCGGAGAGCGCGCGGGGATCTATCGCGCGCGAGAAGCCGGGCTGCTCGAGCATCGCCTTCAGCTCGGAGGCGAAGCTGAGGGCGCCGCCCTTGGCGCCGTAGTAGAGCGGCTTGATCCCGAAGCGGTCGCGGGCGAGCAGCAGGCGCCGCCGCTTCGCGTCCCAGAGGGCCAGCGCGAACATCCCCCGCAGCCGCTCGAGGAAGCCGTCGCCGTGCTCCTCGTAGAGGTGGGCGAGGACCTCGGTGTCGCAGGCGGTGGCGAAGCGGTGGCCGCTCCGCTCCAGCTCGGCCCGCAGCTCGCGGTGGTTGTAGATCTCGCCGTTCTGGACGACGACGACGCTGCCGTCCTCGTTGCTCAGCGGCTGGGTCCCTCCCTCGAGGTCGATGATCGAGAGCCGCCGCGCCGCGAGGGCGACCCCGTCGGCGTGGAAGAGCCCGTCGCTGTCGGGGCCGCGGTGGGCCAGCCGCGCGCTCATCCGCCGCACGACCTCGAGGTCCGGCGGCGCCTCGACCGAGGCGACTCCGCAGATCCCGCACATCTCAGGGGGCCGCCGGGCCGCGGCCGAGGACCTTGCCGACGGTAGCGAGGAGGACGCTGAGGTAGAGGCCGACCGAGCGGTCGGCGATGTACTCCATGTCGTGGGCGAGCTTGTCGGCCCAGGACTCCTCGCGGGTCATCCGCGTCTGGGCGAACCCGGTGACGCCGGGGCGGACGACGAGCCGCTGCCAGTACTGCGGGATGTCCTCGCAGAGCTCGGCGAAGAAGGCGGGGCGGATCGGCCGCGGGCCGACCACAGCCATCTCGCCCCGGAGGACGTTCCAGAGCTGCGGCACCTCGTCCAGGTGGATCGCCCGCAGCGCCCGCCCGATCCGCGTCACCTCGAGCTCGGTGCGGCGCGAGAGCTCCTCGCCGAGATAGGGACCGAGGCGCTCCTCGGCATCGCGGCGCAGGGTGCGGAACTTGTACATGTGGAAGAGCGCGCCGGCGCGCCCGACCCGGGCGCCGCGGTAGAAGACAGGCCGCCCGGAGGTGAGCGCGATCGCCGCCGCGGTGAGGGCCAGCAACGGCGAGAGGACGACCAGGGTCGAAGCCGAGATGAGGACGTCCAGGGCACGGAGGACGGCGTCGACGGGCCGCGACTCGCCGTCGGCGGAGAGCGCGATCAGCTCCTCGAGCCCGGCGTCGAGCTGCTCGGACATGAGTGGCAGGCTAGCCGCCGACGGTGCCGAGGATCGTCTCCACCAGGGGATCGGGATCCCGCCGCGTCGGCGTCGCCCCGGCCGAGCGCTTCTCCAGCTCGATCGCCCGCGGGTCGGTCAGCGGGCGCAGCCGGCCGGAGCGGATCAGCGCTTCGTCGACGCCGCCGAGGCGGCCGCCGTAGGTGGTGTAGACGGGCGTCCCGAGCGCAGCCGCCTCGCGGTTCATCGTGCCGCCGGCGGAGACGACGAGGTCGGCCAGGGCGATCAGGCTCTGCGCCTCGACCGCGCCCGGGGGCACGATCAGCGAGGGCAGCGCCATGCTCTCGATCAGCTCGCGCTGGGCGGCGGTGCGGGGCAGGACGATCGCCTGCACCCCCTCGTCGCGGCCGAGCCGGGTGAGGACTTTGGGGAAGAGCGGGTTCGACTTGCGGTGGTAGAGCGAGACGTCGGGCGGCGGGCGGACGATGACGATCACCCGCGAGGTGTCGACACCGAGCTTGCCCAGCGCACCGGGGTCGGGCTCGAAGTCGAAGAGGTAGTACTCCTCCTTCAGGCCGGGGTAGGGGAAGAGCTTCTCCGGGCCGACGCCGAAGCGGCGCAGGCGCTCGGGCGGAACCGAGTCGGGAAACATCACCCGGCGGGCGAGCCGGCAGCCGATGTGGTGCTGGGTGACGGCGTACTCGTAGTCGTGCATGTTCGCCTCTGGGACGCCGAGCAGGCGGGCGGCTATCGCGAGGTCGTTGGAGCCGTGGGCGAGGGCGAGGTCGAAGGAGCGGCCGCGGCCGAAGCGGGTCATCGCCGCGGTGCGGGCGCCGAGCCGGTAGGCCTTGCTCAGCCGCGATGCGCCGCCGTGGCGGCCGATCGGCGTGTGCTCGAGCCCGTGCAGCTCGAGCAGCGCCTGGGTCTGGGCGTAGTCGCGCGAGGTGATCTCGACCGCGTGCCCCCGCGCCCGCAACCGCTCGATGATCGGCCGCAGCACCAAGACATGAGCAGGAGCGCTCATGTCCACCCAGATCCTCATAAACCCACCGCCTCCTCCGCTTCGCGTCCGGGGGCGGTGGCAATCGCCATATCAGCGCCGCTCACGAAGAATCCCCTCATAAACCACCGCCTCCTCCGCTTCGCGTCCGGGGGCGGTGGCTATCGCCATATCAGCGCCGCTCACGAAGAATCAGATCGTGACGTTCGCTAATTGGGAGTACAGGGGGTAAGCGTCCATTAGGGACTCGGTTCGCTCAGCCAGCGACTCGCGCTGCTGGTCGAACTCATCCGACAGGGCGGTCGCAATGACGGCGGCTATCTCGGTCATGTCCTCTTCGTTCATCCCGCGGGTGGTAAGGGCCGGGGTGCCGATCCGCAGGCCCGAGGGGTTCATCGGCGGCCGCTGGTCGAAGGGGATCGCGTTGCGGTTGACCGTGATCCCGACCGCCTCGAGGCGGTCCTCGGCCGTCTGGCCGTCGAGCCCGGTAGGGGTCAGGTCGACGAGCACGAGGTGGACGTCGGTGCCGCCGGTCAGCACCGGCACACCGCCCGCTTCGAGGCTGGCCGCGAGCGCCTGCGCGTTGGCGATCGTCTGCCGCTGGCGCCGGGCGAAGGGCTCGCTGGCGGCGATCCGCATGGCCACCGCCTTGGCGGCGATCGTGTGCATCAGCGGCCCGCCCTGCTGGCCGGGGAAGGTCGCCTTGTCGACTGCCTGCGCGTGCTCCTCGGTGGAGAGGATCATGCCGCTGCGCGGCCCGCAGAGGGTCTTGTGGATCGTCGTCGTGACGACGTCGGCATGCGGCACCGGGTTGGGGTGCTCGCCGGCGGCGACGAGGCCGGCGAAGTGCGCCATGTCGACCATCAGCTTGGCGCCGACCGCGTCGGCGATCTTGCGGAAGGCGGCGAAGTCGAGCTGGCGCGGGTAGGCCGACCAGCCGGCGACGATCAGCTTCGGCCGGTGCTCGTGGGCGAGCCGCTCGACCTCCTCCATGTCGACCAGCAGATCCTCGCGGCGGACGTGGTAGGGGACCGGGTTGTAGAGCTTGCCGGAGACGTTGATCTTCATCCCGTGGCTGAGGTGACCGCCGTGGTCGAGCGCCATCCCGAGGAAGGTGTCGCCGGGCTCCATCAGCGCCATGTAGGCGGCGTTGTTGGCCTGGGCGCCGGCGTGCGGCTGGACGTTCACGTGTTCGGCGCCGAACAGCTCCTTGGCCCGGTCGATCGCAAGCTGCTCGGCGACGTCGACCTCCTCGCAGCCGCCGTAGTAGCGGCGGCCGGGGTAGCCCTCGGCGTACTTGTTGGTCAGCACCGAGCCGACCGCTTCCATCACCGCCTGCGGGACGAAGTTCTCCGAGGCGATCATCTCCAGCGTCCCCTGCTGGCGCCGCAGCTCGGCCTCGAGCACGGCGGCGATCTGCGGATCGACCTCGCTCAGCGGCGCGGATTGCAGGTTCTCTGGCAGCTCGCTCACGACCCGAGCGACGATAGCAACGGACCGGGATAGGCTGCTCGTTATGCGGCGCGCGGCCACGTCGATAGCGATCGCCTGGGCGCTGATCGCCTTAGGAGCGCCTCCGTCTGCCACCGCGAAGCCCTCGCTCAACCCCTGCATGGGCAAGGAGGCGAGGCACCTGCTCTGCCCCGATCTGCGAATCGGCAAGCCATCCGAAATCTACGTCGAACGGCGTGAAGGCAGGACGCTGCTGCGGGCGACGAGCGACGTCGAGAGCCGCGGCAAGGGCCCAATGGAACTGCGCGGGCACCGCGACAGCTGGCACACGATGCGGGTCAACGAGCGGATCCACCGCAAGGGCGGCGGCGGCCTCGTCCTGCGAACCGGCGCCACCCTGCACTTCACCGACGTCGGCTCCTACTTCGGCGGCTCCTATTGGAAGGTCCACCAGCTGGCCCGCTTCGAGCTGCGCGGGGTCGGGCCGCATGGCGGGCTCGGGAGGGTCGTCCGAACCGGCCCCAAGCTCAACTACTGCCTGCGCGACCTCGCCCGAACCCGCCCCGGCAAGCGCTCGCCTTCGTTCGCGCACTACCCCGGCTGCAACCAGGATCCCTACACCGACGCGGTGACGCTCGGCACCTCGGTTGGCTGGTCGGACATCTATCCGGCGGACTACGACAAGCAGTGGATCCCGGTCGGCGGCCTGCGCGGCTGCTTCGCCTTCACGATGACCGTCGACCCGTTCAACCTGTTCTTCGAGTCGAACGAGCGCGACAACACCTCACGTCGCCTCGTCCGCCTCCCCTATCCCGGCCATCCGGGCTGCTAGCTCCTCGCGCGGCAGGCCGCCCTCGCGCAGGATCGTCCACATGCCGTTCTCCTCGTAGGCACTCAGGTCGACGACGGTCGAGGGCAGGCCGGTGAGGGCGCCGCCGTCGATCGCAAGGTCGGCGCCGGCGGCGATCTCGGCCCGGACCTCGGCGAAGCTCGCCGGGGGCGGCTCGCCGCTGCGGTTGGCCGAGGTCTGGAAGAGCGGGCACATCGCGCCCGCCAGCGGCCCCTCGATCAGGCGCACGCCAAGCCGTTCGGGATCCTCGCGGCAGGCGAGCGGGTAGCGCCGCTGCGGATTGGCGACGACGAGGGTCGCCGGCCCGGGCAGCAGCGCGCCGGCGGCGTCGCGGGTGCGCGGGCCGAGCGTGGCGAGCAGCTCGCGCATCGCCAGCGGCGCGAGGTACATGACCGCCGAGGGTTTGCCGTCGTCGCGCCCCTTGAGCCGGTGGATGCGCTCGATCGCCGCCGCGTCCAGCGGGTCGCAGGCGAGCCCATAGAGGCCGTCGGCCGGAAAGACCGCGACGCCGCCGCCGGCGATGCAGCGCTCCAGCGCGCCGCGCGCCGCCTCCGCCCCGTCTCGCTCGATCGAGAAAAGCTCGCTCAACACCGCGCCTCTTGGAACTTTCTACCCCCCATAGGGGATGAAAGTGTCCAACATCACCGTTGGCCCCGAACGACGCGGGGGATGCCGGCGAGGTCGGGGCGGGTCTCGACCTTCGCGAAGCCCGCTTCGAGAAGCATCTCGCTCACCGCCGTCGCCTGGCCGGCCCCGACCTCGAGCGCGACCACCGAGGCGATGCCGGCGAACGCCGGGATCGCCGTACGCAGCACGTCGAGGCCGTCGGGGCCGGCGAGCAGAGCCTCGCGCGGCTCCCACTCGGTCACCTCGGGCTCGAGGCCGGCCCACTCGGACTCGGCGACGTAGGGCAGGTTGGCGACGAGCAGGTCGAAGCCGGTCGCCTCGGGCGGCAGCATGCCTGCGTGGAACTCGACCCGGTCGGCCAGGCCGAGGCGCCCGGCGTTGGCCCGCGCCGCCTCCAGCGCCGCCGCCGAGGTGTCGGTGGCGACGACCTCGCAGCCGGGCAGCTCGTCGGCGATCGCCAGCGCGATCGCGCCCGAGCCGGTGCCGACGTCGAGTACCCGCCGCGGCCTCAGCTCGAGCGCGAGCTCGACCAGCAGCTCCGTCTCGGGTCGCGGGATCAGCACGCGCCGGTCGACGGCCAGCTCGATCCGGCGAAACCCCCTGCGGCCGAGGATGTAGGCGACCGGCTCGCGCCGCAGCCGCCGCCGCACCATCTCGCCGAATTGCCTCGCGGCAGCCGGCGGCACGCCTGCCTCCGGCTCCGCCGCCAGCCGCGCCCGATCGCATCCCATCGCCTCGGCCAGCAGCAGTTCGGCATCGAGCCGCGGCGTTTCGCCGCCCGCCGCCCGCAGGCCCTCCACGGCAGCGCCAAGCGCGTCGCGGATCGCCGTATCCGACATTCACCCCACCCCAGGTGGGTGAATATCGGATGCGCTCACGCTGGGGAGGCGGCCGCCGCCTCGAGCCGTTGTCTCTTCTCCTCGGCGGCGAGGGCATCGGTGAACTCGGACAAACCCCCGGCCAGCACCCCGTCGATGTTGTGCGACGTGTGCTTGATCCGGTGGTCGGTCACCCGGCCCTGGGGGAAGTTGTAGGTGCGGACCTTCTCCGAGCGCTCGCCGCTGCCCACCTGCGCCTTGCGCTCGGCGGCGACCTTGGCCTGCTGCTCGGCCAGCTCGCGCTCATACAGGCGCGCCCGCAGCACCCGCATCGCCGCGGCTCGGTTCTGGAGCTGGGACTTCTCGTCCTGCATCGAGACGACGATCCCGCTCGGCTTGTGGGTGATCCGCACCGCCGAGTCGGTCGTGTTGACCGACTGGCCTCCCGGGCCCGAGGAGCGGTAGACGTCGATCTGCAGGTCGTTTGGGTCGACCTCGACCTCGACCTCCTCGGCCTCGGGCAGCACCGCCACGGTCGCGGTCGAGGTGTGGATGCGGCCCTGGGACTCGGTCTCGGGCACGCGCTGCACGCGGTGGGTGCCGCCCTCGAACTTGAAGATCGAGTAGGCGCCCTCGCCCCGGACCTCGAAGGTCGCCTCCTTGAAGCCGCCGACCTCGGCCGCCGACTGCGAGAGCATCTCGGTGGCGAAGCCGCGCTCCTCGGCGTAGCGGGTCAGCATCTTGTAGAGGTCGCCGGCGAAGAGCGCCGCCTCGTCCCCCCCGGTCCCGGCGCGGATCTCGACGATCACGTTCTTGGCGTCGTTCGGGTCGCGCTCGACCATCGCCAGCCGGATCTCCTCTTCCAGCTCCTCCAGCCGACCCGGCGCCTCCTCGACCACCTTGCGGAGCTCGGCGTCCTCACCCTCCTCCAGCAGCTCCCGGGCCCCCTCCAGATCGTCCTTCAGCGTCCGCCACTCTCCCGCAAACCCATGCGCAGCCTCCAGCTCCCGATATTCCCGCCCGACCGCGGCATAGCGCTCCCGATCCGAGATCACCTCCGGATCCGACATCAGCTGCTCCAGCTCAGAGAACCGGCTTTCGATCTGCTCGACCAACGATTCGATCATCGAGCTAACGATAGGGGGAACAAGCCCCCCTCCGACGGAGGCTTAGAGACCACGCCCGGACCCGGCACCACGATCAGCTGCGCGACGGCCTCCGGCGGAGGGGGGCTTGTTCCCTCAAGCGACGATCTCTATGGGAGTCTCGCCCTCGGCCAACGGCTGCTCCTCCGCCAGCACCTTCTCCAGCGAGGCGATCGCGACCGCGAGCTGGGATTCGTCCGGCTCGCGCGTGGTCAGGTTCTGCAGCATCAGGCCGGGCCACATCACGCCCCGCACCCAGCGCTTGCGGCGGTTCTTGCCGGCCCACTTGATCACCTCGTAGGAGAGGCCGGCGATCAGCGGGATGCCGAGGATGCGCGAGGCGACCAGCCAGTACCAGGCCGGCAGCCCGATCGGGGCGAAGACGAAGATCGCCAGCACCATCACGATCAGCAGGAAGCTGGTGCCGCAGCGCGGGTGGAGGCGCGAGTAGAGCTTGGCGCGCGCCGGCGTCAGCTCGTCTTCGGCCTCGTAGCAGGAGATCGTCTTGTGCTCGGCGCCGTGGTACTCGAAGACCCGCCGCAGGTCGGGCAGGCGGCTGATCGCGGCGATGTAGGCGATGAAGAGGCCGGTGCGCAGCACGCCCTCGACCAGCCAGAAGAGGAAGGGCGAGCCGAGCTGGTCCTTGATCAGGCTGGTGAGGCCGACCGGGACGACGAAGAAGAGCCCGATCGCCAGCGCCATCGAGAGCACGATCGTCAGCCCCCAGACCCAGCCACCGATCTCCTCCTTCTCGCCCTCGTCGTCCTCCTCCATCTGCGCGTTGGCGGAGATCGCCAGCGCGCGGAAGCCGATCTTCAGCGACTCGCCGAGGGCGACGACGCCGCGCAGCACCGGCAGCCGCCAGAGGCGGTGGCGCTTCGCCCAGGGCACGAGCGATTCGGAGCTGAGCTCGATCTGGCCCTCGGGGTTGCGCACGGCGACGGCCCAGGTCGAGACGCCGCGCATCATCACGCCCTCGAGCACCGCCTGGCCGCCGACCGGCGCGTCGCGCCTGGCGACCAGGGCGCCGTCGGGCATGCGCAGCGGGTCGGCCCCGTTGGAGGAGACGGCCTCAGCCAGCGGAGAGCTTGTCTCCGCGCCCATGGCCTATTTCGCGGCCTTGGCGTGCTTGGCGGCGCGCCGTTGGAACCGCTCCACGCGCCCGCCCGTGTCGACCAGCTTCTGCTTGCCGGTGTAGAAGGGGTGGCACTCCGAGCAGAGCTCGACGTGGAGATCCGACTCGGTGGAGCGGGTGTAGAACTGGTTGCCGCACGAGCAGTGCACGTGGGCGAGCTGGTATTCGGGGTGGATTCCTGCCTTCATCGCCAACCAGTCTAGAGAACTCTGCAAGGGGGCCGTTTCAAGGGTTTGGGATCGGCCGCCGTCTGCCGATAGCTGAGCATGACCTGGGACCACGAAGCCGGCGATGGCGGAATGGCGCGTTTCCTCCGCCTCGGCCTTGCCGTCCTGCTCTTGGGCGGCACGCTGCTCGTCGCGCTCCACGCGTGGCTGGGTCTCGGGGCCGGCCTCGACTTCGCGATCGGCGGCGTGGTCTACGACGCAGTCGTGATCGGCGCCGGGCTCGCCTGCCTGGTCCGGGCATCGGCCTTCGGGCAGGAGCGTCGCGCCTGGGTCCTGATCGGCGCCGCGATCCTCAGCTGGGGAGCGGCCGAGGTCTACTGGACCGTCGCCATCGAAGGCAATCCGAACGCCCCCTACCCCTCGCCCGCCGACGCCGGCTACCTGCTCTTCTACCCGCTCGCCTACGCAGGACTCGCACTGCTCGTCCGCGCCCGCGCCCACGAGATCAACTGGCGGCTCTGGATGGACGGCGTGATCGCCGCCCTCGGCACCGCGGCCCTCGGCGCGGCGTTCGTCTTCGACTTCGTCGCCGAGCAGGACCGAAGGCACGCCCACTCAGGTCGCGACCACCCTCGCCTACCCGCTGGGCGACATCGTGACCCTGGCGATGGTGGTCGGCGTCGTCGCCCTGACCGGTTGGCGGCCGGGCCGGACCTGGTCGCTGCTCCTGCTCGGGCTCTCGGCGCTGGTCGTCGCCGACATCGCCTACACCCTGCAATCGACCGGCGAAGCGCTGCCCGGCGGCAACTGGATCGACCCGATCTACCTGATCGCCGCGGTCTGCCTCGCCGCGGCCGTCTGGCAACCGACCAAGGCCGCCGAGATCACCTCCCCGGGCGAGGGCGACCCGCGTCGCGAGATAGTCGTCCCCGCGGTCTTCGCCAGCGTGATGATCGGGCTCTTCGCGATGCAGTACTACAGCGCCACCAGCGGCCTCTCGACCGTGCTCTGGGCGGCGACGATGACGGCGGTGATCGTCCGGCTGGCGATGAGCGACCGCGAGAACAAGCGACTGCTCGAGCAGGTGCGGACCGACCCGCTGACCGGGCTCGCCAACCGCGGCCGGATGCAGGTCGACCTGCCGCTCCTCCTGGACCGGGCGAGCGAAGGAGCAGCCCGGCGATGCTGCTGCTCTTCGACCTCAACGGCTTCAAGCACTACAACGACACCTTCGGCCACCCCGCCGGCGACGAGCTGCTGATCCGGCTCGGAGGGGCGCTGCGCGGCACGCTCGGCGAGGACGGGGTCGCCTACCGGATCGGCGGTGACGAGTTCTGCGTCCTGCTGACCTGCCGGCAGGAGCGCTTCGAGGCGGCGACGCGAGCGGCGGCGAGCGCCCTCAGCGCGAGCGGCCCGGGGTTCGACGTCACCTCATCCTGGGGCGCGGTCGAGATTCCCGCCGAGGAGAGCGAGCCGCGAGCGGCTCTCCAGCTCGCCGACGTACGCATGTACGCGCAGAAGGAGTCGCGGCGGGTCGCCCAGCCGCACGACGAGACCACTCAGGCTAGGGTCCCCCAATGGCCTCAGCCGACCAGCGGCGCGAAATAGAGCTTCCCGCCGGGACGATCCGCTACCGCGAGGCCGGCGAGGGCAAGCCGGTCGTCTTCGTCCACGGCTACCTGGTCGACGGCCGCCTCTGGGACGGCGTCGTCGACCGCCTCTCCGATCGCTGCCGCTGCATCGCGCCCGATTGGCCGATCGGCGCCCAGCAGGTGGCGATGAGACCCGACGCGGATCTCACCCCCTACGGGATCGCGGCGACGATCGCCGCCTTCCTCGAGAAGCTCGACCTCGACGACGTGACGATCGTCGGCAACGACTCCGGCGGGGCGATGTCGCAGGTACTGGTCACCCGCCACCCCGAGCGGATCGGCCGCCTGGTCCTGACCAACTGCGACACCCACGAGAACTTCCCTCCGGGCATCTTCAAGGCGATGCCGCCGATCGCGGCCCTGCCCGGCGGCATGGCGGTGCTCGCGGCGCCGTTTCGGATCGGCGCCCTCGCCCGCGCCGCCTTCAAACCGTTCGCCCGCACGCCGATCCCGCCCGAGCTGGTCGCCTCCTGGATGGCGCCGGGCCTGCACGACCCGGGCGTCAAGCGCGACGCGAAGAAGGTCACGGCCGGGATGAACAAGCGTTACACGCTCGAGGCGGCGCAGAAGCTGCGCGAGTCCGAGCTCCCGATCCTGCTCGCCTGGGCCCCGGGCGACAGCTTCTTCCCGCTGAAGTACGCGCAGCGCCTGGCCGGCGAGGCCGGGAACGCCCGCATCGTCGAGATCGCCGACGCGAAGACGTTCGTCCCGCTCGACCAGCCGCAGCGCCTCGCCGACGAGATCGCCGCCTTCGCCGCCTGATCCCTCCGCTGTTTCCGGCCGTTTTTCGCTAAGTGCACGTTTTTCGTCCGATCGGGGGGCGAAGCTGTCTCAACGCCCCCCTACAGGACGGAGAGGGAACCATGCCCAGGGAAATCTTCGACCAGGATCGGCCGCCGAGAAGGAGCGCGATGGCGCGACGGCTCGACGAAGCGTTCGCCGGTTGCGAGCAGTGGACGCCGGCGCCGCCGGCTCAACGGCGCAGCAGCATCGGCTTCAGCCCGCGGCTGCCGAGCTCCTCGATGATGATCGGCAGGGCTGCCGCCGTGCGCGCCCAGGAGCCGGGGGCGCTGTAGTAGTCGGCGTCGTGCAGTAGGACGACGTCGCCGCCGGCGATCGTGCCGGTCGAGCATCGTGCGATCGAATCCGGCGTCGCGTCGCTTCGCCAGTCCTTTCCCCACTGGGACCACAGCACCGGCCGCCAGCCGCGGCGGCGCACGGCGCGCAGCGCGGCGGCGCTGTAGATGCCGTAGGGGGGGCGGTGGTCGGCGATCGCCTGGCCGCCGGCCTCCTCGATCGCGTAGCGGGCCCGCTCGGCGTCGTCGAGGAACCGCCACCCACCGAGCCGCAGCGCGTTGCGATGGCGGTGGCAGTGCAGCTCGACCCGGTGCCCGGCGGCGACGATCTCGGCCACCAGCGCCGGACGGCGGATGACCTGCTCGCCGACGAGGAAGAAGGTCGCCGGGGCGCCCGCCTCGCGCAGGATCTCGAGCACCGCCGGGGTGCCCTGCGGATGGGGGCCGTCGTCGAACGTGAGCGCCACCCCCGCCGCGTCCTCCTGACGGCGGCGGATGCCCAGCGCCCGGCCGACCGCGGGCACGACCGGGGCCAGCGCCGGGGTCGCGTGGGCGAGCGCCCCGGCGAGGACGCCGGCGCCGAGGACGCGCCTCAGAGCCACGCCTTCAACTGCGCCGGGTCAGGGGTTGACGCTCGTCGAGGCATGCCGCGGCGACGCGGGGGCTTCGCTCGCCGGCTGCGCGGTCGAGACCGCCGGGACGGCGGTGGTGTCTTCGTCCTTGCCGAAATGAACGCGGCTCTCGAGCGGCCTGGCTGCCTTGGAGACGAGGTGGGCGGGCGTGTCCCAGTGGCCGGCGAGGCCGATCGTGACCACCAGCGCGATCGCCACGACGGCGAGGCTGACCGCCGCCGCCATTCGTCCCGCTCGCAGCCGCCAGACCGGCTGCGGGCGCACCCGCGGCCGCGCGGTCAGGACCCGCGAGGCGATCGAGGGAAGCGAGGCGAAGGTCGAGTCGGGCGAGCGGCGCTCGCGGGTGACGTGGCGCAGCACCGACTCCAGCTCGTGCTCGGAGCGCGCCACCTCGGCCAGGCCGAAGCGCTCGAAGGCGGCGTTGTTGGCGCGCAGGTGGCCGGCGGAGAAGCCGTAGGAGACCACCGGGCAGCCGCGGATGTGGGCCTCGAGCACGGTCAGGCCGGCGGTCGAGTGGACCATCGCGTCGGCCGCCGCCATCCAGTCGCTCATCTGCTCGGTGAAGCCGAGCACGCGCACGCGCTCGTCGCCGGCGAAGCGCTGGTCGAGCTTCTCCCGGGCCGCCTCGTTGCGACCGGTGATGCAGGCGACGGTCGTGTCGCCGTCGGCCAGCGCCGCCCCGATCGCCCCCTCGAGGTCGCCGATCCCCCAGCCGCCGCCGGAGACGAGCACCAGCCGCCCGTGGGCCGGCACGCCAAGCGCGGCGCGGGCGTCGGCGCGGGTGCGCGGCATCAGGAACTCGGGCGCGATCGGCGGCCGCATCCACTCGACGCTGGCCGGGCCGGCGAGCCGTTCGACCTCCTCGATCGACTCCGGGTGGGTGACGTAGTGCAGGTCGACGCCGGGATGGACCCAGTAGCGCAACCCGGCGAGGTCGGTGATCGCCGAGTGCACCGGCACGTCGAGGCGGCGGTTCTCGCGCAGCATCCCGAGCACGGCGGTCACGCCGGGGTAGGTCGAGACGACGACGTCGGGCCGGTGCTCGGCGATCGTCCGCAGGAGGCCGCGGCTGCCGAGCACGTAGCTGAGGTGGTGCATCAGCCAGCGGGTCGGCCCGAACTTGGTGATCAACCAGTACTGCACGTCGAACAGCCACGGCATCCAGCGAAAGGTGAAGCGCGAGCCGTCGCGGGCGACCGAGGAGGAGATCCTCCCCATCGCCTGCAGCCCGTCGACGATCTCGACCGTGGCGTCGGGGATTTCCCGCTCGACGTCGGCCTTGATCATCCGCGCCGGCAGGTCGTGGCCCTCGCCGATGTCCGCCGTCAGCACGAGCACCCGCGGCGCCCGCTCGGCCGAGCCTTCGACGCCCTCCAGGAGGGCCCCGGTCGCGCGGCCGTTGCCGTTGTCGCCGTTGCCGCCGCCGTTGCCGTTGTGGCTCAGAACCGGCTTCAATCCGGGCACCGGGTCCGGCGGCCTGGTGGTGTTGCGCACCCACTCGACGTAGCGGCGGACGCCCTCGCGGAAGCTGGTCTCGGCCTTCCACCCGATCTCCTCGAGCGCCCGCGCGTTGGAGATCTCCTTGCCGGGGAAGTCGCCGGGGCGGGGCGGGGTGTGGACGATCTCGCAGTTGTCGGTGTTTTCCTGCACCCGCTCGGCGATTTCGAGGATCGTCACGACCTCGTCGCCGGAGAGGTTGTAGGTGCGCCCGGCGGCCTCCGGCGCGAGCGAGGCGACGATCCCGTCGGCGAGGTCCTCGACGTAGATGAAGCTGCGGGTCGTGCTGCCGTCGCCGGCGATCGTCAGCGCCTTGCCTTCGAAGGCGAGGTCGGTGAACTTGGCGACGACGCCGGCGGCGCGGGCGCGCGGCCCGTAGGGGATGCCGAAGCGCAGCACCGTGCACTCGAGGTCGTAGAGCTCGGCGTAGCCGGCGCAGTAGGTCTCGCCGGCGAGCTTGGTCGCGGTGTAGAGGTGGCGCGGCGCCGGGATCGGCGTCTCCTCGTCGACCGCCTGCTCGGTGCAGTCGCTGTAGACCCAGGTGGTCGAGCCGTAGACGACGCGGTCGACCTTCGCCCGGCAGGCCGCCTCGAGCACGTTGAGCGTGCCGCGGGTGTTGACCTCCTCGGCGAGCACCGGGTCGGCGAGGACGTGGGCGACGTCGGCGACCGCGGCGAGGTGGATGACGGCGTCGCAGTCGCGCATCGCCAGGTCGAGGTTGGCGGGGTCGGTGATCGAGCCGGTGAAGGTCTCGACCTCCAGCGGCGAGTGGTAGGGCGAGGCGCTGAGGTCGAAGATCCGCGGCGTGTCGCCGCGCTCGATCAGCCTGTCGACGACGTGCGAGCCGATGAAGCCGCCCCCGCCGGTTACCAGAACCCTCATCGTTCTCCCTTCCCCAGGGCGGCCTCACGGCTCTCCGGGCGGTAGTAGAGCGGCACGCACCAGTGGTTCTGCGCCACCCACTCGGTGTTCGGCAGGTCCGCGTCGCGGCCCATGATCCGGTGGCACGGTTCCTCGTAGACGCGGCCGGTCGACTTCTCGATCTCTTCGAAGACGACGTACTTGTAGAGGCCGGAGGTCATCCCCTCGGGCAGCTCGAGCCGTGCCGGGTGGGCGGGGTCGAGGTGCTCGCGGGCGTACTCGTTCTTCCAGGCGACGATCTCCTCCATGCGCTCGGCCTGGACCAGGCCGAGCGCCGCGGTGAACTCGCTCATGCGGAAGTTGAGGCCGTCGACCTCGTGCTCGAACTTGCCGTAGTTGCGGAACTTGGCGGCGAACTCGATCAGGTCGGGGTTGGCCGAGACGAGGACTCCACCCTCGCCGGTGGAGACCGTCTTGGTCGCGTACAGCGAGTAGACGCCGGCATCGCCGAAGCCGCCCGGGCGGCGGCCGTTCCAGCCGGCGCCGTGGGCGTGGGCGCAGTCCTCGAGCAGGAAGATCCCGTGCTCGCGGCAGTAGGCGGCGATGCGCTCGGAGTCGAAGGCGATGTGGCCGCCGATGTGGACGAGGATCGCCGCCCTGCGGCTTGGTCCGCTCGGCCTTGCGCTCGAAGTCCTCGAAGGACATGCAGAGGTCGTCGCGGCGGCAGTCGACGAACTCGACCTCGGCGCCGGCGGCGATCGCGGCGAGCGGCGTCGCCATGAAGGTGTTGGACGGGCAGAGGACCGTCTCTCCGCGCACCCCGGCGAACTCGAGCGCCGCGAGCGCGCCGCCGGCCCAGCTCGACATCCCGAGGCTGGGCAGGCCGTTCCACTCCGCCCAGCGCCGCTCGAAGGCCTCGAGCATGCGGCCCTCCGACCACTGCTCGGAGTCGAGCACGTCCGTCCAGAGGCTCGAACAGGCGGGCACGGTCACGATGGTCGAACCCGATCGCGAACTTGCTCGCGTCGACCGGGGCTTTCTCTACGGCCTCTACGGTGGGCTCCTTGGTGGGTGTGGCTGGGGGAGTGTGCCTTCGCGGACGAAACTCGATTTAGCTAAAGGCGGCGCAAATCTAGCAGTGACGGCGGTCAGGACCCTTCGCGGGCGCTTTCCAGGACAGCGCCGACCGCCCTGGAGCCCGCCAGCAGCACGGTGCCCGCCAGCGTGACGCCGATGCAGGCGACCAGCACGGCGCCACCGAGCGGGGTCTTGCCCCAGGACTCGCCGAAGATCAGCGGCGCCAGCAGGACCGGGACGATCACCTGTACGGCGAACATCACCGGCGCGACGTGCGTGGCGGCGCGGCGCTGCAGGGCGCTCTGCTCGTTCAGCAGCGCCAGCCCCTCCGAGGCGGCCGCGGTGGCGAGCCAGGCGAGCGCCGCCAGGATCGCCGCCGCGGCGAGCTCGTCGGTCAGCAGCTTGCTGGCGATCGCGGTCCAGGCGTAGCCGCAGCCGGCGCCGATCACCATCAGCAGCCCGATCCCCTCCCCCCGCCCGACATTGACCCCCCCCTGGCGTGGTGAATGTCGGATGCGCCCGCGAAACGCGTAAGGCAGGACGACCGGGATCGCGACGACGACCAGGGCGATCGCGATCGCCGCCGTGCCGGCGTGGTCGGTGCTGCGTTCGGGCGCGGTCAGGCCGACGCCGATCACCCCGGCGACGATCGCGCCCACCGCGACCCCCTCGCGCCGCCCCGGCCTCTCCCCCAGCCGCGTCGCCCCCAGCCAGAGCAGCAGGATCAACCCGCAGGCAATACAAGGCTGCACCACGGTCAACGGCGCCAACAGCAACGCCAAGATCTCCAACGGCCACCCGAGCAACCCCAACCCCGTGGCCCCCAACCAGCGCCGGTTCCGCACCAGCCTCCAGATCAACGACAGCCGCAGCGAATGCTCCCGAGGCACCTCCCGAGCCTCCAAGGCCTGCAAGGCAATCGAGGTGTTGTAGAGCAAAGAAGCTCCAACAGCCGCAACTATGCCAAGGGCAACCACGCGCGCAAGCTATACCCGTGACCCGGAGGGATTCTGCCGGGGGTGGGGCCGAGGAGGGTCCTATGCCCCTCCCCATGAGGCTGAGCGCCAACGCCCCGAGCCCCCACCCACGATCTGCTGCGCGACGGCCTCAGGGGGAGGGGCATAGGACCCTCCCCCACCACCGCTCGACGCTCAGGTCTCCTGGTAGAGCGGCCCGTCGCCACCCTCGGGCAAAGTCAGGCGCCCACCCTTGGCAGTGATCGCCCCGCACTGCACGCAGTTGGAGGCGGTGACGTGGACGTCGACCTCGGCGGCGCCGTTCTCGAGCTGCTCGTCGGGGATCTCGTAGACCTGGGCGGGGCACATCGAGACCCAGGTCTGGGCGATCTCGCGCGGCACGCGGGTCTGGATGCGGACGTGGTTGGGCGCGTCGTCGCGGGTCGCGTTGCCCGAGAGGAAGACCGAGTCGAGCTTGTTGAAGGTGACCTCGTTGTCGGGCTTGGGGTACCTGGTCGTCGGCGGTGCCGATGCTCATCGCCGGCTCGGCGTTGTCCTCGACCTTCCAGTGCCCCGGCGGGAAGTTGCCTTTGGTCGCGACGAGCATGTTGGCGACGATGCCGCCGGCGATCAACCCCTTGGTCAGCGGCTGCTTCATGTTGCGCGACTTGTAGAGGTCCTTCTCGATCACCGAGTCGCGGATCGCCTTGTCGTAGCTCTCGAAGTTGACCGAGTCGATGTCGGCCTTCAGCGCCTCGACGATCGCTTCCGCCGCGTACATCCCGGCGTGCATCGCGTAGTGGACGCCGGCGAGTTCGGCGATGTTGACCATCCCGGCGGCGTCGCCGGCGACCAGCATGCCGGGGACCGAGAAGCGCTTCGGCAGCGCCCAGTAGCCGCCCGAGGGGATCGTCTTCGCCCCCCAGCCGACCCGCTTGCCGCCCTCGATGATCTTGGCGATGAAGGGGTGCTGCTTGAACCGCTGCAGCTCGTCGTGGACGGAGAAGGTGGCGTCGGTGTAGTCGAGGCCGACGACGAGGCCGAAGCAGACCTTGTCCTCGCCCATCGGGTAGATGAAGCTGCCGCCGGCCTCCTTGTGCTTGGCGCCCCAGCGCAGCGGCCAGCCGAGCGTGTGGATCACCCGGTCGAGCGGCTTCGGCACCTCCCAGACCTCCTTCACCCCGAGCTCCCAGGCCTGCGGGTCGGAGCCCTCGCGCATGCCGAAGTAGTCGAAGGCGGAGTAGGTGAGGTGGCCGATCGTGCCCTCGGCGAGCACCGTCGCCTTGGCGACGACGTCGGAGCCGGGCTCGAAGTTGCCGAGCTCCTCGCCGTCCTTGCCGCGGCCGCGGTCGCCCGAGCGCACGCCCTTGACGATCCGGTCCTCGACCAGCAGCTTGGTCGCGGCGGTCTCGGAGAGGATGTAGACGCCCGCCTCTTCGGCTTTCTCGGCGAGGAAGCGGCCCAGTTTCGAGACCGAGAGCGTGTAGGTGCCCTCTTTGCGGAAGTTGGGCGGCGGCGGCTTCAGCGGGATCGCGGCCTTCGAGGTGAGGAAGTAGGTCGCGTCCTTGGTCACCTCCTGGTAGACCGGCGGCCAATCGGCCGGGTCCAGGTCCGGGAACAGCCGGGTCATCGCCGAGGGGTCGACGTTCGCCCCGGAGAGCAGGTGCGCGCCGGCGACTTTGCCCTTCTCGATCACCGCGACCGGGACTTCGCCCAGCTTCTCGGTCAGCTCCGGCTCGTCCTCGAGCAGCTGCATCAATTTGTTGGCGCAGGCGAGGCCCGCCGGCCCGCCGCCGACGATCGCCACCCCGACCTCGATCCGGTCGTCGACCGGATCGGTCGGCGGGCCGATCACGTCGGCGGAGTCGAACGGCGGCGGGTAATCGATCGGCTTGACGGCGGGCATCGTCGACTCCTCTCGGACGAGGTGAGGCCGAGCCTTGCGGCTCAGCCCCCCTTCTTCGCCTTGATCGCCTCGGTCAGCTTGGGGACGATCTTGTGCAGGTCGCCGACCACGCCGAGGTCCGAGAACTCGAAGATCGGCGCGTTCTGGTCCTTGTTGATCGCGAGGATGTTCTCCGAGCTCTGCATCCCGACCTTGTGCTGGATCGCGCCGGAGATGCCGGCGGCCAGGTAGAGCTTCGGCGCGACCGTCTTGCCGGTCTGGCCGATCTGGGCCGCGTAGGGGTACCAGCCGGCGTCGACCACCGCGCGGGTCGCGGCGACGGCGCCGCCCATCGCCTCGGCGAGTTCCTCGCACTGCTTGAAGCCCTCCGCGGCGCCGAGGCCGCGGCCGCCGCCGACGAGGATGTCGGCGTCCTCGATGTTGACGTCGGCGCCGCGCTGCTCGCCGCGCTGGACCAGCTTCGCCTTGGTCGACCAGGGCGAGAGCTCGACCTCGACGTCGACGACCTCGGCGCTGCCGCCGCTCTCGTTGGCGTCGAAGGCGTTGAGGCGGCCGATGATGATCCCGGGCTCGGAGACGTAGCCGACGTCGGCGATCTGGGAGTCCTGCAGGATCGGGCGCTCGACGACCAGCTTGCCGTCCTGCACCTTGACCTGCGTCACCTCCATCGTCACGCCGGCGTTCAGCCGCGCGGTCAGCCCGGCGCCGATCTCGAAGCCGAGCAGGCCGCCGCCGAACAGCGCGTAGCCGAAGCCCTCGTCCTGGATCACCTTGGCCATCGCGTCGACGATCGGCTGGGCGAGGCCCTCGGGCACGCTCTTGGCCCGGTAGACCTTGGCCGCGCCCCAGTTGCCGAGCGCGGCGCAGGCGTCGTCGGCGATGTCGCCGACGACCAGCGCGGCGGCCTCGCCGCCGATCTCGCCGGCCAGCTTGGCCGCCTCGGAGATCGCCCCGAGCGAGTTCTTGTTGAAGTTGCCCTCGTCGTCGTGGAGGGCGTAGGTCAGGATGCCTGCCATCTAGATCAGCTTCCTCTCGTCGAGCCAGGCGACGATCTTTTCGACCGTCTCGTTGGTGTCCTCGTCCTCGATGATCTCGCCGGCCTCCTTGGGCGGCGGCGGGTTGAGCGCGAGGACCGCGGTCTTCGAGCCGGCCTCGCCGACCATGCCGGCCGTCGATGCCGACGTCGCCGGTCGCCTTGCCGTCGAGCGGTTTCTTCTTCGCCCCCATGATCGCTTTCAGGCTCGGGTAGCGCGGCTCGTTGATCGCGTCGCCGACGCTGATCACGGCGGGCAGCTCGACCTCGACCGTGTCGTAGCCGTACTCGGCCTGGCGCTCGCAGCGCAGCTTGCCGTCGGCGACGTCGATCTTGATCACCTGCGTCAGCGAGGGCATCTGCAGGTGGTCGGCGACGACGGCGCCGATCGTGTAGCACTCGCCGTCGTCGGACTGCTGGCCGAGCAGCACCAGGTCCGGGCTCTCGGACTCCAGCACCTTGGCCAGCGAGTAGCCGGTGGCGCAGACGTCGGAGCCGGCGAGCGCGTCGTCGGAGAGGTGCACCGAGCGGTCGGCGCCGAGCGCCACCGCCTTGTGCAGCGCGCGGACCGCCGAGTCGGGGCCCATCGTCACCGCGACGACCTCCTCGACCGGGATCGCGCCGCCCTCCTTGATCTGCATGGCGGCCTCGATGGCGTGGGTATCGAAGGGGTTGAGGTTTTTCTCGCCGCTGCGGTCCAGTCGCATCGTGCTTGGGTCGATGCGCTTCTGGACGGCGGCGTCCGGTACCTCCTTGACCAGGACGCAGATCTTCAAGTTCAAGCCTCCTTGGCTGGTTGCTTCAGGCTGTTGACTGACCAGTCAATCAGTCTATCTATACACGTGGACGATGTGTAGTTCGGCGCTCATGCGGTCGTCACGCTGACGCGTGGCGCTCTGCAGCGCCCTTCTCGATGAAGTCGACGATCTCGTCGGTGCCGGCGCCGGGCGTGAAGACGGCGGCGACGCCGAGCTTCTTCAGCTCGGGGATGTCCTCGGCCGGGATCGTCCCCCCGACCGTGACCAGGACGTCGTCGACGCCCTGCGCCTTCAGCAGCTCGACCACTTTCGGCACCAGCGTCATGTGGGCGCCGGAGAGGATCGAGAGGCCGACCGCGTCGGCGTCCTCCTGGATCACCGTCTCGGCGATCTGCTCCGGCGTCTGGTGCAGGCCGGTGTAGATCACCTCCATGCCGGCGTCGCGCAGCGCCCGGGCGATGATCTTGGCGCCGCGGTCGTGCCCGTCCAGGCCGGGCTTGGCGACGACGACGCGGATCTTGCGGGCGGTAGCTGCCTCCATGGCGGCGGGGAGCCTAGCGCCTCGCTAGAAGACCGGGGACTCCGTGTAGGTGCCGAAGACCTCTTGCAGCGCCGCGATCATCTCGCCCTCGGTGGCGCGGGCGCGGGCCGCGGCGACGATCGGCGGCATCAGGTTGGCCTCGCTCGGCGGCGGCGCGCTTCAGCTCGGCCAGCGCCGCCTCGACCGCGGCGCCGTCGCGGCGGGCGCGGGTCGCCGCCAGACGATCGATCTGCTTGCGTTCGAGCGCCGGGTCGATCCGCAGGATCGGCGTCGGCGCCTCGTCCTCCGGCGACGAAGTCGTTGACGCCGACGACGATCCGCCGCCGCTCGTCGAGCTCGCGCTGGTAAGTGAAGGCGGCGTCGGCGATCTCGCGCTGGGGGAAGTTGCGGCGGATCGCCTCGACCATCCCCCCCAGCTCGTCGATGCGGACGAAGTAGTCGTAGGCGGCGGCCTCCATCTCGTCGGTCAGCTTCTCGACGAACCAGGAGCCGCCGAGCGGGTCGGGCGTGTTCGGCGCGCCCGACTCGAAGGCGATCACCTGCTGGGTGCGCAGCGCCACCCGCACCGCCTCCTCGGTCGGCAGCGCCAGCGCCTCGTCGAAGGAGTTGGTGTGCAGCGACTGGGTGCCGCCGAGCACCGCCGCCAGCGCCTCGATCGAGGTCCGCACGACGTTGTTGAGCGGCTGCTGCGCGGTCAGCGAGACGCCGGCGGTCTGGGCGTGGAAGCGCAGCCGCATCGACTCCTCCCGCTTGGCGCCGTAGGTCTCGCGCATCTCGCGCGCCCAGATCCGGCGCGCCGCGCGGTACTTGGCGATCTCCTCGAAGAAGTCGATGTGGGCGTTGAAGAAGAAGGAGAGGCGGGGGGCGAAGTCGTCGATGTCGAGGCCCCGCTCCAGTGCCCGCTCGACGTAGGTGAAGCCGTCCTTGAGCGTGAAGGCGAGCTCCTGCTGCGCGGTCGAGCCGGCCTCGCGGATGTGGTAGCCGGAGATCGAGACCGGGTGCCAGCGCGGCATGTTCTCGGTGCACCACTCGATCATGTCGGTGACCAGCCGCATCGCCGGCTCGATCGGGAAGCACCACTCCTTCTGCGCGATGTACTCCTTGAGGATGTCGGTCTGGATCGTGCCGCCGAGCTTCTCCGCCGGCACCCCCTGCTGCTCGCCGACCAGGACGTAGAAGGCGAGCAGGATCGCCGCCGGCGCGTTGATCGTCATCGAGGTGCTGACGCCGCCGAGCGGGATCCCGGCGAAGAGCTGCTCCATGTCGTCGAGGGTGTCGACGGCGACGCCCTCGCGGCCGACCTCGCCGAGGCTGCGGGCGTGGTCGGAGTCGTAGCCCATCAGCGTCGGCATGTCGAAGGCGGTCGAGAGGCCGGTCTGGCCGTGGTCGAGCAGGTAGTGGAAGCGCTCGTTGGTCTCCTCGACCGTGCCGAAGCCGGCGAACTGGCGCATCGTCCAGAGCCGCCCGCGGTACATCGACTCGTACGGCCCGCGGGTGAACGGGTACTCGCCAGGGCGGCCGATCGTCTCGTCGGGCGTCGGCTGGCGCCTCCTCCGGCCCGTAGAGCGGCGCGATCGGCGCTCCCGACATCGTCGTGAACTCCGCCTCGCGCTCTTCGAGCGGCTTCTGCCGCGGCTCCGTCGCCATGGCAAAGAGTCTAGATGCGCCGTGGGAAGCGGCGGGGCGGGTCCTTGCGGCGGGCGGCGATGCGGGAGGCGCCGAAGCCGGCGACGGTTGCCAGCGCGGTGACGGCGAGGGCGACGAGGCGGCGGCCGAGGCGCTCGAAGCGCATCGTCTGCCAGCCCTCCTCGCGAGCGAGCTCGGCCAACGGCGGATCCGGGTTGACCACCACCGGGTGGCCGACGGCGCGAAGCATCGGCAGGTCGGAGACCGAGTCGGAGTAGGCGTAGGAGGCGGCGAGGTCGATCCCGTGCTCGGCGGCGAAGGCCCGCATCGCCTCGACCTTGCCCGGGCCGTAGACGAAGGGCCCGTCGAAGCGTCCGCTGAGGGCGCCGTCCCCACCGACCTCGTAGCGGGTGCCGATGCCGCCGTCCATGCCGAGCACCGCGGCCAGCGGCTCGACCACGCCGTTGCCCGCGGCGCTGACGATGAAAGTCGCGCGGCCGGCGTCCTGGTGAGCGTAGACCTCGTCGAGCATCTGCGGGTAGACGCGCGGCAGGATCGCCGCCAGCACCTCGGGGTTCATCCGTTCCAGCTCGCGGGCGGGCACGCCCGCGATCGTCTCGCGCGCCACCCGCAGCACCTCGGCGGTGCGCTCGTCGGTGGTACCGCGCAGGCGGTAGCGCAAATGCTCGAACGCCCAGCTCGCGAGCTGGCGGCGGCCGACCAGGCCGTGCCGGGTGGCGATGCGGGCGAACTGCATGCCGCTCGACCCCGCCATCAGGGTCTTGTCGAGGTCGAAAAAAGCAGCTGCCCGCTGCAAGGGCTCAGACCTCGATGACTATCGCGTCGCCCTGGCCGCCGCCGGAGCAGATCGCGGCGACGCCGAGCCCGCCGCCGCGGCGCTGCAGCTCGTGCACGAGGCTGCCGACGATGCGGGCGCCGGAGGCGCCGATCGGGTGGCCGAGGGCGATCGCGCCGCCGTTGACGTTGACCCTGTCCTCGTCGACGCCGAGCATCCGCATCGAGTTGAGCGCGACCGAGGCAAAGGCCTCGTTGATCTCCCAGAGGTCGACCTCCTCGGGGCTCTTGCCGAGCTTCTCCAATGCCTGCTTGGCGGCGTTGGCGGGGGTCCGGGCCAGGTAGGCGAAGTCGTCGGCGACGGCGCCGTAGGAGAGGACCCGGGCGAGCGGCTCGCGGCCCTCCTTCTCGGCCCACTCGGAGGAGGCGACGACGATCGCCCCGGCGCCGTCGTTGACCCCGGGCGCGTTGCCGGCGGTGTGGGTGGCGTCCTCGCCGCCGATCGCCTTCAGCTTGGCGAGAACCTCCACCGTCGTCTCCGGGCGGATCGCCTCGTCGGCCTCGATCGTGTTCTCGCCCTTGCGGGAGCGGACCGTGACGCCGACGATCTCGTCCGCAAGCCGGCCGGCGTCGGTCGCCTCGGCGGCGAGCCGGTGCGAGCGCTCGGCGAAGCGGTCCATGTCGGCGCGGGTGATCTCCAGCTCGTTGGAGACCTCGCTCGCCTCGTTGATCATCTGCTTCTCGGTGAAGGGATTGGTGAGGCCGTCGTGGGTCATCGCGTCGATCGCGGTCACGTCGCCCATGCGGAAGCCGAAGCGGGCGCCCGGCAGCAGGTAGGGCGCCTGGCTCATCGACTCCATCCCGCCGGTGACCGCGACCTCGGTGTCGCCGGCGCGGATCGCCGTGTCGGCGATCCCGAGCGAGCGCATGCCCGAGGCGCAGACCTTGTTGACCGTCTCCGAGGGCACCTCCTTCGAGATGCCGCCCTTGATCTGCGCCTGGCGCGAGGGGATCTGGCCCTGGCCGGCCTGCAGCACCTGGCCGAAGACGACCTGCTGGACCTGCTCGGGGTCGACGCCGGAGCGCTCCAGCGCGGCCTCGATCACGTGTCCACCGAGGTCGGTGGCGTCGAGCGAGGAGAGGGTTCCGCCCATCTTGCCGAAGGGCGTGCGTGCGGTTCCGAGGATGACGGTGCTGGGCATCTGGCGGCCTTTCTGCGTCGTTTGTGCCGGATCTCGGCTCGTACAGAGGACCGCATGGCCCTCGCACAAAACGATAGCGCGCCCCGCTGACTTTGTCTTTGTTGTCGCATATCGACAACAAAGACAAAGTCAGCGGTGGGGAGTGCATAGACTCGCCGCCGTGGAAGTCCGGGTGCTGGACATCGAGGTCGTTGAGGTCGGCGCCGACCTGCTCGTCGTCGGCCTCTGCGAGGGCGAGGAGCTGCCGGCGGAGCTGGCCGGGGCGCCGGGCGCTTCAGAGGCAAAGGGCGCCTTCCAGAAGCTGACGCTGCTGCGCCCCGAGCGGCCGGGACGCGTGCTCGTTGTCGGCCTCGGCAAGCGCGAGGAGGCCGATCCGGAGCGACTGAGGCTCGCCGCCGCGGTCGCGGCGAAGGAGGTGGGCGGCCTCGAGGCCGCCTCGCTCGCCTGGCTGCCCCCCGAGTCCGACGACCCGCCGGCGATCGTCGCGGCGATCGTCACCGGCACGATCCTCGCCGAGTACCGCTTCGACCGTTTCAAGAGCGCCGACCCCGACTCCCCCGCCCCGCCCCGGCTCGAGTCGTTGACGCTGCTGGCGCCGGAGGCGCTCGCCGATGCGACCGAGGCCGCCCGCGTCTGCGCCGAGGCCCAGAACCGCGCCCGCGACCTGCAGAGCCTGCCGGCGAACGTCGCCACGCCCTCCTTCCTGGCGAGCCGCGCCGAGGAGATCGCCGCGGAGAGCGATGCCCTCTCGGTCGAGGTGCTTGGGCGCGAGCAGATCGCGGCGAAGGAGATGGGCGGCCTGGTGGCGGTCAGCCAGGGCAGCCCCGAGGAGCCGAAGCTGATCGTCCTCCGCTACGCCGGCGGCGGCTCGGGGCCGAAGCTGGGCCTGGTCGGCAAGGGCGTCACCTTCGACACCGGCGGCATCTCGCTGAAGCCGTCGGCCTCGATGGAGGAGATGAAGATGGACATGTCGGGCGCCGCCGCGGTGCTCGAGGCGGTGGCGGCGATCGCCGAGCTGGGCCTCGCGGTCGACCTGATCGCGGTCGTCCCGGCGACCGAGAACATGCCCTCGGGCACGGCGATCAAGCCCGGTGACGTGATCACGCAGTACAACGGCAAGACGGTCGAGGTCAACAACACCGACGCCGAGGGCCGCTTGATCCTCGCCGACGCGCTCGCCTACGCGGTCGAGCTGGGAGCCGAGCGGGTCGTCGACCTGGCGACGCTGACCGGCGCGGTCCTGATCGCCCTCGGCTCGACCTATGCGGCGGTGGTCTCCAACGACGACGAGCTCGCCGGCGCGGTCGAGGAGGCGGGCCTCCAGACCGGCGAGCTGGTCTGGCGCCTCCCCCTCCACCCCGAGTACAAGGCGCTGTTCAAGGGCAAGGTCGCAGACCTCAGCAATGCCGCGGCGAAGCGCAAGGCGGGCACGATCTACGCCGGCTCCTTCCTCGAGGAGTTCGTCGGCGAGACCCCGTGGGCGCATGTCGACATCGCCGGAACCGCCTGGGACGTCGGCCGCCCCTACACCGGCGACGACGCCAGCGGCTTCGGCGTCCGCCTCCTGGTCGAACTCGCCCGCGAGCTGGCCGGCTGAGCGGCGCTACTCGCCCTCTTCGGCGATCCGCTGCTGCTCGTCGGCGATGACGATGTACTCCTCGACCATCAACTGGTCCTTGGGGCGGTTCGCGGCGCGCTTCATCGCAATCAGGTGGTCGATCGAGGCAACCTTGATCAAGTGGCCGAACACCTCGCGCTCGATGGCGGCCGCCTTCAGCTCCTCGTAGTGAGGCATCCCCGCGACGTCGGCGAGCACGTCGAAGTCGCCGTAGGGCGTGATGAAGGTGAAATTGGCGCCGTTCTCGATCGTCCTCGTGTCGAGGACGAAGGGAAGATCCTCAGGAGCCCCTCGCAAACGCACACCTATCTCCTCGAGGGCCGCAACCAAACGGACGATGTTGTCGCGATTGCGGGCATAGAGCACATCGAGGTCGTAGCTCGGATAACTGGAGCCATGGGAGATGCCGGCCTGCCCGCCGATCAAGACGAAGTCGACGCCATGGGCGATCAAGGACCCGAGCAGCTTGCGAGGTTCCGGCGCCTTGGCTGGCAGGGAGCGCTCGTCGGTCACCAGCCCTCCCTACGAGGGAGCGGACTGCTGGCGATCACCTGATTGGCGAAGGCCATGCCGTAGTCGAGACGCTCGGACGGCGAGACCTTCAAGCGCTCGGCGTTCAGCGTCCGGTCGATCCCGAAGTCACGCCCCTCAGCACTCAACGCCAGGTCCTCCCCCAGCAGGTAGAGCAACTCCCGCAGCGTCTCGACCGAGGGCGAGACGCGATCGCGCTCGATCCGCGAGATCGCAGACTGGGTCGTGCCGGCGCGCATCGCCAGACGCTTCTGGCTGACGCCGTGCCGGGCGCGGGCTTCTCGCAATAGCTCTCCTGGCGTCTTCACCCCACAAATATAGCAAATATGTGCTTATCGCCGATTCGCTATGTCAGCTCGAGGATCATGCAGGTGGCTACGCCGTGGGCGAGCAGCTTGCCGCTCTCCGCCGCGGTCATGTTGGCCTCGGCGGTCGCCTGGCGGCGGCCGCGGTAGACGACGCTGGCCTCGCAGAGGACGCGGCCGGTGTCGCGGGTGATCGGGCGCACGTACTTTGCCTCGAGGCCGAGCGAGGTGTAGCCGACGCCGGCCGGGAGCGTGGTGTGGACGGCGCAGCCCAGGGCCGAGTCGAGCAGGGTCGCCGCGTAGCCGCCGTGGACGACCCCGATCGGGTTGTAGTGCTCCTCCCCCGGCTCGCCGGCGAAGACGGCGCGGCCGTCGCCGAGCTCGATCGGCTTCATCCGCATCGTCACCGCGATCGGCGGCGGCGGGACCTTGCCTTCGACGATCGCCGTCATGTACTCCATCCCGGTCATCGTCGCCCCCGCTGCCGCGGTCGGCACCGGGTCCTGCCAGGTCAGCGTCCGGCTGCGGGTGATCTCCGGGCTGGTGACGGCGAACGCCTCCGCCGCCTCGACCGCCGTGTCGCCGTCGCGGGGCGCGTAGGCCTCCGGCTGACCGGGGCTCATCGAGCCCCTCGCCTGGCCCTGGCTGCGACCCCGACGGCGCTCGGGCGCCGGCTCGCCGGGTAGTGCAGGTCGGCGGCGATCTCCTCCTGGCTTATCGCGATCCTGGCGAATCTGCGGCGGTGGTTGCGGTGCCTCGGGATCAGCCTCATCTCAGCGCCTCCAATCGGCATTCTGGCTGGGTTGCTTCAAGCAACTCACGTTGACGCAACCCTAGCCGACTCAGTTGCGTGATGCAACCCTGTGTGCGAAGATCGCTCCCGTGCTGCGCCACGACTACCCCGGCCAGGTCTGCTCGATCGCCAAGGCGCTGGAAGTGATCGGCGAGCGCTGGTCGCTGCTGATCGTCCGCGACGTGATGAACGGCAACCGCCGCTTCGACGAGCTGCAGGGAGGGCTGGGGATCGCCCGCAACGTCCTCTCCTCCCGCCTGCAGCGGCTGGTCGAGGAGGACATCCTCGAGCGCCGGCCATACCAGGAGAGCCCCGAGCGCTTCGAGTACTTCCTCACCGAGAAGGGGCTCGACCTCTGGCCGGCGCTGATCGCCCTGCTCGCCTGGGGCGACCGCCACTCGCCCGAGCCGGGCGGCCCACCGATGCTGATCGTCCACAAAGAGTGCGGCGGCCCGGTCAACGACCGCGGCATCTGCGAGGCCTGCGGCAAGGAGCTGCACGCCCGCGACGCCCGCGCCCTCCCCGGCCCGGGCGTGCGTGCCACCCCAGCCACGGCATGAGTTGCTGCCTTTTCCCCACTATCGTGGGGAAGGACCGACAAGAAGCGAGACGATGACGGGAGAGCTGATGGCGACGGCGACTGGGGTTCAGGCGAAGGACAGGATCTTCATCGACGGCGAGTGGGTCAAGCCGCAGGGCACCGAGGCGATCGAGGTCGTCAACTCGACCACCGAGGAGACGATGGCGACGATCCCGGCCTGCGCGCCGGGGGATGCCGACCTCGCCGTACGCGCAGCCCGCGCCGCCTTCGAGGAGTGGTCGCAGACCTCGCGCGAGGAGCGCGCCGGCTACCTGGCGGCGATCGCCGCCGGGCTGGGCGAGCGCTCCGAGGAGATCGCGGCGACGATCGCCCATGAGCTGGGGATGCCGCTGAAGCTCAGCCAGATCATCCAGGCGGGCCTGCCGACCGCCCAGTTCGCGGCGATGCCGAGGCTGATGGAGGAAGTCGCCTGGGAGGAGGAGATCGGCAACTCGCGGGTGCTGCGCGAGCCGGTCGGTGTGCTCGGCGCGATCACCCCCTGGAACTACCCGCTGAACCAGATCGCAGCCAAGGTGGCGCCGGCGCTGGCCGCCGGCTGCACGGTCGTGCTCAAGCCGAGCGAGGTCGTCCCGCTCAACGCCTTCATCCTCGCCGAGGTGATCGAGGCCGCCGGCCTCCCCGCCGGCGTCTTCAACCTGGTGACCGGCACCGGGCCCGAGGTCGGCGAGGCGATCGCCGGCCACCCCGGCGTCGACATGGTCTCCTTCACCGGCTCGACCCGCGCCGGGCGGCGGGTCTCCGAGCTGGCCTCGGCGACGGTCAAGCCGGTGGCGATGGAGCTCGGCGGCAAGTCGCCGAACGTGATCCTCGACGACGCCGACCTGGCCAAGGCGGTCCCCGACGGCGTCGCCAAGTGCTACCTCAACTCGGGCCAGACCTGCAGCGCCCTGACCCGGATGCTGGTCCCGCGCGGGAAGCTGGCCGAAGTCGAGGAGATCGCGGCAAAGGCGGCCGAGGCGTTCACCCCGGGCGACCCGTTCGAGGACTCGACCCGGCTCGGGCCGCTGGTCTCCGCGGCGCAGCGCGAGCGCGTCCGCGGCTACATCGAGAAGGGCGAGGCCGAGGGGGCGAAGCTCGTGACCGGCGGGGCCACGGCGCCGGAGGGTCTCGATCGCGGCTACTTCGTCCGCCCCACCGTCTTCTCCGAGGTGACGCCGGAGATGACGATCGCCCAGGAGGAGATCTTCGGGCCGGTCTTGGTAATCCAGCCGTACGACGGCGAAGACGACGCGGTGCGAATCGCCAACGACACCGTCTACGGCCTCGCCGGCGGCGTCTGGTCGGCCGACCAGGAGCGGGCGATCGCGATCGCCAAGCGGATCCGCACCGGGCAGATCGAGATCAACGGCGGCGCCTTCAACCCGCTGGCGCCGTTCGGCGGCTACAAGCAGTCGGGGCACGGGCGCGAGAACGGGCGGTATGCGATCGAGGAGCTGCTGCAGGTGAAGAGCCTGCAGCTGTAGGCGGGCGGGTCCTGTCGCGGGGCAGGGCACCCCTCCCTCGCCGGGAGGGGAACCCAACCCCACGCCACCCACCCGACAATGCATATTCTCGACCCGATGAACCTCGATCTGACGCCCGAGCAGAAGCTGCTCCGTGAAACCGTGCGGGATTTCGCCCGGGCGGAGGTTGCGCCGGTGGCGGAGGAGCTGGATCGGACCAAGTCCTTCCCTTACGAGATCGTCGAGAAGCTCGGCGGGCTCGGGCTGATGGGGATCCCGTTTCCTCAGGAGTACGGGGGCGGCGGGGCGGACACGCTCTCCTATGTGCTCGCGGTCGAAGAGCTGGCCCGGATCGACTCCTCGGTCTGCATCACGATGGCCGCCCATACCTCGCTGGGGACGATGCCGATCTACCTCTGGGGGTCGGACGAGCAGAAGGACGAGTGGCTGCCGGTCCTCTGCAGCGGCCAGCGGCTCGCCTCCTTCGGGCTGACCGAGCCCGAGGCCGGCTCCGACGCGGGCAACGTGCGCACGACCGCCAAGCTCGCCGACGGCGAGTGGACGATCGACGGGGCGAAGCAGTTCATCACCAACTCGGGGACCGAGATCTCCGGCTGCGTCTCGATCACCGCCGTCACCGGCGAGGCCGACGGGCGCAAGGAGATCTCCAACCTGATCGTCCCCACCGGCACGCCCGGCTACGAGGCCGGCGAGCCCTACCGCAAGATGGGCTGGAACGCCTCCGACACGCGCCCGCTCAGCTTCGAGGATTGCCGCGTGTCCGAGGCAAGCCTGCTCGGCCGCCGCGGCGACGGCTTCAAGAACTTCCTCCACATCCTCGACGGCGGCCGGATCGGCGTCGCCGCGATGGGCGTCGGCCTCGCCCAGGGGGCCCTCGACGAGGCGATCGCCTACGCCAAGGAGCGCCGGGCCTTCGGCCAGGCGATCTCCAAGTTCCAGTCGATCCAGGCGAAGATCGCCGACCTCTCGGCCCAGATCGAGGCTGCCCGCCTGCTCACCTGGCGCGCCGCCCTGGAGAAGGATGCCGGCCAATCGTTCACGCTGACCGCCGCCCAGGCGAAGCTGATCACCGGCCGCCTCGCCGTGCGCGCAACCGAGGAGGCGGTCCAGATCCACGGCGGCTATGGCTACATCGAGGAGTATCCGGTCTGCCGCTTCTACCGCGACGCCAAGATCCTCACCATCGGCGAGGGCACCGACGAGGTGCAGCAGATGGTGATCGCCCGCCAGCTCGGCTGCTGATCAGCCGAAGGTGAAGGCGTAGGCGGTGACGCCGGCTTCGGGCTCGAGCCGCAGCAGGCCGCGCCCGACCTTCGGCAGGTCGACCAGCGAGTAGAGGCGCTGGGCGCGGACGGTGACGACGCCGTCGTGGACGTCGGCGCCGGCGAGCGATTCGGGGATCGGGCGGCCGTCGAGCAGGACCCGCATGCGGCGGGCGCGGCCGGGCGAGCCGAGCACGAGGTAGACGCGGCGGGCGCCAAAGTGGAGGTCGAGGCTGCCCCCCTCCGCAGTCGCCGAGTCGAGCGTAATCCGCCAGCGGCCGTGGTAGGCGAATTCGTTCGGCGGCAAGGAGGCCGGCGCGGTGAAGTCGTGCAGGCCGGGCGAGAGCATCGGGTTGACGAAGCGTTCGGCGCGGGCGGCGCCGAGGTAGGTCTCCGGCGTCGTCACCCCGGGCGAGGGTTCGATCCCGTGGGCGCCGGACTCGCGCCTGCCTACCCGACGCCCCGCTTCGGCCAGCAGCTCACGGATCAGCCGCTCTTTCTTCCCGTATTCGCCCTCGCCGAAGTCGACGTGGCGCACCCGCCCGCGGGCATCGATCAAATACTCCGCAGGCCAGAACTGGCTGCCGTAGGCGGTGAAGTTCGCCAGGTCGTTGTCCTGCACGACCGGGTATTCGATCCCGTTGCGGGCGATCGCTTCTTCGACGTTGCCGGCGTCCTTCTCGAAGGGGAACTCGGGCGAGTGGACGCCGATGATCGTCAGGCCGTCGCGGCGGTAGCGGCGGTCCCAGGCCGTGAGGTAGGGCAGCGTGCGCAGGCAGTTGATGCAGCTGTAGGTCCAGAAGTCGACCAGGACGACGCGGCCGCGCAGCGAGCGCAGGTGGAGCGGCCGGTCGCCCGGCGTGTTGAACCAGCGCTGGGTGTCGACGAGTTCGGGCGCCTTGCCGAGCACCGGCAGGCCCGATTCGGGGCCACCGCCGCCATGCGGGGAAAGGGCCGCTTCGGCGACGGCCTTGCCGAGCCCGCTACTTGGACTGCCGTGGACGTCGACCAGCGCTTCGCGCGCCTGCGCCGTTTCCTCCAGCGACTTCGACGGATCGACGAGGAAGCTCGGCAGGTCGGCGGCGATGCGGTTCTGGAACCTGACGTCGTATTCGCCCAGCATCGCCAGCGCGACGAGGACCATCACCGCGCCCATCGCCACCTGCACCCCCGCCCCGCGGCGGCGCAGCGGCGCCAGGACCCGTCGCCCGCCGAGCATCAACAGGTAGAGCACGGCGGCAGAGCCGAGCCCGTAGCTGAGCGCGACGGCGAGCCGGCCGGCGGTGAAGGACTGCGAGGCGGAGACGGTGATCACCCCGGCGAGGATCGGGCCGGCGCAGGGCGCGTAGACGAGACCGAGGCTGGCGCCGACCGCGGCCCCCGACCAGAAGCCCTCGCCGCCACCGCGCACACCCACCCGGCTGGTGAGACGGCTCAGCCGAGCCTCGATCCGCGCCGCCAGCGAGGGGATCATCAGCGAGATGCCGAAGCCGATCAGGACGGCGATCGCCAGCTTGCGCAGCAGGTCGTCGGGCAGCCCCAGCGCGGCGATCGCGTAGACCAGCGCGACGGTGGCGAAGGTGAAGGAGACGGCGAGGCCAGCGACGATGCCCAGCGGCCGCCGCCGCCCACCGGTCGCCCCGGCCGAGAGCGCGATCGGCAGCACCGGCAGGACGCAGGGCGAGACCGCCGTGGCGGCGCCGGCGAGGAAGCCGAAGAGGATCAGTAAGACCATGGGCGGGCGGTGACCGAGCCGGCTGGCCGGTCCGTCACCTCCGCGTGGCGGCCGACTGCGGCATCGATACCGTAGTGGGCGCAGATCGCCGCCTCGTGCTCTCGCAGCAGCGGCCTGGTCGGGTCGACCGGCGGCGCGGAGCGCAGCGCCGCGCCGCCGAGCGCGGTCCAGACGCGGCCACCGGCGCCGGCGCACTCGCGCGCCGGGACGGCGACCGCCACCGCGTCGCGGCGGCGCCGCAGCAGGCCGGCGCGCGCGAACGTGACCACGAGCCACGCCGGCGCGCCGCTCTCGGCGTCGACGAACACCGCGTCGACGCGGCCGACCCGCGCGCCGCGCGCCTCGTCGACCTCGAAACCGCCCCAGCGGGCGACCTCGTCCAGGGGCGGGGCCGGCGCGCTCGCCTCAGTCACCGGCCTGCCTCTCCAGCAGCTCGCTCGCGGCGCTCGCCGGGTCGATCTCGCGGCGCACCACCCGCTCCAGCAGCGACGTCGTCTCGGGGTCGCCTTCGGCGGTCGCCTCGAGCTGGCGCCGCATCCGCGAGGCGGCGATCCCCAGCACCTCGTTGCGCAGGTTGCGCGCGCGGCGCTCCTCCAGCGTCCCCTCGGCCTCGATCTGGGCGCGGTGCTCGTCGATCTTCGCCGCCAGCTCGGCGACGCCCTCGCCGCGGGCGGCCTCGGTGCGCAGGATCGGCACCTGCCACCGGCCCGGCTCGTGGGAGAGCGCCAGCACGCCGCGGACCTCGCGCACCATCGTGTCGGTCATCGGGTGGTCGGCCTTGTTGACGACGATCACGTCGGGGATCTCCATCACCCCCGCCTTCAGTGCCTGGATCGAGTCACCCGAGCCGGGCATCAGCGCGAGCACGATCGTGTCGGCGTGGTCGACGATGTCGATCTCGGCCTGGCCGACGCCGACGGTCTCGATCAGGACGTCGTCCTTGCCGGCGGCGTCCATCACCAGCGCCACCTGCAGCGCCGCCTCCGAGAGGCCGCCGAGGGCGCCGCGCGAGGCCATCGAGCGAATGAAGACGCCGGGGTCGAGGAAGTGCTCGGAGAGGCGGATGCGGTCGCCGAGCAGGGCGCCGCGGGTGAACGGGCTCGAGGGGTCGATCGAGAGCACCGCGACCTCGCGCTCGGCCTTGCGCAGCTCCGCGGTCAGGGCGCCGATCAGGGTGCTCTTGCCGACCCCGGGCGGCCCGGTGAAGCCGACGATCCGCGCCCTGCCGGTGCGCGGGTAGACCTCGCGCACCAGCTCCCAGCCGGCCGGGTCGTCGGACTCGATCAGCGTGATCGCCCGCGCCAGCGCCCGCTTGTCGCCGGCGAGGAGGCGCTCGGCGAGGGAGGCCGATTTGGCGGCGTCGGGCATCGGGGGCGTCAGTCTAGAGTTCCCGCCGCCGTGATCCGACTGACCCGCTTCTGCGCTCGCAACGGGATGCTGACGCCGAAATACGGCCTGCTGGCGCTGCGCTACCTGCGCCGTCGCTACCTCACCCGCGCCGGCTGGCGCTGGCGCACCGACGGGCCGCTCTTCCTCGGCAGCGGGCTCGAGCTGCAGATCGCCCCGCGCGGCCGGGTCGAGTTCGGCCGCTTCGTCTGGATCGGCCACGGCAGCAAGATCCGCTGCCACGAGGGCGTGGTCGAGATCGGGGCAAAGACGGTGATCGGCCAGGAGTGCACGATCTCCGCCTACCGGCGGGTGCGGATCGGCGAGCAGTGCGTGATCGCCGACCGGGCGATGTTCATCGACTTCGACCACGGCGTGGTCGAGGTCGAGCGGCCGATCCGCACGCAGGGCATCTACATGCGCGACGTCGAGGTCGGCTCCAACGTCTGGATCGGCTACGGCGCCTGCATCCTGCGCGGCGTCCGCGTCGGCGACAACTCGATCGTCGGCACCAACTCGGTCGTCACCAGGGACGTGCCCGCCAACGCCGTCGTCGCCGGCATCCCGGCGCGGGTGATCCGCATGCGCGAGGCGCCGCGGGAGCTGCGCTGGCCGCACCCGGTCGAGCCGGACCCGGCCGCCCACACGACCCTGCCCCAGCCGGACTGAGCCAGGCCCTCGCGCGGAAGGCTTTTCGCGCCGCTCTGTCTGTAAGACTTGATGTTCCTGCGGGGTGGGTGCGGACAGTGCTCGGCCGCCTCGCCAGATGGCGAGACGAACCCCGGCACCGTCACTTCTTTGGTCAACGAGGAGGACAACAATGCTGCTCGTGAGCATCGCCGACCGCTTCGGGGAGAACCTCGCCCGCTGCCGCAAACGCGCCGGCATGTCCCAGGAAGAGCTCGGCGTGCGAGCTTCGCTCCACCGCACCGAGATCAGCCTGCTCGAGCGGGGCACCCGGCTGCCGCGCATCGACACCGCGATCAAGCTCGCCGGTGCTCTCGAACTTCCGCTCAGCGAGCTGATCGAGGGGATCGATTGGTCCCCCGGCAGCACGTCCGTCGGCAGCTTCTCCCTCGGCAGCCGCGAGAACGACTCGGGTTAGCGATTCGGGCGCGGCAGACGTGCGCCGACCAGCTCGGCGTAGACGGCCGCCGTCTGCTCGGCGACGTCGCCCCAGTCGAAGCGACGCAGGTGCTCGTAGGCTTCGGCGACGAGGCGGTGACCGAGCTCGTCGTCGCGCAGCACGCGGATCGCGACCTCGGCCAGGGCTTCGGGATCGTGCGAGCGGAAGCGCAGGCCGACCTCCTCGTGCGGGACGACCTCGCGCAGGCCGCCGGTGTCGGCGACGATGCAGGGGCATTCGGAGGCCATCGCCTCGAGCGCGACGAGGCCGAACGGCTCGTAGATCGAGGGCACCACGGTGAGGTCGGCGATCCGGTAGAGCGAGTGCAGCACGTCGTCGCCGATCCAGCCGAGGAATGTGCCGTGCTCCATCAGGCCCAGCTCCTCGGCCTGGCGGTGCAGCTCGGACTCGTGCGTGCCGGAGCCGGCGACGAGGAAGCGCGTGCCGGGCGCCTCCTCGATCACCCGCGGCATCGCCTCGAGCGCGAGCTGGAAGCCCTTCTCGTAGACCAGCCGCCCGATCAAGAGCACCAGCTTCTCCTCCGGCGCGGCGAACTCGGCCCGCAGCCGCACCAGCTCGGCCGGGTCCTGCGGCTGCAGGTCGTCGGGGTCGATGCCGTTGGGGATCACGTTGACCCGCTCCTCCTCGACCCCGAAGATGTCGGCGATCTGCTCGCGCATGTAGTGCGAGCAGGCGATCACCCGCTCGGAGCGGTTGGTGATCCAGCGCTCGACCCCGTGGATGTAGGTCTGCGGGTGCTTGTCGACCCAGCCCTGGTGGCGCCCGTGCTCGGTGGCGTGGATCGTCGTCACCAGCGGCGCCTCGAAGCGCTTGGCGAGATGGTCGCAGGCGTTGGCGACGAGCCAGTCGTGGCCATGGACGAGGTCGAACTCGTAGCGGTCGCCCAGCTCCACGCCGGCGGCCAGCATGTCGGAGTTCATCCGCTCCACCCAGGCGACGAACTCGCCCAGGTCGGTCGGTCGCTTCGGCTCGCGGATGCGGTGGATGAGGACGCCGCCGCGGCGCTCCTCGGCCGGCGACTCCTCGCCGCCGCGGGTCAGCACGTGGACCTCGACGTCGCGCTCGACCAGCGCCTCGGAAAGCTTGCGGACGTGGCGGGCGAGCCCGCCCTCGATCAGCGGCGGGTACTCCCAGGAGAGGATCAGGACGCGGGTCATCGTGGCGGCAGAGCTAGGGCTCCAGCAGGGGGGCGAGGCTGAGGTCCGGGGCGAGGGAGCGCATACGCGAGTCGGCGGCGGCTGGAGAGTCTATGGCCTGCAGGGCCGCCTCTGCGTGAAAGGTTGCACGGTTGTATGCATAGTCGCCCGCCTGGGCGCGCCGGTCGAGGAAGGCCCAGTCGCTCGACTGGACCGCGAGCAGCTCGCGGGCGGCGCGCAGCGCCGCGGGGCCGCGCAGGCCGCGCAAGAGCGCGCGCAGGAGGCGCAGCTCGAGCCGGCGCGCCCCCCAGGCGAGGTCGGCGACGGCGGGCGAGTCCCAGGTGCGCAGGTCCTTCTCCTCGCCCCAGGTCGAGGCGGCTAGCGGGCGCTGCTCGGGCTCGTGCTCGGCGAGGGCCTCGGGCACGGTCAGCAGCCGGACCCCCGCCGCCGCGGCGCCGGCCAGAACCTCGCGCAGCCAGATCGCCCCCTCCGACCACCAGTGGCCGAGCAGCTCGGTGTCGATCGCGAAGACGAGCAGGCCGCGGCGGCCGCGGGCGTCGGCGTAGCGGCGCAGCCGCTCCGCCACGGCGGCGAGGAACTCGCCCGCCTGGCGGCGCGCCGCCGCCGCGGCGGCGGCCGGTTCGTAGGCGCCGCCGCCGACCCTCCAGATCCGCACCCCGCGCAGCGATTTGCCGGCGAACTGGGCGTGGGCGGGATCGGAGGGGTAGCCGTCGAGCGACCACAGCCACTGGATCGCCTCCCAATCGATCGGCAGGGCGGTCGGGCCGCCCCCGGTGGCGACGGGCCGGAGCGCGTCGAGCGGCTCCTCGTGGGCGCTCTGGTCGACGCAGAACCAGCGCGCGCCGTGCTCCTCCAGCCGATACTCCAGCCCCGGCGCGTAGGCGCACTCCGGCAGCCAGAAGCCGCCGTCCCAGCCGAAGCGGCGCCGGTGCGAGCGGATGCCGGCGTCGAGCTGCAGTCGCAGGCCGGCCCGGGTCGCGAGCAGCGGCAGCACCGCGTGGGTGGCGGCTGAGGCGGCGAGCGCCACTCGTCCCTCTCCCGCCGCGTCCTGGAACGGCCGCAGCGGATCGCCGCCGACGGCGTCGAGCAGCTCGAGCGCCCGCCGGTAGCGCTCCAGCTCCGCCTCGCAGGCGTCCCGGCACTCCGCCGGCACCTCCTCCATGTCGGCCTCGGCGGCCCCGATCCGCCAATCGAGGAGGAAGCGCCGCAGGCGCTCCGCGACCCCGGCGTCCTCGAGCTGGTCGGCCAGCACCGGCGTCACGGTCATCGTCAGCCGCTCGGCGAACTCGAGCACCGGCAGGTAGGAACGAATCACCGCGTCGAACAGCCACTCCTCGCCGAACGGGTACGTCCCGAACCCCTCGACGTAGGGCATGTGGCTGTGGAGGACGATGGCGAGATCGCCCGCGGCCTCCTCAGGCATGGCAGACGGCGAGGAAGTCCAGCGCCCGGTCGAGATCGCCCTCCCGCAGGGCGAAGTCGGACGCGGCGATCGCCGGCGTGAAGCGGTCGTAGAAGGGCTCGGTCAGTCGCAGTGCCTTGTGAACCCGATCCCAGCCGAGCTTCAGCGCCAGCTCGTGCGCACGCAGCTTGCGCGCGTGGAAGAGGCCGAGCAGCTCGACCCCCTCGAAGTGCGTCTCGCAGAGCTGGCGGAACTCCGCGGCGCGGTACTCGCGCACGTGCCAGGGGTTGTCCGACTTCTCCGCGCCGGGCGGCGCCAGCGTCAGCAGGTTGGGGGTCGAGACGTAGGCGACGCCGCCCGGCTCCAGCATCGACTTGAAGTGCTCGAGGATCGCGCCGGCGTCCTGCACGTGCTCGATCGTCTGCAGGAAGACGACCGCGTCGCAGGGCTCGGCGAAGCTCTCCACCAGGTCGCGCTCGAAGCGCAGGTTGGGCCGGCCGTAGCGCAGCCGGGCGTGCTCGTGCGCCTCGGGGTTGGCGTCGACACCGACGACGCTCGTCGCGCCGGCGGCCGCCAGCAGGTCGGAGCCGTAGCCCTCGCCGCAGGCCATGTCGACCACCCGGCGCCCGGCGACCCGCGCCGCGATCCACTCATAGACGGCGAGGTGGCGCCGGTACCAGTAGTTCTCCTCGGGCACGTCGGGCAGCGTCCGCTCCCCGGTCAAGGGCAGTGGCGGCACCCCGGCCGGCTGGTTCTCCTGCAGGTACTCGTCGGGCACCGAGGGGACGCTATTGCGGCTTCACGCGCCGTGCGTTACGCCGTTCGATGTAGAGATAGCCATTAGAGTTCGCGCCTCGATGCCGGCCTCCCCGACCGCCACCCCCGATCACATCAAGGACGTCAACACGCGCTACCACGACGCGGCGGCCGAGGAATACGACGCCAAGTGGGGAATCGACTTCGGCGCCACCGGCCAGAGCCAGGTGCGGCTGAAGCTCGAAAAGGCGCTGGGCGGCCTCGAGGGCGAGGTCTTCGGCGACGCGCTGGAGATCGGCTCGGGCACCGGCTACTTCTCGCTCAACCTGCTCCAGCTCGGGGCGATCGAGCGCCTCACCGCGACCGACATCTCGCCCGGCATGCTGCGCCGCCTCGCGGCCACCGCCGAGGAGCTCGGCCTCGAGGTCGAGACAGTGGCGACCGAGGCCGAGGAGCTTCCCTTCGAGGACGAGAGCTTCGACCTCGTCCTCGGCCACGCCGTCCTCCACCACATCCCCGACCTCGAGTGCGCCTTCGCCGAGTTCCGCCGCGTGCTGCGGCCGGGGGGCGCGATCGCCTTCTGCGGCGAGCCCTCGCGCTACGGCGACCGGCTGGCGACGATGCCCAAGCGCGCCGGCATGCTCGCCGCGCCCGCCTGGCGGCGGCTCGTCCGCGCCCGGCCGCGGTCGGTCGCCGAGGCCGACCTCTCCCACGGGCACGCACTGGAGGGCGAGGTCGACGTCCACGCCTTCGTCCCCGCGGACCTGCGTGGCCTGCTGCGCGACGCCGGCTTCGAGCAGCGCCGCGTCGGCGGCGAGGAACTGCTCGCCAACGCCTGGGGTTGGGGACTGCGCACGGTCGAGTCGACCGCCGAGCCCGAATCGGTCTCCTTCGCCTGGCGCCGCTTCGCCTTCAACAGCTACATCGCCCTGCAAAAGCTCGACACCCGCCTGCTAGAGCCCCACCTCCCCGCCGAGCTCTTCTACAACCTCCTAGTCTCCGCCCGCAAGCCCGCCTGACCGTTCTCCCCGCCGAAGATGGAGCCTTGTGTCCCTCGTAGGGGCTACAAGCGTCCATCCTGCGCGAGGAGGAGGCGACGCATGACCGTCGACAACGTCGCCTTCACCTGCCGGGGTTCGTAGCGCACCTGCTTTTCCGCGAAGCGCAGGGTCGTCAACCCTGCGCTCGTGTGCACCTGATCGCGCCGGTGGTCCGTCGCTTGCTCTCCCGGAGTGCGGTGATGGGCCCAGCCGTCCGTCTCGACGATCAATCCCAGGTCGGGCCAGTGAAAGTCGACCCGATAGCCGTTCACCCAAGCCTGCGCTTTCGGCAGTGGTAGGCCGGCGTCTCGCACGATGCCGAGGAACTTGCGCTCGAGCCCGGTGTCGGTGAGCGCATCGCAGCCGAGCAATCGGCGGATGCACGCCATGCCGGGCCTCGGCGGCAAGCCGTTCACCTCGATGCGCAGAGCTTCGGGATCAACCAAGCCAAGTCGATCCGCGTCGTTGATCGCCTTCTCGACCCGCCATTCCACGACGCACGAAGCCAGATCCACCATGGTGGAGACGGGGTCGGTGACGGGAATTCCGCCGACCTCGCGACGATGAGCTGCGCTCAAGTCGGCTCGCCGTCGGACACGGACCCCCGGGCGCCGCCTGCGTAATGCGCCTGGGATGACAACTTCGGTCTCCATCTCCGGCGAGCTCTTGGCGATTCCCCACAGCGCCGCGGCGCTGCGATGACTCAACAGAGCCTCCGGCCCACAGCTCAGTACGGCGGCCATCCACTGCCCGTACTGGCCCACATCGGGCCGACCGACCGCGTAGACACCGCGCCCGAGCCGATGCAGGCGTCCCGTGCGAACGCGATGAGCAATCGCCTTCGCGGTCAACCCGCGTTCGAGCAACTGCGCTCGCGCGACGACGCCGTGCTGTGACCGCGACAGCTCCCACAGCTCACCCGATGCAGGGTGGAGCTTTGTGCCTCCCATAGGGGACACAAGCCTCCAGCATGCCGATTTCGCCCCCCTCGCCGCGAATTCGGGGGCTACTCGCCGGTGGGGCGGCGGGCTCGGTAGAGCTTGGTGCGGGACTCGAAGCCCTTGAGGCGGCGCTCGCCGGCGTAGGAGTAGCCGAAGGCCTCGCCGGCGGGCTCCCTGGCGGCGGCGTCCCTGGCGGCGGTGTCGAGAAGGACGCTGCCGGGTTTGGCGATCGCGGTGAGGCGGCTGGCGAGGTTGACCGGGCGGCCGTAGTAGTCGCCGGCCTGGGTGTGGACCGAGCCGTGGGCGATGCCGGCGCGCAGGCGGGGGAAGTCGTCGCCTTCGGCGTCGGCGGCCTCGACCATCCGCAGCCCCGCCTCGACCAGGGCCGCCGTGTCGGCGGAGACGAGCATCGCCGCGTCGCCGATCAGCTTGACCAGGCGCACCGGCGGCTCGGCGACGGCGGACGCCAGCTCGTCGAGGCGGCCGGCGATCAGCCCCAGCTCTTCGGTCTCGACCTGCTCGCCGAGCTTGGTGAAGCCGACCAGGTCGGCGAAGCAGACCGCGATCTCGGTCATCGCCCCCGGGACGCCCGAGGCGATGTCGGGGGCGGCGATCACGTCACGGCGGATCTGCTCCAGCATGTGGGCGCGAAAGGCGTAGGAGAGGGTCGGCTCGAAGACGGGCAGCATGTACTCGGCGGCGGCGGCGAAGCGCAGCGCCAGGTCGCGCTCGGTGTCGCCGGGCTGCATCAGCGTGCGCACGATCAGCTCGCGGTTGGCCTCGGCGATCCGCGCCGTGCCGATCCCGATCGTGCGGGCCACCTGGACGATGCCCTCCTCAGGTAGGCCGGCGTCGCGGAAGGCCTTGATCCGGCGCGCCTCTTCGAGGTCGGCCTCGGTCAGCGAACGCTCGTCGGGGTCCGGGTAGGGGATGCCGAGCGCGGCGGTCGCCCGCTGCAGCAGCTCGAGCTCGACGCCCGACTCCTCGGCGACCTCGCGCGGCGTGTGACGGGGGCCGTCACCCGCCAGCGCCCGCTCGACCGGCAGCAACGTCAGCCGCCCGCCCTCGACCGCCTCGCGCAGCTCCTCGAGCGGGACGCCTTCGCTCGCCAGCCGCGCCAGCAGATCGCGCCGCGCATCGCGCGCCTTGCCCTCGACGCCGTCGAGCAGCCCCTCGGCCTCGAACTCGATCATGCCAGCGCCACGCTACCGCCCCGGCGCGGGTCGCCGCCGCCACTGAGGGCGCCGCTGGACGGATCGCGGGCGACCGCCTGGACGCCGCCGAAGAAGAGGTTGATCCGCGGTCGCCGCAGGACCGGGACGCCGCGCGCCTCGATCCGCGCCAGCGCCTCCTCGTCGATCCCCGGCTCGGCCTGGACGACGCCGGCCTCGTAGTGCAGGCGCGGCGCCCGCACGGCCTCCTCGGCGCCCATCCCCTGCTCGACCGCCCGCACGACGGTCTGGACGATCGCCGAGCGGATCCGGTTGGAGCCGGCGCTGCCCAGGCCGAGGACGATCTCGCCGTCGCGCAGGACGACGGTCGGCGCCATCATCGAGGGCACCCGCCGCCCCGGCGCGATCGCGTGGAAGCCGAGCGGGTTGAGGTCCTCCTCGCCGAGCATGTTGTTGAGGATCACGCCCGTCCCCGGCACGAGCACGCCCGAACCGGAGCCGTTGGAGCAGGTGACGCTGGCGCACATCCCGCCGGCGTCGAGCACCGAGATGTGAGTGGTCGAGCCGAGCAGGTCGCCGGCGCGCAGGTCGAGCGCCGCCGGGTCGAGCAGGCTCGTCTCGAGCTCCTCGCCGTAGAGGCCGAGGGCGAACTCCTCGCCGCGGGCCGCGTTGGCGGCGTCCATCGCGGCGACGAGGCGCTCGGGATCGCTGCTCTCCCCCAGCCGCTCGAGCAGGCCGAGCGTGTAGGCGATCAGGATGCCGCCCGAGGAGGGCGGCGGGTTGGTCAGCACCTCGGCGCCGCGAAAAGCCGTGCGGATCGGCGCCCGCTCGACCGCCTCGTAGGCGGCGAGGTCGGTAGGGCCGAGCGTCCCCCCACGCTCGCCGACGAAGCCGCTCAGCGCGGCGGCCACCTCGCCGCGGTAGAAGGGGTCGGCGCCCTCGGCGCCGAAGCGCTCGAGCGCCTCGCCCAGCTCGGCGAAGCGGAAGAGGTCGCCCTCCCTCAGCGGCCGCCCTTCCGGCGCGTACAGCTCGCGCGTTCCCTCCAGCCGCCGGTGGATCGGCCAGAGGATCTCGAGGATGTAGGCCTGCTCGGCGTTGACCGGCGCGCCCTCGCGGGCGAGGCGGATGCCGGGCTTCGCCAGCTCGGCGAGGGGCAGCGAGCCGAACCGCCGCAGCGCCAGCTCCAGCCCCGCCGCCGTCCCCGGCACCCCGCAGGAGGCCGGGCCGACGTAGAACGTCTGCACGGTCTCGGTGTCGAAGTGGACCGGGACGGGGACCAGCTCCACCCCCCGCTCGGCCCCGTCCTTTCCCGGCGCGGCGACGAAGAAGTCGACGAGGGCGGTCTCTCCGCCTTGATGAACCATGATGAATCCCCCGGCGCCGAAGCCCGTCAGCGGGCTCTCGACCGCGAAGGAGGCGAGCACCGCGCAGACAGCGGCGTCGACTGCGTTGCCGCCCTCGCGCAGAACGGCGGCGCCCGCCTCGGCGCTCAGCGGATGGCCGGCGGCGACGACCCCTCGCATCGGGGCGGGTCTAACCGGGCAGGAACTCGGGGACGTCGAGGCTGCTGAGCTCGCCGGCCTTCTCGCTGCGCGGGGCGCGGCCGCTGTCCCTGGTGCGGCGGATGGTCGGCTCGGCGGCGCGGCGCGGCGGCGCCGGGCGGCCGTCGAAGCGGGTGGCGACGACGGTGACCCAGATCTGGTCGCCCAGCTCCTCGTCGATGTTTGCGCCGAAGATGATGTTGGCGTCGGGATGGGCGGCCTCGCCGACCAGCTTCGCCGCCTCGGAGACCTCGACCAGCGAGAGGTCGGCGCCGCCGGTGATCGAGAGCAGGATCGAGCGCGCCCCCTCCATCGAGGTCTCCAGCAGGGGCGAGGAGATCGCTTTTTCGGCGGCGAGCAGCGCCCGGCCCTCGCCGTGGCCCATGCCGATGCCGAGCAGTGCCCGGCCAGCCTCGGACATGATCGTCCGCACGTCGGCGAAGTCGAGGTTGATCACGGCCGGCAGCGTGACCAGATCCGAGATGCCCTGCACGCCCTGGCGGAGGACGTCGTCGGCCACCTGGAAGGCCTCGACCATCGAGGTCTGCTGGTCGAGCACCTCGAGCAGGCGGTCGTTGGGGACGACGATCAGCGTGTCGACCTCGGCGGCGAGTTCCTCGATGCCCTTCGCGGCCTCGTTGCTGCGGCGCGAGCCCTCGAAGCTGAACGGCTTGGTGACGATGCCGACCGTGAGCGCGCCCACCTCGCGGGCGAGGCGGGCGATCACCGGAGCGGCGCCGGTGCCGGTGCCGCCGCCGGCGCCGGCGGCGACGAAGACCATGTCGGAGCCCTTCAGCAGCCGCTTGATCTTGTCCTGCTCCTCGAAAGCGGAGCGGTGCCCCACGGCGGCGTCGGCGCCGGCCCCGAGCCCCCGCGTCTGCTCGTTGCCGATGTGCACGGTGACGTCGGCGACGCAGAGCTGGAGCGACTGAAGATCGGTGTTGACGGCCATGAACTCGACCCCGGGCACGTTCGCGTCCACCATCCGGTTGACGGCGTTCACCCCGGCGCCCCCCACGCCCACGACCCGGATCACCGGCTGATGCGGCTGCCCACTCCCCGGCGGCTCATAAGCCGGTTCCTCCCGCCCGTACCGAGGCGTTTCAGCCTGCTCGCCACGAGGAGCAGGCTCCTCGGAGAACACCCGCTTGAGCCTTTCGGGAGCGGATTCGACAGCTTCACCCGACCCCGAGCCACTCCGCTCTAGAGCCGGCTCGGCCGAGCCTGAAGAGGCTTTGGACGATTCGTCCGCGGGTGGCGTGGGGGTGGGTTCCCCCTCCGCTGCTTGCGAGGAGGGGGTGCCCTCCCCCGCGACAGGACCCGCGGCCAGGTGCTCTGAACCCTCAGCCGGATCGGCAGGAGCGTCCTGCGCCGTGTCGCGGAACAGCTCCGAGAGAGGACCCTCTCGCATGCTCGCGCGCTTGCTACGCCGGCTCATCTTCCAAGACCTCCTTGGCCAGCTCACGGTAGTAGCCGGCCGCGTTGCCCTGGGGATCGTACTTGAGCACGCTGGCGCCTTTCACCGGCGCCTCGGCGAATTTGATCGCCTTCTTGATCCGCGACCTGAAGACGAGGTCGCCGAAGTTCTCCTCGAGGATCTCCACCGCCTCCTTGGCGTGGACCGTGCGCGTGTCGAGCATGGTCGGCAGGATGCCCTCGATCCTCACGTCGGGATTCAGGTTCTCCTGGATCATCTTGAGCGTGTTCTGGAGCTGGACCAGTCCGCGCATCGAGAGATACTCGCACTGGACGGGGACGATCACCTTGCTCGCCGCGGTCAGCGCGTTGATGGTGAGCAGGCCGAGGCTGGGCGGCGTGTCGATGCAGACGAAGTCGTAGTCGCCGGAGACCTCCTTCAGCGCCTTCTCGAGCGAGCGCTCGCGGCCGATCTTGGTGCTCATCGCGATCTCCGCCCCCGCGAGGTCGATCGACGAAACGGCTATGTCGATCTCGCGGTGCTGGATGATCTCGCTGATCGGCATGTCGTTGACGAGCACGTCGTAGAGGCTCTTCTCCACCTTGTCCGGGTCGATCCCCTGGCTCATCGTCAGGTTGCCCTGCGGGTCGAGGTCGATGCACAGCACCCGGTGCCCGGACTCGGCGAAGGCGACGGCGAGGTTGAGCGTCGTGGTCGTCTTAGCGACCCCGCCCTTCTGGTTGGCAAAGGCGATGACGTCGGCGTGCTTGACCGGAGTCTCGACGGCCGCTTCCTCGACCACGGCTTCATGCCGCGACGGAGCGATCAAGTCCCGAGCCATCATCCGAGTCGGCTCCTCAGCTTCGATTGGCTCAGCTTCCACCACCTGGACGGCTTGGGCGACGCTGGGCTCAGGCGCCACCTCGGCGACAGGACCCGCCGGCATGGGGTCCGGTCTAAAGTCGTCCTGCACCGGCCTCTGAGGAACAGCAGCCTCCATCTCGTGCAACTCCTCGACGATCGGATGCGGCTCTTCGACGGCGGAGACGGGCGTCTTGGACTTGGACCTACGGCTGAGGAATCCCATTGCGCGGGTATTCGCATGGCTCCCCGCTTTTCCTGCCGCGCCCCGAAATTGCTAGGAATCACCCGATCCCCTCATTGACTGAGCTCCTGGACAAGCGGCTGGTCTTCGTCACCGGCAAGGGCGGTGTCGGCAAGACCACCGTCGCCGTCGCCCTCGGGCTGCGCGCGGCCAGCGAAGGCAAGCGCACGATCGTCTGCGAGGTCGCCTCGCAGGAGAACGCCTCGCGCTTCTTCAGCCACGCCGAGGTCGGCTTCCACGAGGTCGAGATGGAGGAGAACCTCTGGTCGATCTCGATCGACCCCGACGAGTCGATGCGCGAGTACGTGCTGCTCCAGCTCAAGGTGCGGGCGATGCGCGACCTCCTGTTCCGTAGCCGCATCTTCAACTACCTCGCCGCGGCCACTCCCGGCCTCAAGGAGCTGGTGACGATCGGCAAGATCTGGGAGCTGGCGCAGCTCGACCGCAAGGTGAAGAGCGGGCGCAAGTACGACCTGGTGATCGTCGACGCGCCGGCGACCGGCCACGGGGTCGGGTTCCTGCAGACGCCGCGCACCTTCGCCGCGATCGCCCGGGTCGGGCCGATCCACTCGCAGGCGCTGCAGCTCGAGCGGCTGATCGTCGACCACGAGCACACCGGCGCGGCGATCGTCTCGCTGCCCGAGGAGATGCCGGTCAACGAGTCGGCGACGCTGGAGCGGGAACTGCGCACCGAGGTCGGCGTCGCGGTCGACCGCGTCTACCTCAACGGGCTCTACCCCGAGCGCTTCTCCAACGAGGAGACGGCGCGGCTGGCCGAGCTCGCCGGCGGCGAGAACGGGGCCGTGCGCGCCGCCGCCCGCGCCGCGGTCTCCGAGCACGAGCGGGCGCGCTCGCAGCGCGCCCAGCTCGCCCGGCTGCGACGGCGGGTCGAGGCGCCGGTGAAGACGCTGCCCTTCCTCTTCGAGCCCGAGCTCGGCGTCGAGTCGGCGCGGCGGCTGGCGGCGAGGCTGAACTGATGCCGGCGATCGACGAGATCCTCGCCGGCAAGGACATCTGCATCTGCGCCGGCTCCGGCGGGGTGGGCAAGACGACCACCTCGGCGGCGATCGCGGTCGGCATGGCCGAGCGCGGGCTGAAGGTCTGCGTGCTGACGATCGACCCGGCGAAGCGGCTCGCCGACTCGCTCGGCCTGCGCGAGCTGGGCAACGAGGCGAGCCGGGTCGACCCGGCGCTGTTCGAGGCGCACGGGATCGAGCTGAAGGGTGAGCTGTGGGCGATGATGCTCGACGCCAAGGCGACCTTCGACGAGCTGGTCACCCGCCAGGCGCCCGACGAGGAGTCGCGCGACCGGGTGCTGAACAACCGCATCTACCAGCAGATCTCCAACGCCCTCGCCGGCTCGCAGGAGTACATGGCGATGGAGAAGCTGTTCGAGCTGCACACCGAGGGCCGCTTCGACCTGCTCGTCCTCGACACGCCGCCGACCCGCAACGCGCTCGACTTCCTCGACGCGCCGCGCCGCCTCACCCAGTTCATCGAAGGCCGCTCGCTGCGCGTCTTCATGAAGCCGACCGGGCTCGCGGCGCGGGTGGCAGGCCGGGGGGCGACCGTCGCCCTGGGAGTGCTCAAGCGGATCGTCGGCTTCGACCTGCTCGCCGACCTGGCCGAGTTCTTCAACGCCTTCAGCGGCATGGTCGACGGCTTCCAGGCGCGCGCCAAGCGGGTCAACTCGCTGCTCGCCGACCGCCACACCTGCTTCCTCGTCGTCTGCGGCCCGCAGGGCGAGCCGGTCGACGAGGCCGTTTACTTCCACCGCAAGCTGGTCGAGGCGAAGCTGCCCTTCGGCGGGGTGATCGTCAACAAGGTGCACTACCCGGCCGAGCGGCTGCGCGGCGACGGCGACCCCGGCGCGGCCCTGGCGGGGAAGTTGGGCGACGAGGAGCTGGCGCGCCGCGTCGCCGAGAACTTCGCCGACTACCAGGCGCTAGCCGAGCGCGACGCGCGCAACATCGAGCGGCTCGCGGCCGAGCTGCGGACCCAGGGCACGATCCGCGTCCCCTACCTGGACGAAGACGTCCACGACCTCGGCGGCCTCGCCGAGATCGACCGCTACCTCTTCGCCTCGAGCGAGGAGCGCGAGGCGCTGGCGGCAGGCCGGGGTTAGCCGGCCCGGCCGTAGTGGTCGTAGCGGAGCTCGCTGACCTCCCAGTCAGCGTCCTCGGGCACCGGGAAGAGGTGGCGCACGCGCGGGGTGTCGATCCGCTCGCGGTGCTCGACGTCGCTGCCGCCGGCGGGCCACTCGATCGTGCCGGCGTCCTCGGCGACCTCGACCTCGTCGAGCCAGTTGGTCGCGGTGATGCGGATCTCGTCCACGACCGGGATCGGCTCGAGGATGCGGGTGTCCTGGTCCTCCATGTGCTCCTCCTCTGCTGGTGGGTCGAGTTGGGTGGCTTCGGGCTCCGGGGCGACGGCGATCTCTACGTCCCCGGCGTCCAGGCCGGTGGCGATCAGGGTCTCGTCGGCGACCTCGTTGAGGTCGCTCCCCAGCTCGCCGAGGGCGGCGTCGCGGAGGATGCGGCGGACCGTCTCCTCCAGCCAGGCGGCCAGCTCGGTCATGGTGCCCGTCGGCGCGCCGGTCATCAGCGCGCGCTCCAGCTCGAGCGCGGCTTCGATCCGCTCGCGCAGGGCGAGGCGGTCCTCGGTCCCCTCGGCGACGAGCGCCGCGGCGCGCATCGGCAGCGAGGCGCCCACCGGGCCCTGGCCGTCGAGCACGGCGCGCAGTGCCAGCAGGTGGTCGCTGAGCCCCTCCGGCGCGGTCGGGCGCTCGCAGCCCAGCTCGAAGCGGCGCACCGCCCACGAGAGGGCCCCGCTGGGGTCGGGGCGCGCCTCGAGCGCGCTCGCCAGCTCGGTCAGCTCGGTGGCCTCCTCCTCGCTCAGACGGTAGCCGCCGCCGCGCGGCGCCGGGGCGCCGGTGGCGACCCGCCGCCAGCTCCCCTCGCCGGTCTGGGCGAAGCCGTGCGGGCCGAGCCCGATCCCGCCGGGCTTGAAGAGGCGCATGACGCTGATCAGCTCACGCAGCTGGCGCAGCGCGGCGGCGGCGCTGTCGCTGCCCTCGCCGAGCTCGGCGATCGCCATGAACTGCGGCTCCCAGGCGGCGCGTCCCATGCCCTCGCTGCGCTTGGCCTCGAGCGGGGCGTCGAAGCTGTCGGCGCGGGCGATCCGCATGCCGTGGGGCAGCGGCAGGCGCGGGACCGCCATGCGCAGGCCGGCGATCGGGACGACGAGGACATCGGCCTCGTCGACGTCGCCGACCTCGGCATCGAGCGCCGCCAGGGCGGCGTCGAGCCGCTCGCGGTCGATCGAGAAGCTCGAGCAGCCGTCCCAGAGGGAGGCGAGAAAGACGGTCAGCAGGTGGGTGGCGCGCTCGGCCGGATCGGCAGGGACGGGCTCGCCGCGCTGCTCCAGGTAGTGCGCGGCGAGGCCGGCGGCGTCGACGGCTTGGCGCGCCGGCTCGAAGCCGGGCAGCGAGCGCAGCTCCTCCCCGCGCTCGCGGACGAAGCGGCCGGTCAGCGGGACGTAGCTGTGGAAGAGGGCGCCGGGGCCCTCTTGCTCGTCGACGTCGAAGGGGATCTCGTCGCCGCTGGCGACGAGCGTGGCGAAGCGGGTCGAGGCCTCTGCGGCCAACCGCCGGATCGCCTCGTTGAGCAGGGGATCGCGCACGCCCCAGCCTTCCCCCAACTCCCAACGGCTCCTGCGCCTGCACGGCGCCTTGCAATCAGGCGGGGACGGGGGCGGGCTCTTCTTCGAGCAGCCAGCGGGCGCCGTAGCGGCGCATGTCCTCGATCAGGGGGACCAGGGCTTCGCCCTTCTCGGTCAGCGCGTACTCGACCCGGGGCGGCACCTCGGGGAAGGTGTTACGGGCGACGATGCCCTCCTCTTCGAGCGCGCGCAGGCGCAGCGAGAGGGTGCGCGGGCTGATCCCCTCGAGCGAGCGCTCCAGCTCGCAGAAGCGGCTGGCCCCCTCGGCGAGATCGCGGATGACGAGCAGCGTCCACTTGCCGCAGACCACGTCCGCCGTGCGGCAGACGGGACATCGGGAGTTGCTGGCGGCGCTCATGGGAATCGTCGGATCGACGTGCCGAAATTGGTTGGCAACGCCTCGCCAGAGCGAGTTTAGCGCCATGGCTTCACTTACTGAAGTTTTGGCCGATTCCAGGCGGGGCGCCGGATGCCCGGGACGCCTGCGGAGCTCGCCCGGCTCAGGTGTGCCCGACGACGACCAGTTCGACGCTGAGGACTTTGATCGTGAAATGGGCGCCGCCCTCGCCGTAGGCGAAGGTGAGCGGGAAGCCGGGCTTTACTTCAAGCAGCTGGCAGACGCCGCCGGCGCTGGCGGAGGAGGAGACGCAGCGGTGCTCACCGGAGATCGAGGTCACGTCGGCGGAGACGGCGAGCAGGATCCTGCCGGTCGCCTTGTCGCCCTGCTTGCGGCCCGGTCCGAGGTAGGTGACGACGGGCGCCTTTTCCCCGGGCAGCGGCGTCTGCGGCAGGACGCGGTGCTTGACGACGGGTTCCTGCTGCTGGGAGCCGCCTTCGCCCGCCGGGGGCGAGTAGACGGTCTGCACGTCGATCGCGTAGTCGAAGAGAACGACATGGCCGGTCCCCGGCGAGCCGTTCGAGCCACCCGAGCCACCTTCGCCCGAGCCGTTCGAGCTCGCGCCGCCGCCGCCGCCGCCCGAGGAGCCGCCTTCGCCGCTGACTTCGACCGTGGTCGTCGAGCTTTCGGTGGTGGTCACCGCTTCTTCGCTGAAGCTATTGGACGCGGAGGACCCTTCGGCGCCGGCGGTCGCTTCGCCGCCCGACGCGCCCGAGCCACCTCCGCCGACCGGCCCGGTGAACTTCTGCACGAAGGGGTCGGTCGGCGTGCGGTCGCGGAGGCGCTTGCGGTAGTCGCGCAGCCCGGGGGTTGCCTCGACGACCCTCAGGTGGGACGTAGGCCCGAGCGATTCGCCTTCGGTCGCGAGCGCAGCGGCGCTGGGCGCGACCACGGGTTCGGACTTGTTTCCGAGCAGGAATGGCGCCGCGGCGATCGCGACGAGGACGAGAGCGAGGAGCGGCAGCAGCCGGCGGTCGCGCAGGTCGTAGTAGAGGTCGGCGAGGAAGGCGGGCGGCTTCAGCTCCGGGCCCTTCAGCGACGGCCGCTTCAGCTCCGGCCGCTTCATCGCGCCACCCCCCCGGTCGTCGCCGAGGCCGGCAGGGCTTCGGCGCCTTCGGGGCTTTCAGGCGAGGCGCCGCCGGTCAGGCCCTGCCCGGGCGGGGTCAGGTAGGTGGTCACCGAGAAGGTCGCTTCGAGCGACGGCAGGCCGTCTTTCCCGCTCGACAGGGAGAAGCCGTTGATCGTCAGCAGGCGGCCGTCGACGGCGACCTCTTCCTTCTGCGTTTCGACCAGCGAGTCGAGGCCCTTGATGAAGTCGGCGATCTGGAAGAAGTTGCCGCTGAAGTCGAGCGTGTAGGGCATCACGCCGAGGCCGGCGGGGCCGATCGTCGCGCCGAGCGGCATGGTCGAGGCGGCGACCTCGGTCGGCGAGATCGGGTTGGCGACGGTGCTCTGCGGCGCCGGCGTCGATTCGGTCGTGGCCGTCGCTTCTTCGCCGCCGGATTCGGAGGAGAGCGCCAGGGTGCTGAACCGCACCCCCGCCTGCTTGGCGATGTGGTTGACCTGGACCAGCAGCGAGGCGGTGTCGTCTTCGTTCGGCACCGCCTTGCCGAGGACGACGAGGCGCTGGTACTCGGCGTTGAAGTGCCCCTGCGCCGCTTCGGCCGACGGCGATTTCGGACTGGTGCTGGGCGAGCGAGCCCTTGACCTGTTCGGCTTTGGCGCCCAGCTTGCTCGCTTCGTCGCGCTTCGGGCCGATCGCCAGCATCCAGAAGCCGAGCGCCAACGCGACCACCGCGATGACGCCGATCACGATCCGGTTGGTGTTGCTCAGCTCGAGCTTCATTCCGAGCTTTCCGTGCTCGCGGTGGTCGATTCCGACGATTCGGTCGAAGGGGTTTCGGCGCCTTCGCCGGGCGGCGGCACCGGCGCGGCTTCTCCTTCTGCTTCGCCGCTGGCCGGCAGCGGCGCGGCGTCGAAGGCGACGACGATTTCGAACTTGGCGATGAATTCGCGGGTGCGGCATTCGTCGTCTTCGGACGACCGCCGTGCTGGCGCCGACTTCAGTTGAGCCGTCGCGCTTTCTTCTCCTTCTTCGCCGAGTTCGGAGGACTGGACACCGACGCGGGTGACGCCGTCGATGTCCTTGAGCGCGGTGACGAAGCCCGCAACGGCGTCCTGGCCCGTCGCGCAGCCGCTCAGTTCGAGCGCCGGCCCGGGGATCGCCCCACGCAGGCTCGAGCTGCCGGCGCCGCCGCCCTTCGACGCTCGGCTTCGGGAGACGCCGAGGCGGTGAGGCCGACGAGCCACACGTTCCTTGGCAGGACCAGCGCCAGTTCGCGCATCACCCGTTCCCAGTCGAAGCGGCTGTCGGCGAGGCTGGAGACGGTCTGCGACGCGCTGTTCGCTCATGCTCTGGAACGTCGTGTAGGCGGCGAGGCGCTGGGCCCTGGCCGCGGCGACGGCGTCTTCGCCTTCGAGCTTGGCGACTTCGGTCTTGTCTTCGGAGATCTGGTTGCCGAGCAGGACGATGCCGCTGACCCCGACCAGAACCACGACGAGGGCGGCGAGCAGCAGATAGGGAAGCGGGCCGGTTCGCGCCGGTGCGTGGTCGCCGCGGCGATCCTCGGGCGGGATCAGGTTGATCGGCCGCATGCCTCAGTCCTCCAGCGCGAGGCCGTAGGGAAGGGTCAGCCGCGCCGCCTGGGCATTGTCGAAGCCGGCGAGCCCGGGCGGGCGGGTGACGGCGACGGGGACTCCGAGGCCGGCTTCCATCCGCGCCGGAAGCCCCGCGATCGCGCTGCCCGCGCCGCAGAGGACTATGCGCTCGACCGGCAGGGCGGCCTCCTGGGCACCGTAGTAATCGAGCGAGAGACGCAGCTCGTCGAGCAGCGCGGCGAAGCCCTCCTCGAGGATGCGGCGCGCGCCGGCGGCGGTCTCGGGGTCGCCCTCGATGTCCTCCAGCGGGGTCTCGAGGCCGACGTATGAGAGCCACTGCGCGGCGTGCTCGGGGCTGAGGCCGGAGGCGCTGGCGAGGCGGTCGGAGATCGCCTCCATGCCGGCGTGGGAGACGCGGGTGAAGAGGCAGGCCCTGCCGCGGGCGACGGCGAGGTTGATGACGTCGCCGACGCTGCAGTAGAGGACGGCGCCGGGGAGCTGGGGCTCCGCGCCGGGCCCGGCGACCGCCTCGGCCCCGCCCCGGCCGGCGAGCGCGCGGATCATGCCGAAGGCGGAGAGGTCGATGCCGACCGGCTCGAGCCCGGCGCGGCGGATCGGCTCGACGAAGGAGGCGATCATCTCGCGACGCGCGGCGACGACGACGACGTCGACCTGAGGCGAGGAGCCCTCCTCGGCCGGGACGCCGCCGACGACCTGGTACTCGAGCACCGCCTGGTCGAGCGGCATCGGCATCTGCTCCTGCGCCTGGAAGCGGACCGCCGCCTCCATCTCCTCGGTGGTCCTCGATCGCCGGCAGGCGCATCGTGCGGACGACGAGGCGCTGGTTGCCGATTCCCAAGCCGCACCTGCTTGGACAGCTTGTGCTCGCCGAAGAGCGACTTCAGCGCGGCGGCGAGGCTGCCCGCGTCGAGCACCTCGCCCTCGTGGAAGGCGCCGGGGTCGAGCGGGCCGATCGCAGAGGCGGTCACCTGCGACCGAGCCGTTGACCGCGAGCTCGGTCGCGGCGATGCTGCCGGCCTCGATGTCGAGCCCGACGACGGGTCCTTGCTTCGGCTTGGTCAGGGTCAGTTGCATGGGGTTGGTCCGCGGCGCGCCGTGGCGCACCCGCTCAACCTGAATCGACAGAAACCGCGCCGAACTTTCGCCCTGCAACTACCCATTTCTCGAAGAACTCGGACGAACGTCTAGGAAACCGGGCTCAGAACGTGCCCAGGTACCAGGAGACGATCTGATCGCCGGCGAGCACGCCGACGAGGCCGCCGAGGGCGAGGAAGGGCCCGAACGGGATCGCCCGCTTGCGCGCCGCGGCGCCGTCGCGGGCGATCAGCGCCAGCGCCGACCAGGGCGCCCGGCGGCAAAGGCGATCAGCAGCGCCGGGGCGACGGCGCGGCCGAGGTAGAGGCCCATCACCGCGGCGAGCTTGACGTCGCCGAGGCCCATCCCGCGCGGGTAGGCGAGGGCGACGAGGAAGAGGCCGCCGCCCGCCGCGGCGGCGGCGATCGCCCGTTCGGGCAGGCTCGACGGGTCGAGCGCCGCGGCGAGGGCGACGCCGGCGAGCGCCGAGACGATCAGCACCTTGTTCGGGATCACCCGCAGTTCGAGGTCGGTCAGCGTGATCGCCGCCAGGGTGGCGACGAAGACGAGGCCGAGGACGAGCTGGGCGGGTTCGCCGCGAAGGACCAGGGCCGTCGCGGCGAAGGCCAGGCCGGTGCCGATCTCGATCAGCGGGTAGCGGGCCGAGATCCGCTCGCCGCAGCTCCGGCAGCGACCGCGAAGCACGAACCAGGAGAGGATCGGGATGTTGTCGTAGGCGGCGATCTGCGCGCCGCAGCTCGCGCAGCGCGAGCGCGGCCCGACGATCGATTCGCCGCGCGGCACGCGATGCGCGACGACGCTGAGGAAGCTGCCGGTCACGGCGCCGCCGACGAATCCGAATGAAGCGATCGCTGCCATTTCCACGAGATTGGATCGGCTCTCAGTCGCGCCCGCTTGAGCCGCGACCGCGACCCGCCGCTATTCGAAGTCGAGCGTCTCGCGCTGGATGTGCCAGGCCGGCTCGATCGGGTTGAGGAAGTTCGGCGGCTCCATGTAGCGCAGGCGGTTGTCGTATTCGTAGTTCTTGATGTAGCCGGTGCCGCGGGTCCTGCCAACCGCGCCGCGGAATTTCTGTGAGATTGCGCCCTTCACGGTCAGGTTGCCGAGCGAGGAGCCGCAGTCGTAGTGATCGACGATGAAGGAGTGTTCGATCGCCAGGATGGCAGCTTCAACTTTGAGGTTTTCCAGCTTGAATCCGTTGCATTCGTGCTTCACTCGAACGAACTTGTTGGCTATCAAGCCCAGCAGGCCCGGGCCATTGTTGGTGACGTTGCCCTGAATGACGATGTCGCGTTCGGCCGCGATCGTCAGTTCGCCTGAGTAGGTGCCGCTGACGTAGACCGTGCCGCAGTCGGTGCCTTCCGGATAGCTGGCGTACGTCGCGCTGAAGGGCGAATATTCGGTCGAACAGTTGGGCCAGGGCCAAGGGCTGTGGCCCGGGTGGGGCAGATCCGGGCAGGAGCCTTGTTTGACGTAGACGACGCCACTGCTGGGGAATGGCTTGGTGACTTCTTTCCCGCCGGCGTTCGTGGTCACTTTCATCTGCGTGCCTTCCAGCTTGATTTCGGTCTGGCAGGAGAAGGTGTATGCAGGTCCGGCGATCTTTTCGAGGCTTTCGTTGGTCGCCGGCGGCGTCAGCACCGGTGCGGTCGTCACGAACGGGCCTTTGAAGGTGGGGCTGGCCGCGGGGTAGCCGGAGCAGTGGCCGTCGATCCATCCCTGCGGCGGCGCGCCGACCTCGATCACGTCGCTGGCGTTGCGGCCGAAGGTCGGCGTACCGCAGATCGCGAAGTCGTCGTTGGTGTGCATCGGCCCCTTGATGTTGTCGCCGCTGACGAAGACGATCGTGTCGCACGGTTCGCCGCCGTTGTTTTCGAGCGGCACGCTTTGGCGCCCTTCGCGGCGGAATTTTTCGCATTGTTTGTAGGCGCTTTTGATCGTGTCCGAGTCGTAGGTGACCGGGTCGGAGGTCTCGTACTGGGTGAAGTAGATGTAGTCGAGCAGGCTGGCTCGCTTGTAGGTGGCGACCACCGAGGCCTTGGCGCCGCCGGAGTAGCCGGTCGAGCGGATGCGGAAGGTGCCGGTGTTCGAACCGCTCTGCTCGAGCATCGATTCGACCGGTTTAGCCGTGTTGCATTTGCTCTGGCCCGTGGCCGGCAGCAGTTCGATCGCGTATTCGGCGTCGCTTTCTGGCACGGCGCGGCGGTTGGCGGTCGAGCCGATCTGGTTGACGGCGCTCGGGTTGCTCGGTGGGCTGGGGACGTTGGTGCACTTCGCCCAGTAGCTGTTGTCGTTGTTGAGGTGGAAGGAGTAGTCGGCGAGTCCCGCCTCCGCGGCGGCGTGCGCCCGCTTGTAGTCGAGGTCGCGCTGGACGAGGTTGACGTCGCCGTTCGTCGCCGCCAGGGTCGCCGCGGCCAGCATCGAGACCAGCGAGATCGCCCCGATCACGGCGATCATCGTGTAGCCGCCCTCGTCGCCGAGCCGCGCACCCGGGGACCGGATTGGCTCGCTCAAACGCATGGCAGGTTCATTTCCGAGCTGTCCTCGCTGGCCGGTTCGATCCGCAGCGTGGCCGAGTCGGTGAGCGTCACCAGCGAGCTGGGTTCGGCGACCGCGCCCGCGCTCGGCGCAACCGTGAAGGCGATGTCGACCTGGACGGTCTTCGCCGCGTTTTCGGCGCTCAGCGGCACCGGCAGCGGCGTCGTCGCGACCTGCCCGCCTTCGTAGGCGAAGTAGCGGAACAGCGGCACGGCGGCCGGCGGTTCGCCGACCTTCGCCGTGCTGACGCCGTCGAGGAACGGGGTCGGGCCGGTCGGCGAGCCGAAGGTCCAGTTCTTCGGTTCCCCGCCGGTGCCCGGGTAGACGGTTTCGGTGAGCCGGCCTTCGGAGAGGGCGATCACGTACTTGTTCGGCACGGGGCTGACGGCGGAGCCGGCTTTCGAGAGCAGCGTCATCGAGCTTTCCGTGCTGCCCGTCAGGACCGGCGCCAGGCCGGGCGAGACGCAGGCGGCGTGCAGGCGGTCGACGATCCGGTTCATCGCCGGTCGCCCGCGCTGGTTCGCGTAGACGTGCTGGGTGACCCGGTTCTGGTCGCCGGTGGCCACCTGGACCATCGCCAAGATCGCGCCGAGGATGACCAGCGACACCATCGAGCCGACCAGCAGCTCGACCAGCGTGTAGCCGCGCTCATCGTTCACGGGCATTCGCCCGCTTCGGCGCTCGAGGCGCCGAGGAAGACGCTCAGCGGCGTCCCCGGTTCGAGTTCGGTGCCCGATTCTTCGGCTTCCGCTTCTTCTTGCGCGCTGTGGGCTGGCACTTTCAGACTGGCGACGGAGACGTGTTTGCCGCCGGCGGAGACGCAGACGTTGTAGGTGCTGTACGGAAGGCCCGGGTCGGGCAGGTGCCCTTCGCGTCGGTGGCGTAGGTGCGGGGCTGCGCGCCTTCCCCGACGCACTTGGTGTCGGTCACCTTCACGTGGGCGCCTTTGACTGGTTCGCCCGGGGCGGCTTCGGTTCCGCTCCAGGCGGTCAGGTTCAGCGGCGGCAGCACTATCGTCGCCGGCGTAGTCCCTTTCGGCGGTGACGATCGCTTCGCCGACCGCCCCTTCGGGCGCCGTTTGCTCCGGGGTTGTCTTCCGTGCAGCTGCCGGCGTACACCGAGTAGGCCGAGGCGAACGGGAACAGCGGCGTCGCCGTCACTTCGGCTTTTGGCGTGCCCGGCGTGCCGAAGACCTTCGCCAGGTTCATGCCGCTGTTGAAGGCCATGATCGAGTCGGCGCTCGAGGGAACCAGTTTGCCGCCGACCGTGGTTTTGAATTTGGCCGCGATGCTGCCGCCGAAGTCGTACTGGAGGACGACGCGTGTTGGTGCTCTCGGCGACGACGCTCGTGGGCTGCGGTTTCGGCGCTTCGCCGTTTTTGTCGACCAGCGCCGCCCCGGACAGGGTCAGCGTGTAGTTCCCGGCCGGCAGGTTGCCGAAGATCGCGCAGCCGCTTTCGCCGGTGACTCCGGCGAAGGTGCCGGCTCCCGTTCCGTTCAGGTCGACGCCTTTGACGCCGCCGCTGGCGGCGTTTTCGATCTGCACCACGAGCGAGCCGCTTTTCGCCGAGACCGAGCCGTTGGGAGGTGCGACGAGGCTCTGCTCGACCACCGGAGCCCGGCTGCCGAGCGAGGGCCAGGTGATCGTCGAGCGGATCTCGATGTAATCGGCCGAGGCTTCGCCCGATTTGCACGATGCGGTGCTGTTTTCGTCTTCCTCGAATGCGGCGACCGATTCGACCGTGTAGGGGGTCTTTTCGATCATCACGACTTTCGTCTGACGGAGGTTGGACGAGGGCCGAGATCCGCATCGTCCGCAGCCGCGCCAGGTCGGCCTGGGCGAGCCCCTCGGCCTGTGCCCGGTGGCGCTCCTCGGCGCTGGCCCGGGTCCCGGCATCGAAGGCGCTGAAGACCCCGACCGCGGTGATCACCAGCAGGATGCCGCTGACCAGCGCCTCGAGCAGGATGCTGCCCTGCTCGTCCGCTGCTTGGTCGATTCGATGACGCACCCATTCGCTATCGGCATTGGAAAGCGGCTCCTAAAGCCGAATGCGTCGAGATCCCTGGACGTTTGACCCATGGGTGGGAGTGGTCGCCGGTGGATCTTGCCCCGGCACGAAAAAGGCGGGCCCGGAGGCCCGCCTTTTTTCGTGCCCGGCTTGTTTGGCAACCGGACAGGTTAGGTCAGACGACTATTTGGACCAGTCGCCTCCGGTCGGACATCCACCCTTGGGTGCCGTGGCGCACGTGAACGTCGGCACACCGGACCCTTCCGCTCGGGAAATCGAGAACGTGTTGCTGGTCGCGGGAGAGGTGACCGTCAGCGTATAGCCACCGCCGCTACCCGTCGCTGCAGCCGCCGAAAGGTACGGGGTTTCACCGACCGTTGCGGTAATCGTCTGCTCGATTTCGTGGAGTTTCGTGGGGGTGACGCCGGTGTATTTACCACCAGTTTCGGTCGAATACGTCTCCATCGCCGTCTCGGCCGTGCGGGCCATGCGGACTTGGCCTGGGCGTCGGTGGCCTTTTCCCGCTGGTTGAAGAAGGCGGGGATTGCGATTGCGGCGAGGATGCCGAGGATGAGCATGACGACGAGAAGCTCGATCAGCGTGAAGCCGGCCTCGCCTTCGCCATTGAGCCGGGCGCCAACCTTGGCCCGGAGATTCTGGAGAAACATTAGAGACCTCCTATGGTCCTAATCGTTTGCGCCAGAGCCCCGTGTGAAGCCACGTGGTGTCTGTCGACCCCGGTGGTAGCCCGGCCGGCTCCCGCAAGGGAGCCCCGCAAGCTTTGCGCCCCCGCCTCACGGCGGGTTTGCCTTTTGCACCGAAGCACTGGCAGATTCATCACAAGGCCCTAATCGACAAGTGGGCGCGAGGACTAAATCCCCGAAATTTGGGCTTCATCAGCCAAAAACTCAGGCTCCGCCGCCAACTACGACGCCCGTCTACCGGGTAATCCGTAATGCGCGAAGTTTTGCGCATCATGCGCCGTGGACCGCGCATGGATCCCTGAGGGCCAGTCAGGTGCCCGGGGCGGATACCGGCAGGCCGTGCTCGGACGCCGCCTCCCCCAAGCGCCCGTCGTAGCTGAAGAGGACACCGATCTCCTCGCGGACGCTGAGCGCGGTGGCCAGGTGGATCGCGTCGAGGCTGCGCAGGCCCGCTGGCGCGAGCCTCGTCGCCTCATCGAGGATCGCGTCGTCGAGGGGCAGCAGCACGAGGTCGTGGAGCCAGGCGCGGGCATCGTCGGCGTACCGGGGGTCGTCATGACGGGCGCATGCCCGTATGGCCTCGATGCCCAAAAGCGCGCTGGAGACGTATCCGTCCCATTCAGCCAGCTCAGCGCGCAGCGCCTCGTGACTCGCCTCGCGCAGCGGAAGCTTCACGTAGGCGGAGCTGTCCAGGTATGCAAGGCGAGGGGCTATACGCGATCTTCGCGGAGTTCATCGAGGATCTCGAGGCTTGGAGGCCCCCCGGCGGGCGGCAGGTCCGATTCGCAGGCGTGCGCCAGCAGGTCCCCCCTCGGCATCGTCGCGCCCCGCTCGGCGACGAGCCTGGCGATCGGCGAGTCGGCCGGCCCGGACGGGGTCAGCCGCGCGACCTCCCGGCCCCGCTCGGTAACGACGAAGCTCTCACCCTGCTTCACCTCCGCCAGGTAGCGAGAGAGGTTCTGCCGCAGCTCGCGCACCCCGACCGAGTTCATGTGCGTCACAGTAGCACTTGGCTCAGGGTGGCTTGCTATTCCCTCGCTTCCTTCAGTTCCCGGCGGACCTTCGACAGTTCTTTGCGGGTTTTGGCTTCTTCGCGCCCCTTCGCTTCTGCGCCTCTTTCGGCGGCGGTCGGAGGCCGCCAGAGGATCTGCCGGCGCATCAGGGCGTGGCAGTGCGGGACCGGCTTGACGACGGCACCCTGATCGAGCAGGAACAGGTCTACATGAGCGCGAATCGCGGCCGGGTGCCGCGGCAGCGGACAGGTGTCGCCGTGGCCCATCTCTTCGATCGGTATCGGCCGTCTTTTTTTGGCCGCGACTTCTTCTTGGGTCACGTTCTCTCCCTTGTCCTTCCCCGAGGCGCGGTCGCGCAGGAAGTACCGTCGAACCAGTTCGTCGACGCGCAGGGAGTGCCCGACGTCACGGCCGACTCCGCCGGCGCCGTTTGCGTAGCCATCCAGCTCGACGGCAGCCGGTTTGACGTGGTCGACGATCGTCTGGATCTGCCGGCGGACCCTCGGGGGAGCGGAATTGTGCCGCTTCCACCAAGGCTTGCGCAAGTACCTGAGGCCAGCCGCCGGTAGCCGCAGGATCCGCAGCTTCGCGGTGTCGAAGTTGCCTTCGCGATCGGCGACCTTCAGTTCGACCCTATAGGGCTTCCACCGCGGAGTCAGCCGCAGATGGACGACCTCGCCGTGGCCCTGACGCACACCGTCGACCCACCAGCTGGGGATCAGGTTCGGAGCCGGCCGCCCGTCGTCTGCCGGCGGAAGCGCGTGCGCCGGCGGCCCGGCGGTCGACGGCCGACCACTGAAGGTCAGCACCGAGCGATGTGACGGGACCCGGACGGCGATGCGCGCGTCGGGCTTATGCCTGACCTGCAGCAGCGGCGCCCCGGAGAGCTGGCCGCACCCAACCGAGACGACGCCGGAGCGCGCATCGGCCGGGACGTGGAAGCGGATGTGGTCGGAATGCCAGGCCTGGCGCACGAGAGGCTTCCCCTGGATCTTCTTTTTTTCTTCTTCGCGGGTTTGCCCTTCGAACTTGCCGCCGGCGAGGGTGAGCGTCTTCGTTTCGTCGACGATCCAACGGCCGGCTTCCTTTCTCACCTTGACATGCAGGCCGTCCGACCCTTCCTCGGGCGCCGTCACCGCCGGGTCTTCGATCAGCACGAACGGGCCCGGATCCTTGATCTCGCCTTCGTCGGCATCCTCTTTCGGCACGAAGCTCCCGTCCGAGGCCTTGACGTAGACCGCTTCCTTCTCGAGCTTGACCAGCCTTTCGTTTCCGAGTTCGATGTATTCGGCTCCGGCGGCCTTCCCGGCCGGCTCCTTCGAGATGTCGAGCCTCCGCCCGCCGAGCCACAGGTTGCGACCTTCGCGCGATTCGCCGAAGCCGTTGACGTCCCCGTGTTCGTTCTCCTTGCTGAGACGGAGGGTCGCTTCTTCGTCGGGCGAGACCGTTTCCGGTTCGATTCGCAGGCCGGCGCCGAAGTTGGGGCGAACCGCCGGGCCGAGGTTCTGGAGGCGGGCATCGGTGGCGGTGCCTCCCGCCGGGACGGTCGGGACGGTCGGGCCGGCAGCTCCGCTGGCGCCACCCGCTTCCGTCCCGCCGCTGGCCGGCGATTCCCCACCGGCGGGGGCGGGCTGCGCCGCGGCCGGCGTGAGGTCGAAGGTGGCGCCCGAGGTCTCGACTCCCGGCGTCAGGTCGTGGGACATTTCGAGCGCCGAGCGACCGGCGTCCTCGACACTCTGCAGCGGGCCGATCTCGGTCGAGATGACTTCCTTGCTGGGAACCCAGAGCAGGCGCCCGCTGTTTGGCGTCACATCGTTGCTGCAGCCTTCGGTGGCGACGTTGGCGAAATAGACGCGGTCGGAGGTTTCGGTCACGAAGAGGCCCTCGATCGCTTCGTCGGGGCCGTCGGTGGTGCGGATCAGCGCCAGAGGCTGGACCTTGGGTTCGTCGAGGTTGCGGGTCATCATCATCACCGTCCCGCACAGCGGCACGGAGATGAAGACGGCGAGCCCGAACCAGGCGAACCCCTCCCTGCTCATGCCGGCGATCCGCCAGAGCCCCGCGCCGACGAGCACGGCGACGATCAAAAAGACGCCCAGCCACCACTCGTTCAGCGCCCACCATGGGATGACGATCAGGACGGCGGAGCATGCCAGGACGAAGAGCACACCCCAGCCAGTCAGGTCGACCCCGGTCTGCCGATCCGGGCTGTCGTCTACCCCGTCTCCCTTGCGATCGCCTGCGTCTTCGGCCGGCGGCTCGACGGCTGCCTCCGCAACGACGAGGATCGTCGGCGACGGCTCCGAGCTGCCGACGCCGGCGCGAAACTGCGAGATCAATCGCGCCAACAGCGCTCCGAGCCGCCCGGCCTGGCGCTCGGCCCTGGCCCAGGCCTCGGCGGCCCTCGCGTCGCCGGGGTCCTCCGCCGCCGGCCGTGCAGGGTCGCCCTGCCCCCCGCTGCGCGCCTTTGCCCCTTTCTCGTCTGCCTTCTTCTTTGTCGCAGCTGCTGTTGACTTTTCCTTTGTTGTCGCGTCTCTTTCGTCCTTCCGGAAGCGGTATCCGAAGACTACGATGACCCCGGCCAGGACGCAGCCGAAGAGCTCCACTGCGACGACCCAGCGCCAGTCGCGAATCGGGTGCACCAGCAAGGCGACCACGAAGCCGACGATCGCGACCGCCAGTGCGGCGACGAGGACTATCCCGAGTTCCTTCCCTGTAAATCCGCTTGTCGGCTCGTCACAGCAGGGCCCGTCTCCTGTGCAATGGGTGCAGTTCCCCGTGCGGTAGAAGGCGCCGTTGGGTTTCCGCTTGAACTCGCCTTTCCGCAGCCCCGCGAACTCCTTTCCCCGGGCCAGCTTGGCGACGTAGGTGGCCCACAGGACCCCACCGACGGTCAGCAGCACGACCTCGCTGGCCACCACCCTGTCGGGGAGCGACTTGCCCGCGGTCAGCCAAACCGCGACGAGCCCCTCCGCGGCTACGACCGCCAGCACGCCGCGGCTCATGTCGGCCGTGGCCCGGCCGCTGGAGTCGATCATGTAGACGATCAGCACCGCCAGGACGCCGAGAACGCCGAAGATCAGCAGCAGCGAAGCACCGGTGGCCACGGCTTCGCCCTGGGGCACCGCCTTGACGACCTGCTCGCCCGGCACCTGGATCGCCGTGAAGCGGGCCCAGAGGATTGCCTTGCCGGCGAAGGCGACGAAGCCGACCGAGACGACCGCCGAGACGATCAGCGGCACCGCGGTGCCCATGGCCGACTTCAGGAGTTCGGGCGCGGTCGAGCCGCCTCCGGCCTTCTTGCCCGCACCTTTGTCCTTCGGGCTGCCCTGCTCTTGGTCCTCCGCCATAGCGCGGCCTCCCCAGCCCGCATCGCCCTGACGCGAAGAACCTACTTGCTCAAATCTTTATGTCAAGGAGGAAGTAGAATGATTGTGAAGTTCGTATTAAGTTAGTGCGGAGCCCGCACCGACTCCTCGAAGTCTTCGATCAGCTCGAGCAGCTCGTCGCATTCCCAGGCCCGTCCCCACTTGCGCTCGTTCAGCGGGCGCACGATGCCGGCCTCCTCGAGGCGATCCAACGCCTTGGCCGCCGCCACCCGGGATCGGCCGCTGAGGCGCTCGGCGCTCGCCACGTCGAGGACGGGCTGCTCCGGCAGCGCACCGATCAGCCGGCGCGCAGCGGATCCCTCGCGGGGAGTGCCGGCGCGGTCGAGCCATTTCTCCTCGAGCGCCTCGATCGAGCCAGCCAGGCGCTCGGCTTCCGCCGCGGCCTGCGCCGTGGCGGCGGCGAACGAATCGCACCACGCACTCACGTCGCCCGCCCTGTAGGCGGTGAGCCCGCCGATGTAGGCGCGCGGCGCGCCGACCAGCACCAGGCTGATCGGCGGGATGTAGGTCGCGATCTCGCCTCGGCGGCGCAGGATCGCGTAGATGAGCGCCCGACCGGTCCGGCCGTTGCCGTCGGCAAACGGATGGATGGTCTCGAACTGGGCGTGGGCGATCGCCGCCTGGACCACCGGCGGCAGGTCGTCGCGCTCGGCGAATCGGCAGAGGTCGTCGAGCAGGCCCGGGACCTCCTCCGGAGGCGGCGGCACGAAGGCCGCGTCAAGCGGATTGAACGCGTTTCCGCCGATCCAGTTCTGCGTCGCTCGCACGACGCCGGCGATCTTGCGGTCCTCGGTGTTGCCGAGCAGGAGGCGGTGAATCTCGCGCAGGTCGGCGACGCCGAGCGGCCGCGCCTCGGCGCCGAGCTCAATCGCCCGCCTCATCGCCTCGACGTTGCCGAGGACCGCGGCCGCATGGCCGTCCCCGCGCGGCCTGCGCGGGCCCTGCTGCGCTGCTCGCGCCAGCCGTTTGTGCGAGATGAGGACGCCCTCGATGCGGGAGGAGGCGACGCTCTCGGAGCGCAACAGGTTCTGCGCTACCGCCCCCAGCGTCGCGAGCCTGGTCGGGGCGTGCTGGAGGCGCTCCAGGGATTTCGTCGCCTCGTGGAGCGTGGCGGTGGCGTCGTCGTCGAGCGGAAACGACCCGCCCGCGATCGCGTCGGGTACGAAGGCCCGGTAGGAGCCGCCACGCCGCTCCCGCCGGGCCCCGTACGCAGCCGGATTGGGCTCCCAGAGGCGTTTGACGTACCGGCCGAACGGCCGGGCCTCAGTTCTTTGCGTATCGGCAGCCGTGGCGCATCCTTTCAGAGTTGGCCGGGCTTTGAAAGGTTATCGGAAAAAGTTACATAGCCTTCGGAAGAGGCTCCCCCTTCGCGCCGTGATCTATCTCTGCCGTCGAAGACAAATAATTCCTAACAAAAAACGACCGTAAACATAGCAAAAAATGCTAGGGTGCCTTCCGTGAGGCGAATTCCCTCCGGAGAGCTCTTTCCGACCGACGACCCGATTCCGGCAGGAGAACTGATTGGGCGCGAGCAGGATGTCGAAGAGACCGCGACCGCGCTCGAGGCTGCAACGAATCTGATCATCGCGGCGCCGCGGCGCACTGGCAAGACCACCATTTGCGACGCGGCGATCGCCCGACTCAGGGAGCGAGGCGCCTACACCGCGTCGATCGACCTATGGGAGGCAGCCGATTTGACCGACCTCGCCGAAGCGATCGTCACCCAGACCATCGCCAACAGGCCTCCGTTGAAACGCCTGCTTCACGAGGTGCGATCGAGAGGTCGCCAAGCCCTGAGCAACGCGCAGGTTCGCGCAATCGCGACGGTGAGCGGCGAACTGGGCGATGACGTCGAGATGGCCTTCGAGCCGGGCTTCGCCAAGCGTGACCCAGAGCGCTACTGGGAGTACGCGCTGGGCTTGCCGCAGGCAGTCGCCGAGAAGGATGGAAAGAGGCTCGTCCTCTTTCTCGACGAGTTTCAGAGCATCCTCGACTTCGAGGACAGCAAGGCTCAAACCCGCCAGCGGCAGATGCGAGCTGCATTCCAGCGGTCGTCACAGGTCTCGTTCCTCTTCGCCGGCTCGATCGAACACCTGATGAGAGACATCTTCGGTGAGAGCAAGAGTCCCTTCGGAAATTTCGGCGGGTTCTACGACTTGGCGCCGATCAGCTCCGCCGACTGGGAAGGCGGCATCCGAGGGCGTCTGAACAAGGACGGCTGCGAAATCGACGAGCCAGCCCTCGAGCGACTGATCGCGCTTGGCGAGCTTCACCCGCGCTCGACCATGCTGATCGCCCAGCAAGCACACTTGGCTTCGAGCTTTGCCCAGACGAAGTTGATCGACTCGGCCATGGTGGAGGCCGGCTTTCGCACCGCGCTGCGGCGCGATCGGGGCAAGCACGAGCAGACGATCGACCGGATCAAGAGATTGACGGGCAGGGTCACCAGTCGGCGGGCAATGAAGGTAGTCCGCGCCGTGGCTCGAGGCGAAGCCATCTACATCGGTGGCGACAGCTCCGACGCCGAGGTGAAACGGGCGGTCAGCGCCCTTCACGACGCCGGAATCATCGAGTCGAAGGCCGGTGGCCGCGGGTGGCGAATCGGCGATCCACTCTTCCGGCTGTACGTGGCGGAAATGGACCCGTCCCGGGTCTAGCGGATCTTCTGCCGCGGTCAGGCGCTGGGCATCAGTAATCGGTGCCCGGCTCATACCAATCGGTGAACGGACGCCGGTGGCTTCGGCGAGGAGGGATGTGGCGGACGCGGATCCGCTGGTAGATCAGCAGGCCGGCGGCGGGCAGGATCCGCTCCGGCCCCGACACAGTGACCCTCGTGCGTTCGCAGCGGCGGCTGAAGAAGTCGCAAACGCGCCCCCGGCCGACAGCTTTGTGCCGGCCCCAGTGGCGCCAGCGCACGCCTCGAAGCAGCACTGCCTCCGGGTCGCGATGCCCGGGCACCGGCTGCGCCTCGTAGGGCGACGCCTGCAGGCCCAGCACACAGCGGCGCGGCGCAACAGGCACCGCGGGGTAGTCCGGCCGGTTCGGCTTGTCGCAGGTCATATGCGCGCGCCTCCCCAGGCCCGGCTGGGCGCCCGCCACCGGACCGGCGACGAGGGCGCCGGCCAAAGCGAGAAGGACGAGGGCGCCGGCGCGCATCGCTAAGCGCACTCCCCGAACGTCTCGATGACGTGCTTGGTGGCCGCGCTGATGAAGGCGACGTGCTTCTTCCAGATGTCGAACTCCAGGGTGAAGGTCGCACCTCCCGAGCGCTGGTCGACGAAGAGAAACGATTCCGCCCCGGAGAGCGAGGCCGTGCGACCGCGTCGCAGTTGACCCCCGTAGCGGCGGCGAAGACGTCGCAGGCTGTCGCCCACCATGACACCGCGGGTCGTGGCGAAGTCTCGCCGGTAGAGAAGGATGTACGAGAGGCGGCCCGAGAAGGCCACTAGCTGGACGCCCTGCGGTGGAAATTCCGGCACCCGCCAAAACGAGCAGCCATTGATGCCATGTTCGACCTGTATCGAGGTGCCGAGCGCCGCTTCGGCCTGGGTGGCGTCCATGCCGAACCGAAGGGGATCGATCCCGCTGGGGGAGAGTCCGGCACCCTGTCCGGGGGGTGCGGCCCCGTCCCCATGCGCCACCGGCGCGTGGGTCGCCAGCGTCGCAGCGACCAGCGTTCCCGCCGCTATCCCCTGCAGGAGCCGAGTCCTCACCCGCGGCAGACTAACCGAGGATTGGCCTGTCCGCTCAGCGGATCTTTTCGTAGAGGTCGAAGATCGGCAGGTACATCGAGATCACGATGAAGCCGACCGCGCCACCGACGAAGGCGATCATGATCGGCTCGATCAGCGAGGTGAGGGCTTTGACCTTGGCGTCGACCTCGGTCTCGTAGAAGTCGGCGATCTTGGTCAGCATGTGCTCGAGCTGGCCGGTTTCCTCGCCGACGGCGATCATGTGGCCGACCATCGGCGGGAAGATCGGGTTGCGCTCGACCGGCCCGGCGAGCGAGCCGCCGCGCTTGACCGAGGCGTAGACGTCCTCCATCGCTTCCTCGACGACGACGTTGCCCGCCGTCTCCCCGGTCAGCTTGATCGACTGCAGCATCGGCACGCCGGCCGAGACCGAGCCGGAGAAGGTGCGCGACCAGCGGGCCAGCGCCACCTTCTGGATCACGTCGCCGATCTGCGCCGGCAATCGCAGTTTGAAGCGGTCCCACATCGCTTTGCCGCGGTCGGTCCGCTTCCAGCGGAAGAAGCCGACGAAGCCGAAGAAGATCGCCGGGATGATGATGAACCAGTAGCCGGTGATCGCTTCGGAGGCGGTGACGCAGAGCTGGGTCGGCGCCGGCAGCGCCGCGCTTTCGCCGGGGTGTTCTTCGGCGAGTTCCTTGAAGACCTTGGCGAAGACCGGGATGACGAAGGCGACCACGCCGACCAGGGCGAAGGCGGCGAAGCCGAAGACCAGCAGCGGGTACATCAACGCCGATTTGACCTGGCGGCGCAGCGCGTCGGCTTTCTCCACCTGGTAGGCGACGCGGTCCAGCGCGTCCTCCAGCCGCCCCGACTGCTCGCCCGAGCGGACCATCGCCCGGTAGAGGCGGTCGAAGACGTCGGGGTGGCGCTCCATCGCCTGCTCCAGCGTGCTGCCCGCCTCGACGTCGGCGCGCACGCCGGCGATCGCGTCCTTGATCCGCTCGTCCTGGGTCTGCTGCTCGAGCGTGTAGAGGGTGCGCAGCATCGGCATCCCGGAGGCGACCAGGGTGGCGAACTGGCGCGAGAAGACCGCCAGTTCGCGCACGTCGATGGCCTTCCAGCGGTTGAAGAGGTCCTCGATCTTGAACGGCTCGCGCTTCTGGCTGACGTCGAGGACGATCAGCCCGCGCTGGCGCAGCTGCTCGCTGACCTGCGCCTTGGACTCGGCCTCGACTTCGCCCGCGGTGGCGGAGCCGGCGACGTCCATCGCGCGGAAGGCGAAGGTGGTGGCCCCGGCCATCTAGCGAACCTCCGCGTACGCGGGGGCGGCCACGGGGGCGCCGCCGAGCAGCCGCTTGAGCTCCTCCGGCACCGAGGCGCGCTGTTCGGCCAGCGTGCGGGTGATCTTGCCCGCCCGCACCAGCCGGGCCAGGTCGGCGTCCATCGTCTGCATCCCGACCGCGCCCGAGGTCTGCACCGCGGCGTAGATCTGGTGGGTCTTGCCCTCGCGGATCAGGTTGCGGATCGCCGGCGTCGGGATCAGCACCTCGGTGGCGACGACGCGGCCCATCCCGTCGGCGGTCGGCAGCAGCTGCTGGGTGACGATCCCCTGCAGGGCGATCGAGAGCTGCGTCCGCACCTGGCCCTGCTGTTGGGGCGGGAAGACGTCGATGATCCGGTCGACCGTCTGCGCGGTCGACTGCGTGTGCAGGGTGGCGAAGACGAGGTGGCCGGTCTCGGCGGCGGTCAGCGCGGTGGAGATCGTCTCCAGGTCGCGCATCTCGCCGACCAGGATCACGTCGGGGTCCTCGCGCAGGGCAGCGCGCAGGCCGAGGGCGAAGTCGGGCGCGTCGGAGCCGACCTCGCGCTGGTTGACGATCGAGCGCTTGTGCTGGTGGAGGAACTCGATCGGGTCCTCGATCGTGAGGATGTGATCCTGGTTGCCTTCGTTGATCACGTCGATCATCGCCGCCAAGGTGGTGCTCTTGCCCGAGCCGGTCGGGCCGGTGACGAGGACGAAGCCGCGCGGTTTGGCGCAGAGCTCGCGCAGCACCTGCGGCACGCCGAGCGAGTCGAGGCTGGGGATGTCCTGCGGCACCAGGCGGAAGGCCGCGCTGACCGAGCCGCGCTGGAAGAAGCAGTTGACGCGGAAGCGGGCGACGTTGGGGATCGCGTAGGCGAAGTCGAGCTGTTTGTTGTTCTCGAAGCGCTTGCGCTGGTCGTCGTTGAGGATCGAGTAGACGACCTCGCGCGTCTGCTGCCCGGAGAGCACCGGGAAGCCCTGCATGTGCTCGATCTTGCCCTTGTCGCGCATCGCGGGCGGCACCCCCGGCGTGATGTGCACGTCGGAGGCCTTGGCGTCGATCATCCGACGGAGGACCTCTGCGAAGTCGAACTCCATGGGCACTAGATCGGCCTCCCGCCCCTATTCCTGAAGCCCGCAGGCGCGATCGCTGCTTTGTCCCACCCATAAGGGGGACAAAGCAGCGATCGACACGCCGTCCGATCAAGTGGTGACACGGATGACCTCCTCGAGGCTGGTGAGGCCGCTGCGGACCTTGCGCAGGCCGTCCTCGCGCAGGGTGAGCATGCCTTCTTCGCGGGCGATCGCGGCGATCTCGGCCTCCGAGGCGCCGGCGATCGCCATCTCCTTGATCGCCTCGCTCAGCGCCATCACCGAGAAGATCCCGACCCGGCCTTTGTAGCCGCTCTGGTTGCAGCGCGGGCAGCCGACCGGCTCGTAGGCCTCGACCTCCCCCCCGACCCGGATCTCGGCTTCGGCCAGCGCCTGCGGCGGCAGGATCGTGCGCCGCTTGCAGTGGGTGCAGAGCTTGCGCGCCAGCCGCTGGGCGACGACGCAGTCGACCGCGGAGGCGATCAGGAAGGCCTCGATCCCCATCTTGGTCAGGCGGGTGATCGCGCCCGGGGCGTCGTTGGTGTGCAGCGTGGTCAGCATCATGTGGCCGGTCAGCGCCGCCTCGATCGCGATCCGCGCGGTCTCGCCGTCGCGGATCTCGCCGACCATGACGATGTCGGGGTCGGCGCGCAGGATCGAGCGCAGGCCGGTGGCGAAGTCGAGCCCCGCCTTGCGGTTGACGTTGATCTGGTTGATCCCCCCCAGCCGGTACTCGACCGGGTCCTCGATCGTGATGATGTTCTTCTCGACGTGGTTGAGGTCCTGCAGCGCCGCGTAGAGGGTGGTCGACTTGCCCGAGCCGGTCGGGCCGGTGACCAGCACCGCGCCGTAGGCGGCGTGGAAGGCGCCCTCGAAGCGGTCGCGCCCCTCCCCGTCCATGCCGAGCTCGTCGAGCGTGCGCTGGGCGTTCTCCTTGTCGAGGATGCGGATCGTCGCCCCCTCGCCGCGCTGGGTCGGCAGCGTGGTGATGCGCAGGTCGACGCGGCGGTCTTCGACCGTGACGCTGACCCGGCCGTCCTGGGGCACCCGCTTCTCGGCGATGTTGAGGTCGCTCATGATCTTCACCCGCGAGACGACCGCGTTGACCATCCGCTTCGGCACGTGGGCGGCCTCGCGCAGCACGCCGTCGACGCGGAAGCGGACCCGCATCTCCCCGTCGCCGGGCTCGAAGTGGACGTCGGAGGCGCCCTCGCCCACCGCCTGGCCGAGGATCGAGTAGACGAGTTTGATCACCGGCGCGTCCTCGGCGCTCACTTCCATGTCGGCGACCTCGGCGAGCTCGTCGTCGGTCGCGGCCTCGCCCTCGCTGACCGCCTCGGTGACGGCGCTCTGCAGCGTGTTGAGGCGGCCGATCAGCGCCTCGATGTCCTCCTCGGCGGCGACCGCGACGCGGCAGTCCAGCGCGGTCGCGATCTGGATGTCGTCGACCGCCAGCACGTTGGTCGGGTCGGCCATCGCGACCAGCAGCGTCCCCTTGTCGACGAAGCCGACCGGGAGGGCGCGGTAGCGGCGGGCGGTGTTGACCGAGATCAGGTTGGCGGCGGCCATGTCGACCTGGTAGACGGAGAGGTCGATGTGGTCGAGGCCGTAGCGCTCGGCGACCGCGCGCGAGAGCTGGTCGGCGTCGATCGCCCCCTGCTCGACCAGCAGCCGCTCGGGCGGGCGGCCGGCGGTGCGGGCGGCCTCGATCGCGCGGCGGGCGACGTCGTCGCCGACGAAGCCGAGGTCGACGAGGACGTCGGTGACGAAGCCGCTGGAGCGGCCGCGGGCGACCGGCGGGGTGAGGCCGGGCGTGCCGGCCGGCTGGGAGTCGAGCGCGGGCGCGGTCGAGTCGCCGGAGTCGGGGACCGGTCGCAGGTGGCTCGGGAAGTCCCGCGGGTCCATCGCGGCCCTACGGGTGGTAGTCGAGCGTGGGGCCCTTGTAGCCGGCGTCGACCACGGCCTGACGGATGCTCTCGGCGCTCTGGTAGCCGTAGAGGACCGAGGCGGTGGGGACGGTCTTCTTCAGGTGCTTGGGGGTGACGACGACGAGCGCCGGGGTGCGCTCGACCCCGACCCCCTCGGTGATCGCCGCGTAACGGGCGATGCGGCGGGCAGGGACGACGAAGACCGAGGCGCCGGAGAAGCCGGCGAGGCCGTCGGTGGCGGTCTTGACCAGGTGGTCGTCGATGCCGCCGTCGCGGACGAAGAGCAGGACCAGCGTGCGGTTCGCCTGCCAGGCGTCGAGCACCGGGCGCGGCAGCGGCGGCGCCGAGGCCGAGGCGAGGCTGGAGAGCGAGGAGGCGCTCGCTGCGGGCGCGGCTTCGGGCGCCGCGGCGCCGGCTTCGGGCGCGCCGGCTTCGGCCACCGCCGCGGCGGTCGTTTCGGTCCCGGCCGCTTCTTCTTCGGAGCCGCCTCCGCCGCTGGAGGAGACGAAGAAGATCACGCCGCAGAGCAGCAGCACGCCGACCACGGCGGCCTGCACCATCGGGTTGCTGTTGAGGGCCTCTCTCATACGTCCGCTTACAAACTCGACAGGAGAGCGCCCGAGCTTGAGTCCCGGGAAGCGAGGCCCTCGATCCAAGAGACCCTGTTTATTCCTAAAGCAGACCGGGCATGCAACAATCGGCGGGATGGGGAGAGTGCGGCCGATGAGAGGCGGCGCGGAGCGGACGGGTGCCCGCATCATGCTGATGGCCGCGAACCGAATCAACCGAAAGATCCTGCGCGAGCTGAGCAAGGGGCCGATCGATTGGACGGCCGGCCGCCAGGCGCAGATAACGCCGGCGGGCTTCGAGATGCTCTTCGTCGCGGCGATCGAGGAAGCCTGGCTGAAGAAGGCGCCCGGCGGCAAGATCGACATCGACTCCGATGAGGGCCAGGCGGCGATCGCCGCCCTGCACGCGGGCTGGAACTCGACAGCGATCCACCGGCTCGCGGTCGAGCCGCTGACGCTGACCGAGCTGGGCCGCGCGCTCGACACGATGAGCCGCGAGGACGTCGCCGCGACGGTCGAGACGATGAAGGGCACCGGCCTGCTCGAGGCGCGGCCGAGCGACGGCGAGGGCGCCGCCTGCGCCGTCACCGACTGGCTTCGCCACGGGATCGCCCCGGTGGCGGCGGCCGCGAGCTGCGAGCGCCGCCACATGGCCGAGGACACCCCGGAGGTCGAGCCGCTCGACGTCGAGGCCGGCCTCCTGCTGACCCTGCCGCTGGTGCGCCTGCCGGCCGAGCTCGCCGGCCACTGCCGCCTCGTGGTCGAGCTGCCCGAGAGCGAGGAGCGCCCCGCGGCCGGGGCGATGGCCCGCGTCGAGGGCGGGCGCATCATCTCCTGCACGAGCGACCTCGCGGGCAGCGCCGACGCCTCGGCGATGGGCGACCAGCGCGCCTGGTTCGAAGCGATCATCGAAGGCATGGCCGAGGACCTCCAGTTCGGCGGCGAGGAGACCCTCGCCCGCGAGCTGCTCGAGGCCCTGCACCGGCGCCTCTTCCGCACCCGCTGAGCAGCGTCGTCAAGCGCAGCGGGCCGCGGAAATCCCGCTATACCCAAAGAAAACTTAATAGTGCAACAATGACTGGGACTTGACTGCTGGCTCGGTCAATGGGAGCGGGAAGAGGGTGCGCTCGGGCGCCCATACCCTGATGCTGCTGAGCGACCACCGCAACGTGCTGATCCTGCGGGGGCTGGCGGAGGGGTGCAAGCGCCAGAGCGAGCTGCGCCGCGCCACCGGCTTCCCGGCCCAGACCACCCTGCGCGCCCACCTCAAGGCGCTGGAGGAGACCGGCACGATCGCGAAGCGGCGCCGCAACGCCTTCCCCGGCACCCTCGACTACGAGCTGCTGAAGCCGGGCACGGAGCTGCTCTTCGTCGCCGCGGCGCTCGAGCGCTGGCTCGCGGCGGCGCCCGAGGGCCCGCTGGAGCCCGGCGGCGACCGGGCGAAGACCGCGATCCGGGCCCTGGCCGAAGCGTGGTCGGCGTCGATGCTGCGCGCCCTCGCCGCCAAGCCGCTCTCGCTGACCGAGCTCGACCGCCTCATCGGCGACCTCAACTACCCCTCGCTGGAGCGGCGGCTCGGCGGCCTGCGGCTCTCCGGCTTGGTCGAGGCGCTGCCGGGCAACGGGCGGGGCACGCCCTACACGGTGACCGAGTGGCTGCGCCAGGGCGCGGCCCCGCTGGCGGCGGCGACTCGGTGGGAGCACCTGCATCTCGGCCGCCGTGCGCCAGCCCTCGGCCGCACCGACGTCGAGGCCTGGTTCCTGCTCGCGCTGCCGCTGCTCCGGCTGCCGGCGGACGTCAATGGCCGCTGCCGGCTGACGGTCGAGCTGCGGGCCGGAAGCGCGCAGCGCCTCGCCGGGGTCCTGGTCGAGCTGGACCGCGGGACGCTGGCTTCCTGCAACGTGCAGCTGGAGGGCAGCCCGACCGCCTGGATCTCGGGACCCCCGGGTGCCTGGCTGGAGGCGGTGATCGACGCCGACCCCGACCGGCTCGAGCTGGGCGGGGACTGCGGCCTCGCCCGCAGCCTGCTCGACAGCCTCCACGCGACCCTCTTCGGCGGCCCGGCGCGCAAAACCTCAGCTGTCCCCAATCAGAACTGATTGGTGCAATAATCGCCGTGCTTGTCTGGGGCGACGTTCACCGAGAGCCAGGTCCGGCCGCGCACCGGCACGCGGGTCCTCGCCCTCCTCGCCGCCCCGCTCAACGTGACGCTCCTGCGCGAGCTGGAAAAGGGGCCGAGGCTCTCCACCGAGCTGCACCAGGCCGCGGGCTCTCCACCCAAGCGGGTCCTTCGCTCCCATCTCCGGCAGCTGGAGCGATGCGGGATAGTCGCCGACTGGAGGCGCGGAATCCGCTGGAGCTCGCAGGGGTACGAGCTGGCGAGGCCGGGGCGGGAGCTGCGCTGGGTCATGGTCTCGCTCGAACGCTGGCTCAAAGGGAACCGCTGGGAGTGGATCGAGCTGGCCACCGATGCGGGGTCGCGGGCGATCGAGCTGGTGCTGGCCGGCTGGTCCTCCGAACTGATGCGCGCCGTCGCCGGCCGCCCCCGCTCGCTCGCCGAGCTGGAGGACGAGGTTCGGCCGCCGAGCCGCCCCTCGCTCGAGGAGCAGGTCGAGGCCATGCTCCGAGTCGGGCTGCTGGAGACGGTCCCCGGCGAGGACGGGGCGAAGCCCACCTACGTCCGCACCGCCTGGCTCTGCCGGGCGATGGGCCCGATCGTCGCCGCCTCGCGCTGGGAGCGCGGCAACCTGCCGGCCTCCTCGCCGCCGATCCACCGGGTCGACGCGGAGACCGCCCTGCTGCTGACGATGCCGCTGCTCCAGCTGCCGCCAACCGCCCGCGGCACCTGCCGGCTGACGGTCCAGGTCGCCGCGGAGAGCGGCGAGCCGCCGGCGACGGTCACGGTCGCCGCAGACGGCCTGCGGGTGACGGCGTGTGAGCCGGTCGGCCGCGAGGCGGACGCCTCGGCCAGCGGACCGCCGAGCGCCTGGTTCCGCGCCGCGATCGAAGCCGAACCCGGCCAGATCGCGGTGGACGGCGACCGGCGGCTGGCGAAAAACCTCCTCGACGCGCTCTACATCGCCCTCTACAGCCTCCGAGCACCCCAGATTTCCGATTGGCCCTCAACGGGCGTTTGATTTGGTACTTGACAGGTGCGGGTCGATCGGAGAGTATCCAACCAATTGATCTTTTCTTAAGATCAGAAACTACTCTATTTATTTAGGGAGGACAGTACATGCACCAGTCAAAGACGCTGGCCCGGCTGCTTGCAGCAGCAGGGATGGCAATTCTGGCAGTGCTCCTGCTCGCGCCGATGGCGCAGGCGAAAGAACCGGCACCCGGCTTCACCCAGTTCGCCGGCTGCCCCAGTCACGAAGAAAATGCGGAAACCTTTTTCTGCATCCGTTCCGAAGTTACCGGCGGCCACCTCAACGCAGGCAACAAAGAAGTGCCGATCACCAACCCACTGGTGATCAGCGGTGGCCTCAACGAAGAACTCGAAAAATTCGCCTTCAACTCCAAAGGCGGCCTTTCGAAAGTTCAGCAGAAAGTTCCGGGTGGGGTCATCGGCCTGACCGGGCTGACCTGGTTGCTGGAATTCTTCGGCAGCGAAGCACTCACCCTCTACGCGACGACCGAACTCGCCGGCACGCCGAGCAATTTCAAATTCACCACGGTGACGCTGCCGATCAAGGTCCATCTGACCAACCCGAGCGGGCTGCTCGGTAGCAAATGCTACCTGGGCTCCAACTCTGAACCGATCGTCCTCAACCTGACGACCGGGACGACGAGCCCGCCGGCACCGAACAAACCGATCACCGGCAAAGAACCGACCGCCAGCGAATCGGGCGGCATTCTGTTCCTCAAAAACGGCACCTACGTCGACAACTCGTTTGCGGCGCCCGGTGTCAATGGTTGCCAGCTCGTGCTCTTCGGGTTCATCCCGATCAGCATCAACGGCCTGGTCGACGAAATCTCCGGACTCCCGTCGCCCGCAGGCCACAACGAGTCGATTCAGAATTTCAACCTCGAACTCACGGAGCAGGAACTGGTTTACCCGTAACGGGTAGTCGACTGCATCGTGCGAGAAGGGCCGGGCTTGTCCCGGCCCTTCATTTGTACGAGGGCATCTCCCCCGTCTCGTGCAACTCGTGGCGCAGCGAGTTGATCGTTGCCCCGGCGAGCAGCGCCAGGCTGAGCACGTAGAACCAGAGCAGGGCGATCAGGACGAAGCCGAGGGTCGAGCCGAAGCGCGAGAGGCTGGAGACGTTGGAGAGGTAGAAGGGAAAGGCCCAGTTGGCGGCGCCGGTGGCGAGCGTGACGAACAGCGCCCCCGGCCAGACCGCCCGCCAGGGCATGTGCCCCTTCGGCACCGCCCAGAAGATCACGCCGCAGAGGCCGAAGGTGACCAGCAGCGCCGCGCCGAGCAGCAGGCCGGTGTCGATCGCCTTGATGTCGGCCAGCCCGAACGGCAGCCGGTCGGTGCTCGAGACCAATGCCGCCTCCATCGTCGGCAGGGCGATGCTGGCGGCGATGAACAGCAGCACCACGCCGAGCATCGCGAAGGAGAAGCGCTTCTGCTCGATCCAGCCGCGGGTCTCGACGTGGTAGATCCGCCCGAAAGCCGTGTCCATCGCCCCCCAGAACGAGGCCCCGATCCAGAGCGAGCCGATCGCGGCGGCGATCCCGATCGTGGTCGAGTTGTCCTCGATCCGCGTCAGGACGTCGCTCAGCGTCCCCTGCTCGGTGTTGGGGAAGAGCCGCTGCAGGTCGTCGATCACGCTCGTCTCGACCCCCTTGACCTTCAGCACCTGGCCGAAGACGAAGAGCACGAGCAGGGCAAAGGGGAAGACCGCCAGCATCAGGTTGTAGGCGACCATCGCCGCCAGGCCGGTGACGTTCTCGCGGTAGGCGCGCTGCCAGAAGGCGCGCAGCCAGGCACGTGGATTTCTCTCCTTTTTGGGCAATTCGGGGCCTTGACTTCAGAAACTGAAGCGCCTAAAATGCGAACAGACGTTTGAGGTACTTCTCCGGACCGCAACGCTGGTCCTTTTTTTGCGTTCTAACCCACGGAAAGACGGGTGCACGATAGATGCTGGTTGCAGAGCTTCAGGAGCTTGAGGAGGTCAAAGGGCTGATCCACCGCGGTCAGCAGCTCGGCGTGCTCACCTTCGGCGACATCGCCTCGGCGGTCTCCGAGGTCGATCTCGACGAGTCCGACGTCGAGGATCTCTACGGGCACATCGAGAAGCAGGGGATCGAGCTGGTCGAGGACATGGACCCGGCCCAGAAAGCGGCCGCGGACGCGATGCCCGTCGACACCGGGAAAAAAGGCCGGCGCCGCAAACAGGCGATCGACCTCAAACCGGACATGACGACCGACTCGCTGCAGCTCTTCCTCAAGGACATCGGCAAAGTCCGCCTGCTGACCGCCCAGGAGGAGGTCGAACTCGCCAAACGGATCGAGCGCGGCGACCTCGACGCGAAGCAGAAAATGGTCGAGTCCAACCTGCGCCTGGTCGTCTCGATCGCCAAGAACTACCGCAACCAGGGTCTCCCCTTCCTCGACCTGATCCAGGAGGGCACGCTGGGCCTCGTCCGCGCAGCCGAGAAGTTCGACTACCGCAAGGGCTTCAAGTTCTCGACCTACGCGACCTGGTGGATCCGCCAGGCGATCGCCCGGGCCCTGGCCGACAAGGCGCGCACGATCCGCATCCCGGTCCACGTGGTCGAGAAGCTGAACAAGATCGGCCGTGCCGAGCGCAAGCTGGTCACCGAGCTCGGTCGCGAGCCCACCCCCGAGGAGATCGCCGAGGTGACCGGCATCGATCCCGAGGAGGTCGACTCGATCAAGCGCTCCGCCCAGGCCCCGGTCTCGCTCGAGAAGCCGGTCGGCGACGAGGAGGAGTCGGAGTTCGGCCAGTTCATCGCCGACGAGAAGGCCGAGTCGCCCTTCGACCGCGCCGCGGACCTGCTGACCAAAGAGGCGCTGAAGGAAGCCCTCGAGAACCTCTCTTACCGCGAGCGCCGCGTGCTCGAGCTGCGCTACGGCCTCGGCGGCGAGCATCCGCGCACGCTCGACGAGGTCGGCCGCACCTTCAACGTCACCCGCGAGCGGATCCGCCAGATCGAGAACCAGAGCCTCAAAAAGCTCCAGCAGCTGGGCGAAGCTCAGAAACTGCGCGAAGTGACCTGAGCCGGAGGCGATGCCGACGCGCGCCGGCCCACGCGCGCGTCGGCGATCTGGGTCCTCAGTCCACGCTCAGCCCGGCCTGTTCCCCCTCTTTGCCTTCGATGTCTTCGTAGGCGCGGAGTGTCGCCTTGCTCAACAGGGTGGCGTCGTTTCCCTCTTTCGGCGCTGCGGCCACACAGCCGGTGGTGGTGCCGATTCGTTCGTATGTGATGCCGCCCAGGTTGGCTGTCGCTTCGACGTCGTCGGGAGTGCCTTCCTTGTTGGTGTAGGTGACCCCGCCAAGATGTCGGTGTCTGTTCGTGGATTGCCAGGGTGCAGCTGATTCCCGGGATTGTGATTTCTAGTCTTTTGCCTTCCGGGCAGAGCAGGTGCACGATGCCCTGGCCGGCGCCGTTTGTTTCGCCTGTCAGTGTGATCGTGCAGCCGTTGACGTCGACTTTGGCTTCCAGTTCCCCGTTGGCGGTGCAGCCTTCGTAATTAGGCGTCACGTTGACGTCGGCGACGCTGCCTTCTTCGACTGTGCCTTCGTAGGTCACGGTTTTGCATTCGACCCTCGTCCCACGCGAGGTGATTTCGAGCTTGTTGCCTTTTTCGTGGGCGATCTGTTCGCCTGTGAGGACCGCGTGGGTGATCGGCGGGGTTCCGAGTGTCAGGAGATAATGGCTTGATTCGATCACGTCCACCGTCAGATCGGCCTGTTCCCCCTCTTTCCCTTCGATGTCTTCGTAGGCGCGGAGTGTCGCCTTGCTCAACAGGGTGGCGTCGTTTCCCTCTTTAGGCGCTGCGGCCACGCAACCGAGGCTGGTGCCGATTCGTTCGTATGTGATGCCGCCCAGGTTGGCTGTCGCTTCGACGTCGTCGGGAGTGCCTTCCTTGTTGGTGTAGGTGACCCCGCCGCTTGTCGGTGTCTGTTCGTGGAGTACCAGGGTGCAGCTGATTCCCGGGATTGTGATTTCGATCTTTTTGCCTTCCGGGCAGAGCAGATGCACGATCCCTTCTTTGGAGCCGTTTGTTTCGCCTGTCAGTGTGATCGTGCAGCCGTTGACGTCGACTTTGGCTTCCAGTTCCCCGTTGGCGGTGCAGCCTTCGTATTTAGGCGTCACGTTGACGTCGGCGACGCTGCCTTCTTCGACTGTGCCTTCGTAGGTCACGGTTTTGCATTCGACCCTCGTCCCTCGCGAGGTGATTTCGAGCTTGTTGCCTTTTTCGTGGGCGATCTGTTCGCCTGTGAGGACCGCGTGGGTGATCGGCGGGGTTCCGAGTGTCAGGAGATAATGGCTTGATTCGATCACGTCCACCGTCAGATCGGCCTGTTCCCCCTCTTTCCCTTCGATGTCTTCGTAGGCGCGGAGTGTCGCCTTGCTCAACAGGGTGGCGTCGTTTCCCTCTTTCGGCGCTGCGGCCACACAGCCGGTGCTGGTGCCGATTCGTTCGTATGTGATGCCGCCCAGGTTGGCTGTCGCCTCGATGTCGTCGGGGATGCCTTCCTTGTTGGTGTAGGTGACCCCGCCGCTTGTCGGTGTCTGTTCGTGGAGTACCAGGGTGCAGCTGATTCCCGGGATTGTGATTTCGATCTTTTTGCCTTCCGGGCAGAGCAGATGCACGATCCCTTCTTTGGAGCCGTTTGTTTCGCCTGTCAGTGTGATCGTGCAGCCGTTGACGTCGACTTTGGCTTCCAGTTCCCCGTTGGCGGTGCAGCCTTCGTATTTAGGCGTCACGTTGACGTCGGCGACGCTGCCTTCTTCGACTGTGCCTTCGTAGGTCACGGTTTTGCATTCGACCCTCGTCCCACGCGAGGTGATTTCGAGCTTGTTGCCTTTTTCGTGGGCGATCTGTTCGCCTGTGAGGACCGCGTGGGTGATCGGCGGGGTTCCGAGTGTCAGGAGATAATGGCTTGATTCGATCACGTCCACCGTCAGATCGGCCTGTTCCCCCTCTTTCCCTTCGATGTCTTCGTAGGCGCGGAGTGTCGCCTTGCTCAACAGGGTGGCGTCGTTTCCCTCTTTAGGCGCTGCGGCCACGCAACCGAGGCTGGTGCCGATTCGTTCGTATGTGATGCCGCCCAGGTTGGCTGTCGCTTCGACGTCGTCGGGAGTGCCTTCCTTGTTGGTGTAGGTGACCCCGCCGCTTGTCGGTGTCTGTTCGTGGATTGCCAGCGTGCAGCTGATTTCAGGGATTGTGATTTCGATCTTTTTGCCTTCCGGGCAGAGCAGGTGTACGATGCCTTCTTTGGCGCCGTTTGTTTCGCCTGTCAGTGTGATCGTGCAGCCGTTGACATCGACATTGGCTTTGAGGGATCCGTTGACGGTGCAGCCTTCGTATTTAGGCGTCACGTTTACGTCGGCGACGCTGCCTTCTTCGACTGTGCCTTCGTAGGTCACGGTTTTGCATTCGACCCTCGTCCCTCGCGAGGTGATTTCGAGCTTGTTGCCTTTTTCGTGGGCGATCTGTTCGCCTGTGAGGACCGCGTGGGTGATCGGCGGGGTTCCGAGTGTCAAGTTGTATTCGGCCTGTGCCGCGCTTGCCGCCACGGCGCTGGTCGCGAGGACTGCGATCACGACGAAGCCGACCTTCAGCTTGCAAGTCATCTTCTCTTCCTTCCCTTCGAGTTGCGCCCCCATTGGGGCCTAAAGACAAGGAAAGCGCACCGAGCGCTATTGCTCAAGGACCGTAAAGTGCCTTAACGCGGCCTTAACGTCTACACCCGTCGCTGGGTCAATGCATCGTGACGACTTATTAGTTAATAATTACTAGGCGATGCATTGGAAGACGGTAACGGTTGTCGTCCTAGCAGTGCTGACGCTCGGCGCGTCCACGGCTGGCTGCGGCAGCTCACAGGGCGCCAAGCCGACCGTGGTGATTGGCGACAAGGATACGAACGAGCGTCCCTCCGAAGAAGCGGTCCTCGACCAGATCTACGCGCAAGCGCTCCAAGCTGCCGGT
>CAVPCU010000005.1:0-552444 GCA_963702575.1 uncultured Solirubrobacterales bacterium | reverse complement strand
ATCCCCGCCGCGACCCAGCAGGCGCTGCGAACCCTGGAGTGGGTGGAGCGCTCGGAGGTGCTGTGTGTCTGCGGGCCGAGCGGGACCGGCAAGAGCCATTTCGTGGAGGCGCTCGGGCACCTGGCGATCGAGAAGGGCAAGACCGTCGCCTGGCACACGCTGGAGAGCCTCGAGACGCTCCTGCGCGGCCACCGCGCCGACGGCTCGGTCGCCAAGGCGATCGGCAAGCTGATCCGCACCGATCTGATCGTGATCGACGACGTCGGCATGGTCCCGGTCTCCGAGGAGGCCGCCGAGGCGCTCTTTCGCGTCGTCGACGCCGCCTATGAGAAGCGCTCCCTGGCGATCACCTCCAACCTGCACCCCTCGGGCTTCGACGAGCTGATGCCGCGTACCCTCGCCGCGGCAACCGTCGACCGGCTGCTTCACCACGCGCACGTCATCGTCACCGAGGGGGCCGATAGCTACCGGCTCACCCAGGCGACCGAGGGTAAGGGGGTGGTGCCGCTGAGCTGACGCAAGAGCTCCGCTCGCAGCAGCTGCGCTACGGCCTACGGCCTCCGCTACGCCGCTGCGAGAGAAGGGCTCAAGCGGGGAGAACCGATGGCCGCCGGTGGGGAATAAACGTGGCCGTCAGCGGGGAGGTTGGATGGCCGCCGCTGGGGAGAAACCGATGGCCGTTGACAGCATTCCGATGATTCGATGCCGCTGCTGCTCGGGTATCGACCGGTCAGTTACTACCCATTCGTAGAAATCAAGTGCCCAGCGGTTAGAGGCGAAGCCGAAGCTACCGCTGCCGTCACCGTGATCGATCACGAAGGGAACGGCGTCTTCACGAGCCGCGCCCTCGATCAGCGTTGCGATCCTCAGCGCGTCGGCCGACGCCGAAGGAAAGTGCCCGGCGATGGCAATCGGGCGAACGTCGCGGGCGACGAGATAGGCGTGCTCTGAGAGCACGTCGCCGTTGGGGACAAGCAGGTCCGTCTCTCGTTGGTCCAGCGTCGGGGAGGCGGTGGGCATCGTTGACTCCTTTTCGGGGCCTAGGACGGCCGCGCCTGCTGCCGCAACGCGGGTTTCATGGGCGGAATAGTCACGCCGGGAGAGCGAGGATCAGGAGACCGACCAGCAGCGCGAGCCAAGCTGGTAGCAGCTGGGCAAGGAAGGTGGACGCGAGCGCGAGCTTGATCCAGAACTCTGGCCTCGGCCCATGCCTTTGGCGGTGCGGTCCGCGATTCGCCATGTCCCTTCTACTCGGGACACGGCTCCCGGTTTAAGCCAACTTCGCGGAGATACGGGCCAAACGAGCCGCCTCAGAGGCTCAGAAACCGATACAAGGGCGCGATATGCAGGCGATTCGTCGGGAAAGGCGGTCGCCCTTGGCGGGCCATTGCAATCGAACGGCTAGACGAAGTAGTGGTCCATGTGTCAAACCGAGAAATGTACGTGCTCTGACTACCTAGTTGCCGAAGCGATCGCGGTGCTGCTGGACTGAACGGTTAGGAGCCGCTACTTTGCTCGATCTTCTCGATCAGCTTTCGTAGCAGCTCGTTCTGCGTCTCCAAAGTCTTTTGGATTAGGGAGAGCTGGTCGGCAACAATACGTGCTCCTGCAACGGAATCGCTCATAGCCGCAGCCTAGCGGGAGCCTTGAGTCCGCGGCCTTCAGGCGATTCGATGCAAACTGACCCACTACCCGTTGTCACAAACTGACCCACTACCCGTTGGCTTAGGAGATGAAGGCGCTCAGGGCAGCGCCGACGTCCTTTGCGCTGATCGGTCCGAAGCGCAGCGTCCATCCTCCGTCGAGCTCCTGTCGGAGCGACCAGCGGACGGATGCCTCCTTGAGCACGGCCTCGTGAAACTGAGCACGCTCGTGGCCGCTGGCGCCTTGGAACGTCGCGTCGAGCCCGTAGCTCCCGTCGTCCATCGGCCAAATCGACACTCGATCGGCGACGGGACCGGCAGGCAGGTCTACTTCCGAGAAGTCCGCCATTGCGCTACATGCCTTGCAGTAGTGCGCTGCCGCGGACGAGGGGCCTGACGAGCGGCGGAGCCTTGGGTAGGCGCCCCCGCTCTACGTGCTCGACCTTCAGTGGCGAGGCTTCGATTTCGGCTACGGTGTCGCGGTTGCAGTGGCAGCCGTCGGCGAGGAAGCGCCAGGGGCTCTCGAGGCGGTCCTGCCAGCGCGCCAAGCCTGGATCGTCGGCGCGGACGTGCTCGACGAAGAGCAGCCTGCCGCCGGGCTTCAGGACTCGGGCGGCCTCGGCCAGGGCTGCCGTCGGGTCGGGCACCGTGCAGAGGACAAGCGTGAAGACGGCGGTGTCGAAGGTCGAGTCCTCGAACGGGAGCCGTTCCGCGGGTGCTTCGATCAGCTTGGCAGTCGATCCCGCGGCGCGTAGCTTCGGACGCAGCTTCGACGCCATGTGCGGGTCGGGCTCGGCTAGGACCAGCTCGGTGACGGCCCTCGGAAAAAGCCCCAGGTTGGCTCCGGTGCCGGCCCCGACGTCGATCGTCCGCCCGCCGGCCTCGGCCAGCGTCGCGCGCCGCATCTCACGCAGCCCCGCCTCCTCGGTTCCCTTCAGCCCGCGGTCGTACATCGCCGCGAACAGCCGCCCCCAGGTCGCGTCGTAGATCCGCCCCATCACAATGCCTACGCGACGAGCTCTTTCGGCAGGAGCGCGGCGACCGCGGACGCCGTCTTCCGATTGTCGATCACGGTCGGGGCGGCGAGGCGGAGGCGAAGGATGTCGTTGATCATCGCCAGAAACTTGGCGTTCTCCGAGTCGGGCACCTGGACGTCCATCTTCCGCTCGAACCACTCGGCCACTTCGTGCCAGCGCCAGACTTGGGGCTTCGCTCCCGGCGCGCTTGCGATCTTCGGGAACCCCCCCGGTCCGCGCTTGCCCTGGACGAGCAGGCGAATGCTCTCGTGACTGCGACCCAGACGCTCCGCGATGTCGGAGATCGTGGTCAACTTGTCGGGCGCGACCCGGACCAGCTCGGCCTCCGGAAAGACCCGCTGTAGGTCGCTCAGGGCGCTGAGGACGGCGTCGGCGAAAGTAGGCGACGATCGTTCGAAGTCCGCCTCGAAGATCCCGTCGCCTTCTTCGGGTATGCCGAGCAGGAGATCCTGCAGCCCCGGATCCTCGTAGGCCCGCACAGAGTGATCGCCGTCTTCCGTTGCGCCCGGAATGTGAAACGTGACCATGAAGACGTGGCCTGCGGATGCGGTGCTCATCGGTGCGGGCATCGATCGACGTATCCGCGCAGGCGACGCGCTTCGGAAGCCGGGACCCTCGGAGAGCCGTAGATGGACCTCTGTCGACAATGACCGGCGGGTCCGCCGGGGCAGCGTAAGACGCCCCAGTGGGCACGCGGTGCAACCACCGTGAACCCATTTGCCTCCGCGTATCTGAGCACCTTCTCGATCTCCTTCTTCGGATGCCGAGGCCTCATCGTACAAGCCCCTGTTGGAAAGATCCAACGAGAACTGACGACGGATGTGCTGTGGCCATTCCCGTTCAAGGGCCGAGCGCTGCAAACTCTCCCCCCACCCCCGGCTCGATGCCGCGGAGGGCAACCGCTGTCTAGCTCGAGCCGGAGGGCGTCGCAGCCGGTCCATTGACGCTGAGGACGCGGCGATCTTCGGGGCCTGGGCGCAGGATCAGCACCTCGGCCGGGGCTTTCGCCAACAGCCAGACGAGGTCGTCGCCCGAGAGGCCGGCCTGGCTGGTCGCGGTCGCCGGGACGACCACCCGGTCGAACTCCTCGCTCTCCAGCAGCCGGCGCAGCGCGTGGCGGTAGGTCCGGCCGCGCTCGATCCGGGCGTCGACCGGCACCCCCTGCGCGCTGGCGCGCTGCTCGATCGCCTCCAGCATCGGCATCGCCTTCGCCGCTTCGGCCGGAATCGCGCAGTCGAGCGGGAGCTGCTTGGGGACCGCCGCGAGATAGGCGGGCATCAGAGTGGCGCTCTCGGCCCGCGCCAGCCGCAGGGCGGCGTCGATCGCCCGCCGCGAGATCTCGGTGCCGGTGAACGGCAGGAGGATCTGGCGCACCTCTTCCGGCCGCTCCGAGCGCTTGCCGCGCCACTGGGAGCGGGCAAGCAGGTAGCCCCCGCCGAGGCCGAGGAGGAGTGCGAGCCCAACTAGGAAGTGCTCGATCACGACCCCTCCTGCTTCTGGCTGCGGTGGGCGACGATGCGGACGTCGACGCCGGGGGGAGTCGCTCGCATCAGCCTCTGCGGCAGCGGCGTGCGCAGCCGCGCCAGCCCGCGCGGCGGCGTCGACTCGCCGACCATGATGTAGGTCGAGCCGCGATCGCGCACCACCCGCGCCGCGGCCGCGACGACGTCGTCGTGCTCCTCGATCAGCAGCGTCGCGCCGAGCACCGAGGCGAGCTGGCGCAATGCCGTCACCTGGCGCTCCTCCTCCCCCTCGATCGGCCTGCCGGGCGGCTTTACCCAGAGCAGGTCGAGGTCGGTGCCGAGCCGCTGCGCGGAGCGCCACGCGCGCCGCACCAGGCGCTGGGAGCTCGGCCGCGGGCGGATCAGCGCGAGCAGCCGCTCGCCGACCGCCTTGGGGACCTCTTCGACGACCCGCTCCTCGCGGGTTCCAACCGGCTCCACCCGGTGCAGCGTCAGCCGCTTGGCCTCGACGTCCTCGGCGACCTGGCGCAGGCTGACCTCGCGCAGCGCTGCCAGGTTCTCGATCCTGAAGAAGTTGTCGAGCGCCGCCTGGATGTTCTCGCCGGGGTAGATCTTGCCGGCGCGCAGGCGGGCGATCAGCGCCTCCGGCGTGAGGTCGATGAGGACGACCTCGTCGGCGGTGCCGAGGACCGAGTCGGGCACGGTCTCGCGCACCGTCACCCCGGTCAGCTCGGCGACGCGGTCGTTGAGCGACTCCAGGTGCTGGACGTTGACGGTGGAGAAGACGTCGATGCCCGCCGCCAGCACGTCGGCGATGTCCTCGTAGCGTTTGCGGTGCTCGAGGCCCGGAGGGTTGCCATGGGCCAGCTCGTCGACAAGCGCCAGGTCCGGGTGGCGGGCGAGCAGCGCCGGCAGGTCCATCTCCTCGACGACGACGTCGCGGTAGGGGACGCTGCGGCGCGGGATCAGCTCGAGCCCCTGCGCCTGGTCGGTCGTCTCCTGGCGCTTGTGCGGCTCCAGGTAGCCGATCGCGACGTCGCGGCCGGATTCGGCTTCGGCGTGGCCCTCCTGCAGCATCCGGTAGGTCTTCCCCACCCCCGCGGCCATGCCGAGGAAGATCTTGTAGCGGCCGCGCGACACGGCGCGCCCCTCAGGCTCCCAGCAGGTTGTGGACGATCAGGTCGATCAGCTTGATCCCGATGAAGGGGGCGATGATGCCACCGAGGCCGTAGAGCAGCATGTTGCGGCGCAGCAGCGCCGTCGCGCCGATCGGCCGGTAGCGGACGCCGCGCAGCGAGAGCGGGATCAGCAGCGGGATGATCAGCGCGTTGAAGATCACCGCCGAGAGGATCGCCGATTCGGGGGTGCCCAGCGACATCACGTTGAGCGCGTCGAGCGGCCCCTTCTCGCCGGCGAGGGCGTAGGTCGCCGCGAACATCGCCGGCAGGATCGCGAAGTACTTGGCAACGTCGTTGGCGATCGAGAACGTGGTCAGGGCGCCGCGGGTGATCAGCAGCTGCTTGCCGACCTCGACGATCTCGATCAGCTTGGTGGGGTTGGAGTCGAGGTCGACCATGTTGCCGGCCTCGCGGGCGGCCTGGGTGCCGGTGTTCATCGCCACGCCGACGTCGGCCTGGGCCAGCGCCGGGGCGTCGTTGGTGCCGTCGCCGGTCATCGCGATCAGCCGCCCGTCGGCCTGCTGTTCGCGGATCAGCTCGAGCTTTCGCTCCGGCGTCGCTTCGGCGAGGAAGTCGTCGACGCCGGCCTCCTCGGCGATCTTCGCCGCGGTCAGCTTGTTGTCGCCGGTGACCATGATCGTGCGGATGCCCATCGCGCGCAGCTGGTCGAAGCGGACGTTCATCCCTTCCTTGATCACGTCCTTGAGGTAGACGACGCCGAGCACGAACTCGTTGCGGGCGACGGCCAGCGGCGTGCCGCCCTCGCGGCCGATCCGGTCGAGCTCGGCTCTCAGCTCGGACGGGGCCCTCCCCCCCGCCTCGGCCACCCAGGTCTCGATCGCGTCGCCGGCGCCCTTGCGCAGGCGAGTGCCGTTGAAGTCCACCCCGCTCATCCGCGTTTCGGCGCTGAACGGGACGAAGGTCGGCTCGTGGCCGGCGAAGTCGTGCTCGCGGACGCCGTAGTCCTTGGCGAGGACGACGATCGAGCGGCCCTCCGGGGTCTCGTCGGCCAGCGAGGACATCTGCGCCGCCTCGGCCAGCTCCTCGACGGTGACGCCGGGCATCGGCATGAATTCGACCGCCTCCCGGTTGCCGAGGGTGATCGTCCCGGTCTTGTCGAGCAGCAGCACGTCGCAGTCGCCGGACGCCTCGACCGCGCGGCCGGAGAGGGCGAGCACGTTGCGGCGGACGAGGCGGTCCATGCCGGCGATCCCGATCGCCGAGAGCAGCGCCCCGATCGTGGTCGGGATCAGCGCGACCAGCAGCGCGATCAGCGTCGTCTCCGAGAGTTCGGTGCCGGCGAAGAGCCCGAACGGGCGCAGCGAGACGACGACGACGACGAAGACGAGGGTGAGCGCGGCGAGCAGGATGCCGAGTGCGATCTCGTTCGGCGTCTTGCGCCGTTCCGCGCCCTCGACCAACGCGATCATCCGGTCGAGGAAGGATTTGCCGGGTTCCTGGGTGATTTCGACGACGATCCGGTCCGAGAGCACCTTGGTGCCGCCGGTGACGGCGCTGCGGTCGCCGCCGGCCTCGCGGATGACGGGCGCCGACTCGCCGGTGATCGCCGACTCGTCGACCGAGGCGATCCCCTCGACCACGGTGCCGTCGCCGGGGATCGTCTCGCCGGCCACGACGACGACGAAATCGCCGCGGACCAGCTCGGAGGCGGGCTTCTCTCCTCCGTCGCGCAGTTTCGCGACCGTGTCGGTTCGCATCGCCCGCAGACTCGCGGCCTGGGCGCGGCCACGGCCCTCCGCCAGCGCCTCGGCGAGGTTGGCGAAGACGACCGTCAGCCAGAGCCAGACGGAGACGCTGAAGGTGAACCACGACGGCTCGTGGCCGCCGCCGAGCGGCTTGCCGCCGAAGACCATGATCAGCCAGGCGACGGTGGTGATCGCCGCGCCGATCTCGACCACGAACATCACCGGGTTGCGGGCCTGGACCCGCGGGTCGAGCTTGCGCAGCGACTCGAGCAGCGCCGGGCGGAGGATCTCGGGGTCGAACAGGGAACGGGCTTGGGTTTCGGTGCTCATTTGATCGGTGCCTCTTCGTCGAGTGCGAGGTTGAGTTGCAGGACGTTCACCCCGGGCTCCCCGAAGACGCCGAGGAAGCGACCGTTGGTGTGGTCGGAGATCAGTTCTTCGACCTTGGAGAGCGGCAGCTTGCGGACGGCGGCGATCCGGTGCGCCTGGATCAGCGCGTTGGCTTCGGAGATTTCCGGGTCGACCCCGGAGCCCGACATCGTCACCGCGTCGACCGGCACGTCGGCCTTGGTCAGCGATTTGTCGTAGGGCTTCTCCAGCTTGACGTAGGCGGCGAGGTTTTCCCGCACGGCTTCGCGCTCTTCGACGCTGTTGGGGCCGGCGTTACTGAAGAAGGCTGCATTGGCGGCGTATCCGGACTGCGAGGGACGGGGCTGGAAGTAGCGCTTGTCCGGGACGAGGACTTCTTCTCCTTCTTCGTCGAGGACGGGCTTGCCGTTCTTGCCGATCTTCGGTTCGGAGAAGGACTGGCCGATCAGGCTCGAGCCGACCAGCTTGCCGTTCACCGTCACCTTCGAGCCGTCCGCCTTGCCGGGGAAGACGACCTGCGAGATGCCGGTCATCGCCAGCGGGTAGGCGAGGCCGAAGACCAGCGTGAAGGCGATCACGGCGAGAATCGAGGTGAGTGCCATGCGGCGCATCTCAGAACAGCCTCGTGGTCAGGCTCTGCACGATCGGGCCGAGCAGGAGGGCGGGGAAGAAGGTGAGTGCGCCGACCAGGATCACGACCCCGATCAGCAGGATGACGAAGGTCGGCGTGTCGGTCCGCATCGTGCCCGGCCCGGCCGGCGAGACCTTCTTGCCGGCCAGCGAGCCGGCGACGGCGAGCACGAGGATGATCGGCAGGAAGCGGGCCAGGGTCATCGTCGCGCCGCCGAGCAGGTCGGCGAAGGAGATCCCGTAGGCGCCGACGTTGCCGGGTGCGTTCGGCTGCAGGAAGCCGGTGTAGCCGGCGAAGGCCGAGCCGTTGTTGTTGGCCTGCGAGAGGTAGGCGTAGAGGGTCTCCGAGAAGCCCTGCGGGCCCGCCTGGTAGATCGATCGCATGCCCGCCCGGCTCGCGATCGCCAGCCCGGTCGTGACCAGCACCGCGAGCGGGGTGACGAGGATGCCGAGCGAGACCAGCTTGATCTCCCTCGCCTGGATCTTCTTGCCCAGGTACTCCGGCGTGCGGCCGACCATCAGGCCGCCGATGAAGACCGCCAGCAGGACGTAGAGCAGCATCGAGTAGAGGCCGGTGCCGACACCGCCGAAGACGACCTCGCTGGTGCCCAGCCCCGACATCGGCACGGCCCCTCCCAGGCCGGTGAAGGAGTCGAGGGCGGAGTTGACCGAGCCGTTGGAGGTGACGGTCGTGGTCGTCCCCCACAGCGCCGACTCGGTTATCCCGTTGCGCTGCTCCTTGCCTTCCAGGTTGCCGCCGGTCGAGCCGGCGATCGCCTTGGTCGGCGTGCCGGCGGCGTGCTCGGCGGGCGTGCCGTGCTGCTCGGCGGGGATGATCACGATCACGAAGGCGAGGTAGATCGCCAGCATCGCGGCGAAGATCGACCAGCCCTCGCGCTGGCGGCCGACCATCTTCCCGTAGGTGTAGGTGAGGGCCGCCGGGATGAGGATGATCGAGAGCAGCTCGACAAAGTTCGTCAGCGCGTTCGCGTTCTCGAACGGGTAGGCGGAGTTGACGTTGAAGAAGCCGCCGCCGTTGGTGCCGAGCTGCTTGATCGCGATCTGCGAGGCGGCCGGGCCCATCGCGAGGGCCTGTTCGGCGCCCTCGACCGTCTTCGCGATGCTGGCGCCGGAGAGCGTCTGCACGACGCCCTGGGAGACCAGGATCAGGCCGACGATCACCGAGAGCGGCAGCAGCACGTAGTAGAGGCTGCGGGTCAGGTCCGCCCAGAAGTTGCCGAGGCCGGGGCCGCTGCGTCCGATGATGCCGCGGATGAAGGCGAGCAGGACGCAGATGCCCACCGCCGGGGTGACGAAGTTCTCCACCGTCAACCCCGCCATCTGCGAGAAGTAGGTGAGCGTCGTTTCGCCGCCGTAGTACTGCCAGTTCGTGTTGGAGACGAAGGAGGACGTGGTGTTGAAGCTGACGTCCCACGGCCCCGAGTGGAACCCTTCGGGGTTGAACGGGTGGATGCTCTGGGTTCGCAGGATCAGGTAGAGCGCGATCCAGGAGAACACCGAGAAGAGGACGAGGCTCTTGGAGTACGCCTTCCAGTCGTGTTCCTCGGCGGGATCGACGCGCAGCACCCGGTAGGTGAATCTCTCCACCGGCCCGAGGACGGGGCTGAGGAAGACGCGCTGGCCGGTGAAGACCCGCGCCATGTATTTGCCGAGCAGCGGCGTCAGGGCGATCGTCACCCCGACGAAGATCGCCACCTGCAGCCAGCCCTGCGCCATCAGAGCTTCTCCCCGCGCAGCAGCGCGTAGAAGAGGTAGAGGAAGACAAGCGCCGAGGCGACCAGCCCGAAGACGTCGGCGCCGCTCAGGGTGGCGAGGACGACGGTGCTCATATCCGGTCGATCAGGTCGATAGCCCAGTAGACGAGGGCGAAGAGGAGGACCGAGAGGGCGATCGCGAAGACGTCGGCAGGAACGCCGCCGCCGCCGGGGAAGATGTCGGCTGCGCTCAGCACGACGGCGATGATGGACCAGATCGCATCAAGGCCGCGTGCGTTTTTCGGCCCCCCGCATAAAGATCCTGTGAAGGCAGGATCTACGCTCTACTGGGTGAAGCGATAGCCGACTCCCGGGTCGGTGCGGATGTAGACGGGCTCCCCGGGCGGCTCGATTTTCCGCCGCAGGTTGGCGACGTGGGTGCGGAGGATCTGCAGGTCGTCGACGTACTCCGGCCCCCAGACCTCGGCCAGGAGGGAGCGGTGGGTCATCAGCCGTCCCCTGTTGCGGGCGAGGACGCGCAGCAGGTCGAACTCGATCGGCGTCAGGTGGATTTCGGCGCCGTCGCGGAACACCGCTCGGGCGGCGAGGTCGATCTCGAGGCCCTCGGCGACGATCCTCGGCTCGGTGGCCTCGGGGCGCGACCGTCGCAGCACCGCCTCCAGCCGCGCGATCAGCTCGCGGGCGCCGAAGGGCTTGGTCACGTAGTCGTCGGCGCCGGCGGCCAGGGCATCGACCTTGCGGTCCTCCTCCCCCACCGCCGAGAGCACGACGATCGGCATCTCGGTCCACTCGCGCAGCCGCCGCGTCACCTCGACCCCGTCGATGTCGGGAAGCATCAGGTCGAGGATCGCCGCCTCGGGAGGCCTGACCGCGGCGAGGTCGAGCGCCTCCTCGCCGGTGGTGGCCGGCACGGCCTCGTAGCCGGCGTCGCGCAGGATGACCTTGAGCGCACGCAGGATCTGCGGCTCGTCGTCGCAGACGAGCACCCGCGGGGAGTCGCTCAACGCGCCTCCTCCCCGGGCACCGGCAGCGTCACGACGAAGCTCGTGCCCTGGCCGGGCAGGCTCTCGACGCCGATCTCGCCGCTGTTGGCCTCGACGAACCCCTTGGCGATCGCGAGGCCGAGGCCGGAGCCTTTGCGGACGTTCCCCGGCCCGGCCTGGTAGAAGGGCATGAAGATCCGTTCGCGCTCGCGCAGCGGGATCCCCGGCCCCTGGTCGACGACGCGCACCTCGACGTTGGGCCCGATCAGCCGGGCGTGCACCTGTACCGCCTCTCCCCCGCCGTGGCGCGTCGCATTGTCCAGCAGGTTCGCAAACGCGCGCTCGAGCTGCGTCGGATCGGCGCGCAGGGCGGGAAGGTCCGGGTCGAGCGCGAGGTGCACGACCTGCCCGGCCTCGGGAATCGAGAGCCGGGCCGCCTCCAGCACCTCCTCGAGGCCGACCAGCTCTCTGTGCGGCTCGGCGGTCCCCGATTCGAGCCGCGAGACGTCGAGCAGGTTGGCGACCAGCCTGGAGAGGCGCTCGCCCTCCTCGACTATCGCCAGGCTCAGCTCGTGCCGCTCCTCCGGCGTCGCGGTCGGCGAGTCCAGCGCCGCGCCAGCGGCGATGATCGAGGTCAGGGGCGTGCGCAGGTCGTGGGAGACCGAGCGCAGCAGCGCGGTCTTCAGCTCGTCGCTGCGGCGCAGCGCCGCCGTCTCGATCGCCTCCGCCTGCATGCGGTCCTTCTCGCGCGCCAGCTCGGCCATCTCCGCCAGGGCACGGCTGGCCTCCTCGCGCCGGTGCTCGGCCTCGCGGGCGCGGGCCCGCGCCACCTCGGCGAGCGCGCTGCTGGCCACCGCCACGGTGATGAAGACGACCAGGGCGACCACGTTGCGGTCGTCGGCGATCGTCAGTCGGCCGACCGGCGGGAGGTGAAACCAGTTGAACGCGACCGCGCTGAGCAGCGCGGTGAAGAGTCCCTGCCAGAACCCCCAGCCGACCGAGACCAGCAGCACGGCGGGGATGAAGACGACGCCGAGCGAGATCGCCGGCGCCAGCGATTCGAGCGGGTAGACGAGCGCCGTCGATGCCGCCACGGCGCCGACCGCGACCAGCAGACCGAGCCAGACGGGCGGGCGCTCGCGGCCGAGCCCGAGGAGGGATTCGTCCCAGCGCATCCCCTATACCTCGATCAGCGAGCCCATGATCACCGTGCGATCGCGGGGCAGGCCGAAGTATTCGGCGGCGTCGGCGGTGATGTGCGAGGTGGCGACGAAGAGGCGCTTGCGCCAGCGGGCCATCCCGGGCGCGTCCCCCTGGCGCAGGTCGATCGTCGAGAGGAAGAAGGAGGCTTCCTCGACCTCGAGCGGGCACTCGAGGCCGGCCGCGGCGGCGAGGCGCAGCGCAGCCGGGACGTCGGGCTGCTCCATGTAGCCGAAGCGGGCGCTGACGTGGGAGATCCCATCGTCGCGGTAGCCGAGGTCGTCGACCGCGATCCGATCGGCCTCGGCGACCTGGGGGACCGGCAGCGTCTCGATCGAGAGAATGACGACGTGCTCGTGCAGGATCTGGTTGTGCTCGACGTTGGCGCGCATCGCCAGCGGCGTCGTCGTCTTGTTGCGGTTGAGGAAGACGGCCGTCCCCGGCGTCCTGCTGCAACGGCGGATCTCGTTCGTGCAGCCGGTCGACGAACTCGCGCAGCGAGCCCTCCTCGCGTTCGCGCCGTTCGGTCACCAGCTCGCGTCCGCGCTGCCAGGTGGTCAGCACGGTGAAGACGGTCACCGCGATCAGCAGCGGCAGCCAGGCGCCGTGCGTCACCTTGGTCACGTTGGCGGCGAGGAAGAGGAGGTCGACGGTGAGGAACGCCCCCGCCCCCCCGACGACCAACCAGAGCGGTTTCCCCCACTGGTGACGGACGATGTAGAAGAAGAGCAGGGTGGTGATCGTGATCGTCCCGGTCACCGCCATGCCGAAGGCGAAGGCGAGCGAGGCCGAGGTCTGGAAGGCGAAGACGAGCGTCAGTACCGAGACCATCAGCAGCCAGTTGATCCAGGGAACGTAGATCTGTCCCACGGTCTCGCTCGAGGTGTGGGCGATCCGCAGCCGCGGCAGGTAGCCGAGCTGGACCGCCTGGTGGGCGACCGAGAAGGCGCCGGTGATCACCGCCTGGGACGCGATTACGGTCGCCGCCGTCGCCAGGAAGACCATCGGCACCCTCCCCCAGTGCGGGACCAGGAGGAAGAAGCTGCCGGCGGCGCTGGTGCCCGGGTGGCCGAGCAGGAGGGCGCCCTGGCCCATGTAGTTGAGGATGCAGGCGGGGAAGACGAGCAGCAGCCAGGCGCGCGTGATCGGCGCCCGGCCGAAGTGCCCCATGTCCGCGTAGAGCGCCTCGGCGCCGGTGATCGCCAGCACCACGGCGGCCAGCGAGAAGAAGGCGACCGAGAAGTGGCCGGTGAGGAAGCCGAGGGCGTAGCTCGGCGAGAGCGCCTTGAGGATTTCCGGGTGGGGAGCGATCCCGGCGATCCCGCAGGCGCCGATGACGAGGAACCAGACGACCATCACCGGCCCGAACATCCGCCCGACCGCGGCGGTGCCGAGGCGCTGGGTGGCGAAGAGGACGACGATGATCGCCGCGGTGATCGGCACGATCAGGTGCGCTAGCGAGGGCTGGACGACTTTCAGCCCCTCGACCGCCGAAAGCACCGAGATCGCCGGAGTGATCATGCTGTCGCCGAAGAAGAGCGAGGCGCCGAAGATGCCGAGCGCGACCAACGCCATCTTCGTCCGCCGCCCGCCCGGCATGCCCCCGCGCCTGATCAGCGTGATCAGCGCCATGATCCCGCCCTCCCCCTCGTTGTCGGCGCGCATCACCAGCAGCACGTACTTGAGGGTGACGATGATCGTCACCGCCCAGAAGATCAGCGAGATGATTCCGAAGACGCTCTCGGTGCTCGCGCTGACCGGGTGCGGGTCGCTCGGGTTGAAGACCGTCTGGATGGTGTAGAGCGGGCTGGTGCCGATGTCGCCGAAGACGACGCCGAGCGCGCCGACGACGAGCGCCGCCTGTGCTGGGGTGCGCACGCGGGCGCTTTGGGTGTCGGCTTCCATCCTCGGTGGCCCCGAGTCCTAGCATGTTGCAATGACCGCCGAGCTGGCCGAAGCGCCCAATGTCCTTCACCTGTCGCTGATCGTCGGCTCCGCGCTTCGCGACGGAGACGGTGCCAGGCTCGGCCGGGTCGACGACCTGATTGTCCGTTTCGGCGGCACCGGCTATCCGCCGATCACCGGCTTTCTCGTCTCCGTCGCCGGACGCCGGTCCTACCTGTCGGCGGAACGGGTCGCCGAAGTCGCTCCCGGCGTGGTGACCCTCAGCAAGGCGAAGCTCGACCTGCGCCCGTTCTCCAGGCGTCCCGAGGAGGTGCTGCTGAAGCACGACGTGCTCGATCACCAGCTGATCAACGTCGAGGGCGCTCGCCTCGTGCGGGCCAACGAGATCGAGCTGGCCCGGCTCGAGGGTTGGTGGCGGGTGGTCGGTGTGGACACCGGGCCCCGCGGCGGCCTGCGGCGGCTGCTGCCGCGCCTCCTCGGCAGGCGGATCGCAACCGGCGAGTTCCTCGACTGGGCCAGCGTCGAGCCCTTCGCCGGCGACGCTCCCGCCGTTCGCCTGCGCGTGCTGCACACCAGGCTCGCCAAGCTCCACCCGGCGCAGATCGCGGATCTGGTCGAGGCCGCCTCCCACGACGAGGGCGAGGAGATCATCCAGGCGGTCGGCCAGGATCGCGAGCTCGAGGCCGACGTCTTCGAGGAGCTCGACGAGCAGCACCAGCTCGAGTTCGTCGAGCGGCGCTCCGACGAGGAGGTCGCCGCGCTGGTCTCGCGGATGGCGCCCGACGACGCCGCCGACCTAGTCGCCGAGCTGAAGGAGGATCGCCGCGAGGCGGTGGTCGAAGGTCTTCCGCCGGCCCAGGGCCGCAAGGTACGAGCCCTGCTCGGCTACGACGCCGCCGAGGCGGGCGGGCTGATGAGCCCGGACTTCGTCAGCGTCTACCGGCAGGCGACGGCGGACGAGGCGCTCGACCGCGTGCGGCGCAGCACCCTGGCGGACGAGATGCTGGCGAGCGTCTACGTGATGGACGCCAAGCACCGCTTCGTCGGCTGCGTGTCGCTGGCCGCCCTCGTCCGGGCCGATCCCGAGGCGGGGATCGTCAACCTCGACGTCCAGGAGATCCCGCACCTGATTCCGGAGGCCGATTTCGAGGAGGTGGCGCGCCTGATGGCCGACTACAACCTGATCGCCGCTCCGGTCCTCGACCCCGAGGAACGGATGATCGGGGTGGTCACGGTCGACGACGTCCTCGAGGTGCTGCTGCCCAAGGGCTGGCGCCGGCGCTTCGGGCTGCTCGGCGACGAGTAGCGCCCGCGCCGCGTACACTGGCGCGCGCGATGACGAGCTGGGAAGAGCAAGTGGATGCCGGGCCGAGTACCAGCCGCCATGCGGCGGGCCCGGTCGCTGGTCGCCGCCAGGCCGCATCTTCCGGCCCGGCTTCGCTCGCGGCGTAGCCGCCTCCTCGTCTTCCTCGGCCTGCTCGGCCCCGGGCTGATCGCCGCCAACGCCGGCAACGACGCCGGCGGAATCGCCACCTACTCCTCGGTCGGCGCCAAGTACGGCTACACCCTGCTCTGGGCGATGGTGCTGATCACGGTGTCGCTGGTGATGGTGCAGCGCGCCGCCGCAAGGATGGGCGTGGTCAGCGGCAAGGGCCTCGCCGAGCTGATCCGCGAGCGCTACGGCATCCGTTGGTCTGCCTTCGCGACCCTCGCGGTGCTGATCGCGAATTTCGGAATCTGCATCTCCGACTTCGTCGGCATCGGCGCGGCGCTTGGGCTCGCCGGCATACCCACCCAGGTCTCGGTCCCGATCGCTGCCACCGGCATCTGGCTGATCATCGTGCGCGGCTCCTACCGCTCCGCCGAGCGGATCTTCGTCTGGCTGACGATCCCCTTCTTCGCCTACCCGATCGCGGCGATCCTCGCGCATCCCGATTGGCACGAAGTCGGCCACTCCCTCCTCGTGCCTCAGATCCAGACGAGCCCCGCCTTCCTGCTGCTGTTCGTGGCGATGGCCGGCACCACCATCACCCCCTACATGCAGCTCTACCTCCAGTCGGCGGTGGTCGAGCGGGGCGCGAGCGAGGAGGATCTTCCTGCGGAGAGCCGCGAGGCGGTTGGCGGCGCCCTCTTCGCCGACGTGATCGCGGCCTTCGTGATCATCGCCACCGGCGCCACCCTCTACGTCAGCGGAGTGCACTCGATCGGCTCGGCCGCCGATGCCGCCAAGGCACTGGGGCCGCTGGCGGGCCGGTACGCGGAGCTGCTGTTCGGAATCGGGCTGCTGGGGGCGAGCCTGCTCGCGGCCGCGATCCTGCCGATCGCCACCTCCTATGTGGTTGCCGAGTCGCTCGGCTTCGAGAAGGGCATCGGCCGCCGCACCGAGGAGGCGCCGGTGTTCATGGGCCTGATCACCGCGATGATCGTCGTCTCGACGATCGTCGCGGTGATCCCGGGGGTGCCGGTGATCCCCCTGCTGGTCGGCGTGCAGGTGGTCAACGGGGTTCTCCTGCCGATCAACCTCTTCTTCGTCTGGCGGCTCGCCCGCAACGAGGAGCTGATGGGCGAGCACCGCAACCGCGGCGTGGTCGACTGGGTGACGGCGGCGACGGTCGCGGCGACCTCGACGCTCTCACTGATCCTGGTCGCGGTGACCGTGCTGGGCATCTGAGCTCCCGCGCCGTGGGCGCTGCGATGATCGGGCGTCGATGGCAAGGCTGAAGACCCGCGGGCTGCGGAAAACGGTGGGCGTTCCGGGGCTGTTCGCGACCGCCTACGGCAACGTCGGCTCCTCGATCTACTACGCGCTGGGGCTGGTCGCCGCCCACGCGCTCGGCCTCACCCCATTGGTCTTCATGTTCGCCGGCGGGCTCTTCGCGCTGACCGCCAAGACCTACGCCGAGGGGGCGGCGATGTTCCCCGAGGCCGGCGGTTCCTCCTCCTTCGCCCGCCACGCCTTCAACGAGGTCGTCTCCTTCATCGCCGGCTGGGGCCTCTCGCTCGACTACATCCTCACGATCGCGATCAGCGCCTTCTTCGTCCCCCACTACCTCGGCGCCTTCTTCCCCGCGCTGCGCCACCACCCGGGCGACATCGTCGGCGGCGTCGCGGTCATCGTCCTGCTCGCGCTGGTCAACATCCGCGGCCTCGGCGAGTCGGCGAAGCTCAATATCGGCCTCGCGGTTCTCGACCTCGCCACCCAGGCCGCCCTCGTCGTCCTCGGGCCGCGCTCGTCCTCCACCCGTCCGTGCTGGTCGACCAGGTCCACCTCGGCGTCGCGCCGAGCTTCTCGCAGCTGATCTTCGCCGTCTCGATCTCGATGCTCGCCTATACCGGGATCGAGACGGTCTCCAACATGGCAGAGGAGGCGCGCGACCCCGGCGAGCAGGTGCCGAAAGCGGTCAACCTCGTGCTGATCGCCGTGCTCGGGATCTACGCCGGGATCTCGGTGATCGCGCTCTCGGCGCTGCCCGTGACCCAGGACGCCGCCGGCCATTACTCGACCCAGCTCGGCACCACCTACGCCAACGACCCGGTGCTCGGCATCGTCTCCGCCCTCGGCCTGCACGGAGCGCTCGCGACCGGCGGCGCAGTACTACGTTGGCGCCCTCGCCGCGACGATCCTGCTGATCGCGACCAACGCCGGCATGATCGGCATCTCGCGCCTCTCCTGGTCGCTGGCCGAGCACCGCCAGCTCCCCGGCTCTTCGCCAAGCTGCACCCCCGCTTCCAGACCCCCTGGTTCACGATCCTCTTCTTCTCGGCGATCGCGATCGCCCTCGTGCTGCCCGGCAACACCGCCTTCCTCGGCAACCTCTACAGCTTCGGCGCGATGCTCTCCTTCACCATCGCCCACCTCTCGATCATCCGCGCTGCGGATGCGCAGCCCGACGCGCTACCGGCCCTACCGCGCGCCCTGGAACGTGCGCTGGCGAGGCAGCGAAGTGCCGCTGACCGCGGTGATCGGCGCGATCGGCACTGGCGCGGCCTTCGTCTCCGTGGTCGTCCTGCATCCCGAGGCGCGGATCATCGGCACCGCCTGGCTCGGGCTCGGGCTGGGCGGCTACCTGCTCTACCGCCGCCGCCTCGGCATCGACCCGCGGGTGCAGCAGCGGGTGCGGCGGGCCGAGCGCCCGGTCGGCTTCCTCGACGTCTCCTACAAGTCGGCGCTGGTGCCGATCTTCGGCTCCCACGTCGATGCCGACGCGATGCACCGCGCCGCCGCGATCGTCGACCCCGACGCCGTGGTCGAGGCGCTCTACGTGTTGAAAATCCCGCCCACGCACGAGCTCGAGGCCGGCGAGCTTCGAGCAGGAGGAATACGAGGCGCGATGCGCCCTCGACGTGGCCCGACTGCAGGCGCGGGCGCGCGGGCTGAAAGTGCGGGTGAAGCTGATCCGCACCCGCAATCCCGGCCGGGCGATCGTCGAGGAGGCGCTCGAGCGCGGCTCGGACCTGATCTACATCAGCACCGAGCACGCACCCAGCGACGAGCGCCTGCTCGGGCCCGACGACCCGCTACATCCTCGCCAAGCGCCCTTGCCGGGTGATCGTCGAGGGCAGCGGCGCTCAGGCGGCGTCGCGCTCAGCTGCCGGCTCGGCGGCCTCGCCGGTGCCGGACTCGAGGCTCGGCTCGCTGTGGGCGGCCCGCTCCTCGTAGGCGCGCCGGGCGCCGCGGTCGACTTCGGTCATCAGCTTGTCGACCTTCATGAAGCGGCCGAGGGCCTCGCGCCAGGGGCGCGGCATCAGGGCGACGATCTTGAAGAGGGCGCCGTTGGCACGTGGCACCCAGACGTCGAAGCGCGGCACTTCGAGCGCATCGACGATCTCGTTCGCCACGTCTGAGGCCTCGACCGGCTTGATCATCTTCTGACCGACGCCCGAAGTCAGCTCGGTGTTGACCACGGTCGGCATCACGCAGGCGATCTCGACGCCGCTGCCGCGCAGCTCCGCCCGCACCGCCTCGCTAACGCCGACCACGGCGTGCTTGGTCGCCGAGTAGGTGGCGATGCCGGGGAAGCCGCCTTTGCCCGCCTGGGAGGCGAGTTGACGATGTGGCCCGAGCCGCGCGGGCGCATCCGCTGGATCGCGAGCTGCATGCCGGTGATCACGCCGACGACGTTGATGTCGAGCTGGCGCCGGATCGACTCGACCGACTCCTCGGCAAACGGCGTCACCGGCATGATCCCGGCGTTGTTGACGACCACGTCGAGCGGGCCGAGCTGACGCTCGGCCTCGTCGAGGAAGGCGGTGAAGGAGGCGCGATCGGTGACGTCGAGCGGCAAGCGCGATCGTGCCGCCGCCCAGCTCCGCCGCAGTCTGCTCGGCGAGCTCGAGCGTCGAGGTCGCCGATCGCGACGCGGCAGCCCTTGCGGACCAGCGCCGTCGCCGTCGCCTTGCCGATCCCCCGCGCGCCCCCGGTGATCGCCACGACCTTGCCGCTGAGTGAGCGTCGCTCCTTCGCCATGCTGCCCTCCTCCTCGCGGCGGCCTCCTAGGCCGCCGGCTTGTAGACGGTGACCACGGCGGCGCCGCCGAGGCCGATGTTGTGCTGCAGAGCGGTCTTGGCGCCCTCGACCTGTCGCTTGTCCGCTTCGCCGCGCAGCTGCCAGGTCAGCTCCGAGCACTGCGCCAGCCCGGTCGCGCCGAGCGGGTGGCCCTTGGAGATCAGCCCGCCGGAGGGGTTGACGACGACCTTGCCGCCGAAGGTGGTCGCCTCTTCCTCGACCAGCTTGTGGCCCTCACCCTCGGCCGCGAAGCCGAGCGCTTCGTAGGTGATCAGCTCGTTGGCGCTGAAGCAGTCGTGCAGCTCGCAGACGTCGATCTCCTCGGCGGCCACGCCGGCCTCGGCGTAGGCCTCGTCGGCCGCCTGCTTCGACATGTCGGAGCCGACGATCTTCATGCAGTCGGTGTCGGCCGCGAAGGTCGAGGAGAGGTCGGTGACCATCGACTGGCCGACGATCTCGATCGCCTGGTCGCCGAGGCCGTGCTCTTCGACGTAGCGCTCGGAGGCGACGATCGCGCAGGCCGAGCCGTCGGAGGTCGGCGAGCACTGCAGCTTGGTCAGCGGGTCGTGGATCATCCGCGCCGCCTTGATCTCCTCGAGCGTGTACTCGTCCTGGAACTGGGCGTAGGGGTTGTTGACCGAGTGCTTGTGGTTCTTGTAGCCGATCCAGGCGTAGTGGTCGGGGTTGGAGCCGTACTTCTCCATGTGGTCGCGGCCGGCGTTGCCGAACATCTGCGGCGCCGGCGGCGACTGCTCGGGGTCGCGGATCTCGAACATCCGCATCGCGTGCTTGTCGAGCGCGTTGGTGCGGTCGGTGTACTTGACGCCGAGCGAGCCAGGCTCCATCTTCTCGAAGCCGAGCGCCAGCGCGCACTCGACGATGCCGCCCTTGACCGCCTGGCGCGCCAGGAACAGCGCCGAGGAGCCGGTCGAGCAGTTGTTGTTGACGTTGACCACCGGGATCCCGGTGAGGCCGAGCTGGTAGAGCGCCCGCTGGCCGTAGGTCGAGTCGCCGTAGCAGTAGCCGGCGTAGGCCTGCTCGACGTCCTCGTAGGCGATGCCGGCGTCGGCGAGCGCCTTCTCGCCAGCCTCCTTGGCCCAGTCGGGGTAGTCGCCCTCCTTGGTGCCGGGCTTCTCGAACTTGGTCATCCCGACCCCGATCACGAACGTGCGGTTGCTCAACGGTCTCTCCTGTGGTCGCGCCGCGGCGGGGCGGCGTTTGGCTGGCTGGCCAAAATCTACCGGGCCGCGGCCCGCGGCGGGGCGATCCGGCGAGATCGTGCCTCTCCCCCGCCTTCTCCGGGGTTCGACCAGATCACGAAGGCGGCGCCGGCGATGCCGATGCCGATCGCGGTCGCGTAGGCCCGCTGGCCCGCTGCGTGCAGCGCTCCCTCGCCGAGCGTATCGGCGAGCAGCACCGCGTAGACGGTGATCGCGGCGGTGAACAGCGCGTACTGGACGGTCAGCAGCCCGTATGCGAACGCGGTCGCCGCGGCGAGAACGAGGGCTACGACGACTTCGTCGCCGACCAACGCCTCGGCGAGCGCCGTGGCGATGAGGAGGCCGGCCGCGGTGCCCACGGCGCGCAGGACCAGGCGGTGGAAGGTCTCGTCCTCCTCCGGTCGCAGGACGAAGAGGACCGTCAGCGGCACCCAGAATCCGTGCTGGTCCATGCCGAGCAGGCGGTATATGGCGACCCCGACGGCCAGCGCCGTGCCGAACCGCAGCGCGTGGCGGGCGCTGGTGGAGCGCAGCGTCAGGTTCGAGCGCAGGTCCGCCACCCCCCCACGCCAGTCCCAAACCCCCTCCCTCCGCAGACGTGCCGCACTTTGAGTACCCATAGCGGCCTCTAAAGTGCGGCACGTCCGTTCGGCCGCCAAGACGGCGAGGGAGAAGGCCGCCTGGGCGAGGCCGCCGGCGGTGGCGAAGAGGAACGCCGGGACGGCGTCGGCGGGGGTTAGGAAGAGGCCCTGGGAGATGAGCAGGGAGAGGGCGACCATCAGCCCGGCGATCGAGAAGCGCAGGGAGACCGCGAAGCAGTAGCCGGCGGCGGCGCCGACGACCGCCATCGTCGCCACCGCGAGCACGGCCGAGCCCGCCGTCAGGGCGCCGAGCGCGGCGGCGAGGCCGATCGCCGGCGCGACGGCGGCCTGCCAGGCGGCCCTCGTCCTGGCGACGGCGTCCATCCCGGCGAAGCCGGCGAGCATCGCGCCGGTCCCGATCGAGCCCTTGGTCGGCGAGTCGAGGCCGAGCTCGAGCAGGAGCGCAACGGCGACCGGCACGGCGAGGAGGAAGCCGCGCCGCAGCGCCGGTCCGGGCTCGCTCGGCCCGATCGCGAACAGCGGCGAGGCGCGCAGGCGCCGCGCCGCGCCGGCGGCGTTGAACAGCGGGGCTGTCGAGCGTTCGGCCGGCGTGGGACGCGAGTCTAAGCAGAGCGGAGGGCGCTCCCAAGTACCCTGGTGGGCCGTGATCGTCGCCGACCTGAGCACCGATCCGACCGCCGGCGTCGGGGTCCTCGCCGCGCTTGCCGCGGGGATCGTCTCCTTCCTCTCCCCCTGCGTGCTGCCGCTCGTGCCGGGCTACCTCTCGGCGGTCAGCGGCGTCTCCGCGGCGGAGCTCGACAGCGCCGGCTGGCGCCGGGTGCTCGGTCCCAGCCTCCTCTTCGTCGCCAGCTTCTCGGCGATCTTCATCGTCCTCGGACTCACCGCCACCGGCCTCGGCTCGGCGCTGCAGGACCACAAGCAGCTGCTGACCAAGATCTCAGCCGCGCTGATCATCGCCATGGGCGTCCTCTTCGTCGCCTCGCTCTTCGTCACCAGGCTGAACCGCGAGTGGCACGTCGAGGCCCTGCTCGAGCGCGCCGGCAAGGGCGGCCCGATCGTCGCCGGCGCCGCCTTCGCGATCGCCTGGACCCCCTGCATCGGCCCCACCCTGGGCGCGATCCTCTCCGCCGCCTCGATCTCCGGCTCGGCCGCCCACGGCGCCCTCCTACTAGCGGTCTACTCAGCCGGCCTGGCGATCCCGTTCATCCTCACCGCGATCGCCTTCTCCCGCATGACCACCGCCTTCGCCGCGGTCAAGCGCCACTACCAGGCGATCGTCGCCACCGGCGGCCTGATCCTGATCGCGATGGGCATCCTCATCTGGACCAATGAGCTGACCCAGCTCAACATCGAAGCCCAGCGCCTGATGAGCGAATCCGGCCTCGACTTCTGGAACTCGGTCTGAGAAGCGCCAAGGCGGTTCCGCGGAACCGCCTTGGCATCAAGGCCCCGACCGCATAACTTGGCCAAAATCAGAGGCGGGCCCGGGGCGCCCTCAGACAGAATAGCGACAAATGCGGCCTCAGTTGTTCACGGGTGCCGCGGGTTCCAGCTCGCGCCCCACAGCCTCGGTCTCCTCGAGGCCGGCGTCGTCCAGTTCGCGCGAGCAGACGATGCGGAAGCGGCCGGTGCCGATCTCCGCGTCGGGGACCACCGGCAACCCGCGGATCTCCTCCCAGCCGAGCCGCTCGACCTCGAACGGGTTCATCCGCACCTCGGCCGCCGGGAAAGGGCAGTTGCGGTTGTGCTGGTCGATCGCGTTCGAGATCGCCTCCAGGTTCTTCGCCTCAGGAGAAGCCACGCAGGGATTCTAGGCACTTCTCTGGGTATACTGGTCTCGTATGACTCAGCGAATGGGCGCCAAGGGACAGGTCGTGATCCCGAAGGATCTCCGCGAGCGCGCCGGCCTCGGCCCGGGGTCGGACGTTTCGTTCGAGCCGGTGGACGACGGGATCGTCGTGCGGCGGGCGGATCAGCGCCCGACGTTGCGAGGCAGGTTCGCAGGCAGCGGCATGGCGGCCAGGCTGCTCGAGGATCGCCGCGAAGAGCCACGGTAGCCCGTGCCGTTCTGTCTGGACTCCTGGCCCGTTCTCTCCTGGCTCGACGGGGACGAGCCAGCCGCCAGCATGGTCGATGAGACGCTGAGGCGCGAACGCCCGGCGATGAGCTGGATCAATCTGGTCGAGGTCCACTACCGGACGTCTCGGGACCACGGCAAGGAGGAGGCGGATCGCGTCTTGGGGGAACTGCGCCCCCAGATCACCGAGCACCTACCTGGCGTCTCGGCCATGCGGGCTGCGGCGAACCTGAAGGCGGAGCACCCGATGGCGCTCGCGGATTGCTTTGCGGTCGCCCTGGCGGCGTCGGAGCGAGTCGTGCTCCTGACCGGAGATCCGGAGATCATCGGTCGTGCCGCAAAGCTTCCCTGCGAGGTCAAAGACCTTCGCGCCGCGGCGAGCTGACGTCCCCAGCCCGGCCTACGATCGGAGGGTGGCCGATCGGCGGACAATCGCGCATCTCGACATGGACGCGTTCTATGCGTCGGTGGAGCTGCGGCGGCGGCCGGAGCTGAGGGGGAAGCCGGTGGTCGTCTGCGGCTCGGGGCCGCGGGCGGTGGTGACGACGGCGAGCTACGAGGCGCGCAAGTTGGCCGGGATCCACTCGGCGATGCCGGCGGCGGTGGCGCGGCGGCGGCTGCCGGATGCCGTCTACCTGCGCCCCGACTTCCCCGCCTACCGCGAGGCCTCGGCGCAGGTGATGGAGGTTCTCCGCTCGAATGCCGAGACGGTCGAGGTCGTCGGCCTCGACGAGGCCTATCTCGACCTCAGCGACCTTTTCTCGCCGAAGGCGACGATGCGGCGGATCGCCGCCGAGATCCGCCGCATCGGTTTGAGTTGTTCGATTGGTATGTCAGAGAACCGCCTTTTAGCTAAGATCACCAGCGAGCTAGGTAAGCCGGGCGGGCTGGTGGCGCTTTCGCGGGAGGAAGCACTCGAGCGTTTCGCCGCCGACCCGCCCGGTGTGGTGCCCGGCATCGGCCCGAAGACCGCCGAGAAGCTGGCGCGGATGGGCATCCGCACCCTGGCCGAGCTGCGGGCGCACGACCCCGCCGTCCTGCAGGAGGCGTTCGGGCCCCGACTCGGCCGCTGGCTGCCGGGGCGGGCCCGCTTCGAAGACGAGACGCCGATCGCCGTCTCCCGCGAGACCAAGTCGCAGTCGGCCGAGACCACCTTCGACGTCGACCTCGCCGACCGCGGCGAGATGGAGACGCACGTCCGCTCGCTCGCCGAGGAGCTCTGCCGGCGGCTGCGCTCGCGCGAGCTGGCGGGCCGCACGATCGGGATCAAGGTGCGGCTCGACGATTGGACCAACGCGACCCGCTCGCTCACCGTCGAGCAGGCGACCAACGACCCGGCGATCGTCACCCCGGTGGCGATCGACCTGCTCCGCGCCTACGCCCCGCCCCGCCCGGTGCGCCTGCTCGGCGTCCGAGTAGCCAGCTTCGGCAACGAAGCAACCCCACAGCGGGAGACCCAGGCCCAGATGCAGCTCGGCGTCTCCGGTTGAAGGCCTTCGTGCGAAGATTGGGACTGTGAGCAGCGATCGCCTGACTGGACTCGACGCATCCTTTCTCCACATGGAGCGCGCCGGCGCGCACATGCACGTCGCCTCGGTCAGCATCTTCGAAGGCGACGCGCCCAGCCACGCCGAGTTCCGCGACCACATCGAGTCTCGTCTCCACCTCGTCCCGCGCTTTCGCCAGAAGCTGCGCTTCGTCCCCTTCGCCCAGGGACGTCCGGTCTGGGTCGACGACCCCTTCCTCAACCTCGACTACCACGTGCGCCGTACCGCCCTGCCGGTTCCCGGCTCCGAGGAGCAGCTGCGCAACCTCGCCGCCCGGATCTTCTCCCAGCAGCTCGACCGCACCAAGCCGCTCTGGGAGCTGTGGCTGGTCGAGGGCCTCGAAGGGGACCGCTTCGCGATCGTCGGCAAGAGCCACCACGCCCTGGTCGACGGCGTCTCGGGTGTCGACATCACCACCGTGCTGTTCGACGTCGAGGCCGAGCCGGAGAACCCGCCCGCCCGCCCGCCGAAGTGGGCGCCCCGCCCCGAGCCCAGCGACCTCGACTTGCTGCGCGACGCCCTTCACGAGCGCGCGACCAGCCCGAAGGAGATCGTCCGCGGCGTGCGCGCCGCACTGCGCGGCCCGCGCCAGGTCCTGCGCGGCCTCGTCGACACCGGGAAGTTCCTCGAGGTGGCGACCAAAGCGCCCCACACGCCGTTCAACGTCGAGATCGGCCCCCACCGGCGCCTCGCCTTCGTCCGCACCGACCTGGGCGACTTCAAGCGGGTCAAGGACGCCCATGGCGGCACCGTCAACGACGTCGTCCTCTCGGTCGTCACCGGCGCCCTCGGCAACTACCTGCGCGCCCGCGGCCACGGGACCGAGGAGCTCGAGCTACGGGTGATGGTGCCGGTCAGCGTCCGCGCCGACGAGGAGCGCGGCGCGCTCGGCAACCGCATCTCGGCGATGATGGCGCCGCTGCCGGTCTGGTGCCGGGACCCGCTGGAGCGGCTGCGGCTGATCTCGGAGACGATGGGCGACCTGAAGGGCTCGGGGCAGGCCGTCGGCGCCGAGATCCTCACCCGCCTGACCGACTTCGCGCCGACCACGATCGCTTCCCAGGCCGCCCGCCTTCAGCCGGCGCAGCGCTTCTTCAACCTCGTCGTCACCAACGTGCCCGGGCCGCAGTTCCCGCTCTACGTCCTCGGCCGGCGGATGGAATCGATCTTCCCCCTGGTCCCGCTCGCCCGCCGCCAGGCGCTCTGCGTCGGGATCATGTCCTACGACGGCCAGATCGACTTCGGCCTGGTCGGCGACCTCGACGCGATGGCCGATCTCGAGAGCTTCGGCCTCGATCTCGAGAGCGCGGTGGGCGAAATCGTCGCGACGGCGCCCTCGCGCGGCGAGGACCGGCGCACGGCGCAGGCGGGCGCCCGCAGCGGCGCCGTGCCGGTCGAGTAGCCCTTTGCGCGCGGCGCTGGCCCAGATCGACCCGACCGTCGGCGACGTCGACGGTAACGCGGCCAAGGTGGCGGAGTGGATCGGCCGGGCGGAGGCGGAGGGGGCCGAGCTGACGATCTTCCCCGAGCTCTGCATCCCCGGCTACCCGGCCGAGGACCTCTACCTGAAGCGCCACTTCGTCGAGGCCAACCGTCGCGCGGTCGAGGAGCTCGCGCGCGGGGTCAGCGAGATGACCGTCCTCGTCGGCTTCGCCGAGCCCGTCGCCGGCGGCGGCGATCACCGCCACGCGCACAACTCGCTCGCGGTGCTCGCCGGCGGGGAGATCCGCGCGGTCTACCGCAAGAACCGCCTGCCCAACTACGCGGTCTTCGACGAGCAGCGCTACTTCGTCCCCGGTGGCGAGCCCCTTGTCGTCTCGGTCGCCGGCGCCGCGGTCGGGCTGACGATCTGCGAGGACCTCTGGAGCGAGGGCCCACCGGCCTCACTGGAGGCGGACGAGGGGGCGCGGCTGATCGCCAACCCCTCGGGCTCTCCCTACCACCGCGGCAAGGGCCGCGAGCGCGAGGAGATGTTCGCCGCCCGCGCCCGCGCCTACGGCGCCCACCTGGCGTTCTGCAACCTCGTCGGCGGCCAGGACGAGCTGGTCTTCGACGGACAGAGCTTCGTCGTCGACCCAAGCGGTGAGGTGATCGCCCGCGCCGCCCAGTTCGAGGAGGAGCTGCTGCTCTGCGAGATCCCCGCCCCCGCCCCCGCCCGCGTCGCCGAGCCGCTCCCCGACCTGGCCGAGGTCTACGGCGCGCTGGTGCTCGGCCTGCGCGACTACGTGCGCAAGAACGGCTTCGGCCACGTCGGGATCGCCCTCTCGGGCGGGATCGACTCCGCCCTGGTCGCACAGCTCGCCGTCGACGCGGTCGGCCCGGAGAGCGTCAGCTGCGTCGTCATGCCCTCGCCCCACTCGAGCGCCGAGACCCAGTCCGACGCGCGGGCGATCGCCGCCAACCTCGGGGCCGAGGCGCTGGAGGTCCCGATCGGCGCGACGATGGACGCCTATGATCGGGCGCTGGCGCCGTCCCTCGCCGCCGAGGAGGAGGCCGCGCCGCGCGTCCTCCCGCACGACCCGGCGCGGCCCTCGGAGCCCGACCTGGCCGCCGAGAACCTCCAGGCGCGGATCCGCGGCAACGTGATGATGGCGCTGTCCAACAAGCACGGCTGGCTGGTGCTGACCACCGGCAACAAGAGCGAGATGTCGGTCGGCTACGCGACCCTCTACGGCGACATGGCCGGCGGCTTCGCGGCGATCAAGGACGTGCCGAAGACGCTCGTCTACGAGCTGGTGCGCCACCGCAACGAGGTCGCCGGAAGCGAGCTGGTGCCGGCCTCGGTGATCGAGCGGGCGCCCTCGGCCGAGCTGCGCCCCGACCAGCGCGACACCGACTCGCTTCCCCCCTACGAGCTGCTCGACCGCGTGCTCGAGGCCTACGTCGAGCGCGACCGGGGCCGCGAGGAGATGATCGCCGCGGGAATGCCGGCCGACGTCGTCGACGAGGTCGTGCACATGGTCGACCGCTCCGAGTACAAGCGCCGCCAGGCCGCCCCCGGCATCCGCATCACGCCGAAGGCCTTCGGTCGCGACCGCCGCCTGCCGATCACGAATCGCTTTGGCGGATAGGCCTGACCGCGATGGTCATTTGAGCGAGGGCGCAGAGTTTGCCGTTGGCGTCTACGACCTCGGCGTCCCAGACCCAGGTGGTGCGGCCGCGGTGGCGGGCTCTGGCCTTGACTTCGGCGTGGCCCTCGGTGATCGGGCGGATGAAGCTGACCGAGATCGATTGGCCCATCGCCGCCATCCCGTCGCCCACGACCGCCAGCGCCGTCGCGCGCGAGCAGACGCTCTCGACCAGGCTCGACATCACGCCGCCGTGCAACAGGCCGACCGGCTGGCGCAGCTCGTCGCGCATCGCCACCCGCACGCGGGCGTGGTCGGGGTCGTCGTCGAGCCACTCCGTGCCGAGCAGGGCGTCGAAGTGGGAGAGCAGCCCGCGGGGATCGTCCGTCATCGCGGCGTGACCCTACCTGCTCGCGATGCGCCTTAAGGCGCATCGCATAGTCTCCGCGAGCCGATGGGCCTGACCGACGACCAGAGGGCGATGCTGCGCCTGCTCGCCGAGCGGGGCGAGGAGGGCTACGCCGACATCGCCGCGCTGAAGGGGGTCAGCGTCGAGCAGGTGCGAGCCGAGATGAGCGAGGCCCTGGCTGCCGCGGCCGCCGAGCAGGAGGCTCCGGAGCCAGTTGAGGCCGCACCGCCGACTCCGTCCCCGCCGCCCGCGATGCCTCCGCCGGCGAAGCCGGCGCCCCCCGCCCCGCCGCCCGCTCCAAAGCCAGCGCGCGCAAAGCCGCGCCGCCGCCCGAGCGGCGCGATCGCCCCCGAGCGGCGCAGATTCGTGATCATCGCCGGCGGCGTCGTCGCGCTGGTCGCCGTCGTGCTGGGCCTGATCGCCCTGATCGGCGGCACTTCGGGTGGCTCCAGCTCGAGCTCCGGCGAAAGCGCGACCGCGGAAGGCGCTGCCAGCGGCAAGCTGACGCGGGCCGAACTGAAGCCGGTCAGCGGCCAGAGCGGTGAAGGCCTGGCGATCTTCGGGCGCGTCGGCAAGGAAGAAATCGTCCTCCAGGTCGCCGCCCAGGGACTCGACCCCAACAAGCCGGGCCAGTCCTACACCGTCTGGCTGTACCGCAACCCGAAGGTCGCGCTGCGGATCGGCTCGGCCAAGGTGACCAAGTCCGGCCGGCTGGGCGTGCAGCTGCCGATCCCGGCCGAACTGCTCGCCTACGTGGCGGCGGGGGCCTTCAAGGAGATCAACGTCTCGCGCACCAGCGACGCCGCCTACGAACGCGAGGTGGCGCAGGCGAAGAAGCAGAAATCCCTCCCCCCCTACAGCGGCGAAACCGTCCTCAGCGGCGAAATCGTCGGCCCGATCCTCAAACAGGCCGCCTCCGAAAAGCGCTAGCTGGTGGGGATCAGCTTCCCCGGGTTCATGATCCCCGTTGGATCGAGCCGCTCCTTGACCGCGCGCAGGGCGTCGAGCCCGGTCGCTCCCACCTCGGCCTCCATGTAGGGGGCGTGGTCGCGGCCGACCGCGTGGTGGTGGGTGATCGTGCCGCCGGCGGCGAGGATCGCCTCCGAGGCGGTGCGCTTGACCGCCGCCCACTGCTCAAGCTCGGCGCCGGGGCGGGCGCGGGAGACGAAGGTGAAGTAGAGCGAGGCGCCGTCGGCGTAGGCGTGCGAGAGGTGGCAGAAGGCGAGCCCGGGCGTGCCCTGGTCGACGAGAGCTCCGCGGATCGCCGCCGCGACCGCGTCGTGCAGCTCGCCGAGGCGGCTCCAGGTGTGCGAGGTCTCGAGCGTCTCGACCATCGCCCCCATGTCCATCAGCGTGTCGCGCAGGTAGGGGCCCTGGAAGCGACCGTGCTCCCAGGAGCGCCCGACGCCCTGGCCGAGGTAGACGGCGCCGCCGCGACGCAGCGCCCGCACCGCCAGCGCGCGGCGGCGGGCGACCGACTCCTCCCCGCCCTCGATCCCGACGACGATCAGGCAGCCGCCGCGCCTGCGGCGAAGCCCGAGGTAGCGGTCGAAGGCGGTCGCGGCGATCCCGCGCGGGCCGGAGAGGGCGAGCGAGATCGCGGTCTCCTCCTCGTCGGAAACCCGGATCACGTCGGGCAGGCCGGGGCCCTGGGCAAGGGCGCGGACGATCTCCGCGCCGGCCTCGAAGCTCTCGGCGATCCAGGCCTCGTAGCGGCGCACGGTTGGGGCCGGCCTGACCCGGACCGTCACCTCGGGGATCACGCCGAACACGCCCTCCGAGCCGAGCGCCAGCTCGCGCAGCGAGGGCCCGGCGGCGGTGTGCGGCGTCTCCAGCGTGCGCAGCTCGCCAACGGGGGCGATCAGGCTCAGGGCGGTGACCAGGGAGTCGAAGCGGCCGTAGCCGCTCGAGGCCTGGCCGGCCGAGCGGGTCGCGGCGAAGCCACCGACCGTCGCGTACTCGAAGGACTGCGGGAAATGGCCGAGCACGACCCCCTGCGCGTTCAGCGCCGCTTCGGCCTCCGGCCCGCGCAGGCCGGCGCCGAGCTTCGCGGTCAGCGAGCGGCGGTCGACCTCGACCTCGCGCAGGCGGGCCAGGTCGAGGCTGACCAGGCGCGGGTGGGCGCCGCGCAGCGGCTCGACCCCGCCGACCACGCTGGTCCCGCCGCCGAAGGGGACGACCGCGACGCCCTCCGCCGCGCAGACCTCGAGCGCGCGCCGCACGGCGTCGGCGTCGGCGGGCAGCAGAACGGCGTCGGGCGCGGCGTCGAGACGCCCCCCGCGCAGCCGCACCAGGTCGGCATAGCCGCAGCCAGCCGCGTGGCGGACGCGATCCTCCGGCGAGGCGAAGACCGCGCCCTCGCCGACCGCATCGACCAGCGCCGGCGGCAGCGGCTCGGCGGGGGGGAGCCGGACGGCGTCGAGGTCTGTGGTGCGGCTGGCCGGCTGCAGCTCGCCCACCCGCTCGCGCAACGTCGCCAGCGCAGCCCCGTCCAGCTCCGGCGCGATCGCCGGGTCGCCCCAACCCCACCACTTCGAGTCCCGCCTGGGCCTGTTCACGTCAGCGCCCGCTCGAGCCCGTCGAGTGCCTCGTCGAGGATCTTGCCCTGGCCGCCGCGCATCATCGGCGAGCCCAGCCGCGACATGCCGCGCAGCTTCTGCTCGGAGCTGAGGCTGACCTCGGTGCCGGCGCCGGCACCGCGCAGGCGGACCTCGACCCTCGAGCTGCGCAGGTGGCGCTCAAAGGGCGTGCCTTCGAGCTGCTGCTCCCAGACGTAGCGCTCGCCCTCGGCCGAGCTGAGGCAGCGGAAGTCGGCCCGCACGCCGCGCCCCTCGGCCGTCTGCAGCACCTTGGTCCACTGGCTGCGCTTGCCCCCCGGCTTGACGTCGACGCTCTCGACCCGGCTGGTGCGCGGCCACCAGCGCGGCAGGCTGTAGGGATCCGAGACGAGCTCCCATACCCGCTCTGGCGGGGCCGGGATCGTGCGGCGGCGGGTGACGCGCGGCACCGCTGCGCGCTCAGTCGCCGGCCAGGCGCCGCAGGTCCCTCACCAGCAGCAGGTGCTTGAGGTGGCCCACCGTCGCCGCCAGGCTCTCGAGGTTCTCCAACGCCTCCTTGCGCCGCTCGGGGTTGCGCGAGCGCAGCGAGGGCCCGAGCAGCGCTTCGAGCAGGTTCGCCTCACGGTCGGCGGAGGAGCGGAAGACGCGCAGGTTGCGCGCCCCGACGCCGACCCGCGAGAGCTCGTTGGCGGTGCGGACGATCTCGCGGTCGGTCTCGTCGTAGACGGGGCGCCCGTCGCGCTTCTCCGGCTGGACGATGCCGAAGTTCTCCAGCTCGGCGATCAGCTCGGCGCGGGCGCCCGTCTCCTCGATCATCTCCTCGAGGCTGAGGTAGGCGCTCGAGGTGTTGACCAGGATCGCGCGGCGCACCGCGCCGGCCGCCGGCCGCCGGTCCCCCCCGCCCCCGCCGAGGTCGACGTCGCCGCCGGCTGCCAGCTCCTGGCGGATCACCCGCAGCGGCAGGAACTCGTCGCGCTGCAGCCGCAGGATCGTCCGCAGCCGCTCGACGTCGGACTGGCTGTAGAGGCGGTAGCCGCCCGGGGTGCGCCGCGGCGTCAGCAGCTTCTGGTCCTCGAGGTAGCGGATCTTGGAGATCGAGATGTCGGCGAACTCGTTCTCGAGGATCTTGCAGACGGCGCCGATCGTCAGCGCCTTGCGCGGGCGCGAGTCGCGCTGGCGGGCCTGCTGCTCGGAGACTGCCACGGGCCCGCCCTACTTCTCCAGGTAGCTGAGCTTGTACTTGCCGACCTGGATCTCGTCGCCGTCGGCGAGTAGGTGGGACTCGATCCGCCGGCGGTTGACGTAGGTGCCGTTGAGCGAGCCGAGGTCGTCGATGTAGAAGCCGTCGCGCCGGCGGACCAGCAGGGCGTGGTTGCGCGAGACCGTGACGTCGTCGAGGAAGACGCCGGCGTCGGGGCTGCGCCCGATGCTGACCCGGTCCTCGGTCACGGTGAAGCTCTCGCCGGCGCGCCCGCCGCCGGCGCGGATCACCAGCGCCGCGCCGCTCTCCTCGAGCACCTCGTCGATGTCGATCGGCTGCATCTCGCCGGTTTCGTCGACCCGGTAGGTCATCGTCGTCGGCTCGTCGTCGCCATCCTTGGGCCCGCCGAGGTAGGCGCCGCACTTTTGGCAGTAGTTGGCGCCCTCGGGGTTGACGAATCCGCACTCGGGACAGTGGACGGCCATCGCTAGCTCCCGCCTAGGCGGCCGGATCGTCCTCCGGCGGCGCCCCCTGCGCCTTGCCGGCGAGGATTTCGGTGAGCTGGGCGACGTCGTCGCCCGAGATCAGCGAGTCGCCGCTTTCCCGCTTCTGCCGCAGGCGGTTGACCAGCTCGGCGCGCAGGATGTCGATCTTGCCGTGCAGGACGCGGCGCTTGTAGGAGATCTCGTTCTCCTCCTTGGTCAGCTCGTCGATCAGGTCCTTCAGCTCTACGTCGCTGAGCGAACCGAGATCGGGAAAGGTGTCCTCCATCTCGCTCCTTGCTCGTGGAGGCGGTCGCCTCCGTTGGCCGCTGCCCACCGATTATAGGTCGCGAGCCCAAAGGTTCAACCGCAGGTTGAAGGTTGACCCCCCCATTGCAGGCTGACTTCGCCTTTATCGTCGAATAGCGAACAGAAAGACGAAGTCAGCGGGCGAGGCGGACTTGGCGGATGCCCTCGCGGGCGTAGAGGACGGTGGCGAGGATGGCTAGGGCGACGCCGACGATCAGCAGCGCCGAGGGCACCCAGCCGGCGAAGACCATGGCGAAGAAGATCCCGCCCATGATCGGGAAGACCGAGATCCGCCCGGGCCAGTTGACGGCGAGCTCGACCCCGTGGCGGAGGCCGTACTGGGCGAGCAGGAGCATCGCCAGCTCGCGCGCGACCAGCAGCGCCAGCGCCCAGCGCGGCAGCAGCTCGAAGTGCCAGCAGACGACCGCGCCCGAGAGGATCGTCAGGCGGTCGATCAGCGGGTCCATCATCGCCCCGAGGCGGCTGTACTGGCCGGTGACGCGGGCGAGGAAGCCGTCGAGGTAGTCGCCGGCCGCGATCAGCCAGAAGACGGTCGCCGAGGCGGCGCTGCGCCCGTCGCCCGATTCGAAGGCGAGCCAGAGGAAGACCGGCAGCCCGGCGAGGCGCAGGTAGCCGACCAGGTTGGGCAGCGTCCAGGGGTTGAGCGGCTGGCCCTCGCGCGTCTGGCGCGGCGGCGGTCCGCTGCGGTCGAGGCCGAAGAGGCGGCGGACCCGGCCGCGGCCGAAGGGGGCCCCCTCAGCCATCGGGGCCCGCCAACAGCCCCAGCGCCCGCTCGGCCGCCTCGGCCACTGGCAGCTCGTGCTCGGCGCCCCCGGCCCGCTCGCTCGCCTCGACCACGCCCTTGGCGAGCCCGCGGCGACCGGCGACGACGCGCAGCGGGCAGCCGAGCAGCTCGGCGTCGGTCAGCTTCTCCCCCGGCCCGGCGTCGCGGTCGTCGTAGAGAACCTCGACGCCGCGCTCGCGCAGCTGCTCGTAGAGATCGTCTGCGGCATCGCGCTCGGGCTCGCCCTGCTTGGCGAGCGAGACCAGGTGGACCTGCCAGGGGGCGAGCGCCCGCGGCCAGACGATGCCGCGCTCGTCGGCGCCTTGCTCGATCGCCGCCGCGACGATCCGCGCCGGGCCGATCCCGTAGCTGCCCATCACGATCGGCTTCTCGCTGCCGTCCTCGTCGAGGTAGGTGGCGCCGAGCGGCTCCGAGTAGCGGGTGCCGAGCTTGAAGATGTTGCCGACCTCGATCGCCGGCTCGATCTCGATCGTGCCGCCGCCGGGCGCGGCGTCGCCGGCCTCGACCGCGCGCACGTCCATCTCGTAGGACTCGAAGTCGCGGCTGGGCGAGACGCCGCGCAGGTGCGCGTTCGCCTCGTTCGCGCCGCAGACGTAGGAGTCGCCGGCGATCGCGGCGTCCTTGATGATCGGGAGGTTCGAGCCGACCGGCCCGACGTAGCCGACCGGGCCCAGCTCGGCCTCGATCTCCTCCGGCTTCGCCTGGCGGAAATCGACCCCCATGCCGTTGCGCAGCTTGACCTCGTTGAGGCGGTGGTCCCCCCGCACCAGGACCAGCACCAGGCCCCGTCCCTCGACCACGATCGGCATCGCCTTGATCAGAGCGCCCGGCGGGACGCCGAGCGCTCCTGAGACCTCCTCGACGGTCTTCAGGCCCGGCGTCTCGACCCGCTCGGGCGCCGGGAGCGGCGCCGGCAGCTCGACCGCCTTCGGCTGCGCCGAGGCGACCTCGACGTTGGCGGCGTAGCCGGGCGCGAGCGCGACCTCGTTCTCGCCCGCCGGGCAGGGCGCCATGTACTCGTGGGCGCCGGAGCCGCCCATCATCCCGACGTCGGCCTCGACCCGGTACCAGCGCAGCCCGCAGCGGTCGAGGATGCGGGCGTAGGCGCCGCTCTGCAGCTCGTAGGAGCGCGCGAGCCCCTCCTCGTCGCGGTCGAAGGAGTAGGCGTCCTTCATCGTGAACTCGCGCGTGCGCAGGAGGCCGGCGCGCGGGCGCGGCTCGTCGCGCTCCTTGGTCTGGATCTGGAAGAGCATCAGCGGCAGGTCGCGGTAGGAGCGGACGTCGCGGGCGACGTGGTAGGTGACGCACTCCTCGTGGGTCATCGCCAGGGCCATCTCGGCTCCCTTGCGGTCCTCGAGCTTGAACAGCTCCTCGATCGCCCACCGCCCCGTCTTCTTCCAGTTCTCGGCCGGCTGCAGCACCGGCATCAGCATCTCCTGAGCCCCGATCCCCTCCATCTCCCCCCGGATCAAGGCCTCGACTTTCCGCTCGACCCGCCACCCGGCTGGCAGATACGTCCAAAGCCCCGCCCCGAGCTGACGTATGAGGCCAGCCCGCACCATCAGCTTGTGGGAAAGGGCCTCAGCATCCGCAGGCGGGTCCTTGAGCGTGGGAATGAAGGCCTGGCTGAGTCGGGTCACTAGTGGGAAACCTATCCACTAGTCGGGCGGGAGCCTCCCGGCGATCAGGCTCTGGTGAATCGACGGCCAGCAGTCGGGGAAGCCTCCTCATCGAGCAGAACTCGATCGGACTCCCCTTTTTCGGCAGCCTCGTGCTCCAGCTGCGCGATCCTCTCCGGGGTCAGGTCGCCGGCGTTCTCCTCCTCGATCTTCGCCAGCCACTCGGCCCCCTCCCCCGCTTTGCGCTCGTCGACCTCGACCTTGCCACGGTCGAGTGACTTGTCGATCTCCTCGAAGAGGGCATCGACCAGGTCGGCCTGGGGCACCTTCCGCAGCGGCTTGCCGTGGGCGAAGATCAGGCCCTCGTTCTTGGCGCCGGTGATGCCGAAGTCGGCGTGGCTCGCCTCGCCGATCCCGTTGACCGCACAGCCGAGGACGGCGACCTCGACCGGCTCGGCGTAGCGCTCCAGCCGCTGCTCGATCTCGGCGACGACCGAGTCCATGTCGAACTGCAGGCGGCCGCAGGTCGGGCAGGCGATCAGAACCGGGCCGCGCTCGCGCAGTTGCAGCGCCTTGAGGATCTCCCAGGCGACCTTGACCTCCTCCTCGGCGTGGAAGGTCGAGAGGCTGATCCGGATCGTGTCGCCGACACCGTCGGCGAGCAGCGTGCCGAGCCCGACCGCCGATTTCAGCGAGCCCGACCATTTCGTCCCCGCCTCGGTGATGCCGAGATGGAGCGGGTAGGGGATCTTCTCGGCCAACAGCCGGTTGGCGGCGATCGTGTTGGGGACGTTGGTCGACTTGATCGAGACCTTGAAGTCCTCGAAGGAGAGGCTCTCCATCAGCTCGACGAACTCGACCGCGGCGGCGACCAGCGCCTCGACCGGCGCCTCACGCTCGAGCTCGTGCAGGTGCTTGGGAAGCGAGCCCGAGTTGACCCCGATCCTCATCGGCACCCCGGCGGCGGTCGCCCGCTCGGCGACCTCGGCGACTTTCTCGCGCCCGCCGATGTTGCCCGGGTTGAGCCGGATGCAGTGCGCGCCGGCGTCGATCGCCTTCAGCGCCAGCGTGTGGTTGAAGTGGATGTCGGCGATCACCGGGATCGGCGACTGCTTGACGATCGTCTTCAGCGCCTCGACGTCGTCCTCACGGGGAACCGCCACCCGGACGATGTCGGCGCCCGCGTCGGCGACCTTGCGGATCTGCTCCATCGTCGCCGCCAGGTTGGCGGTCTCGGTCTTGGTCATCGTCTGCACGGCGACCGGCGCGCCGCCGCCGATCGGGACCCCGCCGACGAATATCTGCCGTTTGGAAGCCATGCCTACAGGCTATCTGGGCGCGATCAGCGGACCTTGAAGCCCCCGCCGGTGAGTTGCCCTATGTCGTTGCTGAGGCCGATGAAGAAGAGCATCGCGACGAGCGCGAAACCGACGACGCTGACACCCTCCATCACGCGCAGGGGAGCCGGCTTGCCGCGCAGCTTCTCGACCAGGCTCCAGAAGATGTGGCCCCCGTCGAGGGGCAGGAACGGGAGCAGGTTGATCACGCCGAGCGAGAGGCTGATCACGGCAAGGAAGGTCAGCGCTGCCACCAGCCCGAGGCCGTAGACCTGATGGCCGACGTCGCTGACGCCGACGATCCCGTGGATTTCCTTGCGTTCCTTCGACTCGAAGATCTTCGCGACGCGGGTTCCAGTTTCGCGGGTCACCTCCCAGGCAAAGCCGGTGGCCTGATCCAACGCGCCGCCCACGCCCAAGGCCACCGGCACGGTCGCATAGCCGAAGCCGATCCTCGTGTAGCCGAGCGCTTGTTCGTATTCGGGCCTAAGCGAGATGGATCGCAGCGTGCCGTCCCGTTCGATCTCCAGCGCCACCGGCGTCGCAGCTCGGCAGCCATCTTCCTGCTTGCCGGCGCACTTGTGTGAGGCGACCAGTTCATGGAAACGTTCGAGCCGGTCCTGCAGGCTCAGCTTCGGGAAGCTCCGACCGTCCACCGAGATCACCCTGTCGCCTTCGCGCAGGGCGGTTGCGGCTGGGGATTGCGGCACGATTTCGCCCACCGTCTGGGTATCTCTGACGGCATTGGTCAGCGCCAGGGTGAAGAGAATCGCCAGGCCGAGCCCGATGTTGACCGCCGGGCCCGCGCCGATCACGACGATTCGCTTCCAGACCGGCTGGCGGTAGTAGGCGCGATGGGCGACCTCCGGAGGCAGCTCCTCCTCCGGGTTCATGCCGCTGATCTTCACGTAGCCGCCAAGCGGGATCGCTTTGACTCCGTACTCGGTCTCGCCGCGCCTGAACGACCAGATCGTCGGGCCGAAGAAGAGGAAGAAGCGCTCGACCCGCATCCCGGTCGCCTTGGCGGCGACGAAGTGTCCCGCCTCGTGCAGGACGATCAGGAAGCAGAGGCCGAGGAAGACGAAGAGCCAGCTCATACCCTGCTCAAACCCCCGACCTGCTCTTCGGTGCGGCGGCGGGCCTCCTCGTCGACGGCGAAGAGGTCCTCGAAGTGGGTGAGCGGCTGCGCCGGCATCTGCTCGAGCACGGCCTCGATCGCGGCCGGGATCGAGGCGAAGGGGATGCGGCCGTCGAGGAAGGCGGCGACGGCGACCTCGTCGGCGGCGTTGAGCGCGCAGGGGCCGGTCCCCCCCGCCCTGCCGGCCTCCAGCGCCAATCGCAGGCAGGCAAAGGTCTCGAGGTCGGGCGGCTCGAAGCTCAGCTCGCCGACCGCGGCGAGGTCGAGGCGCGGCACGTCGACGTCGGCCCGCTCGGGGTAGTGCAGCGCGTAGGAGATCGGCACCCGCATGTCGGGGTGGCCGAGGTGGGCGAGGGTGGCGCCGTCGTTGAGGTCGATCAGCGAGTGGACGATCGACTGCGGGTGGACGACGACCTCGATCCGCTCGTAGGGGACGCCGAAGAGATGGTGCGCCTCGATCGCCTCGAAGCCCTTGTTCATCAGCGTCGCCGAGTCGATCGTGATCCGCCCGCCCATGCTCCAGGTCGGGTGGGCGAGGGCGTCCTCGACGCTCACCTCCGAGAGGTCGGTGCGGCCACGAAAGGGACCGCCCGAGGCGGTGAGAACGAGGCGCTCGACCGTCCCCGGCGCCTCGGCGCCGATCAGCTGGAAGAGGGCCGAGTGCTCGGAGTCGACCGGCAGCAGCCGCGCCCCGGTTGCCTCGGCCAGCGCCGTCGTCAGCTCGCCGCCGACCACGAGGCTCTCCTTGTTGGCGAGCGCCAGGTCGATTCCCTCGCTGAGCGCGACCACGGTCGGGCCGAGGCCGGCGGCACCGACCATCCCGTTGAGGACGAGGTCGGCATCCGATTCGGCGATCAGCTCGCGCACGCCGGGCTCGCCGGCGAGAACCCGCCCGCCCCAGGCGTCCGCCGCCCGCTCCGCCGCCTCCGCGTGCGAGAGCGCCACGGCCGGCACGTCGTGACAGCGCGCCTGCTCGAGCAGCGCCTCCCAACTGGTCGCCGCCGCCAACCCCACGACCCGCAGGTCCTCGGAGGCGGCGACGATCTCCAGCGCCTGGGTGCCGATCGAGCCGGTCGACCCGAGTATCACCAGCCTCTTCATCGACGACAGAGCATAGGGAGGGGTCTCGGTCAGTAAACGAGCTGGACGGCCAGGTAGTAGCCGACGACGATGGTGAAGAGGACGGCGTCGAGACGGTCGAGCAGGCCGCCGTGGGGGCCGAAGAGCTTGCCGGTGTCCTTGCGGCCGAGGTCGCGCTTGACCATCGAGGCGAAGAGGTCGCCGAGCGGCGCGACCGCCGCCACGGCGGCACCGATGATCAGCGCATCGGCTCCCGAGAGCCAGTTCTGGTAGAGGCCGGCGAACCAGAAGGCCATCGTGCCGATCAGGAAGCCGCCGATCAGGCCCTCCAGGGTCTTGTTGGGCGAGAGGTCGGGGGCGATCCGGTGGGCGCCGAACATACGGCCGGTCGCGTAGGCGGCGGTGTCGGTGGCGAAGGTGCCGACGAGGACGTCGATCAGCAGGGCGGCGCCGTGGTTTGGCAGGTCGCGCAGCAGCACGGCGTGGACGAGCGGCAGGCCGATCCAGACGGCGCCGAGGACGGTGATCCCCATCGAGACGACGATCCCGGCGCGCGGGTTGCGCCTGGCGCCGAAGACGAAGAGCAGCGGGAAGGAGACCGTGCCGATCAGCAGCACGTTGAAGGCCGTGCCGAGGTAGGCGGCGAGGACCATCGCCGTCAGCGCGATGTAGGCGGCGGGCTGGACCGGCCGCAGCTCGGCCGTCATCAGGATGTACTCGCGCAGGCAGAGCACGCCGAGGCCGACCATCGCCGCGGCGAAGACGATGCCGCCGAGGACGGTGATCGCGATCGCGAAGGCGATCCAGGGAAGCGCGAAGAGGACCCGTCGCGCCGTCTCGCCGCCCGCGCTGCCGCCGCGCCGTCGCTGCGGCGGGCGCGGCGGGCGCTCGGGCGGCGCCTCGTCCTCGAACATCGCGTCGTCGAACAGTTCGCGGACCATCACGTCCTCCCGCCGAAGCGCCGCGCTCGCGCCTCGAACTCGGCCAGCGAGCGCTCGAATGCCTCGCGGCCGAAGTCCGGCCAGAGCTCCTCGCGGAAAACCAACTCGGAGTAGGCGCACTGCCAGAGCAGGTAGTTGGAGAGCCGCTGCTCGCCGCTGGTCCGTATGAGGAGGTCGGGATCGTGCATCTCGGGCGCGTACAGGTGCTGGCGGAACTCCTCTTCGGAGCCCCCCTCGAAGCTTCGCGCCGCGTCGACGATCTCCGCCCTGCCGCCGTAGTTGAAAGCGACGAAGAGGGTGATCCGCTCGTTGGTCGTGGTCGTCTCCTCCGCCCAGCGCATGCGCTCGACCAGCTCCGGGGCGACGCCTTCGCGGCGGCCGATGAAGCGCATCCGCACTCCTTCGGCGTCGAGCTCCGGCGTCTCGGCGTCGATCCGCTCGGCGAACATCCGCATCAAGCCCTCGACCTCCTCCCGCGAACGCGCCCAGTTCTCGGTCGAGAAGGAGAAGACGGTCAGCTCCTCGACCCCGAGCTCGGCCGCGTCGCGGAGCCGTTCCTTGACCGTGTCGGCGCCCGCTCGGTGACCCTCGAGCACCGGCAGGCCCCGCTGCTGCGCCCAGCGCCCGTTGCCGTCGGTGATGATCGCGACGTACCGCGCGGAGGCGCTCACACCTCCAGGATCTCCTCTTCCTTTCCCTTCAAGTGCACGTCGATCTCGGCGATCGCCTCGTCGGTCTGCTTCTGCAGGCTGCTCTCGGCGCGGCGCTCGTCGTCCTCGCCAGCTTCGCCCTCCTTCTTCAGCTCGCGCAGGTCGCTCATCACGTCGCGGCGGATGTTGCGCACGGCGACGCGGCCCTCCTCGGCGACACCGTGCACGACCTTGACCATCTCGCGGCGGCGCTCCTCGGTCAGCTCGGGCACCTGGAGGCGGATGAGGTTGCCGTCGTTGCTCGGCGAGAGGCCGATGTCGGACTCCTGGATCGCCTTCTCGATCGCGCCGATCGAGCCCTTGTCGAAGGGCGTCACCGTCAGCAGGCGGGCGTCGGAGGTGGCGATGTTGGCGAGCTGCTTGAGCGGGGTCTGGGTGCCGTAGTAGTCGACCGAGATGCGGTCGAGCAGGTGCGGCGAGGCGCGCCCGGTGCGCACCGTCGCCAGCTCGCCACGGCTCGACTCGACCGACTTGCGCATGCGGTCCCCGGCATCTCTCAGCAGCTCGTCGATCAGCTCCACGGTGTCCTCTCTGCGGTCAGGAGGCGGGCGCGCTGGCGACCAGCGTACCGACCTTCTCGCCGCAGACGATCCTATCTATGTTGCCCTCGTCCCCCATGTTGAAGACGTAGATCGGCAGGTCGTTGTCCATGCAGAGCGAGAGCGCGGTCGAGTCCATCACCTTCAACCCGCGCTCGATCGCCTCGCGGTGGGAGATCGCCGGGATGAACTTCGCCTCCGGCTCGACCGCCGGGTCGGCGTCGTAGACGCCCTCGACGCCGTTCTTCGCCATCAGGATCGCCTGCGCGTGGATCTCCAGGGCCCGCAGCGCCGCCGCGGTGTCGGTGGTGAAGAACGGGTTGCCGGTGCCGGCGGCGAAGATCACCACGCGGCCCTTCTCGAGGTGGCGCATCGCGCGGCGGCGGATGTAGGGCTCGGCGACCTCCTTGACGTCGATCGCCGACATCACCCGGGTGTGCTCGCCGATGTGCTCGAGCGCGTCCTGCAGGGTGAGGGCGTTGAGCACCGTCGCCAGCATCCCCATGTAGTCGCCGGTGGCGCGGTCCATCCCCTCCGCTGCGCCGGCCAGGCCGCGGTAGATGTTGCCGGCGCCGACGACGATCGCCACCTCGACTCCCCGGGCACGCACCTCGGCCACCTGGCGGGCGATCCGCTGCACCTCGGCGGCGTCGGTGCCGTGTTGGCGCTCGCCCATCAGCGCCTCGCCGGAGAGCTTCAGCAGGATGCGGTCGAACTTGGGCTCGATGGCTATTCCCCGACGCGGAAGTAGGCGAAGCGGGCGATGCGGACGTTCTCGCCGGTCTTCGCCGCCAGCTCCTGGCGCAGCTCCTCGATCGACTTCGACTCGTGCTTCTCGGCGTTTACGTGCTGCTGGTCGAGCAGCGCGACCTCAGAGGCCCACTTGGAGAGCTGGCCCTCGACGATCTTCTCGACCACGTTGTCGGGCTTACCGTCCTCCCGTGCCTTCTCCTCGAAGACCCGCTTCTCGGCTTCGCGCTCCTCCGCCGGGATCTCCTCAGCCGAGACGTAGCGCGGCGCGGTCGCCGCGACGTGCAGGGCGACCTGGTAGGCGAACGCCTTGAAATCCTCGTTGCGGGCGACGAAGTCGGTCTCGCACTGCACCTCGACCATCGCCCCGACCTTGTCGTTGGCGTGGATGTAGGAGGCGACGACCCCCTCGCTGGTCCCCCGCCCTTCCCGCTTCGCGGCAGAAGCCTGCCCCTTGACCCGCAAAATCTCAATAGCCCGATCGGCATCCCCCTCGGACTCGGCCAGCGCAGCTTTGCAATCCATCATCGCCGCCCCCGTCCGATCCCGCAGAGCCTTCACATCCGCAGCCGAAACGCTCATTTGGAGCCACCCTCCTCAGCTTTCGCAGGGCTTCCGGAGGAAGGCGCATCGGGCGCAACTACGGTCGGAGCCTCAGCGGGTGCGCTGGGAGCCGGAGCTTTAACCGCTCCACCTGCGGGTGGCGTGGGGTTGGGACCCTCCCCCGCTGCCTGCGAGGGGGAGGGTGCCTGCCCCGCGACAGGACCCGCAGCCGGGGCGGTCTGACCCTGAGCCGGGGGCGTCGGCGCCCTAGCCGCTTTCTCCGCCGCGGCTTTCTGCTGTTCCTCCGCAGCTTTTTTCGCCGCCTCCTCCGCTTCGACCCGAACCTTCTCTTCCTCCTCGCGCTTCTTCCGCTCTTCCTCCTCGCGCTTGCGCCGTTCCATCTCCTCGGCCAGGCGCCGCTCCTCCTGTACCCGCCAGGCGCCGGCGCCCTCCTCGATCGCGGCGCCGATCGTGCCGATCACGAGGTTGCAGGAGCGGATCGCGTCGTCGTTGCCGGGGATGACGTAGTCGATCGGCGTCGGGTCGCAGTTGGTGTCGACCAGGCCGATGATCGGGATCCGCAGGCGGGCCGCCTCGCGCACCGCGATCTCCTCCGTTTTGAGGTCGGTGACGAAGACCGCGTCGGGCAGACGGTCCATGTCGCGGACGCCGCCGAGGTTGTACTCGAGCTTGGTCAGTTCGGCCTGCATTCCCATCCGCTCCTTGGTCGGCAGCAGGGCGAGTTTGCCCTCCTCCTGCCACCCGGCCAGCTCGTGCAGGCGGGAGATCCGCGCCGAGATCGTGTTGAAGTTGGTCAGCAGACCGCCCAGCCAGCGCTGGTTGACGTAGGGCATCTTGCAGCGTTCGGCCCATTCTTCGACGGGCCCCCGCGCCTGCTTCTTGGTGCCGACGAACAGCACCGTGCCGCCGCCGCTGGACAGCTCGCCGGCGAAGCGGCGCGCGTTCTCCAGCAGCGCCTCGGTCTGGATCAGGTCGATGATGTGGATCCCGTCCAGCTCGCCGAAGATGTAGCGGCGCATGTTCGGGTTCCAGCGTCGGGTCTGGTGGCCGAAGTGGACTCCGGCCTCCAGCAGCTCTTTCAGGCCCGCCTCTGGCATTTCGGGAACTCTCCTTGGTCTGACGTGTAGCCCCGCCGCCCTGGCCGGGGACTCGGCCGGTGGCCGGGTCAGGATCCGGGGCGGATCGACGGGGGTCGATTTGAACTGAGCGATTGTAGTCGGGCGGCGGGGGCTAGGCGGCCCGGGCCGCCGCGAGTGCCGCCGCGAGGTCGGCGGGCAGCTCGGATGCGAAGCTCATCGCCTCGCCGGTCGCCGGGTGGGCGAAGGCGAGGCGGTGGGCGTGGAGGAACTGGCGCCCGAGCCCGTAGCGCGGCTCGCCGCCGTAGGTCGCATCGCCGACCAAGGGGTGGCCGATGGCGGCGAAGTGGGCGCGGATCTGGTGGGTGCGGCCGGTCTCCAGGCGCGCCTCGAGGTAGGTCTCGGTTGCGAGCAGCTCGAGCACCTCGAAATGGGTGCGGGCCTGGCGCGAGGCGGCGCCGGAGACCGCCATCCGGTGGCGCTGCTTCGCCGCACGGCCGATCGGCGCGTCGATCGTGCCGGTGCGCGAGGTCAGCCGGCCCTGGGCCAGCGCCAGGTAGGCGCGTTCGACCTCGCGCCGGCGGACCGCCTCCTGCAGGGCGGCGTGGGTGGCGTCGTCGCGGGCGACGACCAGCAGGCCGCTGGTGTCCTTGTCGAGGCGGTGGACGATGCCGGGCCGCTCGGGGTCGGCGCCGCCGCCGAGGATCTCGGCGAGCTCGTCGACCAGGGTCGACCCGTGGTGTGAGGGGGCCGGGTGGACGACGAGCCCCGCCGGCTTCTCGACCACCGCCAGCCACTCGTCGAGATGGACCACCCGCAGGGCGCCGTTCATGGTTCGCGCAGGTAGGCGACGGCCAGCACGATCACGCCGAGGGTGACGGCGACGTCGGCGAGGTTGAAGGGCGGCCAGCTGAGGAAGTCGACGTAATCGGTGACCTGATCGACGCGGACGCGGTCGATCAGGTTGCCGAGGGCGCCGCCGGCCAGCAGGCCGACGGCGATCCACATCCCCGGCCGGATCGGCTCGCGGGCGAAGAGGACGCCGACGAAGAGCAGGGCCGCGAGGCTGACCGCGACCAGCAACACGCCGCCGCCGCTGGCGAGGCCGAAGGCGACGCCGCGGTTGTGCGCCAGGGTGAGATCCACCGGACCGGGCACGTCGACGTGCTGGCCGGGGACGAGGTTCGCCTCGATCAGCGCCTTGACGACCTGGTCGAGGACGACGACGAGCAGGCAGAGCGCGCCGGCGCGGCGCCAGGCGCGGGCGCCGGGGCCGCTCACCCGCGGATCAGCGCGACGATCAGGCCGCGCGCGATGAAGAGCACGACGATCCCGATCATCGGGCTGAGGTCGAGCGCGACCCCGCCGCCCCCGAGCGGCGGGATCACCCGCCGGAAGAGGTTGAGGTACGGGTTGGTCGTCTCGGTGACGAAGTCGAGGACGACGCGCAGCCAGCGGTAGTAGGGCATCCGCGGGATCCACGAGATGAGGATGTTGAGGAAGATCAGGATGATGTAGACGAGGAAGAGCGCGTCGACGTAGTCGGCGATGTCGTTGCGGGTCAGGGCGGCGAGCAGCGTCACCCGCGCATCCTCTCCAGCGAAGCTCGCACCGCCGCCGCGAACGCCTCGCTCGCCCCTTCGCGGTCGAGCGCTTCCAAGCCGGCCTCGGTGCTGCCGCCGGGGGAGGCGACCGCCCTGCGTACGTCGGCCGGGTGGCGCCGTCGCAGCAGCTCCGCCGTCCCGACCGTCGTCTCGACGACCAGCTCGCGCGCCAGCTCCTCCTCGAGGCCGGCCGCGGCGCCAGCGCCGGCCAGCGCCTCCACCGCCAGCGCCAGGTAAGCCGGCGCGCAACCCATCACCGCCGTGGCCGCGTCGAACTCCGAGTCCGGCAGCTCGACCACGTGGCCCAGAAGGCCAAGCAGGCGCCGCACCTCGAACGACTCGTGGCCCGCCACGCAGAGGACCCCCTGCCGGACCTCGACCGCGACGTTGGGCATCACACGAATCACCTCCGCCTCGGGGAAGGCGTCCTGGACGACCTCGAGAGGGGTCGCGCCGAGCAGCGAGACCACCGTCTTCGCGCCGACCAGCTCGGCGGCGACGTCAGCCAGCATCGCCGGCTTCACCGCCAGCACGACGACGTCGGCCCGCTCGGCCAGCTCGGCGTTGGAGCCGACAGCCTCCCCCCGACCTCCGCCGCAAGCACCGCGGCGCGTCCCGAGCCGGAGTCGGTGAAGAGCATCGCGTCGACCTCGCCGGCCCAGCCGCGGGCCATCGCGGCCGCCATGTTCCCCGAGCCAGCGAATCCGACGATCATCGCCGGGGAGACTAGTCGGACTCAGGACTGGTTGAAGAAGCCTTTGTCGAGGAGGCGTGCCTTCTCCTCGGCGGAGACCTCGACGTTGCGCGGCGTCAGCAGGAAGATCTTCTCGGCGATCCGCTGCATGCCGCCGTCCATCGCGTAGGTGAGGCCGGAGCAGAAGTCGATCATCCGCTTCGACAGCTCGTGGTCGGTGGTCTGCAGGTTGAGGATCACCGGCACCGAGCGCTTGAACTGGTCGGCGACCTGCTGGGCGTCGTTGAAGTTGCGCGGGATGACGAGGTGGACTTTGACGTCGGAGTCCTCTCCGACCGGGCGCAGCGTGCGCGTGCGCGTCGCCGAGATCGGCTCGTCGTCGGCGAAGATGTCGTCGATCTCGTCGCGGCGGGAGCGGCGCGAGGTCGGCAGGCGCCGTACCGAGCTCGATTCGCGGCGGGCTTCGATCTCCTCGTCTTCTGGGCCGAAGTCTTCCTCGTATTCGGGGCCGTGCTCGTGCTCTTCGGCGAGGCCGAAGTAGACCAGCGCTCTATGCCAGCTGTCTCGTAGTGCCATGCGTGCCTGTTTCGGCTACTTGCAGCCGATTCCTCCACTGATTATGGCTCGCTCAGACGTAGAGCGCCGTCCCGAGCCTGATTATCGTCGCCCCCTCCTCGACCGCCACCGGCCAGTCCTGCGAGGTGCCCATCGAGAGCCGCCCGAGGCCGTGCTCGGCGGCGAGCTCGGCGAGGCGGGCGAAATGCGGTCGCGAGTCCTCCGGGTCCAGGCTGAAGGGCGGCATCGTCATCAGCCCGGTGGCGCGCACCGGGCAGCGCTCGAGGAAGGCGCCCAGGTCCTCCGGCGCGATCCCGGCCTTGCCCGGCTCGGCCGCGACGTTGACCTCGACCAGGACCTCGGTGGCGGCGTCGCCGTGGCGGCCGAGCTGCTCGAGCGCGGACTCGGTGGCGACGGAGTGGATCAGGCGGCAGATCGGGAGCAGCCGCTTCACCTTGCGGCTCTGCAGGGCGCCGATGAAGTCCCACTCGAAGGCCTCGCCCCAGCGCTCGTGCTTGGCCTCCATCTCCTGCTGGCGGTTCTCGCCGACCAGCGCGACGCCGGCCTCGGCCAGGGCGCCCATCTCCTCCACCGGCACGTACTTGGTCGCGGCGAGGATCTCCACGCTCTCCCCCGCGCGTTCGCGCACGGCCTCCAGGTTGGCGGCGATCTTCGCCGGGTCGAGGCCGTGGATCAGCCCGGGCATGCTCAGACACCCCCGTCGAGCCAGACCAGGCCAGCCTGGCGCCTCGGATCGCCGTCGCGGCGGTGCGAGAAGAAGAGCTCGGTCTCGCAGCAGGTGCAGAGATCGGCGGACTCGATCTCCTCGACGTCGGCCTCACCGAGCTGCCGGCGCGCCTCGGCCCAGAGATCGACCTCGTAGCAGCAGGGACCGATGCCGGGGCCGATCGCGGCGGCGGTTGCGCCCACCGCGCTCGCCCCGCGCAGAGCTATCCCCTGCTCCAAGCCGCGGCGCCCGCCGTGCAGGATCGCCGCCCGGCCTGGGCCGACGACCGCGATCGGCAGGCAGTCGGCGCCGAAGACGAGGCCGACCGCCCCGGGGTCGCCAATCACGTGCCCGTCGGCCTCCGCGGGGACGTTGTCATCGCCTCCGTGAAAGGCCAGCTCGGTCCCGTGCACCTGCCAGGCGCTGACGATCCTGGCCGGGTCGATCCCCAGGGCCCCCAGCGGCTCGAAGCTCTCCCTCGCCGAGCCGAAGGCGCGCGTCGTGAAGGCCGCGGTCGCCCCGAGCAGGCGCGCCTCGAGCCAGCGCTTCCCCTCGGCCTCACGCCACTCCATCGTGCCTCCGCGCCGCGGCCAGCGCTGCCTCCAGCTCGGCCTCGCGCCCGGCGATCTCGCCGTCGAGCTTGAGCCGCAGCGCCTCGTCGAGGCCGCGGCCCAGAGCCGGCCCCTGCGGCACGCCGGCCGCGATCAGGTCGTCGCCGTCGATCTCAAGTCTCACCTGCCGCCATTCCAGCAGGTAGCGGTCGAGCCACTCGGCACCGAGGGCGCGGGCGAGGACCAGCTCGGATGGGTCGTGGCGCCGCGCCAGGGCAACCCCCTCGGAGGGGCGGCTCGGCTCGGCGCTTGCCAGATCCTCCTCCCCGCCCGGCGGCCCGATCGCCGCCGCAAGCACCGTGCGGTCGAGCGGCGCGAAGCCGGCCCACGGCGGGCGCGCCAGCAGGTCGGCGACGCGCGCGGCCAGCGCCGGGCCGTTTGGCCGCAGTTCGATCAGTCCCCAGCCGGCGAGCAGCTCGAAGCCGTGCACGGCGACGGGCTCCGCCGCGAGGCGCAGGAGGTCGGCTCCGCGTCGCTCGGCCGAGACGGCGGTCAGCTCGGTGCCGCGGAGCAGCGCCGCGGTCTCGGGCTCCAGCTCGAAGCCGTAGCGGGCGGCGTAGCGGGCGGCCCGCAGGGCGCGGGTCGGGTCGTCGGCGAAGGAGCGGGGATGGAGCACCCGCAGCAGGCCCGCCTCGAGGTCGGCGCGGCCGCCGTGGGGGTCGACCAGCCGGGGCTCGCCCCGCAGCGGGACCGCCATCGCGTTGATCGTGAAGTCGCGGCGGGCGAGATCGGTCTCGACGTCGGCGGCGCGCTCGACCTCGGGCAGAGCGCCCGGCCGGGGATAGGTCTCGGAGCGGGCGCTGGCGATGTCGACCTCGTGGCCTTCGAGTCGCACCTTGGCGGTGGCGAACCGTTCGTGCTCGACAACCTCCGCGCCCAACGCCGCCGCCAGCGCCGCCGCGTCGCCGACGACGACCAGGTCGATGTCGGCGCGGCCGCGCCCGAGCAGCAGGTCGCGCACGGCGCCGCCGACGAGGTAGACGGGGTCGGCGCTCGCCGCGCGAACGGCCTCGAGCTCGGGATAGGCGCGCCGCAGCGCCTCGCCGAGGTTGTCGATCGGGACCAGGGCCATCCGTGCTCCCTACCATGATCGCCTCTGCGGATGGCCGAGTGGCGCAAAGAGAGGCGTGAGGAGCAGCGTCGGCGCATCCGCCGACGGCGCCTGCTCGCCGGCGGCGCCTTGGCTGCCGTGGCTGCGGCTGCGGCGATCGTCCTGGCCGTCGGCTCGTCGGGCGGCGGTAGCGGTAGCGATTCGAACCGCATGGCGACCCAAAGTCCTACCGCAAGCTCGAAGTCGAGCGGCGGCGGCAAGGTCAGCAACGCGACCCCGCAGGCGGATTGGAGGCCCTACACCGGCCCGGTGCCGATCCTCGAGTACCACGTGCTCGGCCCGGCGCCGGCTGGCGTCCCCTACCCGGAGCTGTACGTAAGCCGGCGGGACTTCCACCGCCAGATGGACTGGCTCGAACGCAACGGCTACCAGGCGGTCACGCTGGACCAGGTCGAGCGCGCCTGGTACCACGGCGGCACCCTGCCGCCGAAGCCGGTCGTGCTCTCCTTCGACGACGGCTACCGGCCGCAGTTCACCTACGCCCTGCCGGAGCTGCGCAGGCACGGCTGGGCCGGCGTGCTGAACCTCAAGGCCGAGGGCTCGGACCTCTACGAAAGCAACGTCAAGGCGATGATCGCCGCCGGCTGGGAGCTGGCGGCGCACACGATCCACCACCTCGACCTGACCGAACTCGACGCCGCCCAGCTACACGAAGAAGTGGCCGGGTCGCGGGCGATCCTGCGGCGCGAGTACGGCGTCCCGGTCGACAACTTCTGCTACCCGTCGGGGCGGTTCGACCCGACCGTGGTCGCCGCCGTCGAAGCCGCCGGCTACGTCGGCGCGACCACCGAGATCCCCGGCTACGCCGATCGCAGCCATCCCTACGAACTCGACCGCCTCGAGATCCTCGGCTCCGACGGCGTCAGTGGACTTGCCGAAGACCTACGCCGATGAGGGTGTCCGGGGTGCCCTCCCCCGGAGGCCGTCGCGCAGCAAATCGTTGGCGCAGATTTGGCAGGTGGTCGCCAAGCCTCCGGTGGAGGGCACCCCGGACACCCGACGTCAGCGCCGCACCGGGATGCCCGCCGCCGCCATGCGCTCCTTGGCTTCGCTGATCGTGTGCTTGCCGTAGTGGAAAATCGAGGCGCAAAGGACAGCGTCGGCGCCGCCTTCTGCGATAGCTGCGTTGAGGTGGTCGAGGGTGCCGGCGCCGCCGGAGGCGATCACCGGGACGGACACGGCGTCCGCCACCGCGCGAGTCAGCTCGATGTCGTAGCCGTCGTTGGTGCCGTCGCGGTCCATGCTGGTGAGGAGGATCTCCCCCGCTCCTAGCTCGACCGCCTCGCGTGCCCAGGAGACGGCGTCGCGGCCGTCTATCCGCTTACGGCCTCCATTGACGTAGACGCCCCAGCCGTCGTCCTCGCGCTTTGCGTCGATGGCTATGACCACGCACTGGGCGCCGAAGTGGTCCGCGAGCTCGGTCAGCAGCTCGGGCCGGGCGAGCGCCGAGGAGTTGACCGAGACCTTGTCGGCGCCGGCGTCCAGCACCGCCTGCGCGTCCTCGACCGAGCGGATGCCACCGCCGATCGTGAAGGGGATGAAGACGTTGTCGGCGGTCCGCCGCGCCAGCTCGACGATCGTCTCGCGCTTCTCGTGCGAGGCGGTGATGTCGAGGAAGACGAGCTCGTCGGCACCCTCCGCGTCGTAGCGCTCGGCCAGCTCGACCGGGTCGCCGGCGTCGCGCAGGCCGACGAAGTTGGTGCCCTTGACGACGCGGCCCGCATCGACGTCGAGGCACGGAATGACCCGCTTGAGAACCATCGACTCAGGCTAGGGCAGCGATGGCCTCGGCGACCGTGAACCTGCGCTCGTAGAGGGCGCGGCCGACGATGGCGCCCTCGACGTTCGAGGGCGTCTGCTTGGCGAGGGATTCGAGGTGGGAGAGGCTGCCCACGCCGCCGGAGGCGATGACTTGGGAGCTGGTCGCGGCGGCGATTTCGTTGAGTTGGTCGAGCGCGGGGCCCTCCATCGTGCCGTCGACCTCTATTGCGGTGCAGAGGAATCTCAACACGCCCCTCTCGCTCAGTGCCGCGACGGCCTCGACAACCCCCTCCTTACCTGCTTCGGTCCACCCCGACAGCGCCACCTTGCCGTCGCGGGCGTCGACTGACACCACGATCTTCTCCGCGTGGGCATTGACCATGGTCTGAAGGAAGTCAGGGTCGCGCAGTGCCGCCGTCCCGATCACGGCGCGCTCGGCGCCGGCGTTGAGCGCGGTGGCCACCGAGTCGGTCGTGCGCAGCCCTCCCCCGACCTGGATCGGGCACTCGACCGCCGCCGCGATCCGCTCGATCGCGTCGAGGTTGCGTGGCTCCCCCGCCTTCGCCCCGTCGAGATCAACGACATGCAGGAACTCGGCTCCTTCGCCGGCCCAGCGCTTCGCCGCGTCGACCGGATCGGCGTCGTAGGCGGTCTCGCGCTCGTAGTCGCCCTGGGTCAAACGCACGGCCTGGCCGCCGTGGATGTCGATCGCCGGGTAGAGAATCACGCCGCGGCTGGCGCCCTGGCGCAGATGCCCGCGAAGTTGGAGAGCAGGCGCAGGCCTGCAGTGCTCGACTTCTCCGGGTGGAACTGGACGCCGAAGACGTCGTCGCGCTCGGCCGCGCAGGCGAAGCGGGCGCCGTAGGCGGCCGTGCCGAGCAGCTCGTCCCCGGCGGGGCGCGGGGCGAAGGAGTGGACGAAGTAGAAGGGCGTCTCGGTCGGGATCCCGTCGGCCAGGCGCGACTCGCGCTCCCAGCGGACCGGCGACCAGCCGATGTGCGGCACCTTGAGGCCGTCCGCGTCGAGCTCGGCGACCTCGCCCGGCAACAGGCCGAGGCCCGTCGCTCCGCCCAGCTCCGTGGTCGAGTCGAAAAGCAGCTGCAGGCCGAGGCAGATGCCGAGGATCGGCACGCCCGCCTCGAGGCGCTCGGCGATCAGCTCGTCGAGGCCGCGCTCGCGCACGCGTTCCATCGCCCGCGGAAAGGCGCCGACGCCGGGCAGGATCAGCCCGTCGGCGTCGCGTACGGCGTCGTCGTCGCAGGTGATCGTCGCCGTCACGCCGACGTGCTCCAGCGCCTTCTCCACCGAGCGCAGGTTGCCCATGCCGTAGTCGAGGATCGCGATCCGGGTGGTCATTCGGAAAGGGTCCCCTTGGTCGAGGGTACGCCGCTCTCGTCGGGGTCGACCGAGACGGCGACGCGCAGCGCCCTGGCGAAGGCCTTGAAGGCGGCCTCGATCATGTGGTGGGCGTTGGTGCCCGAGCGGACGGTCACGTGCAGGGTCAGCTTCGCGCTGTTCGCGACGGCGCGGAAGAACTCCTCGGCCAGCTCGGTGTCGAAGCCGGCGATCGAGGTGGTCGGCAGCTCTGCCTCGAAGACGCAGAGCGGACGGCCGGAGATGTCGATCGCGCACTCGGCCAGCGACTCGTCCATCGGCACCAGGGCCGAGCCGTACCGGCGGATCCCGGCGCGGTCGCCGAGCGCCTCGTCGATCGCCTGGCCGAGGACGATCCCGACGTCCTCGACGGTGTGGTGCGCACCGGTCTCGAGGTCGCCGCTCGCCTCGACCCGCAGTCCGAGCCGGCCGTGACGGGCGAGCAGGTCGAGCATGTGGTCGAGGAAGCCGACCCCGGTCTCGGCGCTCGCCTCGCCGCCGTCGAGATCCAGCGAGAGCTGGATCTTGGTCTCGGCGGTGCTGCGCTCTCTTTCCGCGGTTCTCGTCATCGCGTCCTAATCATCGCCGACTCGCCGTGAACCGGGAAGCCCTCGGCCTCGGCGAGCGTCTTAACGTGCGGTGCCAGCTTCGCCGCCGCCTCGGCAGAGACCTCCACCGTGGCGATCTTGCGGCGAAAGACATCGGGACCTAGCGGCCCCGAGAAACGCCCCGCGCCCCCCGTCGGCAGGACGTGGTTGGAGCCGGCGACGTAGTCGCCGAAGGCGGTGGCGCTGTATGGGCCGACGAAGACACAGCCGGCGGTCGTGACTCGGTCGGCCAGTGCCGCCGCGCCCTCGTCGAAGAGCTGGAGATGCTCGGGAGCAAGCGCGTTCGCCAAGGCGATCGCATCCTCGGCGCTGGCCACATGAACCGTAGTCAGAAGTGCGCCGGGATCGATGTCCTCGAACTGATCGCCGATCCTGCGAGTTTCGTCAGCGATCGTCGACAGGACCTCGGCGTTGGTCGATGCGGCTACCAGCACGCTACCTTCACCGTGCTCAGCCTGGGAACAGATGTCCAGTGCTGCCCACCGAGACTCGGTCTTACTGCCCGCGACGACCATCAGCTCCGATGGTCCCGCGTAGGAGTCGATGCCCACACGACCGTAAACGACCCGCTTCGCCTCCTGAACCCACAGGTTTCCCGGCCCTGCGACAACGTCCACCTGGGTGATCGTCTCGGTGCCGTACGCCAGGGCAAATATGGCCTGTGCACCCCCCATCGCATAGACCTCGTCGACCCCGCAAAGCGCGGCTGCGGCGAGCACGGGACGCGCAACGCGACCATCTGGGCCAGGAGGGCTTGCAAGAGCGATACGGCGAACACCGGCAACCCGAGCCGGGATTGCGCACATCAAGACGCTCGACGGATAAGCGGCTCTCCCGCCGGGCGCGTAGATGCCAGCGGACCCCACCGCCAGCTCTCTGATCGATACGACCTGGCCATCCGGAAGCGCTATCGAGCGCGGCTGCGAGTCGATCTGTGCTTCCGCGACGCGCCGAATGTTGCCGCTAGCCGCCTCCATCGCCGCCCTGACTTCCGCGGACAGCCCCCGGAACGCGTCTTCGACTTCATCGCCGCTCACCCGCAGGCTCGATGGCGGGCGATCGATCGCGTCATGTTCTTCGGTTAGCTGCTTGATGGCCGCGTCGCCTTCGCGGGCGATCCGATCGGCTATCGGCGCCACGTCGGGAAATCGGGTGATCCTCGCTACCGAGTCGCGGATCGCGGTCGCCGTTCGGGTCGGGTCAGCCCATTCGAGCGATGCAACCCTCATCGCGCCGCCGCCTCCCTGAGCCGCGCCGTCAGCTCGTCGATCTCAGCGGCGCGCAGCTTGTGGGCGACGCGGTTGGCGACGAAGCGGGCGGTGCACTCGACGATCTCCTCGCGGACCTCGAGGTCGTTCTCCTCCAGCGTGCGGCCGCTGGCGACCAGGTCGACGATGCCGTCGGCGAGGCCGATCAGCGGCGCCAGCTCGACCGAGCCCTTGACCTCGATCGCCTCGACCTGACGGCCGGTCGCCTCGAAGTGGCGTTCGGCGATGCGCGGGTACTTGGTCGCGATCCGCATCATCCCCAGGCGCCGCTGAGACTCCCCCAGGCTCTCGTCGCCCTTGCGGCCGGCGAGGACCATGCGGCAGCGGCCGTAGCCGAGGTCGAGCAGCTCGTAGACCATCCGGTCGGACTGCTCGAGCAGGACGTCCTTGCCGACGATCCCGACGTCGGCGGCGCCGGCCTCGACGTAGGTGGGCACGTCGGAGGGCCGCATCGTCACCAGCGAGATTCGCTCGCCGGGGAAGATCAGCGCGCGCGAGGAGCCCCGCACGGCGGCGGTCTCGAGCCCGGCCGCGTCGAGCAGGTCGAGGGTGTCCTCGAGCAGGTTGCCGCGGGGAACCGCCAGCTTCAGCGGCCCGGACGGCATCGGGCGGGCGGTTCCGGCGACTTCGACGCTCATCGTCCCTCCCCCCGGCGCGACTCCTCCATCTGGGCGACGTGGACGCGCTCCAGGTAGAGGGCGAAGCCGGCCGCCGGCAGGTCGACCCCGAAGCGCTTCAGCAGGCCGTCATAGCGGCCGCCGCCGCCAAGAACGTGGCCAAGCGCTGGGTCGTAGACCTCGAGGATCGCGCCGCTGTAGTAGCCGAGGTCGCGCAACAGGCCGAGGTCGACCTGGACGCGGCCCGCGGCGCCGCGCTGCTCTAGCGCTCCGAGCGTCTCGCCCAGCCTGGCGGTCGCGCGCTCGACCGCGACGCCGCCGAGGGCGCGGGCCTGCTCGAGCACCTCCCGCCCTCCGCGGAGCTGCGAGAGCGCGACGCAGGTGGCAACGTGCTCGTCGTCGATCCCCGCCTGTGAGAGCTCGAGCTCGAGGCCGACCAGGTCGTGCGTCGCGAGCCGCGCGAGGACCGAGTCGCGGGCGGCCTCATCGACCCCGTACTCGGCCAGGAGCTGGCGGTAGAGGTCGGCGTCGCCGAGGCCGATCACGGCGCGGTCGAGGCCGGCGGCGTCGAGCGTCGCCTCGAGCACCTCGACGACCTCCGCGGTCCCCTCCGGCGCCGGCGCGCCGATCAGCTCCACCCCGGCCTGCGCGAACTCCCGCATCTGTCCGCGCTGCGGCCGTACCGCGCGGAAGGCGTTGGCCAGGTAGCAGAGCCGCAGCGGCAGCTCGGCCCCCTCGTAGCGGGAGGCGACCAGGCGGGCGATCGGCACGGTCATGTCGGAGCGCAGCGCCAGCAGGTCGCCGCGCTCGTCGAAGAAGCGGTAGGCGGAGTCGGCGGTGCGGCCGTCGCCGCGGGCCAGCACCTCGTCGTACTCGATCGCCGGCGTCGAGACCTCGCCGTAGCCGCGCGCCTCGAAGACCTCGATCAGGGCGAGGTGGAGACGGCGCAGCTCGCGCATCTCGTCGGGAAGGATGTCCCGGGTTCCTGGGGGGATCGGATGGATCATCCGCGTGACCTTACGAGAGCGGCGGTCGATGCCCTGCTAGGCGGGGATCTCCGCAGAGACCCGTTCAATGCGGGCGCCGAGGCCGCGCAGGCGCTCGTCGATCGCCTCGTAGCCGCGGTCGATCTGGCGGATGTTGCCGATCTCCGAGACGCCGTCGGCCGCCAGGGCGGCGATGAGCATCGCCATCCCGGCGCGGATGTCGGGGCTCTCGACGCGTTCGCCGTGAAGCCGGCTCGGACCGCTGACGATCGCCCTGTGGGGATCGCACAGCGTGATCCGAGCGCCCATCGCGACCAGCTTGTCGACGAAGAAGAGGCGGTTCTCGAACATCTTCTCGAAGATCAGCACCTCGCCGTCCGCCTGGGTGGCGAGCGCCAGCGCGATCGAGGTGAGGTCGGCCGGGAAGGCGGGCCAGGGGCCGTCCTCGATCTTCGGGATCGCGTCGCCGACGTCGGCCTTGATCCGCAGCCGCTGCTCGGGCGGCACGATCACGTCCTCGCCGTCGATCCTCGACTCGAGGCCGAGGCGGCGGAACTGCCGCCGGACCATCGTCAGATCCGCCGGGCCCGCGTCGCGGATGCGCAGCTCGCCGCCGGTCGCGGCGGCGAGCGCCATGAAGCTGCCGACCTCGATGTGGTCGGGCGAGATCGTGTGCTCGGCGCCGCCGAGCCGGTCGCGGCCGTGAACGGTCATCACGTTGGAGCCGATGCCGCTCGACCTCGGCGCCCATGGCGCTCAGCAGCCGAGCCAGGTCCTGCACGTGGGGCTCGCAGGCGGCGTTGGAGATCGTCGTCGGCCCCGGGGTCAGCGCCGCGGCCATCAGGGCGTTCTCGGTTCCCATCACCGAGGGCTCGTCCATGAAGATCGCGCAGGGCCGCAGCCCGCCGGCCGGCGCGGTCAGCTCGATCCAGCGATCGCCCTCGACCCGGGCGCCGAGATCGGCGAAGGCGTCGAGGTGGGCGTCGAGGCGGCGGCGGCCGATGAAGTCGCCGCCGGGCGGCGGCATCCTCGCCTCGCCGAAGCGCGCCAGCAGCGGGCCCGCGAGCAGGAACGAGGCGCGGATCTTGTCGGAGAGCTCCTCGTCGACCGTCGACCTCGGAGACCCCTGCGGCGCAGAGCCGCAGGCTGTTGTCGGCGACCCATGCCGCCTCGACGCCGAGGCCGCTCGAGCAGCGCGATCTGGGCCTCGGTGTCGCGGATCCGCGGCACCCGGTGCAGGAGCAGCTCCTCCTCGGTGAGCAGGCAGGCGGCGAGGATCGGCAGCGCCGCGTTCTTGTTGCCGGCCGCCGTCAGCTCGCCCGAGAGCGGCACCCCTCCGTCGATGACGAATTTCTCCATCGGTGCCGGCTAGGGTACCTGCCGATGGGGAGGCGGCTGGAAGATCGCTGATCGGCGTCGTCGTCGCGCTCGCCGTGCTGCTCGGCGTCAACGCCGTCGTCACCGACAACGAAACGCAAGGCGGCCGAGGTGACCGTGCCCGGCAGGCCGCATCCTCCACCTGCCGGGTGGCGACCTGCAGGTGGTCGACAAAGGCCCGCGGAACGCGCCGCCGATCGTCCTCATCCACTGCTTCAGCTGCGGGATCGACTGGTGGAACGGGATGATGCCGCTGCTCGACCGCACGCACCGGGTGATCGCGGTCGACCTGCTCGGGCCACGGCGGCTCGGAAAAGCCGACCTCGGGCTACACGATCCCCAACCAGGCCGACCTGGTCGCCCAGGCGCTGGCGCGCCTCGGCGTGCAGGAACGCCGAGGTCGTCGGCCACTCGCTCGGCGGCTCGGTCGCCGTCGGCGCTCGCCGAACGCTCGCCCGAGCTGGTCGAACGGGTCGTCATCATCGACACCGCGACGACCCACGAAGGAGTCGTCCCTGGGGCTGATCGCCAACGCCGCCTTCGCCCCGGTCATCGGCGAGGCGCTGTGGCGGATCAAGCCCGACTTCGCCGTGCGCAAGGGCCTCGAGGTCGCCTTCGCCCCAGGCTTCGACGTTCCCGACGCGTTCGTCGAAGACGTCGACCGGATGACCTACAGCTCCTACCACGACTCCCCCGAAGGCTCCGACGACTACAGCAAGGAAGAGGGCCTCGCCAACCGGATGAAGGCGACCGGCAAGCCGCTGCTGGTGATGATGGGCGCCGAAGAGCAGATCCTCGAAGACCCGGCCGCGCGGCTGGCCGAATACCGCGCGATCGTGCCGGGCGTCGAGACCAAGCTGATCCCGGCGCCGGCCACTCCCCCAACGTCGAGAAACCGGCCGAGACGGCGGCGCTGGTGCTTGGCTTCGACAAGCCCGTCAGGCACGAATTGCAAAAACGCCTGCAGAATCGCGAAGTCGTCCGGAAGCGTCCGTAGATTCGAACCCATGTTCGATACGAAAAAGACCTCACCAGCCGCCTGGCCGACGCAGTAGACCTCATGATCGACTTCGCCACCCTCGGCGAGTACGGCCTCGAGCCGGCTCAGGGATTGTGCAAGCCGTCCGGGTCCGTCGCGAAGAGAGGGGTGGGCCGGGGCGTTCGAGGAGCAAGCGAGACGCCGCGGGCGTGTGGCGTGGCGTGGCAGCGCCACGCGAGCCGCGCGACCGTGGCGTAGTCGCGCAGCTCATTCGGACGCACCAGGGCCGCCACCTCGTCGTGGCGGACCCGTAAAAAAGAACCGGCGGCGACCTACTCTCCCAGGAGGTTGCCCTCCAAGTACCATCGGCGCTGAGGGGCTTAACTGCTCTGTTCGGAATGGGAAGAGGTGTTTCCCCCTCGCTATGCGCCACCGGAAATTTTGCGAGACCGCCCCCGGTGGAGCTTGAAAACTGCACAAGGCCAATGGGTAAAAATATCCGTCAAGCCCTCGACCCATTAGTACCGGTCGGCTGAGCGCATCGCTGCGCTTGCACCGCCGGCCTATCAACCTGGTGGTCTACCAGGGGTCTTACTCCCTCGAAGGGGATGGGAGAGCTCATCTCGAGGACGGCTTCCCGCTTAGATGCCTTCAGCGGTTATCCGTTCCGTGCGTAGCTAATCTGCGATGCCCTTGGCAGGACAACAGATACACCAGCGGCACGTTCATCCCGGTCCTCTCGTACTAGGGATGACTCCTCTCAACTCTCCAACGCCCACGGCAGATAGGGACCGAACTGTCTCACGACGTTCTGAACCCAGCTCGCGTACCGCTTTAATGGGCGAACAGCCCAACCCTTGGGACCTACTCCAGCCCCAGGATGCGACGAGCCGACATCGAGGTGCCAAACCGGTTCGTCGATGTGGACTCTTGGAACCGATAAGCCTGTTATCCCCGGAGTACCTTTTATCCGTTGAGCGACGGCGCTTCCACTTGCAACCGCCGGATCACTAAGCCCAACTTTCGTTCCTGCTCGACCCGTCGGTCTCGCAGTCAAGCTCCCTTGTTGCCTTTACACTCTACGCACGATTTCCAACCGTGCTGAGGGAACCTTTGGGCGCCTCCGTTACATTTTAGGAGGCGACCGCCCCAGTCAAACTGCCCACCTGACACTGTTCACCACCCGGATCACGGCATGGTGTTAGAAGCCCAGACTACCAAGGGTGGTATCTCAAGGATGACTCCCCGGTGGCCAAAGCCACCGGTTCACTGTCTCCCACCTATCCTGAGCGAGATACCCCAGACTCCAATATCAAGTTGCAGTAAAGGTTCACGGGGTCTTTCCGTCTAGCCGCGGGTACTCGGCATCTTCACCGAGACTTTAATTTCACCGAGCCTCTCGTTGAGACAGCGTCCAACTCGTTACGCCATTCGTGCAGGTCGGAACTTACCCGACAAGGAATTTCGCTACCTTAGGACCGTTATAGTTACGGCCGCCGTTTACCGGGGCTTAGCTTCACTGCTTCGCGCCGAAGCGCTAACAAGTCCGCGTAACCTTCCGGCACCGGGCAGGCGTCAGCCCCTATACGTCGTCTTGCGACTTAGCAGAGGCCTGTGTTTTTGGTAAACAGTCGGTTGGACCAATTCACTGCGGCCCCCTCGGGCTCCCTCCGTATGGAGTTCACCCTACCGGGGCGTCCCTTCTCCCGAAGTTACGGGACGATTTTGCCGAGTTCCTTAACGAGAGTTAGCTCGCTCACCTCAGTATGTTCTACTTGTCCACCTGTGTCGGTTATCGGTACGGGCACGCGAATCCTGCCTAGAGGATTTTCTCGGAGGCATGGGATCGGGGACTGGCCGGCGGTCAAGCCAGCTGGCATCGCACCTCGCGTCAAAACGCCGCTGCGGATTTCCCTACAGCGACTGGCTACGTGCTTGCCCCAGGACGACCATCGCCTGGGTTCCCTTACCCTTCCCCGTCCCCCCATCGGTCATAACGGAATCGACGTGGTACAGGAATATCAACCTGTTGGCCATCGGCTACGCCTTTCGGCCTCGCCTTAGGTCCCGACTAACCCTGAGCAGACGAACTTTACTCAGGAAACCTTGGACAATCGGTGGAGGGGAGTCTCACCCCTCTTTCGTTACTCATGCCGGCATTCTCACTTCCAGCCGCTCCACGGGAGCTTACGCGCCCGCTTCATGCAACTGGAACGCTCTCCTACCGCGTGCAGAGCCCGCAGGCCTGCACACCCATAGCTTCGGAGACTAGCTTGAGCCCCGTTGAATTCTCCGCGCCCGAACACTTGACCAGTGAGCTGTTACGCACTCTTTCAAGGGTGGCTGCTTCTAAGCCAACCTCTTGGTTGTCTCTGCACTCGGACATCGTTCACCACTTAGCTAGTACTTAGGGTCCTTAGCTGATGGTCTGGGTTGTTCCCCTTTTGCGTACGAAGTTTATCCCCCGCACACTGACTCCCGCGCTAACCGTAACGGTCTTCGGAGTTTGCCTGAAGTCGGTAACCTGGTAGGGCCCCTAGTCCAAACAGTGCTCTACGGCCGCCACGCAAACACGCGAGGCTATACCTAAATATATTTCGGAGAGAACCAGATATCTCTGGGCTTGATTAGCCTTTCACTCCAATCCACAGGTCATCCGCCCAGTTTTCAACCTAGGTCGGTTCGGCCCTCCACGAGGTCTTACCCCCGCTTCAGCCTGCCCATGGATAGCTCGCCCAGTTTCGGGTCTACCGCCAATGACTGTGTCGCCCTGTTCAGACTCGCTTTCGCTGCGGCTCCGCTCATCGCTTAACCTTGCCACTGACGAGTAACTCGCCGGCTCGTGATGCAAAAAGCACGCCGTCACACCCGAGGGTGCTCCGACCACTTGTAGGCTTACGGTTTCAGGTACTATTTCACTCCCCTTCAGGGGTGCTTTTCACCTTTCCCTCACGGTACTAGTTCACTATCGGTCACCAGGTAGTACTTAGCCTTGGAGGGTGGTCCCCCCAGGTTCAGACCGCGTTTCACGGGTGCGGTCCTACTCAGGAACATCAATCGGCAGATCAGTGCGTTTTCACCTACGGGACGATTGCCCTCTGTGGTGCGAGGTTCCACTCGCTTCGGCTAACACCTGATTTTGTAACTGCCGCCGAGCCAGGCACGGCTCGGGCATGACGTCCTACAACCCCCGGCAGACAACGCGTGCCCGCTTGCATCTGCCGGGTTTGGGCTGATCCCCTTTCGCTCGCCACTACTAAGGGAGTCTCGGTTGATTTTCGTTCCTCGGGGTACTTAGATGTTTCAGTTCCCCCGGTTGCCTTCCGCCGGCTATGAATTCACCGACGGATGACGCCGCATTACCGGCGCCGGGTTTCCCCATTCGGAAATCCGCGGGTCAAAGGCTGTTCAGCGCCTCACCGCGGCTTATCGCAGCCGTCCACGTCCTTCATCGACTCCTGGTGCCAAGGCATCCACCGTAAGCCCTTACTATCTTGACGGTGAGCGACCTGTACACATACGTGTTCAGGTCGTAATTAAATTACCCAGAGCCCGCCTTGCGGCAGGCTCTTATTATTGGCCTTGTGCAGTTTTCAAGGTCCACCGAGGCACACGCGGCGGAGTGCTTCCGCCGGCGGTCTCTCAAAACTGAGCAGCGTTCCCAGTGACATACAGCCACTGGGGAGCCCGGTCGACGTTCTAGAGAAATCTCCCTAGAAAGGAGGTGATCCAGCCGCAGCTTCCGCTACGGCTACCTTGTTACGACTTCACCCCAATCACAAGCCCCACCTTCGACGGCTCCCTCCAAAAGGTTAGGCCACCGGCTTCGGGTGTTGCCTGCTTTCGTGGTGTGACGGGCGGTGTGTACAAGGCCCGGGAACGTATTCACCGCGGCATTGCTGATCCGCGATTACTAGCAACTCCACCTTCATGGAGGCGAGTTTCAGCCTCCAATCCGAACCGAGACGCACTTTCTGGGATTCGCTCCACCTCACGGTATTGCAGCCCTTTGTATGCGCCAATGTAGCACGTGTGTAGCCCTGGACATAAGGGGCATGATGACTTGACGTCATCCCCACCTTCCTCCGGTTTGTCACCGGCAGTCTCCCATGAGTCCCCAACTTAATGCTGGCAACATGGAACGGGGGTTGCGCTCGTTGCGGGACTTAACCCAACATCTCACGACACGAGCTGACGACAGCCATGCACCACCTGTGAAGGTGTCCCGAAGGAAAGCCATATTTCTATGGCGGTCACCTACATGTCAAGCCCAGGTAAGGTTCTTCGCGTTGCGTCGAATTAAACCACATGCTCCGCTGCTTGTGCGGGCCCCCGTCAATTCCTTTGAGTTTTAGCCTTGCGGCCGTACTCCCCAGGCGGGGCACTTAGTGCGTTAGCGACGGCACGGGAGGAGTCGACACCTCCCACACCTAGTGCCCATCGTTTACGGCGTGGACTACCAGGGTATCTAATCCTGTTCGCTCCCCACGCTTTCGCGCCTTAGCGTCAGTACCGTCCCAGCGAGCTGCCTTCGCTATTGGTGTTCCTCCTGATATCTGCGCATTCCACCGCTACACCAGGAATTCCACTCGCCTCTTCCGGACTCTAGCCCTGCAGTATCCATCGGCTTTCAAAGGTTGAGCCTTTGACTTTCACAACGGACTTACAGGGCCGCCTACGCGCGCTTTACGCCCAATGATTCCGGACAACGCTTGCCCCCTACGTATTACCGCGGCTGCTGGCACGTAGTTAGCCGGAGCTTCTTCTGGAGGTACCGTCAATCCGCACGGCTATTCACCGGCGAACCTTCGTCCCTCCTGAAAGGGGTTTACAACCCGAAGGCCGTCTTCCCCCACGCGGCGTTGCTGCGTCACGCTTTCGCGCATTGCGCAAGATTCCCCACTGCTGCCTCCCGTAGGAGTCTGGGCCGTGTCTCAGTCCCAGTGTGGCTGATCGTCCTCTCAGACCAGCTACCCATCGTCGCCTTGGTAGGCCTTGACCCCACCAACAAGCTAATGGGCCGCGAGCCCCTCCCAATGCGGAGGCCGAAGCTTCCTTTAGCGAACAGGCTTACGCCTGTGCGCCACATCCGGTATTAGCCCGAGTTTCCTCGGGTTGTCCCGGTCATCGGGGCAGGTTACTCACGTGTTACTCACCCGTTCGCGGCTTTGCCCCAGGGCAAGCCCTGGTTCGTCGCACCACTTGCATGTGTTAAGCACGCCGCCAGCGTTCGTCCTGAGCCAGGATCAAACTCTCCGTGAAGAGTGCTTCTTACAGAGAGATGCCATGCCTGGCAGGCCACCGGGTACACATACTCGGCGGCCGGCATGACGGGTAAATCAGACCACTCGGCACGCTGACGGGCCGAGTGGATCGGGCTCAAACATTCCACAGACCCGTGGGCCTGCGGAGTGCACGCTGCTCAGTTTTCAAAGACCGCTGCGCCTCTAACGCGACGGGGCTCGCCGTCGTTTGCGCATGGGACGGCACAGGGCCAATCCCAGAGGGACGGAGGAGTATAGCGCTACGGCGGCGTCTTGCCTAGCGGCGGGACGCCTGGCGGGCCCGCTCGGCTCAGGCGCCAGCCCGCAGGCGGCGGAAGCGGCGCTTGCCGACCTGCAGGACGCGCCCGTCCAGCTCGTCCGGATCGACGTCGAGCCGCCCGCCGTCGAGCGGCTGGCCGTCCAGCTTGACGGCTCCCTGCTTGAGCAGGCGCCGCGCCTCGCTCGAGCTGATCTCGAAGGCGCCGGCCATCACCAGCGGCAGGTGCACGGTGCCCCCGTTGCCGTCGGCGAAGGCGACGAGCCCGAGCTCCTCGATCTCCTCCGGCGCCTCGTGGCGGACGAAGAGGCGGTCGAAGTGCTCCTCCGCCTCCCCCGCCGCACCCTCGCCGTGGAAGCGGGCGACGATCCGCCGGCCCAGCTCGCGCTTCGCCTCGTTGGGCGGGCCCGGAGGTACATCCGAGCCGAGCAGCAGGCGGAAGTACTCGGGCATCGCCGTGTCGGGAACGCGCATCAGCTTGCCGAACATCTCCTCCGGGGCCTCGGTGACGCCGACGTAGTTGCCGAGCGACTTGCTCATCTTCTGCGAGCCGTCGATGCCGACCAGGATCGGCATCGTCATGATCGATTGCGGCTTCTGCCCGTATGCGGCCTGGATGTCGCGCCCGAAGAGCAGGTTGAACTTCTGGTCGGTGCCGCCGATCTCGACGTCGGCCTCCACCGCGACCGAGTCGTAGCCCTGCAGCAGCGGGTAGAGCAGCTCGAGCGCGGCGATCGGCGTCCCCGCCGCGAGCCGCTTCTGGAAGTCGTCGCGCTCCAGCAGCCGGGCGACGGTGGTCTGCGCGAGCAGGCCGAGCAGAGCCTCGGGCGCCATCCGCAGCCACTCGCTGTTGAACCGGACCTCGGTCCGCTCGCGGTCGAGCAGCTTGAACGCCTGCTCCTGGTAGGTGGCGGCGTTGGCCTCGATCTCCTCCGGGGAGGGCAGCGGCCGCTGCGCCGAGCGCCCGCTCGGGTCGCCGACACGCGCGGTGAAGTCGCCGATGATCAGGACGACCCGGTGGCCCTCCTGCTGGAACTCGCGCAGCTTCTCGAGCACAACCGTGTGGCCGAGGTGGATGTCGGCCGTGGTCGGGTCGATGCCGAGCTTCACCCGCAGCGGGCGCCCCGCCCCGAGCTGCTCGGCGAGCATCCCCTCGGGCAGCACCTCGACCGCGTTGCGCATCAGTTCCGCCACGGCGGCAATGCTAGACTGCCGCCCTCCTCTTGGCGGGCAACAGCACCAAGCCGCGCCTGAAGAAGCTGCGCATCCTCTTCGTCCTGCTCGGCCTCGGCGTACTCGCACTTGTCTCGATGGTCTTCGGGATGATGGTCGCCGTCTCGCGCGACCTGCCGGCGATCTACGACTTCGCCCAGTTCAAGGAAGCCAAGAACAGCGAGGTCTTCGGCGCGAACGGCGAACCGATCGGGACGCTGACCAGCAATCAGAACAAGATCCTGCTCGACTCGGGGCAGATCTCGCCAAACGTCAAGAATGCCGTGGTCTCGATCGAGGACTCGCGCTTCTACGAACACAACGGCGTCGACCTGCGCGGCATCGGCCGCGCCCTCGTCGCCGACGTCCTCAGCCAGAGCGCCCAGCAGGGGGCTTCGACGATCACCGAGCAGTTCGTCAAGAACGCCCTCGCGGCCCAGGGCGAACGCACGATCTTCGAGAAATTCCGCGAGGCGGCGCTGGCCTACCGGCTGGAGCGCCACTGGAGCAAGGACAAGATCCTCACCGAGTACCTCAACACGATCTACTTCGGCGAGGGCGCCTATGGGATCGAGGCCGCCGCGCGCACCTACTTCGGCAAGGCGCACCCGGGTTGCGGCACGCCGACGGAGCCCTGCGCCTCGGTGCTGGAGCCGTGGGAGGCGGCGACGCTGGCGGCGATCATCGCCTCCCCCTCTGCATTCGACCCGAAGATCTACCCCGAAAACGCGCTCGGCAGGCGCAACCTGGTGCTGGAAAAGATGTACGAACAGGGCTACATCACCCAGGAACAGTTCGAAGAAGGGACCAAGCAGGCACTGCCTTCGCCGAGCGACATCGAACCACCCCACCTCGAATCGAAGGCCCCCTACTTCACCTCCTGGCTGCGCCAGCAGCTGGTCGAACGCTACGGCGCCGCGAAAGCGTTCTTCGGCGGGCTGAAGGTGAAGAGCACGCTCGACCTACGGCTGCAGAACGCCGCCGAAGAAGCGGTCAGCTCCTACCTCGGCTACCTGCCGCCGACGGCCTCCGTGGTTGTGCTCGACAACAGGAACGCCGGGGTCAAGGCGATGGTCGGCGGGCCGAACTTCGAGACCAAGCCCTTCAACCTGGCGACCCTGGGGCGGCGCCAACCCGGCTCCTCGATCAAGCCCTTCGAGCTCATCACGGCCCTCGAAGAGGGAATCTCCCCGTACACCGTCTACGAATCGGCGCCGCAGGTGTTCCACTTCGGCAAGCACGGCCAGGAAACGTTCGAAGTCCACAACGACGAAGGCTCCTACCTCGGCTCCTGCGACATCGTCTGCGCCACCACCTACTCCGACAACTCGATCTACTCGCAGCTGGCGCTCGAAGGGCTCAAGGGCAAGACGATCGAGGACCGCACCCGCTCGATCGCCTCGACGATCCACAAGATGGGCTACTCGGGCTCGATCTCGACCAACCCGGCGATGGTGCTCGGCGGCCTCAAGGAAGGCGTCTCGCCGCTGGGTTGGGCCTACGCCTACATGACGATCGCGAATGACGGCAATCGGGTCAGCGGGACGCTGGCGCCCGAACCGGGCGACAGCTCGGTCGCCTACACCAAGGTCACCGATCAGAACGGGCACACGATCAAGGGCGGCGACAACGACCCGGTGCACGAACAGGTGATCTCGGAAGGCACCGCGGAAGAGGCGAAGAGCATCCTCGAAACCGTGGTCAGCAGCGGCACCGGCACCCACGCCAACATCGGCGCGCCGGGCCAGTGGGGCAAGACCGGGACGACCGAGAACAACGGCGACGCCTGGTTCTGCGGCGCCACCGAAGAAGTGACCGCCTGTGTCTGGGTCGGCTACGCGGACACGACGACGCCGATGACCACCCTCTACAACGGCGGCCCGGTGATGGGCGGCACCTTCCCGGCGCTGATCTGGGCGAGCGTGATCTCCGCCTGGGAAGAAATCAAGTCAGAAGAGGCCGCCGAACGAGCGAGCGAAAAGGCAGCCCACCGGAGCGCCCGCTCGAGTTCGGGATCCTCCGGCGAAAGCTCCTCGACCGAAGAAGAAACGTACGTCCCCTCCGAATCCTCGTCCGAACCCGAAGCGGCGCCCGAAGAACCCGAAACCTCGCCCGAACCAGAAGGCGAAGCCGCTCCCGAACCCGAAGCGGCGCCAGCGCCCGCCGCGCCCGAATCGAGCGGCGGGGGCGGGGGCGTCACCGCCGGCTGAGCGAGACCGGCCGGGGGCGCGAGACGAAGGGGCTGCCGGCGAGGCTGAAGCGCCAGGGGCGGTCCACCGCCTTGGTGATGCCGACCCGGGGGCCGGCGACGATCTCGCCCTCCCACTCCGGCTCGCGCGGCGCCAGCAGGAAGGGGGCGGCACCGAGGTTGGCGCCGTTCTGCTCGAGACCGATGCCGAGCGCCTCGGTCAGCTTGCCGGGACCCGAGCAGAGGTCGGCCGCGGGCCGCGGGCCGCGGCGGGCCTGCATTTGCTCGATCCCGGCGCTCGGCTCGAGCGCGCGGATCAGCACCGCCGCCGCCTCGCCGTCCGCTTCGGCGACCGCGTTGAGCAGGCTGTGGATGCCGTAGGAGAGGTAGACGTAGGCGCGTCCGGGCGGGCCGAACAGCACCTCGGTGCGCTTGGTCAGGCCGGCGTAGGCGTGGCAGGCCGGGTCGTCGCGCTCGTAGCTCTCGGTCTCGACGATGGTGCCGCCGCAACCGGCGTAGAAGAGCCGGCAGCCGACCAGGTCGCGGGCGACCTCGTGCACCGAGCGGTCGAAGAAGCTCACCGTCAGACATCCGGGAGCATTGTGGGGGCTATGACCCCCTAAAAGCTCCCGGGAGGAGGGCATCAGCCCCTCTCGGCAGCGACGCGGGCCTCGACGGCGGCGAGCGTCTCGGCGGCCTTGGCGATCTGCGCCGCGAGCGCCTCCGAGCCGGTCCCCCCCTCGATCCGCTTCGACTCCAGCCAGCTCTCGCGCCGCAGCACGTCGTAGACCCAATCGCCGAGCTGGTCGGAGCGCGCCCGCATCTCCTCCGTGCTCAGGGCGGAGAGCGGCTTGTCCGCCTCGACCGCGTCGCGCACCAGCCCGCCGACGATCCCGTGCGCCTCGCGAAACGGGACGCCCCGGCGCACCAGCCCGTCGGCGATCTCGGTCGCGGCGAGCATCTCGTCGCCGGAGGCCTCCTCCAGCCGCTCGCGGTCGAAGGAGATCCCCGCCAGCATCCCCTCGGCCGCGTCGAGGCAGGACTCGATCGTGTCGATCGCGTCGAACAGCGGCTCCTTGTCCTCCTGCATGTCCTTGCCGTAGGTGAGCGGCAGCGCGTGCATCGTGCCGAGCAGGGAGACGAGGTCGGCGGCGACGCGCGGGCTCTTCGCCCGCAGCAGCTCGGCCGAGTCGGGGTTGACCTTCTGCGGCATGATCGAGGAGCCCGAGGAGAACGACTCGTCGAGCGCGCAGAAGCCGAACTCGGCGCTCGACCAGATGACGATCTCCGAGCCGAGGCGCGAGAGGTGCATCGCGCAGGTCGCCGCCGCCGCCAGGTAGTCGAGGACGAAGTCGCGGTTGGAGGCGCCGTCGATCGAGTTGGCGCTGACGTGCTCGAAGCCGAGGTCGGCGGCGACCGCGCGCCGGTCGATCTCCCAGTTGACCCCGGCCAACGCGCCGGAGCCGAGCGGCATCACCGAGGCGCTGTCGAGCGCGAACTGGAAGCGGAGGACGTCGCGGCCGAGCATCCAGAAGTAGGCGAGCAGGTGGTGTCCGAGGTAGACCGGCTGGGCGCGCTGCAGGTGGGTGTAGCCCGGCATCGGCCAATCGCGGTGGCGCTCGGCCTGCTCCAGCAGCCGCCGCATCGCCGCGCCGGCCAGCTCGATCGCGCGCAGCGAGTGCGCCTGGACGACCATCGCCACGTCGGTGGCGACCTGGTCGTTACGCGAGCGGCCCGTGTGGAGCTTGCCGGCGAGGGGGCCGATCTCCTCGCCGAGCAGCCGCTCGACCGCCATGTGGATGTCCTCGTCGGCGTCCTCGAACTCGAAGCCGTGGGCGCCGATCCGCTCGCGCACCCGGTCGAGCCCCTCGCAGATGCGCTCCAGCTCGCCGGCGTCGAGCACCCCGACCTCGCGCAGCGCGCCGGCGTGCGCCTTCGACTGGTCGATGTCGTACGGGGCCAGCCGCCAGTCGAACTCGAGCGAGCGGTTGAGGCGCCAGAAGCGCGGGTCGGGCTCTTTGCGGAAGCGGGACATCAGCGGAGCGATTCGGCGAGAGCCTCGCACACGCGCTCGACGTGAGACTCGGTCATCTGCGTGAAGAAGGGCAGCGCGAGCGAGCGGGCCGAGGCCGCTTCGGCGATCGGGAACTGGCCCTCGCGCCAGCCCAGCTCGCGGAACTGGGGGAAGAGGTGGATGCAGGGCAGGTAGGCCTTGCTGGCGACGCCGCGCTCGGCGAGGGCGGCGATCGTCGCGTCTCGATCGGCTTCCGCCGGGAGGCGGACCGGATAGACGAACCAGCTGCGGCGCTCGGCGTCGCGCGTCGCGGCCGGCGCCTCGACCCCCTCGATCCCCGCCAGGCCGCGCTCGTAGAGGGAGGCCACGGCGTCGCGGCGGGACAGCATCGCGTCGAGCTTCTCCAGCTGGGCCACGCCCAGCGCCGCGGCGACGTCGGTGAGGCGGTAGTTGAAGCCGAGCCCGCCGTGGTCGAGCCAGCCCATGTCGGCGGCGCGCCCCTGGTTGCGCTCGGAGCGCAGCCGCGCGGCGGCCTCCGGGCTCGGGGGCACGATCATCCCCCCCTCCCCCGTGGTCAGCTGCTTGTTGGCGTAGAAGGCGAAGGTCGCGAGGTTGCCGCGGGCGCCGACCTTGCGGCCCTCGGCGTCGATCGCTCCCAGCGCCTCGCAGGCGTCCTCGAGCAGGCCGAGCCCGCGCCGCGCCGCGATCGCCTCGAGCTCGGCCATCGCCGCCGGGAAGCCGAAGATGTGGACCGGGAGGATGCCGGCGCTGCGCTCGCCCAGGGCGGCCTCGACAGCGCCCGGGTCGAGGTCGAGGCTCACCGGGTCGACGTCGCAGAAGACCGGCCTGGCGTCCTCGTAGAGCAGGCAGTTGGCCGAGGCGACGAAGCTGAACGGGCTGGTCAGCACCTCGTCCCCGGGGCCCCAGCCGAGCGCCCGCACGCCGAGGTGCAGCCCGGCGGTGCCGCTCGATACCGCGACCGCGTCCTCGACCCCCAGCCAGGCGGCGAGCTCGCGCTCGAAGCGCTCCCCCATCGGCCCGAGCGAGAGCCGGCCGGAGCGCAGCACCTCGAGCACGAGCTCCTCCTCGCGCTCGCCCAGCTCGGGTCTCGCCAACGGGATCTGCTCGGTCATCGCGGCTGGAAGGCGTACTCGAGCGAGTCGACGAGCGCCTCCCAGGAGGCCTCGATGATGTTCTCCGAGACGCCGATCGTCCCCCATTCGCGCTCGCCGTCGGCGGAGTCGAGCAGGACGCGGGTGACCGCGCCGGTGCCGTGGCTCTCGTCGAGGATGCGCACCTTGTAGTTGGTCAGCTCGATCTCGGCCAGGTGCGGGTAGCGGTCGGCGATCGCCGCGCGCAGGGCGCTGTCGAGCGCGTTGACCGGCCCGTTGCCCTCGGCGACGCGCGAGTAGCGCTCGCCGTCGACCTTGACCTTGATCGTCGCCTCGGTCTCGACCTCGCCGCCGGCGCGCTTCTCGACCAGGACGCGGAAGCTCTCCAGCTCGAACAGCGGCTGGTAGGCGCCCGACTCGCGCCGCAGCAGCAACTCGAAGGAGGCGGGCGCCGCCTCGTAGTGGTAGCCGCGGTGCTCGCGCCGCTTCAGTGTCTCGACCGCGTGGGCGGCGGCCTCCTCGTCGAGCTCGAGGCCCGCACGGGCCGCCTGGGAGCGAATCGTCGCCCTGCCCGAGAGCTCGGAGGCGAGGATCTCGCGCTGGTTGCCGACCGCCGCCGGGTCGAGGTGCTCGAAGGTCCGCGCGTCGGCCTCGACCCCGGCGGCGTGCATCCCCGCCTTGTGGGCAAAGGCGTTGCGGCCGACGTAGGGCTGGTCGGGGTACGGCGTCATGTTGCAGAGCTCGTCGAGATAGTGGCTCGTGCGGGTGAGCAGCTCGAGCTTCTCCGCGGCGATGACCTCGAAGCCCATCTTCAGCTGCAATGCGGGCAGGATCGTCGCCAGGTTGGCGTTGCCGCAGCGCTCGCCGTAGCCGTTGACGCAGCCCTGCACGAGGCGGGCGCCCGCTTCCACCGCGGCGAGCGAGTTGGCGACCGCGCAGCCGGCGTCGTCGTGGGTGTGGATGCCGATCTCGACGCTGTCGCCCAGGGCCGCGATCACGGCCGCCGTCGCCTCGGCGACGAAGCCGGGCAGGCTGCCGCCGTTGGTGTCGCAGAGGGTGACGTTCTCGGCTCCGGCCTCGGCGGCGGCACGGACGCATTCCAGCGCATAGGCCGAATCGTCTCGGTAGCCGTCGAAGAAGTGCTCGGCATCGAAGACCGTCCGCTTGTCGCTCCCGCGGCAGAAGGCGACCGAGTCCCGGATCATCGCCAGGTTCTCCTCCTCGGGAACCCGGATCACCTTCTCGACGTGCAGCTTCCAGCTCTTGCCGACCAGGCAGACGACCGGTGCGAATGAGCCGACCAGGGTGGCGAGCGCCGAGTCTTCAGCCGCAGCCACCCCCCCACGCCTCGTCATCCCGAAGGCGCCGATCGTCGCGTTCTCAAGCTCCAGCGAGGAGAGCTGCTCGAAGAGCTCCGCTTCCTTCGGGTTCGAGCTCGGGAAGCCGGCCTCGATGAAGTGGACCCCGAGCTCGTCGAGAGCGCGCACCACCTTCAACTTCTCGCCCACCGAGAGCGACATGCCGGAGCCACCCATGCCGTCGCGCAAGGTGGTGTCGTAGAGCTTCACCTGTTCCATTCGATGCCTTTCGATACGAGAGAGGACCCGGGAGGGGGCCGGTGCCCCCCGCCTGCGCGCAGCGCAGCGCCAGCCGCTAGGCGGCAGGCGTAATTCGCCCGGTCGGAGCCTCGATGAAGTCGAGCCACTCCAGGTACTCCTCGGCGCGACCGTGCAGGGCGTCCTGGAACTTCGCCTGGATCACCTTGGTGATCTCGCCCGGCTCGCCCAGCGGGTGGTCGTCGACCTCGCGCACGGGGACCAGCTCGGCCGCGGTGCCGGTGAGGAAGACCTCGTCGGCGAGGTAGAGCTCGGCGCGGGCGATGTCGCGCTCCTCGACCGCGTAGCCGAGGTCGCGGGCGATCTGCACCACCGCGTTGCGGCTGATGCCGTCGAGGATCGCCGCGGTGTGCGGCGGCGTGCAGATCGTCCCCTCGCGGACGACGAAGACGTTCTCACCGGAGCCCTCGGAGACGAATCCGTGCTGGTCGAGCAGGATCGCCTCGTCGTACCCAGCGGCGGTCGCCTCGGTCTTGGCGAGGACGGAGTTGAGGTACTGGCCGGAGGCCTTGGCGTGCGGGATCAGGCTGTCGCCGGAGATCGTCCGCCAGGAGGAGACCTTGGTGCGGATGCCGTGCCTGGCGCCCTCCTCGCCGAGGTAGACGCCCCAGGGGAAGGCGGCGACGATCACGTCGATCGGCGCGTCGGTCGCGTACAGCCCCAGGTTGCCGTAGCCGCGGTAGGCCAGCGGGCGGATGTAGCAGGAGCCGAGCCCGTTGCGGCGGATCAGCTCGTTGGTCGCCTCGCGGATCTCCTCGGCCGAGTAGGGGAGCTGGAAGTAGTAGAGCTCAGCCGACTTCTCCAGCCGTTCGAGGTGCTCGCGGTGGCGGAAGACCGCCGGCCCGCGCTCGGTCTCGTAGCAGCGGATTCCCTCGAAGACGCCGGTGCCGTAGTGCAAGCCGTGGCTGAGCACGTGCGTCTTCGCCTCGTCCCAGGGGACGAACTCGCCGTTCTGCCAGATCAGCTCCGCGGTCTCCATCCCGGGAAATTATGCCCTATGGGCTCATCTCGGCAAGGACAGCTGCGGCGATCTCGTCCGTGCCCACGGTCTCCTCCCCCGCCGCCGCCAGGTCGGGCGTGCGCAGGCCGCGGTCGAGCACCGCATCGACCGCTCCCTCGACGCGGGCGGCGTCCTCGGCCCGGCTGAGGCCGTGGCGCAGCATCATCGCCGCGCTGAGGAAGGTGGCGAGCGGGTTGGCGATCCCCTGGCCGGCGATGTCCGGAGCCGAGCCGTGCACCGGCTCGAAAAGGCCCGGGTCGCCGTCGGCGCCGAGGCTGGCCGAGGGCAGCATGCCGAGCGAGCCGGTGAGCATCGCCGACTCGTCGCTGAGGATGTCGCCGAAGAGGTTCTCGGTGAGGATCACGTCGAACTCGGCCGGGCGGGAGACGAGCTGCATCGCGGCGTTGTCGACCAGCAGGTGGTCGAGCGCGACGTCGGGGTACTCGCCGGCGACGCGGCTGACCACCTCGCGCCAGAGGCGCGAGGTCTCGAGCACGTTGGCCTTGTCGACCGAGGTGACGCGGGGGGCGCGACCGCTGCCGGCAGCACGGCGCTGGGCGGCCTCGAAGCCGGTACGGGCGATCCGCTCGATCTCGGCCACCGAGTACTCGCAGGTGTCGTGGGCGCGGTCGCCCTCGCGGCCGCTGTCGCCGAAGTAGATGCCGCCGGTGAGCTCGCGCACGACCAGCAGGTCGGTGCCGGCGATCCGCTCCTCGCGCAGCGGGCTGGAGTGGACCAGCGCCGGGCTGGGACGCACCGGACGCAGGTTGGCGTAGAGGCCCATCCCCTTGCGCAGGCCGAGCAGACCCTGCTCGGGACGGGGCGCGTCGGGGTCGGTGGTGTCCCATTTCGGCCCGCCGACGGCCCCAAGGAGGACGGCGTCGGCGCCACGGCAGGCCTCGAGCACCTCATCGGTGAGGGCGACGCCGTGCTCGTCGATCGAGCAGCCGCCCATCGACCGCTCCTCGAACTCGAACTCGCCCAGCGCCTCGAGGACCCGCCGCGCCGCATCGACGATCTCCGGCCCGATCCCATCGCCGGGCAGCAGGACTATGCGCGGAGCGGCAGCCAAAGCGGTCCGCACTCTAGGCGACGGCCTCGATGTTGAGGCGGACGTAGTCGAGGGTCAGCGGCTCGGGGGATTCTTCGAGGATCGCTTCGGCGAAGGGTCGGCGGAGGTCTTCGGGGAGCTGGGCGAGGAGGGGCCCGAGGGTGACCGTCGAGGTGAACTCGAGCGGATGCGGGGGCGTCACGGGCTTGGGCTCCAGCCAGCAGCGGGCGCTGGCGAAGCCGGCCGCGCGCAGGCGGGCTTCCGTCTCGTCGGGGGCGGCGAAGTTCCAGATCCCGGTCATCTGCTCGAGGTGCGAGGCGAACCGAGGCCTGGCGGCAACCGTCGCGATCACCTGGGCGTGCTCGGCGACGTTCCCCTGCCCGCCGCACTGGGCGACCAGGCGGCCACCGGGCCGCAGCGCGGCATGCAGGCGCTCGAAGAGACGCTCGTGATCGAGGATCCAGTGGAAAGTCGCGGTCGAGAAGATCAGGTCCACCGGCCGCTCGACCTCGAGCTCGGAGAGGTCGGCGACCAGGTAGTCCACCCTCTCCCCCAGCCGCTCCTTCGCCTTGGCGATCATCGCCTCGGAGCCGTCGACCGCGAGCAGACGCCCGTCGGGCAGGCGCTCGAGCAGTCTCTCGGTGACTTTGCCCGAGCCGCAGCCGGCGTCTATCGCCGACTCCTCACCGCTCAGCCCCAGCCGCCCGAGCACCTCCGTCCCCCATTCGAACTGGGGATCGGAGATCGCGTCGTAGGTCTCCGCGTCCCACTCGCGCGGGCCGCTGTTCATCGCCCCCGCCGGTGGTTCGCCGCCGCTCATAGCGCCGTGGTGACCGGCCCGCGCCCCGCTGCCTCGCCCGTCTCGAAGGCATCGATCGCCCCCGCGTTCTCCAGGGTGATGCCGATGTCGTCGAGGCCGTTCAGCAGGCGGTGTTTGACGTCGGGCTCGATCTCGAACTCGAAGACGCCGCCGGCGCAGGTCACGGTCTGGTCGTCGACGTCGATCCGCGCCTCGCCGGCCTCGGCGACCGCACGGCAGTGCTCCTCGTCGAGCACCACGGGCAGCAGGCCGACCTTGGTGCAGTTGACGTAGAAGATGTCGGCGAAGGAGGGAGCGACGATCGCCTCGAAGCCGAAGTCCTCGAGCGCCCAGGGGGCGTGCTCGCGCGAGGAGCCGCAGCCGAAGTTGCGACCGGCGACGAGGATCGGGTTGGGCGCCAGCTCGATCTCGCCGTCGCGGATCCAGTCGTAAAAGAGGAACTCGCCGAAGCCGGTCCGCTCGACCCGCTTGAGGAACTGCTTGGGGATGATCTGGTCGGTGTCGACGTCGGCCCTGTCCAGGACCGAGACCTTGCCCTCGATCACGTCTATCGGTCGCATGCTCAGCTCCAATCCCTGATGTCGACGAAGTGGCCCTCGACGGCCGCTGCGGCGGCCATCCGCGGGCTGACCAGGTGGGTCCGGCCGCCCTTGCCCTGGCGGCCCTCGAAGTTGCGGTTCGAGGTCGAGGCGCAGCGCTCTCCCTCGATCAGGATGTCGGGGTTCATCCCCAGGCACATCGAGCAGCCGGCCTCGCGCCACTCGAAGCCGGCGGAACGGAAGACGTCGTGCAGGCCCTCCTCCTCGGCGGCCTTCTTCACCTGCTGGGAGCCGGGCACGACCATGCCGCGGACGCTGCTGGCGATCTTGCGGCCGTCGACCATGGCGGCGGCCTCGCGCAGGTCCTCGATCCGGGAGTTGGTGCAGGAGCCGATGAAGACGCGTTCGGGCGCGACCTCGGTCATCGGCGTCCCGGGCTCCAGCGCCATGTAGGCGAGAGCCCGTTCGGCCGACTCGCGGTCGGCCGGCGAGTCCATCGCCGCGGGGTCGGGCACCGTGCCGGTGACCTCGACCACCATCCCGGGGTTCGTCCCCCAGGTGACCATCGGCGAGATGCCCGCGGCGTCGATCTCGACCTCGCGGTCGAAGCTCGCGCCAGGGTCGCTGGGCAGCTCGCGCCAGCGCTCGACCGCGGCCTCGAAGTCCGCCGGCGCGGCGGGGCGGCCGCGCACCCACTCGAAGGTCGCCTCGTCGGGGGCGATCATGCCGGCGCGGCCGCCGCCCTCGATCGTCATGTTGCAGACGGTCATCCGGCCGGGCATCGATAGCGCCTCGATCGCCGGCCCGGCGTACTCGACCGCGTGGCCGACCATGCCACCGGTGCCGAGGCGGCCGATCGTCGCCAGGATCAGGTCCTTCGGGGTGACGCCGGGACCGAGCGCTCCCCCGTAGACGATGCGCATCGTCTGCGGTCGCTTCTGCACCATGCACTGGGTCGCGAGGACGTGCTCGACCTCCGACGTGCCGATGCCGAAGGCCAGCGCGCCGAAGGCGCCGTGGGTCGAGGTGTGGCTGTCGCCGCAGACGATCGTCATCCCCGGCTGGGTGACGCCCAGCTCGGGGCCGATCACGTGGACGATCCCCTGGCGGTCGGAGCCGAGCGAGAAGATCGGCACGCCGAACTCCTCGCAGTTGCGTTCCAGCGTTTCGACCTGGACCCGCGAGAGCTCGTCGGCGATCAGCCGCGCCGTCATGGTGCCGTCGGTCGGCACGTTGTGGTCGGCGGTGGCCAGGGTCTTGTCGGGACGCCGCAGCTTGCGCCCGGCCATCCGCAGCCCGTCGAAGGCCTGCGGCGAGGTCACCTCGTGGACGAGGTGGAGGTCGATGTAGATCAGCCCCTTGGAGACCTCGTGCTGCTCCCAGATCTTGTCGAACATCGTCCTTGGCATGGCTAGCTCCTCCTCAGTCCGGCGGCGATCACGGCGAGGAAGCGGGCCTGCTCCTCGCCGTCATTCTCGAAGTGGTGCGGCAGGTCGGCGTCGAAGGTGACGCTGTCGCCGGCGTGCAGCTCGTGGCGGGTGCCGTCGACGACCAGCGCCAGCACGCCGGTGAGGACGACCGCGGTCTCGCGGCTGCCGGGCTCGTGGATCGGCGGGTCGCCGGGCCCGCCGGTCGTCGCGCCCGCCTTCAGCGTGTGCAGCGAGACGTCCGCCCGCTGGCCGGGCAGCGGCGGCGTCAGCTCCTCGAAGCGGTGGCCGCCGCGCTCGGAGCGGCGGCGCGATCCGGCGCGGCTGATCGCGACGTGCTCGCCCTCGTCGAGGCGCAACAGCTGCGACAGGGTCAGCTCCAGACCCGAGGCGATCTTCTCGGCCACAGCCAGCGTAGGACTGGTCTCCCCCCGCTCAACCTGCGAGAGCATCGGCGCGCTGACCCTCGTCCGCTCCGCCAGATCCCGCAGCGAGAACCCCATCGCCTCGCGCAGGGCCTTGACGCGCCTCCCGATCGCCGGCGTACTCGCAGCCACCGCCGCGGTCCGCTTCTCGTTCGCCGCCACCATTACGCTCGTACGTTATCACGTACGCTTGTCAGGTGCGCGCACGAGAATCGCGCGGAGATCGTCCTCGACTTCGCCGGGGGTGTCGTGCAGGTGGCGCCAGGTGACCCGGGTACCGCGGAAGCCGGCGGCGATCAGGCGCCGGTCGCGAGCCCGGTCGTCCTCGAATGCCATACGGGTGCCGTGCGTTTCGTAGCCGTCCAGCTCGACGATCACGCGTTGCGCGTGCCACAGGCAGTCGACCTGGTACCGATGCCTGCCGAGCATCACCCAAGCATTGAGGCTGGGCCGGGGAAGGCCGCGCTGGTCGAGGAAGGCGAGAAAGCGCGCCTCCAACTCCTCTCGAGTAGCGCCGGGCGGCATCTCGCGCCGACGGCGCAGGCACTCACGGATTGCCTTGTTCCCACGATGGCGCGGGTGGCGGTCGAGCAGGTGCGGGAGCGAGAGCGCGTCGTGGAGATGCAGGCGTTCAGATTCGCGAAGGGCGTGCTCGACCGCGTTGGCCGGCAGAACGGCGGCAAGATCGAAGACGGTGCGGGGAACGGTGGTGACCGGAATCCCCGCCCAGGTTGTGACCTCGTCTGCGGGCAGTACGGCGAAGTGTCGCCGTATGCCCTGGCGTGAGCGACTCTTGGTCGGCGCCGTGACTTCTATCGGGTGAGACGAGGGGCTGCGTATCCCCCAGAGCGTTGCTGCCGACCGGTGGCTCAGGACCGACCCCGATCCGCAGAACAGGGCCGCCGCCTTCCACCGGCCTTGGCGAGACGTGATCCTGTGTCCCACCGCATAGACCCCCGGATGCACCCGATGAAGCCTCCCCGCCCTCACCCGGCGCCCGATCGCGCCGGATGAGAGGCCGAGTTCCAATAGCTGGCTTCGAGCAACCAACCCGTGCTGCTCGTCCGCCAGCCCGGCAAGCCTCTGGTCGATGCCTGGAACGCCTACCCCACGAATCTGCTCCCGTGTACGCATACCGGATACAAGGGCAGACTCATGGAAGTTCGCCCCCCTTAGAGACGAACGGGTGGGAATTTAAGGGCCGGGGGTGCGCTCTACTGCGGCCTCGGCGGTTGCCGCCTCGGCCTCGCGGATCGCGGCGCCCTCGAGGGCGTTGGAGAGGGCTCGAACGTAGGCGCGGGCCGAGGCCTCGAGGATGTCGGTGGCGACGCCCTGGCCCGAGGCCAGGCGGCCGGCGGCGCGCAGCATCACGCCGACCTCGCCGAGGGCGTCCTCCCCCCCGGTCACCGCCTCGACCGTGTACTGGCGCAGCTCGCACTCGGTGCCGGTCGCCTTCTGGATCGCCTGGAAGATCGCGTCGACCGGGCCGTCGCCGCTCGACTCGCCGACCGACTCCTCGCCGGAGGGCATCCGCACCGCGACCCGCGCCAGCGGCTCGCGCCGCGAGCCGGCCTCGACCTCGAACCAGGCCAGCTCGTGGGCGTCGGCGCGCTCGCGCATCTCGTCGGAGACGATCGCCTCCAGGTCGAGCGCGGTGACGTGCTTCTTGCGGTCGGCGACCTCCTTGAAGCGCTTGAAGGCGGCGTTCAGGGCGTTGCCGTCGATCTTGAAGCCGAGTTGCTCCAGGGCATCTCGCAGGGCGTGGCGACCGGAGTGCTTGCCAAGCACGATCGAGTTCGACTCGAGGCCGACTTCGGTCGCGTCCATGATCTCGTAGGTGGTGCGCTCCTTCAGTACCCCGTCCTGGTGGATGCCAGACTCGTGCGCGAAGGCGTTGCGGCCGACGATCGCCTTGTTCGGCTGGACCGGGTAGCCGGTCAGCCGCGAGACCATGCGGCTGGTGCGGGCCAGCTCGCGGCTGTTGAGGCCGGTCGTAAGCCCGTGCACGTCCTCCCTGGTCTTGATCAGCATCACGATCTCCTCCAGCGAGCAGTTGCCGGCCCGCTCGCCGAGCCCGTTGACCGCGCACTCGACCTGACGCGCCCCCGCCAGCACGCCGGCGTAGGAGTTGGCCACGGCCAGTCCCAGGTCGTCGTGACAGTGGACCGAGGTCTCGACCTCGCGCAACCCCGGAACCAGCTCGTAGAGGCGGCGGAAGTACTCGACGTACTCCTCGGGCGTCGTGTAGCCGACGGTGTCGGGGATGTTGACCACGGTGGCGCCCTCCTCGACGGCGATCGCGCAGACCTCGGCAGTGAACTCGACGTCGGCGCGGGTCGCGTCCATCGGCGAGAACTCGACGTCCTCGCAGTAGGAGCGGGCTAGCGTGACCGCTGCCCGGGCCTGGCCCTTGACGTCCTCGCGGTCGGTCTGCAGCTGGTGCTCGATGTGGATGTCGGAGGTCGAGATGAACGTATGGATGCGGGGACGCTCGGCGTCGCGGATCGCCCCCCAGGCGGCGTCGATGTCGGCCTTGTGGGTGCGGGCCAAGCCGCAGACCACCGGTCCCTCGACCTGGCGCGAGATCGCCTCGACCGCCTCGAAGTCCCCGGGAGAGGTGATCGGGAAGCCGGCCTCGATCACGTCGACGCCCAGCCGCGCGAGCTGGTGGGCGATCTCGACCTTCTCGGCCGTGTTGAGCGAGATCCCCGGCGACTGCTCGCCGTCGCGCAGGGTGGTGTCGAAGATGTGGACGCGGTTTGCGTCGTCTGCTGGTGCCACGGGTCCTACCTCCTTCTCCAGTTGCTTCGAATGACCTTGTCTCTCGCGGCTATCGCGCCGCCCAGCGCTATTCCCCCCGAGGGGGGAGGAGAAGGAGAAGCGCCAGGCTGTTGGGCCGGTACGTCATTCGCCGCCCAGGTTAGCGCACGTCGGGGCCCCCGCATATCCTGGCGCGATGGAGTCAGGCGCCGGCTCGATCTCGCGCACCACCTGGCTCGCCCTGCTGGCGATGGGGATCAGCGTCGTCGTCATCGCCAACGACTTCTCCGCGATCAACGTCGCCCTGCCGACGATGGAGAAGGACTTCCACACCAACGTCAACACGATCCAGTGGGTGATCAACGCCTACGCGCTCACCTTCGGCGTGATGATCGTCACCGGCGGGCGCCTCGCCGACATGTTCGGCCGCAAGCGCGCCTTCTTCGTCGGCACGGCGATCTTCGCCTCGATGTCGGCGCTCGGCGGCGCCGCCCAGACGGAGACCTGGCTGATCTTCAGCCGCGTCGTCATGGGGATCGGCGGCGCGCTGATGTGGCCGGCGATCCTCGGCATGACCTACGAGCTCCTGCCCGACGACAAGGCCGGGCTGGCGGGCGGGATCGTGATCGGCGCGGCCGGCCTCGGCAACGCGATGGGGCCGCTGATCGGCGGCGTGCTCACCGACGCCCTCAGCTGGCGCTGGATCTTCTTCCTCAACGTCCCGATCGCGATCTTCGCCATGGTCGTCACCTACTACCTCGTCCGGGTGAAGGAGCCCGACGCCGGCGGGCAGCGGATCGACTACCCGGGGATCGCCTCGATCTCGGTCGGCCTCGTCGCGCTGCTGGTCGCGCTCGACCAGGTCGACGATTGGGGTTGGGGCGACCCGCGGGTGATCGCGCTGCTGGCGATCGCCGCGGCCGGCATTGCCGCCTTCGTGCCGCTCGAGCGGCGGGCCGGGATGAACGCCCTGGTGCCGCGAGCGGTGATGCGCAACGAGAACTTCCGCTCCTCCTGCCTGGCGATCCTCTTCATGTCGGCGACCTTCTTCGCCGCGCTGCTCTACCTGCCGCAGTTCATGCAGAAGCACCTCGGCTACTCGCCGCTGGAAGCCGGGGTCGGGATGCTGCCCTTCCTCGGCACTTTCGCGATCGTCTCCTTCGCCGCCGGGCCGCTCTACAACCGGCTGGGCGCCAAGCCGCTGGCGGCGCTCGGCGGGCTCTGCATCACGGTCGCCCCGTTCCTCTTCTCTCTGGTCGACGAAAGCTCCGGCTACGGCTCGCTGGTCGCCGGGATGGTCGTGCTCGGGATCGGGATCGGCAGCTTCTACCCGACCGCGACGACCGCCGGCGTCACCTCGGTCGACGAATCGGAGACCAGCCTGGCGGGCGGCATCGTCTACATGTTCCAGATCGCCGGCGGCTCGATCGGGCTCGGGCTGACGACGACCGTCTTCTCCTCGCAGGCCTCGTTCGTCGACGGCATCCAGGCGGCGTTCCGCCTCGACGCGGGCCTCTCGCTCATCGGCTTCCTAATCGCCCTCTTCTTCGTCGGCGGCAGGTTGTTCGGCAAGTCGGCCGCCGAACCGGCGGCCCCCTGACTCAGCTCTGTGCGAGCACGTCGCTGCCGGCGCCGCCGAGGAGCGTGTCGGCGCCGGGCCCACCGTGGAGGACGTCGTCGCCGGGACCGCCGAGCAGCCGGTCGGCGCCGGGACCGCCATAGAGGACGTCGTCGCCGCTGCCGCCGACCAGGGTGTCGTCGCCGCTCCCGCCGACCAGCTTGTCGGGCCCGCTGCCGCCGATGAGGGTGTCGTTGCCGGGCCCGCCCCTCATCGTCACCGGGATCGAGATCTGCTTGGCGATCGACACTTCGTCTTCGCCGCCGCCGGAGTTGACTTCGAAGCCGGCGATCGCAGGGGCGTCGCAGACCAGCTCGTTCGCCTGCCCTTCCGGGTTGACGCAGACGCTCCCCCCACTTCGAGCGGCACGACCGAGTCGATCACGTACTCGCGCCCGTCCGCGGTGAGCCAGATGTGGATCATGTTCGCTTCGTCGCCGCCGGCGAGCAGGACGTTGTAGGCCGGCGGGTCGACGGCCACGGCGGATGCCGGCGCCAGCGCCGCGAGCAATGCGAGCAGAGTGAGAATCGCCTTCTTCATCGGGTCCCCGCCGCCGATCCGGTCGGAGCGTCTAAGAGGGGAACAACACGACCTTGCCGACGTTGCGGCGCGCGGCAATGAACTCGTGCGCCTCGCCGGCTCGCTCGAAGGGGAATGCCTCGGCCACCACGGGATCGAGTCGACCCACCTCGAGGTCGGCGAGCAGCGGCTCGGTGACGCGGTCGAGGTTGCCCTCGCGGTCCCACCACTTGAGCATGTTGAGGCCGAAGACGCCTTTGTTCTCGCTCATCGCGTTGAGGCTCTTCCACCACGGGTAGGTGGCGAGCGGCATCGCCGCCAGCCCCTTCAGGGTGGCGGCGAGGTCGCGCTTGCCGTCGCGGGTGGCTTCGGAGAGCCCGTACATGACCAGCCGCCCACCCGGGCGCAACAGCCGGTAATCCTTGCGGAACGAGGCCGGGCCGAGCGCGTCGATGACGAGATCGACGCCCTCTCCCCCCGTGATCCGCATCACCTCGGCCTCGAAGTCGAGCGAGCGGTAGTCGATCGGGTGCTCGACGCCCTGGGCGCGAATCGCCTCGTGCTTGGCGGGCGAGGCGGTGCCAAAGATCTCGGCGCCGACGTTGCGGGCGATCTGGGTGGCCGAGATACCCACCCCTCCGCCGGCGGCATGGATCAGCACCCGGTTGCCCTCGCGCAGGCTGCCCATCACGATCAGCGCCGCGTAGGCGGTCCCGTAGTTGACCGGGAAGGCCGCGCCCTGCTCGAAGCTGAGCCGCTCGGGCAGCGGCAGCACCTGCGCCTCGGGCACGACGACCAGCTCGGCGTGCCCGCCGAAGCGGGTGCCGGCGAAGACCCGGTCGCCCACGGCCAGCGAGGCGACCCCGTCGCCGATCGACTCGACCGTCCCTGCGACCTCGTAGCCGAGGACGCAGGGGGGCTTGGGCGCGTCCGGGTAGAGGCCGACCCGGGCCATCGTGTCGGCGAAGTTGATCCCGGCCGCGCGGACGGCGATCCGGACCTCGCCCGGGCCGACGGCAGGGTCGGGCCGCTCCTGCACCTGCAGGACCTCGGGCCCGCCCGTTCCGGTCAGCACCACCGCCTTCACGGCGGAGAGCCTACCCGGCCGGGCTTAGAGGTCGATCGAGCGGCCGACGGAGAAGCCGTCGAGCTCGAGGATCCGCGCGATCGTCTCGGCGCGCACCGGCGCGTCGGTGGTCAGCGCCATCACCGCGCTCTCGCCGCCCGGCGCGGCACCGACCGCGGCGGAGATGATGTTGACCCCCTCCTCGCCGAAGATCGTCCCGACCCGGCCGATCATCCCCGGCTGGTCGGCGTAGCGGAAGACGGCGAGGTGCTCGGCGAAGGGCAGGTAGAAGCTCTCGCCCCAGACCGAGACCAGGTAGGGCTCGTTGCGCGGGCCGACGCCGGTTCCCGACACCTCGACCGCGGAGTCGCCCGAGCCGAGACGCACGGTGACGAGCTCGCTGAAGTCGGCGGCGACGCTGTCGCTCGTCTCGGAGAGCTCGATCCCCCGCTCCTCGGCCATCTGCGGCGCGTTGACCAGGTTGACCGGCTCCTCGGTGTGGCCGGAGAGGACGCCAACGAGGACGGCGATGCCGAGCAGGCGGGTGTCGTGCGAGGCGATGCGGCCGCGGAACTCGGCGCTGACCTTGCCGACCCCGCCGTCGCCCAGCCCCTGGGCGAGGCGGCCGAGCTTTTCGCAGAGAGGCACGAAGGGCGCCAGCGCCTCCATCGCCTCCGGCCGCACGGCGGCGATGTTGACCGCGTTGGTGACGACGCCGCCGGTCAGCGCCGCGGTCACCTGTTCGGCGGTGACCACGCCGGCGCGGTCCTGCGCCTCGGCGGTCGAGGCCCCGAGGTGCGGGGTGACGACGACGTCCGGGCGGGCGAAGATCGGGTGCTCGGTGAAGGGCTCGGAGGGGAAGACGTCGAGCGCGGCGCCGCCGAGCTTGCCCGACTCGAGCCCGGCGAGGAGCGCATCGAGGTCGACCAGCTCGCCGCGGGCGCAGTTCACCAGCCGGGCGCCGTCCTTCATCGCCGCGATCGCGGGGGCATCGATCAGGCCGATGGTCTCCGGCGTCTTCGGCACGTGCAGGGTGACGACGTCGGCGCGCGCGAGAAGGTCGTTCAGCTCGGTCGCACCCTCGACTCCCAGCTCCTTGAAGCGCTCGGGGGAGACGAACTTGTCGAAGCCGACGACCTCCATCTCGAAGGCCTGGGCGCGCTTGGCGACGAGCTGGCCGATGCGGCCGAAGCCGATCACCCCCAGGGTCTTGCCGTAGAGCTCGGTGCCCTTGAACTTCGGCCGCTCCCAGGCGCCGCCGACCAGCGAGCCGTGCGCCTGGGGGACGTTGCGGCAGAGCGCCAGCATCAGCGCCAGCGTGTGCTCGGCGGCGGCGACCGAGTTCGATTCGGGGGCGTTGGCGACGACGATGCCGCGGCGGGTGGCGGCGGGGATGTCGACGTTGTCGACGCCGGTTCCGGCGCGGCCGATCACCTTGAGGTTCTCGGCCAGGTCGATCAGCTCCGGCGTGACCTGCGTCGCCGAGCGGACGAGGATCGCGTCGTAGCCGCCGATCGCCTCGCGCAGCTCCTCCTCGGACATCTCGAGGCCGAGGTCGACCTCGAAGTTCTGGCGCAGCAGCTCGACCCCGGAGTCGGCGATCTTCTCCTTGACCAGGACCTTCATCGCGCCACGCCGTCGACGTTCTCGATCACCCAGTCGACGCAGGCGGTGAGCGCTTCGACGTCGGCGGGGTCGACCGCCGGGAACATGCCGACCCGGAGCTGGTTGCGGCCGAGCTTGCGGTAGGGCTCGACGTCGACGATGCCGTTGGCGCGCAGCGTCGCGGCCAGGGCGGCGGCGTCGACGCCCTCGTCGAAGTCGATCGTGCCGACGACCAGCGAGCGCTTCGCCGGGTCGGCGACGAAGGGCGAGGCGAAGTCCGCCGCCTCGGCCCAGCCGTAGAGGTGGCCCGAGGAGGCGCCGGTGCGTTGCACGCACCAATCGAGGCCGCCGCCGCCGAGCATCCACTCGAGCTGGTCGGCGAGCAGCAGCAGGGTCGCCAAGGCCGGCGTGTTGTAGGTCTGGTTCTTGCGCGAGTTGTCGAGCGCAGTCGCCAGCGAGAGGAATCCGGGCTGCCAGCGATCGGCGGCGCCGTCGAGCTCCGCGATCCGCTCGATCGCCGCCGGCGAGAGCACGGCGAACCAGAGACCGCCGTCGGCGCCGAAGGCCTTCTGCGGGGCGAAGTAGTAGACGTCTGCCTGGGAGGCGTCGAGCGGCAGGCCGCCGGCGCCGGAGGTCGCGTCGACCAGGACGAGCGCGTCGCCGGCGCCTGCGGGCCGGCGCACCTCGACCATCACGCCGGTCGAGGTCTCGTTGTGCGCCCAGGCGATCGCGTCGGCCGCGGGGTCCGAGGTCGGCTCGGGCGCGTCGCCCGGCTCGGCCTCGACCACGATCGGATCGGCGAGGAACGGCGCGCCGGCGGTCACCCCGGAGAACTTGCGCGAGAACTCGCCGTAGGCGAGGTGCAGGGCACGCTCGCGCACGAGCCAGGCCGCGGCGGCGTCCCAGAAGGCGGTCGTCCCGCCGTTGCCAAGCGCCACCTCGTAGCCGTCGGGCAGGCCGAGCAGCTCGGCGATGCCGGCCCGGACCCGACCGACGAGGTCGCGCACCGGCGCCTGGCGGTGCGAGGTGCCCATCAGGTCGGCCCGCTCGGACAGCTTCGCCAGCGCCTCGGGGCGGACCTTCGAGGGACCGCAGCCGAAGCGGCCGTCGGCTGGCTTCAGCTCGGCGGGGATCAGGGTTGAGGTTGCGGCGGGCACGGGGCGGCCAAGGTTATTACGATGCCGCGGATGGACGGCTACGCGATTTCGAGCCTCGACGAGCTGGGCGAGGGCTACGGCTTCCGCAAGATCCGCAAGGGCCTCGGCGTGACGGCCTTCGGCGTCAACGCGATCGTCCTCCCGCCCTCCTACGAGACCGGTCGCCACCTGCACGAGGAGCAGGAGGAGCTCTACTTCGTCCACAGCGGCCGCATAGCGATCGAGTTCGGCGACGGCTCCACCCACGAGCTCGGCCCCGGCGGGCTGGCGAGAGTCGACGCCTCGACGATCCGCCGCCTCCGCAACCTCAGCGACTCCGAGGACGCCGTCTACGTCATCGTCGGCGGCAAGGACGGCTACGTCGGCCGAGACGGCAAGCTCCCGCCCGGCGAGGAGGCCCGCTTCGGCCCCGACGGCCCTCCAGGCGCTTGAAGATCAAGTACTGGTTCCAGGGGTTCTGAGGGCAAGCAGGTCGGGGGACGCAGGGAGGCCGACGAGGGGAGCGCACATCGGTGCGTGACCCGAGGAGGCCGACTGAGGACCACGAGATGCGCCGTCCTCAGAACTCCTGGTCGATCCAGGGCATCATCTTGCGGAGGTCGCCGCCGACCTCCTCGACTTCGTGGGCGGCGCCCTCCTCGCGCATCCGCGAGAGGTTCTCGCCGCCGGCGCGGTTCTCGGCGATCCACTCCTTGGCGAACTCGCCCGACTGGATCTCCCCGAGAATCTGCTTCATCGCAGCGCGCGACTCCTCGCCGATCACGCGTTTGCCGCGGGTCATGTCGCCGTACTCGGCGGTGTTGGAGATCGAGTAGCGCATCCCCTGGATCCCCTTCTCGTACATCAGGTCGGCGATCAGCTTGAGCTCGTGCAGGCACTCGAAGTAGGCGAGGCGCGGGTCGTAGCCGGCCTCGACCAGGGTCTCGAAGCCGGCACGGACCAGCTCCGAGGCGCCGCCGCAGAGGACGGCCTGCTCGCCGAAGAGGTCGGTCTCGCACTCGTCCTTGAAGGTCGTCTCGATGATCGCGGCGCGGCCGCCGCCGATCCCGGCGGCGTAGGCGAGGACGAGGTCGTGCGCCTCGCCAGTCGCGTCCTGGTGGACCGCCATCAGGCAGGGCACGCCGTGGCCTTCCTCGTACTGGCGGCGGACCAGGTGGCCGGGGCCCTTGGGGGCGACCATGCCGATGTCGACGCCGGGCGGGGGCGCGATCTGCTCGAAGTGGATCGAGAAGCCGTGGGCGAAGAGCAGCAGGTTGCCGGGGGCGATCCCGTCGGCGATCTCCGCCTCCCAGACCTCGGCCTGTTTCTCATCGGGCAGGAGGATCATCACCACGTCGCCGCGGCTCGCCGCTTCGGCGACGTCGAGCACCTCGAGCCCGGCCTCTTCGGCCTTCGCCCGGCTGGAGGAGTCGGCGCGCAGGCCGACGACGACGTCGACGCCGGAGTCCCTCAGGTTGAGCGCGTGGGCGTGGCCCTGCGAGCCGTAGCCGAGGATGGCGACGGTCTTGCCCTCGAGCTTCGAGAGGTCGGCGTCCTTGTCGTAGAAGATGTCGTCGGTTTTCATGGCCGCTCAGGCTAGCGGAGGGCACGACGCAGGAGCTTGCCCGAGGGCGTGCGCGGCAGCGCCGCGGCGAGCTCGACCCGCTTCGGCACCTTGAAGCCGGCGAGCGAGTCGGCGCAGTGGCGGCGCAGCTCGTCCGGCGTCACCTCCGAGCCGTCGTGGAGGACGACGACCGCGGTCACGGCTTGCTGCCACTCGGGGTCCTCGCGCCCGACGACGGCGGCGTCGGCGACCTCGGGGTGGCGCAGCAGGACCTGCTCGACTTCGGCCGGGACGACGTTCTCGCCGCCGCTGACGATCATGTCGTCGATCCGGTCCTCGACGTAGAGGAAGCCCTCCTCGTCGATCCGGCCGAGGTCGCCGGTGTGCAGCCAGCCGTCGGAGTCGAGCCGGCTGGGCGCGACGGTCGGCCCCTGGACGAGGATCTCGCCCTCGCGGATCCGCAGGTGGGTGGTCAGCAGCGGCCGCCCGGCGGAGCCGAGCTTGCGCCGCGCGTCGGCCGGGGCCAGCGTCGTCACCTGCGAGCAGGCCTCGGTCAGGCCGTAGGTCTGCACGACGGTGGCGCCGCGCCCGATCGCCTCCTCGAGCGAGGCCTCCGGCACCGGCCCGCCGCCGACCAGGATCGCGCGCGGGCCGGCGAGGTCGGCGCCGGCCTCGAGCAGGCGGTTGAGCTGCGTGGTGACCAGCGAGAGGACGGTGATTCCGTCGGACTCGAGCGCGGCGGCAACGCGGTCGACCTCGAAGCCGTCGTGCAGAACCGCGGCCGTGCCGTAGATCACCGAGCGCATGACGATGCTGAGGCCGGCGATGTGGCTGAGCGGCAGGCAGCAGAGCCAGCGGTCCTCGGGCTCGACGCCGATGTTGAAGGCCGAGCCGACCGCGCTCCAGAGGAAGTTCCCGTAGGTCAGCTCGACGGCGTCGGCCTTGCCGGTGCTGCCGCTGGTCATCACCCGACAGCAGGGCGCGTCCATGTCGTGCTCGCCGAGCAGCGGCAGGTCGGCCTCCGTCTGGGTCAGCTCGCCGGGGTCGCTGAGGTCGACGGTCGGTTCCTCTGCGGCGACGATCGCAGCACGCTCCTCGGGGCTGAGCCGCGGGCTGAGCGGCAGCAGCACGGCGCCGACCTTCATCAGCGCATGGGTGAGGACGACCTGCTCGCGGCGCGGCTGCATCGTCAGCGCGGCGACCGAGCGACGCCGCACGCCGTGGGCCTCGAGCCGGCGCGCGACCCAGGTCGACTCGGCCTCCAGCTCGGCGTAGGTCACCTCGGCGCCGTCGGCCACGAGGGCGACGCGGTCGGGGCAACTCTGAGATCTCTGGGCAAGCCAGTCGTCGAGCTTCATCGAGGCGGGGATATCGTGCGCATCATGCCGCAACGACACAAGGGCGCCCCGTCCGAGGAGGAGCTCTACGCGCCGATCGAGTGGATCGGCGCCGGCGAGTACGAGGACATCCGCTACGAGAAGGCCGGCGGGATCGCCAAGGTGACGATCGACCGGCCCGAGGTGCTGAACGCGTTCCGCCCGCAGACGCTGGTCGAGGTCTCGGCCGCGCTGGAGCTGGCCCGCGAGGACACCGAGGTCGGGGTCGTCGTCCTCACCGGCGCCGGCGAGCGGGCCTTCTGCTCGGGCGGCGACCAGACGGTTCGCGGCGACAGCGGCTACGTCGCCGAGGGCGCCTCGCTCGGCCGCTTCCACGTCACCGACCTGCAGGTGCAGATGCGGCGGCTGCCGAAGCCGGTCGTCGCGATGGTCGCCGGCTACGCGATCGGCGGCGGCCACGTCCTGCACGTCTGCTGCGACCTGACGATCGCCGCCGACAACGCCGTCTTCGGCCAAACCGGTCCGCGGGTCGGCTCCTGGGACGGCGGCTTCGGCGCCTCGCTGCTGCGCGACCTCGTTGGGACCAAGAAGGCGAAGGAGATCTGGATGCTCTGCCGCCAGTACGACGCCGTCGAGGCGATGGAGATGGGGCTCGTCAACGCGGTCGTGCCGCTGGCGGACCTCGAGCGCGAGACGGTTGCCTGGTGCCGCGAGATGCTCGCCCTCTCGCCCTTCGCCCTGCGATTGGTCAAGGCCAGCTTCAACGCCCATGAGGACGGCTACGCCGGGATCCAGCAGCTCGCCCACGACGCCAACCTGCTCTTCTACGGCAGCGAGGAGGCCCGCGAGGGCCGCGAGGCCTTCAAGCAGAAGCGCAAGCCCGACTTCGGCAAGTTTCCGAGGCGGCCATGAGGCTCTGGCTGATGGCAGCGAGGCCGCGGACGCTGCCGGCGGCGATCGCGCCGGTGCTGGTCGGGACGGCCGCCTCGGTCGAATGGGCGGGAAGGCTGCCGCGGCTCGGGGCCTTCGTCGCAGCGCTGATCGGCTCGGTCTTCATCCAGATCGGGACCAACCTCTCCAACGACTACTCCGACGCCAAGCGCGGCGCCGACACCGCCGACCGACTGGGGCCGGTACGGGTCACCTCGGCGGGGTTGGTGACCCCGCAGCGGGTCCTGGTTGCGACCTGGATCGCCTTCGCCGTCGCAGTCGCCTGCGGCATCTACCTCACCGCCGTCGCCGGGATCGCGATCCTGATCGTCGGCATCCTCTCGATCGCGGCCGGCGTCCTCTACACCGGCGGGCCGCGCCCCTACGGCTACGCCGGCTTCGGCGAGGTCTTCGTCTTCCTCTTCTTCGGCCTGGTCGCCGTCAACGGCTCCTACTACGTCCAGCTCGAGCGCCTCGACGCGCTGCCGCTGGGGCTCTCGATCGCGGTCGGCTTCCTCGCCACGGCGATCCTCGTCGTCAACAACGTCCGCGACGTCGAGACCGACCGGCGGGCGGGCAAGAACACGCTGGCGGTGCGGATGGGGCGCCACAACGCCGTCGTCCTCTACCGCCTGCTGGTGCTTGGCGCCTTCCTCGTCCTGCCGATCGCGCTCCTCGCCGGCGGCGGCAGCGCGCTGCCCCTGATCGGCGTGCTCGCCCTGCCGTTGGCGGTGCCGCCATTGCGTGCGATGACCAACCGCACCGACGGGCCCTCGCTCAACAAGGCGCTCGCCCAGACCGGCGCCCTGCTCGGCGCCTTCAGCCTGCTCGTCTCGCTCGGATTGCTGCTCGCGTCCTAAGCTGAAGCGGTGCGAATCGCTTCGGTCGAAGCCATCCCCTACGCGCTGCCGTTCCGGCAGCCCTACGTCACCGCCGCCGGCCGGCTCGACCGGCGCGAGATGGTGCTGCTGCGGCTGCGAGACGAGGACGGGCTGGTCGGGCTCGGCGAAGCGGTCCCCCTCTCGCTGCGAGGCGGGACGAAGCTGGAGCAGGTGGTGGAGGAGCTGGAGATGCTTGGCGGGCGCGGGAGCCTCGATGAGGCGCTCTTGGGCGCCGCGAAGTCGGGTCTGTCCGCTCCTGCTCGCTGCGCGGCGGCGACTGCGCTGCTCGATCTGCGCGGAAGGCGTGCCGCCGCCGAAGGTCACGCGGGCGCCGGGCCGACGACCCCGGTGCGCTGCAACGCCACCCTGGTCGCCGGCGAGCCGGCCGCAGTGGTCGCCGATGCCGAACGCTGGGCGGCGGACGGCTTCACCTCCTTCAAGCTGAAGCTCGGCGCCGGCGACGACGCCGCTCAGGTGCGGGCCGTGCGCGAAGCGCTCGGGCCGCGGGCGCGGATCCGCATCGACGCCAACGGCGCCTGGAACGTGGAGACGGCGAAGCGCACGCTGCGCGAACTGGAGCCCTACGAGATCGAGCTGGCCGAGCAGCCGGTCGCCGCGATGGAGGATGCGGCGGCGGTGGCTGGTGCGACGCCGATCCCGATCGCCGCCGACGAGTGCGTCGCGACGCGCGCCGACGCGGAGCGCGCCGCTGAGCTCGGCGCCTGCGCGATGACCGGGATCAAGCTCTCCAAGGTCGGCGGGCCCGAGGCGGCGATGGAGATCGCCGAGGTCCTCCCCGCCTACGTCACCAGCGCTCTCGACGGCCCGGTGGGGATCGCCGCAGGCGCCCATGTCGCGGCGAGCCTGGGAGAGCTCACCCATGGCGATGACCGGCCCCTCGCTCATGGCCTCGCCACCCAACGCCTCTTCGCCTCGACCATCGCCGCGGTCGAGTGCGAGCTGCGCGGTGACCTGCTCCATCCACCCGACGGCCCGGGCCTCGGCGTCGAGATCGACGAGGATGCGCTGCGGAAGCATCTCCTCTGATGGACCAGACCAACGCCAATACCGCGCTCGCCTCGGCCTTCGTCGAGGAGCTCGCCCGCTGCGGGCTGCGCCACGCCGTCCTCTCCCCCGGTTCGCGTTCGACTCCGCTGGCCGTGGCGCTGTGGCGGCAGCCGGAGATCGAGGTCAGCGTGATCGTCGACGAGCGTTCGGCCGCCTTCTTCGCCCTCGGCGCGGCGCAGGCGAGCGGCGTCCCGGTGGCGATCCTCTGCACGTCGGGGACGGCGGCGGCCAACTTCCACCCGGCGATCTGCGAGGCCGACCACTCGGCGGTGCCGCTGATCGCGCTGACCGCCGACCGGCCGCCGGAGCTGCGCGGCATCGGCGCCGGCCAGGCGATCGACCAGCTGAAGCTCTACGGCGAATCGGCGCGCTGGTTCTGCGAGGTCGGGACGCACGCGGCAGACGACGGCGGCCTGCTCCACTACCGCTCGACCGCCTGCCGCGCCTTCGCCGCCGCCCGCGGCGAGCACCGGCCCGGGCCGGTGCACCTGAATCTGGCCTGGCGCGAGCCGCTAGCGCCGCTGCCGGTCGAGGGCGCCGTCACCGCGACCGATCCGCTGGCGCTGCAGGGCCGCGGGGCGCGACCGCTGACGGCGGTGACGCCGATCGACATGGAGCCGTCCGAGTTCCTGCTCGACGAGGTCGCCAAGCACATCGCCGAGGCCGAGATCGGCGTGATCGTCGCCGGCCGACAGCTCGATCCCGAGCTGCGCGAGCCGCTTGCCCACCTCGCAGCCGCCGCCGGCTACCCGATCCTCGCCGAGCCGACTTCGCAGCTCCGCTGCGGGCCCCACGACCGCTCCCATGTCGTCAGCGCCTACGACCTGCTGCTGCGCGACGAGGGCTTCCGCACGGCGACCTCGCCCGACCTGATCCTGCGCTTCGGCGAGATGCCGACCAGCAAGCCGCTGCGCTCCTGGCTGACCGAATCGGGGGCCGACCAGATCGTCGTCGACCCGCTGGGCGGCTGGAACGAGCCCAGCCGCCGCGCGGCGGCGATCCTGCGCGCCGATCCGACCGAGCTGGCCGCCGGCTGGGCGGCCCGCCTCGGCGAGGAGCGCCCGCGGCCGGCGATGTGGCTCGAGGCGGACCGCGCCGCGCGTGGGGCGATCGAAGACGAGCTTGCGGCGCTGGACGCGCCGAGCGAGCCGGGCCTGCAGCTCGCCCTTGGCCGCGCCCATCGCGATGGCGACCTCGTCTACACCGCGTCGAGCATGCCGATCCGCGACCAGGAGTCTTTCTTGCCGGGCGGGGAGGCCGACGTGACCTTCCTCTGCAACCGCGGTGCCAACGGAATCGACGGCCTGATCTCCTCCGGGATCGGCGCCGCCCGCGCCACCGGCCGCCCGACCACGATCGTCACCGGCGACCTCGGCCTGCTGCACGACCTCGGCGGGCTGGCGGCTTTGCGCGAGGTCGAGACCCCGGTCCGCATCGTCGTGATCGACAACGACGGCGGCGGCATCTTCCACTTCCTGCCCCAGGAGCAAGCGATGCCCGAGGCCGAGTTCGAAGCCCTACTCGGCACCCCCCGCGGAGTCGACGTTGCCAGAGCGGCAGCCCTATTCGACCTCCCCCACCGTCACCTCGACTCGTTGGAGGACCTCCCCGGCGCCCTAGCCGCAGGCACCGGCCTGATCGAGGTCAAAGTCGACCGCCAAGCCAATGTCGCGGCTCACAGCCACCTCGCCGCGGTCGTCGCCGCGGCGCTCACCTGAGACTCAGCAGGCGATCGGACCGGCCTCGCGACCCAGACCTGGCTGCCAGGCGCTGCCGTAGACAGTCGTCTCGGGATCGGAGAAGACCCTCATCAGACAGGTTCCATCAGCGTTGATCGCCATCAGCTTGTTGCCTTCTTCTGGGGACGCATAGCCGTTTTCGACGACATGGGAGCTGGTGAAAGACAAACGGCTGCCGGACGGGTCCCAGCTTGGCCAGAGGAGCAATTCGCGGCGGCGCAGCAACAGTCGGGATCGAGGAAAGGTGCCGATCCGCGTGACCCGCAGCTCGTTGATCGGAGGCGAGCCATCGTCGCGGCCGCTCGCGCGCCAGTTCTTCCAGCGTATAAAGGCCACCTGAGACCCGTCAGGCGAATACGTCGGTTCCGATGCTTCCCTTGCCAGTAGCGAGCGGTGGCCCGTGCGAAGGTCGATCGCAACCGCTTCCGATCCCCACCGACCGAACGTAGTGCCGGCGACAGTCGAGCCGTCAGGTGAAAAAGCGCTCGGTATGAATGGGAAGCCAAGATGCCATTGGCTTCGCTGTTTCACGGAACCATTGGTGAGATTGAGTGACCACATTGAGCTCTTGACGAGATAGTTCTCCCGCCCGGGTAGCACCTTGACGAGCTTCGTTCGGGGATAGACGACGGAATGGCCGTCCGGCGAGATGACAGGGTCGTTACCATCGAGGACCGCGCGACGATAGGCACGCAAGCCGCTCCCGTCCGCCCTGGCCACCGCGACCACCGACCCCTCCCATTCGTCTCCCGTCGCAGACAGCGCGAGCAAGCTGCCATCCGCAGACCAGGAGGGGAGATTCGAGTCCGGGTTGGTGATCACTCTCTGCGGCGCCTTGCCAAAGGGGTCGATCGTGATCAGGTTCCCACCGCTCCTATCCGCTGTGACCACACCAAGTCGCGGGCCCGGAGGAGGGACAGCGCCTGCCTGGGGCATGACAACCGCCAACACGGCCGCGACTATGGCTGCCAGCGCCCTTGCTGTTCCACCTCTCACACGAAGGGATTCTGAACCATGAAAGGCGGAGGCGTCCCTACTCCGCGAGCAGCGGCAGCAGTGCCTCGAGCTTGACCTCGGTCTCGGCCAGCTCGGCCTCGGGGTCCGAGCCGGCGACTATGCCGACTCCGGCGTAGAGGCGCGCTTCGCGGTCGCGCAGGAGGGCGCTGCGCAGGGCGACGCAGAACTCGCCGTCCTCGGTGGCGTCCATCCAGCCGACGGGGCCGGCGTACCAGCCGCGGTCCATCCGCTCCAGCTCGGCTATCGCCGCCCGGGCCGCGGAGTCGGGCTCGCCGCCGACGGCGGGCGTCGGGTGCATCAGGCCGGCCAGCTCGACCGCCGAGCGCGGTTCGGCGAGCTGGGCGATCACCGGGGTCGCCAGGTGCTGGATGTTGGCGATCTTCACCACCTCGGGCTCGGCCTCGGTCTCGACCCAGACCGCGTGCGGGCGCAGGGTGCGGACGATCCGCTCGGCGACGATCCGCTGCTCGCGACGGTTCTTGTCGCTGCGCAGGAGTTGCTCGCCGAGATGGTCGTCGACGGCGGGGTCGGAGCTGCGCCGGGTCGAGCCGGCCAGGGCGACGGTCGAGGCGCTCGCGCCCGAGCGGCGCACCAGCAGCTCGGGGCTGGCGCCGAGGAAGGCCGCCTCCGGCGTGCCCGCGCAGAAGCAGAAGCAGGAGGGGAACTGCTCGCGCAGGGCGCCGAAGACGGGCGCAGGGTCGTGGGCGGAGGACGCCTCGACGACCACCTCGCGCGCCAGCACCACCTTTGTCATCTCGCCCTCGGCGATCCGGCCGGTCGCGGCGGACACGGCGGCCTCGAAATCCCCCGGGGGGTGGACGCTGCGGATCGCCGGCCTCTCCTTCAGGTGGGGATCGAGTAGGGGTAGCGGATCATCACGAAGCCCGGCGAGCCTGGCCTCGGCCCGCGCCGAGGCGGCCCGCGGGTCCTCGTCGAGCCCAACCAGCAGGTTGACGGTGAGGTATGTCTCCTCGCCCTGCCGGCAGAGCGAGAGCTCGGGCAGCGTCAGGGACGCGGGCGAGAACGATGACCACGGGGCCGAGCCCGCCCCATTGGTGTCAAAGGCGAAGCCGCCGGTCCAGACGGGCCCGGCGCCGGCCGGCAGCCCCACCGGCTCCTCGACGACCGCCCCGTCGCCGAGCCTCAGGCTCTCCGCGGCGACGTCCTCGAACCTACCCTCGCCGCGCGAGGTCGCCTCGTGGGCGACCCCGAGGGCCGCCAGCGCGAATCCCCGATCCGGCTGCTCCCAGCAGAACCAGTGGTCCGACGCAAGTCGGGATGCGAAGACAACCGCACAGGGATCAACCCCATCGACCGCCGTGGTGACGCTGACCAGCGTCCGCCGAGCTCTTTCCGCCGCCCGCTCCGCGCAGTCGCGGAGGCCAGTCAGGAGTGCGTCAGTCGCCGCCTCTTGCAATCGCAATCTCGCCGGTCCTTACCATTTCTATGAGTCCGTGGGGGCGGATCATCCGCTCGAAGGCCTCGATCTTGTCGGCCGACCCGGTCACCTCGATCGTCATCGCCCGCCGTGAGACATCGACGATCTTCGCCCGGAAGATCTCGGCGAACTGGATGATCTCGGCGCGGTTCTCGACCGCGGCGGAGACTTTGAACATCGCCATCTCGCGGGCGACCGTCTCCTCCGGCTCCATGTCGCGGATCTTCAGCACGTTGACCAGCTTGTGCAGCTGCTTGGTCACCTGGTCGATCGGGTGGACGGCGCCGTCGAGGGTGAGGGTGATGCGCGAGACGCTGGGGTCGTCGGTCGGGCCGACCGCGAGCGTGTCGATGTTGAAGCCGCGCCGCGAGAAGAGGCCGGCGATCCGCGCCAGCACGCCCGGCTTGTTCTCGACCATGATCGAGAGGATGTGCTTGCGGCCGCTGAGTTGGCCGGGGACGTGAAGATCCTCGAGCTTCACCGCCTGCGGCGTTCCGGCCTCCATCAGCGCACGACCTCCGGCGCCTCGACCATGTCGCGCGCCGCCTGACCCGGCGGGATCATCGGGTAGCAGTTCTCCTCCTGGGCGACGCGCACGTCGAGCAGGACCGGGCCCTCGGTCTCGAGCGCCCGCGCCATCGTCGCCTCCAGCTCGTCGGCGACCTCGCAGCGCATCCCGGTGGCGCCGAAGGCCTCGGCCAGCTTCACCCAGTCGGGGCTGGCGCCCATCTGCACGGAGCTGTAGCGACGGTCCCAGAACAGCTCCTGCCACTGGCGGACCATCCCCATGTAGCCGTTGTTCATCAGGAAGACCTTGACCGGGATCTCTTCGGTGACGCAGGTGGCCAGCTCCTGGCAGGTCATGATCAGGCTGCCGTCGCCGGCCAGGCAGACGACGGTCTCCTCGGGCCGAGCGACCTTGGCCCCGACCGCCGCCGGCAGGCCGAACCCCATCGTCCCCAGGCCGCCGGAGTTGATCCAGCGCCGCGGCTTCTCGAAGCCGTAGTACTGCGCCGCCCACATCTGGTGTTGGCCGACGTCGGAGGTGACGATCGCGTCGCCGTGCGTCGCCCGGTGCATCGCCTCGACCATGAACTGCGGCTTGATCTCGGTGCCGTCGCCCGGGTCGTAGCGCAGCGGGTGCTCGGCCTGCCACTCGCGCAACTGCTTCCACCAGGCGTCGAGGCGGGAGGGGTCGGTCTGCAGCGCCCGGTACTCGCGGTTCAGCTCGGGCAGGACCAGCTTGGCGTCGCCGACGATCGGGATGTGGGCGCCGACGTTCTTGGAGATCTCGGCGGGGTCGACGTCGATGTGGATGATCTTGGCGTGCGGCGCGAACTCCGAGAGCTTGCCGGTGATGCGGTCGTCGAAGCGGGCGCCGATCGCGACGATCAGGTCGGCGTTGTCCATCGCCCAGTTGGCCGTGACCGTGCCGTGCATGCCGAGCATCCCCAGCCAGTTCTCGTGCGAGGCCGGGAAGGCGCCGAGGCCCATCAGGGTCGAGGTGACCGGGAAGCGGTCGGCCGCGGCCAGCTCGCGCAGCTCCTCGGAGGCGTTGGCGTTGATCACGCCGCCGCCGGTGTAGAGGATCGGGCGGCGCGCGCCGGCCAGCGCTTTCGCCGCGATCCGCACCTGTTTGATGTTGCCGGCGCCCATCGGCTTGTAGCCGGGCAGCTCGACCGGCTCGGTGCGCGGCACGTACTCGATCTCGGCCCGCGAGAGGTCCTGCGGGATGTCGAGCAGGACCGGCCCCGGGCGGCCGGTAGAGGCGACGTGGAAGGCCTCGTGGACGTACTCGGGGATCTGGCGCGGATCGGTGACCTGGAAGGAGTGCTTGACGAAGGGCAGGGTCGCGCCGAGGATGTCGGCCTCCTGGAAGCCGTCGGTGCCGATCAGCTCGGTCCGCACCTGGCCGGTGACGAAGACCGTGGGGGTCGAGTCGAGCATCGCGTCGGCGATCGCGGTGACCAGGTTGGTCGCGCCCGGCCCGGAGGTGGCGAAGGCGACGCCGACCCTGCCCGAGGCGCGGGCGTAGCCCTCGGCGGCGTGCCCGCCTCCCTGCTCGTGGCGCACCTGGATGTGGCGGAAGCCGGCGTCGACGAGCGCGTCGTAAGTCGGCAGGTTGGCCCCGCCGGGGATGCCGAAGATGTTCTCGACACCCTCGGCCTTGAGGCTCTCCATCAATGCATCGGCCGCTCTCATGGAACCAGCGATGCTACCAGCGGGACTATGCCCGGCCAGCAGGGGATTTGGCCGGGTTCCAGCGCGTGTGCGGGTCGATCGAGCTCTCGATCACGTTTCCCTTGTAGCGCTCGATCGCGTGCACGATCGACTCGATCAGCTCCTCCTTGAGCAGAGTCGGTTCGAGCCCGAGGTCGAGCAGCTTGGTGTGGACCGCGTTGTAGTAGTGCTCTTCCTTCTCCACCCGCGGGTTCTCGACGTGGTTGACCTCGACCTCGTAGCCGAGGTGGGCGGCGGCGTGTTTGACCAGGCCCGCTAGCTCGAGCACCGAGAACTGCTCGGTGAACTGGTTGAAGACCCGGAACTCGCCCCTGTCGGCCGGGTTCAGGACCGCCAGCTCGACGCAGGCGAGCGTGTCGCGGATGTTGAGGAAGCCGCGGGTCTGCCCGCCGGACCCGTAGACGGTCAGCGGGTGGCCGATCACCGCCTGCACGCAGAAGCGGTTGAGCACGGTGCCGAAGAGCTCGTCGTAGTCGAAGCGGGTGATCAGCCGCTCGTCGCCCGCCGTCTCCTCGGTCTCGACGCCGTAGACGACGCCCTGGTTGAGGTCGGTCGCGCGCAGCCCCCAGGTGCGGGTGGCGAAGTGGATGTTGGTCGAGTCGTGGACCTTTGAGCAGTGGTACAGCGAGCCCGGCAGCTTGGGGAAGGGCAGCGTGTCGGTCCTCCCCCTGTGCTCGATCTCGATGTAGCCCTCCTCGATGTCGATGTTGGGCTGGCCGTACTCGCCCATCGTGCCGAGCTTCACCAGGTGCGCGTCGGGGACGTGGTCGCGCATCGAGAAGAGCAGGTTGAGGTTGCCGATCACGTTGGTGTGCTGGGTCTCGACCGCGCGCTCGCGGGAGAGCATCGAGTAGGGGGCCGAGGGCTGCTGGCCGTAGTGGACGACGGCCTCGGGCCGGGTCTCGGCGACGATCTCGTCGAGGAGCTCGCCGTCCTCGACCGCGCCGACGTATGAGCGGATCTGGGAGCCCGAGACCTCGTGCCAGGCGGCGATCCGCTCCTCCAGCGGCAGGATCGGAGTCAGCGACGCGGTGCCGTGTTCGGAGTGCCACCGCCGCCGCGAGAAGTTGTCGACGACCGCCACCTCGTGGCCGCGGGCCGAGAAGTGCAGCGCGGTCGGCCAGCCGAGGTAGCCGTCGCCCCCGAGGATGAGAACGCGCATAAGTCGCGGCAGGGTACCCGACCGGGCCGACATAGCATCCCCGGCGTGAAGACCCTGGCGGCGCGCAACGGCGGCCGGGCCGGCCTCGCCGTCCTTGCCGCGATCCTCCTGCTCGGCCTCGGCCTTCGGGTCGAGAATGCCTGGCAGGGCCGCTCCCCCGTCTACGACGCCGCCGCCTACGCCCGGATCGCCGCCAACCTCGAGCGCGGCGAGGGCTTCACCCTCGGCCCGACCGCCACCCAGCCGGCGACGAACTACTCCCCCGGCCTCCCCCTCCTCACCGCCGGCCTCTACGAGCTCTCCGGCGGCGTCCACGAACGCTTCGCCCGCGTCGTCCTCGCCCTCCTCAGCTCCCTGGCCGTGATCTTCAGCTACCTGATCGGCCGACGCTTGGCGGGACCATGGGCCGGCGTCGTGGGCGCGGGCGCAGTGGCTGTCTATCCAGCTCTCCTCGAGTACCAGGGAATGCTGATGTCCGAGCCGCTCGCGGCCACCTTGCTCTCGGCCGCTGTCCTGGCGATGCTCTGGGCGGACGGCCCCTCGCGCGCCCGCTGGCTGGTCCCCGGTCTATTGCTGGGACTTCTTGCGCTGTTCCGCCCGGAGTACCTCGCGATCTCGTTCCCGGTAGCCGTGGCGATCCTCGCCCGCCACGGCTGGCCGGGCTGGCGTCCTGGACTCGCCCAGGCCGCCCTCCTGCTCGCTGGCCTCGCGATCGTCATTGCGCCCTGGACCGTGCGCAACGCGGTCGCGATGGGGCGATTCGTGCCGATCTCGACCGGGGGCGGGCAGGTGCTGTTCGCCGGCAGCTACATGCCGTCTGGGGGAGATCCGGAAAAGGTCGGCGAGGAGGTCGTCGAACGGCACCCGGAACTCTTCGCTCCCGGCGCCGTGCAGCAGCTGCGACTCGAGCAGATCCTCGCCCGGCTTGCGGCGCAGCGCTTCCCCGGCATGCCGACCGACGAGGCGCTCGGGCGGATGGGGCGCGAACGGCTCCGGGAAGACGTGAGCACGGAACCGCTCGCCTATGCCGGATTCCTCGGCTCGAAGCTGTGGTTGATCTGGGGCCGCGGGCCGCGCGACGTGATGCGGCAGCCAGCCTGGGAGGCCCTGCACTGGGCGCTGCTCGCCTTCGGCCTGATCGGCCTCGCCGCGCTCGCCTGGCGGCGACGCTGGGAGGCGCTACTGCTCGCCGTCGTGCTGGTCTCGGCGACGGCGGTCGGCGAGCTGCTGGTCGCCACCCCGCGCCGCGCGCTGGTGACGATCCCGCTGCTCGCCGCGCTCGCCGGCGTTGGCGCGGCGTGGGTTCCGGGCGCGTGGCAACAGCGCATCCGACATTGACCCCATCAGGCTGTGGTCAATGTCGGATGCGCTCGCCGGGATAGCCTGGCGCGACCATGGCACGCTTGAGCAACTGGGCACGCGGCCTGCCCGAGCGGCACGGACGGAAGACCCTGATCGCCCTCGCGGCGATCCTTGCGCTCGGCTTCGGCCTGCGCGCCTACCGGGTGGTCGAGCCCCTCGGCTCGCCCGGCGACGACGCGCACGCCTACTACGCCCTCTCCAAGTCGCTCTACGCCGAAGGCAGCTACGGCGGGCCCACCTTCCACGACCCCACCGACTGGTCTCCCGGCGCCCCCCTTCTCTACGCCGCCAGCTTCTACGCCACCGCCGGGCCCCGCGAAGGCACCGCCCGCATAGTCGAGATGCTCCTGGGCCTTGCGGCAATCGTCACCGTCTACCTCCTCGGCCGCCGCATCGCCTGCAGACCCGCGGGTCTGCTCGCCGCCTTCGCCGTGGCGATCTATCCGCCCTTCATCCACTCCACCGGAGCCCTCTATAGCGAGCCCCCCGCGATCTTCACGCTCCCGGCAGCAGTTCTGGCATTCCTCTGGGCATCTAGCGGCAGCTCGCGCGCCAGGTGGCTGGTCCCTGGCCTCTTGTTCGGCCTCACCGCCCTGATCCGCCCCGAGTACCTGCTCGTCGGAATCGCGTTCGCCCTCCTCGCCCTGATCCGGATCGTCCGCGCCGGCGGCTGGCGCCCAGGCCTCGCCGGGACGGCGCTGTTCATGCTCGCCTTCCTCCTCCCGATCGTCCCCTGGACGATCCGCAACGCCGTCGTCCTCCACCGCGTCGTCCCGCTCTCGACCGGCGACGGCAAGGCGCTCTACGTCGGCACCTTCCTGCCCGCGGACGGCGAATACGACCGGGTCAAGGCGCTGCTCGCCGAGCGCTACCTGCACCGCGACCTGCCGCCCCACTCGGCGGCGCTCGAACGGGTCGATCCGACGCCGCTCTTCGACCGCGTCGCCGCCCGCTACCCGGACCTGCCGCGCGACCAGGCGCTGAGCAAGATCGCCAAGCAGAACTTCTCCACCTTCTTCGGCGAAGACCCGATCGGCTATGCCGCGATGACCGCGCGCAAGGTCGGTCGGATGTGGAGCGCCGGCATCGGCGAAGCGATGGAATCGGGCGCCGGCCGCGTCGTCCAGGTGCTCCTCGTCGCGCTCGGCCTGGCCGGCCTGGTCGTGCTGGGCCTGCGACGGCGCTGGTGGGAGCTGATCGCGCTGGCGACGCCGATCGCCCTCGTCACCGCGGTCGGCGCAGCCTCGCTCGCCGCCCCGCGCCGCAACGAGATCCTGATGACGCTCGTCTTTCCGCTGGGCGCCGCGGCCCTTGCCAGAGCCGGTGCGGCCCTATCCTCCCGCCGGTCATGGTCACCGCGAGCCTCTTCCCCAGCGAGCTGACGGCGCTCCGCGCCGCCGGGCTGATCGTCGCCGCGGCGACGATCGCCTTCGCGATCGCCCGCCGGCGCTCGCTGCGCAACGTCGACGTGCTGATCCTGCTGGCGGCCGGGCTCGGCCTCGCCGTCGTCTCCGGAACCGAGCTGACCGACAACCTCCTCTCCGCCTTCTCCTTCCAGAAGGGCAACGGCGGCCGCATCCTCGGCCTCGCCGTCTTCGCGATCTTCGTCCTCTTCCTGCTGATCCTGCGGGCGCTCTCGCAGGCGGCACGCAACGCGCGCCAGCTCTCCGCCGTGCTCGAGGGGCTCGCCTGGGAGGAGTTCCGCCAGGCGAAGCTGCCGGAGCGCTTCCGCGGCAAGGTCGCCGTCCTCATCCCCGCCTACGACGAGGCGGAGAACGTCGGCCACGTCCTCGACCTGATCCCGAGCGAGGTCTGCGGCGTCGAGACCGCCGTGCTGGTGGTCGACGACGGCTCCCGCGACGGCTGCGGCGACGTCGCCGCCGAGCACGGCGCCGTCGTCGCCCGCCACGTGATCAACCGCGGCGGCGGCGCGGCGCTGCGCACGGGCTACCGGCTGATGGTCGAATCGGGTGCGGAGGTCGTCGTCACCCTCGACGCCGACGGCCAGCACCTGCCGTCCGAGATGGAGCGCCTGGTCGGGCCTGTGCTCTCCGGCGAGGTCGACGTCGCCCACGGCTCGCGCGTGCTCGGCGAGGCCGACAGCAACCACTTCGCCCGCGAGCTCGGGATCGTCTTCTTCAACCGGCTGGTCTCGACGATCACCCGGACCAAGGTGAGCGACTGCTCCAACGGCTACCGCGCCGTCCGCACCAGGGTCCTGCCCCAGCTCGTGCTCCGCCAGGAGCAGTTCCACACTTCCGAGTTCATGATCGAGGCGATCAAGCGCGGCGTCCCCGCCAAGGAGGTGCCGGTGACGGTGGCCAAGCGGCTGCACGGCCACTCGAAGAAGCCGGCCGTGACCCGCTACGGCCTCGGCTTCGCCAACGCGATCGTCCGCACCTGGCTGCGGTAGGCGGTCAGCCGACCCCGGGGTGGCGCACCTGAGCCGGGTCGGGTAGGTAGAGGTCCGCGCCGCAGCGGGGGCAGACCTGGACGTAGAGCTTCAGGGCTTTGCCGCAGGTCGGGCACTGGCGTTCGGGTTCGTTCTTCTCGGTGCGAAAGAGGATCACGGCGACCAGGCCGAGGATCGGCAGCACGATGCCGACCAGCAGCCAGACCCAGAACGAGCTGCCCTTGCCCTTGCCGATGATCGCGGTGGCGAGGCCGAAGAAGAACGCTATGACGAGGTACTCGTATCCCACTGCTCCATTGTCGCCCCCAGCGGGCGCGGGTGGCCGATCGAGCCGACCTCGGCGAGGTCGCGGCGGAAGGGCAGGCTGGCGGTCCAGTCGATCACCGCACGCGCCTTGCGCGCCGCGCCCGGGATCTGGCTCATGTGGTAGGTCCGCGCCATCCACCAGGCGGGGAAGCCGCGGAAGGTGCGGCCGCCGATCCGGCCGACGGCCTTGTAGCGGCCGAGGTTGACGAAGGCGGCGCTGCCGCGGTACTCGAACGGCCGGGCGGTGCCGACGCCGAGCTCGGCGGCGATGTTGCGGGCTGCCACCGGGCCCTGGCGGACGGCGTGCTGGGCCGTCGGCGGGCAGATGCCGCCGCGGGGGTCGGGCGCCGCGGCGCAGTCGCCGATCGCCCAGACCGAGTCCATGCCCTCGACCCGCAGGTGCTCGTCGACCGGCGTGCGCCCGCGCTCGTCGAGCGGCACGCTCAGCCGCCGCAGGCTGGGATGCGGCGCCACGCCGGCGGTCCAGACGACCGTCCGCGTCGCCAGCCTCTCGCCGGTCGAGAGGCGGGCGTGCTCGCGGCCGACCTCCTCCAGCGTCGTGCCGAGGCGGATGTCGATCCCGCGGCCACGCAGCTCGCGCAGGGCGTAGTCGGCCAGGCCGGCGTCGATCTCGGGCAGGACGCGGTCGCTCGCCTCGACCAGGATCCAGCGCATGCCGTGGAGGCGGGCGCGTGGGTAGCGCTCGATCGCGTCGGCGGCGAAGTCCTGCAGCTCGGCGAGCGCCTCGAGACCGGCGTACCCGCCCCCGACGAAGACGTAGGTGAGCAGCTCGTCGCGCCGCGCCGGGTCCTCGCTGGCGTTGGCCGCCTCGAGCGTCTCGATCACGTGGTTGCGCAGCCAGATCGCGTCGGCCAGGGTCTTGAAGCCGATCGCGTGCTCGGAGAGGCCGGGAACCGGCAGCACCCGCGAGACCGATCCGAGCGCGAGCAGGAGCTGGTCGTAGGGCAGCTGCTCGACCTCTCCGTCGCGGCCGCGCAGCTCGACCGTGCGGGCGCCGGGGTCGTGGGCCGTGACCGTCCCCAGCCGCAGGTAGGTGCGCTGGAGGATCTCGCGCAGCGGCGTGACCACATGGCGCGGCTCCAGCGTCCCGGCCGCCGCCTCGGGCAGGAACGGCGTGTAGAGGAGGAAGTTGACGTCGTTGACCAACACCAGTCGCACCGACTGCCGCGGCACGATCCGCTCCAACTCCCGCGCCGCCATCGCCCCACCGAACCCCCCACCGGCGATGACGACGTTCCAGGCCATGCCCTCACCGTAGCACCTTGTAACAACGTGTTACAAAGTATCGGTCGTCACGTTCCGTCTGTAGCGCTAACATTTCGATCGTCGTGTTTGACGAACTGAAACGGCCCCGGGGTGAGTCCGGGGCCGTTTTCTTTGCGGGGTTACTCTTGGCGATTCGCCAGCTTCGATGCGAGCGCGATCAGCGCCCTCATGACGCCGGCGTTGGCCAGGAGGACCACCGCTGTCGTATTTGACATGTGGGGTTAAGGGCCGGAGCGGGCGATCTCGCCCCCCGGCCCAAGTCGGCCCGCTCAAAGGCCGAGCTGGGCGCGGATCAGGCGGGTGACCTCGCCGCCGTCGGCGCGGCCCTTGGTCTCCTTCATCACGGCGCCGACGATCGCGCCGATCGCCTTGCCGTTGCCGGCACGGATCTGCTCGGCGGCGTCGGGGTTTGCCTCGACCGCTGCGGCGACGATCGCCTCCAGCGCGCCGCTGTCGGCGATCTGGGCGAGGCCCTCGCGCTCGACGATCGCCGCCGGATCGCCGCCCTCGGCGACGAGGGTGGCCAGCACCTGCTTACCGCTGCCGTGGGAAACCTTCTTCTCCTGCACCATCGCGATCAGCGCGGCGAGGGCGCCCGGCTCGACCTTCGAGTCGGCCAGGGCCCCGCCATCGGCCTGGCGCAGCGCCGCGGCCAGCTCGCCCGTCACCCAGTTGGCGACGACCTGCGGCTCGGCGCCCTCCGCTTCGCCGCACACCGCTTCGAAGTAGGCGGCGGCCTCGGGATCGGCGGCGAGCTGGGCCGCGTTCTCGGCCGAGAGCTTCAGCTCGCCCTCGTAGCGCCGCATCCGTGCCTCGGGCAGCTCCGGCAGCGACTCGCGCGCCTCGCGCAGCATCGCCTCGCTCGGCGCCAGCGGCACCAGGTCGGGCTCGGGGAAGTAGCGGTAGTCGTGCGCCTCCTCCTTCGATCGCAGCGGCGTCAGCGAGCCGTCCTCGGGGCTGAAGTGCAGCGTCTCCTGGACGACGGCGCCGCCCGCCTCGACCAGCGCCCGCTGGCGCGCCAGCTCGGCCTCGATCCCGCGTTCGAGGAAGCGGAAGCTGTTCATGTTCTTCAGCTCGGTCTTGGTCCCCAGCACCTCGCTCCCCGCCGGCCTCACCGAGACGTTGGCGTCGACCCGCAGGCTCCCCTCCTCCATGTTGACGTCGGAGACGCCGAGCTGGCGCACGGTGGTGCGCAGCAGACGCGCCCACGAGCCGGCCTCGGCGGCGCTGCGCAGGTCGGGCTCGGTGACGATCTCGACCAGAGGCGTGCCGCCGCGGTTGAAGTCGATCAGCGAGGTCTCGGAGCCGTGGATCCGGCCCGACTCGCCGACGTGAATCGTCTTCGCCGCGTCCTCCTCGAGGTGGGCACGGTGGATGCGCACCCCGCCCAGCCGCCCGGCCGAGGCAAGCGGGATGTCGTACTGGCTGATCTGGTAGGCCTTGGGGTTGTCGGGGTAGAAGTAGTTCTTGCGGTGGAAGATCGAGCGCGGGGCGACCTCGCACTCCAGCGCGGCGGCGATCTTCAGCGCGAAGCGGATCGCCTCCTCGTTCGGCACCGGCAGGACCCCGGGATGCGCCAGGCAGACCGGGCAGGTGTGGACGTTGGGCTCGTCGCCGAAGGAGAGCTCGCAGCCGCAGAACATCTTCGTCCGGGTCGAGAGCTGGACGTGGATCTCGAGCCCGATCACCGCCTCCAGCTCAGGCATCGCCGCCTCCCGGCCGGGCGTCGAAGCCGATCGCCCGCTCGAGCGCGTGCGCCGCGTCGAGCAGCCGCTGCTCGGCGAAGGCCGGCGCCGCGATCTGGAAGCCGACAGGCAGGCGCGGCCCGCCGCCGCCGGGCTCGGCCAATCCGGCGGGGATCGAGATCGCCGGGATCCCGGCGAGGCTCATCGGCACGGTGAAGAAGTCGTTCATGTACATCTCCAGCGGGTCGGCGGTCTTCTCGCCGAGGCCGAAGGCGACCGAGGGCGAGGTCGGCGTGACGACGAAGTCGACGCCTTCGAAGGCGGCGGCGAAGTCGGCGGCGATCTTCGTCCGCACCTTCTGGGCGCGGCCGTAGTAGGCCTCGTAGTAGCCCGAGGAGAGCGCGTAGGTGCCGAGCATGATCCGCCGCTTGACCTCCGCGCCGAAGCCCTTGTCCCGGGTCGTCTCGTACATCTCGATCAGGTCGCCGGCGCCCTCGGCGCGCATGCCGTAGCGGACGCCGTCGTAGCGGGCGAGGTTCGAGGACGCCTCCGCCGGGGCGATCACGTAGTAGGCGGAGATGCCGTGCTCGGCGTGCGGCAGCGGCACCTCGGTCAGCTCGCCGCCGAGATCCTCGATCCGCTTCAGCGTCGCCTCGAAGACCTCGCGCACGCCGGCCTCCACGACGTCGCCGGAGAGCTCCGTGGGAACGCCGAAGCGCAGGCCCCTCAGGTCCTCCCGGCTGGGCATCTCCACCCCGCCCTCGATCCCGACCGAGGTCGAGTCGCAGGGATCGCGGCCCTGCATGACCCCGAGAAGGAGAGCCGCGTCGGCGACGTCGCGGGTGAACGGGCCGCACTGATCGAGCGAGGAGGCGAAGGCGATCATCCCGTAGCGCGAGATCGCCCCGTAGGTCGGCTTCAACCCGACGACGCCGCAGAGCGCCGCCGGCTGGCGGATCGAGCCGCCGGTGTCGGTTCCGATCGCGCAGGGGGCCAGCCCACCGGCGACGACCGCCGCCGAACCGCCGGAGGAGCCGCCCGGCACGCGCTCACGATCCCACGGGTTGAGCACCGGCCCGTAGGCCGAGTTCTCGTTGGAGGAGCCCATCGCGAACTCGTCCATGTTGGTCTTGCCGAGCACGCCGGCGCCGGCCTCCTTCAGCTTGCGCACGGCGGTCGCCGTGTAGAGCGGCCGGTGGCCCTCGAGGATGCGCGAGCCGGCCGTCGTCTCGACCCCCTCGGTGCAGAACAGGTCCTTGACCGCGACCGGAATCCCGGCCAGCGGACCGTCGCCCTCGCCCCCGACGCCCTCCTCGGCGCGCCAGAGGTAGGCGTTCAGCTCGTCGCCGGCGGCGGCCTCGCGCCAGGCGTCGGCGTACTCCTCCCGGGAGAGCTCGCCGGCGGCGATCCGCGCCACCGCCCCGGCGACGCTCAGCTCACGCAGCTCCGCGCTCATTCGGCCTGCGGCGACGGCACCCGGAAGGCTCCCTCGGCCGGGTCGGGCGCCTGCTCGAGCACGGCCTCGCGCGTCCAGCTCGGCCGCGGCTCGTCCGCCCGCAACACGTTCTCCAGCTCGACCACGTGCGAGGTCGGCTCCACCCCGTCCAAATCAAGCTCCCCGATCCGATCCACGTGCCCGAGAATCCCCGACAACTCCCCCGCCATCCTCTCCAGCTCTTCCTCGCTCAGCCGCAGACGGGCGAGCCTGGCAACGTGCTGAACCTGCTCCCGCTCGATCATCGGCGGGATTGTATGGCGGCCTCTCTCCGGCGCGCCTGGCCAGCTGGCCAGTATTGTCCCGCCGATGCGGGGGGCCAAAGCAGAGGCGTTCGTAGTCCTCAGCCTGCGGCTGCTCGCCGTCAGCTTTGCCGTAGTAGGCATCCTCTTCATCGCCGTCCCCAGCGGCGTCCTCGACACGATCTCCGACCTCGGCGACTCGCTCGGCGGGTTCAGCCGCGCCCCCCACACCCAGGAGGACCTCTGGCTGGCGCTCGCCTTCGCCTACATGGTCGTGATCACCGGCATCTGCGTCGTCGCCCAGGCCGACGTCGTCCGCTACCGGCCGTTCATCCTCGTCCTCGCGGTCGGCAAGACCGCCTCCTCGCTCGGCTCGCTCGGCTTCTACCTCTTCGACGAACACGTCTTCATCTACCTGCTCAACTTCCTCGTCGACGGCTTCCTCGCCCTGCTGGCGCTCTGGCTCTTCGCGCTCGCCGGCCGGATCGAACGCCCCGTCGCCCCCGGCTGACAGCGCCCGCCGGGGCTCTTGGCCGCCGAGCAGCGCACCCTGAGCGCGATTTGCGAGGCGATGGCCCCCGCGCTCGACGGACTGCCCGCCGCTGAGCGCGACGTCCCCGTCTCGGCCCCGGTCGCCGAGTTCCTGCCCTCGCTCTCCCCCCGGCTGCTGCTGCGCGTCCGCCTGGCGCTGCGCGCGTTCGAGTGGCTGCCCTTCCCCTGGCGCTTCAGCCGCCTGGACCTCGGCGCTCGCGAGGACTTCCTCACGCGGATGGAGCGCTCGCGCTTCGGCCTCTACCACGAGCTGTTGCTGCTGGCGAAGACCTTCACCACGCTCGGGTATGCGATCCAGCCGCAGGTCGAGCGGCGCCTCGGGCTGGAGACGAGCTGCCGCCTCGCCGACGGCTCGGCGCCCGAGCCGCGCGGGCCGCTGGGCGAGACGACGCCGCCCGGCGGGGAAGAGGAATGCGACGTCGTCGTCGTCGGCACCGGGGCGGGCGGCGCCGTCGCGGCCGCGACCCTGGCCGAGGCCGGGCTCGACGTGATCGTCCTCGAGGCGGGCCAGGCCTACGATCGCGAGAGCTACCCGAGCGACCCGCTGGAGGCGATCGCCTCGCTCTACCGCGACGGCGGGCTGACGATCGCCGAAGGCCGCCCGCCGATCCCGGTGCCGACCGGGAGGGCGGTCGGCGGAACCACCGTGATCAACTCCGGCACCTGCTTCCGCGCCCCCGAGTCGGTGCTCGAGCACTGGCGCAGCCGCTACGGGCTCGAGTGGGCGGGCGACCTCGACCCCCACTTCGCCGAGGCGGAGGATTTCCTGCGCGTCACCCCGCTCGACCCCGAGCGGATGGGCCGCAACGGCCAGCTGGCGATGGAGGGAGCGGCGGCGATCGGCGCCAGCGGGGGGCCGATCTCGCGCAACGCCGGGGGCTGCGTGCAGTGCAGCTCCTGCCCCTACGGCTGCGCGATCGACGCCAAGCGGGGGATGCACGTCAGCTACGTGCCGCGCGCGGTCGCGGCGGGCGCCCGGCTGCGCACCGGCGTCGAGGCGCGGCGGATCGTGACCGAGGACGGGCGCGCCGCCGGCGTGCGCTGCGTGGCGACCGGCCTCGCCGGCGCAAACGGCGACCGGCGCTCCTACGTCGTCCGCGCCCGCCGGGCGACGATCGTCGCCGGTGGCGCCTTCGGCACGCCCGAGCTGCTGCTCCGCTCCGGCCTCGGCGGCGCCCAGGTCGGCCGCAACCTCCACATCCACCCCGCCTGCTGGATCGGCGCGCGCTACGAGGAGGAGGTGCGCGGCTGGGAGGGGGTGATGCAGAGCTACTACGTCGACGAGTGGGAGAGCGAGCGGATCCTGCTCGAGGCGACCTTCACCCCGCTCCCCTTCGGCGGGGCCTGGCTGCTCGGCTCCGGCCGCGAGCACCAGCGCTCGATCCTCGGCTTCGACCGCCTCGGCTCGATCGGCGTCCACCTCTCCGACGAGTCCGCCGGCCGCGTCGGCCTCGGCCGCGACGGCTCGCTGCGGCTCGGCTACCGGCTGAGCGACGACGACGCCCGTCGCCTCGCCTTCGGCATCGCCCGTGCCGCCGAGATCCACTTCGCCGCCGGCGCCACCGAGGTCTACCCCAACATCGGCCGCGCCCCAATCATCCGCCGGGGCGAGCTGGCCGATTTCGAGGCAACCACCTTCAAGCCCTCCGAGCTGCGCCTGGAGGCCTTCCACCCCATGGGCTCAGCCCGAATCGCAGTCGATCCCGCCGAGGGCGTCTGCGGGATCGACGGCTCGGTCAACGGCGTAGATGACCTCTATGTGGCTGACGCTTCGCTCTTCCCCACCTCCGTAGGCGTCAATCCGATGATGACGATCATCGCCTTCGCCAAGCAGGTCGCAGAGGGGCTCATACCGGCGTAGGGCGTTGTCCTCAGTCGGCCGTCTGCGGGTCACGCACTGAAGTGCGCTCCCCTTGACGCCCTCCCTGCGTCCTAGCCCTACTTGGTCTGAGCCCCTCTGCGGATTGAATTCAGGCGGTCGGCGGAGGTGGACTTGACGGAGGTGGGGGCGGCGGCTGCTGCGCGGGAGGCGGTGGGGGCGGCGGAGGCTGTTGCGTGGGTGGCGGAGGGCCGCCGGCCGGGGGCTGATGCCCGCCGCCGCCGAGCTGGTCGCCTACGTCGCCGAAGGTCATGCCTTCCTCGCGCATCGCGGCGTAGCCGCCGTAGGCGATGCCGGCGGCGGCGATCAGGCCGAGGAAGATGCCGAACTTGAGCGTCGTTTCGACCGAGACGCCGCCGAAGCTGCCGCCGCCCGGGGTGTCGATGATCCGGTAGAGGATCAGCAGCACCGCAAGCCCTCCCAGCGCCGCGACGATCGCGTTGAGCGAGATCGGCGGCTCGAGGTCGGCGTCGGTGAGGCGGATCACGGCGACTCCCACCGCGGCGATGATCGCGATCATCAGGAAGATCGGGATCACTTCGAGCGCGTCCCAGGCGCTGCCGCCGGCGCCGCTGACGCTGCCCGAGAAGCCGGGCACGCCGGAGACTTCGACGCCGAACCAGTCGAAGAACATGAATATGAAGAGGAGGATCCCGGAGACCGCGGAGATCTTCTCCCCCGTGTTCAGCTTGTCGACTTCCATCTACAGATCCCTCCGAGGAGTAGGCCGGGGAACAGGTCCAGCCGACACTACACCCGGGCTCGGGCGGCAGCGAGGGTGTTCGAGAGCAGCATCGCGATCGTCATCGGCCCGACCCCGCCGGGAACCGGCGTGATCGCGGCGGCGATCTCGGCGACCGGCTCGAAGTCGACATCGCCGCAGACCCCATCCTCGCCGCGGTTCATGCCGACGTCGATCACCACCGCACCGGGTTTGACCGCGTCGGCGCCGAGCAGCCGCGGCACGCCGACAGCGGCAACGAGAATGTCGGCGCGGCGGCAGACGGCGGGCAGGTCGCGGGTGCGCGAGTGGCAGGTCGTCACCGTCGCGTTGGCGCCGAGCAGCAGGCGGGCGACCGGGATCCCGACCAGCTTCGAGCGTCCCACCACCACCGCCTCGGCGCCCTCCAGCTCAACCCGCTCGTGGCGCAGCAGGTCCATCACGCCGGCAGGCGTGCAGGAGACGAGCCCTGGCATGCCCTGGGCGAGCCGGCCGGCGTTGATCGGAGTAAGCCCGTCGACGTCCTTGGCCGGGTCGATCGCCTCGATCACCCTCTCGGGATCGATCTGCTCGGGCACCGGGAGCTGGACGAGGATCCCGTCGACCCCCTCGTCGAGGCCGAGGCGCCCGACCAGCTCCAGCAGCTCGTTCTCGGTGGTCTCGGCGCTCAGCCCGTGGTGGATCGAGCCGATGCCCGCCTCCTCGCAGGCCTTGCGCTTGTTGCGGATGTAGATCTGGGAGGCCGGGTCCTCGCCGACCAGCACCGTGGCAAGCGCCGGGGGACGGCCGATCTCGGCGGCGAACTCCGCCGTTTCGGCCCGGACGCGCTCGCGCACCTCGGCGGCGACCGCCCTGCCGTCGATGATCCGCGCCGCCATCGTCTCTACCGCTTCCGGATCGGCGCGTAGTCGGCCATCAGCTTGCGCTCGGCGCCGTCGCCGGCGAAGCGCACGACCACGACGCCGCCGGGCTCGACCGCGGTGACGACCCCGTCGCCGAAGCTGGCGTGAATCACGTCGTCGCCAGTTCGCAGCTCCAGGGCCGGGCCTGGATCGACCGGGCTCGCCGCCTCGACCGCCGAGCCGGCCCCCCAGCCGGTGCCAGCTCCGACCGCGCTGGAGCTGCGCTCGGTCAGCTCCTCGGGCAGCTCGTCGACGAAGCGCGAAGGCAGGTTGCGTTCGGAGCGGCCGAACAAGCTGCGTTCGCGCGTCCAGGTCATGTAGAGGCGGCTGCGGGCGCGGGTGATCGCGACGTAACAGAGGCGCCGCTCCTCCTCCTCGCCCCCCTCTTCGAGCGCTTTCATGTGGGGGAAGGAGCCGTCCTCGCAGCCGACGACGAAGACGGTCTCGTACTCGAGGCCCTTGGCGTTGTGGAGAGTCATCAGCGTGATCACCGACTCGTCGCCCAGATCGTCCTGCTGTGAGTAGAGGGAGATCTGCTGCAGGTACTCCTCCAGCGGCGGCACCTCGCTCTCCCCCTCCCGCTCACGCTCGATGTCGAACTCGGCGGCGCCGGCGATCAGGGCCTCGAGGTTCTCGGCTCGACCTTCGGCCTCGACGGTTCGCTCCGCGGCCAGCGCTTCCAGGTACCCCGTCTCGTTGAGGACCGCCTCGAGCAGGCCCGCGACCGGCCCCCCCGCATCGGCGCGTTCGCGCAACCGGGCCATGGTCTCGTAGAAGCGGGAGGTGGACCTGATCGCGGCGCCGCCCAGGCCCGGCACCTCCTCGACCCGCTCGATCACGTCCCAAATCGTCGTCCCGGTCGTGTTCGCGTGGGAGAGCAGCCTGCCCTGGCTGGTTTTGCCGATGCCGCGCCGGGGCGAGTTGACGATCCGGGCGAAGGAGACCTGGTCTGCGGGGTTCGCCAGCAGGCTGAGGTAGGCGACCGCGTCCTTGACCTCGGCCCGTTCGTAGAACTTGGTGCCGCCGATCACCTGATAGGGGACGTCGAAGCGGTTGAGCGTGTCCTCTAGCACCCGGCTCATCGCGTTGGTCCGGTAGAAGACCGCGACGTCCTCGCGCCGCACCCCCTCCTCCTCGCCGAGCCGCTCGATCTCGCCCGCCACCCAGCGCGCCTCCTCGTGCTCGTCGGAGAGCTCGCGCAGCCGCACCGGCTCGCCCCCGGCCAGCTCGGTCCAGAGCCGCTTCGGCCGCCGTTGGCGGTTGCGCTCGACCACCGCGTTGGCGGCAGAGAGGATCGTCTGGGTCGAGCGGTAGTTCTGCTCGAGCTTGATCACCTCGGCCTCGGGAAAGTCCTTCTCGAAATCCAAGACATTCCTAATGTCGGCTCCACGAAACCCGTAGATCGACTGGTCCTCGTCGCCGACGACCATCAGGTTGCCGTGCTCGGAGACGAGCAGCTGCAGCAGGCGGTACTGGGCGTGGTTGGTGTCCTGGTACTCGTCGACGAGGACGTGGCGGAAGGCGCGTCGCCAGCGCTCACGCACCTCCTCGAACAGCTCGAGCGCGTTGACCGTGCGCACCAGCAGGTCGTCGAAGTCCATCGCGTTGGCCTCGAGCATCCGCTTCTCGTAGAGCGCGAAGACCTCGGCGACGACCTCCTCGAAGACGCTGCCCTGCGCCTCGGCGTAGGCGGCGGCGTCGATCAGCTGGTTCTTGGCGCCGGAGATCTGCGAGCGGATCGCCCTCGGCGGGTAGCGCTTGGGGTCGATGTGCAGCTCCTCCATCGCCCGTTTCAGCATCCGCAGCGAGTCCGACTCGTCGTAGATCGTGAAGCCGCGCGAGTAGCCGAGCCGCTCGGCGTCGGCGCGCAGCATCCGCGCGCAGGCCGAGTGGAAGGTCGTCACCCACATCGCCCGCGCCGAGCGACCGACCAGGGCCTCGACCCGCCCGCGCATCTCCTTGGCGGCTTTGTTGGTGAAGGTGATCGCCAGGATCTCGCCCGGCCGGGCAGCGCCGGTGGCCAGCAGGTAGGCGATCCGGTGGGTGAGAACGCGCGTCTTGCCCGAGCCGGCGCCGGCGAGGACGAGCAGCGGCCCCTCGCCGTGGCGGACCGCCTCGCGCTGGGGGTCGTTCAGCTCGGCGAGCAGCCGCTCGGCGCGGTCGGCGCCGGGTTCGGTCGGGGCTGCGTCGGTTTGGAGCACCACGCCGAGAATAGACGCGCCCGCGGAGGCGTCAGCCGCCGGCCGAGGAGCGGCCGGTGCGGGGCCGCATCTCCTCGCCGTCGCGGTCGGGCGCGGTGCTCCCGTCGAGCGCGGCGAGCCGCTCCTCGAGCAGCGAGATCCGCTCCGAGATCGTCTTGATCGCCTCGGCGATCGGGTCCGGCAGGTGGATCCAATCGGCGTCCGGGCCCTCGACCCGGCGCCCTTCGACCCTGACCGGGTGGCCGGGGTTGCCAACCACGGTCGAGTGCGGCGGCACGTCCTCGACGACGACGGTGTTGGCGCCGATCTTCGCCCCGTCGCCGACCGAGATCGGCCCGAGCAGCTTCGCCCCGGCGCCGACCGTGATCTCGTCGCCCAAGGTCGGGTGGCGCTTGCCGCGCTGGAAGCCGGTGCCGCCCAGCGTCACCCCCTGGTAGAGGGTGACCCGCCGCCCGATCGCGGTGGTCTCGCCGATCACCACGCCGGCGCCGTGGTCGATGAACAGCTCCGGCCCGATCCGCGCTGCCGGGTGGATCTCGATGCCGGTCACGGCGCGGGCCAGGTAGGCGATCGCCCCCGGCAACACCGGCACGCCGGCGCAGAGCAGGCGATGGGCCAGACGGTGGGCGAGCAGTGCCTGCACGCCGGCCCAGCCGAGCAGGATTTCGAGTGTGGAGACGTTCTGCGCCGCCGGGTCGCGGTCGCGGGCGGCGGTGACGTCGGTGCGGATCTCTTCCAGGAAGCGCTTCAGCATCAGGGTGCGAAGAAGGGTAGGGACATGTAACGCTCGCCCGAGTCGCAGACGACCGTGACAACCCGCTTGCCCTCCATCTCCGGGCGCGCGGCCACCTCCAGCGCGGCCCTGACGTTGGCTCCGGCGGAGATGCCCGCGAGCACGCCCTCGCGCCGCGCCGCCAGCCGGGCGGTCTCCAGCGCGTCCTCGTCGGAGACGGCGAGCGTCTCGTCGATCACCGAGCGGTCGAGCACGCTCGGGACGAAGCCGGCGCCGATCCCCTGGATCTTGTGGGGCCCGGGCGCGCCGCCGGAGAGGACCGGCGAGGCCGACGGCTCGACCGCGACGACGAGGGTCTCCGGGCTGCGCTCGCGCAGCATCGCGCCGACGCCGGTGATCGTGCCGCCGGTGCCGACGCCGACGACGAAGGCGCCGATCTCCCCGTCGGTGTCGCGCCAGATCTCCTCCGCGGTGGTGCGCCGGTGGACCTCGGGGTTGGCGGGGTTGGCGAACTGCTGCGGCATGAACCCCTTGCGCTGCTCGCGGATCTCCTCGGCCAGCTCGACCGCCTCGCCCATGCCGCCGAGCGAGGGCGTCTCGCGCACCTCGGCGCCGTAGGCGCGCAGCAGCTTGGCTCGCTCGCGGCTCATCCCCTCCGGCAGGGTGAGGATCAGCTCATAGCCCCGCGCCGCACAGACCATCGCCAGCGCGATCCCGGTGTTGCCGCTGGTCGGCTCGACGATCACCGAGCGCCCCCGCTCGATCAACCCCGCCTCCTCCGCGGCGTCGATCATCGCCACCCCGATCCGGTCCTTCACCGAGCCGCCGGGGTTGAAGTACTCGAGCTTCGCGCAGACCTCCCCCGGCAACCCCTCGCCGAGCCGCCGCAGCGCGACCAGCGGCGTATCGCCGACGACGGCCGAAGCCTCGTCCCCGATCCTCATCTCAATCGTCCTCGCGGTCCCACGTGATGCGACCCTACCGCGAGCCGATTCGCCTTACACAGAACTCGTATCGCCCTCGAAATGAATGGGTGCAATCGTCTCGTCGAGAGGGACTCCAGGCGGCGGAGGCGCTGGCTGCACCGGTTCTTGTTGCGGGGGATACGGCATCAGAAGGTCAACTCGAGGATGAGGATACCGAGTGCAACGCCTACGGCGAGGAGGCCAGTCAGGAAGAGAATGCCAGCCCAGCGCAGCATTTCCGCCGATTTGTCGCTAACCCGCGTGGTCGAATCAATTGAAACCAAAAGTCCTCTGATAGTGCGGATATGGACCCGCCAGAGATCAGGCTCATGCGTGAAGCGCTCTGTCGTGTAGTTGGCGATCTCGCGGGCCGAGATATCCGAGACGAGTTGCGGACGGAATGGGGCACCCAGGGTCGCTGCAACAAGCGCAGCGACCAAGAGGATCGTTGCGATCAGCAGCGCGATTCCGGCGACGTCGCGGGGGGTTCCGTCCAGCGTGTTGAGGATTCGGTCAGAGTTTGCCCCGACCAGCGCTACCACAGCAGCCGCAAAGCCGGCAAGCTGTCCGCCGCGGGAACGCAACGATTGAACGCGCTCGCGTAGATCGTCGAGCAGACCCTCTGCCTGCTGGACGTACCAGGCGATTGCGACCGGATTCGGCCCGTTCCTCTTGATTGCCGTGCTCCCGTTCATTGGCACGCAGAGAGTATCTGTCTGCGCAGACAGAAAAGCTCAGGGACAGAGGTTACGGGGACTGAAGTTCGGCGCTCAGATGAAGTACATCCCGGAGCCGGCCTCTTCGAGTTCGCGGCGGGCGACTTCGGCGATCGTGGTCTGGCCGAGGACCTTGCGCAGGGCGGTGACGCCCTCGGCCCAGATGCCGCCGGCCTCGTCGGCCTCCTGGCCGACCTTGCCGTCGAGGGTCTGGACGACCTCCAGCACGGTGATCTCCTCCGCCGGGCGGGAGAGGGTGTAGCCGCCTTTCATCCCGCGGTGGCTGGTCAGCAGCCCGCCCCGCCGCAGGGTCGAGAAGAGCTGCTCGAGGAACTGCTCGGGGATGTCGCGACGCTCGGCCAGCTCCTTGATCGGCACCGGCCGCTCTCCCGAGCGCGCCAGCTCGGCCATCGCGACGACCGCGTAGCGCGACTTCGAGGTAATCGAGATCACGATCCCTTTCTACCGCACCGCCCGGACCGGGCTGGGTTAGGATCGGTGCTTGGCCCCGTCCCGGCCACAGTGCCTAGTGACCGACCCCCACCCGCTCGTCCGGCTCGGGGTGCGCGAATCGCTGCGGGACGAGTTCGAGGTGTACGAAAGCGAGAGCCGCGAGGAGGCGCTCGAGCTCGTCCGCGACGTCGGCAGCATCGACGTCGCCGTCCTCCACCTGCGCCGCTGCAACGGCGGCGCCGAGGGCATCGCCGGCGCCGACGCGATCCGCGCGATGCTCAGGGCGGCGCCCGGCCTGGGCATCGTCGCCCACGGCGAGCGAGCGGACCGGCGCGCCGTGACCGCGGCCCTGCAGGCGGGCGCGACCGCCTACGTCGCCCGCACCGCCGCCAGCGGCGAGATGGCCCAGGCGGTCCGCGCCGCCCTCGACCACGAGCGCTTCGTCGACCCGGCCGTGCCGCCGCCCGGCAGTCGCGGCGTCCTCACCAGGCGCCAGCTGCAGATCCTCCAGCTGCTCGCCGACGGCGGCTCGAGCGCCGCCGCCGCACGCGAACTGGACCTCAGCGAGGAAACCGTCAAGACCCACACCAAGAACGCCCTGGGCCGCTTGGGCGCCCGCAACCGCACCCACGCAGTCGCGATAGCGCTTCGAGAGGCGCTGATCGACTAGATCCAGCCGCGGTCGCGGGCGGTGAGCACCGCCTGCGCGCGGTCGACGGCGCCGATCTTGCCGTAGACGTTGTGCAGATGGGTGCGGATGGTCGAGACCGAGAGCTGCATCTCGCCGGCGATCTGCTTGTAGACCATGCCCTCGGCGAGAAGGCGGAGGACGTCCAGCTCGCGCACCGAGAGCGGGCAGGGCTCGCTCAGGCGGGGACTGTCGTCGCGCGGGTAGGGAAGCTCGTAGAGCAGCTCGCGCAGGCCCTCGGGGCTGAGCCCGCAGCGCCCCGCCACGGCCCGCAGCCGCTCGGGCACGATCGCCTCGCCCTGGGAGTAGTGGGCGACCATGTCGGCGCTGGAGACGATCGCGGCGAGGCCCTCGGCCTCCTCGGAGTGGTGGCGCTCGATCGCCACCGCGATCCGCTGCGGCACATTCCAGCGCCGTGCCAGCACGCCGCCGACCAATGCGTGGTCGATTCCGAGCTGGTCGCGTTCCTCACGGATGCGCTGCTCGGGGGTGTACCGCGCGGTGTCGAACCAGGGGCGCTGCCCGGGGTGGAGCTTGGAGATGACGAGACGGCCGACGTCGTGCAGGAGGGCGGCGACGACGAGCTCGTCGCGGTCCTGCCAGCCGACCTCGCGCCCGATCCGCGCCGCTGCCTGCTGGGTGGCGAGCGCGTGGACGCGGAACTGCTCGGGTCGCAGCTCCCAGCCGCCGTTGGGCTCGAAGAAGTCGAAGACGGGCGAGGTCCCGGCAAGCGCCAGCACGCCGGAGGGCTTCAGCACTTCGATCGCCGCCGGAACGCCCGATACGCCCCCGCCGCCGGCGGTGCGGTTGGCGTAGCGCAGGATGGCGATGGTCAGCGCAACGTCGGCCTCCACCGCCTCGACCAGCTCGCCGAGCCGCGGGGTCTCGGCGGTGGCGGCGCGCATCACCCGCTCGCGCGACTCGATCAGCGCCGGGAACTTCTCCACCGCCTCGAAGGCGGAGGCGAGGCGGGCGCCGGGCGCCGGAGCGCCGGCCCGCGCTGGGGGCGCGTCGGCCCTCTTGACCTTGCCGTTGGCTTGTGACTTCGTCTGGGACATGGTGCTCGCTTCGCCCACCCATCGGCAGCAAAGGACGCACGGTTTAGTCCTGACCTCCCCAGTTTTAGGTGTTGTTAGTCGCGGAGGCGCACGAGCGCCGCGTCGATGCGCCGCAGCGACTGCTCGCGCCCCAGCGTCGCGAGCGACTCGAAGATCCCAGGCGAGACGGTGGTTCCCGTGATCGCCACGCGAACCGGCTGGTAGATACGGCCCGGCTTCAACCCGAGCCGCTCGGGCAGCGACGAGAGCGCGGCCTCGACCGCATCGGCGCCGAAGCCCTCGCAGCCGGCGAGCGCGTCCCGCGCCGCCTCCAGCGCCTCCAGGGCGCCCTCCTTCATCGTCTTCGCCCACGCCTTCTCGTCCTCGACCGGCGGCTCGAAGAGGAAGCGGATCAGCGGCCAGACCTCCTCCAGCGTCTGCGCTTTCTCCTGCGCGATCTCACAGGCGGCGAGCAGTGGCTCGTCGACCTCACGCCCGAGGTGGTTGGCGACGACCCGGCAGTACTCCTCGAGCGGCAGCTCGCGCATGTAGCGGCCGTTGAGCCAGCGCAGCTTGCGCTCGTCGAAGATCGCCGCCGAGCGGCCGACGTCCTCCACCCGGAAGCGCTTCACCAGCTCCTCGGTCGGGATCACGGTGGCGTCGTCGTCCGCGCCCCAGCCGAGCAGCGCCAGGTAGTTGCGCACCGCCGCGGGCAGGTAGCCGGCCTCGCGCAGCTCCTGCACCGAGGCGGCCCCGTGGCGCTTGGAGAGCTTGCGGCCGTCGGGGCCGTGCAGCAGCGGCAGGTGGGCGTAGCGCGGCGGCGTGTGCCCGAGCGCCGCGAGGACGAGCAGCTGCTTGGGCGTGTTGGAGAGGTGGTCGTCGCCGCGGACGACGTCGGTGATCTCCATCTCGGCGTCGTCGACCGCGACGGCGAAGTTGTAGAGGACCGAGCCGTCGCCGCGGGCGATGACGAAGTCGTCGTAGCTGCGGTTGGGGAAGCTGACCGGCCCGCGGATCAGGTCCTCGACCACCGTCTCGCCCTCGTCGGGGACGCGCAGCCGGATCGCCGCCCCCTCCTCCTCGCAGGGCTCGCCGCGATAGCCCCGACCCGCCCCGTGCTCGGCCTTCCACGCCTCGACATCCTTGGCAGTCGCGTGGTCGCGGTAGGCGGCGCCGGAGGAGAGCAGGAGCTCGAGCGCGGCGGCGTGGCGCTCCGCCCGCGAGGCCTGCGAGACGGGCTCGCCGTCCCAGTCGAGCTCGAGCCAGCGCATCGCGTCGAGGATCTGCTCGACGTTCTCCTCGGTCGAGCGCTCGCGGTCGGTGTCCTCGATCCGCAGCACCAGCTCCCCGCCCGCGTGGCGCGCGGCGAGCCAGTTGTAGAGTGCCGTCCTCGCGCCGCCGATGTGCAGAGCGCCGGTCGGCGATGGAGCGAACCTCAGTCGGACAGGAGAGTCATCGGACATGTTGATCGGTGCGCATGTTTCCACCTCGGGCGGACTGGCGAAGGCGGTCGAGCGCGGCGGCGAGCTCGGCTGCGAATCGATCCAGATCTTCAACCAGAGCCCGCGGATGTGGCGGCCGACGAAATACGGCCCCGACGACTTCGCCGCCTTCCGCGAGGCGATGGCCGCCTCGCCGGTCGAAGCGGTGGTGATCCACGCCGTCTACCTGATCAACTGCGCGACCAAGGACACGGAGCTGCGCAAGAAGTCGCTCGCCTCGCTGACGCACGCGCTGCGAACCGGCGACGGCATCGGCGCCGCCGGCGTCGTCCTCCACCCGGGCGCGCAGAAAGGCGAGCCCCTCGGCCCCTCGATCAAACGCGCGGCGAAGGTGATCGCGGCTGCCCTGAAGGACAGCGAGGGCTGCCCCCTGCTGCTCGAGCAGACCGCTGGCCACAAAGGCCTGCTCGGCCGCGACTTCGACCAGACCGCCGAGCTGATCGACCTCGCCGGCGGCGGCGAGCGCCTCGGCCTCTGCCTCGACTCATGCCACCTCTTCGTCCAGGGCTATGACGTCACCGACCCCGCTTCGCTCGCCGCGATCGTCGACGAAGCCGATGCCAAGGTCGGCCTCGAGCGCCTCCGCTGCCTCCACGTCAACGACGCCGCCGCCCCCCTGGGCTCCTGCCGCGACCGCCACGCCAACATCGGCAAGGGCGAGATGGGCAAGCAGGGCCTGGCCGCCTTCCTCTCAGAGCCTCGCTTCGAGGGACTCCCGGCGACCCTCGAGACCCCCGGCCCGAACAAGAAAGGGCCGGACAGGAAAGAAGTCCAGACGGCCAGGCGCCTCCGCAAGGCTGGCCTGAAACAGCGCCAGATGTAAGAAGGGCGCCCGAGGGCGCCCTTCTTCCCGGTTCCCGAGACGTCCCGTGCTCAGCTGTTGGGCGCGCACTTCTTCAGGCCGAGGGCGTGCAGCTCCTTGCCTGCCGCGGCAAAGGGATTCTGCTTGCCGAAAGCCAGCTCGGGATTCGCTTCGACCTTTTCCAGGGCCTGCTGGGCGAGTTCCAGCGCCGAGCTCACCTGCTGTTCTTCCCCACTCGGCGCCCCGAGGGCCTTGACCCCGTCGATCTGCGACTGGATGTTGGGCGCAAAGACGGTTTCCACGAGTTCGACTTCCTGCGCCTTGGTCGGCTTCTTGTTTTCCAGGCCGTGCTTCTTGACGAAGGCGTTGACTTCGGCTTCCTGTGCCTTTTCGCCCTTGACGCACACGGCGTTGCCCTTTGCCACGAATTCGGCCTTGCTGATCGCGGCCGTCGTTTCGGTGGTCGAGCTGCTGCTGCCGCATCCGGCCACGCAGACCCCAACGATTAGGGCCGCCATCAAGGCCAGCCCGCAGAACATCCTTCTTCGCATCGATCCTCCTCGGCAGTTTCCGAACCGCAACACCCTAACCGCAGGGCCTGCTGTGAGGGCCGGCGAGCCACTCTCCCGGGATTTGATGTCGCACGCGCTTCGCGCTTAGCGACGATGTCCGAGCGCGGCTGTGCCGCGCAAACACCAGATTGCATATCGCCGCTTCGCGACATTCCCGGGAGAGCGCCTCGCCGGCCCCTGGCGACTCTTAAAACCCTCGGCGAATGCCCTCTCTCGCAGCAGCCCAGCGGCTTTCTCTGTCATTCGCTATGAGGCGTCTTTCGAACTCTGACTTGATTCAACGGCCCGTTTGAGGTCCGCCATCTCTGGCGCGTCCAGCGAACCGGCCATGAAGTCCGATAGCACCATCCCGCCACTTACGACGGTTGGCCCGTAGACGATTCCCTCGCGTCCATCGGCAGGGAGGTAGAGGAAGGTCTGCACATGCTCCTCCGCCGGTGCAGCGAGCAGCATTCCGCTGAGATCGCCGTCGCCGATAGACCCCCGAGGAAGCACGGTGATCAGCAAGCCACGCCCAACCGCATCGTTGCGCGACGCTACCTTGCGGATTAGCTCACCGAGAACGTAGCTGGCGCCGTGAGCGAAGTCGACAGTGGTCGGGTCGAGGCAGGTGAGGGCGTTGAGCTCTGCCTTCTCCTCGGGCAGCAGTTCCTGGCCATCCCACCGGAGCCTGAGGGCCGCTGGATCCTCCAGTCGCTCAAACTCGATCCCGAACTCGTCGTCGGCGGGCTCTCTCGCCGCAAAATTCCCGATTCGGACCATGTGCGGCATGAGCTCTGACGGCGGCCATGAGAATCTCCCCATAGGCGGCCACCGGAACTCCCCGCTGGCGGTCACCAAACCTCCCCAGTGGCGGCCATCGGATCTCCCCACCGACGACTGAAAACCGCCGGCCGAGACGGCCGGTGCCGACCGCCCGCCTCGCTACGGCTCGCCCCTTCGGCAAGCAGACGAGGAGGCGTCGGATTGAAGAAAGCGGAGGAAGTGATGGAGATTCTTGAGGCATATGACCTGGTCGGCACGTTGCGAGGAGCGGCGGAGCTGGCCGGCTGCGATCACAAGACGGTCGCCTATTACGTGGAAGAGCGGGAAGCCGCGGGCGGCGATTGGGGACGAAGACAGCGACCCTGCCCGCGCACTGTCGACTACGAGGGCAAGATCGCCGAGCTTGTCGAGCGCTCTCAGGGAAAGGTTCGCGCCGACAAGGTGCACGAGCGGCTCGAGGCGATGGGCTATGAGGGCTCGCCGCGCACGACAAGGCGGGCGGTGGCCCGCGTCAAGGCCGCCTATGAGGCCGGGCACAGGCGCGTGCTGGCGCCCTGGGTCACCGAGCCCGGCCTGTGGATGCAGTGGGACTACGGCGACGGCCCCGCCATCGACGGCAGGCCGACCTCGCTGTTTTGCGCCTGGCTCGCCTGGTCGCGCTTTCGCGTCGTCCTGCCGCTCGCCGACCGCACCCTGCCCTCGGTCGTTATGGCGCTCGACCGGGCCCTGCGGGCTTTTGGCGGCTCTCCCACCTACGCCTTGACCGACAACGAGAAGACCGTCACCACCAGCCACGTCTGCGGGATCGCCGTGCGCAACCCGCAGATCGTCGCCGCCTCGCGCCACTACGGGCTGAGCGTCGCCACCTGCGTGCCGGCGGACCCGGAGTCCAAGGGAGGCTCGGAGGCGACCGTGCGGGTCGCCAAGGCCGACCTGGTGCCGACCGACCACAACCTGCGGCCCGGATACGCGAGCTTCGCCGAGCTGGAGGCGGCCTGTGAGTCCTTCTGCGAGCAGGTCAACGGCCGCGAGCACCGGGTCACCGGTCGCGTCCCGGCGGAGATGCTGCGTGAGGAGCGAGGTCGCCTGCACCCACTGCCCGATGCCCCGCACACCATCTGCTTCGGGGAGACGCGAAAGGTCTCCAAGGAGTCGACGATCTCAGTGGGAAGGGCGATCTACTCGGTCCCCCACGAGCTGGTCGGAGAGCGCGTCTGGGCCAGGGCCCACGACGGCCGCCTCGTCGTCGTGCACGCCGACGGCGCCCACGGCCCACGCGAGGTCGCCCGCCACGAGCTGACCACGCCGGGGAGCCCGCGGATCTCCGAGGAGCACTACCCGCCCCGCCCGCCAGGCGCCCTGGGGCGCCGTCCCCGCGCAGCCGGCGCCGAGGAGGCGGCCTTCCTTGCGATCGGGCCCGGGGCCTGCAAGTGGCTGACGCGGGCCGCCTCGGTCGGCGCCACCAGGGTGCGGCGCAAGATGGCCGAGGCGGTCGACCTGGCGAAGATGCACGGCGCCGGGGAGGTCGATGCCGCCCTGGAGGCCGCAGCCGACGTCGAGCGCTTCGGCGACGGCGACCTCGCCTCGATCCTCGCCCACCGCGAGAGCGCCGAGGTGATCGAGTTCCCGCGCCGTCGCACCGAGGCCGCCACCCTGCAGGGCTCCACCGCGGCCTGGGAGGGGTTCGGGAAATGAGTGTCGAGACGCCCAAGGCCCCGCCCCTGCCGGTCGAGATGGAGAAGCTCCTGCGCACCCTGCGCCTGCCGCACGTGCGCAAGGCCGCGCCGGAGGTGATCGCCACCGCCGCCTCCCAGCGCTGGGAGCCGCTGGAGATCCTGCGCGTCTTGATGGAGGCCGAGGCTGCCGGGCGCTCGGAGGCGGCGATCCGCACCCGCCGCAAGCGCTCGGGCCTTCCCGCCGGCAAGACCTTCGAGGCCTGGGAAGAGGAGGCCTCCTCGATCCCCGCCGCGACCCAGCAGGCGCTGCGAACCCTGGAGTGGGTGGAGCGCTCGGAGGTGCTGTGTGTCTGCGGGCCGAGCGGGACCGGCAAGAGCCATTTCGTGGAGGCGCTCGGGCACCTGGCGATCGAGAAGGGCAAGACCGTCGCCTGGCACACGCTGGAGAGCCTCGAGACGCTCCTGCGCGGCCACCGCGCCGACGGCTCGGTCGCCAAGGCGATCGGCAAGCTGATCCGCACCGATCTGATCGTGATCGACGACGTCGGCATGGTCCCGGTCTCCGAGGAGGCCGCCGAGGCGCTCTTTCGCGTCGTCGACGCCGCCTATGAGAAGCGCTCCCTGGCGATCACCTCCAACCTGCACCCCTCGGGCTTCGACGAGCTGATGCCGCGTACCCTCGCCGCGGCAACCGTCGACCGGCTGCTTCACCACGCGCACGTCATCGTCACCGAGGGGGCCGATAGCTACCGGCTCACCCAGGCGACCGAGGGTAAGGGGGTGGTGCCGCTGAGCTGACGCAAGAGCTCCGCTCGCAGCAGCTGCGCTACGGCCTACGGCCTCCGCTACGCCGCTGCGAGAGAAGGGCTCAAGCGGGGAGAACCGATGGCCGCCGGTGGGGAATAAACGTGGCCGTCAGCGGGGAGGTTGGATGGCCGCCGCTGGGGAGAAACCGATGGCCGTTGACAAGCTCACTTTTCTCATTCTCACGACCCCACCCGACACCAACGAACGCGTGCCTCTTCAGATCTTTGTCGATCCGAGAGATTCGCGGGCCGTTGAAGTACTCGGTGGATCGCTCGGAGATTGCCTTGATCAATCCCGGTTGGCTTTGATGCTCGGCAGGGGTCTCCCCCTCCCACCTCGCTATCTGATTGGCCAGCCAAAGGTCTGTCCTGTGATCGACGCCGAGATTCCCGATGCCGGTGAAGGCGAAGGCGTTTAGGTGGGCCCACAGCACGGACTTGTTGCTCTCGTCGTCGATCCGTTTGACCTCGCCGCTTGGCTCGAACCATACGAAGCGTCGATCAGACACCTGAATCGCGTAGTTCCAGCTCAACAGGCTCATGATCAGAGTCATCGCGCCATTGAAGCAGGGATCCGATTCCGGACAGAGATCCGGGACTGAAAGAGCATTGTGGCGGCGCCTCTTTTCGGGCAAGGGGAGACACATTCCGTCGGTCTTGCCCCGAAATAGCGGGATCGCCACGATGGGTTGCCGGTCAGTCACCCATGCGCCCGACGAGGGGAAGCCCGGTCGTCCTCTGGGCGAATGTCGCGAAGCGGCCTATGCAATCTGGTTTCTGCGCGGCGTAGCCGCGCTCCGACATCGTCGCTAAGCGCGAAGCGCGTGCGACATCAATTCGCCCAGAGGACGGCCGGGCTTCCCCCGCGTAGCCGACCTTCACCCACCTCTGGTGGGGTCAAAGTCGGATGGGCTTGAAGCGCGAGGACTAGCGGATCTGCATGCCGGAGATCGCGCGGGAGATGACCAGGCGCTGGATCTCGGAGGTGCCCTCGAAGATCGTGTAGATCTTGGCGTCGCGGTGCATCCGCTCGACTGGGAACTCGCGGGTGTAGCCGTTGCCGCCGAGGATCTGGATCGCCCGCTCGGTCGCCCAGACGGCGACCTCGCCGGCCTTCAGCTTCGACATCGAGCCCTCGGCGTTCTCGAACTTCTGGCCGCTGCGCCCCATCCAGGCGGCGCGCCAGACGAGCAGGCGGGCGGCGTCGATCTCCATCTTCATGTCGGCCAGGGCGAAGGCGATCGCCTGGTTGTCGATGATCGGCCGGCCGAACTGCTGGCGCTCTTTGGCATAGGAGAGCGCGTACTCGTAGGCAGCGCGGGCGATCCCGACCGCCTGTGAGCCGACGGTGGGCCGGCTGGCCTCGAAGGTCTGCATCGCCGCCTGCGATTTGGCGCGCTTGCCCTCGCGCACGCGCGCCAGGCGCTCGTCGAGCTTCTCTTTGCCGCCGAGCAGGCAGGAGCCGGGGATGCGGCACTCGTCGAGGTGGACATCGGCGGTGTGCGAGGCGCGCAGGCCGTGCTTCTTCACCTTGGCGCCCTGCTCGCAGCCCTTGGTCCCGGGCGGGATGACGAAGGCGGCGTGGCCGCGCGAGCGCAACTCGCGGTCGACCGAGGCGATGACGACGTGGACGTCGGCGATGCCGCCGTTGGTCGCCCAGGCCTTCTGGCCGTTCAGCACCCACTCGTCGGTCGCCTCGTCGTACTTGGCGGTCGTGCGGATCGCCGAGACGTCGGAGCCGGCGTCGGGCTCGGAGGCACAGAAGGCGCCGACCTTGGGATCGTCGGCGTCGCCGAAGCACTGCGGGATCCACTCGCCCATCTGCTCGGGCGTGCCCTGGCCGAAGATCGCCGCGACCGCGAGCGAGGTGCCCATGATCGCCATGCCGATCCCGGCGTCGCCCCAGAAGAGCTCCTCGTTGGCGATCGGCAGGGTCAGGCCGGTCTCGTCGGCGAAGAACTGGCCGAGCGCTTCGAAGCTGTAGAGGCCGATCTTGGCGGCCTCCTGGATGATCGGCCAGGGGGTCTCCTCGCGCTCGTCCCACTCGGCCGCCGCCGGGCGGACGACGCCCTCGGCGAAGCCGTGCACCCAATCGCGGATGTCCTTCTGGTCCTGGTTCAGCTCGAGCGTGAACTTCGGGCCCTCGGGCCCGGCGCCGTCTCCGCTGACCTCCGCTACGTACTCCTCCGCCTCTGCCACTGCCGCTTGATCGCTCATGCGGCAAATACTACACGAAACGATGTCGTGCTAGACGCCGGGGGACTCGGAGGCGATGTCGCGCAGGTCGAAGGCGCGCAGGCCCTCGGGGCCGCCGTCGGCGCAGTCGAAGAAGCGGCGGTTGACGCAGCCGTACTCCTCGCCGCCGTTCTCGTAGGCGCGCTCGACCGTGAAGGGGCAGTGGGGAAGCGCCTCCCCGGTCATCTTCACCCCGCCGAACCCGCCCGGCTGCTGCACCGCCTCGAGCTCGATCTTGGCGCCGAAGACCTGCTGCATGCAGCCGACGTACTGGACGCCGGTGAGCGCATCGATGTAGCTGTAGAGGAAGCGGCAGCCGATCTCGACGCAGCCGCGGGGCTCGACCATCTTGTCGCAGAAGGAACGGCACTGACGACACTCCCCCGCTTTCGCCTTCGTAGCCGGCATGACCAAAGTCTAGGGAGATTTAGCGCTCGGCAGGCCGATTTTAGGCTGCGAGGGCTTCTACCCCGGGGAGGTGCCCAAGCTCCGCGCGGAGGCTCGAGGGGCGCACGCGGAACTCCCTGCCCAGCTTCAGCTCGCTCGCCGTGCCGGCGCCGTCGGCGATCGCGACGTGGACGACGGCGTCGCCCTTGTGGTGTTCGAAGAGCGAGCGGAGCTCCTCGACGATTCCCGCCGGATCCTCGAGCTTGGCCGCGTCGATCGTCAGCCGCAGCGGCTCTGACGGCGCCCCCGCCGCCGCGCCGGCGCGGGCGATCTCCTCGCCGTCGGGTTCGAAGCGCTCGGCCTCCTGGACGACGAGCTTGGTCTCGCCCCGCTCCTTGTGGTCGATGCGGCCCCGCACCAGGACGACCGCGTCGGGCTCGATCACCGCCGCGCTCTCGGCCTGGTCGGCCTTGAAGACGAGCATCTCGACCTGGCCCTCGATGTCGTCGAGGGTCGCGAACATCATCTGCGAGCCGCTCTTGGTGCGGATCTTCTTGCACTCGGCGACGATCCCCCCGACGGTCACCCAGGAGCCGTCCGGCTTGGACGCGAGCTGAGCGAGAGGGCAGTCGGCGCGGGCGCGCAACGCCTCGCGGACTTCGGTCAACGGGTGCGAGGAGAGGTAGGTGCCGAGCGTCTCCTTCTCCATCGCCAGCAGCTCGCGCCGTTCGAACTCGGCGGCCGAGATCGGCGGGCGGTGATGGGCCTGCGCGGCCCCTCCCCCGCCCTCTTCGGCGCCGTCGCCGAAGTCGAAGATCGAGCCCTGGCCGAGCTGCGCGTCCTCCTGGGCTTTCTGCCCCGCCGACTGCGCCGCCGGCAGCGCCTCGAGCATCCCCCTGCGGCTGGCGCCGGTCGAATCGAGCGCACCGCACTTGATCAGGCACTCGATCGCCCGCTTGTTCACCGCGCGCGAGTCGACCCGCTCGCAGAAGTCCCAGATCGAGGCGATCGGCGCCTCCTCGCGCGCCCGCAGGATCGCCTCGACCGCGCTGTGGCCGACGTTCTTGACCGCGTCGAGGCCGAACCGGATCGCCTTCTCGGAGACGACGAAGTCGTGGTCGGAGGAGTTGACGTCGGGCGGCAGCACGTCGATCCCCATCTCGGCGCAGCGGTTGACGAAGAACGGCACCTTGTCTTTGGTGTTCATCACCGAGGAGATCACCGCGGCCATGTACTCGGCCGGGTAGTTCGCCTTCAGGTACGCAGTCCGATAGGAGATCAGCGCGTAGCAGGCGGCGTGGGACTTGTTGAACGAGTAGTCGGCGGCCGCTTCGTTCAGCTTCCAGAGGTCCCTGGCGACCTTGGCGTCGGTCCCGGATTCCTTCAGGCCCTGCATGAACTTGTCCTGCATCGTCGCCATCAGGTCGCGCTTCTTCTTGCCGATCGCCTTGCGCAGGTCGTCCGCCTCGGCGCCCGAGAAGCCGGCCATCGAGCGCGCGATCGCCATCAGCTGCTCCTGGTAGACGACGCAGCCGTGCGTCTCCTCGGTGATCGCGCGCAGCCGCGGGTCGGGGTAGGTGACCGAGGACGGGTCGCGCTTGCCCTTCGCGTAGGCGGGGATGTAGGCCATCGCCCCGGGCCGGTACAGCGCACCGAGCGCCACCAGGTCGGCGAACTCGGTCGGGCCGACCTTGCGCAGGGCCTCGCGCATCCCCTCGGACTCGAACTGGAAGACGCCGGTCGAGTCGCCGGCGGCGAGCATCGCGTAGGTCTTCGCGTCATCGAGTGGGATCGCGCCCATGTCGATCGTCTCTCCGCGCGAGCGGGCGACGATCTCGATCGCGTCCTCGATCACGTCGAGGTTGCGCAGGCCGAGGAAGTCCATCTTCAGCAGGCCGATCTCCTCGATCGGCCCCATCGAGTACTGGGTGACGATCTTGTACTGGCGCTCGGGCTTGGCCGAGCCGTTGCCGTTGCCGCTCGCGGCAGCCGGCGCGCTGCGATCCTCGGCCAGCTGCAGCGGCACGATCTCCTGCAGCGGCCGGTCGGCGATCACCACCGCAGCGGCGTGGATCGAGTTGTTACGGATGATCCCCTCGAGGCCCTGGGCGACGTCGACGATCCGCTTCGCGTCCGCCTCCTCGTCGTAGGTCCGTTTCAGCTCCTGACCCTGCTTCAGGCACTCCGCGAAGGACGGGCTGCGGCCCATGATCGGCTCTGGAATCTGCTTCGCGAGGCGGTCGCCGGTGCCGTAGTCGAAGCCGAGCACGCGGGCGGCATCGCGAGTCGCGGCGCGCGGCGCCATCGTGCCGAAGGTGATGATCTGGGCGACCGATTCGCGCCCGTACTTGTCGGCGACGTAGCGGATCATCCGCTCGCGGCCGCGGACCGAGAAGTCGATGTCGATGTCGGGCATCGATTTGCGGCCGGGGTTGAGGAAGCGCTCGAACAGGAGGTCGTTGGCGAGCGGGTCGAGGTCGGTGATCTCGAGGCTGTAGGAGACGATCGAGCCGGCAGCCGAGCCGCGGCCCGGGCCGACGGCGACGCCGTTGTCCTTCGCGTAGCGGACGAAGTCCCAGACGATCAGGAAGTAGGAGGAGAAGCCCATCTCCTCGATCACGCCGAGCTCGAACTCCATCCGCTCGATCGCCTCGGCCGGCGGCGGGTCGCCGTAGCGCGCGCGCAGGCCCTCGGCGGCGAGCCGCCGCAGCATCGCCTCGGGCTCCTCCCCGTCCTCGGTCGGGTAGCGGGGAAGCAGCAGGCTGCCGAGCTCGATCTCCAGCGAGCAGCGCTCGGCGATCTCCACGGTCGTCGGGATCGCCTCCGGCCACTCGGCGAAGGACTGCGCCATCTCCTCGTTGCTCTTGAGGAAGAACTCGTTGGTGTCGAAGCTCAGCTTCGGCGCCTCCAGCGTCGACTTGGTCTGCACGCAGAGCAACGCCGCGTGGTTGTCGAAGTCCTCACGCCGCAGGTAGTGGACGTCGGCCGTGCCGACCAGGGGCCGGTTCAGCTCACGGGCGTAGCGGACGATGCCGCGGTTGGCCTTCTCCTGCTCCTCGATGCCGTTCTTCTGCACCTCGAAGTAGACCTGCTCGGCGCCGAAGGCCTGGATCAGGTCGTCGAGGTGGGCGCGGGCGTCGCCGTCGCGCTCTTCAATCAGACGACGGCAGAAGCGCGACTGCAGGCACCCGGTGAGGACGATCACCCCCTCGGCATGGCGGGCGAGCATCTCCATGTCGACGTTGGCCTTGCCGCGGGAGAACCCCTCGAGGAAGCCGGCCGAGGTGAGCTTGACCAGGTTGGCGAAGCCGGCGTCGCTCTCGGCCAGCAGGGTGATGTGGTTGCGCTCGTACTTCGGCTTCTCCTTGACCGCGGCGACGTCGTCGACGAGGTAGGCCTCGAGCCCGGCGATCGGCTTGATCCCGTGCTTGCGGCAGGCCTTGTAGAGGTCGACGGCGCCGTTCATCACGCCGTGGTCGGTCAGCCCCAGGGCCGGCTGCCCCAACTCCGCCGCGCGCGCCGCCATCGCCTCGATCTTGCAGGCGCCGTCGAGCAGCGAGTACTCGCTGTGGGCGTGGAGATGGACGGCGGAGGCGTGGCTCACGGGGTGCGATCGATCATGCCAAGCCGAGCAGATGGCAACGCCCGCGAAAGTCGGTGCTTCCCCGCTATCTGCGGGTCTAAATTCGCCCTAAAAGCGCGCGGAAGTGCGCCGCGGCCGGGCTAAGATCGTTGCGATGCTCGCAGCGGAAAGCGATATCGCCGGAGGCCGGGTGCTCGTCGTCGAGGACGACGAGGACATCGCCGATGTGCTGAGGCGCTCGCTGCGCAACGAGGGCTACGACGTGCGCACCTCCGGCGACGGGGTCGAGGCGCTCGATGTCGCCGCCGGCTTCGTCCCCGATCTCGTCGTGCTCGACCTCGGCCTGCCGCGAATGGACGGGATCGAGGTCTGCCGCCGCCTGCGCGCCGACAGCGACGTGCCGATCCTGATGCTCACCGCGCGCAGCGAGACCGAGGACCGGGTCGGCGGGCTCGACAGCGGCGCCGACGACTACCTGGTGAAGCCGTTCGAGCGCAAGGAGCTGCTGGCGCGAATCCGCGCGCTGCTGCGGCGCCGCCCGCCGCGCGGATCGGCCTCGCTGCAGGTCGGCGACCTCAGCCTCAACCCGGACACCCGCGAGGTGCGCCGCGCCGAGCGCGAGGTCGAGCTGACCAACCGCGAGTTCGAGCTGCTCGAGTACCTGATGCGCAACGAGCGCCTCGTCGTCTCCCGCCAGCGCCTGCTCGACGAGGTCTGGGGCTATGACCCGATGGCAGCGACCAACACGATCGACGTCTTCATCTCGAACCTGCGCCGCAAGCTCGAGGAAGGCGGCGAGGGACGCCTGCTCCACACCAAACGCGGCGCCGGCTACGTGCTCAAGGAGTAGTCGTGCGCCGTCCCCGCAACTGGCCGGTGCGCTGGCGCATCGCCGCGGTCTCTGCCGGGCTGACGCTGGGGATCCTCGTCCTCTTCGGGGCGATCGTCGGCAACCTGGCCGCGCAGCGGATTCGCGACGACTTCGACCACGAGATGAGCGGCGCGGTGTCCAACCTCGCCTCGCAGGTCCAGATCGTCGACACGATCACCAACACGCTGATCATCCACGAGCCCGACCTCGGCGACTTCGTCAGCTCCAACGACGCCACGGTGAGGATCTTCGACGCCAACGGCTCCCTGCTCGACGCCAGCCCCAACGCGGTCGACCTCGGGCCGCCGACGCCCGGGGTGCACCACGTCGGCGAGATGCGGGTGGTCACGGTGACGCTGCGCAGCCGCCAGACCGGCCGCATCGCCGGCTACGTCCAGTACGGCCGCGACGAGGCGCAGGTCGACTCGACGATCGACCGGCTCTGGCTGTTCGTCGCCGGAGGGGTGTTCATCGCAACGCTGCTCGCCAGCCTCGCCGGATTGGCGATCGCGCGCCGGGCGATGCGGCCGATCGCCTCGCTGACCGCGACCGCACGCGCGATCGCCGAGACCGGCGATCCCTCCCGCCGCATGCCGGAGCCGCGGGTCGACGACGAGGTCGGCGAGCTGGCGCGGACGCTGGAGCAGATGCTGCGCTCGCTCGACGCCGCCCGCGCCGAGCGCGAAGCCGCGCTGAAGAAGCAGCGCGAGTTCGTCGCCGACGCCTCGCACGAGCTGCGCACCCCGCTGACCAGCGTGCTCGCCAACCTCGAGCTGCTGCAGGCGATGCTCGAGCAGCCCGAGCGCGAGGAAGAGCGGGCGATCGTCGAGTCCGCCCTGCGCTCCTCCGGCCGGATGAGCCGCCTGGTCGGCGACCTGCTGCTGCTCGCCCGCGCCGACGCCGGCCGAGTTGCCGCTCGCACCCGCTGCGACCTCGCCGAGGTCGCCGGCAACGCGGCGGCGGAGGTCGCGCCGACCGTCGGCGAACGCGAGCTGCGGATCGACAACGAGCGGCCGCTGCGGGTCGACGGCAACCCCGATGAGCTGCACCGCATGGTGCTCAACCTGCTCGACAACGCCGTCCGCCACACTCCGGCCGGCTCGACCATCGAGCTGAGCCTGCGCGCCGCCGGCCGCGACGCGGTGGTCGAGGTCGCCGACGACGGCCCCGGCATCCCGCCCGGAATGCGCGAGCAGATCTTCGACCGCTTCGTCCGCGGCGAAGGGCCCGCCGACACAGCCCCCCGCGGCGGCAGCGGCCTCGGCCTGGCGATCGTCCGCGCAGTCGCCACCTCCCACGGCGGCAGCGTCGAGGCGACCGAGTCCGAGCGTGGCGGCGCCCTCTTCCGCATCCGCATCCCCCTGGCGAAATCTGAGGCAACCGTTAGCAACGCTTTAGACCGGGTTTAACGCCCGAACTTAGGTTCACAATTGGACGAGACACAAGGCCCGCCGGCTCTCCCCAACGCAGCCGGCGGGCCTTTTTCAGCTTCAGACCTCGACCACGACCGGCAGGATCATCGGCCGGCTGCGCAGCTTCTCGTAGACGAGCTTGCCGATCGCGTCGTGGAGGTCTTCCTGAATCAGGTGCAGCTCGCGCGTGCCGGCCTCGGCGGCGTCCTCGAGCGAGTCCTCGACCAAGTCCTTGAGCTCGTCGACCAGCGACTCGCCCTCGTCCAAGAGGGCGACGCCGCGCACGATCACCTCGGGGTCAGCGACCACGCTGCCGTCGTCGGTGGAGATCGTCGCGACGACGATGAAGATCCCGTCGGCCGAGATCTCGCGGCGGTCGCGCAGGGCGACGTCGTCGGGCTCGCCGACGTTGACGCCGTCGACGAACATCACGCCGTTGTGGATGTCCTCGCCGAAGCGGGCCCCGCTCCCGTCGAGCTCCAGCGGCAGCCCGTTGGCGCCCTGGAAGATGTCCTCGCGCGCGATCCCGACCGATTCGGCCAGCCCGGCGTGCAGCCGCAGCCGCTGGTGGTCGCCGTGGACCGGCATCACGTAGCGCGGCTTGGTCAGGTTCAGCATCAGCTTCAGCTCCTCCTGCCAGCCGTGGCCGGAGGCGTGGATCGGCGCGTCCTTGGCGGTCACCACGGAGGCGCCGATCTCATAGATCCGGTCGATCGTCTCGTTCACCGCCCGCTCGTTGCCCGGGACCGGGGTCGCCGAGAAGACGACGGTGTCGCCGGAGTGCAGCTCGACGTCGCGGTGGTCGTTGTTGGCCATCCGCCGCAGCGCCGAGAGCGGCTCGCCCTGGCTGCCGGTCGAGATCACGATCACCTTCTCGTCGGGGAAGTCCTCGATCTCGCGCGGCTGGATGAAGAGCCCGCTCGGCGCCTGGGCGATCCCGAGGCTGGAGGCGATGTTGAAGTTCTTGCGCATCGAGCGCCCGACCAGGGCCACCCGCCGGTCGAGCTGCCACCGCGGCGTCGATCACCTGCTGCACCCGGTGGATGTTGGAGGCGAACGAGGTGACGATCGACCCGTCCCTCGCAGGCGCCGAAGGTCTCCAGCAGGGCCGGGCCGACGCTCGACTCCGACGGGGCCACGCCCGGCCGGTCGGCGTTGGTCGAGTCGCCGCAGAGCAGCAGCAGGCCCTCGCTGCCGAGCTCGGCGAGGCGCGGGATGTCGGCGGGGCGGCCGTCGACCGGCGTCTGGTCGAACTTGTAGTCGCCGGTCATCAGGATCTTGCCCAGCTCGGTGCCGAGGATCACGCCGCGCGCGTCGGGGATCGAGTGCGAGAGGTGCACCATCTCCAGCTCGAACGGCCCGGCCTTGACCTTCTCGCCGGCCGGCAGGTCCTGCAGCGGGGCGTCCTTCAGCTTGTGCTCGTCGAGCTTCGAGCGCACCATCCCGATCGTCAGCAGGCCGCCGTAGATCACCGGCGGCATGCCGATCTCGCGCAGCACGTAGGGAAGCGCGCCGACGTGGTCCTCGTGGCCGTGGGTGAGGACGATCGCCTCGATGTCCTCGGCCCGGTCGCGCAGGTAGGAGAAGTCGGGCAGGACGAGGTCGATGCCGAGCATCTCCGCCGTCGGGAACATCAGGCCGGTGTCGACGACGACGATCCGACCGTCGTACTCGACCACGGTCATGTTCTTGCCGATCTCGCCCAGGCCGCCCAGCGGCAGAACACGCAGCTTCGCCGCCATCGTCAGGACGCCACCGGCACGCCGACGGCGTCGAGCGCCGCCCGGATCGTCGCGCACTGCTCGACGTCGACGGGAACCATCGGCAGTCGCAGGGCTCCCGACGGGATCAGACCGGCGATCTCGAGCGCCGCCTTGACCGGCATCGGGTTGGTGGCGATGGCCAGCGCGTCATAGAGCGGCCGCAGACCGGTGTCGATCTCGCGGGCACGGTCCAAGTCCCCTGCCTGAGCCGCGTCCCACATCTCACGCACCCGATCTCCGACCAGGTGCGAGGCCACGAGGATCCCCCCGGCGAGGCCGAGTTCCAAGGTTCGCAGGAAGATGTCGTCGTTGCCGGCCAGCACGTCGAGGCCCTCGATCGGGCCGATCTCGTCGTTGTTCGCCTGCTTGACGGCGACCACGCTTTCGATCTCGGCCAGCTCGGCGAGGTCAGCCGGCGGTACGTTGACCACCACCCGCGAGGGGATGTTGTAGGCGATCAGGGGCAGCCCGGGAACGGCGGCGGCGATCGCCTCGAAGTGGGCGTGGATCCCGGCCCGGTTCGGCTTGTTGTAGTACGGCGTGACGATCAGCGCCGCCACCGCGCCGGCCTCGGCCGCCGCCCGGGTCAGCTCGATCGAGTGGCGGGTGTCGTTGGTGCCGGTGCCGCAGACGACGGTCGCCCCGTCGCCGACCTCGGCGACGATCGCCCGCAGCAGCGAGATGTGCTCGGCGTCGTCGAGGGTCGCGGCCTCGCCGGTCGAGCCGGCGACGACGACCCCGTGCGACCCGTGCTCGACCAGGTGGGCGGCGAGCTGCCGCGCCGCAGCCTCGTCGACCCGCCCCTCCTCGTCGAAGGGGGTCGCCATCGCGGTCAGGACGCCTCGCAGCTCGCTCATCGGCAGGAGAGTATCGGGCTGCTCACGAGGCAAAGACCGGCGGCGTGCGATCGGCCCACGGCGCCGCCTGCTCGAGCTGGGAGGCGACCCGCAGGAGAAGGTCCTCGCGGCCGAGCGGGGCGATCAGCTGGACGCCGACCGGGCAGGCCGTCCTCGCTCCAGTGCAGCGGCAGCGAGATCGCCGGCTGGCCGGTCGCGTTGAAGGCGGCGGTGAAGCAGCCGGCGATGAAGGCCCGGTGGAAGGCGTCCATCGGGTCGGGGCCGGAGTCGTCGAAGCTGCCGAGCGGCGGCGGCGGCTCGCCCATCGTCGGGCTGAGCAGGAGGTCGTAGCCGGACTCGTGCAGGCCGGCGAACATCCGCGTCATCACCTGGTGCTGGGCGACCGCGGCGAGGTACTCGCCCGGAGTGGTGCTTGCGGCCGATCTCGGCCAGCGCCCAGGTCAGCGGCTCGACGTCCTCGGGCCCGATGACCCCGCCGGTGATCACGCCGAACTGGTCGAGCGCGGCGGCCTGGCCCGGCCGCCCAGCGGACGAGGAAGGGCTGCACCAGGTCGATGCTGCGGATCGTCGCCAGGTCGGGCTCCTCGACCGCGTGGCCGAGGCCTTCGAGCAGCTTGGCGGCGTTCCTGGCGGCGAGGACGACCTCGGGGTCGGCGTCCTGCTCGATCACGGTCTCGGTCCAGAGGCCGATCCGCAGCCTGCCGGGGTCGGCGCCGACCTCCTCGGTGTAGGGGCGGAGCGGCGGCGGCGCGACGTAGGGATCGCCCGGAGCCGGGCCGTGCACCGCCTCGAGCAGCGCGGCGGTGTCGCGGACCGAGCGCGAGACGCACAGCTCGCAGGTCAGCCCGGACATGATGTCGCCGATCAGCGGCCCCTCGCTGATCCGCTGGCGGCTCGGCTTCAGCCCGACCAGGCCGCAGTTGGAGGCCGGGATGCGGATCGAGCCGCCGCCGTCGTTGGCGTGGGCGAAGGGCACCATGCCGGCCGCGACCGCCGCCGCCGAGCCGCCGCTGGAGCCGCCCGCCGAGCGGCCGAGGTCCCAGGGGTTGCGGGTCGGCCCGTAGGCCTGCGGCTCGGTCGTCGGCAGGATCCCCAGCTCCGGGCAGTTCGTCTTGCCGATCGTCACCAGCCCGGCGGCGCGGAAGCGCTGCGCCAGGTAGCTGTCCATCGGCGCGCGGAAGTCGCGCTCCTTGAGGTAGCGCATCCCCAGGTGCAGCGGCTGGCCGGCGAAGGCGGCGCCGAGGTCCTTGAGCAGGAAGGGCACGCCCTTGAACGGCCCGTCGGGCAGCTCGCCGCGCGCCGCCGCCAGGCCCTCCTCGAAGAGCGGGTGGATGACGGCGTTGACCTCGCCGTTGGTCGCCTCGATGCGGTCGATCGCCGCTTCGGCCAGCTCGGCCGGCGTCGCCTCGCCGCTGCGGACCAGCTCCGCCTGCGCGGTCGCGTCCAGGCGCGCCAGCTCCTCCGCCATGCCCGGAACCTACAGCAGCTTCTCGAGGCCGACGGTGAAGCGGTCGGGCAGGCCGCCGACGCGGCGCACCGCCAGCAGCACGCCGGGCATGAACGAGCTGCGGTCGATCGAGTCGTGGCGCAGGCTGAGCGTCTGCCCCTCGCCGCCGAAGATCACTTCCTGGTGGGCGACGAGGCCGGGCAGGCGGACCGAGTGGATCGGCTCGTGGACGTTGCCGCCGGCGGCGCCGATCAGCTCGGCGGTCCGCTTCGCGGTGCCCGAGGGCGCGTCGAGCTTGCGGTCGTGGTGCAGCTCGACGATCTCGCACTCGGGCATGTGGCGGGCGATCGCCTGCGAGGCCTCCATCAGCAGCACCGCGCCGATCGCGAAGTTGGGGGCGACGAAGCAGTTGGCGGCGCTCGCCTCGGCGGCCGTCGCGCAGCGCCTCGAGGTCGAAGCCGGTGGTGCCGACGACGGCGTGGACGCCGGCCTCGAGGCAGGCGCGGGCGTTCGCCAGCGCGGTGTCCGGCGTGCTGAAGTCGACGACCACCTCGGCCTCGCCGAGCACGTCGCTCGAGTCGGGGTGCCCAGCGCCGGGTCGGCCCGGCCGGTCAGCTCCATGTCCTCGGCGCCCTCGACGGCGCCGCAGACGGTCTCCCCCATGCGCCCTGCGGCGCCGGCTACGGCGACGCGGATCATGCGACCAGGGCCTCGCTGACGGGGGCAAGGGCTTTGCGGAAGCACTCCTCGTCGCGGCCGACGCAGGCGGCGGAGAGGCGCTCGGCTCCGTAGAGCTCGGCGGCCAGCTCGCTGAGGTCCTCGACCGCGACCGCGTCGACCTTGGCGAGCATCTCGTCGAGGCTGTCGATCGGCAGGCCGAAGAGGGTGGCCCGCGAGATCCGCGTCATCCGCGCCGCGGTCGACTCGGAGGAGAGGACGAGACGGCCCTTGACGTTCTCCTTGGCGCGGGCGAGCTCCTCGGCCGAGACCGGCTCGGCCGCGCAGCCGCTCGAGCTCGGCACCGATCACCGCGCAGGCCTCCTCGACGTTCTCCTCGCGCGTGCCGACGTAGGTGGCGACGAGGCCGGAGTCGGTGTACTGCTCGTTGTAGGAGCCGACCGAGTAGGCGAGGCCGCGCTTCTCGCGCACCTCGCGGAAGAGGCGCGAGGAGGTCGAGCCGCCGAAGACCGAGTCGAGCACGGCGAGCGCGTAGCGGCGCTCGTCGTCGCGGACGATCCCGGGGGCGCCGAAGCAGATGTGGTACTGCTCGGTGTCCTTCGGGTAGAAGCGCAGCCGTGCCGCGTCCTCGGCCGCAACGGGCTCCGTCCCGTCACCGCCGGCGGGCGGCGAGACCAGTCGCTCGGCGAGGGCGACGATCGCCTCGTGCTCGAGGTGGCCGGCGGCGCCGACGACGACGTGGGAGCCGGTGTAGCGGCGGCTGCGGTAGGCCTCGATCTCGGGCACCGGGATCGAGGCGATCACCTCGGCCTCGCCCAGCACCCGGCGGCCGAGCGGGTGCTCGCCGAAGACCGCCTCGGCGAGGATGTCGTGGACGCGGTCCTGCGGCTCGTCCTCGTACATCGCGATCTCCTCGAGCACGACCTCGCGCTCGGAGTCGATTTCGGGGTAGGTCGGGGCGAGGAGCATCTCCGCCAGCAGGTCGAAGACCTCCTCGGTGTGCTCGTCGAGGAAGCGGGCGTGCAGGTGCGTGGTCTCCTTGCCGGTGGCGGCGTTGACCGAGGCGCCGAGCCCGTCGAGGCGCTCGGAGATCTCGATCGCGGAGAAGCGCTCGGTTCCCTTGAACAGCAGGTGCTCGAGGAAGTGCGAGACGCCCGCCTGGGCGGGCGTCTCGTCGCGCGATCCGGTACGGACCCAGAGCCCGAGCGCGACCGAGCGAACCGAGGGAACCTCCTCGGTCACGACCCGGGCGCCCGAGCCCAGCTCGGTTAGCCTCGCCCCGCTCAACGTCTAGCTGCGCCGCTCGCGCTCGCGCCTGCGACCGCCGCCGCGGTCGCGCGTCGCGGTCGCCGCCGTTGCGCCGTGGGCCGCCGTCGCCGGAGCCGACCGAGGCCAGCTCCTCCGGCGATTTGCCCGCCACCGAGGGGTCCTCGGAGAGGCGCAGCCCGATCCGGCCGCGCTCGCGGTCGACCTCGACCACGGTGACGTCGATCACGTCGCCGGAGCTGAGCACGTCGTCGACCGAGTCGACCCGCTCGCCGGGCTTCACGTTGGAGATGTGAAGCAGGCCGTCGGTGCCCTTGACCAGCTCGACGAAGGCGCCGAAGGTCGTCGTCTTGACGACCTTGGCCGCGTTGTAGCGGTCGCCGACCTCGGCCTCCTTGGTCATCGACTCGATCCGGGCCACGCAGGCTTCGACCAGGTCGCCGGTCGGCGCGTAGATCCGCACCGTGCCGTCGTCCTCGACGTCGATCTCCGCTTCGAACTCCTCGCAGAGGGCGCGGATCGTTTCGCCGCCTTTGCCGATCACGGCGCCGATCTTCTCCTGGTCGATCTTGATCGCCTCGATCCGCGGCGCGTGCTGGGAGAGCTTCTCGCGCGGACCGTCGATCGCCTCGGCCATCTTGCCGAGGATGAACTGGCGGCCCTTGTTGGCCTGCTCGAGCGCGTCGGTGAGGATCTCGAAGGTGACGCCGGTGATCTTGATGTCCATCTGCAGGGCGGTGATCCCCTCGGCGGTGCCGGCGACCTTGAAGTCCATGTCGCCGAGGTGATCCTCGACGCCGGCGATGTCGGTGAGGACGATGTAGTCCTCGCCCTCCTTGATCAACCCCATCGCGACGCCGGCGACCGGCGCCGAGACGGGCACGCCGGCTGCCTGTAGCGCCATCGAGGAGGCGCAGACCGAGCCCATCGAGGAGGAGCCGTTGGACTCCAGCGTCTCGGAGACCGCCCGGATCACGTAGGGGAAGGACTCTTCGTCGGGCACGGTCGCCACCAGGGCCCGCTCGGCGAGCGCGCCGTGGCCGATGTCGCGCCGCTTCGGGCCGCGCATGAAGCCCGCCTCCCCGACCGAGAAGGGCGGGAAGTTGTAGTGGTGCCAGAACCGTTTGGTGGTCTGCAGCCCGAGGGTGTCGATCCGCATGTCCATCCGCGTCGTGCCCAGCGCGACGTTGGAGAGGATCTGCGTCTCGCCGCGGGTGAAGAGGGCCGAGCCGTGGACGCGGGGTGAGATGTCGACCTCGCACTCGATCGGCCGGATCTCGTCCTGGGCGCGGCCGTCGGGACGCTTCTTGTCGACGGCGATCGCCTTGCGGATGGTGTCCTTCTCGATCGAGCCGAAGGCGGTCTTGACCTCCGCCACGCGCTTCTCGTCGGTCTCCCCGCCGTCGGACTCGGCCGCGTACTTGGCGACCACCTCGTCCTTGACGTTGTCGATCGCCTCGTAGCGCTCGAGCTTGCCCTCGGTGGCGATCGCGTCGATCAGAGCCTGGCCGTGGGAGGAGCGGATATCGCCGATCAGGCCCTCGTCGATCGAGGGAGCCTCGACCTCGATCTTCTCCTTGCCGGCCTTCTGCTGCAGCTCCTCCATCGCGGCGCAGAGCTTCTTGATCTCACCGTGGGCGATGTCGAGCGCGTCGAGGATCTCCTGCCTCGGTGACGCCGTTGGCGCCGGCCTCGACCATCAGGATCGCCTCGTCGGTGCCGGCGACGATCAGGTCCAGGTCCAGCTCCTCGTGGCGGTCCTCCGGCGGGTTGATCACGAAGTCGCCCTCGAGCTTGCCGATCCGCACCGCGCCGACGTGGGCGGCGACGGGGACCGGGGAGATCGCCAGCGCCGCGGAGGCGCCGTTCATCGCGAGGATGTCGTAGGGGTGGACCTGGTCCACCGACATCGGGATCGCGACCAGCTGCGTCTCGTAATGCCAGCCCTTGGGGAAGAGCGGCCGGATCGGCCGGTCGATCATGCGCGCGGTGAGCGTCGCCTTCTCGCTCGATTTGCCCTCGCGACGGAAGAACGAGCCGGGGATCTTGCCCGCGGCGTACATCCGCTCCTCGATGTCGACGGTGAGGGGAAGGAAGTCCACGTCGCGAAGGCTGCCGACGGTTGCGGTGCAGAGCACCATCGTGTCGCCGGCCTGGACCACGACCGCGCCACCCGCCTGCTTCGCGAGCTTTCCGGTCTCGAAGGAGATCTGGCTGTCGCCGACATCCACCGAAACGCGGCTTACGTCAAACATGCTCATTTAGTTTTTACCTCCGGGCCGCCCGGATGGCGACCGTTGCGTTCAGAACTCTCGTTCTCTTTCACCGGGGAGAGTACAGACGCGGACGTGCCGCACTTTAGGCACCCATAGTGGCCTCTAAAGTGCGGCACGTCCGGGGAAGATGGCGGGGGTGGCGGTGACGCCGCCGCGGATGCCCGACTCGAAGTCGCGCCGGACGCGGGCGGCGACCTCTTCCGAGCGACGGTCGGCCTCGAAGCGATCGAGGTCGAGCCCGAGGCGCCGCGCCCGCTCCCAGAGGTGGGGGTCATCGACGCGGCCGCGCTCGGCGTAGAGCGAGTCGACCATCTCGAAGAAGCGGCCCTGGAGGCCGGCGGCCTCGGCGGCTGCGTGCAATGCCGGCGAGCGCGGGTGCTTGCTGGCGACCGGGAAGTGGCGGAAGACGACCCGCGCCGGCCGGGCTGAGATCTCGGCCCAGGCGGCGGCGCAGTGCGGGCAGCCGAGGTCGGCGTAGACGATCAGCTCCTCCCCATCCCCGCGCGCATGGTCCCCGGGCCCCGCCGGCGGGACCGGCGCGCTGGTCAGCTCAGCGGTCAGAGTCGAGCGCGTCGAAGATCAGGTTGGCGCCGGGGATCTCCAGCGGGGTCGGCGACTCGTAGGCCCACTCGACCGTGCCCTCCTCGTCGACGAGGACGAGCGAGCGGTTGGCGTGGCCGGTGCTCTCGATGTAGGCCCCGTAGGCGCGGGCGACCTCGCCCTTTGGCTCGAAGTCGGCGAGCAGGGTCGTGTCGATGCCGAGCTTCTGCTGGAAGGCCTTGTGGGCGAAGCCGCTGTCGACGCTGATCCCCACCAGCTCCACCCCCTTGGCCTCGATCTGCGGCTTCACCTCCTGGTAGACCGAGAGCTGGTCGGAGCAGACCGGGCTGAAGTCCAGCGGGTAGAAGACCAGTAGGACCTTGCGGCCGCGGTAGTCGGAGAGCGAGACCTTCTCCCCGTCTTGGTTGCGAAGCGTGAACTCGGGCGCCGGTTCCCCGGCGGCGATCATCGCCGCAGGCCGAGCTCGGCGACCAGGGCGCGGTAGCGCTCGAGGTCGGTCCGCTCCAGGTAGCGCAGCATGCGGCGGCGCTTGCCGACCAGCATCAGCAGGCCGCGGCGAGAGTGGTGGTCTTTCGAGTGCGTGCGCAGGTGCTCGGTCAGTTCGTTGATCCGCGCGGTCAGCAGGGCGACCTGCACCTCGGCCGATCCGGTGTCGCCGTCGGCGCGGCCGTACTTGCCGATCAGCTCGCTCTTGCGCTCCTTGGTAAGGCTCATGCGCCGGTGAAGCTAGCACAGACCCGCTTCGCGTCCTCGACGTCGATCCGCATCTGGGCGATCAGCTCCTCGACCCCCGGAAAGCGCCGCTCGCCGCGCAATCGCTCGACGAAGGCGACCCGCAGCGTGTGGCCGTAGAGATCCTCGTCGCGGTCGATCAGGTAGGTCTCGATCAGCAGCCCGCGGCCGCTGTCGAAGGTCGGCCGGATGCCGACGTTGACCGCAGCGGGCACGCCGTCGGCAAAGGCGGCGTAGACGCCGTGCCCGGGGATCGCGAGGCGGTCGTCGGGGACCAGGTTGGCGGTCGGGAAGCCGAGCTCGCGGCCGCGCTGGTCGCCCTCGACGACGGTGCCCTCGACCATGAACGGCGCGCCGAGGCAGTGGCGCGCGCCCTCCATTTCCCCAGCGGCGACGAGCGCCCGGATCCGGGTCGAGGAGACGGTCTCGCCGTCGACCTCGACCAGCGGCACGACCCTCGTCTCGAACTCCTCGCGCCCGGCCAGCATCGCCGGATCGCCCTTGGCCTTGGCGCCGAAACGGAAGTTCTCGCCGACCGAGACGCGCTCGGCGGTGAGCTTCTCGACCAGCACCTGCTCGATGAATTGCTCGGCGCTTAGCTCGGCGAATCGGCGGTCGAAGGGGATGACGACGAGCTCGCGCACCCCCAGGCCCTCGATCACGTCGCGCTTCACCCCGAAGGGCATGATCAGCTTCGGCAGCGCCGCCGGGTGGATCACCTCGAGCGGGTGGGGGTCGAAGGTGAGAACCGTGTCGGCGCCCTCGATCACCGCCTGGTGGCCGCGGTGGACGCCGTCGAAGGTGCCGATCGCGACGTGGCGAGGGCGCGGCTCGGCGTCGGGCAGCGAGGTGACCCTGATGCTGGCCATCAGCGCAGCCTGTCAGCCGCCGAGGGGATCAGCTCGGCGACCTGGCTCAGCGACAGCTCGGTGCCGGCTTGCCAGACCGTAAACGGGCCGATCGCCGTGCGGCGCAGCTCGGAGCAGTAAGCATCGTCGAGCGTCTCGATCAGGGCACGGACGTAGGTCCCGGCCGAGCACTCGATCTCGTACTCGAAGTAGCAGTCGTCTCCCATCACCATCCCGCCCACTTTTTCCGCCCGGTAGACCTCGACCTCGCGTTCCGGGGTCTCCACGACCTCGCCGCGGTGCGCTTTGCGGTAGAGCCGCTCGCCTTCCACCCGCACAGCGGAGGTCATCGGCACTCGCTGGCGGACGGTCCCGGTGGGAAGCTCCAGAGAGCCCGATACGCGGCCGGTAAACGACCAAGTCCCCTTCCGGATCCCCCGTGCTGGAGCGCCAGCCCGGTCGGGCTTTCGCACGATAGGTCTTCGGCAGGTCGGTCAAGAAACGCTGCAGGCGAGTCGACTCGTCCAACATGATCAGCAGCAACCCGGTGGCGAACGGATCGAGGGTGCCCGCGTGGCCTGCCTTGCAGCCACGCTCCCGCCGTATCCCTTCGACCGCGTCGTGCGAGGTCATCCCCGCGGGCTTGTCGTAGAGCAGAACCGTCAAGAGCCGAGCTGGGCCGAGACCTCGGCGCAGAGGAAGGAGGCCAGCTCGTCGAGGCCGAGGTCGGTCGAGAAGCCGGCGGCCCGCTTGTGGCCGCCGCCGCCGTGCTCGCGGGCGATCGCCGAGACGTCGACCTCGCCCGCGCTCGAGCGCAGGCTGACCTTCCGCGCCGCCCGCCCGCGGTCGCCGAGATCGCGGATCAGAGCGGCGACCCGGGCGCCGTCGACCGAGCGCAGGTGGTCGATTATCCCCTCGGTCATCTCCTCGCCCGCGCCGGTCCGCTCGTAGTCGGCCGCGGTGATGTAGGAGAGGACGAGGGCGCCGCCGCAGTGGCGCTGGATGCCCTCGAGCGCGCGCGAGAGCAGCCGCAGCTTCTCCAGCGGCACGTGCTCGTAGAGGCGGCGGTAGGTCTCGTCGACGACGACCCCGGCTTCGATCAGCTCGGCGGCGATCCGGTGGGTGCGGGCATTGGCGTTGTCGTACATGAACTTGCCCGTGTCGGTGATCATGCCGACGTAGAGCGCCGAGGCCATCTCCGGCGTCAGCTCGACCCCGAGCAGCACCGCCAGCTCGTAGACGATCTCCGCCGTGCAGGAGGCGTCGACCTCGACCAGGTTGAGGTCGCCGAACTGGGTGTTGTCGTGGTGGTGGTCGACGTTGATGCGGAAGTTGTCCCCCTCGGCGAGGAAGTCGACAGGCATGCGGTCGATGTTGCCGCAGTCGAGGAAGACGAGCGTGCGGTCGCGCAGGTCGGCCGGCGGCTCGTGGAAGACCTCCTCCAGGGGCAGGAAGCGGTACTCGATCGGCAGCGGGAACTCCTTCGCCGCGAGGAACATCACCGAGTCCTTGCCAAGTTTGGTGAGCAGGTAGTGCATCCCGAGCAGCGAGCCGAGGGCGTCGCCGTCGGGCCCCTCGTGGGCGGTCAGGAGGAAGCGGTCGCGGGCGCGGATCTCGTTGGCGACGCGCTCGAGCGCGCTCGCGCCGATGTCGGTCGTCTCGCTCACCTGTCCTCCGCCCCCTCCTCGTCGAGCAGCTGGGAGATCCGCATCCCCCGCTCGACCGTGGGGTCGTAGTGGAAGCTCAGCGTCGGCGTGCGCTTCATCCGCGTCTCGGCGGCGATCTTCGCCTGGATCGGGCCGTGCGAGGAGCGCAGGCCGGCGAGCGCCGCCTCGCGCTCCTCCTCGCCGCCGAGCACGGAGACGTACACCTTGGCGGCGCGGAGGTCTGGGCTGGTATCGACCGAGGTCACGGTGACGAAACCGATCCGGGGATCGCCGAGATCGGTTGAGATGGCGGCGCCGACTACCTCGCGAAGCACCTCGTTGATGCGGCGCATGCGAGGGCTGGCCATCCTACTCCAGCGTCTGCTCGACCTGCTTGGTCTCGAAGAACTCGAGCACGTCGCCCTCCTTGACGTCAGCGTACCCCTCGAGCACGACGCCGCACTCCTGGCCCTCCTCGACCTCCTGCACGTTGTCTTTGAAGCGACGCAGGGAGCCGAGCTTGCCGTCCCAGATCACCGTGCCCTCGCGGACCAGGCGGACGTTGGCGTCGCGGCGCACTCGCCCCTCGGTGACCACGCAGCCGGCGATGCGGCCGACCTTGGAGGCCTTGAAGGTCTGTTTGATCTCGGCCTCGCCGAGCGTCTCCTCGACCTCGACCGCCTCGAGCAGGCCCTCCATCGCGTTGCGCAGGTCCTCGGTGATTTTGTAGATGACCGAGTAGGTGCGGACGTCGACTCCCTCGCGCTCGGCGGCGCGGCGAGCGTCGGCCAGGGGGCGGACGTTGAACCCGATCACGATCGCGTCGGAGGCCGAGGCGAGCATGATGTCGGACTCGTTGATGCCGCCCGTCTGGGAGTGGATGATGTTGATCCCGACCTGCTCCTGTGGGACTTTGGCGATCTCGTCTTGGAGCGCCTCAAGCGAGCCGGCGACGTCGGCCTTGAGGACGATGTCGAGCTCCTTGATGTCGCCTTCCTGGGCACGCGAGAAGACCTCCTCGAGGCTGACCTTGCGCGCCTGGCGGCGAGCCAGGGCCTCGGTCTTGAGGCGGTTGGCACGCTCGCCGGCGAGCTGACGGGCGCGGCGATCGTTCTCGACCGTGCGCACGTGTTCGCCCGCCTCGACCACGCCGTCGAAGCCGAGCACCTCGACCGGCATGCCCGGGCCGGCGCTCTCGACCCGGGCGCCGGTGAAGTCATGCATCGCCCGCACCCGGCCCCAGACCGGGCCGGCGACGAGCGCATCGCCGACCTTCAGCGTCCCCCGCTGGACGAGGATCGTGACGACCGGGCCGCGGCCGGGGTCGAGCTGGGACTCGACCACCGCGCCCGAGGCCGGCGCGTCGGCGTTGGCGCCCAGCTCCTCCAGCTCGGAGACGAGGAGGATCATGTCGAGCAGGTTGTCGAGGCCCTCGTGGGTCTTGGCCGAGACGTCGCAGTAGACGGTCTCGCCGCCCCAGTCCTCGGGGGTGAGGCCGTCAGCGGACAGATCGTTGCGGATGCGGTCGGGCTGGGCGCCCTCTTTGTCGATCTTGTTGACCGCGATCAGGATCGGCACGTCGGCGGCGCGGGCGTGGTCGATCGCCTCTTTGGTCTGCGGCATGACGCCGTCGTCGGCGGCGACGACGACCACCGCGATGTCGGTGACGCTGGCGCCGCGGGCGCGCATCGCGGTGAAGGCGGCGTGGCCGGGGGTGTCGAGGAAGGTGATCTCCTTCTCACCATGGTGAACCTGATAGGCGCCGATGTGCTGGGTGATGCCCCCCGCCTCGCCGGCGGCGACCTCGGTCTCGCGGATCGCGTCGAGCAGCGAGGTCTTGCCGTGGTCGACGTGGCCCATGATCGTGACCACCGGCGGCCGCGGCGCGAGGCTCTCCTCGGCATCCTCGTACTCGGGCGCCTCGGGCTCCTCCTCGGCCGCGGTGACGATCTCGATCTTGCGGTCGTACTCGTCGGCGATCGCCTTGATCGAGTCGTCGGTCAGAGTCTGGGTGAGGGTCGCCATCTCACCCATCATCATCAGCTTCTTGATCACCTCGGAGCTGCCCAGGCCGAGCAGCTCGGCGACCTCGCGCACGGTCGCGCCGGAGTTGACCTTGGTCGCCTCCAGCTCGACCGGCTCGTCGGATTTCGGCGGCGGCTCCTCCAGCATCGGCCGGCGCCGCCTGCCGCCGCGCCGCCGCGGCGGGCGCTGCGGCGGCGGCCCGCCCATCTGATCCCTCCGCGCCGCCTGCGAGTCGATCACCACCCGCCGTTTCTTGGCTCCGCCAGCTGCCTTTTTGGCCGCGGGAGCCGGTTTGGCAGCGGGTTTCGCAGCCCCGTCCCCATCGGCTTTGGCTGGCGCCGGTTTGGCAGCGGGCTTGGGGGGCGCGGCTTTCGGCTTGGTCGCCGTGGCGGTACCGCCACCGTCCGCCTTCGCAGCGGAGATCGCCTGCAAAGCCTGCCCCTCCTCCACGCTGGAAGCCGCCGCTTTCGCCTCGATCCCAGCAGCTTTCAGCGCCGCCAGCAGCTCCTTCGAGCTGACGCCCTGCGCCTTGGCGATCTCATGAACCCGCTTCTTGGCCACTAAGCCTGCTCCGGGGCCGCTTCCGGCGGGGAAGAATCAGATATGGACCCCGCCTCCAGCGGCCCCACATCATCCGACGGCTGCTCCGCTTCGCGTCCGCCGCCGTCGGCAGATGCGCCACCGCCCTGGGAACCTTGGTCGGCTTGCTCCGCGACTTCGTCGCTAGCTCCAGCGGGCTCAACTTCTGCCGGGGTCTCCTCAAACTCCGCCTCGGCCTTCGCGACGATCTCGCTCACCTGACCCCCATCCGCGGAGTCGTCGGCCAAGATCGCGATCTCGGCCTCGGCCAGCGGCGCCAGCACGACGATCTGGTTGGTCTCGAACCGCGCCAGCGCCTGGTGCGAGGGCAGGCCGCAATAGGAGGAGTCGCCGATCGCGGCGTTGGGACAGCGCCGCCCGTTGGAGAGGACCGCCAGGCAGTGCCCGTCGGAGGCCTCCTCGCCCTGGTAGACCTCCTCCTCGTCCTCCTGGGCGAACTCGCTCTCGGACTTGATGTCGACCCGCCAGCCGGTCAGGCGGGCGGCGAGGCGGGCGTTCTGGCCGTCGCGGCCGATCGCCAGCGAGAGCTGGTCGTCGGGGACGATCACGGTCGCCTGGCGCTCCTCGTCGTCGACGATCACCTCGCGCACCCGTGCCGGCGAGAGCGCCTTGGCGACGAAGCGGGCGGGCTCGTCGTTGTGGGGGATGATGTCGATCTTCTCGCCGCGCAGCTCGGAGACGACCATGCGCACGCGCGAGCCGCGCGGGCCGACGCAGGCGCCGACCGGATCGACCCCGTCGGCGTGCGAGACGACGGCGATCTTCGAGCGGTAGCCGGGCTCGCGGGCGACGCCGACGATCTCGACCAGGTTGTCGGCGATCTCGGGCACCTCGAGCTCGAACAGGCTCTTGATCAGCTCCGGGCTGCGGCGCGAGACGACGATCGCCGGCCCTTTGGTCGAGTCGGAGACGTCGGTGATCACCGCCTTGACCCGCATGCCGTGGTCGTAGCGCTCGTTGTAGACCTGCTCGGACTTGGGCAGCAATGCCTCGACCCGCTCGCGCAGCTGGACCAGCGTGTAGCGCTTGTCGGACTGCTGGATGATCCCGGTGATCAGCTCGCCGACGCGGTCCTGGTACTCGTCGAACATCATCATCCGTTCCGCCTCGCGGATCCGCTGCAGGATCACCTGCTTGGCGGTCTGGGCGGCGATCCGGCCGAAGTCTTCGGGGGTGACGTCGCGGGTCTCGATCTGGTCCTCGTAGGGGGCGATCATCTCCGGGTCGAGCTCGGGCTCCTCGAGCTCTTTCAGCTCGCCCGTCTCGGGGTCGATCTCGCGCTCCTCGGCCTCCTGCGCCTCGGCCGCCTCGGCCAGCAGCTTCTCCTCCAGCTCGGCCGGCAGGATCAGTTCGAAGACCCGGAAGTCGCCGGTTTCGTGGTCGAGGTCGACGCGGGCGTATTTCGCCGCGCCCGGCGTCTTCTTGTAGGCCGAGAGCAGGGCGTCGGCGAGCGCGTCCATCAGCTTGTCGGCGGAGATGCCCTTCTCCTGCTCGAGCGCCTTGATTGCGTCGACGATCTCTTTGCTCACGGCTGCTCCTCGGTCGATTCGGAAGTTGGCTGGGAACGGCTGTACTTCGGCCCCGGCGAGGAGACCTCGAGCGTGTACTCGCTTCGCAGGTCGTTGAGGTGCCGCGTGACCCGTTCGCAGAGCGCCAGGTCGACCCCCGCCGGGTGGTCGATGAAGAGGCGCAGCGATTCGGTCCGCGGCTGCTCGAGCGCGACCAGATCGAGCTCGGAGTCGAGCTCGATCAGCTGCTGCTGGATGCTGTCTTTGAGGTCTGGCATGGGTGGTTTGGGCCGAAAAAAAAGTGGGCCAGGCCCACTTCTCGCTACTGCATAGGGACAAAAAGCTTAGGGCCAGTATAGCCCGGTCGGTGCGTGGGGCGAGAGGCTCGTCGCTTGGGGAGGGAGGGGACCCTCTCACCCGGACAAGTTGCCGCGAATGACGCGGCAACTTTGAGTATCCGCCCGTTCGAGAGGGTCCCCTCCCTCCCTATCCGGCGCGAAGGCCCGACTTGCCCCGCATCGAGCCCACCCGGTCGAGGATCTGCTCGGCTATTACGTCCTTTGAAGCTTGCGGGAGCGGGAGCTCGTCGTTGGAGCTGATCAGAGTTGCTGCGTTATCGGTGCTCTCGAAGCCAATCGCCGGGTTGGAGACGTCGTTGAGGACGATCAGGTCGAGGCCCTTCCGGGTCAGCTTCTTACGCGCCCTCTCGACGTTGTTGCCGTATTCGGCGGCGAAGCCGACGACGGTCTGCTCGTCGGTGCGGGCGGCGGTGAGCGAGGCGAGGATGTCCTCGGTCGCTTCCAGTCGGATGTCGCGATAGGTCTCATCGCGGCTCAGCTTTCCCCCCACCGCTTCGGTGCGGAAGTCGGCGGGGGCGGCGGCCATCAGGAGGACTTGGGCCTTGGGGAACTCGGTGGTGGCTGCCTCGGCGAGCTGGGCGGTGGTCTCGACGTCGATGCGGCGGACGCCGGCGGGCTCGGGAAGAACGACGTTGGCGGCGATCAGGGTCACGTCGGCCCCGCGCCTCGCCGCCGCGGCTGCCAGGGCGATGCCCATGCGGCCGCTGGAGCGGTTGCCGATGAAGCGGACCGGGTCGATCGGCTCGCGGGTGCCGCCGGCGGTCACGAGGACCCGGAGGCCGTCCCAGGGACGCTCGCCCTGCGGCAGGACCGCTTCGACGCGCGAGAGGAGGTCGGCCGGGTCGGGCAGGCGGCCCCTGCCGTGCTCGCCCCTGGACGCCAGGGCCCCCTCGCCCGGCTCGATCACCTCCACCCCGCGCTCGCGCAGGGTCGCCAGGTTTGCCTGCGTGGCGGCGTCGGCGTACATGCGGTCGTTCATCGCCGGGGCGAGGAGGCGCGGCGTGGCGCAGGCGAGGAAGGAGGTGGTCAGCATCGAGTCGGCCATCCCCGCGGCGAGCTTGGCGATCGTGTTCGCCGATGCCGGCGCGACGAGAAAGGCGTCGCAGTTGGCGACCAGCTCGAGGTGGCCGATCGGATCGTGCTCGGGCGCGGACTCGCCGGGAAAGGCGCCGCGCAGCGGGTCGCGCTCGAACTCCGAGGTCAGGACCGGCGCGCCGGTGATGCCCTCGAAGGAGGCGGCGCCGACGAAGCGGGTCGCCGTCTCGGTCATCACGACCCGCACGCCGTGGCCGGCGAGCGTCGCCAGGCGGGCCAGCTCCAACGACTTGTAGGCGGCGATCCCACCGCTTACGCCGAGCAGGATCCTGGCCATCTTCTCCCTCCTCGGGGCTCGAGCGCTAGGCGCGGTACTCGTATTTGAGCTTGCCCTGGGCGAGCTCGTCGAGCGCCATCGTGAGGTAGTTGCGCTCGCCGCGGGCCTCGACCATCGGCGGCGGGTATTCGCCGAAGCCGCCCTCGCCGAGGTTATGGAAGTAGCTGTTGATCTGGCGCGCCCGCTTCGCCGCGACGACGACCGCGGCGTAGTGCGAGTCGGCGTGCTCGAGGAGCTTGTCTACGCGTGGTTTGATCATCCGGCCGCGGAGTCTAGTGGTAAGCCGAGCTCGGCGCGCACGATTCCCTCCAGGTCGGCCGCCGCGCGCCCGAGATCGTCGTTGACGACGCGGTAGGCGAACTCGTCCTGGGCGGCCAGCTCCTGCCTGGCGACGTCGAGCCGGGCATCGATCGCGGCGGCCGAGTCGGCGCCGCGCGACTCGAGCCGCTCTCGCAGGACGGCGGGGTCGGGCGGCGCAATGAAGACCTGGACCGACTCGCGCATCGCCGCCCGCACCTGGCGTGCGCCCTGCACCTCGATCTCGAGCACCACCGAGCGGCCGTCCTCGAGGCGCTTGCGCACCTCGGAGCGCAGGGTGCCGTAGCGGTTGCCGCTGTAGGTGGCGAACTCGAGGAAGTCCTCGGCCTCGACCCGGGCGTCGAACTCCGCCGGCGTGAGGAAGTGGTAATCGCGACCGTCGGCCTCGCCGCCTCGCGGCTCCCGCGTCGTCGCCGAGACCGAGAGCTCGAGGCCCGGGACGCGTTCGAGCAGCCCGGCGATCAGCGTTCCCTTGCCGACCCCGCTGGGCCCGGTGATGACGAAGACCTTGGCCATGCGGCCGGAGATACTGACCGCCCTGGCGGTCGGCTTGCTAGCGACGAAGCTGGGAGACCAGCTCGGCCCTTTGCCGCTCCGAGAGCCCGCCGATCGTCTTCGAGGGCGAGATCCGGCACTGGTTGAGGATGCGGTTGGTCTTCACCCGGCCGTACTTGGGAACGGCGAGCAGCATGTCGAAGACCTTGGCGGTCATCACGTACTCCGGCGGGTCGAGGAGCAGCGCGTTGATGCTCGCTTTGCCCGCCTTCAGGTCCTTCTTCAGCTTGGCCCGCGCGGTGCGGATGTCGTTGGCTCGCTTGAGCGCGTCCATCCGCTGGTCCAGCGACCTCTCAGGGGCGGCGGCGGAGGTCTTGACGGGGGCGGGCATGTGGGCGGCGAGTATAGCCGCGGCTCGGGGGCGTGCAAGGTCAGGGGACCCGATTTGCGGCAAATTCACCTGTACCTCGAGTCGAGGTTGAGATCAGGAAGTTCTGAGAGAAGCCCGGCCAAGCTCGGCGGCGATGCGGTTCCCCGCCCGTGGGTCGCGGAAGCTCTCCGTGCCGACGGCGACGAGGGTCGCGCCGGCGGCGAGGAATTCGCCCGCGTCGGCGCCGCTGCCGATCCCGCCCATGCCGACGATCGGCAGCGAGACGGCGGCGACGACCGCGCGAACCTGGGCGATCGCGACGGGCCTGACCGCCGGCCCCGAGAGGCCGCCGTGGCCGGCGGCAATGCCTGGCTCGCCGGTCGCCGGATCGATCGCGCTCGCCTTCAGCGTGTTGATCAGCGAGACCGCGTCGGCGCCCCCCTCCTCAGCGGCGACGGCCACCGCCGCGGGGGCGGCGACGTTCGGGGTCAGCTTGACGATCAGCGGCTTCGCGGTCAGCGGCCGCAGCGCTTCGAGCAGCGCCATCGTCTCGGCCGGCTGCTCGCCGACGATCAGCCCCGAGTGGACGTTGGGACAGGAGACGTTGAGCTCCAGAGCCGCCACCTCCTCCCTTCCCGCGACACCCTCGACGAGCCGCGAGAACTCCTCCTGGCTGGTCCCCATCACAGAGACGATCAGCGGCACCGGCAGCTCGGCGAGCTGCGGCAAGTCCTCGTCGAGAAAGCCCTCCAGCCCCTTGTTAGGCAGCCCGATCGAGTTGATCATTCCCGCCGGCGTCTCCCAAATCCTCTGCGGCTCGTTCCCCGCCCGCGCCTCCAGGGTGATCGTCTTCGAGACGAACGCCGAGAAGGGGAAGTCGGCGAGCAGGGCGTCGCCGTAGACGCGTCGCGCGGCGATCGCGTCGAACGTGCCCGAGGCGTTGACCACCGGGTGCTCCAGCGCGATCCCGCAGAACTCAGGCACCGCGCACCACCGGCCCGTCGACGCAGAGGCGGATGTAGCCGCCGCCCGGCTTCGGCACGGCGCAGCCGAAGCAGGCGCCGTAGCCGCAGGCCATCGGCGACTCCATCGCCAGCTCGCAGGCGACGCCGCGCTCGGCGCACATCGCCGCGACCGCGTCGAGCATCGGCGGCGGTCCGCAGGAGTAGACGGCGGCGCCGGCCGCGTCGTCGCCTCGGAGCATCGCCGCAAGCAGGTCGGTGACGTAGCCGCAGTGGCCGACGTGCCCATCCTCGCTGGCGAGGCCGACCTCGCAGCAGGCGAAGAGATCGTCGAGACCGCCGGAGTGGGCCTCGTCGCGGAAGCCGAGGAGGACACGGACGGGGATGTTGCGCGCGCCGAAGCGACGGCGCAGCAGCGCCAGCGGGGCGATGCCGATGCCACCGCCGACCAGAATCGCGCCGGCGGCCCCGGGCGCAAGCTCGCGCGGCGCCGAGAAGGCGTTGCCGAGCGGCCCGTTGACCCAGACCCCTTCCCCCGGCTCGAGCGCGCAGAGTCGATCCGTGCCCGGCCCGACCCGCTCGACCAGAAAATCGAGCCTCACGCCGCTGACTTCGCCTTTGTTGTCGGTATCCGGAACTAAAGGCGAAGTCAGGCTGGGGGCGGCGTCGGCGACCGAGAGCGCGCGCGGGAGGTAGGGGCGGCCGCCGTCCTCCGCCCAGCGACGCTCGGCGGCGAGCATGTAGAACTGGCCGGGCGCCGGCTCGGGGCCATCGGAGTCGAGGAGGCTGAAGACGCGGTAGCCACCAGAAGCGCGGTTCTCGGCGACCTCGCAGAGGCGCCGTCCCCAGGGCGCCCTGGCCTGCTCAGGCATCCGCGGAAGCGGAGGAGGCGGCGCCGTGCCTCGCGTGGATCTCCTGCAGCGAGACGACCTCCGCCTCGCCCTGCTTCTGCGCGGCGATCGCCCGCGCCGCCGCCGAGGCGCCGGTCATCGTGGTCACGCAGGGAATTCCGTGGCGGACGGCGGCGGTGCGGATCGCGTGGCCGTCGGCGCGAGCGCCGGAGCCGGTCGGCGTGTTGATCACCAGGTCGCAGCGGTGCTCGCGGATCAGGTCGACGACGTTGGGCGAGCCCTCGGCGATCTTCGCGATCCGCGTCACCGGGACGCCCATCGCGGCGATCGACTGCGCCGTCCCCGCCGTCGCGATCAGCTCGAAGCCGAGCTCGTGGAAGCGCGTTGCCATCTCCGCCGCCGCCGGCTTGTCGACGTCGGTCACGGTGATGAAGACGGCGCCCTCTGTCGGCAGCTTCACCCCGGCCGCCGACTGCGCCTTGGCGAAGGCGGTGGGAAAGTCCGCGGCGATCCCCATCACCTCGCCGGTGCTCTTCATCTCCGGCCCCAGCACCGAGTCGACCCCGGCGAAGCGGGCGAAGGGCAGCACAGCCTCCTTGACGCTGACGTGGCCGACGGGCGGATCGGGCAGGTCCATCTCGGCCAGGCGCTCGCCCAGCATCAGCCGCGCCGCGACTTTGGCCAGCGGTGTGCCGGTCGCCTTGGAGACGAAGGGAACGGTGCGCGAGGCGCGCGGGTTGGCCTCGATCACGTAGAGCTCGCCGCCCGCGATCGCGTACTGGATGTTGATCAGGCCGACGACGCCCAGCTCGAGGGCGATCCTGGCGGTCGTCGCGCGGATCTCCTCGAGCATCTCCTCGCCGAGGCTGAGCGGCGGGATCACGCAGGCCGAGTCGCCGGAGTGCACGCCCGCCTCCTCGACGTGCTGCATGATGCCGGCGACGTGGACGTCGGCGCCGTCGGCGAGGGCGTCGACGTCGACCTCGATCGCGTTCTCGAGGAAGCGGTCGAGCAGCAGCGGGTGCTCCTGGTCGGCCTTGACGTTGGCCTCGAGGTAGGCGGCGAGATCCTCGCTCGAGTAGCAGATCTCCATCGCCCGGCCGCCGAGGACGTAGGAGGGGCGCACGAGCAGCGGATAGCCGACCTGTGCGGCGATCACCGTCGCCTCATCGGCGGAGAGCGCCGTGCCGTAGGGCGGGTGCTTGACGCCGAGCCGCTGCAACAGGGCGCCGAACCGCCCGCGGTCTTCCGCCAGGTGGATCGCCGGGACAGGCGTGCCGAGCAGCGGCACGCCGGCTTCCTCCAGCGCCCGCGCCAGCTTCAGCGGCGTCTGGCCGCCGAACTGGACGATCACGCCCTCGGGGCGCTCCTGCTCGCAGACCGCGAGCACGTCCTCGACGGTGAGCGGCTCGAAATAGAGCCGGTCGGAGGTGTCGTAGTCGGTCGAGACCGTCTCCGGGTTGCAGTTGACCATCACCGCGTCGCGCCCCAGCTCGCGCACGGTCATCGCCGCGTGCACGCAGCAGTAGTCGAACTCGATCCCCTGGCCGATCCGGTTGGGGCCGGCGCCGAGGATGACGACCGAGTCGCACTCTCCCCGGCGCACCTCCGAAGCGGCCGAGCCGTCGGGGCGCGGTCGCTCGTGGGCCGAGTAGTAGTAGGGCGTCGCCGCCTCGAACTCCGCCGCGCAGGTGTCGACCGACTTGTAGGTGCGGACGAGGCCCTCGGTCCCGTCGCCCTCCGTGGCAAGCGCCTGCAGCTCGCGCAGGAACCAGCGGTCGACCAGGCAGCGCTCGTGTACGGCCTCGACCCCGATCCCGCGGCGGAAGGCATCGAGGACCAGGTCGAAGCGATCGGCGCTGGGCACGGCGATCGCCGCCAGCAGCTCCTCTTCGCCGCCCGGCGGCCGGGCCGGCTCGTCGAGCTCGCGCGAGCGCATCGCCTTGGCGAAGGACTCGCGGAAGGTGCGACCGATCGCCATCACCTCGCCGACGCTCTGCATGTGGGTCGAGAGGCGGCCGGTCGCGCCGGGGAACTTCTCGAAGGCGAAGCGCGGCACCTTGGTCACGACGTAGTCGATCGTCGGCTCGAAGGAGGCCGGCGTGGCCTGCGTGATGTCGTTGGCGATCTCCTCCAGCGCGTAGCCGACCGCGAGCTTGGCCGCCATCTTGGCGATCGGGAAGCCGGTCGCCTTGGAGGCGAGGGCCGAGGAGCGCGAGACCCGCGGGTTCATCTCGATCACGGCGATGTCGCCGGTGTCGGGCTCGACCGCGAACTGGATGTTGGAGCCGCCGGTCTCGACCCCGACCGCGCGGATCACCCGGATCGCCTGGTCGCGCAGCTCCTGGTAGAGGGCGTCGGTGAGCGTCTGCGCCGGCGCCACGGTGACCGAGTCGCCGGTGTGGACGCCCATCGGGTCGATGTTCTCGATCGAGCAGACGACGACGACGTTGTCGTTGCGGTCGCGCATCAGCTCGAGCTCGAACTCGCCCCAGCCGATCACCGACTCCTCGACCAGCACCTGGTTGATCGGGCTCGCGGCGAGGCCCTCGGAGACGACCTGGCGCAGCTCGGTCTCGGTCTCCCCCACGCCGCCGCCCTGGCCACCCAGGGTGTAGGCCGGGCGGACGATCGCCGGCAGCTCGACCCGGCCCTCGGCCAGAGCGGCATCGACCTCGCCGAGGGTGCTGACGGTCAGCGACCAGGGGATCCGCAGGCCGGCCTCGGTCATCGTCCGGCGGAACTCCTCGCGGTCCTCGGCGCGGCGGATCGCGGTCTCGTCGGCGCCGATCAGCTCGACCCCGAAGCGCTCCAGGGTGCCGTCCTCGTGCAGCGCCATCGCCAGGTTGAGCGCGGTCTGGCCACCGAGCGTCGGCAGCAGCGCGTCGGGGCGCTCCTTCGCGATGATCTGCGTCACCGGGCCCGGCAGCAGCGGCTCGACGTAGGTCGCGCTGGCGAACTCGGGGTCGGTCATGATCGTCGCCGGGTTGGAGTTGACGAGGACGACCTCGTAGCCCTCCTCGAGCAGCACCTTGCAGGCCTGGACGCCGGAGTAGTCGAACTCGGCGGCCTGGCCGATCACGATCGGCCCCGAGCCGATCAGGAGGATCTTCTCGATGTCGGTTCGCTTAGGCATGTGCCAACTCGAGGAAGCTGTCGAAGAGGTGTTGGGCGTCGTGCGGGCCGGGGCCAGCCTCGGGGTGGTACTGCACGGTCGCCGCGGCGACGTCCCTCAGCACCAGCCCCTCGACCGTGCGGTCGTAGAGGTTTATGTGCGAGAGCTCGGCGGCGCCGAACTCGGTCTCCCAGCGAACCGGCTCGTCGGCCTCGATCCGCGACTCGCCGCCGGGGCCCTCGACCGCGAAGCCGTGGTTCTGGGAGGTGATGTCGATCCGCCCGCTCGCCAGCTCCTTGACCGGGTGGTTGACGCCGCGGTGGCCGAAGGGCAGCTTGTAGGTCTGCAGGCCGACCGCGCGGCAGAGCAGCTGGTGGCCGAGGCAGATGCCGAAGAGCGGCTTGCGGCCGATCAGCTCGCGCACCGTCTCGACGACGTAGCCGAGCGCCGCCGGGTCGCCGGGGCCGTTGGCAAGGAAGACGACATCGGGGTCCTCGGCGAGCACCTGCTCCGCTGAGCTGTCGCAGGGCAGCAGGGTGAGGCGGCAGCCCCGCTCGCGCAGCTGGCGGACGATGTTGAGCTTGACGCCGGTGTCGATGCCGACGACGTGCGGCCCGTCGCCGTCGAAGCGGATCGGCTCGGGCGGCGTCACGGTGCGAGCGAGGTCGGCCCCGTCCATCGAGGGCTCAGCGTCGATCCGCTCGCGAGCTTCGGATTCATCCATCTCGGCGGGGAAGATGCCGCCGCGCATCGCGCCCCGGTCGCGGATGTGGCGGACGAGCGCGCGGGTGTCGACGCCCGAGATCGCCGGGACGCCGCAATCGGCGAGCCAGTCGAGCCAGCCGCCCTCAGCCGTGGCGACGTCTTCGCCGTTCTTCCCCTCGCGCATGACGACGCCGCGGGCGTGGGCGCGGTCGGACTCCATCGCCGCCGCCGAGACGCCGTAGTTGCCGATCAGCGGGTAGGTGAAGACGATTATCTGGCCGGCGTAGGAGGGATCGGTGACCGACTCCTGGTAACCGGTCATCGCCGTGTTGAAGACGACCTCGCCGGTGACCGCCTCGGCGTGACCGCAGAGCTCGGCGCCGTCGAGCCGGGTTCCGTCCTCGAGCAGGACGTAGGCGCCGCTCATCCCGCCACCCCCATCGAGAAGCTGCGCAGCCGGTAGGCGACCTGGCCGGCGGCGAGGGTCATCACGACCCGGCCGGTCAGCCTGCGGCCGGCGCACCAGGAGTTGTGCGAACGGCTCTCGTAGCCCTCCTCGCCGACCGTCCACTCGGCGGCGAGGTCGCAGAGGGCGATGTTGGCCTCGCCGCCGGGGGCGAGGGTCGGGCGCTCGAGGCCGAAGGGCTCGGCGCCCCCAGCCATCCGCTCGATCACCAGGCCGAGGTCGAGCACGCCGGGCAGGACGAGGTCGGTGTGCAGCGCGGCGAACGCGGTCTCGAGGCCGATGACGCCCATCGCCGCCTGCTCGAAGGGGACCTCCTTTTCCTCCGCCGCGTGGGGCGCGTGGTCGGTGGCGACGCAATCGATCGTGCCGTCGCGCAGGCCCTCGATCAGCGCCTGGCGGTCGGCCTCCGAACGCAGCGGCGGGTTCATCTTGAAGCGGGCGGGGTCGAGGCTGCGCACCGCCTCGTCGGTGAGGCAGAGGTGGTGCGGGCTGGCCTCGCAGCTGATCTTCACGCCCGCCGCCCTGGCGGCCCGAACCGCCTCGACCGACTCCGCGGCGGAGAGGTGCTGGACATGGATCCGCCCCTCCTCGTAGCCGGCCAGGGCGGCGTCGCGGGCGATCGTCGTCGACTCGGACACCGACGGGATACCGGCGAGGCCGAGCGCCGCCGAGACCGGTCCCTCGTGCACGACCCCCTCGCCGGAGAGCTCGGGGTCCTCCTCGTGCAGGGCGATCGTCCCGCCGCAGAGCTTCTGGTACTGCAGGGCGCGGCGCAGGACGCGGGCGCTGCGGATCGGCAGGCCGTCGTCGCTGAAGCCGAGCGCGCCGGCTTCGCGCAGGGAGGCCATCTCGGTCAGCTCCTCGCCCGCCATGCCGCGCGTCACCGTGGCGAGGAACCCGGTGGGCACCGAGGCCGCCTCGCGCGCCGCCTCGCGCAGCGCCTCGACGTCGGCCGGGGTGGATACGGGGGGTTCGGTGTTGGCCATCGCGATCACGCCGCAATAGCCGCCCGCCGCGGCGGCGCGGGTGCCCGTCTCGATGTCCTCCTTGTGCTCCTGGCCGGGCACGCGGAGGTGGACGTGGGGGTCGAAGAAGGCGGGGAAGGCGTGTAGCCCCTCGGCGTCGATCGCCTCGGCGCCGTCGGCCGTCGCGGCGCCGGGCGCGGCCAGCTCGGCGATGCGGCCGTCGCGGACGACGACGTCGTGGACGCCGTCGATCCCCGCGACCGGGTCGAACACGGCGGCGCCGCGCAGAACGAGGTCCGCGCTCTCGGCCGAGCGCACGTCCAGCGCCTCGCCGAGGCTCACGCCGGCTGCCCTATCGGCGTCGGCTGCCGCTCGGGCTCGCCCGCGGCGGGCTCGGAATGCTCGCCGCCGGCCGCCAGCAGCTCGTAGAGGATCGCCATCCGCACGACCAGGCCGGAGGCGACCTGCTCGGCGATCAGCGACTGCGGCGAGTCGATCGCCTCGCCGGAGAGCTCGACCCCGCGGTTGACCGGCCCGGGGTGCATCAGCAGCTGGCGCGGCCCCAGCCTGCGCGAGTCGATCTGGAAGTGGGCGGCGTACTCGCGCACCGAGGGGACGAAGCTCTCGGCCATCCGCTCGCGTTGCAGGCGAAGGGCGTAGACGACGTCGGCCTCGCCGAGGTCCTCGAGCGAGTGGGAGACCGCGCAGCCGAGCGCCTCGATGCCCCGCGGGATCAGCGCCGGCGGGCCGCAGACGGTGACCTCGGCCCCCATCGCCCGGAAGGCGACCAGGTTGGAGCGGGCGACGCGGCTGTGGAGGACGTCGCCGACGATCCAGATCCGCTTGCCCTCGAGCGAGTCGAGGCGGCGGCGCAGGGTGAAGAGGTCGAGCAGCGCCTGGCTCGGGTGCTCGTGCTTGCCGTCGCCGGCGTTGACGACCGCCGCCTCGCTCCACCCGGCGACGAGCTGGGCGGCGCCGGCGTAGGGGTGGCGGATGACGATCGCCGCCGGGTCGTAGGCGGAGAGGGTGGCGACGGTGTCCTTCAGCGACTCGCCCTTGTCGACCGAGGATCCGGCTGCCTTGACCGATACGAGGTCGGCCGAGAGCCGCTTGGCGGCCAGCTCGAAGGAGGAGCTGGTGCGGGTGCTCGCCTCGTAGAAGAGGGTGACGACGGTGCGCCCGCGCAGGGTCGGCACCTTCTTGATGTCGCGCCGGCCGACCTCGGCGAAGCTCTCGGCCCGGTCGAGGATCGCCTCGATCTCCTCGCGGGAGAGGTCATCGATCGCGAGCAGGTGCCTCATGCGGGAACCTCCGCCGGCTCGGAGATCGTCACCTCGTCGGCATCGTCGACCTCCTCGAGACGGACGTTGACGCGCTCGCCGCGGGCGGTGGGCAGGTTCTTGCCGACGTAGTCGGGGCGGAACGGCAGCTCGCGGTGGCCGCGATCGCAGAGGACCGCGAGCTGGACCCGCTGCGGGCGGCCGTAGTCGAAGAGGGCGTCGATCGCGGCGCGCACGGTGCGGCCGGTGAAGAGCACGTCGTCGACGAGCACGACTGTCCGCCCGCCGAGGTCGAAGTCGATGTGGGAGGCGTGAACCACCGGGTGGGCACCGGCCGGCTTGGCGCCGACGTCGTCGCGGTAGAAGGAGATGTCGAGGTCGCCGATCGGCACGTCCGTCGCCGTCAGCTCGCAGATCAGGACGTGCAGGCGGCGGGCGATCACCGCGCCGCGGGTGTGGATGCCGACGATCGCCAGGCACCCGGGCTCCGGGTTCTTCTCGGCGATCTCGTGGGCGATCCGCCGCAGCGTTCGCTCGAGGTCGTCGTGCTCGAGCACGATCTTCTCGCTCACTTCGCTCCGTTCTCCTTCCAGGCCTCTCGGGACCCGAGTTAAAGGACGGCGTCAGCCTAACACGAGGGTGGGACGAGCTCGGGTTGACCTTTCTCCGGAAAGGGGATCTCGATGAGGTCGAAATCCTTGGGGGCGACGCAGCTCGGAAAGACGTCCTTGGCCTCCTCCAGGACCTTGCCGACGTGGTAGCGGGAGGAGATGTGGACCAGGGCGAGCAGGTTGACGTCGGCCTCGCGGGCGACTGCGGCGGCCTGGCCGACGGTCGAGTGGCCGGTGTCGGCCGCCCGTTGGGCCTCCTCCTCGGCGAAGCTGGCGTCGTGGACCAGCAGCTCGGCGCCGCTGGCGGCCTCGACGGTGGCGTGGCAGGGCGCGGTGTCGCCGGTGATGACGAGCTTGCGGCCGGGCCGCGACTCGCCCATCACCTCCTCCGGGCGGACCGTGGCTCCCGAGGCAGCCTCGACCGGCTCGCCGCGCTGCAGCCGGGCGAAGGCGGGTCCTTCGGCGACGCCGAGCCGCTGCGCCGCCTCGGGATCGAAGCGGCCGGGGCGCTCGGCCTCGACCAGCGCGTAGCCGTGGGCGCGCACGCTGTGCTCGACCGGAAAGGCGCGCACCTCGCCGCCGTCGAGCGCGACGGCGTCGCCGGGAGCGAGCTCGACCAGCTCGAGCTTGTAGTCGAGACGGCCGATCACCCGGGCGAGGCTCTTGAAGAGGTCACCGAGGCCGCGCGGGCCGTACACGGTCAACGGACGCTCGCGCTCGGTCAGGTCGTAGGTTTTCAGCAGCCCCGGCAGGCCGAGGAAGTGGTCGGCGTGGAAGTGGGTGAAGAAGATCGAGTCGACCTGGACCAGGCCGAGCGAGCGCTGCATCTGCCGCTGCGTCCCCTCGCCGCAGTCGAACAGCAGCCGTTCGCCGCCGCGCGCGACCAGCAGGCTCGCCGTGTTGCGCCGCGCCGAGGGCACAGCGCCGCCCGTCCCCAGGAATGCCACCGAGAGATCCACGGCCCGCGAGCCTACGCGACGGTCAGCATCGATTCATCGCAAGTGGCGCCAGGCCGTACGACATCCCAAAGCGAGTCGGCCGTCCACCGGTCGATCTCAAAGTCCGCAGCCTTGCGGATTCCCTTTCGTTGGTTGTTTCGCGCCGGCGTCAGGCGAAGCCGACCCTCGAAGCGGGCCACAGCTTCAACTGGAACGAGGTAGACCAACCCGCTCGGCGGGAAGTAGACCCCAAAAACATCTGCGAGACCGTGATACGGCAACGCTCCACGGCCGTGATCGGTGCTGTGGCTGTTGAAAACGACACAGCCCTGCAGGGGCGATGCAGTCTTGCATTGGACTCTCAGGAACTCGCTGTCTCTAAGGTGAACGACGAGATCGTACGGTTGCCCCTCCATGTCGCAACTTTATGTATTCGCACGGACAGAACAGGTGTTCGCTCAGCACTAGCTTCATCGAGGGACTAAGCTGCCAGATGTGCGCCCGTAGCTCAGCTGGATAGAGCGCGACCCTCCGGAGGTCGAGGCCACAGGTTCGAATCCTGTCGGGCGCGTTCCCCCACCTCCTCCAGGAAAGACTCGTAGTCCTCGAGCTGCTTGCCGCTAGGAAGTACGCGTTGGAGCTGCGAGTAGACGTCGACTTGTCGGTACAAGCCCGGGTCGTCGCGGTCGCCCTCGCGATGTAGATAGACAAAGGCGCAGCCCTCAGGGGTGAGGTGGATGTAGCGCCTGGTCCACCAGTGCTTGTAAGCATGTAGATGACGGCCGTCCTCCAGTTCGACCTCGAACATCCACATGAAGTGCTCCACCTGGTTGCCGACCAGGTTGATCAAGGGTTGCCAGCGAGGAGTCTCTGAATGAAGCATTTTCCCTGTCAATTTCTTGGTTGAGATCATGGGTCGACGGTGACAGGGCAATTGCCACGCAACAAGACGCATTTGCGCCAATCCAGTCTCGGGATCGAAACAGTTCCGTGATGGGCACGGGCGCGTCGGGTCTGCGGCTGGCGATAGGTTGCCGCCCGTGAAAGCGGCCTTCGAATCGCGCCCGCCGCGCGGGATCTTGATCGTTATCGCGGTGGGGCTGGTGGCGACGATCGCCGCGGCGCTGCTCTCGACCAGCGAGGCGGGCGGCAGCTCGGTGGAAATCGAATGGGTTGCGCGGACGCCGATCCCCGACTCGGCGCCGGCGGCGATTCCCGGCGGCGGCTCGATGCGGCTCGAGGACGGCGGGCTGCGGGCGACCGAAGCGAACATCGAAGGCGAACGCGTCTACCGCGCCACCTCGGTGCTGCGGATCGCAGCCGGCTCCGCCGTCGGCCAGGCCCGGGTGCGCTGCCGGATGGGCGGCGGGCGGGGCGCCGAACTGGGGCGCACGGTCAACAGCCGCGGCGCCTTTCCCCGCTCCAGCGGCGAATACAACCTGACCAAGCAGGAAGTCCCCGGAAGCGTCGGGATCAGGCTGCCGATCCAGGGCGCCGAATTCGCCTCGCTGGAAATGGGCGACGCCTTCTCGGCCTTCACCGACCTGCCGGGCGTCGTCGTCAGCTGGCTGCCGCACCGCACGGCCTCCCAGGAATGGCAGTGGGGATTGCCCCAGGGTCGCCTGGGGAAGCCGCTGGCGCTCGGCTTCGCCAGCTTCTGGCGCACCTCGGGCCAGGCCTCGATCAAAATCTCCTGCACCCTGCAGACCGGCGCCGGCGCCGCCGCGGTCCGCACCGCCGGCAGCCTGGGCTAGGGGGCGACGAGGAGCTCGGGGCCTTCGATGCCCTTGCCGACCTTGTTCAGCTTCGGGTTGGCGGGGGCGCTCTGCATGCGGGAGGCGGGAAGCGGGCCGCACATCGCGATCGCATCCTCGGCGCTGAGGTCGGGGCGCAGCCAGGCGGCCTCGGCGTCGGGGCCCGGCAGGATCGCGGGCATCCGGTCGTGGACCGGCGCCACGACCGCGTTCGGCGTGGTGGTCACGATCGTGCACGAGTAGAGCCAGCCGTCCTCGAAGCCGCGGTCCTCCCCCCGCTCCACTCCTTGCGCGTGCAGAGGCCGGCGAAGGCGAACGGCTCGCCTCCGTCGACCGTGAAGCGCCAGGGCTGGCGCGGCTGCTTGGGGTCCTCGGCCACCATCCACTCGTAGAACCCGTCGGCGACGATCAGGCAGCGGTGGCGGAACTTGCCGACCAGCGGCGCGTAGGCGCGGCTCGAGTCGAGGTTCTCGGCTTTGGCGTTGATCATCCGGTAGCCGACCTTGAGGTCCTTCGCCCAGCGCGGCACCAGGCCCCAGCGCATCAGCCGCGCCTCGCGCTCGCCGCTCGCCGCCTCCTCGGGGTCGGGCGAGGAGCGGACGGTCAGGACCTCCTGGGTGGGAGCGACGTTGAACCTTCCCAAGCCCCGTTCGGCCTTCTTCGCCCGCTCCTTTGCCGGCGGCGGCGCCTGTCCGGCGGAGTTGCGCTCGAGCGAGCGTTCGAGCTCGACCTGGAAGCGGTCGGCGATCGTCTTGGTGTCCTTGGCAGTGACCGTGAAGCGCCCGCACATGGCTAGGCGACAACCTTCGCAGGCCGGGCCTCGGGGTGCGCGCGGTACCACTCGAGCGCCTCCCGCAGGCCGTCGTCGAGGCCCACCTTCGGCGCCCAGCCGGTCAGCTCGCGCAGCTTGGTCGAGTCGACGAACTGGCGGTCGATCTCGCCGTCGGGATTGCCCTCGCCCTGGAAGTCGGGCTCGACCTCCGAGCCGGCGAGCTCGGCGATCAGCCCGACCACCTCGCGCACCGAGTGCGGCCGCTCGCCGCCGGCGTTGAAGGCCTCGCCCGCGGCCTCGCCGCCGGCGAGCGCCGCCTCGATCGCCAGGTAGGCGGAGACGGCGTCCTCGACGTGGAGGAAGTCGCGCTCCGGGCTGCCGTCGGAGCGGATCGCCGGCGCGCGGCCCTCGAGCACGGCGACGACGGTCTCAGGGATCAGCCGCGAGAAGTTGAGGTCGCCGCCGCCGTAGACGTTGGCGAACCGCGTCACCGCGAGCGGCACGCCGTAGGCGTGAGCGTAGCTGCGGGCGACGATGTCCGCCGCTGCCTTGCTGGCGTCGTAGGGGTAGGCGGCACGCAGGGGGAAGTCCTCGCGGTAGGGCAGCTCGGGGCTCGAGCCGTAGGCCTTGTCCGAGGAGGCGAAGACGGTGCGGGCGACCGCGTGCACGCGGCACGCCTCGAAGACGTTCCAGGCGCCGCGCACGTTGACCTCGAAGGTCTCGGCGGGCGAGCGCCGCGCGACCCCGACGATCGTCTGCGCCGCCAGGTGGAAGACCGCGTCGCAGCCGGCGACCGCGTCGCTCACCGCCTCCGCGTCGCGCAGGTCGCCCTCCGCCAGCTCGACCTCCCCGCCGATCCCGAGCAGGTCGAGGCCGGAGAGCCGCTCGCCGCCGACGTCGGCTTCGCGCGGCGCCGGGCGGTCGAGGACGCGAACCGCGCCGCCCCGCGCCAGCAGCGCCTTCGCCAGGTGCGAGGCGACGAAGCCGTGCGCCCCCGTGACGAGAACCCGGCTCATCGTCCAGCCGCTGACTTTGACTTTATCGTCGCTATATGGGGGTTAAAGTCAAAGTCAGCGGAGGCTAGCGCCCAGGGCGCCTCGCCCGCCGCCCAGAGGTCGTTGAGCGTGACCGCGTCCTTGTAGGTGTCCATGCAGTCCCAGAAGCCCTCGTGGCGGTGGGCGCGGAGCTCGTCCGCCGCGGCGAGGCGCGCGAGCGGCTCGCGCTCGAGCGCGCTGTCCTCGTCGAGGTACTCGAACACCTCCGGCTCGAAGCAGAAGAACCCGCCGTTGATCCAGCGCTCGCTGCGCGGCTTCTCGTCGAAACCCTCGACCCGGCCCCCCTCCCCCAGCTCGGCCACCCCCCACTGCAGGTTCGGCCGCACGACCGTCATCGTCGCCGCAGCCCCGTGCTCGCGATGGAAGCCGAGCAGCGCGTCGAGGTCGACGTCGGCGACGCCGTCGGCATAGGTGGCGCAGAAAGTCCCGCCGCCGAGCCGGTCGGCCAGCCGCGCGACCCGTCCCCCGGTGGGCGTGTCGAGCCCGGTGTCGACGCACTCGACCACGACGCCGCCGGGCCACGGCTCGGCCGCGACGAACGCCTCCACCGCCTCCCCCAGATAGCCGGTGGCTAGCAAGAAGCGCTCAAATCCCTGCGCCGCGTAGATCCCGATCACGTGCCAGAGGATCGGCCAGCCCCCGATCTCGACCAGCGCCTTCGGCACCGTCTCCGTCCGCTCCCGCAGCCGCGTCCCACGCCCACCACAGAGGATCGCCACAGGCGGTCTCATCGTCAATGTCGAATTTATGACCCTATGGGGTCATCAAATCGACAATTAGCCGCCGGCGACGGCCGGGAGGATGGTTACCTCGTCACCCTCGTCGATCGCCGTCTCGAGGCCCTGCTGGAAGCGGATGTCCTCGCCGTCGACGTAGACGTTGACGAAGCGGCGCAGGTCGCCGTCCTGGGTGATCCGCTCGCGCAGGTCGCCGTGGGCGTCGAAGACCGCGTCGAGCACTTCGCCCACGGTCGAGCCGGAGACCTCGACCTCGGCCTGGCCCCCGGTCGCGGCGCGAAGCTGGGTCGGGATCTTCACCGTCACTGCCATCAGGCGACCACCTCCTGGCGCAATTCGAACTCGGACTCGAAGCTGTCGAGATCGGGGTCGATCTCGTGCATGCGGAAGCTATCGCGAGCGGCGTCGAGCGTCTTCAGCCCCTCGCCGGTGATGTAGACGACGACGCGCTCGCCGGCGGCGATGTCCCCACGTTCGGCCAGCTTGGCGAGGACGCCGATCGTCACCCCGCCGGCGGTCTCGGTGAAGATCCCGGTCGTCTCCGCCAGGAGGCGGATGCCGGCGCGGATCTCCTCGTCGTCGACCATGTCGATCGAGCCCTTGCTGCGCCGCGCCTGCTCGAGCGCGTAGGGGCCGTCGGCGGGGTCGCCGATCGCCAGGCTCTTGGCGATCGTCTCCGGCTTCTGCGGCTTGCAGACCTCCCAGCCCTCGGCGAAGGCGGTCGCGACAGGGCTGCAGCCCTGTGCCTGGGCGCCGTTGAAGACCGGCTGCTCGCCGGAGATCAGCCCCAGGTCGAGCCACTCCTGGAAGCCGCGGCCGACCTTGGTGAAGAGCGAGCCGGAGGCGATCGGGCAAACGACCCGGTCGGGCAGCTGCCAGCCGAGCTGCTCGGCGGTCTCGTACGCCAGCGTCTTCGAGCCCTCGGCGTAGTAGGGGCGCAGATTGACGTTGACGAAGGCCCACGGGCGCGTTTCGGCGAGCTGCGTGCAGAGGCGGTTGACGTCGTCGTAGTTGCCGCGCACGCCGACCAGGTTGGTGCCGTAGATCCCGGTCGCGAGCAGCTTCTGCTCCTCCAGGTTGGCGGGGACGAAGACGTAGGACTCGAGGCCCGCGGCGGCGGCATGGGCGGCGACGGCGTTGGCCAGGTTGCCGGTCGAGGCGCAGGCGACGGTCTCGAAGCCGAGCTCGCGCGCCTTGGCGACCGCGACCGCGACGACCCGGTCCTTGAAGGAGTGGGTCGGGTTGGCGGCGTCGTTCTTGATCCACAACTCGGCGTCGAGCCCGAGCCGGTCGGCGAGGCGGTCGGCGCGCACCAGCGGAGTCAACCCCGGCTCGAGCGGGTCGACCGGGCGTCCCTCGAACGGGAGGAAGTCGCGGTAGCGCCAGATCCCCTGCGAGCCCGCCTGGATGCGGCGCTTCGCCTCGGCGGCGTCGAACTCCGTGTAGTCGTAGGCAACTTCGAGCGGGCCGAAGCAGCGCTCGCAGGCGTAGCTGGCACCCAGCTCGTACGTCGCCCCGCACTCCTTGCACTTCAGGCTCTCTACCGACATCCGATCTTCCTCTTCCTTTCCTAGAAAAAAACCTCGCCTTGTGTGGGGCGAGGTCCGATCGGACGTCCCCCACATCTTCCAGGTCCCGAATCGACCTGCTGGAGTTGGCACCTCCCCTCGAACCGATGGTCCGAGGTGGTTGCCGGGGCTTCGTTGGGCCAGTCCCTCCACCCCTCTAGATGTGGCGCTTATGTGTGCGAGGAAGGGTACCATCGCGGGCGATGCCCGACGAGACGATCAGCCCGAGCGATGCCGAACCTTCCGAAACCGAGGCTGCGTCGGGCTGTCCGGCGCGACGAGCTGCTCGCGGCGCCGCAGGCTGAGCCGCAGGCGCCACGCGTCGAGCAGATCGACGCCGCCGGTCTGCGCTGGATCAACATCGAGCAGCCAGGCGCGCCCGAGCGCGCCTGGCTGGAGACCCACTTCGAGTTCCATGCCCTCGACCTCGAGGACGTCCTCTCGCGCAACCAGCGGCCGAAGATCGACGTCTACGACGACTACCTGTTCATCGTCCTGCACCTGCCCGTCTTCGACCCGGCGGCCGGCCGGCTCGGCGCCGGCGAGCTCGACCTCTTCGTCGGCCCCGGCTACGTGGTGACGATCCCCAACCAGCCGCTGCAGCCGGTCGAGTACCTGTTCGAGCGCTGCCGCGCCAAAGAGGAGCTGCGCGAGCAGCTCTTCTCGCGCGGCTCGGGCTACCTGCTCTACCGCCTCGTCGACGACAGCTTCGACTACTGCTTCCCGATGCTGCGCAAGATCGGCAACAAGCTCGACGCGCTCGAGGACGACATCTTCGAGGGGCGCTCCGACGAGGTCGTCCGCGACATCTCCAACGTCAAGCAGGAGATCATCAACTTCCGCAAGGTGATCCGCCCGCAGCGGCCGGTGCTGCGCGACCTGGAGAAGGTCAAGCAGCGCTACCTGGCGACCGATCTCGACCTCGAGATCTACTTCGACGACATCGTCGACGCCCACGAGCGCATCTGGGACATGCTGGAGAACTACAAGGAGGTGGCCGAGGCGCTCGCCGAGACCAACGAGTCGGTGATCTCCCACCGCCTCAACGACATCCTCCGCGTCCTCACCTCGATCAGCGTCATCGTCCTGCCGCTGACCCTCCTCGCCAGCATCTGGGGGATGAACGTGCGCGTGCCCGGCCAGGACAACCTGACCGCCTTCTGGATCGTGATCGCGGCGATGCTGGGGATCCTCGTCGGCACCGTCGCCTACTTCCGCAAGCGCGGCTGGCTATAGCCTGCCGTGAGTGGCTAATTTTCGGATTTGGGCGCCCTGGCGCCTCGCCTACGTGAAGGACGCGGCAAAGGACAACGAGGAGCAGTGCATCTTCTGCGCCAAGCCGGCGGCGGGAGACGACGAGGCGAGCCTGATCGTCCACCGCGGCGAACGCTGCTTCGTCATCCTCAACCTCTACCCGTACACCAACGGCCACCTGATGGTCGCGCCCTACGAGCACACCGGCAGGATCCAGGACCTGCCGACGGAGACCGTCGCCGAGATGACCTCCCTGGCCCAGTTGGCGATGAGCCGGCTCGAGGACGTCTACGAGCCGCACGGCTTCAACGTCGGCTTCAACCAGGGCCGCGTCGCGGGCGCCGGGGTCGAGCACCACATCCACATGCACGTCGTCCCGCGCTGGGGCGGCGACACCAACTTCATGCCGGTGATCGCCGACACGCGGGTGATGCCGCAGACCCTCGAGCAGAGCTACGAGGCGCTGAAAGGAGCGTTTTGACCGAGACCGCACCCCTGGCGCCCGCCGGGATCTTCAAGGCTTATGACATCCGCGGCGTCTACGGCGAGCAGATGGACGAGACCACCGCACTGGCGATCGGCCGCGCCTTCGCCCGCGTGCTGGCGCGGCTGCGCGGCAAGCGGCCCGGCGAGCTGCGGATCGGCCTCGGCCACGACATGCGCCTGACCGCGCCCGAAATGGCGGCCGAGCTGCGCGAGGGGATGATGCGCGAGGGCGCCACCGTGCTCGACGCCGGCATGGTCGCCACCGAGATGCTCTACCACCTGGTCGGCTCGCACGGGCTCGACGGCGGCGCGATGTGCACCGCCTCGCACAACCCCAAGGCCTACACCGGGGTCAAGCTCGTCCGCGAGGGCGCCCTGGCGCTCTCCGGCGACGCCGGGATCGGCGACGTGCGCCGCGAGATCGAGGCCGGTCTCGGGCCGGTGCCGGGCGGGGGCTCCTTCGAGACGGTCGACGTCTGGCACGAGTACCGCGAGCATGCCCTCTCCTTCGTCGAGGCGGCAGACATCGAGCCGATGAAGATCGTCGTCGACGGCGGCAACGGGATGGCCGGGCCGATGGTCGGGCCGATCCTGCGCAAGCTCGGGATGGAGCTCGACGAGCTCTACTTCGAGCCCGACGGCGAGTTCCCCGACCATGAACCGAATCCGCTGCTGGAGGAGAACCGCAGGCTGATCGAAGGCAGCGTGCGCGCCGCCGGCGCCGACCTCGGGATCGCCTGGGACGGCGACGCCGACCGCTGCTTCTTCATCGACGGCGAGGGGGCATTCTGCGACGGCGACTTCGTCTGCGCCCTGCTCGCCCGGGCGGCGCTGGCGAAGGACCCCGGCGCGACGATCCTCTACGACCCCCGCTCGAGCCGAGCGGTACCGGACCTGGTCGCCGCCGAGGGCGGGCGCTCGGAGCTCTCGCGGGTCGGCCACGCCTTCTTCAAGATCCGCATGCGCGAGGAGGGCGCCGCCTTCGGCGGCGAGGTCTCCGGCCACTACTACTTCCGCGACTTCTGGTGCGCCGACTCGGGCACGATCCCGGCGCTGCTGATGCTCGAGCTGCTCTCGCGCGAGGGCCGCTCGCTGAGCGAGCTGATGGCGGAGTTCCGCTCGCGGTACTTCATCTCCGGCGAGATCAACTCCGAGGTCGCCGACCAGGAGGCGAAGATGGCGGCGATCGCCGAGCGCTACTCCGACGGCGAGCTGACCCGCCTCGACGGCATCTCGGTCGACTACGAGGAGTGGCACTTCAACGTCCGCCCGTCCAACACCGAGCCGCTGCTCCGCCTCAACCTCGAGTCGCTGGTGTCCCGCGAGGACATGGAGCGCAGGCGCGACGAGGTGCTGGGACTGATCCGGGCGTGACGCTCACCCCGGAGGAGGCGCTCGAGCAGGCCGCCCTGGCCGGCATCCACCAGCTGAGCATCCCGACGCCGTTCGCGGTCGGGAGGGTCAACTGCTACCTGCTCGAGGACGAGCCGCTGACCCTGGTCGACACCGGCCCCAACTCGGGCAAGGCGCTCGACGAGCTGCAGGGCCAGCTGGCCGCGCGCGGGCACTCGATCGACGACCTCGAGCTGGTGATCATCACCCACCAGCACATCGACCACCTCGGCCTGGTCGAGATCGTCGTCGAGCACTCCGGCGCCGAGGTCGCGGCTCTCGGCCTCGCCGCGCAGCGCCTCGCCGGCTTCGGCGAGGAGGCCGAGCGCGAGGACGCCTTCGCGGTCGAGCTGATGCTGCGCAACGGCATCCCCCAGGAGGTCGCCTTCGCCCTGCAGAGCGTCTCCCGCAGCTTCCGCGGCTGGGGCGCCCGCGCCGAGGTCACGCGGCCGCTCGAGGACGGCCAGGAGGTGCCCTTCCGCGACCGGGTGCTGAAAACCCTCCACCGTCCCGGCCACAGCCCCTCCGACACCGTCTTCTGGGACGCCGAGCGCCGCATCCTGATCGCCGCCGACCACCTGATCGCGCACATCTCCTCCAACCCGCTGATCGCCCGCCCGCTCGACGGCTCCGAGGAGCGCCCGCAGGCGCTCGTCACCTACATCGAGTCGATGAAGAAGACCCGCGAGATGCCGGCCGAGATCGTCCTCTCCGGCCATGGCGAGCCGATCACGGACCACGTCGCCCTGATCGACGACCGCCTCGCCAAGCACGAGCGGCGCAAGGAGAAGATCCACGGCCTGATCGCCGAGCGCCCGCGCACCGGCTATGAGATCGCCCAGGCGATCTGGGGCAACGTCGCCGTCACCCAGGCCTTCCTCACCCTCTCCGAGGTGATCGGCCACGCCGACCTGCTGGTCAACGAGGGCCGCGTGCGCGAAGTCGACGACGGGGAGGTGGTCCGCTATGAGGCGACCGGGTAGGCGCTCCGGCAAGCGGCGGATGCTGCTGATCGTCAACCCGTACGCGACCACCGTCTCCAACAAACTGAAGAACCTCGTCGTCTACGCGCTGCAGGGGCGCTTCGAGGTCGAGACGGTCGACACCGAGGCGCAGAACCACGCCACCGAGATCGGCCGCGAGGTGCGCGACCACGGCTACGACGTCGTCGTCGCCTTCGGCGGCGACGGCACCCTGAACGAGGTCGCCAACGGGCTTGCCGGCACCGACGTCCCGGTCTCGGTCCTGCCGGGCGGCTCGACCAACGTCGTCTGCCGCACCCTGGGCATCCCCAACGACGTCGTCGACGCGACCGAGCACCTGCTGGCGCTCGCCGACGAGTGGGCGCCGCGCAAGATCGACCTCGGCGCAGTCGACGAGCGCCGCTTCGTCTTCTCCTGCGGGGTCGGGATCGACGCCACCGTGGTGCGCCGGGTCGACGCCCACCCGCGGCTGAAGTCGCGCACCGGGCCCCTACTACTACAGCTGGGCGGCGATCTCGGCCTTCTACCGAAGCTACATGGTCAAACCGGTCCGGCTGCGGGTCGAGGTCGACGGGCAGAGCGTCGAGGGCATCACCGCCCTGGCCCAGAACTCCGACCCGTTCACCTACTTCGCCAGCCGCCCGATCCGCGTCTGCGAGGGGATCGCGATCGACGACGGCACGCTCTCCGTCGCGGTGCTGAAGCGCGCCGCCCAGCGCGACATGCCGACCCTGATCCCGCGCCTCTTCAGCGAGCGCCGCCCGGCCGCCCGCCACCGCCAGATCGAACACTTCGACGACGTCACCACGGCGACCATCGCCTCGATCTCGGAGACGAGGGACGGGGGCGTCCGGCCCTTCCCGGTCCAGGTCGACGGCGACTACATCGGCGAGAAGGCCCGGCTCGAGCTGCGGGTCGAGCCGGGCGCATTGACAGTGATCGCCTGATTCAGACGGTCGGGGTTATCCGGTAGGCGTCGAAGACCGACTCGACGTTGCGCAGGCGCGAGATGCACTGCTTGAGCTGCTCGGTGTCGCCGACCTCGACAACGAAGCGGTTCTTGACCATCGGGTGCTTGGTCATGCAGCTCGCGCCGAGGATGTTGATCCCGGCCTCCGAGAAGGTGCGCGAGAGGTCCTCGAGCAGGCGGGTGCGGTCGTAGGCGTCGATCTGCAGCTCGACCCGGTAGGACGACTCGTTCTCGCCCTCCCAGCCGACCTCGACGAACCGTTCCGGCGCCTTCATCAGCGCCTTCACGTTCTTGCAGTCGGCGCGGTGGATGGTGATGCCGCGGCCGAGCGAGACGTAGCCGGCGATCTTGTCGCCGGGCACCGGCCGGCAGCACTTGGCGAGCCGCACGGCGACGTTGTCGGCGCCCTTCACCCTGATCCCGTAGTCGGAGGCGTCCTTGGTCCGCCGCGCCTTGTCCTCGCGCGCGTCGCCGAGGCCGAGCGGCTGCCTCCTCCTCGACCGCCTCGCCCTCTTTGAGGCGCTGCATCAGCTTGTTGGCGACCGCCTTGGTCGAGACCTTGCCCTGGCCGAGGGCGATGTAGAACTCGGTCGCTTTGCGGAAGCCCATCTCGCGGATCACCTGCGCCAGCAGCGGCGACATCGCCACCTTCTGCATCGGCAGGCCGCGCTTGCGCAGCGCTTCCTCGAGCGCTTCGCGGCCCTTCTGCTCGGCGTCCTCGCGCCGTTCCTGCTTGAAGAAGGCGCGGATCTTGTTGCGGGCGCGGCTGGTCCGCACCAGCTTCAGCCAGTCGCGCGAGGGGCCGCGCTTCTGCTTCGCGGTCAGCACCTCGACGATGTCGCCCGAGCGCAGCTGGTAGTGCAGCGGCACGATCGAGCCGTTGACCTTGGCGCCGACGCAGCGGTGGCCGACGTCGGTGTGGACCGCGTAGGCGAAGTCGAGCGGGGTCGAGCCGGCCGAGAGGTTCTTCACCTCGCCCTTCGGGGTGAAGACGAAGACCTCGTCCTCGAACAGGTCGACCTTGAGCGACTCGAGGAACTCGGCCGGGTCCTGCTCGCCCTCGGACTCGACCAGCTGGCGCAGCCAGGTCATCTTCTCGCGCCGCGGGTCGGCGGCGCCGCCCTCCTTGTAGGCGACGTGGGCGGCGATCCCGTACTCGGCCAGGTCGTGCATCTCGGCGGTGCGGATCTGGATCTCCAGCGGCTTGCCCTCGGGCCCGATCACCGTCGTGTGCAGCGCCTGGTACATGTTGGCCTTCGGCATCGCGACGAAGTCCTTGAAGCGGCCGGGCAGCGGCTTCCAGAGCGAGTGGATGACGCCGATCGCGCCGTAGCAGTCCTTGACCGAGCCGACGATCACCCGCATCGCGGTCAGGTCGAAGATCTCGTTGAACTCGCGCCCCTTCTTCGTCATCTTCGTGTAGATCGAGTAGAAGTGCTTGGCGCGGCCGGAGATCTCGGCCTCGATGCCGACCTTCTTCAGCTCCTCGGAGAGGAACGCGCCCGCCTCGTTGACGTAGACCTCGCGCTCGTCGCGCTGCTGGGCGACGAGCTGTTTGATCTCCTTGTACTTGCGCGGGTGCAGGGTTGCGAAGGCGAGGTCCTCGAGCTCCCATTTGATCGCGTGGATCCCCAGCCGGTGGGCCAGCGGGGCGTAGATCTCGAGCGTCTCGCGCGACTTCGCCAGTCTGCTTCTGCTTCGGCAGCGCGCCGAGCGTGCGCATGTTGTGGAGGCGGTCGGCCAGCTTGATCAGGATCACCCTGACGTCGGTGGCCATCGCCACCATCATCTTGCGGTAGTTCTCGGCCTGGCGCTCGTCGCGGCTCTCGAAGGTCATCCCGGTCAGCTTGGTCACGCCGTCGACCAGCTGGGCGATCTCCTCGCCGAACTCGGCCCGGATCTCCTCCAGGCTGGCGCTGGTGTCCTCGACCGTGTCGTGCAGCAGGGCCGCGCAGAGCGTCTCGGTGTCGAGCCGCATCCCGGCGCAGATCTGGGCGACCCCGACCGGGTGGGTGATGAACTCGTCGCCGGAGCGGCGCAGCTGGTCGGCGTGGCGGTCGCAGGCGAAGTCGAAGGCGCGCGTGACCGCCTCGCGGTCGATCGTCGAAGGCCGAGTCGAACTCCTCGACCACGGCGAAGAGATCGGCGAGGAGCTCGCCGTGCTCTAGGTTCTGTTTGCGTCGTTCGAGGTATTGCAGGCCCTCCTGATGGCGGGCGCCGTAGGCGCGGAACGCCGCCGAGCGCTCCAGATCCGTCCCCTCTGAGGATACGACCCCGACGGCCCCGCCCCCCCTTCCGGCTCGCCCTGCACGAGCCCGAGCTCGGCGAGGACGCGGAAGCAGCGGGCCGCGGCCTCCGGGCCGCGCGGGCCTGCAGGCCCGCCGCCGCGCAGCGCCTCGAGCAGCTCCTCGCCGCTCGACCTCGCCGGCCTCGCGCAGGTCGCGGAAGAGCCCGATCAGCGCCGGCCGCCGGGCGAGCTGCTCGTCGAGCGCGGCGAGCGCGAAGCGACGCTGCCTCGCGCCTCGCCCCAGGCGACGGATGCGGGTAGCCCCCCGCTTCGCTCCAGCCGTCGACTGGCGCGCGCGAGCGCTCCTGCCGGGCCGAACGCCGGCGGGTCGACGAGGACGACGTGGTCGAACCCGCCCGCCAGCTCGGGGAGCGCTCGAGCGTGCCGTAATCGACGACGGCAGGGCTCCGCTGCCCCGCGACGACGAGGCCGCCACAGCGCTCGCAGGCGTAGTGGCGGCCGGCCGAGCGCGCGAGACCCGCGAGGCCGGGGCGGCGAGCGGCATCGGCGCCGACGACGAGGACCTCGGCGCCGCTGGAGACCAGCTCGGCGATCGTCGCCGCGGCCGAGAGGCTGCCGGCGAGGATCTCGCGCGGGCGCTCCTCGCCGGCCCCCGGATCGCCGGACTCCGCCTCGCAGCGGCAGCCGCCAGCTCCCGCTCGAACCGCGTCCACCACTCCGCCTCGCGGCAGCTCGCAGAGCCGCCTCGCGCGGGATAGAGCTCGCGCAGCACCACCCGCGGCTCGACCGAGCCGTTCCAGCGGTTGACCTCGAGCCGCACGGCGGCGTCGACCGCGTCCTCCTCGCCGACGCCGAGCTGGAGCGGCCGAAGGCGACGCCGAGCGCCCGGTGGGCGCCGCTGTGGAGGCTGAAGCGGGCGTGCTTGCCCTCCGGCCCATCGTCCGCACGTCGCGCACCCGCGCCGCCGGGACGAGCAGCCGCACGCCGGGGTTGCCCATCCCGAACGGGGCCAGCCGCTCCAGCTCCTCGGCCAGGTCGAGGCCGAGGCCGGCGCCGCCGACCATCGCGTCGATCCGCTCGGTGCGCCGCAGGTCCTCCGGGCCGAGCACGGCGGCGGCGTGGGCGGCGAAGGCGGCGCGGAAGGCGTCGAGGTTCTCGGCCCGCAGCTGCAAGCCCGGCGGCGGCCCGATGCCCGCCGAAGCCCTCCAGATGCTCGGCAGCACGCCTCAAGCCCGGCGAGCAGGTCGAAGCCCGGGGATGCTGCGCCCCGAGCCGCGCCCTCCCCCCTCGCCGTCGAGCGAGACGACGACGACCGGCCGGTGATGCCGCTCGACCAGCCGCGAGGCGACGATCCCGATCACCCCCGGATGCCACCCCTCGCCGGCCAGCACCAGCCCCGGCGCCTCCCGCAGCTCATCGGACAGCTCGCGCCGCGCCGCCTCCGCCGCAGTATCGACCTCCCGCTCGGTAGCCCGCCGCTCGCCGTTGGCCCGGCCCAGCTCGGCAGCGATCTCAGCAGCCCGCCCCTCGTCCTCCGTCAGGAACAGCTCCACCCCCGCATCGGCCCGATAGAGCCGCCCCGCAGCGTTGATCCGCGGCGCCAGCCGAAACGCCAGATCGCCCTCGTCGAGGCTAGTCGGCTCGCACTTGGCGGCCTCGAGCAGCGCCCGGATCCCAGGCCGCCGAGCCCGCCGCACCTCCTCCAGTCCCCGCCGCACCAACGACCGGTTCTCCCCCACCAACGGCACAACGTCGGCGACGGTGGCAAGCGCAACCAGATCGAGGTCGCCGGAGGGAGCGGGTGCCCCTCCCCCGGAGGCTTGGCGGCCACCTTCCAAATCGCCCCCAACGATCGGCTGCGCAACGGCCTCCGGGGGAGGGGCACCCGCTCCCTCCCGCAACGCCAGTGCCAGCTTCCAAGCCACCGCCGTCCCACAGAGCTGCTCGAAGGGGTAGCCGTCGACGGCCGGGTGCAGGATCGGGCAGTCGGGCAGCTGCTCGCCGGGCTGGTGGTGATCGGTGACGATCACCTCGATCCCCAGCTACTGCGCCAGCGCCACCTCCTCGACCGCGGTGATCCCGCAGTCGACGGTGATCAGCAGCTGCGTCCCGCGCTCGGCCAGGAGCTCGACGTTCGGGCGGGCTGAGCCCGTAGCCGTCGGCGATCCGGTCGGGGATCAGCCAGTCGCACTCGGCGCCCAGCTCGCGCAGCGCGCCGACCAGGATCGTCGTCGCGCAGACCCCGTCGACGTCGAAGTCGCCGTGGACGGTGATCCGCCGGCCCTCGCGAACCGCCGCGAGGACCCGCTCGACCACCGACCCCATCGAGCGGAACTCCTCGGGGGAGTGCGACTCGTCGGCCTCGAGGAACGCCCGCGCCGCCTCGGGCGTGCGGTAGCCGCGCCGGACCAGCGTCACCGCGACCGGCTCGCTCAGCCCGAGCTCCTCGCAGAGCGCCCGCGCCTCCGCATAGGAGTAGGGCTCGGCCCGGTAGGCGTGGATGGTCTCCGTCACGCACCCAAGCTAGGCGGCGGGGCGGCGGTAAATCGCCCCCCAGCGGGCGCAAAATGCGGCGGCTTAGGCCTGGGCCCGTTCCGAGCGAACGCCGAGCGCCCAGACCACCGCGAGGCCGATCGCGACGCCGGGGATCGCGGTCAGGGCCGTGGCGACGTCGGTGTTGCCGAGGCTGTTGCCGCTGGCGATCTCGACGATCCCGCCGAAGGCGACAGCGCCGATCGTCGCGCCGAGGAAGGCGCCGACGATCCCCTGCCAGAAGCGGTCGGGCAGGAAGACGGTGAAGTGCCAGAGGGCGATCCCCATCGTGAACCAGACCAGCAGAGCCATCGCTATCTACCTGTTCCTCCCGTGTTTGCGGCGTTTCTGGCGGCGCTCGCGGCGACGCGCGTTGCGCTCGCGCCGCTCGGCGCTTCTCCTTCTCCGGGTCCCCCCCGTTGCCGGCCGGCTGGCTCGGCCACCGCGACCGGCCGGTCTGCCGCCAGCTGCTCCTCGATCTCGGCGTCGGTCTGGGTGTCGTCGCCGAGCTTGGCCATCGCCACGTCGTCGGCGAAGGCCGGCACGCGTGCCGTCGACCTCGGCGATCCGCGCCCGGCGGCGGGCGAAGCCGGGCTCGCGTTCCTTCCAGGCGGTCAGGACCGGCGAGGCGATGAAGATCGAGGAGTACGTCCCGGAGGCGATCCCGACCAGCATCGCGAAGGCGAAGTCCTGCAGCGTCGCGCTGCCGAAGACCAGCAGCGAGGTCACCGCGAGCAGGGTCGAGAAGCTGGTCGCCAGCGAGCGGGTCAGCACCTCGCTCATCGAGCGGTTGACGATCTGCGAGAAGGCGGCGCGCGGCATCCGCGGCATGTTCTCGCGTATTCGGTCGAAGACGATGATCGTGTCGTAGAGCGAGTAGCCCAGGATGGTGAGGAAGGCGGCGACCGTCCCGCTCGTCACCTCCCGGCCGGTCAGCGAGTAGACGCCCGCGGTGATCAGGATGTCGTGGAAGAGGGCGATCAGCACCGGCACCGCGAACTTCGGGTCGAAGCGGAAGGCGACGTAGGCGCAGATCACCAGCAGCGAGAAGATCAGCGCCTTGAGCGCGCTGCTGGCGATCTGCTGGCCGAAGGTCGGGCCGACGCTGGTGCTGTCGAACCCGTTCTTTGCGATGCCGAATTCCGATTCGAGCGCCGCCTGGGCGTCCTTCACCCGTTCCGGCTGCAGCTCGCGGGTCGAGATCTGGAAGACGTTTTCGCCCAGTTCGGGGTCGGAGACCTGCTGCACCTCCTCGCTGCTTGATCCCCTTGGCGTCGAGCGCTTCGCGCACGCCTTCCTCGCTCGGTCGGCTTGACCAGCGAGGCCGTGATCCTCGTCCCCGATTCGAAGTCGATGCCGAAGTTGAGCTGCTGGGTGGCGAGGGCGAAGGCGCCGATGATCAGGATCGTCCCCGAGAGCGAGAAGAACCAGCGGCTCGCCCCCATGAAGTCGAAGTGCCAGCGCATCCGCTGGCGCGAGGCGCCGAGGACGCTCGGCGAGCGCAGCAGCCGCGAGCGGCTCATGCTGAGCAGCAGCGCCTGGGTGAAGACGACGGCGGTCAGCAGCGAGACGATCGTGCCGACGCCGAGGGTGAAGGCGAAGCCTTTGACGCCGGCCGTCGCCAGGACGAAGAGGATGAAGGCGGTCAGCATCGTGACGACGTTGGCGTCGATGATCGTCGCGATGCCGCGTTTGTAGCCGGCGGCGATCGCGTTCGCCATCGGCCGCCCCGCGCGCACCTCCTCCTTTATTCGCTCGAAGATGACGATGTTCGAGTCGGCGGCGACGCCGATCGTCAGGATCAGGCCGGCGATCCCCGGCAGCGTCAGCGTGATCGGGATCAGCTTGATCAGGGCGAAGAAGATCACCCCGTAGGCGCCAAGCGCCAACGCCGCGATCAGGCCGAGGAAGCGGTAGTAGAGGAGCAGGAAGAGGATCGACCAGGGCGAGGCCGATCACCCCGGCCTTGATCCCGTCGTGCAGCGCCTGGCTACCGAGCGTCGCCGAGACCTGCGTCTGGCTGATCAGCTTGAGGTTGATCGGCAGAGCGCCGATCTGCAGGAACGTCGCGATTTCCTGCGCTTCTTCGATGCTGCTGAAGCCGCCCGAGATCTGGGCGCCGGTGCGGCCGTCGATCCCGTCGGGGTTTGTGGCGAAGTTGATGATCGGCCGCGTCTTGACTTCGTTGTCGAGGACGACGGCGAAGTGGCCGGAGAGCGCTTCCGGCCTGTTCTTCGGTGGCCCCGCCGATCGCCGCGCGCCTGGCCGCGCTGGGCGATCGCGCGGGTGACGTCCTGGAAGGCTTCGCGGCCCTTGTCGGTGAATTCGAAGATGACGTTCGGCGGTCCGCCTTCCGTGCGACTTTCTCTTCGGGGTTGGTGATCTCGGTGCCCGAGAGCGCCGGCTTGTCCTTGAGCGCGTACCAGCCGGCTTTGTCGATCCCTTCGATCACCTTGCCGCCTTTTTCGGAGGGCTGTTCGGAGACGACGATCGTCCCGGCCGGCACCTTGAGCACGGTCTGGCAGTTGCCTTCCCCTTCGCTCTTGCATTCCTTCTTGCGCGTGCGCTTCTTGCCGGTGGCGCTGATGAAGAGGTCTTCTTCGGAGAACTCGGGCCCGGCGAGCAGCGTGTGCTTGGCGTCGCCGTTGAACAGGTAGTAGCGCGGTTTCGTGGTCGAGCATTCTGCGCATTCGGCGACCGGCTTCTGTTCGGAGGCGAGCTTGACCGCGCCGTAGGCGTTGGGGAAGGCGCCGGAGAAGACCAGCTGCGCGTTTTCGGCGCTTTTCGGGCTGCGACCCGCTTCCTTCCATTCTTCTTCGGCTTCTTCCAGCGCCGCGGGTGGAGGTTCGCGGCCCGGATGGCCGCCGATCGCCCGCTCGCGGCCGATCAGGTTCGGCTCCCAGTCGTAGAAGTGGAGCTGCGCGGTCGAGCCGACCGTTTCGATCGCCCGCTGGGCGTTGGTGACGTCGGGCAGGCTGACCGAGATCTCGGTCGTGCCGAGGCGGGCGACTTCGGGCTCGGAGACGCCGAGCTTGTCGATCCGCTGGCGGATGATTTCGATCGAGCGTTCGATGTCCGAGCCGCTGACTTCCTTCACCTGGCCGGTCGGCGTGCCCTGGTAGACGAGCTCGACGCCGCCCTTCAGATCGAGGCCGAGTTTGGTCGGCTTGTTGACGACGACCAGCGCCGAGACGACGATCAGGCCGAGGACGAAGAGCAGTACGAAGAGGTTCCTGCGTCGCCGCGCCATCGCGTCTTCAACCCTCCGGGGTGAGGACGATCAGCAGGCCCCCGTCGTCGTCGTAGGCGGGAAAGACATCGGCGACCGCCTCGGCCGGCAGGTCGCCCTCGGCGTTGACCGAGACCTTCTTGCCGAGCGAGCGCACGCCCCACTCGAGCGAGGTCTCGATCGGATCGGTGAACCCGTTGCCGTCGGTATCGGCGCTCGCGCCGCCGTCGCCAGGCTGCAGCCACCGAAGGCCGAGCACCTCTTTCACCGGCCGCCCGATCACGTCCTCGTCGGTCAGCCCGGTCAGCTCGAAGCTGCCCCGCCCGGCGTCGATCACCCGCGCCTTCTGGTCGCAGACGAAGAAGGCCGCGTTGGGCGCCGGGTAGTAGTCGTCGAGCAGCTCGAAGAGGAAGCCGAAGCCGCATTTCGAGCAGCCCTTCGGGCGCGTGCTGAAGCCAGCCGTCCGGTCGGCGCTCAGCTCCCTGTTGCCGCAGTTGGGGCAGATGAAGAACGGCATCGCCTGGCAGGTTACTCAGAACAGGCTTTTCGCTCCCTCGGGAGCGGCGATGCCGAGGTGCTCGTAGGCGCGCTCGGTCAGCACCCGCCCGCGGGGGGTTCGCTTCAGCAGTCCCTGCTGGAGGAGATAGGGCTCGAGCACGTCCTCGATCGTGTCCTGCTCCTCGCCGATCGCCACCGCGAGGGTCGAGAGGCCGACCGGGCCGCCGGCGAACTTGCTCGCCACGGTTTGCAGCAGGCTGCGGTCGCTGCGGTCGAGGCCGCCGGCGTCGACCTCGAGCATCGCCAGCCCGGCGGCGGCGACGTCGGCGTCGACGCGCCCGCTCCCCTTCACCTGGGAGAAGTCGCGGACCCGCTTCAGCAGGCGGTTGGCGACCCGCGGGGTGCCGCGCGAGCGCGAGGCGATCGTGTGGGCGCCGTCGGCGTCGATCTCGACCCCGAGGATCCCGGCCGAGCGGCTAGACGATCTGCGCCAGGTGCTTGGGGGCGTAGTGCTCGAGCCGGTGGCTGACGCCGAAGCGGTCGCGCAGCGGCGTCGTCAGCAGGCCGGCGCGGGTGGTGGCGCCGACGAGGGTGAAGGGCGGCAATGGCAGCGTCACCGTGCGCGCCCCCGCGCCCTGGCCGAGCACGACCGGCAGCTCGCCGTCCTCCATCGCCGGGTAGAGCGTCTCCTCGACGGCGCGGCCGAGGCGGTGGATCTCGTCGACGAAGAAGACGCTGCCCGGCTCCAGCGCGGTGAGGAAGGAGGCGACGTCGGCCTTGCGCTCCAGCGCCGGGCCCGCGGTCTGCACCAGGGGCACGCCCATCTCGGCGGCGACGATGTGGGCGAGCGAGGTCTTGCCGAGACCCGGCGGGCCGGCGAGGAGGACGTGGTCGAGCGGCTCGCCGCGCCGCTGCGCCGCCTCGATGAAGATCGCGAGCTGCTCGGTGACCTGCTCCTGGTTGACGAAGTCGGCGAGGCTCGGGGGCCTGAGGGAGCGGTCGAGGTCCTCGTCCGGGGCGTCGGCGCGGGCGTCGTGGATGCGGACCTCCTCGTCATCGATCCCCGGAGTGCGGATCGGCTCGCTCACGCCGTCCCTCTCCCGGTGCCCGCCCTGCGCAGCGCCGTCGCCAGCAGCTCCTCGGCGTCGCCGCCCTCGATCCCGTCGAGGAGCTGCTCGGCCTCCAATGGCGCGTAGCCGAGGTTGACGAGGCCGTCGCGGGCGAGCGAACGCGGGTCGCCGTCGTCCCCACCCCCGAGCGCCACCTCTTCCTCGAGCTCTCCCGCGACCTTCTCGCGCAGCTCGACGATGATCCGCTCGGAAGTCCGCTTGCCGATCCCCGGCGCGGCCTGGAAGCGCTTCGCGTCGCCGGCCGCGATCGCCCGCAGCAGCTCTCGGGCGGGCCCGCCCGAGAGGACCGCGATCGCCACCTTCGGCCCGACGCCGCTGACCGAGACGAGCTGGCCGAAGAGGTCGCGCTCCTCCTCGGAGGCGAAGCCGAAGAGGGCGAGCGAGTCCTCGCGCGAGACCAGCTCGGCGTGGAGGAAGGCCTCGCGCCCGGTCGCCGGCACCGCCTTCAGCGTCTCCGCGGAGACGGTCAGCCGGTAGCCGACCCCGCCGGCGTCGATCACGACGTGGTCGGGACGGCGCACCATCACCTCGCCGCGCACCGCGGCGATCATCCGGCCGCCCTCGCGCCGGCCAGCTCGGCAGCTTCGCGGCGCCCGGCGCCGCCGCCGTGGCAGATCGCCACCGCGAGCGCGTCGGCGGCGTGGTCGGGGTGCGGCGGCTCGGGCAACCCGAGCAGCGTCCCGACCATCCGCTGGACCTGCTTCTTGCCGGCCGCGCCGGAGCCGCAGACGGCCATCTTGATCGCCTGCGGCGTGTAGGCGAAGCAGCTCAACCCGGCCTGCGCGGCGGCCAGCATCGCGACCCCGCTGGCGCGGCCGACGGTCATCGCCGTCTGCGCGTTGCGGCCGAAGAAGACGTCCTCGAGCGCCATCGCCTTCGGCTCGTGCCAGGCGATCAGCTCGGCCAGCGAGGCGTGGATGCGCTCCAATCGACGCTCCATCGGCACCCCGGCGGCGGTCTCGACCACGCCGCCGTCGAGCGCGGCCATGCGATTTCCCTCGACCCGGACGATGCCGAACCCGAGGTTGGCGGCACCGGGATCGATCCCGATCACGACTTCCATGGGGAGTGATTCTGGGAGAAGGCCCGGATGCCTTTACGAACAAACCGCCGCCTCCTCCGCTTCGCGTCCGGGGGCGGCGGCAATCGCCATATCGGCGCCGCTCACGAAGAATCAGATCGTGACGTTCGCTAATCGGCTCTTCAGGCGGCGAAGCTGGCGAGGATCTCCTCAGGGATATCGAAATTCGTGTGGACCTCGTTGACGTCGTCGTCCTCTTCGAGGGCCTCGATCAGGTTGAGCAGCGCCTTGGCCTCGCCTCCCTTGACCTCGACCGTGCTTTTCGGCTCCAGCGCCGGCTCGGCCGAGCCGACTTCGACGCCGGCGGCCTCGAGCGCCTCGCGCACCGCGGCGAGGTCTCCCGGCTCGCAGAGCACCCGCAGGACATCGCCTTCCTCGCGCACGTCCTCGGCGCCCGCGTCGATCGCGGCGATCAGGTCGTCCTCGCCGTAGCGCGCGGCGTCGACGGTGAGCACGCCGCGTTTCTCGAAGATCCAGGCGACCGAGCCCGGCTCGCCGAGGCTGCCGTTGTGCTTGGTGAAGGCGTGGCGCACTTCGGCGCTGGTGCGGTTGCGGTTGTCGGTCAGCGCCTCGACCAGGACCGCCGCCCCGCCGGGGCCGTAGCCCTCGAAGACCACCCGCTCGATCGCGGCGGCGTCGCTGCCGACCCCGGAGCCGCGGTCGACCGCGCGCTGGATGTTGTCCTTCGGCATCGAGGCGTCGCGCGCCTTCTGGATCGCCGTGGCGAGCGCCGCGTTGCCCTCGGGATCGGGGCCGCCGTCGCGGGCGGCGACGGTAATCGCCCGGGCGAGCTTGGTGAAGAGCTTGCCGCGTTTGGCGTCAGCCGCGCCCTTCTTGTGTTTGATCGACGACCACTTCGAGTGCCCTGACATCGTTTGCCATTCTATGAACACGGGGATGCGCCAGGAAACGGCCGCTCATTCGCAGGCGACGAGCCCCACCCGGGGCCTGGCCGCGAGCCTCGTATTCCTCTTCATGCTGCTCGCCGCGCTGGCGCTCTGGACGGCGATCCCGGTCGGCTGGCTCTACATCGGCTCGCAGGTCTCCAGCTCCCAGTTCCCCTCCGAGGGGCCCTACGCGGTGGTCGCGGTCGGCATCCTGGTCACGATCGTCCTCGACGCCTGGTTGATCGGCCGCCTCAACGGCCTCTACATGCGGATCACCGGCACCAACCGGCTCAGCCCGATGCGGCCGAGCTGGCTGAAGAGCATGCGCGACAGCGGCAGCGCCCCCGGCTCGACCACGGTGGTCGAGGCGGTGATGATGGGCTCGGTGCTGCTGGCGGTGGCGGTCTTCTTCGCCTGGTTCCTGCTCCTCGCCGGATCTCCCATCCCCAACCGCTAGACGACGAACTTGCCGTCGACCTGGAAGTCCTCGCCGTCGACGACGATCTTGCCGCCGAGGCGCAGGTCGCAGACCAGGTCGGTGTGGACGGCCGACTCGTTGACGCCGCCCGACTCGGGGTAGCTGCGCCCGACCGCCATGTGGACGGTGCCGCCAAGCTTCTCGTCGAGCAGCACCTCGCGGGTGCCGCGGTCGATCGCGTAGTTGGTGCCGATCCCGAGCTCGCCGAGGCGCCGCGCGCCCTCGTCGGTGTCGAGCAGCCCGATCAGGTACTCCTCGCCGCGCTCGGCGCTCGCGTCGACCACCCTGCCGGCCTCGAAGCGCAGACGCACCCCGGCGACCTCGCGGCCGCCGATCGTCGCCGGCAGGTGGAAGCTGACCTCGCCCTCGACCGAGTCCTCGACCGGCCCGGTGAAGAACTCGCCGTCGGGCATGTTGTGGCGGCCGTCGCAGGGGATGAACTTGCGCCCGCCGATGCCGAGCCGGATGTCGGTCCCGGGCGCGATCACCCGCACCTCCTCGTGGCCCTCGATCCACTCGGCGAGGCGCTTGGTCTCGGCCGAGGCGCGCTGCCAGGCGGTCAGCGGGTCCCCGTCGTCCTCGCCGGCCAGGCAGGCGCCGAAGTAGAAGTCCTCGTACTCGGCCAGGCTCATCTCCGCCTCGGAGGCGTAGGCGTTGGTCGGGAAGAGCGTGTAGCACCAGCGGAGCTCGCCCCTGGCGCTGCGCTCCATCGCCCGCGCGAGCAGCTCGCCGGTGGCCGCCTGGCGCCGCATCTGCCTCTCCGGCGGCACCGCCGAGAGCTCGCGCGTGTTGGCGCTGGCGCCGATCGCGATGCGGACGTCGGCGTTCTCGAGCAGCCACTCGGAGACCGGCGAGATCCACTCAAGCTGCGCGTCGGTGGCGTGCCTGTAGTAGGCGGCCGACTGGCCGTCGAGGCCGACGTTGACTATCGGGTGGGCGCCGGCCTTCAACACCTCCTCGTAGATCGCCAGCAGCAGCGGCTCGGCGGCGCTCTCGCCGTCAATCGCGACCACGTCGCCCTCCTTCACCTCGGTCGAGTAGCCGACCAGGATCTTCGCCAGGCGCTCAACTCTGGGGTCCCTCAAGTCCTTGCCTCCTTCGGAGCGCCCTCGCGGGCGCTCGTAGTCATTGCCATGAACAGCGCGTGCAGGCGCGGGTCCTCGGTCAGCTCGGGATGGAAGGCGCAGGCGAGGACGCCGTCCTCGCGGATCGCTACCGGGTGGCCGTCGTGGGAGGCGAGGACCTCGACCCCGGGCCCGGTGCGCTCGACCCAGGGCGCGCGGATGAAGACCGCGCGCAGCGGCTCGTCGCCCAAGCCCTCGACCTCGAGGTCGGCCTCGAAGCTCTGCAGCTGGCGGCCGAAGGCGTTGCGCCGCGCCGTCGCGTCGATCAAGCCGAGGTGGGCGTCGTCGCAGACGATCATCCCGGCGCACGTCCCGAAGACGGTGGCGCCGCCTTCGACGTGCCCCCGAATCCCCTCCTCCAACCCGGCCGACTCGATCCCCTTGACGATCGTAGTGCTCTCCCCGCCGGGAATCACCAGCCCGTCCAGCCCAACGAGATCGCCTGGAGTCCGCACATCCCTCACATCCGCCTCCAAGCTCCCAAGCATCTCGAGATGCGCTCCGAAGCCCCCCTGAATCGCTAGGACCCCGATCAACATGCGCATCGTCCGCGACAGGACCCGCGGGCAGGTGCCTTACGAACCACGGTCTTGCAGCAGCGCATCGGCGGCAGCCAGGTCGCCGATCTCGAGGCCCGGCATCGCCTCACCGAGCCCGATCGAGGCGGCCGCAACCCGCTCGGGGTCGTTGAAGTGCGTGGTCGCCTCGACGATCGCCCGCGCGCGGCGCTCGGGGTCGGCGCTCTTGAAGATCCCCGAGCCGACGAAGTTGCCCTCGGCGCCGAGCTGCATCATCAACGCAGCGTCGGCCGGCGTCGCGATGCCGCCGGCGCAGAAGAGCGGCACCGGCAGGCGGCCGCGCTCGGCCACATCGTGGACGACTTCGAGCGGCGCCTGGTGCTCCTTCGCCGCGCCGGCCAGCTCCTCGGGACCAAGCTGGGACAGCCGCTTGATCCCGCCGACGATCTCGCGCATGTGGCGCACCGCCTCGACCACGTTGCCGGTGCCGGCCTCGCCCTTGGAGCGGATCATCGCCGCCCCCTCGCCGATCCGCCGCAGCGCCTCGCCGAGGTTGGTGGCGCCGCAGACGAAGGGCACCTCGAAAGCGAGCTTGTCGATGTGGTTGCGCTCGTCGGCCGGGGTCAATACCTCCGACTCGTCGACGTAGTCGACTTCGAGCGACTGCAAGACCTGGGCCTCGGCGAAGTGACCGATCCGCGCCTTCGCCATCACCGGGATCGTCACCGCCTCCTGGATCCCCTTGATCATCGCCGGGTCCGACATGCGGGCGACGCCGCCGTCGCGGCGGATGTCGGCCGGCACCCGCTCGAGCGCCATCACCGCGCAGGCCCCCGCCTCCTCGGCGATCCGCGCCTGCTCGGGGGTGACCACGTCCATGATCACCCCGCCCTTCAACATCTCGGCAAGGCCGGTCTTGAGCCTGAAAGTCGCGCGCTCGGTCACGCGCGCAATATTACGGGGCGGTTCCCTACTTCAGTTTGTAGGCGCGGATGCGGTCTTTGTGCGCCGCTTCGTCGCGGGCGTAGAGGCCATGGGCCAGGCCCTGGACCAGCGCCATCAGGGCCGTGTTGGAGCGAGCGAAGGAGGGGCTGTTCGAGGAGAAGTAGAGCGTCTGCTCGGCGTGCTCGCCCACCTCCGACATCGAGGCGTCGGAGATCGCCAGGGTGCGGGCGCGGCGGTGCAGGGCGAGCTTCATCGCCCGCAGCAGGAGCGGATGCGCGCGACCGCAGGAGAGGACGATCACCAGCGTCTCTTCGTCGATCCGCCCGAGTCGCTGCAGCGACTCGCCGCCGGTGCTGGCGACGATCTCGGCGCGGATATCGAGCAGGCTGAGGATGTGGCGCAGGTAGCTGGCGAAGAAGGCCATCTGGTCGACCCCGACGATCACCACGCGCTGCGCCTCGGCCAGCGCGGCGACGGCGCCCTCGACCTGCTCGCGGGTCAGCTTGCGCGCGGTTTCCTCGAGGTTGGAGTAGTCGGCGCCGAGCGAGCCCTCGAGCTCGGAGTGGTCGAAGGAGAAGAGCGCGCCGCCGGCGGTGCCGCTGCCGGCGACCGTCGCGGTGCGGTACTCCTCGATCGCCGCCTGCTGAAGCTCGGGGTAGCCCTCGAAGCCGAGGGCCTGGGAGAAGCGCACCACCGTCGATGACGAGGTGCTCGCTCTCCTGGCCAGCTCCTCGGCGGTGAGGAAGGCTGCCTCGTCGAGGTGGTCGACGATGTAGCGGGCGACGTCTTTCTGCGAGCGCGAGAACTCGTCGAAGCGTTCCTGGATGTACTCGGAAAGGCTCTTGAGCTGAGGTGATTTGGTTGCGGTCTTGGTCACGGCGGTCCATTTCGCCGGTGCCCCCGCATTCCCTTCCGATCTGGTTGGATGGAGGCCGAAGATGACGCCGGAACAGGCGCTTCGCCTCACCAACCGAAACATGATCGCCTTCGACCTCCTGCTCGGGTCGGCCGCGATCGCCGCGCCGGAGGCGACGCTGCGGGTGCTCGGCCACGACGAGCCCTCGCCCGACGCCGCGCACCTCTTCCGCCGCTGCGGGCCGATCTGGCTCACCTTCGCCGCGGCTCACCTGCTCGCCGCGACCCGGGGAGAGCAGCGTGACTGGTGGGCGCTCGCCTGGCTGCGCGGGACCGAGATCGCAACCGACGCGCTCTGGTCGGAGTCGCCGGCGGTAAGCCGCCCGGGCGCCAAGCTCGGCCTGCGGCTGGCCGGGGTCGCGAACGTGGCGATGGCCGCCGGCTTCGCCTGGCTCTCGAGGCGATGAGCGAGCTCACCGGGCTTCCCAGCAAACGCTGGAGCCTGCGCGGCCTCGACGACGAAGGCAACGAGGTCTGGCTGATCCGCAGCTTCGGACAGAAGCTCTACCGCTGCCCGTCCTGTCACGGCGACATCCCGATCGGCAGCGAGCACACCGTGGTCCAGTACGTGCTGCGCCTCGGCGGCACCGAACACCACCACTGGCACCGGCGGTGCGCCGAAGAGCTGCTGGTCCCCGACCTGCGCGAGGTCAGGCGGGTCCCCGCCGGCGAGTCCTCGCAGTCGAAGCTGGAGGAGCGCGGCCGGCGGCCCTCGGGGCGCCGTCGCCGATGAGTCGACGAATCTGCGTCCGTACGTGCATAGCACGTACAAATGCAGATTCGTGAGCGTCCTCTCCCTCTACGCGCGGATCTGGCGGACCTACCTCGCCTGGGCGCGGCCGCTGTTGGCGGTCGCGGTCGTCGTCTTCGTCCCCCTGGGGCTGATCCACGCGGTGCCGGTCAACGTCGACGCGACCCAGCTCGACCTCGGCAGCGGCCTGCGGATCGCGGCCGCGCTGCTCGCCCTGCTGCTGCTCACCACCACCGGCCTGCTCGGCGAGATCTTCTACACCGGCGCGGTGGCGATCGCCCTCACCCACCCGCACGACGGTGGACCGCCCTCCCTGGGCGAGATCGCCCGCACGGTCAGCTACGGCCGCCTTGTCGCCGTCGACTTGATCTTCACCGTGCTCGTCGCGGTCGGGACGATCGCCTTCGTCGTGCCCGGCGTGCTCCTCTTCGTCTACCTCGGATTGGCCGCCCCGGTGGTTGAGATAGAGCACCGCGGGATCCGCAGCGCCTTCGCCCGCAGCTTTCGCCTGGTGCGCGGCCGCTTCTGGTACGTGCTCGCGATCCTCGTCCCGATCGAGGTCGCCACGGACGCGCTGACCAGCGGTGCGACCGGGATCGCCCACTCGCTGCTCGGCAACTCGCTCTTCGCCGAGTGGCTCGCCGACACCTCGACCAACGTCCTCCTCACCCCCTTCTACGCCGTCGCCGCGGTGCTGCTCACGCTCGACCTGGTTGCCGAGAAGGACGGTGGCGAGCCGCGGCTACACTCGGCCCCGCCAGCACGATGACCACCACCGCCTCGATCCTGTCCGAATTCTGGAACGACCAGATCCTCGCCGAAGAAAAGCAGGGGCTCTTCCTCGTCCTCGCCGGCTTCGTCCTCTCCTTCGCCTTCATCCGCATGAGCACGCGGCTGATGCGCAGCCCGCGCGTCCCCTGGTGGCCCGGCAGCGTGGTCAGCGACAGCGGCGTCCACCTCCACCACCTGGTCTTCGGGATCGTGACGATGATGATCGCCGGCTGCGTCGGCTTCGCCGTCCTCGGCGACGAGCCCTGGGCCGAGATCTCGGCCTTCTTCTTCGGTGTCGGCGCCGGCCTCACGATCGACGAGTTCGCCCTCTGGGTCTACCTCGACGACGTCTACTGGGCGGAGGAGGGCCGCCTCTCGATCGACGCGACCGTAATCGCCGCGGCGGCGATGGGGCTGGTCCTGCTCGGCGCCTCGCCCTTCACCTTCGAGACCGGCTCGCTGGCGCGGACGATCGAGAGCATCGTCGGCGCCCTGATCGTCCTCGGCACCGTCGCGGTCTGCTTCGCCAAGCAGCGCATGCTGCACGGCGCGATCGGCTTCTTCTTCCTGCCGCTGGCGATCTACGGCTCCGCCCGGATCGGCAAGCCCGGCTCGCCCTGGGCGCGGCGCCGCTACGGCGAGCGCCGCCCCGCGAAGCAAGCCAAGGCGGAGGAGCGCTTCGCCCCGGAGCGTCGCACCGAGCGCTTCAAGAACGCTTTCCGCGACGTCGTCGGCGGCAAGCCGAGCGAGGGCGTCGCCGCCGCCAAAGACGAGGCGTTCGCCGCGACGCGCGAGGCCGCCGAAGAACTCCGCCGCCAGGCCGAACGGGTGACGCACCCGGGCGAGCGCTAGACGAGGGGTCTACCAGCGGCGGCGCGTGCCGAACAGCTCCTGGGCGTAGCCGGCGACGGAGAGCGGCGACATGAAGAGCTGATAGGTGAGCAGGTAGCCGAGGAAGCCGAGGCGGTTGCGGCGCACCTTCAGCCCGACCTCCTCGAACGACTGCCGGCTGAGGTGGAACATGATCCCCGAGAGGGCCAGGTTGAGCGGCAGGACGGCGAGCGTCATCGGGCCGACGATGGCGAAGTTGCCGAAGAGGGCGAGGACGATGCCGATCGGGAAGGCGATCGAGTAGACGAGGTCGATGTAGGGGAAGACGAAGTTGACCAGCACCGCGTGGGCATTCGAGCGGCCGCCGGCGAGCAGCGCGGCGCCGTGCTCGCGCAGGCCCTCGATCATCCCGCGCGCCCAGCGCCGCCGCTGGCGCGAGAACCCGCCTGGGCTGTCAGGCGCGCCGGTAAAGGCGATCGCGGTGCGCTCGTACCCGACCCTCCCTCCCTGGCGCATCATCGCCCAGGTGAGGACGATGTCCTCGCCGATCCGGTCGGGCCAGCCGCCGACGCGGCGCAGCGCGCCGCTGCGGTAGACGCTGAACGCGCCCTGGGCGACCATCGTGCCCTGGAATAGCCCCTGTTGGCGCTTGACCGAGGCGATGCCGAGGAAGTAGTCCCACTCCTGGGCGCGGGTGACGAAGTTGCGGCGCGAGTTGCGGACGAAAACCGCGCCGGCGACGGCAACGGTGTCGGGCGGGGAGATCATCAGGCGGGCGACGATCCGTTCGAGCGAGGTCGGCATCAGCAGCGTGTCGGCGTCGACCGTCGCCACCAACGGCGTCTCGACCTGCTTCAGCGCCGCGGTCAGGGTGCGGGCCTTGCCGGCGTGCGGCAGCTCGAGCACGGAGACCCGCGGATCCCCTGCAGCGCGCCGCAGGGCGACCTCGAGGGTGGAATCGCTCGAGCCGTCGTCGGCGACGAGGACCCGCAGCGCTCCCGGGTACTCCTGCTTGGCGATGTAGTCGATCGTCTCCTCGACCGTCTCCTCCTCGTTGAAACAGGCGATCACGACGGTGACGTCGGGAAAGTCGAGGTCGAAGCGCAACGGCGGCGGGCGGTCGATCAAAAGCGAGGCGACGAGGTTGGCGTTGAGGTAGCCGGGCAGGATCGCGATCCCGACGATCACCGCGACCGCGAGCGGCAGCGTGATCGATTCGCCGAGCGCTTCGATCCAGGGAAGCGCCAAGGCGAAGGAGAACCCCGCCCAGGAAAGGGCGATGGCGATGACGAGGACGAGCTTCCACCGCAGGGTGACGTAGAGGCGGCGCCTTTCCTGCGGCGTGCGCTCCAGATCCCGCAGCGGAGTCGGTTCGACGTGCTTGAACATGCTCGGACACCGCATCGACAGCCGGCGGGGCCGCTTGAGCGCACGGGTCCCCGCATGTGGGAAACCACCGACCCGGCATGCTGGCGAGGCAGCCGCGCGAACTACACTCGCAGGAGGATGAAGCGGCTCGCGCCGATAGCGATGGTTGCGGCAGGCCTGCTCTGCGCGTCGCTTGCCGCCGCCCAGCCGGTCCAGCAGGGCAACCTGCGGATCGGCTTCGACGCCAGCTTCGCCCCCCACGCGCTGCCGCGCGACCGGGCGGCGCCGGTGCGGGTCGGCCTCGAAGGCTCGGTCGCGACCACCGACGGCAGCCGCCCGCCGCAGCTGCGGCGGATCTCGATCGCGCTCAACCGCTACGGGACGATCACCACCCGCGGGCTGCCGCGCTGCGCCGCCGGCGAGCTCGAGTCGACCTCCTCGGCGACCGCGCTGGAACGCTGCCGCAGCGCCCTCGTCGGCCGGGGCCGCTTCGGCGCCAAGGTCGACTTCCCCAACCAGCCGCTGCTTCCGGTCGAAGGCCAGGTGCTGGCGTTCAACAGCAGCGTCGGCGGCCGACCGGCGATCCTCGTCCACGTCGCCGCGAGCAAGCCGATCACGGCGACGGTCGTGCTCGTCTTCCACATCTCCCACAACCCGCACGGCAAGTTCGGCACGATCGTCTCGGCGACGATCCCGAAGATCGCCTCCAATCTCGGCTACGTCACCGACATCTCGCTCTCCATCGGTCGCCGCTACCGCGTCGGCGGCGAACGGCTCAGCTTCCTCAGCGCGAGCTGCGCCGCTCCGAGCGGATTTCCCGGAGCGCTCTTCTCCTTCGCCCGCGGCAGCTTCCTCTTCGCCAACGGCCAGCGGCTCAGCGCCACCGTGGTCAGCGACTGCGTCGTTCGTTGATTCGTCCAAATGTCCGGGAGGCTTGTGCGAAGCCTCTTCGCGGCCGATGAAAGGCTGGTGCGACGTCTGCGCTGGAGATCGGCGGTGGGGCCCACGGCCTTCGCCGTGGTCGGCGTCGCCCTCCTGATCTACGACCACCTCAACCGCCGGGTGACCGAGCTGGTCTTCTGGCTGACGCTGGTGCTGATCGTCGCCATCTTCGTGCGGATGATCGATACGGTTCGCCACCAGTCCGGCGCGCTGCGCTGGCACGAGCGGGCGAGCCTGAGCGATGCGCTCACCGGACTCGAGAACCGGCGCAAGCTGGACTCCGACCTCGACGCGGTCCTCGCCGTCTCCGGCGACCGGCGCGCCCTCGTCCTGGTCGAGCTCGACGGCCTGCGCACCTACAGCGACCGCTTCGGCTCGGCGGCGGGGGACGAGCTGCTGCGCCGAGCCGCCCACAACCTGGTCGTCGCCGTCGCCCCGCTCGGCGGGACCGTCTACCGGATCGACACCTCGCGCCTGGCGGCGCTGGTGCCCTGCGGCGCGAGCCACGCCGGCGAGGTCGTCCTCGGAGCGACCGCCGCGCTGCGCGAACAGGAAGCCGACCCGATGGTGGGCCACTCCTTCGGCGAGGTGACGATCCCCGACGAGACGACCGATCGGGAGAGCGCCTTCCAGGTCGCCGGTCAGCGGCTGGCGGCCCACCGCCAGCGCCAGCACCGCTCGGCGCGGCGACAGGCGCACGCGGTGCTGATGGCGGCGCTGAGCGCCCGCCAACCCGACCTGCGCGACCACCTGCGTGGGGTCACCTACCGGGCGATCTCGCTCGCTCGCCGGCTCGGCGTCGGCATCGAGGAGATCGACGACATCGCCCTGGCGTCAGAGCTGCAGGACGTCGGCCTACTGGCGGTGCCGGAGACCGTGCTCGACAAGGAGGCGCCGCTCGACGAAATCGAGACCGCGGCGCTGCGCAGCCACACCGTCGAGGGCGAGCGGATCATCGCCGCGGCGCCGGGGCTGGCGCCGGTCGCGCGGCTCGTGCGCTCGAGCGCCGAGCGCTACGACGGCAGCGGCTACCCGGACGGGCTGGCGGACGAGGCGATCCCGCTCGGCTCGCGGATCATCGCCGTGGCCGTCGCCTTCTCGGCGATGACCGTCGCGCGCCCCTACAGGGCCGGGATGAGCCCCGACGAAGCGCTGGCCGAGCTGGGCCGCTGCTCCGGCACCCAGTTCGACCCGCGCGTCGTCGAGGCGCTGGCGAGGGACCTGGCCGAAGAGGCCGCGCCCCTCGCCGCGCTCGCCTAGTTTCCGTTGCCGTATTCCCGCTGGTACTTTTCGGCTTCTTCGATCCCCCGCTGGGCCTCTTCCTTGCCCTTTTCGATTCCCTGCTGAGCCTGCTGCTTGGCCTGCTTGATCGCTTCCTGGGCCTGCTGCGAACCCTGCTGGGCGCCGTTCTGGGCCTGCTGCTGACCCTGCTGAACGCCTTCCCTGGTCGACTGTTCGGCTTCCTTCAGCCCCTTGTTCAGTTCCTCCTTGCCCTTCTGTAGCCCCTGCTTCGCTTCGTTGAGTCCCTTTTCGACCGCTTCGCTCACGCTCTTTTCGGTGTCGCTGTTGCTGCTTCCGCCGCAGCCCGCCCAGCCGACGCCGGCCAAGCCGATCGCCAGCATCGCCAGCAGCGGCGCCCACTTGCCCTTCAGCACTCCTCGAGACACGTCCACTCCTTCCGTCGGTCGTCAGATGCGAAGCAGGGCGATCTTCGCATCCGCGGAGGTCGCTGGCCAGCCCAGGACAGGTCCTAAGATCGACAGGTGGCCGAGCTGCACGTCCTGCGCGTCTTCGTCAACGAGGACGGCGAGTGGGGCAACCCGCTCGGAGTCTTCCTCGACGGGGCGGGAATCCCGGAGCCGCGGCGGCAGGGCATCGCCGCCGAGCTGGGCTTCAGCGAGACGGTCTTCGTCGAGGACCGGGCGAACGGCCGGATCCGCATCCACACGCCCGCTGTCGAGCTGCCCTTCGCCGGCCACCCGACCGTGGGGGTGGCCTGGCTGCTGGCGCATCTGGGGGACCCAGTCGGGGCGCTGCGGGTCCCGGCGGGCGAGATCGCGGTGCGCTTCGAGGGCGAGGAGGCCTTCGTCGCCGCCCGCCCGGAGTGGGCGCCGCCCTTCGAGTATCCGCAGCTCGGGACGCCGGCCGAGGTCAGGGCGCTCGCCGGGGCGCCGGGCGCAGGCAACGTCTACGCCTGGGCCTGGATCGACGAGGGCGCCGGCACGATCCGCGCCCGCTCCTTCGTTCCCCTGGCCGGCATCGCCGAGGACGAGGCGACCGGGTCCGCCGGCCTCGCGCTCTGCGCCCGGCTCGGGCGGCCGATCGTCGTCCACCAAGGCCACAGCTCGGTGATCCGCGCCCGGCCGGTGGGCGGCGGGCTGGTCGAGGTCGGCGGCCGGGTGGCGCTCGCCGAGGTGCGCGAGCAGCGCGTCTGAGGTCTGCCCGCGCCGAGACTTCCCTCAGATCAGAGGCCGAGGCCCCCCACGCCCCGCTCGTCCCAACCGAGGTGATGGGCGAGCTCGTGGCGCAGGGTCCGCTCGACCTGCCGGGCGAGCAGGGCGCGGTCGTGGCCGAAGTCGCGTTCCAGCGTGTCGCGGTAGATCACGATCCGGTCCTCGTAGCGTTCGCGGGCGACCCCGTCGCCGTAGTACTGGCCGTAGGCGTGCGCCTCCGCACCGCGATCGGAGACGACGACCGCCACCTTCGCCAGCACCTCCTGGAATTCGTCGGGGAGCGCATCGATCGCGTCAGCCACCAGCGACTCGAACTCGTCTGGCTCGGGCACATCGGGCATGCCCAAACGGTAGGGCCTCGGCCCGGTGGGGGAGGCGCCTACATCGAGTCGGCCCGGTCGAGCGCCGGGTCGGGTACAACGACCGGGGCCCTCGCCGCACGCACCGCGAGCGCCTCGAAACTCTCCTGGTTCAGCCGCTACGGCGGCGCCTTCTCCGCTCCCCACGACGAGCATATGTGCGCAAGTCCGCCGTAGCGGCTCCGCGCCCGGGGACGTTGGTGACCTGAATTGGCAGGATGTCCAGGGCGACGTGTTGCTGGGCTAGGCTTTCGATCCGCTGTGCCGTCGGAGTAGAACAATGAAAGGAGGTTGGCATGCAGCCCGCAAATGAAGCGTTGGCAAGGCTCGGAGACCAAGCCACTAGGCAGTTCGACCAGATCTTGGAGTCCAACCCATTTCTAAAAGCATTCCACGGCGGGACCAAAACCCATGAGGCGCTTTATCGACGACATATCCTAGAGACCGCCATACGAATCCGGATGAACAACGTAGTCGATAGCTACGCATTGGCGAAAACGATCAAAGACGATCCGATGGCGGAGTACCTCTTGGCCTACCTCCACGAAGAGTATGGCCACGATCGCATGTTTGAACAAGACCTTCGCACGATGGGCTTGAGCGAGCAGGAGCTGGCTGAGGCGGAGCCGCTCTTCGCCACCGACCTCCTCATGGCCTTCCTCTGGAAATCGGTAGAGAAGGATGGAATGCTGCCAGCGCTGATCTGGGACTGGCTCGTCGAGTGGTACTCGGCTCGATACAACCCTCAAATCACCGACACGGCCGCCGCAACTTCCGGGGCGGAGTCCGTGTCACAGGCCAGACGTCATCTCGAACTGGATCAGGAGTTGGGCCACGAGGATGGGCTGACTCGGGCATTGACTACCCTGATCGACCGCGACAACACCTTCGAGCAGGCACAGCGGTATGTGGATCGCTTCGTTCGTTTGATCGAGATGTACTTCGACGAGCTTCTAGATGAATTCGATCTATGAATCCCATGCCTGCTCCCCACGCACCCAAGGGAACCTCAAGCCGGCACCTACGTGGTTTCCCAGCCGCAAGAGACCTCATCGTACTCGTAGCACAAAAGGGTGTACTTCAGAACTGCATGCTCCGCCAAGCTTGGCTCGATAAGGCGGTTGAATTTGGCGATATCAGTGGCGCCGGGCTTGACGCTCATGAGCTCTACGACGAATTGATTATAGCCAACGTATACGCACTCAACCGCCGTCTCCACCGAGCACCCCGATACGACGCGGTGCATTCTGGCAAGTAGAGTCTCCGGCCTTATCACATCATGCTCTTCGTTTGGAGACGCATCCACGACAATAAAGGTGCGGGTGTTCCCTCGTCTTTCATATTCGCGCGGGTTATCAAACTCAACTCGGGAGACCGGTGAAGAGTCCCCCGAATCCAGTGACGATTGTTCCCGATTCACGGTGATCGCCTGAAAGCGTCCGAACTGACCCCCTCTTTCGTGCACCGGAGGGAATGAGAGAAGATTTGCCTTCTTCAGAATCTCTCTCCGCAGCTGGCTGATCAATATCCCTGGGGAATTGGTCCTCGTCCGTATGAAGACCGCGAGATCCCAGTTGCCGATTACCTCGTACATACCAACTACCTGAAGATACCTTGGCCTTGACAGCCGGCCTTCGTCCCAGGCTACCCAGCTCTCTGGATCGGAGACAACCTCCCTTATCAGGGCACGCGCCTGGCGACCACTGGTCACGCTGAGGAGAAGGATTAGGGTGTCCAACAGATCACCTGACCCCAGCACTCATTCGCGCCTTCACCTGCGAGGAGGCGCGAACGCCGTCTCGACACCAGATGCGGATGCTCCCCATCTCCGAATTCTCGCGCCTCGGGGCTACAGACAGGGGCATTCAGGAGACGCTTCTCGATGGGCGGAAAGGACTCGAACCTTCGACCGACGGATTATGAGTCGCGCCGGAAGCCGTCTATGGAGCCGAATCTGGCCCGATAGAGCGAATCACGTCCAAGGATTTCGGCTGAGTTCGGTGGAGTCGGGGACCAATTTCGGGACCAAGTTTCAGCGGAGTTGGGTGGCTGCCCACTCTCGCCCACCTCCCCGACCAGCGCGACCGCTGCATCGCGCTCCAACGGCTCGGCATCGAGCAACTCGTCGTATCGCATCGGAACGGCGTCCATCGTCAGCTCATCGACATAGTCGGCGTCCGGCGGCAACTCGACACCGGCATCTCGGAGGAGCTCCAGCAGACGACCGAGGTCGTGGATGCGGACCTCTTCAAGCCCGTTGAAGGCCATCACAGCCTTGAGCCACTTCTCGATCGCCTGCTGGGCATTAAAGCCGACTGCCTCGTCGTCTATTTCGGGCCGGACGCCAGCCTGCGCATGGCCTTCGCGTCTCCCTCCGCCTTGCGCGCGAGGACCTGCGCGAGATCCCGGCCTTCAGGCCTCGACAAGAACCCGGCCCTCGCGCAACGCCTCGTTCAACATCGTGCCCTCGAAGTGCCCCCATTCTTCGACGTGCCTGGCGCTAATGACGATCACGTCAAGCGCCACATCGAGCCCGCGAAGCTCCCGGCGCAGGCGCGCCGACTCAGCGCGTCGCTTCGTCACCTCGTCGGGCTCGATTACGAGCAGGTCGAGGTCCGAGTCCGGATGAGCCTCCCCTCTAGCACGAGAGCCGAAGAGGATCACCTTTGCTCCGGGCGCAGCGGCAGCAAGGCGACGTCCCGCCTCTTCGATCAGGGGCTCATCGGTCATGGGCATCTGAAAATGGTAGTCGCCATAGATGACGACTCACAACTGTCATGGGCAAGCGTGCGCCTCATGGGGCGAGCTGGACATGGATCAACACCCTGGAGTAGATGCTGGCCGAGAGACGGCATCACAGGCCATCGCCATCTCCATTCACTCAGATAGTCTGGTCGATTACATGGGACTTCTCAAGCGCCTGCTCGGTGACAAACCCGAGCCTCCATCCCAGGACATCCCGAGCGCCAAGGACACGCGCTGGGCTGAAGACGCGGAGCGCTTTGGCGACATCCGAGTCGACATCGTGGGCGAGTCGCACTACCAGCCAGCTATCCGGGCCGCCTGCAATTGGAAGCCCGGCGCTGACACGCTGTTCCACTGCACGGCCGAGTTGGTTCCCGAGCCAACGAACCCCTACGACCGAAACGCGATCAAAGTCACGATCAACGGGGCCTGCGTCGGCCACCTATCCCGAAAAGACGCGGTGGCGTTGGGGCCTGCGGTTCAGGAGGCGATCAAGCGCCAGGGGAGCGGCATGTGCCGCGCCGTAATTGCAGGACGCGCGAACGGCGATACGGACAACCTCGGCGTCTTCCTGCATCTCGACGCTGAGATCGGCTGACAGTCCTGGTGGTCTCGCCCCCGAGCGAACGTCCGAGTAGTTCGGCTGAGTGGGGGCCAGGTTTCAAGCTCGGCTTGACGTAGCGGAGGTAGCCGATCGGGCGTCGTGCATCGCAACGACAAAGACCCGATCGGACGACTCCTCGTAGCGATAGAGCAGAAGCACCCAGGGCCAAGGCCCCAAGACGAATCGAGTCGGCGCCCAGCGGCCGCCTAACTCGGCACCAGCGAGCGGAAAGGTTTCGAGCACCCGCAGCGATCGAGCGACACGGCTCCAGGTGTCGATAGGAAGGCTGAGTGCAACAACCGCCTCGTCCACGTCCCGCCGCGCCTGCGGGGTGATGATGACCTGCGCCACTCAGGAAGCCAGCTCGTCGAGCGGCGTCCCTTCGCCACGGGCTGCCTGGGCAAGCCCCTCCTGCGTCCGCTCCCATGCGCCCGGGATCGCGTCAAGCACCTCGGTGATCCGCGCTGCATCTGGATCAGCATCGTCGAGCGCAGTCGAGAGAAGTGAGCGAGCCAGCGTCCCCTCCTGGATGTGCGTGCGCTCAGCAAGGCGGGCCAACTTGTGGGCGTGATCGAGATCGAGCGTGACGTTGATGCGCTTAGCCGGCACGGCCATGCGACAGACGGTACACGAATCGTTACGATTCGTGTAGATCCCTCCTTACCCGACCAGGGGCGGCAGATTTGCCCCCATCGGTTCCACATCCAAGTACCACTCCCCGCCTTCTCGATTCCGTCCCGAGGCCCGAAGTCGACGTTCTACGTCATCTACGGACGAAGTGCTGGCTTCAATGCAGTCGGGCTTGAGGGTGAGAGACACCGGCGGACCGGGCACCTCAGCCGCTTCCATCCCGGCGATCAGCGCTTCCGCCTGAATACGACCGCCAGGACTGGAGAGGCTTTCGGGGCCCAAGTATCTGAGGATGATTTTTTCTCGATAGGGCTGCGTCATTTCCTTGATTAATTTCGATCAAGTGGTGGCCAAATTCTCTCACTGATTTTATGGCCGGTCCCGGATGGGGCGGGCTGGACTCGAACCAGCGACCGACGGATTATGAGTCCGCTGCTCTGACCAACTGAGCTACCGCCCCTCGTGGGGCGAGGGTAGCGGGCGGCGGCGCGCTCAGGCGCTGAAGAGCTGGGCGAGGGAGCGGCCGACGTCGGGGGGCTCCTCCTGGCCCTCCGCGGCGGCGGCGGCGCCATCGGAGAGGGCCTTGGCGGCGTCGGCGATCTGGTGGGTGCGGCCGCCGCGGAGGACGCCGGTCTTCTTCGCTTCGGCGAGGTCGGATTCCATCAGGCCGGCGAGCTCGGCGAGGCGGCGGAGGCCGATCGCGCCGGCGGTGCCCTTGAGCGCGTGCGCCTCGGCGCGCATCGTCTCGTAGTCGTCGGTCTCGGTCGCGAGGCCGGCGGCGATCACGTCGCAGCGACGTTTCGCCTCCTCGGCAAAGGACTTGAGCAGTTCGGGGTCGGGCGCGGTCTTCTCGCTCATTCTGCGACCAACCTTCTCACGACGCGGGTCAGTTCGTCGACCCCGAAGGCGCCCTCGACCACTTCTGCGATCACGCCGTGGCGATCTATCGCGAAAAGCCACGGCTCGCTCGGCAGGTGGAAGGCCTTGACCTGCGGCCGCACGCCCTTGCTCGGGTCGTTTTCCTTGTAGATCTCCTCGTGGATGAAGGCCACCTTGTCGCCGTAGCTGTGCTTCAACTGCTCGGCCACGTCGACGACGGGGCCGCAGACCCGACTCTGGCAGAACTGGGGGGTCGCGAACAAGAGCACGATCGGCTTCTTCCCCAGAACGTCCGCGTAATCGACTTCGTTCTGGGTGTCCGGCGGGATGCGGGTGGTGATCTTCGAGAGGTCGCCGTTGACGTCGGCCGGGGTCTGGGTGTGGATCAATGGCGCCTTCTGCCCCACCTGCGGGATGTCTTCGTATTCGCCGACCGTCGGCGCTCGGCAGCAGCGACGCAGTCGTTTCGCCCCCCTGCTTGATCACCGCGGCGATCCGCCACTCGCCGTCGCTGGGGAAGTCGACCTTCGTCGCGTAGACCGCGCCCGCGGCGTCGGGGTCGCTGCTCGTGGTCTTGGCCCGGAAAGCGGGCTTGGTCGCGAGCGTTTCGAGCGCGGCCGGGATAGGGCCCCGTCGCCGGTTCTTCCAGCGCCCGCGTCTGTGCTTCCGCTTCCGCCCTTTGCTTCCCCTGCTTGGCCGCGCCCTTGACGCTCGATTTCGGCACCCGCGCCACGTAGAGCGCGACTTCGACGTCGGTCACCTGGGTGCGGTCGGTGTGGAAGACACCCATCGGATAGCGGTTCTCGCCCTTGTGGAAGACGAGCGCCGCAGGCGAGACGACCAGTTCGGAATGGCCTTCGGTGGCTTTGAGGATTTCGCCGAGCGTCCGGCCTTCGGCCGCCGGAAAGGCGCTCTTGGGCGGGGCCGGACGGTTCGTCACCGCAGCCGTCGAGGAGGTCGAGGAGTCCGAGCCGCCGCAGCCGGCGGCGAGAACCCCGACGCCGACGAGCAGCAAGCGATGGCAGAGGCGATTCGTGGAAGGGCGAGCATGAAGGCGGCGCATGTTATTGGGCGCCGTATAAGGTGCGCGCCAGGGCAAGCACGAGCACCGAGGAGGAAGCGTGGCGGACCGAGCGGCACTGATCACTGGGGCCTCGAGCGGGATCGGGCTGGCGATCGCCCGCACGCTCGGCGAGGAGGGCTACGCGCTGACCGTCTCCGCCCGCCGCCCCGACAAGCTGGAAGCCGCAGCCGAGAGCCTGCGCGCCGACGGGATCGACGTGCAGAGCGTCGCCGCCAACATGGCCGAGGAGGAGGAAGTCGTCGGCATCTTCGCCAAGCACCGCGAGGCCTACGGCCGGCTCGACGTCCTGGTCAACAACGCCGGGGTCGGGATCGGCGCGGCGATGGATGAAATCCAGACCAAATACCTCGACATGCAGCTCGCGGTCAACCTGCGGGCGCTGGTGATCGGCACCCGCGAGGGGCTGCCGATGCTGCGCGAGGCCGGTGCCGAGCACGGCAAGGCGCTGATCGTCAACACCGCCTCGATCGCAGGCAAATCCGGCCAGGCGTGGCTCTCGGTATACGCCGCGACCAAGGGCGCGGTGATCAACTTCACCCAGTCGACCCACCGCGAGGCGGGCGGCGCCGGGATCCAGTGCACGGCGCTCGCGCCGGGCTTCGTCGACACGCCGATGACCGAGTTCGCCAAGGGGCAGGTCCCGGCCGAGGAGATGATCCGGCCCGAGGACATCGGCGAGGCGGTCCGCTTCCTGCTGCAGCACCTCGCCCAACTGCCACGTGCCCGAGATCGTCTTCACGCGCCCCGGCGAGGGACTGGACACGCCCTAGCGGCATGCGGTTCCTCGTCGCCGCCTTCGGTGACCCCGGGCACGTCTTTCCGGCTATAGCGCTGGGGCGGGCGCTGGCCGGGCGCGGCCACGAGGTGACGATCGAGACCTGGGAGGAGCGGCGGGCCGCGGTCGAGGGCGCCGGGCTGGGCTTCGCCGCGGCCGAGGAATACCGCATGTTCCCGCCGCCCGACCCGGACTCGGCCGAGGGCGCCCACGCCGCGGAGGCGGCGCGGGCGCTGCTGCCGCTGCTCGAGGAGATGCGCCCCCACGCGGTCGTCAGCGACATCCTCACCCTGGCGCCGGCGCTGGCCGCCGAGCTCGCCGGCGTGCCGAGGGCGACGCTGATCCCCCACATCTACCCGGTGGTCGAGCCCGGGCTGCCGTTCTTCGCCGTCGGCCTGCAGCCGCCGCGAACGCCGCTAGGCCGCGGCGTCTGGCGCACCGGGCAGCGAGCGCTGAACGTCGGCCTCGAGCAGGGCCGAGACGACCTCAACCGCCAGCGGGCGCGGCTGGGGCTGGCGCCGACCGAGCGCTTCCACGGCGGGATCAGCCCGGACCTCGCCCTGGTCGGCACCTTCCCCCAGCTCGAGTACCCGCGGCGCTGGCCCGCCGGCGTCCAGGTGACGGGACCGATGAGCTTCGAGATCCCCCACCCCGAGATCGAGCTGCCGCCGGGCGAGGAGCCGCTGGTGCTGGTCGCACCGAGCACCGCGCACGACTCGCGCAACCACCTGGTCCGAACCGCCCTCGCGGCGCTGGCCGAGGAGCCGGTGCGCGTGGTGGCGACGACCAATCGGGTCGTGCCACAGGACCCGATCGAGGTGCCCGGCAACGCGATCCTGGTCGAGTGGCTCAGCTACAGCCAGCTGATGCCGGCCGCCTCGCTGGTGATCTCGCACGGCGGCCACGGCACCGTCGCCCGCGCGCTCTCCGCCGGCACGCCGCTCCTGATCAGCCCCTTCATCGGCGACATGAGCGAGACCGCGATGCGCGTCGGCTGGGCCGGAGCCGGCCTCTCGCTCCCCTGGCGCCTCTGCCACCCCGCCCCCCTGCGCTGGGCCGCCCGCCGCGTCCTCGCCGACCCCTCGTTCGCCGACCGGGCCGCCGAGCTAGCCGCCTGGGCGCAAGAGCACGACGGCGCCAAGCGCGGCGCCGAGCTGGTCGAGGGGCTGGCGGCCCGCGCGGCGGTCAGCGTTTGACGAAAGCTCCGGGGGTGGGACTCGAACCCACAACAACTCGGTTAACAGCCGAGTGCTCTACCGATTGAGCTACCCCGGACCGGCCTGCCGGAATGTACCGATTAGCCGCCGACGCGCTCGGCGTGGGCGATCCGCTCGACCAGGGCGGCGCGTTCGCGGCTGAGGGCGGCGCGGCGCTCGTACTCGCCGGCTTCGCCGGCAGCGGCGATCTCGGCCTCGAGGCGGCGCTGCTCGAGGAGGAGGTAGTTGAGCTCCATCGCCTCGGCCGAGGCCGGCTCGTCGTGGGCGAGGATGACCAGCTCGGCGATCAGGCCGGACAGCTCGTCGTCGTCGTGGGGAAGATTCGAGGCGGGGTCGGCGGGGTGCTTGCGCAGCCAGTCGGCCGCGCGCAAACCGCTCGGCGAGAGGTGCGCCTCGGTGAGCCGGGCGAGATACTCGCGGCCCTCGCCGGGCAGGGCGATGCACATCGCCAGCAGCGCCCGCTCGCGCCGTTCGCGCGAGGTCAGCTCCCCCCGCCGCGCCGTCGGCGGGGAGCCGCCCCCGCCGGGGCCACGCGCCGGCTGCCCTGCGGAGCCGCCGCTGAGCGGCTGTGCCGCGACCACCTTGCCCATCACGATCGCCGGCTCCATGTCGAACCGCTCTGCGACCCGGCGCAGGAGGTCGTCGCGGCTCGCGCTCTCCCCCATGCCCGCCAGGATCGGCGCGATCTCACCCAGGGCCCAGTCGCGCTCGGCCGGCGAGCCCGCGTCGGTCCGCTCCAGCACCAGCCCCACCTGGAAGGCCGGCAGCTCGACCGCGCCCTCGACCAGGGCGCGGAAGCGCTCGGCGCCATCCTCACCTGCCAGCATCTCGGCCGGGTCCTCGCCGGCCGGCATCGCTGCCACCCGCAGGCGCACCCGGCGACCCGCCGCGACCCGCTGCGCGCGAAGCATCGCCTCCTGCCCGGCGGCATCGGCGTCGAGCGCCAGCACCACCTCGTCGACCATGCCCGAGAGGGCCGCCACCTGCTCCTCGGTGATCGCCGTGCCCATCACCGCGAGCGCCTCGGCGACGCCCGCCTGGTGCAGCGCCAGCACGTCGGTGTAGCCCTCGACCACCACCGCCCGCCCCGCCTTGGCGATCGCCTCCTTGGCGAGGTCGATCCCGTACAGCACCTGGCTCTTGTGGAAGAAGTCGGTCTCGGCCGTGTTGACGTACTTCGCCCCCTGGTCGGCGCGCATCGCCCTGCCGCCGAATCCGATCGTGCGGCCGCGACGGTCGCGGATCGGGAACATGATCCGCTCGCGGAAGCGGTCGTACTCGCCGCCGCCGCGCCCCTTCTGCGCCAGGCCGACGGCGCGCATCTCCTCGACCGAGAAGCCGGCGCGCTGTCCGCGCACCAGCACCGTGTCCCAGGCGCTCGGCGCGTAGCCGACGCCGAAGGCGCGCAGCGCCTCCTCCCCGAACCCGCGCCCGCCGAGGTACTCGCGCGCCTTCGCCGCCTCCGGCGCGTCCCAGAGGAAGGCGGCGTAGAAGGCGGCGACGCGGTCGAGCAGGTCGCCCAGCCGGCGGCGCTGCTTGCGCCGGGCCTCGGCGCGCGGGTCCTCGCGCTCGCGCTGCAGCTCGATCCCGTAGCGCTCCGCCAGCAGCTCGACCGCCTCGGCGAAGCCCAACCCCTCCTTCTCCTCGACGAACTTGATCGTGTCGCCGCCGACCCCGCAGCCGAAGCAGTGGTAGAGCTTTTCCCCCGCGTCGACCGAGAACGACGGCGTGCGCTCCTCGTGGAAGGGGCAGAGGCCGACCCAGCGGGCGCCCTGGCGGCGCAGGTCGGTGTGGGCCGAGATCACCTCGACGATGTCGACCGCCTGCTTCACCCGCTCGAGGCTCTCCTCGGAGATCAACGCCATCAGAAGCGCGCCTCCTCGGGCACGGTCAGCGCGGCGAAGCGGGCGATGCAGTAGCGGTCGGTCATCCCGGCGACGTAGTCGGCAACCCGCTGGCACTCGCTCGCCCCCGGCTCGGCCGCCGGCAGCTCTTCCGGGTGCTCCATGTAGTGGTCGAAGAGCCCCTGGATCGCGCCCTGAGCGCGTTCCTGCTCGCGCCGCGCCGCCGCGCCCAGGTAGACGCGGTCGAACATGAACTTGCGCAGCCGCAGCATCGCCCCGCCGACCTCCTCGCTCTGGAGGATGTCGCCCGCCCCGCGCGAGCTGTCGACGATGTCGCGGACGAGGGTGTCGATCCGCGCCGAGCCGGTCGGCCCGAGCAGCTCGATCTCCGCCGCGGGCAGGTCGCCCGGGCGCAGGATGCCGGCCCGCAGCGCGTCGTCGATGTCGTGGTTGATGTAGGCGACGCGGTCGACCAGCTTGACGATCCGCCCCTCCAGCGTCGCCGGCTTGTCGGCGCCGGTGTGGTTGAGGATGCCGTCGCGCACCTGCTCGGTCAGGTTGAGCCCCGCGCCGTCGCGCTCAAGCACGTCGACGACCCGCAGCGAGTGCAGGTTGTGGCGGAAGCCGGAGCCGCAGCGGGCGCGCAGCGCGGCGTCGAGCGCGTCCTCGCCGGTGTGGCCGAAGGGCGGGTGGCCGAGGTCGTGGCCGAGCCCGATCGCCTCGGTCAGGTCCTCGTTGAGGCCGAGCGCCCGCGCCACCGTGCGGGCGATGCCGCAGGCCTCGAGGGTGTGGGTGAGCCGCGTCCGGTAGTGGTCGCCTTCGGGGGCGATGAAGACCTGCGTCTTGTGCTTGAGGCGGCGGAAGGCCTTGGAGTGGACGATCCGGTCGCGGTCGCGCTGGAACGGCGTGCGCAGCGGGCTGTCGGCCTCCTCGACCCGCCGCCGGGCGGGGTAGGAACGGGTCGCTTCGGGAGCGAGGAACTCAGCCTCCCAGGCTGAGACGCGGTCCTCCAAGGTCGCCGTGACTTGCACGGTCCCGATCCTACGCGGCAGATCGAAGCTGCACGTGGGCGTGATGCTCGAGCGTCTCGCCGACGGCCCGCTCGACCTGGCGCAGCGCCCCCTCGCCCGCCGCGGGCGCCTCGGCCAGCGGCGCCGCGATCGCGGCGACCATGAAGCCGTGTGCCTCCTCGGAGAGCGGGAAGGAGCCCGCCTCGCAGGCGGCGCAGACGACGCCTCCCGCCGCGCCGGAGAAGCCGACCAGGTGGTCGGCCTCGCCGCAGCGCGCGCAGGCAGCCAGCTCCGGTGCGAAGCCCGCCGCGAGCGCCAGCTTGACCCGGAAGGAGAGCGCCGTCTCCAGGCTCGCCCCGGCCGCCGCCGGGTCGTCGAGCAGCGCCAGGTAGCGGCAGAGCAGGTTGTAGGCGGGCGGGTTGGGCTCGGCCGAGTCGAGCAGCCGCAGCACCGCGTCGCAGGCGCGGGCGGCAGCGTCGAGTGCGGCGCCGGAGGAGCGCAGGCGGGGGTAGCCTTCGACGGTCGAGACACCGGTCACCGTGAGCAGCTCGCTGCGGCCCTCGTGCAGCAACATGTCGAGCCGGAAGAACGGCTCCAGCCGCCCGCCGAAGCGCGAGCGCGGCTTGCGCGCCCCCTTGGCGATCGCCCCGACCCTCCCCCGCTTCGCCGAGTAGAGGTGGAGGATGCGGTCGGCCTCGCCGTAGCGGATGCTGCGCAGGACGACCGCCTCCGTCTTCAGGGTGGTTCCGGCCATCCTCCTAAGTTGACCGGCGAGCCGGACGGCGACGGCGGCGCGGCCTGCGCCGCAGCTTCACCTGACAGTCCGGGCAGAAGTAGGTCGAGCGACCGGAGACGACGATCCGCTCGATCGTGCCGCCGCAGCGCGGGCAGGGCTCGCCGGCGCGGGTGTGGACGAGGAACTCGTCCTGCATCCGCCCCTTCTCCCCGCGCCCGTCGCGGTAGTCGTCGATCGAGGCGCCGCCGCCGTCGATCCCCGCCTCGAGCGCGGCGACGACCCCGTCGCGCAGCGCCTCGAGGTGCTCGAGCTTCATCGAGCCGGCCGGCGAGAGCGGGTGCAGGGCGGCGCGGAAGAGCGCCTCGTCGGCGTAGATGTTGCCGACCCCGGCGATCCCCTTCTGGTCGAGCAGGAAGGACTTCAGCGGCGCGGTCCGCCCGGCGGCGATCCGGCCCAGCGCCTCCGGGGTGAACGCCCCGGAGAGCGGCTCGACCCCCAACCGGGAGAAACGGGCCTCCAGGTCGGCGTCGTCGAGCAGGAAGGCCTCGCCGAAGCGGCGCGGATCGGTGAACCAGAGCTCGCGACTGTCGTCGAGCGCGAAGCGGGCGCGCAGGTGGCGCTCCTCGGTCGAGCGCTCGCCCTCATACAGCCGCCGCCCCTCGGAGGGATCGATCGCCTCGCCGCCCGGCTCGACCAGGATCAGGTTGCCGGTCATCCGCAGGTGCATGACCAGCGTCCGCCCGTCGTCGAGGCCGAGCAGCAGGTACTTGCCGCGCCGGCCGAGACCCGCGATCGTGCTGCCCGAGACGGCAGCGCCCAGCTCGTCGGGCGGAACCGGACGGCTCCAGCGCGCGTCGTAGATCTCCAACCGCTCGATCCGCCGCCCTTCCAGCTCCGGCTCCAGCTGCCGGCAAACGGTCTCCACCTCAGGCAGCTCGGGCATCGCCCGGTTTTATCACCGCATCCGACTTTCACCCACCCAGAGTGGGGTCGAAGTCGGATGCGCGGACACTCAGCCCTCGATCGCCCGCGGGTGGGACCTGAAGTAGACGTCCTTTAGCTGCTCGCCCGATAGGTGGGTGTACATCTGGGTGGTCGCGATGTCGGCGTGGCCGAGCATCTCCTGCACGGCGCGCAGGTCGCAGCCGCCGGCGAGCAGGTGGGTGGCGAAGCTGTGGCGCAGCGTGTGCGGGCTCATCTGCCCGGCGAGGCCGGCCTCGCGAGCATGGCGGCGGACGATCTTGTAGAGGCCCTGGCGGCTGAGCGGCCCGCCGCGGAAGTTAACGAACAGCCGCGGCTCGTGGCGCTCGCCGACCAGCTTCGGGCGGCCGCCGCGCAGGTAGGCGGAGATCGCCGCGATCGCCTGGCGCCCGAGCGGCACCAACCGCTCCTTGGAGCCCTTGCCGCGCGCCCGCAGGAAGCCTTCCTGCAGATCGACGTCGGCGAGCTCCAGCCCGATCGTCTCCGAGGCGCGCAGCCCGCAGGCGTACATCGTCTCCAACAGCGCCCGGTCGCGCAGCGCCGTCGGCTCGGCCCCGCGCGGGGCGGCGAGCAGCTTCTGCACCTCGGAGTAGTTGAGGACCTGCGGCAGCTTCTTCGCCCGCCGTGGTGCGCTCAGCGCAGCGGTCGGGTCCTCGCCGATCAGCTCGTCGCGGCGCAGGTGCTTGTAGAAGGAGCGCAGGCAGGCGGTCTTGCGGTGGACCGTCGCCGCCGAGCAGGCCGGGCGGCCGTTTCCGGTCGCCAGGTCGGCGAGGAAGTCGCCGACGTCGGCCGGGCGCGCCTCGAGCGCGTCGAGGTCGTGCTCGGCGAGGAACTCGCCGTACTGCAGCAGGTCGGTCCGGTAGGCGTTGAGGGTGTTGCGCGAGAGCCCGCGCTCCAGCTCGAGGTAGGAGAGGAAGTCGAGGACGAGGCCCTCGAAGCGGGACTCCGCGGCGGAGCGGGGAGCAACTGCGATCGCCATACGGGATGGTTCTCCCGCCAGCCGCTCATCCCTTGCCGCGCAAGGCGGCGCCCGCGGCGAGCGGCGCGGCGAAGAAGAGCGGGTCCTCCTCGATCGAGCGCCCCATGGTTCGGGCCGGCAGCCCGGCGGCGGCGTAGCCCGCCAAATCGGCGGGAGCTTCCCTGAGGCCGTGGCGCCAGCCCGCCGCCTCCGCAAGCTGCGCGGCCGCCACCGGCTCGCCCGATGGCACCGCCACCTCGACCCCGGCCAGCAGCATCCGCATCACGGTCAGCGTGTGGTGGCTGACCCCGCGGTGGCGATCGCGCGGGTCCGCCGAGGAGAGACGGGGAGACAGCACGGTGCGGTGGCCGATGGCAAGCGACGCGTGAGCGCTGTCGAGGGCCGCCATGCCGCCGTGGCCGAGGCGGCTCTCCGAGCCGATGATCCCCGGCCCCGGGCCGATCAGTGCGACGTCCCAGCCGAGGCGGTTGGCGGCCGCGTCGAGGGCGCCGGTCGTCGAGAGCGCCTCGTGCTCGCCGCCGTAGGCGGGGGCGGCGGTGAGGTGGCCTTCGAGCAGCCCCCGCTCGCGCAGCTCGGCCACGTCGCGGCTCAGCGCCCCGGGCAGGGCCCCGCCCGCGGTCTGGACGTAGCCGACGGTGTGAGGGGAACCCGCCTCGGCGAGCGCCCAGGCCGCCGGCGCGAGGTGGCCGTGCAGGGGCAGGACGAGGACCGCGATCGACCTTCCCTCCCCGCCCTCGCCGAAGGGCCGCTCGACCGGCTCGACCGCGTGCTGGAGCGAGGTGTAGTTGAGCTTCATCACGTGCTCGCCGCCGCCTCCCTCCCCGGGGTCGAGGCCGCGCGTGAGGTTGACGTGGACCACGTCGAACCCGCCCGAGCCGAGGCCGCGGTCGAGCGCGGCGACGTTGACGACGACCTCGTCGCCCTCGCGCATCTCGCCGAGCAGCGCGGTGTCCGCCCAGGCGGGGCGTCGCTCCCCCCCCACCTCGACCGTCAGCGGGTCCTCGCCGACGACGACGCCGCGGCGCAGCTCGAGCCGGCCGCTCACCCCTGCTCGTCGCCGGCGGCGGCGACGATCCCCTCGCAGACGGCCAGCATCGCGTCGAGGTTGCCCAGCGGCACGCTCTCATCGGCGGTGTGGTTGGCGCTCGTGCCGTTGGCCAGCAGGACGCAGTCGAAACCGCCGAGGATCAGCGCGTTGGCGTCGCTGCCGCCGCCAGTGGAAGTGCGCGCCGGCTCGAAGCCGGCGCTGCGCAGGCCCGCCTCGGCGAGGGCCAGGGCGGGCGAGGAGGCGGGGATCTCGTAGCCGCGGAACAGCTCCTCGACCCGGACGTCGACGTCGCAGCCGTGCTCGCCGGCGCCCCAGGCGCAGGCCTCGCTCAGCTCGCCGGCAACGGCGGCAGCGCGGTCGGCGCCGAGGCTCCGCGCCTCGGCGACAATGCGGCAGTGGCCGGGGACGACGTTGCCCGAGGTTCCGCCTTCGATCACGCCGACGTTGGCGGTGGTCTCGGGGTCGAGGCGTCCCAGCTCCATCCGCGCGATCGCGTCGGCGGCCGCGGCGATCGCGCTGTTGCCGTCCTCGGGGCGGATGCCGGCGTGGGCCTCGACCCCGGCGAAGTCGGCGAGGATCCGCTGCTGGGTCGGCGAGCTGACGATCACCTCGCCGATCGCGCTGGCGTGGTCGAGGACGAAGCCGCACTCGGAGCGCAGCGCGCTTGCGTCGAAGGCCTTTGCGCCGCGCAGCCCCTGCTCCTCGGCGACGGTCAGCAGCAGCTCGATCCCGACCGGCGGCGGCTCGGCGGCGTGGCGCGCGACCAGCTCCATGAAGACCGCGACGGCAGCCTTGTTGTCGGCGCCGAGGATCGTCTCGCCGCGACTGCGGAAGACGCCTTCGTCCTCGACCACCTCGATCTGCCCGGCGTGGGGAACGGTGTCAAGGTGAGCGCAGAACATCGCCCAGCGGTCGCTGCGTCCCGGCAGCCGCGCGAGCAGGTTGCCGGCCCCTGCTCCCGCAGCCCCGGCCGCGTCGTCCTCGCTGACCTCCAGCCCCATCGCTCGCAGCTCGGCGGCGATCGTGTCGGCGACCTCGCGCTCCTCGCCGGTCGGGCTGCGGATCTCGCAGAGCCGGACGAAAGTCTCGTAGAGCCTCTCCACGCCGGAAAGGCTAGTGGGCTACGGAGGAATCCTCGTGCTCGGGGATCTCGGCGCCGTCGGCGGGCTGGGCGCCGGCCTGACGAGCGGCCGCCCCGACGAACTCGCGGAAGAGCGGCTCGGGCCGGTTCGGCCGCGAGTTGAACTCGGGGTGGAACTGCGAGGCGACGAAGAACGGATGGTTGGGCAGCTCGATCATCTCGACCAGCCGCTCGTCGGGCGAGGTCCCGCCGCAGACGAGGCCCTCGTCTTCGAGCCGGCGGCGCAGCTGGACGTTGACCTCGTAGCGGTGGCGGTGGCGCTTGTAGATGACCTGCTCGCCGAAGATCTCGCGCGCCCTCGTGCCCTCGTGCAGTTTCACCGGGTCGGCGCCGAGCCGCATCGTGCCGCCCATCTCGGAGACTTCCTTCTGCTCGGGCAGCAGGTCGACCACCGGGTAGGGCGTCTCGGGGTCGAACTCGGAGGAGTTGGCGCCGTCCATGCCGGCCACCGAGCGGGCGAACTCGACCACCGCGATCTGCATCCCGAGGCAGATGCCGAGGTAGGGGATCGAGCGTTCGCGGGCGATCCGCGCCGCCGCCACCTTGCCCTCGATCCCGCGCTCGCCGAAGCCGCCCGGGATGAGGATGCCGTCGGCTCCCTCGAGCCGCTCGGGCTCGAAGTTCTCCGAATCGATCAGCTCGACCTCGACCTCGACCCCATGGTGGAAGCCGCCGTGCTCGAGCGCCTCGATCACCGACTTGTAGGCGTCGGCGAGCTGCACGTACTTGCCGACCAGGGCGATCCGCACCTTGCCGGTGGCGGCGTCGGCGCGGCGGATCATCGCCTCCCACTCGCCCAGGTCCGACGGCGCGGCCTCCATCCCGAAGTGGTCGAGGACGAGGTCGTCGACGCCTTCGGCGCGGAAGACGAGCGGCACCTTGTAGATGTTGTCGACGTCGTGGGCGGAGATCACCGCGTCGGTCGGCAGGCTGGCAAAGAGCGCGATCTTGCTGCGGATCTCGCGATCGAGGCGCCCCTCGGAGCGGCAGACGAGGGCGTGCGGCTGGACGCCGATGCGGCGCAGCTCGTTGACCGAGTGCTGGGTCGGCTTGGTCTTCAGTTCGCCCGCGTGGCCGACGTAGGGCACCAGGGTGAGGTGGACGAACATGCTGCGTTTCGGCCCGAGGTCGGTGTAGAGCTGGCGGATCGACTCGAGGAACGGCAGCGACTCGATGTCGCCGACCGTGCCGCCGATCTCGGTGATGACGAAATCGACCGCCTGGGACTCGGCGACGATCAGGATGCGGTTCTTGATCTCGTCGGTGATGTGCGGGATCACCTGCACCGTGGCGCCGAGGTAGTCGCCGCGGCGCTCGCGGTTGATCACCGTGTTGTAGACCGAGCCGGCGGTGACGTTGGAGGCGCGCGAGGTGTTCTCGTCGGTGAAGCGCTCGTAGTGGCCGAGGTCGAGGTCGGTCTCGGCGCCGTCCTCGGTGACGAAGACCTCGCCGTGCTGGAAGGGGCTCATCGTCCCCGGGTCGACGTTGATGTAGGGGTCGAACTTCTGCAGCTGGACGCGGTAGCCGTGGGAGACGAGGAGGCGACCGATCGAGGCGGCGGCGATCCCCTTGCCGAGGGCCGAGACGACGCCGCCGGTGACGAAGATGAAGCGCGTGTCTCCTGGTTTGGCCGGACTCATCCTCTACCGAGCGAGTCTAGCCAGCGCAAGGGCGGAACCGAATCGATCGTCGTCGAAATAGAACGCAACTCGCCGAAAACGGTGAGCGCGGCGACCGCCGCGAGGGCGATCAGGCGCCCCGTCCCACCCAGGGAGGTGAGCAGCCAGACGCCGCCGATCGCGCCGAGCAGGTTGGCGCCGGTGTCACCCAGCATCGCCCGTTCGCGCAGGGTGAAGGCCGCGCCGACCAGCACCGGGCCGGCGAAGATGCCGAGCAGCTCGAGCGGCGCCAGGGTCCAGGCGCCGAGACAGAGGCCGAGGCCGAGCAGCCCGAGGCCCTTCTCCGCCCGCCCGGGCCGCAGGTCGAGCAGGTTGAAGGCGTTGGTGGCGAGGATCAACAGCGCGACGTCGGCCAGGTAGCGCCACGATTCGAGCCCGCGGCCGGAGACGACGTAGGCGGCGAGCGCCAGCGCGCCGATCGCCTTGATCGCGCCGGTCGAGAGCCGCCCCTCGCGCAGCGCCCGGCCATGGCCGCGCCAGCCGCGCGGCGCCTCCGCCGTCTCGCCCCGGCCGAGCGAGTCGTCGAGGAAGCCGAGGAAGGCGACGCCGAGCAGGTACGGCAGCCAGCGGCGCAGGCCGGGATCGAGCAGTTCGAGGTCGGCGCGGTCGTCGAGGAAGGCGAGCGGCGCGAGCGCGACCAGCGATGCGGTCGCGAGCACGGCGCCGAGCGGGAAGGCGAGCGCCGCGCCGCGGTAGTTGCGCCGGGTCAGGCCGGCGTCGAGGAGGCCGCGCACCCCCGCGGGCACCACCAGGAGCGCCACGGCGATCGCCACCGGGAAGCCGATCCAGGTCATTCGTGCGGGGCCAGCAGGTCGGGCAGCAGGCGGTCGGCGCTGCCCTTGACGCCGAAGCTGCCCTCGGCCCCCAGCAGGGCGAAGACGGTCGCCAGGCGCCCGGCGACGAGGTCGACGTCGTCGACGCTGGAGAGGTCGTTGCCGCCGAAGAAGGAGACCGAGGACTGTTCGGCCTTGGAGGTCTCGACCCCGACGGCCGGCGTGCGGGTGCCGGCGATCCCGCTCATCAGGCCCGCCTCGAGCCTCCCGGCCGCGGTCCGCTGAACCGGTCCCATCTTCTGCGGTTGCTGGCGGACGACGATCACTCCGTCGAGGGCGCCGAAGTTGCCGCTGGCGCGCGAGAAGAGCTGGCCGCGGACGCGGTCGAGCAGGGTCCCGCCGCGAACGAGCTGGCGGCCGATCCCGGTGGCGAAGGCGGTCTGGGCTTCGGGGTTGCGGGCGATCGGGGCGAAGCGCGTCTTCGCCAGGTCGCCGGCGAGGCCGTGCAGGTCGACCGGCTCGCGGACGACGCCGACGCCGACCAGCCGCGCCCCGGTCGGGCCGAGCGCTTCGCCGATCGCGCCCGAGACGTCGCCCGGCAGGTCGCCGAGGGCGAGCACACCGATCCGCTTGCCGCGCAGCTGGCCTCGCACCAGCACCGGGTAGACCGCGGCCGAGAACTGGTTCGCGCGCCCCAGCTCGGCGCTCAGTTCGGTCGCCCGTTCGCGCGCGTCCTGCAGGTTGCCGGTGAGGCTGTGCTCGAGGTCCTTGCGGGTGTTGGTCAGCGCGGCGCCGCCGAACTCGGCGCCGATCAGGATGCCGATCGCGAGGGCGAGGAAGACCGCGATCAGCGAGGTCGCGTGGTAGCGGGCGCTGTAACCCATCAGCGGGCGAAGGCTAGATGGTCGCTCCGTGGGCTGCTAGATGCCAAGCCAGATCCTGACCTTCAGCCAGATGAGCTGGAAGAGGTCGTTGAGGGCCGGCGAGGTGATCACGACCACCGTCAACAGAACTGCGAAGGCGGCGAAGAAGAGGACCGCGGGCGCGACCGTCGAGGGCGGCTTGTAGAGGCGGCTGACGCCCTTCGCGTCGACCAGCCTCTCCCCGATCCGCAGACGCGTGAGGAAGGTCGAGGACATGCCGCCACGGTTGCGGTCGAGGAACTCGATCAGGTTGAAGTGGGCGCCGACGCAGACGATCAGGTCCGCGCCCTTCTCGTAGGACATCAGCATCGCCACGTCCTCGCTGGTGCCGGCCGCCGGGACCACGGTGTGCGCGAGGCCGAGGTCGAGCAGGCGCTGGCGCCCCGGAGCGCGGCCGTCGGGATAAGCGTGCACGATCAGCTCGGCGCCGCAGCGCAGCGCCTCGTCGCCGGCCGAGTCCATGTCGCCGAGGATCAGGTCTGGCTTCAGCCCGGCTTCGAGGCAGCCGTTGGCGCCCCCGTCGACCGCCACGATCAGCGGGCGGACGTCGCGGATGTAGGCGCGGAGCGCCTTCAGGTCGCGCCGGTGACGATCGCCGCGGACGACGATCAGCGCCTGGCGGTCGCGGAAGGAGGTTCGCGTCGGCGGGAACTCGATGCTGCCGGTCAGCAGGTCGGCCTCCTGGCGGACGTGGGCCACCGTGTTCTCGGCGAACTCGGCCAGCGCCTCGCCGACCCGTTCGCGCTGCTCCTCGAAGCGGCGTTCGAGCTCCTCGGCTCCCAGGAGACGCCCGCGCAGCTGCCTCTCGCCGGCGCTCACGGTCCCGCCCCGGATCGTCAGCGGGTCGCCGTCGGAGAGCAGCTCGAACGGGTCGCCGTCCTCGACGTCGATCAGGACGATTCCGGCGCGAACCAGTTGCAGCGGCCCGGCGTTCGGGTAGCGGCCGTCGCTCGACGGCGAGGCGTTGAGCACCGCCCCGACGCCGGTCGCGATCAGCTCCTCGGCGGCGATCCGGTCGACGTTGACGTGATCGATGACGGCGACGTCGCCGGGCTTCAGCCGCTTCACCAGGTCCTTGGTCCGGCGGCCGAGCCGGGCGCTGCCATGGATCGCGCTGTCGGCGGACGCCCCGTTGCGGCGCGAGATCAGCGCAGGCAAACGACGGCGACTGGCGGTAGCCACCGTGTGAGGTTACCCGCCTGCTCAGGCGGCGGCGAGGAGCTCGCGGGCGTGGCGGGTCGCGGCCTCGTCGCCGCCCTCGCCGCCAAGCATGCGGCGGATCTCCTCGACCGCCCCGTCGCGGTCGAGGCGCTGCACGGTCGCCCTCGCCGGCTCGGCGCCGAGGTCCTTCTCGATCCTGAAGTGGGTCGGGGCGAGCGAGGCGACCTGCGGCAGGTGGGTGATGCAGAGGACCTGGCGCCCCTCGGCGAGCGCTCGCAGGCGCTCGCCGACCACCCGCGCCGTCTTGCCGCCGATGCCGGCGTCGATCTCGTCGAAGACGAGGACGCCGGCGCCCGCGGCGGCGCCGAGCCCGCTCAGCGCCAGCATCGTCCGCGAGAGCTCGCCGCCGGAGGCCGCGTCGCGCAGCGGTGCCGGCTCGATGCCGGGGTTGGGCGAGAGGCGCAGCTCGACGCCCTCGGCGCCGTTCGGGCCGAAGCCACCGGGGTGCGACTCGAGGGCGACGTCGAGGGTGGCACCCGGCATCGCCAGGCGCTCGAGCTCGGCGGCGACCGCCTCGCGCAGCGGGCCGGACGCGGCGGCGCGGCCCTTCGAGAGGCTCTTGCCGAGCTTCGCGCGGCTCGCCTCGGCCTCGGCCAGCGCCGCCTCGACCTCGGCCCCCCGCTCCTCGGCTCCGGCCAGGCGGGCGACCTCGGCGCGGCAGCGCTCGGCGTGGGCGAGCACCGACTCGACACTGCCGCCGTGCTTGCGCTTCAGCCGCTCCACCGCCTCGAGCCGCTCCTCGGCCGCGGCGAGCCCGGCGGGGTCGGCGTCGATCCCCTCCAGGTAGCCGCGCAGCTCGCCCGCCACGTCGGCCAGCTCGAGCGCCAGCCCGCTGAGGCGGTCGCCGATCGCGTCGAGGTCGGGGTCGAGCCCCTCGACGCCCGACAGCAGCGACTCGGCCTGGGCGAGCGCGCCAGCCGCGCCGCCGCCGTCCTCCTCGTCGCCGCTCACGGCAGCGCGGGCGCCGGCCGCCGCTTCGCGCAGGCCCTCGGCGTGCCGCAGCCGCTGGCGCTGCGTCGCCAGCTCGGCCTCCTCGGCCGGATCGGGCGCGACCTCCTCGATCTCGGCCAGCTCGTAGCGGTGGAGGTCGAGGTCGCGCTCCCGCGAGCCGTCGCGCTCGCGCAGCTCGGCCAGCTCGGCCTCCAGGCGGACGCACTCGCGATGCGCCTCGCGATAGCGTCGGCGCAGCTCGAGGTGATCGGCGCCGGCGAAGCCGTCGAGCACCTCCATCTGCGCCGAGGAGATCGTCAGCCGGCGATGCTCGTGCTGGCCGTAGAAGGCGAGCAAGCGCCCGCCGAGCAGCCTCAGGTCCGCCGCCGAGGCGGCGCGCCCGGCGAGGAAGGCGGCGGTGCGGCCCGAGGCGGATACGCGGCGGCCGAGGACGATCTCCCCCGCTTCTTCGGGCAGGCGCTCGGCGACCTCGGACAGCTCGGGCTCCTCCATCAGACCCGCGGGCAGGTCGAAGGTCCCCTCGACCCAGGCCTCCGCGGCGCCTGGGCGGACGATCTGCGGCCGCGCCTTGCCGCCCATCAACAGGTCGAGCGAGTGGGCGAGGACCGTCTTGCCGGCCCCGGTCTCGCCGGTGATCGCGTTCAGTCCCTCCCCCAGCCGCAGCTCGGCTTTCTCGATCAGCAGCAGGTTCTCGATCCGCAGCTCACGCAGCACGTGCTCTGTGTAGCACCTGGCGCGGCGGGTCCTATGCCGCAGCGGGCTCGGCGACGGCGTCCGTCGGCTGAACGAAGTCGGTCTGGCGGACGAGAAGGAAGCCGGCGGCTGCGACTACGAAGGAGAGGATCGAGCCTATGAGGAGGATCTCGTTGAAGCCGCTGACGAAGGCGACCTTGGAGGCGTGGACGATCTCAGCCCGCTGGCCGGCCGGGGCGAGGGCAGCGGCGGCGCGCGAGCCGCCCGATGAGACCACTTCGCCGAGCCCGGCCGGGGCGTGCGGCAGCAGCGCCGAGAGCTTCGAGTCGACCTGCGACTGGAAGACCGCGCCGAGCGAGGCAACGCCGGTGGCGATCCCAACCTGGCGGAAGGTCGTGTTGATCCCGGAGCCCATCCCGGCTTTCTCGACCGGCACGACGGCGATCGCCGCCTGGCCGATGCCCGGATTGGCCGTGCCGATGCCGACGCCGGCGATGAGGAAGCCGGGCAGCAGCGTCGAGACATTGGAGTCGGCGGAGATGCCGTGCATCAGCAGCAGGCCGATGCCGACCAGGGTGAGCCCGACGCCGAGCAGCACCCGGATCGGGACGCGATCGGAGAGCTTGCCGGCGATCGGCGAGGCGACGAAGGAGAGGACGGTGAGCGGCAGGAAGCGCAAACCGGCCTCCAGCGGCGAGAAGCCCTGCACCCCCTGCAGATAGATCGTCAGGTAGAGGAACATCGCGAACATCCCGGCCGAGAGGCCGAAGGCGACAGCCGAGACCCCGTTGAAGGCCGGCTTGCGGAAGAGCCCGAGATCGAGCATCGGGTGGGCGCTGCGCGCCTCGATCGCGACGAAGGCGAGCAGCAGCGCCGCGGCGCCCCCCAGCGAAGCGACGATCGTCGTGCTGCCCCAGCCATCGGGGTTGCCGCGGATCAGGCCGAAGATCAGCAGGAAGAGGCCGCCCGAGAAGGCGGCGAGGCCCGGCAGGTCGATCGGCGCCGGGTCCTGGGCGGCGACGTTGGCGAGCTTCGACTCGGTGAGGGCGATCGCGACGATCCCGATCGGCACGTTGACGAAGAAGATCCACTCCCAGCCGAGGTGCTCGGTGATGACACCGCCGACCAGCGGGCCGATCGCGACGGCGCCCCCGATCGCCGCCCCCCAGACGCCGAATGCCGTCGCCCGGTCCTTGCCGTGGAACTCCTGGCCGATCAGCGCCAGCGAGGTGGCGAACATCGCCGCCCCGCCGATCCCCTGCAGGCCGCGGGCCAGGTTGAGCAGGGTGGGATCGCCGGAGATGCCGCAGAGGAACGAGGCGAAGGTGAAGATGCCGAAGCCGAACGAGAAGACGCGGCGCCGCCCGAGCCGGTCGCCGAGCGAGCCGGCGGTCAGCAGCGCCGCGGCAAGCATCAGCGAGTAGGCGTCGACCACCCACTGCAGGCTGGAGAGGCTGGCGTGCAGTTCGCGCTGGATGTCGGGCAGGGCGACGTTGACGACCGTGATGTCCAGCAGCAGCATGAACGTCGCGATCGTGATCAGGACGAGGGTCCACCACTTGCGCTCCATCGGCGCACAACCTAGCGAGCCAGCGGCCCCGGCTTTCGGTCAGACAGCCAAATGACCGAACTTCTCGCGTATGCGCTGGTAGAAGCTCGTCCCCGGGAGCTGGGCGAGGCGGCCGATGCCCTCGACGAAGCACAGCTCGAGCGCCTCGCCGGAGGCGAGCTCGCCGACCGGTTCGCCGTCGACCGCTACGTCGACCGGCTCGCGGCCACCGGCGTTGCCGACGTGGAGGACGTCGCCGGGGGCGACGACGAGGGCGCGGGCGGTAAGCGAGTGCGGGGCGACGTAGCTGACCACGTAGCCCTTCACCCCCCAGGCCAGGATCGGCCCCTGGTTGGCGAGGTTGTAGCCGGTCGAGCCGACCGGGGTGGCGGCGACGAGGCCGTCGCAGCGGACGTGGCCGACCTCCTCGCCGGCGATCCCGTAGCTCAGCTCGGCGACGCGGTCGTGGGGGCGGCGGAGGAAGCTGACGTCGTTGAGGGCGAGCCTCGGCTCACCGTAGACGGCGACCTCGAGGCCCGGCAGGTCGAGCGCCTCGGTCTCGCCGGCGAAGGCGCGCCGCAGGCCCTCCTCGGCGTCGTCGCGCTCGACCGCGGCGAGGAAGCCGACGGTGCCGAAGTTGACGCCGAAGACGGGGACGCCGCTGCGGGCGAAGTGCCGCAGCGCGTGGAGGATCGAGCCATCGCCGCCGAGGACGACGCAGAGGTCGAGCTGGTGCGGCAGCGACTCGACCGCCTCGATCCCGGCGGTGGCCTCGCCGTGCTTGTCGAGCTCGCCGGCGGTCGCGATCAGGCGCCAGCCGGCCTCGCGGGCGGCGCCGACGACGAGCCCGACCGCGCCGGTCGTCGCCGGCGGGTGCGAGTGGGTGATCAGCGCCGCGGTGCGCTCTGTCACGGCTCCACCTCGAGCAGGGCGGTCTCGAGGTCGCCGAGCGACTCGCCGCCGGCGCCGCACCAGACGAAGGTCTCGCGGTTGCCCTTCGGGCCGGGCAGGCCCGAGGAGGCGAAGCCGTGCACGGCAAGCCCCAGCTCGGCGGCTGCGGCGGCGACGGCGAGGATCGCCTCGCGGCGATCGGCGGGGTCGCGGACGACACCCTTGCGGACGCGCTCGCGGCCGAGCTCGAACTGCGGCTTGACCATCGCCAGGACCTCGCCCCCGGGCGCAAGGCAGGCGGCGACCGCCGGGAGCACCTTGGCGAGCGAGATGAAGGAGACGTCGACCGTCGCGAGCTGCGGCACGAAGGGCAGCTCGGCCAGGGTGAGCCGGCGGGCGTTCGCGCGCTCGAGCACGGTCACCCGCGGATCCTCGCGGATGCGCAGGTCGAGCTGGCCGTAGGCGACGTCGAGTGAGGCGACGCGAGCGGCGCCGCGCTGCAGCAGGCAGTCGGTGAAGCCACCGGTCGAGGCGCCGACGTCGAGGCAGTCGCGCCCCTCGACCTCGATCGCGAGCGCCTCGAGCGCGTTCTCGAGCTTGATTCCGCCGCGTGAGACGAAGCGCTGGCCCTGCTCGACGAGCAGGTCGGCGTCGGGCTCCACCAGCTGGCTCGGGCGCAGCGCGACCGGGCCGTCGCGGCCGACGCGAACCTCGCCGGCACGCACCGCGCCGGCCGCGGCGGTGCGCGAGGGGAAGAGCCCGCGCTCGGCCAGCAAAGAGTCGATCCGCGCCTTGGTCACGGCTCAACCGTACCGGCGGACCGGAAAGCGGCCGAAATTTCCCCTTGCAGGATGTTTAGCGACTCCTTAGAATTGGGTAGAACAATCCAGTTGAGGGCAGGCCGCTGGGCATGCGCGGAGCTCTGTGACCCGCCTCACACACAAATCGCACGTATGTTCGTACTCTGAATTCAAGGAATTGCGAGAGACGACCGATTAGAGGGCTTAAGAACTGAATCGAGAACTTCACGGCTGGGTCCGGCGCCGCCCATATGGTGATCGACTCCCATCGATCCACCCGCGGCACATCAGGGCCCTCCTACCTCCCACTGATCCACATATATAGAGATACATATCTCTCCTCCCTGTAGTAACCCCAGAAGCGCCCCGCCTCCCCGGCGGGGCGTTTTCTGTGTACGCCCGGCATGGGCACCAGCTCGGGGGTGCAAGTCCCCTGTGGGTCAGATGACAGAAACCACAAGCCGAAGCCAACTGCGTCGCCGCGAGGCGGGGTGGGAAGGAAGGTGGAGGCGAACCCGTGGCCCGAGGAACACGAATCGCGTAAGGCGTAGCGATCCGGGCGAGTCAGCACAACATGACGAAGCCCGTGTCATCAAGGGGTCGCAACGTAGACGCGGCGGGCGTGCGGGGAAGGTTGGTGCCCTTATCCGGGGAGACCTGCCGGGATGTCGGCCTCGACGCATGTCGCCCGACACCGGACGCCGGAAGGCGACCGGTCACCCAGCAGGAGTCAGCAGAGGCCGTAGTAGCGGCGGGATCGTGTGCCGTGAAGGGCCGAACGCGAAGCCGAGGCAAAGCACGCCCGTGCTCGCGGAAGCCACAGCAGCCAACCCCGCTCAGGCGGGGCCTTCGCGCAATGGACGCTCAAGGTGAAGCCTGAAGCTCCCCGCGAAGAGCAAAGCGGCTTTCCGGCGCCAGGCGAGGCAGAGCCTCACCCCGTCGCCACCGGGAACCTCTGGGAGAAGTTCTTCTCCCGCGACAACCTGGCGGCGGCGCTCAGGCGCGTCGAACGAAACGCCGGAGCACCCGGCGTCGATGGCAGGCAGACCAAGGAGCTTCGTCCTTGGCTGCGCGACCACTGGCCCGAAGTCCGGGCAATGCTCGACGCGGGCACCTACCGACCGCAACCCACCAGGAGGGCCACGATCCCAAAGCTCTCAGGGGGAGAGCGGGAGCTGGGGGTGCCGACGGCCCTGGATCGGTTGATCCAGCAGGCCCTATCGCAGGTGCTGGTGCCCGTATTCGACCCCGGCTTCTCGGAGCGCAGCTTCGGCTTTCGCCCCGGGCGCTCGGCCCATGACGCGATCCGCCGCGCACAGCGCGACGTCGCCGAGGGGTTCGAGTACGCCGTCGATCTGGACCTCGATCGCTTCTTCGATCGGGTCCAGCACGACGCGCTGATGGCAAGGGTCGCAAGGCGGGTCACCGACAAGAAGGTGCTCAAGTTGATCCGCAGCTACCTGGAAGCGGGAGTCATGGCAGACGGCGTGAAGCAGCCGACGGAGCAGGGGACCCCCCAGGGCTCCCCACTCAGCCCGCTGCTCTCCAACGTCTACCTCGACGACCTCGACCGGATGCTGGAGGAGCGAGGGCACCGCTTCGTCCGCTATGCGGACGACATCACGATCTACGTCCGCTCCAAACGAGCGGCCGAGCGCGTGATGCAGCACACCTGTGAGTTCATCGAGCGACGCCTGAAGTTGCGGGTCAACCGGGACAAGTCCTCGGTCGCCTCCGCCTTCAAGGCCACCCTGCTGGGGTTCGGCTTCCTCAAGCGCAAGGGCGAGATCAAGATCAGGATCGACCCGAAGGCGCGCAAGCGCGCCAAGGATCGCCTGCGAGAGATCACCTCGCGCCGCTGGGGCGTCTCGATGAGACGGCGCATCCGTGAAGCCAACCGCTTCACGGTGGGATGGACGGCCTACTTTTCACTGGCCGACACCCCGCGACCGCTGTCTGATCTCGATGAGTGGTTGCGCCGCAGGCTGCGGCAGGTGCGATGGAAGGAATGGAAGCGCTACCGGACACGGCGGCGCAACCTGCGAGCGCTGGGCGCTTCGCCGCAACAGGCCCTCGAATGGGCCGGGACGCGGAAAGGCTACTGGCGCACTGCCGGCTCCGCTCCTCTCCAACGCACCCTGCCCAACGCCTACTGGCGCAACCTGGGCCTACAGGGGTTCACCGATCCCTACCGCCGTTTCCGGGACGTGACGCGAACCGCCGGATGCGGACCCGCATGTCCGGTGGTGTGGGAGGGGCGGGGGTAAGCCCCGCCCCTACCCGATTGTGGAGCCCTCGGCGAGCCGATCCGGGCTTTCGGTCATCTGGGGCGACCGGCGTCATGGCCCCGCTACCGCAGACGCTCGCATACAGTCGAGCCCGTGAGCGTGGTTGCCTACGATCGGATTGGGCTCGGCTACAGCGAGCATCGCCGCGCGGACCCACGGATCGCGGCGCGGATCGAGGGGGCGCTGGGCGATGCGCGATCCGTTCTCAACGTCGGCGCCGGCACGGGCTCCTACGAGCCATCGGACCGCGAAGTGACCGCGGTGGAGCCCTCTGCCGAGATGATCGCCCAGCGGCCGGCCGGCGCTGGGCCGGTCGTCCAAGCGAGCGCCGAGTCGCTGCCGTTCGAAGACGACTCCTTCGACGCGGCGATGGCGATCATCACCGTCCACCACTGGGCCGATCTGGAGGCGGGGCTGGCGGAGGTCGTGCGGGTGACCCGGCGGCGCGTCGTCGTGCTCACCTTCGACCCCGCGCCGCTTGCCGACCTGTGGCTGGTGCGCGACTACTTTCCCCGCGCACTCGAGATACACGGCGACGCGATGCCGCCGATCGAGGACCTGGCGAGGATGCTGCCCAAACGCGTCTGTCGAGCCGGTCCCGGTGCCGCGCGAGTGCGAGGACGGCTTCTTCTGCGCGATCTGGGACCGGCCGGAGATGCACCTCGACCCGACTGTGCGGCGCGTCAGCTCGGTGTGGCACCTGATGGAGCCAAGCGAGATCGAGCGTGGATTGGCCGCCCTCGAGGCCGACCTGCAGAGCGGGCGCTGGGACGAGCGTCACGGGCACCTGCGCAAGAAGCCGGAGTTGGACGTCGGATTGCGGCTGGTCGTCTCCGCGCTCGACCAGCGAGGCTGAGCACGGCCGCACCCGCCGGCGGCGCCGGCGGGTGCTGGCCGGAGTCGATCAGCCGATTCCGTATGTGCCGCTGTTCGGCGCGTCGACCGTGAACGAGCCGCGGGTCTTGTAGCCCGTGATTTCACCAAGCCATTCCATTTCAGTGATCGCGCTGGGGATATTCAGCGTCAGTGTGACGCTGGTGACCGTTTTGTTGAGTTCGCTGGTCGAGCAGCCGGTTTTGAATTTGCGGAGCGTGTGCCATTTGAGGACCTTCAGGTCGGTGGTCTTGACTTCGACCGTCCAGGGGAGGCCTTCGGCTTTGGCTTCCGAGAGTGCGCAGCCGGCGAGGGAGCCGAACCCACTGCCACACGATTTGGTTTCGAATTTGGTGATCTGGGCTTCGCTGCCGCCTTCGGTCGTCATCGTTGCGTGCACTTCGCAGAGCATGCCGTTTTTGGTTTCGCCGGTCGGGGCGATTTCGAAGATTTCGCTTCCCGTCAGGCCGATTTCGATGTGTTCTGCGAGGTTGGAGCCGTTGTGTTTCCAGACCGCTCCGAGGGCCGTGGCCGGCGCGGCCAGGACCAGGGCCGCCATAACGGCGCCAGCGAGCAGCAGTCGTCTATTGCCTTTCATCTCTCCCTTTCGGTTGGGCCGATACGCCTCTCGCGCATGGCGTGTCGTACGGAGAGAATAAGTATAAGCTATTTTTTTAGACTAATCTGATAACCACTGGGACAATCAGCCGTTCGAGAGAGCCGTCGCTGGGGGTGAAAATGACGGTCACCCGGACCCGGAGCTTGTGCTTGCGGCGAAGTATGGACCGAGCCAACGCCCTCGGACTGAGGCGGAGCGCCACCGAGCCCGCCGTGCGCGGCCGCGCGATCGCCGGCAGGATCCCCCTACCGGTTGCCCGCAGCAGGCCTGAGCCCGGCACGCGCAGGGTCAACCTGACCGTCCCCCTGCTGCGATTCGCCTTTGCGCCAGCGAAGCTGAGACGGCCCGAGCGCGCCCCGCCCTTTGACGGCCCTTTCGGCTGTCCGAGAACCGCAGCATCCACCTCAACTCCATCGACCCCGGCGTTGAGGACCGCTTTGCTGTCTGCGACGGCGATGCGCAACCTGACCGTCTGCCCCGCGAACGGGCTCAGGTCGGCGGTGAGCTTGGTCGGAGCCAGCGCCTTGGGACCGTTCGTCTTGGTCTGGAAGACGTTCAACAGGATGTCGGACGGTTCGAGCGATTCAAGCGGCGCGGTCGGCTTCGTCACATCGATCCTGAACTGCTGGTTGTCCTGCCCGCCGAGCACGCCCGGGTCGACGGAAAGGGTGTCGGGCGCCGGCGTCGCCAAGGCGGCGTTGGTGTTGTAATAGGCGAGCAGGCTGAGTTGGTGACCTTGCCCCGCCTCGAGCGCGATGTCCTGGTAGAGGATCAGGGTGTCGGGATCGGCCTCGTCGGAAATCGCCGCCCAGGCGCCCTGGGGCGGCGGCTGCAGCGGGGCTGCTTTTTCCTGGCCCTTGGGGCGCTTGCTTCCGATTGGGGGTTCGGTGCCGCTGTAGGCGAACCAATTGCCGCTGCCGATCGCCTGGTAGACGTGCCAGCCATCAAGCGACCCGGACTCGAAGTCGCCGTTGACAACGCTCGCCGCGTTCGCCGCGCTCGGGGCAAGCAGGGCGAGTGCGGCTATCGCCAGCAAAACCCAGTGCAGCGCCCGCCGCCTCATCGGCCTCGCCCGTGCCCTCCGCCAACGACCGCGAACCGCTTTCTCGCTGGGCTCGGATCGACATCGCCGGCCCGGTCAACCGCACGCACTTCGAAGACGTGGCTGCCGGGTCGCAGGCCGGCATAGGCCTTCGGCGAGCGGCAGGGGCGGAACGCGCCAGCGTCGAGGCTGCACTGGAAGCGCGAGCCGGGCTCATCCGCTTGGAAGGCGAAATGTGCGGTGTGAGTACGGATCGTCCGGGCGGGGGCCTTGACGATCCAGGTCTGCGGCGACACCAGGCGCGTCCCAGGCGCGAGGATGGGACCAGCCGCGCTCATCGCTCCGCCCGACCCGGCTTCGCCGCCCACGGTCGTCGCCATCGCCAGCTCGGAGGTGCCGCCTTCGAGGGTCTGCGTCGCCGCGACGATCGTCCCGGGGGGAAGCGGCGCGCCGTAGGAGAGCTGCCAATCGCCTTCCGCATCGGCCACCGCTTCGCCGAGGAAGGACTGCAACTCGCCGGCGGCGGCGAGCTGCTTGCGGAATACGCGCACGCGGGCACCGGCTTTGGCGCTGCCGCTGGCGCCGGCTTCGGTCGCGCTGGCGAACGCCGGCGGGAGTATCCCCTTGTTCGGTCCTTTGGATTCGGAGCCTGCCGCGACGAGCTCGATGAAGGGCCCGCTATTGGCTATCCCGCGGTTGCGGGCGACTTCGTTCTCGCTCGCTTCGACGTCGGAGATTTCGATCGCCGCGGCCGCGCCGCCCGAGACGACGTTTTCGGCCGCCGCCGCGTCGCCGCCGACGACGTTCTGAGCCACGCTCGTTTTGGCGCTGCCTTTCACCAGGATCCCGGCTCCGCCCGCCCCCGTGACTTCGTTTCCGGCGATTTCGTTGAGTTCGTTTTCGACCGCGATCCCGCTTCCCTGCGGGCCTTGAACAGCGTTGCCTGCGATCAGGTTGCCGTGCTTGGTGTCGGAACCGTGGGTCCGGATGCCGGTGCCGGCTCCGTGGATCTCGTTCCCCGAGATCGTCGCGCCGTAGCCCTGCTGGTCGATGCCGGCACCGCCGCTGACCTCGATCGCGTTGCCGGCGATCGTCGCTTCGACCGCCGCGCTCGAGAGCCCGGTCGAGTCGACCGCGATCCCTTCGCCCGGCGGCGCCAGGCCGGCACCGCCGAATGCGTCGAGCCCGATCTGGTTGCCGCGAACCAGCAGATCGGGCGCCCCCGGTCCGGCCACGATTGCCGCCATGCCGCCGTTGATGCGGTTCGCTTCGCCCGATTTGAGCCCGCCGACGACCGTCTGCCCCGCCGTGCCGACGCGCACCCCGTCCGCGGTATTGGGAATCGCCGCGTCGCCGCCGGCGTCGAGGCCGATGTAGTTGCCGAGGATGGTCGTCAGCGCGGCGGGGGCCTCCGGGCCGCCGTCGCCGACCAGGTCGATGCCGCTGCCCCCCGAGTCCGAGATCAGGTTGCAGCCGCCGTCGCATTCGGGACTCACCGCCGGCCCCGGCTTCAACCTGGTACCGATCGTCGTGCCGCTCGCCGGGGCCCCGCCGGAGACCGAGGTCACCTCGATGTCCTTGCCGTTGGACAGCGCCGTGGTTCCGTCGCGCTCGACCCCGAAGTAGTTGCCGAGGACCTTCGTCCCGCTGGCGCCGTGAATGTCGAGGCCGTCTGCGGCGTTGCCGGCGAAGACGTTCAGCCCCTCGACCCCTTCGCTGCCGATCGTGGCGCCGTCCGAGCCTGGGCCGAGGAGGACGCCCGTTTCGTTGCCGCCGGCGCTGCCGTCGAGCTTGACGCCAACCCAGTTCCCCTGGAAGACGAGCTTGGGCGAGCCTTCGACCTCGATCCCGATCCCGGCACCGGCGATCGAGAGGCCCGTCACTTTCACGCCTTCGGTGTCATGCACGACCAGCGCGGGCACGCCGCTTGGACCTTCGATGCCCGCGCACGGATGATGCGATTCCGAAGGGCATTCCTTCGATTCGATCGCCACCTTGTCTTCTATCGGCGGCAGGGGGCTGCCGGGCGCGATGACCGCCGTCGAGCTCCCGTCGAAGGGCTCTTCTTCGAAGAAGATCCGGTCGGATTCGCCGACGGACGCGTTCGACTCTTCGATCGCGGCGCGCAGCGTGCAGCCCCCTCCCGCGATTTCACAGATTTCGTCCCCCAGCGCCGCGTCGCTCTGGTCGCCGGTCTGGTCGACGGTGAACAATTCGGCCCTCGCTGCCGGCGCTGTGGCGACCGCCAAGGCGAGCGCAACGAGAAGCGCCCCCAGCGCCCGTCGCCCCCGCCTTGCGCCTCCCTCGGCTGCCAGCACGGCGAGGACTCTAACCTCCCCTTAATAGTTACGCAACCGTTTTCGTTCGATCGTGCGTAATGAACCGCTGCAAGCAGCTGTCCCATAGTACAACCGTCGAGCGCCACGGCAAAAGCCCGCGGCCGGCGCCTGGGCGCCTGCCGCGGGCAAGGGTCCGCCTGCCCAGCGGACCTGCATATCCAGAGATACGCGCCTCCTCTCCCTGTAGTAACCCCAGAAACGCTCCGCGAAAGGCGACTCGATTCCGGTGCCACCAAGAAGGCCGCGCGCAGGCTAACCGATTGAGCGCTTTGGCGCAAGCTCCAATTTTCGTCCGTGACAGCCGTCAGCGAACGGCGGGCTCGCCCGAGCGCAGCGCGGCGAGGACCCGGTCGGCCACCGACTCGCCGGTGAGGCCGACCTCCTCGCGCAGCAGCGCGGGCTTGCCATGGGTGACGTAGCGGTCGGGCAGGCCGATCCGCAGCACCCGCGCGCGATCCGCGGCACGCTCGGCGAAGGCGTCCTCGAGGTGCTCGAGCACGCCGGAGCCGAATCCCCCCGCCAGCACGTTCTCCTCGATCGTCACCAGCAGGTCATGGCCCAGCGCGAGCCGCTCAAGCAGCTCGGTGTCGAGCGGCTTGGCGAAGCGGGCGTCGGCGACGGTCGGCCGCAGTCCGTGGCCGGCGAGGATCTCGGCCGCCTCGAGCGCCACCGCGACGCCGTAGCCGTAGCCGAGCAGCGCCACCCGCTCGCCGCTCTCCAGCAGCTCGCCGCTGCCGATCGGGATCTCCCGCGGCTCGGCCGGCAGCTCCACCCCCTCCGCCGCGCCGCGCGGGTAGCGCAGCGCCGCCGGGCCCTCGTGGGCGATCGCCGTGCGCAGCATGTGGACCAGCATCGCCTCGTCGCGCGGCGCCATCACGACCACGTTCGGCAGCGGCCGGAAGTAGGAGACGTCGAAGGCGCCGTGGTGGGTCGGGCCGTCGTCGCCGACCAGGCCGGCGCGGTCCATCGCGAAGGTGACGTCGAGCTGTTGCAGGCAGACGTCGTGGATGATCTGGTCGTAGGCGCGCTGCAGGAAGGTCGAGTAGATCGCGCAGACCGGCTTGGCGCCCTGCAGCGCCAGGCCCGAGGCGAGCAGGACCGCGTTCTGCTCGGCGATGCCGACGTCGTAGTACTGCCCGGGGCGCTCGTCCGCCAGCTTCTGCAGGCCGGTCCCCCCCGCCATCGCGGCGGTGATGCCGATGACCCGCTCGTCGCGCTCGGCCTCGACGACGATCGCCTCGCCGAAGACCTGCGTGTACTGCGGCGGCGCACCGGCCTCCGGCGGCTTCTCCAGCCGCTCGGGGGCGATCGCCTGGGGCGAGTCGGACTCCTTGACGGGGACGGGCTTCGCCGGCGCGCCGTTGACGATGCTGTTCGGCTTCGCCGCGTGCCACTTCTCCATCCCCTCCAGGCCGCCCTCCTCGGCCGGGGCGAAGCCCTTGCCCTTGACCGTGTGGATGTGGACGACGACGGGGCGGTCGGCCTCGAAGGCCTCGCGCAGCGCCGCCCGCAGGGCGTGCACGTCGTGGCCGTCGATCACCCCCATGTAGGCGAGGTCGAGCTCCTCGAAGAAGAGGCCGGGCGCCCAGTAGGCCTTGACCATCGACTTGATCTCGGGCCCGAGGCGTTCGATCCGCCGGCCCAGCCCCAATGGGAGCTTGGTGAGGCGGTCCTCGACCCCCTCGCGGGCGTGATAGAGGCGCGGGTTGAGACGCACCCGGTTGAAGTAGCGTGAGAGGGCGCCGACGTTGGGTGAGATCGACATGCCGTTGTCGTTGAGGACGATCACGATCGGCGTCTGCAGGCCGCCCGCGGCGTGCAGAGCCTCGTAAGCGACGCCGCCGGTGAGGGCGCCGTCGCCGATCACCGCGGCGACCCGGCCGTCCTCGCCGATCCCCTTGCGCATCGCCTCCTTCAGCCCGACTGCGTACCCGATCGAGGTCGAGGCGTGGCCGGCGCCCATCACGTCGTGCTCGGACTCGGGGATCGAGCAGAACGGAGCCAGGCCCTCGTACTGGCGGATCGTCGGCAGCAGCTCGCGCCGGCCGGTGAGGATCTTGTGGGGGTAGGCCTGGTGGCCGACGTCCCAGAGGATCTTGTCGCGGGGCGAGTCGAGCAGGCTGTGCAGGGCGACGGCCAGCTCGCAGGTACCGAGGTTGGCGCCGAAGTGGCCGCCGATCTCGCCGATCGTGTCGATGACGTATGTGCGCATCTCCTGCGCCACCCGCTGCAGCTGCTCGTCGTCGAGGCCGTGCAGGTCGGCCGGGCCGTCGATGCCCTCCAGCAGTTTCTCTTCTTCGTGGCTCATTCGTTGCGGGTGAAGACGTAGTCGGCGACGCCCTTCAGGTCCTCGGTCTCGCCGGGCGCCTCGGCCAGCGCCGCCGTCGCCCTGGCGTGCGAGGTGGCTGCGAGCTCGCGTGCCCGCTCGAGGCCGAAGAGGCTGACGTAGGTGAGTTTGCCATGTCGCGCGTCGCTACCACGGGGCTTGCCGAGCTGCTCGTCGCTGCCGGTGACGTCGAGGATGTCGTCGACGATCTGGAACAGCACGCCGAGCTCTGCGGCGAAGCGCCGATACGGAATTGTCTCAGGTTCGCCCGCTCCCTCCATCGCCAGGACGACGCCGACGGCGGCGGCGATCAGCCGCCCGGTCTTCAGCTCGTGCAGGGCGCGCAGCTGCTCGGCGTCCTCCGCCCCATCGACCACGTCGGCGTACTGCCCTCCGACCATTCCGCCGACCCCGGTGGCGGCGGTCAGCTCGGCGAGTGCGGCGAGCACCCTGGCCGGCTCTCCCGGCTGGGCGCAGAAGGTCCGCATCGCCTCGGCGAAGAGCCCGTCGCCGGAGAGGATCGCGACGTCCTCGCCGAACTTGACGTGGGCGGTCGGCAGGCCGCGGCGCAGCTCGTCGTCATCCATCGCCGGCAGGTCGTCGTGGATCAGCGAGTAGGTGTGGACCAGCTCCAGGGCGGTTGCGACCGGCAGGTAGCGCCTCGGCTCGGCGCCGAGCGCGCGGGCGGTGGCGAGCGCCAGCACCGGGCGCACGCGCTTGCCGCCTGCGAGCAGCGAGTAGCGCATCGCCTCCTCCAGGCCGGCGGCTGCCGGGGGCGCGCCGAAATCGAGGCGCCCGAGCTCGGCCTCGATCAGCTCGCGCAGGTCCTCCGGGTAGCTCACCCCGACTCGCGGATACGGCGGTTGGCCTCCTCCACCGCCTCGGCCGAGAGCTCGGCCGCCTCGCTCGCCAGCTCCGCCGCGCGCTCGTCCCCGGCCTCCTCGGCCTCCAGCTCGGCGGCGATCGCCTTGAGGCGGGCCGCGATCTCGCCCAGCCGGCTCACGAAACCCCCTGCCGCTCGCGCACGATCGCGCCGAGGATGCCGTTGACGAAACCGGGCGCGTCGGCGCCGCAGTAGCGCTTGGCGATCTCAACCGCCTCGTCGATCGCCACCTCGTCGGGCACCTCGTCGCTGTACTCGATCTCATACAGCGCGACGCGCATCGTGTTCAGCTCCAGCGGCGCGATCCGCTCGAGCTGCCAGCCGCGCGCGTGGCGGGCGATCGTCGCATCGAGCTCCTCGCGATGCCCGTCGACAGCCTCGGCCAGCTCGCGCGTGAACGGGCGGGCGTCCGCAAGCAGCTCCTCCAGCGGGCGGGCGGCGACATCGCGCTGGTAGCCGGCGAAGACGGCGTCGCGGCGCTGGTCGGACCTTCGCATGCCCCTATCTTCGCGCTTCCGCCCGGCGGCGTCCCTATGCGCGCGAGACGTACTCGCCTTTGCGGGTGTCGACCCGGACGCTCTCGCCCTCCTCGATGAAGAGCGGGACGTGCACGACCACGCCCGACTCGAGCGTCGCCGGCTTGCTGCCCCCGCCCGAGGCGGTGTCCCCTTTCACGCCCGGATCGGTCTGGGTGACCTTCATCTCGACCGCGCTCGGCACCTGGACGTCGCTCGGCCGTTCGTCGACGAAGAGCACGTCGACCTCGTCGTTGGGGAGCATCCACTTGATCGCCTCGCCGACGACGGCGCTCGGCACCTCGATCTGCTCGAAGTCCTGGCTGTCCATGAAGACCGCCGCTTCGCCGGAGTCGTAGAGGTACTGCATCTTGCGCGACTCGGTGTGGACCGGGCGAAACTTCTCCCCCGCCCGGAACGTCTTGTCCTGGACCGAGCCGTCGTCGATCTTGCGCAACTTGGTCCGCACGAACGCCCCGCCCTTGCCGGGCTTGACGTGCTGGAACTCGATGATCTTGAAGACCGCCCCGTCGATTTCGATGTGGCTGCCATTCTTGAATTCGTTCGTACTTATCAAAATTTTACCTGCAAATTCCTATCTTTGTATGTGCGTTGATCCGGGTCACGCTTGATGGCAACCGTGAAGACTAGCCACCCTGGAGACCAATACCCAGACTGAGGAGCGCCAAGAAATGTCGATTGAGAAAATATACGCCGACCACAACTACGGAGGGCCAGACAAGCCGCTACTTGGAGCGACTCTCTAGCTTGCGCTCAAGACCATGGCCAAGCGAAAGGAGGATGTCCTTCGATTCCCCTTTCAGGGCCACGTTAGGGGTTTCCTCAACCGCCGTTGCGACCAATTCTTTGGCCTCCTTCGCGATCTTCGATGTCCACCGCTTGCCACTCGTCTTGAAGACATTGCCATTCGGTCCGACCACTTGCCTTTCGACATTCGTGTGATCCACGCATGACCTATATCAACGCCAAAATGCTCTATAAATAGGTCTTGGTACACGTCAGGGTTAATTAGATCCTCTAACTCTGACCCTTTACGGGCACCTTGACACATGGCCATGGTCGTATCTGCCTCCGTCAGCAAACCCGCATCCTGTGCCGCTTTCGCAGCCGTCCTACCTGCCTCATCATCATCTAAGAAGGCATGGGTAGCCGCGAGTGAATCTCGGAGTTGAGTAAGAAGATATGGCATGTTTCCCGCACCATGGAGAGGCATAACCGTCAAGATCCCGTCCCTCAGGCTGGAAGTAAGCCTTGGAGCGTGAATCGGTAGAAGAGCTCGCAGGCATCTTTCATCGTCTACCCCCTCCACCACCAACACAACCTCTGCCGCCGCGAGATTGTCAGATACATGTACGCCGAGAATCTCTCGCAGTTCCTGAACAGATTCTGCGGGTGCAGCACGATTTTTGGTAACGACTATGTTGCATTCCAGATCCAGGCGATTTACAAGCAGTGGCGAGTGCGTGGTAACAACAACCTGCTGCTTCTCAGCGGTCTCGCGCAGCGTGTCTCTGAGGGCATGGATTGCTCGTGGGTGCAGATGCGCCTCAGGCTCCTCTACGGCCAAGATGAACTCACGCGCTCGCGCGGTCTGGCGAGAGTAGTGCTGCATCATCGCCAAGGCCGCGAGGCTTTGGACGCCGTCACCCTTAAAAATGAGATCCGTTGCGACACCGTCATCCACAACGATGGCGACACCCCTGGGCACTGCCCGATCCTCTTCATGCTCGATCGCCACACCTTTAACCTCGGGAAGCAAACTCTGTAAGCGGTCAGCAATTGAGACGGATAGCTTCTCGAGCACAGGTTGCTGAAGTTGCTGCACTCGATCTAGCGCTTCAGCGTATTCCGGGTCATCGGCAGCTGCCGCTAGTTCTCGGGCAAGCATCCGCTGCACAATTGAGGCTACGCGCTTCCCGGTTCGAATTGCAGGGACATATTGCACTTGGACTCGAGCCGCTACAAACTGCGCTATCGCGACTCTCTTTTCCGACAGGGACTTTTGCGCAGGCCCTCGCTTGCGCACACGGAAGCTCGGTCTACCAGTACGGCCCCAGCTCAGACTAATTGGGAGAGCTTCGTTAAAGCGGCTGCCGACCTCGTCATAGAATTCTTCAACCTCCGTCGGCGTCAGCTCAAAATCGAAATTCATCGTCGTTCGGCCGTCTTCTTTTTCTTGAAGGTCCTGTGGAAAGTCCCGGTCCCATTCATAGTGAAGCTCCTCCGCCCGCTCATAGTTGGAGCGGAATCTCCGGCGTGCTGCGGATCTAAACACCCGTTGCGTTGGACGCCCGAGCTCCTGCATTCCCATAGCGAGAGCCTCAAGGATGTTGGACTTACCCTCGTTGTTGGGGCCTATGAGCACCGTAAAATCGCCGATCGGAAGTTTCTCCGCTTTGGTGATACTGCGGAATTTCGTAACTGAAAATTGTTTGAGTCTCATTCGGGTTCCGCCTTGTATCACTGTCTCCGGACGAGTCTGAATGCGCCTAAGCCGCGGCTACTTCGCGCGTTGCTGCGCTTTCCGGTGAGCGCGCAGGCCCGTTCGGGGACCGACAGCGAGCCATCGGCAGTTGGCCGGTGCGCCGTCGGTCGGCTCGTTGCGGTAGATGAGCCGGAAGCGCGGCTTGCCTTTGTGGGTCTCGATGTCGAAGCGGATCCGTCGACAGTCGGCCAGCTCGGGATGGCGACCGGCTCCCATCTGCTCGCCCACATAGGGATTGGCCTCGCATTCCACGAACAGCGCGGCAATGCACCTCTTCAGGGCTTCAACCTCGGCTCGCTCGGCGGGTCCAGCCTCGGTAGAAAGCGCCGTCAACTCGGCTATATCGCCCTTAACGCCATCGGCAAGCTCAACCTCGACCCCTGGAGCGGCCTCTCCGCCCACGATCTATCGAACTTGAATACCAAGATCGGCGAGTGCCTCAGCACCCTCTTCGGTGCGCTGGGCAGCGCCGCTTCGAACTCGCTCGGCCGCCAGGGCTTCGACTTCGTCATCGGCGCGCCGATCCTGAATCGTCGCGATCTCGCCACGCACCTCGCGCATTTGCGTTTCCAAGTCGCTCAGCATCTCGAAGAGCTGTCTGGACTTCGTCCTTGGCAAGAGAGGCATTGGGGCCAGGATACTCCTGCCGTCCGCTGTATTCGGCAGTCTTTGCGATCTTGCAGCTATGTGCCTGTTGACCAGCTAGAGAACTGATTCGTCGAGATCACGGCGACCAGAGTAGACGAGCACCGCTATTCGAAGGGCACCCCGTCTTGCCTTCTCGCGGATCGCACAATCCTATGTTCCGCCATATTCGTCACAAAGTAGGGTCGGGAGATGGACCTCGGGTATTTCTCGACTCGGGCCGCCGCGACGGCTCTGCTGGCTATCGGTGGGCTTCATCTCAACTGGGCGCGCGGTTCTACCTGGCCCCTTCCGGACCAGGAGTCCCTCGCCGACGAGGTTGCAGGCCGGGCGGATGCGGGTCCGCCCTCGGCGGCTGCCTGCCTTGTCGTGGCGGGGCTGCTCGGCACCGCCGCGGCGTTCGTCGCTGGACGGCCCCGTCGCGCATCGGGTCTCAGCCGGCTCGGCGCCGCCGGGGTTGTGGCCACGCTGGCCGCCCGGGGCGGGCTGGGGATGGCGGGGCACACCGATCTGCTCGCGGCCGGCTCGACCTCGGATCGCTTCCGGGCGCGGGATCGCCGCGTCTACTCACCGCTCTGCCTGACCCTCGCCGCACTCTCGCTGCCGGCGTTGCGTAGCCGCTGAAGTTGAGGGTCACCCCGCGCCAGCGTCTAATCTACGTCGTGCCTGGGAGATGACGAGAACGCTGGGGACACTCGCTGCGATCGCCGTTGCGCTGCTTGCCGTCGCGCCGCTCGCCCGCGGCGAAGAACAGACGCGCGAAACCTACAAAGCCCAGGTCGAGCCGCTCTGCCAGGCGAACCGCGAAGCCAACGACCGGATCATGTCCGGCGCCCAGAAGCGGGTCAACACGGGCAAGCTGGAAGCCGCCGGCAAGCAGTTCACCCGCGTCTCGCGCTCCTTCGGCGGCCTGGTCGGACGCTTGGCCGCGGTGCCGCCGCCGCCCGCCGACACCCACCGGGTCGAACGCTGGGTGGAACTGATGCGGCTGCTCGAAGCGCGGCTGCGCCTGGTCGGCCGGTACTTCGAAGAAGGCCTCAAGATCAAAGCCACCCACGAGTCGATCCTCGCCGAACGCAGCGGCCTCAGCGCCAACAACATCAGCATCGTCTTCCACTTCCACTACTGCCGGCTCTCCCACTTCAAGTAGGCCGGCGCGGCGGCCGATCCGGCGCTTCGCCGCCATACGGACATCTGTTCGACCCGGCATACTGACCCGCTCCGATGGCTGAGGTTCCTTCCCTGCTCGAGAAGCTGCTGCGCGCCGCGGCGCCCTCTGGACACGAGGGGCCGGCGGCGGCGGTCTGGCGCGAGGAGGCGTCCTTCGCCGCGCTCTCCTTCGACGGGCTCGGCTCCTCGATCGCCCGCGTCGGCGACGCCTCCCCCCTGCTCGCCGTCGTCGGCCACATCGACGAGATCGGCCTCGTCGTCACCCACATCGACGAGAAGGGCTTCCTCTGGTTCGCCCCGATCGGCGGCTGGGACCCGCAGGTGCTCGTCGGGCAGCGGGTGGCGATCCGCGGCCGCGAGGGCACGGTGCCGGGGGTCGTCGGGCGCAAGCCGATCCACCTGCTCGACGCCGAGCAGCGCAAGAAGGCGGCCGAGCTGAAGCGGCTGCACATCGACGTCGGCGCCGCCGACGGCGAGGAGGCGGCCGCGCTGGTCCGCGTCGGCGACCCGGTGACGGTCGCCGCCGAGCCGCTTCGCCTCGCCGGCGACCGCCTCGCTTCGAGGGCGATGGACAACCGGCTCGGCGCCTACGTCGCCCTGGAGGCGCTGCGGCGTACGGCGGTCGAGCGCGGCTCGCTCGGCGCGAGCTTCGCCGCGGTCGCCGCCGTGCAGGAGGAGATCGGCCTCTACGGCGCCCGCACCTCGGCCTTCGAGGTGCGGCCCGACCTGGCGCTGGCCGTCGACGTCACCCACGCCACCGACGCCCCCGGCGTCGAGGAGAAGGAGATCGGCGCCCACCCGCTCGGCTCGGGACCGGCGATCGGCCGCGGCTCGACCCTCTCGCCGAAGGTCTTCGAGCTGCTGGTCGAGACCGCCGAGGAGGCCGGGATCGAGCACACGATCATCGCCAGCGGCCGCGGCACCAGCACCGACGCCGACGCGATTCAGATTTCCCGCTCGGGCATCCCCACCGGCCTCGTCTCGATCCCCCTCCGATACATGCACTCGCCGGTCGAGCTGGTCGACCTCGGCGACGTCGAGGCCGCCGTGGCGCTGATCGTCGCCTTCGCCGAGCGCCTCGACGGCGGCGTCGACCTCAGGCGCTGACGACGACCCGGTCGCGCCCGCCGGCCTTGGCCGAGTAGAGCGCGGCGTCGGCGCAGGCGACGAGTTCGTCGGTGTCGACCCGGCCCCAGCCCGAGACGGCGACGCCGATGCTGATCGTGACCGAGACGCCGACCGGGCGGCGATCGCGCACCGCGCACCGCAGCCGCTCGGCGATCTCGACCGCGCCGGCTTCGCCCGCCCCAGGCAGGACGACGAGGATCTCCTCGCCGCCGACCCGGTAGATCGAGTCGCCGGCCCGCAGCGTGGCGCGCATCGTGTACGCGACGTCCTGGAGGACGGCGTCGCCGGCCGCGTGGCCGAGCTGGTCGTTGACCCGCTTGAAGTTGTCGAGATCGCAGAGAAGCAGCGCGTGCGAGAGGCCCTCGCCCTCGTCGCTCGGCTCGCCGTCGAGCTCGGCCAGGCACTGCTCGAGCGCGTTGCGGTTGAACAGGCCGGTCAGCGGATCGAGCGTCGAGCGGCGCCGGTGAGCCCGCTCGGACTCGACCAGGGCACCGGAGAGGATCACCGTGCAGAGGACGAGCCCCCCGGCAGCTCCCACGTCCTGGGCATGGGCGCTGGCCACCGAGGCGTCGAGGCCGAAGGTCGAGGCGCCGAGCAGGGCGAGGATGTAGGCGGTTCCCAGCGCGATCCCGCGCGGCTCGAAGCGGGCGCCGAGGGTGACCGCCGGCAGTGCGAACCACATCAGCGCCGGGCTTTCGGCGCCGCCGGTGGTCACCACCGCGTCGGCGAGCAGCAGCGGCAGGATGCCCCAGGCGGCCGCCACCCAGAGCGCCGGGTGCTCGCTGTTGCGCATGAAGCTGTCGGCGACGGCGAACCCGGCGAGGCCGACGGCAAGCGGGATCGTCCACCACCAGCCGAGCTGCGAGCTGAAGGCGAGGAGCTCGACGGCGAGGATCGCGAAGCAGGCGATCCGGTAGGGCCGCAGGCGGATCTCCATGTCGATCAGGCGCTCGCGCCGGACGTCGTCGCGGACCGCGACCAGCGACTCCTTTGGGGGTGCGGCCGCGGCCTTCTCCGGGGCCAGCCTCGCGGGCCGGGGCATGCGGGTTGCCAGCTTCACCCACTGCCCATCGGCCCGGCGGCGCGCCAACTTGAGGTTGCAGCGGAGATCCCGTTCAAATCGCGCCAGTCGGGCGTCTGTCAGACGACGAGTTGCAGCTCCTTCGGCAGCCCGCTGAGGTTGAGGCAGCCGTCCTCGCCGACGACAACCAGGTCCTCGATCCTCACGCCCAGCTCGCCCGGCAGGTAGACGCCGGGCTCGATCGTCACCACCTCGCCCGCCTCCAAGGTGTCCTTCGAGCGCGGCGAGACGTGGGGCGCCTCGTGCACCTCCATCCCGACCCCGTGGCCGAGCCCGTGGCCGAAGCTCTCGCCGTGCCCGGCGGCGGCGATCCGCTCGCGGGCGACGCGATCGAGCTGCTCGCCGCCGATCCCGGCGGCCACCGCCTCGAGCGCCGCCTGCTGGGCCTCGCGCACGACCTCGTACACCTCGCGGGCGCGCTCGCCCGGCTCGCCGACGGCGAACGTCCGCGTCCCGTCCGAGCAGTAGCCGTCCAGCTTCGCCCCCATGTCGAAGACGACCAGCTCGCCGCTGCCGATCTCACGCTCTCCCGGCTCGGCGTGAGGCAGGGCGCCGTTGGGGCCGGCGGCGACGATCGCCGGGAAGGAGGGATCGCCGCCGAGCTCGCGGATGCGCGCTTCGGCGGCGCGGGCGACGTCGCGCTCGCTGCGCCCGGCGAGGCCGCGCGCGAGGCTCCAGCCCCAGACCTCGTCGGCCAGCTCGGCGGCCGCCGCGATCGCCTCCAGCTCCCCCGCATCCTTCACCCGGCGCAGCTTCTCGACCGCGCCGCCGGCTGCGACCGGCTCGACTCCCTCCGCCAGCTTGGCCCGCAGCCGCTCGAGCGTGCGCACCGGCATCCGGTCGTCCTCGAAGCCGACCCGGCCCGCGAGCCTCGACGCGATGCCGCCCAGCCAGTCGTCGCGGACCGTGACCACCTCCCAGCCCTCGACCTCCGCCTCAGCGCGCTCGGTGTAGCGGAAGTCGGTGAGGAAGAGGCGCGTCTCGGGGCCGCAGACGCAGGCGCCGTTGGTGCCGCCGAAGCCGGTCAGGTAGCTGACGTTGACCAGCTCGGTGACCAGCATCAGGTCGAGCTCGCGCTCGGCCAGGCCGGCGGCGAGGCGGTCGCCGCGGCCCCTCACGACGGGCCGGCGACGCCGAGCTCGGCCGCGAGGACGGCGAGGGCGTCGCGGTAGCCGTCCGGGCCCCTGCCCGAGACCTTCTCGAGGACGAGGCCGTCGAAGACCGAGACCCGACGCCAGTCCTGGCGCGACTCGACGTCGGAGAGGTGGACCTCGACCGCCGGCAGGCCGGTCAGCTCGAGCGCGTCGGCGATCGCGCGGCTGTAGTGGGTCCAGGCGCCGGCGTTGATCACGATCGCGTCGGCCAGCTCGGGCGCGCGGTGCAGGTATTCGGCGAACTCGCCCTCGGCGTTGGTCTGGAAGAAGATCGGTTCGAGGCCCAACTCGCGGGCGTCGCGCTGGATCTGAGCCTCCAGGGCGCTCAGCGAGAGGCCGCCGTAGACGGCTGGATCGCGGCGCTCGAGCACGTCGAAGTTGACCCCGTGCAGGACGGCGACGCGATTGTGGGCGCTGGTCATCGGGGGTAGAGCTCCTCCACGGCGGCCTCGACCTTAGCCGCATCGATGAGCTGCCCGGTGCGGGGCTCACCCGGCTCGGAGAGGAGGACGAAGCCGACCCCGGCTGCGGTGCGCTTCTTGTCGCGCCCGAGCGCCTCGAGGATCTCCTCGGCGTCGATCGACGGCTCGAGCTCGACCGGCAGGCCGTGGCGGGCGAGGACCTCCCGCACCTCCGCCCGCAGCTCACCCGCCCCCGAGAGCCGCAGCGCCGCCAGCAGCCCGAGCCCGATCGCCTCGCCGTGGCGGTAGCGCGTGTATTCGCTCGCCGCCTCGATCGCGTGGCCGACGGTGTGACCGAGGTTGAGGACCTGACGACGGCCCGAGTCGCGCTCGTCTTCGGCGACCACCCGGCACTTGTAGCGGGCGCAAGCGAAGACGACGTCATCGAGCTCACCCGGCTCTAGGGAGCCAATCGATCGCACCCTCTCCCAGAGCGCACCGCCCGCCAGGAGCCCGGTCTTCAGCGCCTCGACGAAGCCGGCGGCCAGCTCCTCGTCCGGGAGTGAACCGAGGGTGTCGACGTCGGCGACCACGGCGACGGGCAGGTGGTAGGCGCCGACGTAGTTCTTTCCCTGGGGCAGATCAACGCCGGTCTTGCCCCCGTAGGCGGAGTCGACCTGGGCGACCAGAGTGGTCGGCATCTGCACGACGGGGACGCCGCGCTGGTAGACGTGAGCACAGAAGCCAGCGACGTCTCCAACTACGCCACCGCCAAGCGCAAAGACGTAGTCCTCACGGGTCATCCCGCTTCTCGCCATCGCTTCGAGAATCGCCTTGGCATCGTCCATCGTCTTGGTCTCCTCGCCAGAGATCGGATGGTCGACGACGACGACCGTCCCGACAAACGACTGCAAGAGCCAATCTCCCACCTGATTCAAGGTGAACGTGTCGCCAACCAGGAATGGCCGACCCGACTGGGGCCACCAGCCCTCACCGAGACCGCCAAGCAATCCCCGGCCGACGAAGACCGGGTACTCCCCGGAGGCGCTCGCGGCCCAGAGCAGCTTCGTGCCCGCGGACAGCTCGGCAAGCGCCTGGATCGAGGGCAGCGCCCGGCCGATTAGCTCGCGGTCCCCCTGCGGGACGATCGCGTCGGCGAGCGCTTCGTAGAGCGGCCGTCGCGCCTCGAACAGCCGCTCGACGTCCTCGACGCTGCGCGCCAGCGGGCGGTCGCTGTCCTCGATCCGGCGCCAGGCCTCCGGGGCGTCGATCTGCAGCCAGACGACGACGTGGCGATCGAGGGCATCGCGCACGCGCTCGGAGAGCACGCTGCCGCCGCCGAGCGCGATCGCGCCGCCGTCGGCGCGCTCCAGCAGCCCCCCGACCACCTCCGCCTCACGGGCGCGGAACCCCTCCTCGCCGTGCTTCTCGAACGCCTCGGCGATCGGCATGCCGAGCTCGTGCTCCATCAGATCGTCGACCTCGGTCGTCTCCAGGCCGGCTGCGCGGGCCGCCGCCAGCGCCGCCGACTTGCCGGCGCCCATGAAGCCGATGAAGACGAGCGCCGGCCGGCTCACCGACTCACCCGCGAAAGTCGATGCGCTGCTTGTAGGCGTCGGCGGCGGCGAGCACGTCGTCGATGTGGTCGCCGCCGAACTTCTCGCGGTAGCAGCGCGCCAGGGTCAGGCAGACCATCGCCTCGGCGACTACGGCCGCGGCTGGCACCACGGTCGAGTCGGTGCGCTCGCGCAGCGCCTGGGCCGGCTGCTTGGTCTCGGTGTCGACCGAGCGCAGCGGCTTGGTCAGGGTCGAGATCGGCTTGATCGCCGCCCGCACCGAGAGCGGCAGGCCGTTGGTCATGCCGCCCTCGAGCCCGCCGGCGTGGTTGGTCTCGCGGTGGTAGCCGCGCTCGGCCGACCAGAAGATCTCGTCGTGCGCCTCCGACCCCGGCCGCCCGGCGACGTCCCAGGCCTCGCCGATCGCGACGCCCTTGACCGACTGGATCGAGGCGACCGCGCCGGCGAGCTGGCCGTCGAGCCGCTCTTCCCAGGAGATGTGCGAGCCGAGACCGGGGACGAGGCCGAAGGCGCGCACCTCGAAGCTGCCGCCGAGGCTCTCGTTCGCCTTGCGCAGGCGGTTGATCTCCTCGACCATCGCCGCGCTCGCCTCCGGGTCGAGGCAGCGCACCGGGTCCTCGTCGACGGCGGCGAAGTCCCCGGCGACCAGATCGGCTCGCTCCGGCGCCTTCACCGAGGCGATCTGGATGACGTGGCTGTGGACGCTCACGCCAAGCGCCGAGAGGAAGCCGCGCGCCAGCGAGCCGGCGGCGACGCGAGCCGCGGTCTCGCGCGCGCTCGCGCGCTCGAGCACGTTGCGGATGTCGTCGTGGCCGTACTTCTGCGCCCCGACCAGGTCGGCGTGTCCGGGCCGCGGCAGGTGCACCTCATCGGGCTCGAACCCCTCGACCGGCCAGGGGTTCATCCGCTCCTCCCAGTTGGCGTAGTCGCGGTTGGCGACCAGCACCGCGATCGGGCTGCCGAGCGTGCGGCCGTGGCGCACGCCGGAGCGGATCTCGACCGTGTCGGTCTCGATCTTCATCCGCCCGCCGCGGCCGTGGCCGAGCTGGCGCCGCGCCATGTCGCGGTCGAGCGCCTCGCGCTCGAGCTCGAGCCCGGCCGGCATGCCCTCGACGATCGCGACCAGCCCAGGCCCGTGCGACTCCCCCGCCGTGGTGAATCGAAAACGCGTGCTCATGACACTGCTTCGCGCTCCACTCCCGGCGCGAAGAACAAGATATGCACGCTTGGTCGTTCCGCGCTCATGGCGCAAGGCTATCTGCGCGCGGCGGCGCGCATGGTCTCGAGCGGCGCCTCGCGGCCGGTCCAGATCTCGAGCGAGAGGGCGCCCTGGCGGACCAGGACCTCGATGCCGTCGACCGTCTCCGCCCCTCCGGCCGCCGCGGCTGCCAGCAGGGCGGTCGCGCCGTCCGTGTAGACCATGTCGACGACCGTCTGGCCGGCGGCGAAGCCGTCCTCGCGCAGCGGCAGCTCGGCGAACGGGTCCTCGCCGTGCAGGCCGACGGCGGTCGAGTTGACGATCAGCTCGTAGTCGCCGGGCTCGGGACGGGAGGCGGGCTCGCCGCCGAGGTCGGCGCAGAGGTTGCGCGAGCGCAGCTCGGTGCGGTTCCAGACCGCCACCTCCGCGCCCTCGCCGAGCAGCGCCCAGACGACCGCGCGCGCCGCGCCGCCGGCGCCAAGCACCAGCGCGCGACTGCCCGCCGGCGACGCCGGCAGCGCCGCGAGGAAGCCCGGCGCGTCGGTGTTGTCGGCGTGGACCTCGCCGCCGGCGAAGCTGAGCGTGTTGGCGGCGCCGATCTCGCGCGCGGTCTCGCTCAGCGTGTCGGCCAGCGCCAGGGCGGCGGCCTTGTGCGGGACGGTGACGTTGGCGCCGGCGAAGCCCGCGGCCGGCATCGCCTCGACCCGCGGCGCGAGCTCCTCGGGGGTGGCGTCGATCGCCTCGTAGCTCCACTCGCCGGCGAGGCCGAGCTCGGCCAGCGCCGCGTTCTGCATCGCCGGCGAGCGCGAGTGCCCGACGGGGTGACCGAGGACCGCGAGTCGCCTCATTCTTCGCAGGTGTCCGGGGATTCGCCCCCGGCGGCTTCGCGCGCTTCGTCGTAGCGCGCGGCGTCGGCTTCGAATTCGGCTTCGGTGGTGGCAAAGGAGAGCTTGCCGCAGGTTCCGGGCTCGGTCACGTAATAGAGGTACCCGACCTTGGCGGGATGGGCGGCGGCTTCGATCGAGGCGAGGCCGGGATTGCCTATCGGCCCCGGCGGCAGGCCGACGTTGGTGCGGGTGTTGTAGGGGGATTCGACCGCCAGTTCGGATTCGGTCAGCGGCCGGTCGAAGTTGCCGGTGGCGAAGCGGGTCGTCGCGTCGATCCCCAGCGGCATCCCTTCGTGCAGGCGGTTGTAGATCACGGCGGCGACCAGCTTGCGCTGGCTTTCGACGCCGGCCTCGCGCTCGATCATCGAGGCGATCGTGACCACGTCGAAGACGGTCAGGTTCTTCGAGCGGGCGTAGGCCATATCGACGCCGGCGATCCGCCGCTTGAAGTCTTCGAGCTGGCGTTCGACCAGGTCGGCGACCGGGGCATGGCGGTCGAGTTCGAAGGTGTCGGGGAAGAGAAAGCCCTCGTGTCCCTTGCTCGCCTTCAGGTAGTTGCCGCGCAGGCCGGCTTCCCTCGCGACTTCGGCGATCTGCGCGCGATCGAGGCCCTCCGGGATCGTCACCGTCGTCGTCTTCAGCACGACCGGCGGGGGGGCGCTGTGGTGGAAATGGCGGTATGCGAGCGCGGCCACGGCGGCGATCGCCCCCAGGGCGAGCACAAGTGCGGTACCGGCGACGATGCGGCGCCGGCGATAGGTCGAGCGCTCACTCAACGTCGTCGGTTCCTTCGATCGCCGCCTGGCCGGCGAGATAGGCCTGCAGCAGGTGGGCGGCGGCGAGCGAGTCCGGCGCCGCGGCGGCACCTTCGCGCTTGCTCGCCTCCGCCATCCTCGTGGTCAGCCGCTCGTCGTAGGTCTCGACCGGGACATCGAGCAGAGCCTCGAGTTCGGCGGCGAAGCCGCGGGCGAGGGCGGCCTGGGCGCCCTCCTCGCCGCTGAGATGCAGCGGCAGCCCGACGACCACCTTCTCGACCCCGTGCTCGGCCACCAGGTCTGCGACCTCGCTCGGCACGGGTGGCTCGATCACCGGCAGCGGGGTGGCCAGGGTGCCGCTCGGGTCGGAGATCGCGCACCCGATCCGCGCCGTGCCGTGGTCGAGGGCAAGGACGCGCACTAGCCGAGCGCCTTCTCGATCGCGGCGCGCGCCGTCGCCAGCGCCTGGTCAACCTTGGCCGGGTCCCTGCCCCCGGCCTGGGCCATCTCGTCGCGCCCTCCCCCGCCGCCGCCGACGAGAGCCGCCGCCTCGCGCACAACCGCCGCTGCCGAGACGCCGGCGGACACAGCTCCCTTCGTCGCCAGCACGACCAGCCCGACCTTGCCGTCCTCGGCCCCACCGAGGACGATCGCCGACTCGCCGCCGAGCTTCGACTGGATCCGGTTGGCGAGGTCGAGAAGCGCCTTCTGGTCGGCGATCTCGACCGCCTCGACGACGACGCGGGCGCCGCCCACCTCCCCGGCGGCGGCGACGAGGCGCTCCGCCTCCTCGGCAAGCAGCAGCTTCTCCGCCTGCTTGGCGCCCTCCCCCGCCTCGCGCAGCCGCTCGGCGGCGCGGCGGGCGGCGGTGAGGGGATCCTGGGGGGAGCCGAGCAGGTCGCCGACCTCGCGCAGGCGCCGCTCGCGCTCGCGGTACCACTCGATCGCCGCCGGGCCGGTCAGCGCCTCGATCCGCCGCACGTTCGCCGCGCTCGAGCCCTCGCCGGCGAGCTTGAAGATGCCGACCTCGGCGGTGTTGGCGACGTGGGTCCCGCCGCAGAGCTCACGCGAGACGCCCTCGACCTCGACCACCCGCACCCACTCGCCGTATTTCTCCCCGAACAGCGCCATCGCGCCGAGTTTCTCCGCCTCGGCCCGCTCCATCTCCAGCCAGCGCACCGGCCGGCTCGCCTTGACCCAATCGTTGACCCGGTCCTCGATCGCCGCCAGGTCCTCGGCCGAGAGCGCCTGACCATGGGTGAAGTCGAAGCGCAGCTTGTCGGGCCGCACCGCCGAGCCGGCCTGGCGGACGTGGTCGCCGAGCCGCTCGCGCAGCGCCGCGTGCAGCAGGTGGGTCGCGGTGTGGTTGCGCATCGTCGCGTGGCGGGTCTCGCGGTCGACGCGCGCCTCGATCGCGATGCCCGCTTCGAGCGACGCGTCCGCCTCGACCTCGAGCGCCTGGTCCTCGCCGACCCGGTAGACGTCGACGACGCGCGCCTCGCCGCCGGCCCAGCTCAGCGTGCCGGAGTCGGCGACCTGGCCGCCGCCCTCGGCGTAGAAGGGGCTCTCCTCGAGCTTGACCAGCGCCCGACCGTCGTCGGACTCGGCGGCGGCCAGTCCCGTGGTCGCGCGCAGCGTCTCGTAGCCGACGAAGCGAGTCGACGGGGCCGCGGCGGCAAAGGCGAGCACCCGCTCGTGGCGGTTCTCGGCGCCGTGCGCGGTCGCGGCGCCGACCCGGGCCCGCTGTCGCTGCTCCTCCATCAGCTCCTCGAAGCCGCCGTCGTCGACCGAGAGGCCCCGCTCGGCGAGCAGCTCCTTGGTCAGGTCGTAGGGGAAGCCGTAGGTGTCGTGCAGCTTGAAGGCGTCGGCGGCGTCGATCCAGGAGGTCTCCGACTCCCCCGCCTCCTCGACCAGGCGCTCGAGCAGGTCGGTACCCCGCTCCAGGGTGCGGCCGAAGCTCTCCTCCTCGTCGCCCACCCAGCGGGCGATCGTCGCTCGCTCGGCGACCAGCTCCGGGTAGGCCTCGCCCATGATCTCGATCGCCCGCTCGGCGAAGCGGCCGAGCCAGGGCGCCTCGAGGCCGAGCGCGCGGCCCTGCTGGACCGCCCGGCGCATGATCCGCCGCAGGATGTAGCCGCGGTCCTCGTTGGAGGGGACGACGCCGTCGGCGATCAGGAAGGCGGCGGCGCGCGAGTGGTCGGCGACGATCCGCATCGCACGGGTCACCGCTCCGCCCTCCCCATAGGAGCGGCCGGAGAGCTCCTCGGCGAGGTCGATCAGCGGCCGCAGCAGGTCGGTCTCGAAGACCGAGGGGGCGTCCTGGAGGATCGCCGCCATGCGGTCGAGGCCCATGCCGGTGTCGATGTTGCGCATCGGCAGCTCGGTCAGATCGCCGTCCTCGCTCAGGTCGTAGGTCATGAAGACGTGGTTCCAGAACTCGAGGAAACGGTCGGTGTCGTCGCCGGGACGCTCCCCCGGCGCACCGAAGTCCTCGCCGCAATCGAGGTAGAGCTCCGAGCAGGGGCCGCAGGGGCCGGTCGGCCCGGCCTGCCAGAAGTTGTCCTCGCGGCCGAGGCGGACGATCCGCTCGTCGGGAAGACCGACGCCGCGCCAGATCTCGATCGCCTCCTCGTCGGGGCCGAGCCCGAGCTCCTCGTCGCCGCCGAAGACGGTCACCCAGATCCGCTCCGGGTCCATGCCGAAGCCCCGGGTCGAGAGCTCCCAGCCCCAGGGAATCGACTCGGCCTTGAAGTAGTCGCCGAAGCTCCAGTTGCCGAGCATCTCGAAGAAGGTGAGGTGACGGGCGGTGTTGCCGACCTGCTCGACGTCGGTCGTGCGGAAGCATTTCTGCACGTCGACGAGCCGCGGCGCCGGCGGCCGCTCGCGGCCGAGGAAGTAGGGCTTGAACGGCTGCATGCCTGCCGTGGTGAGCAGCACCGAGGGGTCGTGGACGGAGGGCACGAGCGAGGCAGAGGGCACGATCTTGTGCCCCCGCTCGGCGAAGAAGTCGAGGTAGGTCTGGCGGATCTCGGCGGCCCTCATCGGCAATGGAGCCTAAGACAAGCGCTGACGCGGGCAGGGACGCGCCGTTCGTGCGAAGAGCGAATCCGCCCTAACCTTGACTGGATGGCGCCGTATGGGAAACCGGTACCGCGATGATCGAGCTGAGCGACGAGCGCCTGGCTCGGCGCGGGGCGCAGGGCGACCAGCGCGCCTTCGAGGCGATCTACCGCCGCTACCACCAGCAGCTCTATCGCTTCTGCCTGGCGCTGGTCGGCAACCCCCACGACGCCCAGGACGCGCTGCAGAACGCGATGGTCAAGGTCCTGCGGGCGCTGCCCGGCGAGACGCGCCGGATCGAGCTGAAGCCTTGGCTGTACAGGATCGCCCGCAACGAGGCGATCGAAACGCTGCGCCGCCGCCGCGACCAGGTCGAGCTGGAGCCCGAGGATGCGGCACCGGGAGCGGCGCAGCTCGCCGAGCGGGTCGAGGACCGCGACCGCCTGCGCCGGCTCTTCGCCGACCTGGAGGAGCTCCCGGAGCGACAGCGGGCGACGCTGCTGATGCGCGAGCTCTCGGGCCTCTCCTTCGAGCAGATCGCGACGGCCCTGGAGACGACGCCGGCGACCGCGCGGCAAACCCTCTACGAGGCCCGCTTGGGCCTGCGGCAGATGGAAGCGGGGCGTGAGATGGGCTGCCAGGCGGCGATGCGGGCGCTCTCGGAGGCAGACGGCCGCTCGCGCCGCCGACGCGACCTGCGCGCCCACCTGCGCGCCTGCCCGACCTGCCGCACCTTCGTCGAGGAAGCCGAGCGACGCCGGGCCACGCTCGCCGCTCTCTCGCCCCTGCCGCTCGCCGTCTCGAGCGGGGTCCTCCACGGCGTCCTCGGCGGCAAGGCGAGCGGCACGCTCGCCACCTCGGCGATTGCCAAATCGGCGGCGACCGTCGCCGTCGTCGCGATCGCGGGAGCCTCGGTGGCGGGCCGAGCTGGCGTTCTCCACCTGCCGCTCGAAGCGGACGGCGGCAGTCGTGCCAGCACGGCTCCGGTTGCAGCCCCGCCTGCACCCGTGAGCGCCGGCGCTCGGGGCACCGGCCGGGCGACCCCTTCCCTCCGCTCCGGCACGGGCGCTGCCAGGCGGCGAGCCATCTCAGCGGCGGCCGCCGCTCCACCTCGCCAGCGAAGCGAAATCCGGCCGCCCGAAACGGGAGGGAGGGAATCGAGCGGCCCCGCCAGGACGCCGCCTCCCGTCGCACCCGCCAGCTCGCCTCAGCCGGCCGGCCCGAGCGGCGGTAGGCACGGGCACTCGGGTGACACGGCGGCTTCGCCGGAGGGCTTGCCGACCGCCTCCGCGCACGGACAGCAGACGGCGACCGAGCACAAATCCCCGCAGGCGAACCCCCAGCCCAAGGGCGAACCGCGCTCCACCGAACCCCCACGCAACCGCGCCGCCCCCTCACCGCCGGCGGCGAGCAGGGCGCCGCACGAACCGCCGGGCCGGGTCACTGCGCCTCCAGGCCGGTCAAGCGCGCCCCCGGAAGCGCCGGCCAGACCCGCGGCGAAACCGGCAGAAGGGGCCGGCTCACCCGAACAACCGGCCAGCGGCGGCGACCATGGCCCTGACGGAGAGAGCCACGGGCCGTTGCAGCGCTGACGGATATCCGCGGGCGTCCCGCGGCTGACCAACAGCGAAGGAGGAGGCAGATGAAGTCGATCAAGATCGCGCTCGCGATCGGCGCCCTCGCCCTGGTGGCCGGCCCCGCCGCGCTCGCCGCGGGCAACGGCCACGGCCCGGAATACAGGCCGGCGAAGCCCACGCCGGGGCCGAAGGCCGGGCTGCCCGCACAGGCGAAGGCCTATGGGCGCTACTGCCAAGGCAAGAGCAAGGAGCACGTCAAAGGCAAACCGGGCACCGAATTCAGCCGTTGCGTGACCGCCATGGCCATGGCCGCGACCCATCCGGGGATGTCACCCGGCCAAGCGTGCCAGGGCAAGAGCAAGGAACACGTCAAAGGCGAGAAGGGAACCGAATTCAGCCGTTGCGTGACGTCGGCCGCCAAGCTGCGCCAGCACGAACACGAAGAAGGCTCCGCCTAGACGATCGTGCCGTGCCCGACGATCGCCTCGCCGGAGAGCAGCACGGCTGCTTGCCCGGGCGCGGCGGCGTCGAACGCCTCCCCCAGCTCGATCTCGAGCCGGGGGTGGCGCCCGGCGGCGAGCGCGGCGGCGAGCGAAGCCGGCACCGGCTTCGCTCGGTAACGCAGCCTCACCCCGTCCACGCGCGTCCCCTCGCGGTACAGGACGGCGTCGCGGACCGGCACCCGCCGCGTCGAGAGCTCCTCGCGCGGCCCGAGCGTGACCGTGTTGGCAGCGGCGTCGGTCGCCACCACGTAGAGCGGCTGGTTGGCGGAGACGCCGGTGCCGCGCCGCTGGCCGACGGTGAAGTTGTGGTGGCCGCGGTGGCGGCCGAGCGTGCGCCCGGAGCGGTCGAGGATCGCCCCCTCGCGCTCGCGCAGGCCGCCGTGGCGGCGCAGGAAGCGCGCCTTGCCCTGGCCGGCGAGGAAGCAGAGGTCCTGGCTCTCGGGCTTGCGGGCGACCGAGAGGCCGTGGCGGGCGGCGATCTCGCGCACCTCGGGCTTGCTCAGCTCGGTCAGCGGGAAGGCGAGGCGGTCGAGCAGCTGCGGCGGCAGCGCGGCGAGCATGTAGCTCTGGTCCTTGTTCCGATCGGCGGCCGCGGCGAGCAGCGGCCCGGCGCCGTCGTCGACGATCCGCGCGTAGTGCCCGGTGAGGAGGCGCTCGGCGCCGAGGCGCTCGGCGAGGTCGATCATCGCCGCGATCCGCACCTCGCCGTTGCAGACGATGCAGGGGTTCGGCGTGGCCCCCGCCCCGTAGCCCGAGAGGAAGGCGCCGACGACGCGGCGGCGGAACTCCTCCTCGAGGTCGAGGGTCAGGTGGGGAATGCCGAGCGAGTGGGCGACCGCGCGGGCGCCGAGCACGGCCTCGGGCGAGCAGCAGGCCTTGGCGCCGTCGGTCTCCGGGTCGGCCCAGAGCTTCAGCGTCACGCCGAGGACCTCGGCGCCGCGCTCGCGCTCTAGCAGCGCCGCGACGGCGCTGTCGACGCCCCCCGACATCGCCACCAGCACACGTCCCTCGCGCGGCTCGGCCAGCCGCTCGGATGAGGCCGCGGCGGTGGCCAGGGCCCGGTGCAGGGCGTCGGCGGCGAGCTGCGCCGCGTGGCGCTTCGCCGGCGTCAACCCGCCGACTGCGTCATCCACCTCATCGACCCCGATCCGGGCCGCGTCGATGACCGACCCACCGTCGACCATTTCGGCCACCGCCGCGGTAGCGGCCCGCGTCGCCCCACAACCCTCGGCGGCGAACGTGACCGTGTCGATCCGTCCCGCACTCAAAACAAGCGAAATTCGCGCCAGGTCCCCGCACGCGGCACCACCCGCTGCCCCGGTGAAGGCGCCCTCAACCGCCGGGCCAAGCCTGGTCTCGTCCCGCAGGTAGCTCTCGAACAGCTCGCGACTCATGCTCGGTCAATTATGGGCCGCCACGCCAAACGAGGCTCCAACCCGCCGTTGCCGCCCCTGGCTTTGATCCCTTGAAGTGAAGGGCGGGCGCCTCCTCGCGATCCCACGAGACCGAGAGAGATCGGCTCCCAAGCCGTTTGTGTTGGGTCAAACGTTGGAGCGGCTCGCGCGCGGGCTCGAGCCTCGGGGCAACGGTAGCACCGGCGCCCCGCCCGCGCCCACCGTAGAACGCCGCATGGGCGGCATCAGTCGAGGTTGGAGAGGAGCCACTCCGCCTCGCTCCAGTCCTCACCGCGAACCCGCAGCGAGATGTCGCCGCGGCCGAAGCGGTCGATCGGCCAGTCGGAGGTGAGCACGGCCTCGATCCCGGCCTCTTCGAGCGCCTGGTACCAGGCCCGGGCGGTGCGCACGTCGCCGAAGTCGCGCACAACCTCCCAGGAGTCGAAGGCGGGGTCGTCGACGTGGATCGGGGTGGCGCCCGGCCCGGAGCCGAAGGCGCGGCGCAGGCGGTCGAGCAGGCTCATCGCCGAAGTGTGATGCCAAGCTCTCTCATCTGCATCTCGTCGACCGGCGCGGGCGCCCCGGTCAGGGCGTCGGCGCCCGAGGCGGTCTTCGGGAAGGCGATCACGTCGCGGATCGAGGCGGCGCCGGCCAGCCGCTGGACGATCCGGTCGAGGCCGTAGGCGATGCCGCCGTGCGGCGGCGCGCCGTAGCGCAGCGCCTCGAGCAGGAAGCCGAAGCGCGCCTCGGCCTCCTCGGCGTCTATCCCGAGCGCGGCGAACACCTGCTGCTGGACGTCGGCGCGGTGGATGCGGATCGAGCCGCCGCCCATCTCCTGGCCGTTCCAGACGAGGTCGTAGGCGAGCGCCCTCGCCTCCCCTGGGCGCTCCGGGTCGAACTCGCCTGCCGGCGCGGTGAAGGGATGGTGCAGCGCGTCCCAGCGATCCTCGCCCGCGTTCCACTCCAGCAGCGGCCAATCGACGATCCAGACCAGGCGGTGCTCCCCCTCGGGGATCAGCTCGAAGCGCTCGGCAAGCTCGATCCGGAGCTGCCCGAGGACGGCGTCCGCCACACGGCGCTCGTCTGCGACCAGCAGCAGCAGGTCGCCCTCCTCGGCGCCCAGCAGCCGGTTGAGCTCCGACAGCTCGTCCTCGCTGAGGAACTTGGCGGTGGGCGAGCGCCAGCCCTCGCCCTCGCGGAAGGCCCAGACGAGCCCCTTCGCGCCCAGCTCCTGGGCGCGCGAGATCAGGCCGTCGAGCTCGGACCGGGGCAGCTCGCGGCGGCCGGCGTTGAGGCCGCGGACGACCCCGCCCGACTCGATCGCCCCGCGGAAGACCTTGAACTCGGTGCCGGCGAGCGCCTCGCTCAGCCCGACCAGCTCGAGCCCGAAGCGCATGTCGGGCCGGTCGGTGCCGAAGCGCTCCATCGCCTCGTCGTAGCCGAGCCGCTCGAGCGGCGCCTCGATCGCCGGGCCGCCGGCGCGCTCGAAGACGTGCGCGAGCAGCCGCTCGTTCAGGTCGAGCACGTCCTCGACGCCGACGAAGGACATCTCGATGTCGAGCTGGGTGAAGTCGGGCTGGCGGTCGGCGCGCAGGTCCTCGTCGCGGAAGCAGCGGGCGACCTGGTAGTAGCGCTCGAAGCCGGCGACCATCAGCAGCTGCTTGAACAGCTGCGGCGACTGCGGCAGCGCGTAGAAGGAGCCGCGCTGCAGTCGGCTGGGGACGAGGAAGTCGCGGGCGCCCTCGGGGGTGGAGCGGGTTAGCACCGGCGTCTCGACGTCGAGAAACCCCTCGCGGTCGAGGAACTCGCGCATCGCCGCCGTCACCCGGTGGCGGAGGACGAGCGCCTCGCGCATCGGCTCGCGGCGCAGGTCGAGGTAGCGGTGACGCAGGCGGGCGTCCTCGCCGACCTCGCCGGAGAAGCCCTCGATCTGGAACGGCGGCGTCTCGGCGTCGGCGAGCAGCTCGGCGTCGGCGACGTGCAGCTCGACCTCGCCGGTCGGCAGGTCCGGGTTGACCGTCTCGGGGGCGCGGCGGACGACGGCTCCGGCCGCGCTCAGCACGTCCTCGGCGCGCAGGTCGTGGGCGAGGGCGAACGAGTCGCCCGAGGTGTCGGGGTGGAAGACGAGCTGGACGATGCCGGTGCGGTCGCGCAGGTCGATGAAGATCAGGCCACCGTGATCGCGGCGGCGGTGGACCCAGCCGGCGACGCGGGCCTCGGAGTCGACCCGGTCGGCGAGCACCTGGCCGCACCAGGTGTCGCGGTAGGAGTTGGGCCGAAGCGGCGGCGCGCTCACGCCCCGCCCCCGGCGATCTCTTCGATCAGGTTGCCGGCCTCGACCTCGCGCTGCTCGCCGCTCGCCATCTCGCGCAGCTGCGCCGCGCCGCCGGCCTCGAGGATGACGACCCGGCGGGCGCCGATCCGGTCGGCGTGCTTGAGCTGGCCCTTGAGGCCGCGCCCGGCGAGATCGACCTCGGCCGAGACGCCGGCATGGCGCAGCTCCCCGGCCAACGCCATCGCCCGGCGCCGCTGCTCCTCGTCGGCGACGGCGATGAAGGCATCACGACCGGGCGGCTCCTCGGCCTCGTCGAGGGCCAGCAGGATGCGCTCGATGCCGGCCGCCCAGCCGACGGCCGGCGTCGGCGGCCCGCCGAGCTGCTCGATCAGGCCGTCGTAGCGGCCGCCGCCGCCGATCTCCGACTGCGCCCCGAGCCGGTCGCAGACGAAGGAGAAGATCGTCCGCGTGTAGTAGTCGAGCCCGCGCACCAGGGTGGGGTCGATCGTGTAAGCGACGCCGGCCGCGTCGAGCAGCGCGCGCACCTCGGCGAAGTGCTCCGCATCGACGTCCTCGAGCCGCTCGACGATCGTCGGCGCGGCGGCCATCACCGCCCGCGTCCCCTCGTCGTCGGAGTCGAAGGCGCGCAGGGGGTTGAGGTCGATCCGCTCGCGCACGTCCTTGGAGAGCTCGTCCTCACGGGCGTGCAGGTGCGCCTTCAGCTCCTCCAGATAGGCGCTGCGCGCCGCCAGCGAGCCGAGGCTGCCGAGCCGCAGCTCGACTCCGGGCACGCCCAGCTCGGCGAGCAGGTCGGCGAGCAGGACGATCGCCTCGGCGTCGGCCAGCGGCGAGTCGGTGCCGATCGCCTCGGCGCCGATCTGGTGGAACTGGCGGTAGCGGCCGGCCTGCGGGCGCTCGTGGCGGAAGAACGGCCCCGAGTAGGAGAGCTTCACCGGCTGCGCCAGCTTGTGCATGCCGTGCTCGAGGTAGGCGCGGCAGATCGGCGCGGTGCCCTCCGGGCGCAGGGTGATGCTGCGCCCGCCCTTGTCCTCGAAGGTGAACATCTCCTTGCGGACGATGTCGGTCGAGCGGCCGACGCCGCGCTCGAACAGCTCGGTCTCCTCGAAGGCCGGGGTGGCGATCCGCTCGTACCCGGCGCGGGCGAAGACCGCGGCCGCAACCTGCTCGAGCCGCGCCCGCCCGCGGGCATCCCGGGGCAGGATGTCGAAGGTTCCCCGCGGGGCCTGGTACTTGCTCGCCATCGTCGCGCGACCTTACCTGCGCGGCGGCGAGGCTAGCTCGCCAGCTCGGCGAGGAACGGGTTGGTCGCCCGCTCGGCGCCGAGCGTGGTCGTCCCCATGTGCCCCGGGTAGACGCCGGTCTCGGCCGGGTGCGACTCGACCAGGGTGCGGATCGAGCGCAGCAGGGTCGGGCCGTCGCCGCCGGGCAGGTCGACCCGACCGACCGACCCCTGGAAGAGCACGTCGCCGGAGAAGATCGCGCCCTCGCCGCGCACCGAGTAGGTGACGTGGCCGGGGCTGTGGCCGGGGGTCGAGATGACGTCGATCGTCAGCCCCGCCAGCTCGAGCGTCTCGCCGCCGCTGACGGTCTCCTCGGCCTGGTGGCTCTCGTAGGGGCCGATGCCGGGCACCGGCACGTAGGCCATCACGTCGGCCAGGACCGGCGTTTCGAGCTGCGGGCAGTAGACCGGGGCGCCGGTGGCCTCGGCGACCGGAGCGACGGCGCCGATGTGGTCGAAGTGGCAGTGGGTGAGCAGGATCGCCTCGATCTCGGCGCCCATCGCCTCGGCGGCGGCGAGGATGCGGGCCGGCTCCTCGCCGGGGTCGACGACGAGGCAGCGGTCGGCGCCCTCGCGGCGCAGCACGAAGCAGTTCTCGGCCAATGGGCCGACGGTGAGCATCTGCACCTCGAGGCTCACTTGTCGCGGGCGCGGATCCGCGCCCGCTCGCGCCGCCGCCACAGGGTCGTGTCGATCCAGTAGCCGGCGGGGATGTAGAAGACGAGCATCGCCGCGCCGAGCCCGAGGCTCGCGCCGATCGGCCGTTTGAACAGGACGAGCAGGAGCACGGTGAAGATCGCCGCGGCGGCGACGCCGCGAATGGCCGAGCCGCGCCAGGTCGGCGGCGCATCCACTTTCGGGGCGCTCTTGCGGCCCGAGCGCGCCCTGGCCTTCGCCTCCTCGCGGCTGCGCGGGCGGCCGGGGCGGCGGTTGGGGTCGACGCGCCCGCCCTGGGTGCCGCGGTGCTTGCGCCGACGCTTCTTCCTCGTCTGGGCCACGGCTTGAATCTAGTACACGCCGGGGGCCGTCAGGAGAGCGCCTCGAGGCGCCGCTCGATCGTCTGCCGCGCGGGGTCGAACTCGCGGATCGGCACGTCCTCCGGATAGCCGGCGAGCGCCGCCGCCGGGACCAGGCCAACCAGCTCGGCCTCCAGCGGGCGAGCCCCGAGCGGGGCGGCGAGCGAGCGCACCCGCTCGACCACGGCGGCGAGCGGCGTCGTGACCGGGTCGTGGATGTTGGTCGAGACCTGGGTGCGGCCGCCCGCCAGGCCGAGGCCGAGCGCCCGCACCCCGGGCAGGCCCCCGCCGGACTCGCGCAGCCCGGCCGCGACCGCGCGGGCAACCTCGACGTCGCCGCTGTCGAGGTCGAGGTTGAAGGCGGCGAGAGGCGGGCGGGCGGTGACCATGGTCGCGCCGGCGCTGCGGTGCGGCAGGGCGGGGCCCCGGTCGGGCCTCAGCTCGCCGGCCTCCATCCGCAGCCACAGCTCCGCCAGGCCGCCGTTGCGGAAGTAGGCGCGCTCGGCGCGCTCTGGCCCGGCGGCGAGCTCGCCGTAGAGGAAGACCGGCACGCCGAGCGCGCCGATCGCCTCGGCGACCTCGAGCGCGGTGTCGCTGGCGACGTCCCGCTCGGCCTCCTCCCGCCAGACGACGGGGCAGACGTCGAGCGCGCCGATCGCGGGATGGACGCCCTCGTGGGCGCTCATCTCGATCCCCTCGACCGTCGCCGCCGCGCCTGCGGCGAGGGCCGCCGCCAGCGCCGCCGGCGCGCCGGCGAGGGTGAGGACGGTGCGGTTGTGGTCCGGGTCGGAGTGGCGGTCGAGCAGCGCAACGCCGGTCGAGAACGCGCGCTCGAGCTCCGCCACGCGGGCGAGGTCGCGGCCCTCGGAGACGTTCGGGACGGCGAGCAGCGGCCCCGCCACCGCTCAGACGACCAGCTTGCCGGCGCCGACGACGGTCTCGCCGTCGATCTCCAGCGTCGGCTCGAGCACGACGCAGTCGAGGTGGACGGCCACCTGAACCGTGCCCCCGATCGCCGCCGAGGCGCCGAAGGCGACGTGGATCGAGCCGAGGATCTTCTCGTCCTCGAGGATGTTGCCGGTCAGGGTCGCCTCTTCGTTGGTGCCGATCCCCAGCTCGGCGAGGTTCGTACCGCCCTCGCCCTCGTCGGTCAGCATCCCCATCAGCCGGCTGCCCTCGGGGCCGCTCGCGTCGACCAGGTGGCCCTCCACCAGGGTCAGCTCCACCGGGCTCTCGACCTTGCCGATGCCGGCGATCGAGCCGTCGACGACCAGCCTACCTTCGCCGGTGCCCTCGACCGGCGCGATGAAGGCCTCGCCGCAGGGGAGGTTGCCGAAGGCGCCGCGCTTGGTCAGCGTGCCCGCGTCGATGATCGCCGTGCGGTCTTCGAGGCCGAGGCGCAGATCGCTGCCCCGGGCGCAGGTGATGCGGGCCTCCGAGGCGGCGCCCAGCACCCGGCTGAGTGCGGCGCCGCGCTTGCGCAGCAGCCTCATGTCGGCAGACATCAGGCGACCAAGCATCTCGCCGGTGACGCCGGGCATCGAGGCGATGCGTGCGCCGGCCTCGGTCGCTTTCTTACGCGCCTCGGTGTGGGAGATCGACTGGATCGTCGGCGCCAGGACGATATCGGCGGCGAGCATCGCCGCGGCGACCGTGGCCGGCGGCTCGGCGGCGTGCGAGTCGCGCTCGGAGATCACCGCGAGGGTCGCGTCGCCGCCCTCGCCCTGCGCGTTGATCCTCAGCAGCGCCCCGATCTCTTCGGTGATCGGGTTGCAGATCACCAGCACCTCCTCGGATGGCTCCAGGCAAAGGCAATCGCGGATGATCGTGCCTACCGCCTTGTCCAGCGCCTCCGACATGTAGTAAGGCTATTCGCCGCACCGGGCGGCTGCAGAGATCCATCTCTCCGACGCCTGCCCACCGGTAGCATCAGCCACCCCGGCCGGAGTAGCTCAGCTGGTTAGAGCAGCGGAATCATAATCCGCGTGTCGGGGGTTCGAGTCCCTCCTCCGGCATCGCTTTATAGAGCCAAATGCGCCGCCCTCCGGGGCGGCGTTTCTGTCTCGGGTCAAGGCCTGGGTCAAGGTGATGTAGGCGTGATGAACGCCCGAGGTTGAGGTCGGAGGCTGTTCACTTGTCCGTCTCGCTCCACTGAAAGACTCGGCACATGCCGAGGAAGCCGCGCAACTGGAACAATCCGGCGGGCGTTGACCCGAGGACTGGGGAGGAGCTTCGCGTCTGCGATCTCGTCCATATTGGCGAGGAAATCCTCGGCGTGCGTCACAATCCAGAGCGAGCCAAGCAGTGGCACGCATGGCGAGAGGAATTGACCGATGAGCAACGCGCGCAATACACGCAGGCCAGAGGACGCAGAGCCCGCAGCCGCAGCTAAGGCTGAGCAGCTTGTCGGTGAGGCCGACGAGCTGTTGGTCGATGCGTTTGGCCCCGGAGAGTGGCCGGAGACTCAGGCAATCGAGCGCTTTCTCTCAGAAGGAAAGCTTGACCGCGTGCTGTCTCTCTATGGACAGGCCATGCGCTTAGATGCCAGCGAGCCCGGCTATCCGTGGAATCTCGGCTCGGCAATGAATCGGATCGGCATCAACGATCTTGCCTTGGGATTCCTGACCCGTGCCATCCACCTGGCGGAGCAGCGAGGGGAAAGCGAGTGGTCTGGCCCGGATGCCCAGCTTGCCGTCGCCGAGGTTGCCATCGATGCCGGTGAGTACGACCTCGCTTTGACCGCGCTTGCCCATGCTCGCGCGGACGACCGGCAGAATGGCCGCGAAGCTCAGATCGGCGAACTTCTCAAAGAGGTCGGTAGCGAACAAGACGACCCGAGCCCGCAGGCGTCGTTGGTCTCGCTTCTTGAGCAGCTTCCGGCGTAACAGAGGCCGATACATCCGTTCCAAGGCGTACCTTCGCTCAACATCAATTACGAGGTCGAGGACGACGACCCCCAGCCTTCAAGGAGGCCCGGATGAACAACGTTGTTAGGAACTACACCTAGCGCCTGTCCATGGCGCGGCGACGATCTGCGGAGAGGTCGTCGAGACCAAGCGATAGGTGCTTCCTTGAGGAGCAGGGGCATGGGTTGTCCTCGCAGGCGATGCCGTCATGGTCGGCGTCGAGGCGGTCCGGGTCGTAGCGGGGGCCGCCGTGCTTGAGGAAGAAGATCTGGGCGGCGCGCTGGGTCGGGAAGTCCGAGCAGTCCTTGTCGCTGGCCGCGGCGCCGGCGGGCAGCGACGCGATCAGCAGGGCGGTGGCGGCAAGCGTTGCGATGACAGCGATCTGGTGGACGGACGGTCGCACGCGGTGCTCCTTTTCTTTGGATCGGATTGCGCACGAACCGTATCGGAACTGTGTCTAATTAGAATCTAATAGATACCTATTGCACTCGAGGCCGGCTTCGCTAGCTTGCTGGCATGGCGGTGAGGACTGTGGAGCTGCGCTTCTCGACCCGCGGCGATACCGACGTCGTGGACATCACCGCCGAGGCGGTGCGCTGCGTCGAGGAGGCGGGAATCGGCGAGGGAACGCTCGTCGCCTTCGTGCGCGGGTCGACCGCGGCGATCTCGACCATGGAGTACGAGCCGGGCGGGGTGCAGGACCTGCGAGAGGCGCTGGAGCGCTTGATTCCTTCCGAGGGCGATTACGAGCACAACCGGCTGAACGCCGACACCAACTCCCACGCGCACCAGCGGACGACTCCTGAGCGGCTTTAGCTCGGCAGGGCGGCGCCGGCGCCGGAGTGGCGGAATTCGGCGAGGACCCCCTCCATCGCCTCGACCTCGCAGGCGACCATCTCCGGCCAGGGCTTGTCCGGATGCTCGTCGAGGGTCTTGTAGCCGTTGCCGCTGATGATCGCGACGACCGTGTCGTCGGGGCCGATCTTGCCCTCATTCGCCAGCTTCATCGTCGCCGCGATCGTCGTGCCGCCGGCCGGCTCGGTGAGGATCCCCTCGGTGGCGCCGAGCAGGTCGAGCGCCTCGAAGATCTCGGGGTCGCTCGCGGTCGCCGCCGAGCCGCCCCGCGACGTCACCGCGTCGACCACCAGGGGGCCGTCTCCGGGCGCGCCGATCGCCAGCGAGTGGGCGGCCGTCTCCGGGATCTGCCTATGGATCTCGCCGCTGCCGTCGAGCACCGCCGTGGCGATCGGGGAGCAGCCCGCGGCCTGGGCGACGTGGATCTTGGTCGCCGTCGTCTCGGCCATGCCGACCCTCTCCATCTCCCCCAGCCCCTTGTGCACGCGCGAGGAGAGCGTGCCGCCGGCGGCCGGGATGACGAAGTGGTCGGGCGAGACCCAATCGAGCTGCTCGACGACCTCGAAGGCCGCGGTCTTCGCCCCCTCGGCGTAGAACGGCCGCAGGGTGATGTTGGTGAACTGAACGCCGGTGGCCAGGGCGAGCTCGCGGCAGGCGCGGTTGGCTTGGTCGTAGTTGCCGTCGAGCTGGATCACGGCGGCGCCGAGCGCCCGGCAGGCGCGCGCCTTGCCGCGCTCCATGTTGCTCGGGTAGAAGACGTAGGCGGCGACGCCCGCCTTGGCCGCCAGCGAGGCGACCGCGGTGCCGACGTTGCCGGTCGAGACACAGCCGAGCTCCGTCCCGCCCAGCTCGAGCAGACGGGCGACCGCCATCGAGACGACGCGGTCCTTGTAGGAGAGGCTGGGACGCTGGGTGCTGTCGTCCTTGAGGTAGAGGTTGCGCAGCCCGAGCTCGGCGCCGAGGCGGTCGGCGTGGATCAGCGGCGTGCGGCCGCTGTAGCGACCGACCCTCGCCTGCGCGCGGGCGTCGACGATCGGCAGCAGCTCCTCGAAGCGCCAGATGTTGAGCTCGCGCTCGCCGATCGGCAGCTCGCCGATCCGCTTCGCCGCGAGCTCGTAGTCGTAGTCGATGTCGAGGGTCTGGCCGCAGCCCAGACACCTGAAGGTGGTATCGAGAAGGGGCAGCCGAAGCTCACACTCGTGGCAGACCAGCTCCGTCGCGCAGGAGCGGGTTCGCTGGTCGGCCGAGAGGCTCATCGGCCCTCGTTGCCTCCACGTCGCGACGGCAGCCCACCGGCCTTCGCGAATCGCCTTCTGCGCTTTCCGTGCTGACGCCTGATCATGAGCGGCCGTGTATAGCAGTTCCCAAGGTTACGATCAATCATTCCTGGCCATTGACGGCGCCAGGCTCTCCCCTTCAGACGGAAATCCTACAGACGGATCGCGTCCGAGGGAAATCAGCAGCTCCTCGGCGACGTGGGGCGCGAACGGCGAAAGCGTCCGCGCCAGCAGCGCCAGCGCCTCGAGCAGGGTCTCGAAATCGGCCTGGCTGAGCTCCCCCCGCCGCTTGACGATGCGCTTCTCGTAGTCCTGGATCCGCTCGAACAGGCGGGTCACGTTGCGCACCGCCTTGTGCATCTGCAGCTGCGCGAGGTCGGCGGCGATGCGCTCGAGGCCGCTCTCGCACCATTTGCCCAGCCGCTCGCGGATGAAGGCGGTGTCGGCTGCAGCCTCGGCGTCCTCAACCGCCTCGGCCGCGGCGGCGAGCCGCTCGTGCGTGTAGGCCCAGACCCCGCCGAGGAAGCGCGCGGCGAAGCGCAGGGCGCCCTCGTTCCAGTTCAGCGCCTTCGCCGGGCCGGCGGCGTAGAGGACGGCGAGGCGGACCGTGTCCGCCCCGTGCTTGGCGACCAGCTCGTCGGGATCGACGACGTTGCCGAGGTGCTTGCTCATCTTGCGCCCGTCGGCGATCACCATCTCGTGGAAGAGGCAGCCGGAGAAGGGCTCGCCGTCGGCGATGAAGGAGAAGGGGCCGATGTCGCGCAGCGCCTTGGTCACCACCCGCTGGTCGAAGACGAAGCCGCCGCTGTCGTTGCCGGCGACGAGGCGCTCGGAGGGCAGCCAGCGCCGCAGGTCGGGGTGGGTGAACATCTCCTCCTCGCGGGCCTCCGGCGGCACCGCCGCCGGCACCCAGAGCCAGAGCGCGTCGAAATGGCAGTCGAGCGTGTCGGTCTCGCGCCGCGCCGCGCCGCCGCAGCCCGGGCAGCTCGCCTCGAGGAAGTCGGGGCGCTCGGCCAGCGGGTTGCCTTCGCCGGTCGGCTCGACGTCGCGCGGCAGGCGGACGGGTAGGTCCTCCGCCGGCACGGGGACGACCCCGCACTCCTCGCAGTGGACGACCGGGATCGGCGTGCCCCAGTAGCGCTGGCGCGAGATCGAGAAGTCGTAGGCGCGATAGCGGGTCGCCTCCCGGGAGGGGGGCATCGAGCGCTCGCCGGCGCCGCCCTCCACGGCCCGCGGCATGCGGGCCGCGATCGCCTCGTCGGCCTCGTCGACAGAGGGGATGCCGAGCGCCGCCGTCGGCCCGTAGCGGGCATCGACCAGCGGCGTGACGAAGACCGGCAGCTCCCCCCCGCCCGGGGCCCTCGCCGAGGCCCCGGTGTCGATCACCGGCACCGCGGCGGCGTCGCGGGCGCTGCGCTCCCAGCCGCCGGAGCGCAGCTCGTCGAGCTGGGCCGCGACCTCGGCGTCCGCCGCCCACGACTCGACCTCGGGATGGCGCGGCGAAAGCAGGACGAAGCTGGCCTCGGCGACGGCGCCGCCGTGGGGGGTGAAGACGGTCAGCTGCCCCCCGCCCGGGCCCAGCAGGTCGAGCTCGACCCCGTCGCTGCGGCCGAGAATGTAGTGCTGGGTCTTCAGCGAGAGCTCGTCCCACTCGGCGAGCCCTGCCAGATTGCGGTCGTTCTCCTCCAGGTAGTGGGCCACCCGCAGGAACCAGGTCGGGCGGCGGATCAGCCGCACCGGGTCGTGGCAGCGCCAGCAGCGCCCGTCCTCGACCTGGAGGGCGGCGAGCGTCGTCTGGCAGGTGTCGCACCAGTCGACGGTCGCGTCGTCGCGATAGATCATGCCGGCCTCGAGCAGGGTTACGAAGAGCCACTGGGACCAGCGGTACTGGCTCTCATCGGAGCTGTAGAAGGCGCGTTCGTAGTCGAAGGAGAAGCCCAGGCGCTTCATCTGGGCGAGCATCCGCTCGCCGCAGCGCTCGACCCAGTCGGCCGGGCGGACGCCGCGCTCGATCGCCGCCATCTCGGCCGGCAGTCCGAAGGCGTCGAAGCCGAAGCCGAAGAGGACGGCGTCGCCGCGGGCGCGGCGGAAGCGGGCGTAGGCGTCGCCGATCGAGTAGTCGCGGACGTGCCCCATGTGGAGGTTGCCCGAGGTGAAGGGGCTCGAGGGCTTGACGTAGACGGCGGCCTGCCCGTCGGCCGGAACGGGCGTGTCGAAGGCGGCCGCCGCCTCCCACGCGGCCTGCCTGGACGCCTCGACCTCAGCTGGCTCGTAGCTCGGCTTCTCGCTGCTCATCGCCCCCGGGATAGTGCCATGGACCGTTGACCGGGGGCCGCTGGCGGCATATGCTGAGCATCCAGTATTCAAACGCCTCGAAGCGATGGAGGAGCGCCGAGGTGTGACATCACTGTCAAATGAGTGAAAAGAATGTGTGGATCGGGGGTTTTTGAGGCCTTCGCCGTCCGGACGCGGGCCTAGCGTCGAGCTTCAACAGAGACAAGTCGACCCCGGCGGCGCTCGCGGCGCCCCGGGGCCCGGCCGAGACCTGAAGGGAGGTCCCAACAATGAGAGAGGGTACGAGAAGCACCCTGCTGCTAGAGGGGCGCTTGGATGAGGAAATAGTCGAGAGGGCAGTCTCGGCGGCACGCGAGGCTCCGCTCGACGAACGGGTCATAGCCGGGCTGGAGGCGGTGGTCGAGATTGCCGAGACCGACCCCGTCGCAGCCCGGTCGGCCCTCAGCGCCCTGCGCGCCGACCACACGATGCTGGCCCGGCTCGAGGGATGCCTCGAAACGACCGCGGAGCGGGCCACGTTCGCGGTCGGCGGCGCGCTCCAACTGGCGCTCGCCGAGCTGGCGCTGGCCGAGCCCGACCTGCGGGCGCGCATGCCGGAGATGGAGCGCTGGCTGAAGGGGAGCTGGTAGGCCGGCTCAGCCGGCGAAGGTCCAGAGCTTGTTGCCGAGGAAGTTGAACGGCATCGCCACGGCGACGGCGATCGCCTGCGCGCCGACGTCGCCGAGCGAGGTCAGGGCGATCAGCCCTTCGAGGACCACCAGGTTGATCGCCAGCGCGGCAAGGCTGACGGCGAAGAACCTGGCGGCCTGGAAGGCCGGGTGGTCTTCGCCGGGGCCGAACGTCCAGTAGCGGTTCCAGACGAAGTTGTTGAGAACGGCGACGCCGAAGGAGCCGACCGCCGCCGGCGCCTGGTGCAGCCCGCCGCCGGTGAGCAGCGCGAAGACGGCGATGTTGATCAGGTAGCCGGAGCCGCCGACGATCCCGAACTTGGCGAGCTGCCACCAACTCGCAGGCCTGCGGGCTGCGGCGCCGATCCTGTACGCGAGTTCTGGGGCGGGGGTCATCGATGCAAGGCTATGCGCCGGTGGCGCGTAATGTTCCGCGCCGATGCGGCGCCGAAACCTCATCTTTGCAGGCCTGGCGGCGGTTGCGGTCGCCGCGGCGACCGCCGCGGCGGTTGCGGTCGCCCTGCGGGGAGGCGGTGGCAGCGCAGGCTCCCAGCCCTCCGCCCCCGCCGGGGAACCCGGCGTCGAAGTCATCTCGCCGCGCAACGGCGCCCGCCAGGCGAGCCGGGCCGTGGTCGTCAAGGTGCGCCTGCACAACTTCAAGCTGGCGCCGTCGCATTTCGGCGGCGAGCCGCAGCTCGGCGAGGGACACATCCGCTTCGCCCTCAACCGTGTCCCCAACTGCGTCGACCCGGCCAAGCTGAAACGCGCGGTGGAAAGCGCCGTCGGACGCGGTCGCCTGCAGGGCGCCTCGTTCGACTACGCCCGCTACTCCGGGCCCAACGGCGTCCTCGCCGAACGGATCGGCTCCGCCGGCAGCTACTCGCCGGCGACCCGGCCCGAGATCTACTACCACGACCTGCGGGCCGGCTTCTACCGGCTGGTGATCACCCTCGCCCTCAACAACGGAGCGCCTACCCCCTGGCACGCGGTGACCAACTTCCAGATCCTGCCCCGCCCGGGCCATGGGCCCGGACCCTGCAAGGACGGCAAGGTCTCGAGCGCGAAGGCGGCGGCGGCGTTCGAATAGCGCTTCGCCGCGGATCGGGTTCCAGCCCGTCGACGACCACGCCGTTGCTGCCGAAGCCGGTGGCGAGGTCCTGCAGGACGTGGAAGGGAACGAGGCGGATCGGACGCGAGCGGTAGCGGATCAGCGTCAGCCGCTCGAGTCGCACGCGTTCGACCTGGTGGAAGCTGCGCGGCAGGATCACCTGCCGCTTTCTCGCGATCGGCTTTTTGATCACGTCGATTTCGCGCAACGGCACGTCGCCGCTGTAGATCCGCTTGGAGCCGTCGCCGAGGTAGTAGTGGATCGGGTCGGCCGCCAGTTTCCAACCGACCACCGCCCGCGGCCCGGAGGGCTGGCCGAGCCGGTTCGCGAGGCCACGGAAGTCGGGGCGCTGCAGGTTCGGCGTGCGGTCCACGTACACGGCGAAGCCGAGCCAGTAGGCGCAGAGGAGGACTGCGCAGACGACGCCGAGGCGACGCGCGCGCTCGACCCCGAACCCGATCGCGACCACAACCGCCAGCGGCACCAGCGCCGGCAGCAGGTTGCGCTCGACGAGGTAGTCCTTGCCGGCCAGCGCCGCCACGGCGGCGAGCAGGGGAACGCCGAGCCCCACCGCGAGCGGCGGCAGCGCCCCCCGCCGCTCGCGCCGCGAGCCGCGCAGCGCGAGCAACAGCGCGGCGAGCGCGATCGCGATCGCCGGAATCAGCGCGTAGCGGTCGCGCGGCGGCTCGGCGATGACGTGGCCCGTCTCTCCGGCGAGGAAGGTGACGCCGGTCTGAGCAATGCGGCCGAGCAGCGGCGTGTGGTCGATCCAACCGATGTGCTTCGGGTTGACCTGGGCGGCGATCAGCGGGACCAGCGCGAGGCCGACCAGCCCTACCCCGGCGACGGCCGGCAGCACCGATCGCCACCGATCGCGAAGGGCGACCAGCAGCCAGATCGCCTCGATCGCCACCGCGAAGACGGCGAAGTAGTGGGAGCAGAGGGCGCCCGCCGACGCCAGCGCCCAGAGCGCGAGATCGCTTCCCCTCTCCCGCCGCAAGACGCGCAGGAAGAAGAAGAGCGAAAGCGAGCCGAGCAGCACCAGCAGGGCGTAGGAGCGGGCCTCCTGCGAATACCAGATCAGCATCGGGTTGACGGCGACGATCGCCGCCGCGATCAGGCCGGCGCGGGCGCTCAGAGCCTCCCGCGCGGCGAGGAAGGCGACCGGAACGGTCGCCACCCCGAACAGGGCGGAGAGCGAGCGGATCCCGACTTCGCCGCTGCCGAAGGCCTTCGTCCAGAACCAGGCGAGCACGTAGTACAGCGGCGGGTTCGACTCGCTGTCGCGGACCTCGCGCAGCATGTGGACGAAGCTGCCGGGCAGGACCCGGGCGACGGTGATCACCTCGTCGTGGTGGAAGCTCTGCGTGCCGAGGCTGGCGAAACGGATCGCGATCGCCAGGCCCGTCAGGCCCGCGAGGCCCCAGAGAGCGGCCGCCGAGCGGCCCCCGACTTCGCTCACGGGCCGCAGCCGCTCCTCGGCATCGGGCTGCGCGCGCCGAAGGAGGGCGGCGCCGCGGCGCCGGCGGCTCCCCAGGCCCGATCGGGGCGCCGCGACAGGGAGAAGGAGAGATCGGCGCCCCGGGCGAGCCGGCAGTAGGAGATCCACGGCCGCGCGTAGGCATGGCCGTCGACGCTCAGCGAGCTCACGTAGGGGGCGACTGCCGGGGACGTCGCGACCTCTCGCGGCTTCGCGTGAGGGCCGCGGCGGCGGACGAGGTGGGACGCCGTCGCGGTGATCGTCGCCCGTCGTCGGTGCGGCAGCGAGACCTGCGCCCGCCCGAACAGCGGGCTGCCAATCGCCAGCAGGCCGACGCCCGGCATGGGCGGGTAGATGCCGAGCGCGCCGAAGACGTACCAGGCCGAGAGCGTGCCGAGGTCGTCGTTGCCGGGATATCCGGCGGGCCCGGTCCCGTAGAGGCCGAGCAGCGCGCGCCTCACCTCCGCCTGGGTGCGGAAGGGCCGCCCCATCCAATCGAACAGCCAGGGCGCGCCGAGGCTCGGCTCGTCGCCGAGGACGGCGTGATCGCTGTGGGTGGCGCCGTTGCCACCGTTCAGCTCGCGCAGGAAGCCGTCGAGCCTCGCCGCCGCGCGAGCCGGACCGCCCATGGCCCCGATCAGGCCCGCCGGGTCCTGCGGCACCATCCAGGTGTACTGCTCGGCGTCGCCCTCGACGAAGCCGCCGCCGTGGCGGGCGCTGTAGGGGGACGGGAAGGCGCCGCTGGCGTAGCGCGGCTCGATCAGGCCGCGGCTCGGTTCGTAGAGGTTCCGCCAGTTGGCCGAGCGCGGCATGAACGCCGCGTAGACGGAGCGCTCGCCGGCCGCCCGGGCGGCGAGCTGGGCGATCGAGAAGTCGTCGATCGCGTACTCGAGCGTGGTCGCCGCGGATCCCCAGACCGCTTCCGGGGATCCGTAGATCGAGTTCGCGTTGCGGGTCCCCGTGTCGAGATCCAGCGGGACGTAGCCGAGGCTCAGATACTGGGAGAGGCCCTGGCGCTCGACGTATTCGCCGTTGGGGCTTGCGCAGCCGCTCGTCGCCGCCCTGACCATCGCCGCCAGCGCCGCCGCGGTGTCGAAGCGGGCACCGAAAGCCGTCGCCGAGGCGAGGATCGGGTCGGCCGAGTCACCGACCATCGTCATGCTCTGGCCGTTGGCGTAGGACCAGCGCGGCAGGCAGCCGCTCTGCGCTGCGTCCGTGAGCAGCGAGCGCGCCATGTCGCCCGCGCGTTCGGGCACCAGCAGCGAGAGCAGCTGGGTCTCCCCCCGGTAGACGTCCCAGCCGGAGAAGTCGGCGTACTGGATGTGTCCGGGGGGCGCTTGGTGGACGAGGCCGTCCATCCCCGGATAGGCGCCGCCGACGTCGCTGAAGGTGCGAGGCGCGAGGAGCGCGTGGTAGAGCGCCGTGTAGAAGGTGTCGAGCAGGCGCGGGGGTCCGCCGCTGACGCGGATCCGCCCGAGCGAGCGGTTCCAGCTCCGCTCGGCCCGCTGCTCGACCCTGCCGAAGCTCGCCTGGGCGCTTTCGGCGGCGAGGTTCGCGCGGGCGTCGGCGACGCTGACGAAGGAGACGCCGACGTGGACGACCACAGTCCGGTTGCGCCGGGTGTCGAAGGTCGCGTAGGCGCCCGCCTGAGCGGTGATCTTCGGGTTCTCCGCCGGTTCGCTGCTGTCGCTCGCGTCGGTCGATTCGGGCGCGAGCTTCTGCCTCTGCCAGGTCCCGTAGGCCTCGAACGGCCGGTCGAAGACGGCGGCGACGTAGACGCGGTAGCGGGGCCGCTGCCCGCAGAAGAGCCCGCTGGACGCGGTGCCGTCGATCTCGTGCCGGGTGGGATCGACGTGTACGGCGGCGAGATCGTCCGCCTGGGCGCTTCCGCCCGCGTTGAGCAGGATGCTGGCGTGCGGGTTGCGGCCGAAGGTGAAGCGGCCGACCCCGGTGCGCGTGGTGGCCGTCGTTTCGACGTCGATCCCGGGGCCGCCCACGGGGTTGAGGCGCAGCGCGTAGTAACCCGGCCGGGCCCGCTCGCCGGAATGCGAGAAGCCGGGCTGGAGGCGGCCGGCGAGCAGGCTCGTGCCCGCCCGCGCCGGCGAGGAACGCAGCGGCTCGGTCGTCGGCACCAGCGGGAAGTCCCCGTAGAGCGAGCAGCCTGCGCCGCTCAGGTGGGTGAAGCTGAAGCCGCGCAGGTGGTGATCGCGGTAGTCGTATCCCGCCCGCCCGTCGCGGTCGGCGGGGGTCGTGTCGGGGCCGAACTGGACCATGCCGAAGGGCACGGTCGCACCGGGGAAGTTGTGGCCGCCGCCAAAGGTGCCCGGCCCCGGCCGCGTACCGGCAAGGGGCCGGACGTGATCGGCGAGGCCGGCCCCCGATGCCGGCGGGGCGGCGAGGACGAGCAACGCGGAGGCAACCGCGGCTGTGCTCAGGGCGCGTCTCATGCGGCGCCGCAAATTATGCGCGTCACCTAAAGAAAACCCCTGCAACGCCACATCTGCAGCCTTTACTTCACTTTGTATAGTGACTCGGATGCGGACCTTCCGCCGCCTGATGGGCTTCATGAGGCCCTACCGTCGCCAGCTCTGGGGCTCGCTGGCCTTCGCCTGGGCGGGCATCGGGATGTCGGTGGCGATCCCGCTGCTGATCGCGCAGGCGGTCAACGCGGTCGAGCGCCACGACAAGCCCGACCTCCTCCCCCTCTCCCTGGCGATCGTCGGCGCCGGCGTCCTCAGGCTGGGCCTGACCGTGGTCAGACGGCTCGTCGCCGGCAAGGTCTCCCTCGCGGTCGAATTCGACCTGCGCCAGGCCTTCTACGCCCATCTGCAGAAGCTCGATCTGGGCTTCTTCGACTCTCAGCAGACCGGCCAGCTGATGTCGCGCGCGACCGTAGACCTGCAATCGATCCGGTTCTTCCTCGGCTACGGCCTCGTCTTCATCACCCAGAGCGCATTGACGATCGTCCTGGCGAGCGCGGTGATGCTCTGGATCAACCCCGTGCTGGCGCTCTGCGCGCTGGCGCCGGCCCCGTTCGTCGTCTACGCGGCCTCCCGCTACAACCGGGTCTCCCGGCCGGCGCTGCAGGAGGTGCAGCAGCGAATCGCCGAGCTGACCGCGGAGGCCGAGGAGAACGTCTCCGGCATCCGCATCGTCAAGGCCTTCGCCCGCGAGGAGCACCAGCTCCGCCGCTTCCGGCGAGCGGTCGCGCGCGTCTTCGACCAGAGCATCTACTCGACCCGGCTGCAGGCTTTCTTCTCGCCGCTGATCGGGTTCCTGCCGCAGCTCGGGATCGCGCTGGTGCTGCTGGTCGGCGGCCGCGAGGTGATCGCGGGCAGCCTCAGCATCGGCGCCTTCGTCGCCTTCTACGCCTACGTCGGGATGCTGGCCGGGCCGATGCGGATGCTCGGCGTGGCGATGGGGATGTCGCAGCGGGCGATCGCCTCGGGCAACCGGATGTTCGAGATCATCGACCGCGAACCGGCGATCCAGAGCCCGCCCGGCGCGCCGCCCCTGCCGGGCGGCGGCGGGCGAGTGGAGCTGCGCGGCGTGACCCTGCGCTACGACGGCTCGGCGCCAGCCCTGGCGGATGTCGACCTCGACGTCGAGGCGGGCAGGACGGTGGCCCTGGTCGGCCCCTCGGGCTCCGGCAAGACCAGCCTGGTCGGGCTGATCGCCCGGCTGTACGACCCGAGCGAGGGGGCGGTGCTCGTCGACGGCGCCGACATCCGCGAGGTCGACGTCGGCTCGCTGCGCTCGCAGGTCGCCTTCGTCGCCGACGACAGCTTCCTCTTCACCGCCAGCGTCGCCGAGAACATCGCCTACCCGCATGCCGAGGCGAGCATGGAGGCGATCGAAGCGGCGGCCCGGCGGGCCCAGGCCGACGGCTTCATCCGCGAGCTGCCCGACGGCTACGAGACGCGCGTCGGCGAGCGCGGCCTGACTCTCTCCGGCGGCCAGCGCCAGCGCGTCGCGATCGCCCGCGCCCTGCTTGCCGACCCCCGCATCCTGATCCTCGACGACGCCACCTCCTCGGTCGACGCGACCACCGAGGCGGCGATCAAGTCGGGGCTGGCGGAGGCGATGAGCGAGCGCACCACTTTCGTCATCGCCCACCGGCTCTCGACCGTCTCGCTGGCCGACGAAGTCGTCGTCCTCGACGGCGGCAGGATCGTCGACCGCGGCACCCACGAGGAGCTGCTCGCCGGCTGCGGCTTCTACCGGGAGATCGCCGAGCACGGGCTCGCCGACTCGGTCTTCCTCCAGCACGACCTCGAGGAGCGCGAGGAGATGGCGAAGCTGTGAACGAGCGCGAGCCCTCCAACAACCGGCTGCGCAACGTCTGGCTGCTCTTCGCGGCGCTCTGGCGCCTGCTTCGCGGCCAGGACCAGCGCGGCCGCAAGGTGCGCTGGATGATCCGCCTGCTGCGCCCCTACCGGGGGCGGATGACGCTGATGTTCGTCGCCCTGCTGATCGAGACCGGTGCCGGGCTAGCGCCCCCTTACCTGGCCGGACACGCGATCGACGCCGGCGTCAAGACCGGCGACCTCAGCGCCCTCGATCTGACCGTCGCCGCCTTCGCCCTCGCCGCGCTTCTCTACGCCCTCGGCACCTACGCCGAGACCTACCTCGTCGGCTGGGTCGGGACCCGAGCCCTGCAGGACCTGCGCGAGCGGCTCTTCTCCCACGTCCAGTCGATGTCGATCGGGTTCTTCACCCGGCGCAGCCCCGGGGTCCTGATCTCGCGGATGACGAACGACGTCGAGGCCCTGAACCAGCTCGTCACCGGCGGCGTCGTGACGATGTTCTCCAGCACCCTGACCCTGGTCGGGGTGGTCGTGATCCTGCTCCTCCTCGACGTCAAGCTGGCCCTGGTCACCTTCATCACCTTCCCGCTGCTGGCTGCCGCGAGCGTCGTCTTCAGGATCGTCTCGGCCGGCACCTACCGGGCCACGCGGGAGCGAATCGCGGCGGTCACGGCCTACCTGCAGGAGACCCTCAGCGGCGTGCGCGTGGTGCGCAGCTTCGGCCAGGAGCCCCGGCACGAGGCGGTGATGACCGACCTCAACGAGCGCAACCGCGCGGTCAACATGAAGACGGTCTACCTCAACGCCTCCTACTTCCCGGCGGTCGAACTGCTGGCGGCGATCGGCACGGCGGTGATCCTGCTCTACGGCGGAAGCCAGGCGATCGAAGGCGCGATCCAGATCGGCATCGTCGTCTCCTTCGTCGGCTACCTGGCGGTGTTCTTCGAACCGATCCAGGAACTCTCCCAGCTCTACACCACCTACCAGCAGGGGATGGCGGCGCTGGACAAGATCTTCGACCTACTCGACACCGAGGCCGACATGGTCGATGCGCCCGGCGCGATCGACCCCGGCGCGCTGCGCGGCGAGATCGAGATGGAGGGGGTCTGGTTCTCCTACGCCGAGGGCGAGGAGGCCGGCGGCTGGGCGCTCGAGGACGTCGATCTCCACGTCCCTCCCGGCCAGACCCTGGCCCTGGTCGGCTCGACCGGAGCCGGCAAGTCGACCTTCGCCAAGCTGGTGGCGCGCTTCTACGATCCCCAGCGCGGTCGCGTCCTCGTCGACGGCCACGACCTGCGCGGGGTCCGCCAGGAGGCGCTGCGGCGCCAGCTCGGGATCGTCCCCCAGGAGGGCTTCCTCTTCTCGGGCAGCGTGCGCGAGAACATCGCCTTCGGGCGGCCCGAGGCGACCGAGGAGGAGATCGAAGACGCGGTCAGGGCGGTCGGGGCGACCGAGTTCGTCGCGGCGCTCCCGCAGGGCATCGATACCGAGGTCGGCGAGCGCGGCGTCCAGCTCTCCGCCGGCCAGCGCCAGCTCGTCGCCTTCGCCCGCGCCCTGCTGGCCGAGCCGCGCATCCTGATCCTCGACGAGGCGACCTCGAACGTCGACGTGCGCACCGAGAAGACGATCGAGCGCGGCCTCGAGCGGCTGTTGGCCGGCCGCACGGCGATCGTCATCGCCCACCGCCTCTCGACCATCCGCCGAGCCGGCAAGATCGTCGTGCTCGAAGGCGGCCGCATCGCCGAGAGCGGCACGCACGAGGAGCTGATCGAGGCCGACGGCCCCTATGCCCGCCTCTACGGCGCCTGGGAGGAGAGCTCGGCCGCCTGAGCTATCCGGGGCCGATGCCGCCCGATTCGCCACCGGCGGAGCCTCCACTGCCGCCTTCGGTGCCGCCGCCGACGCCGGCGCCGCCACCGGCGCTTTCTTCTTCCACCGCGCCAGCGCCGCCTTCTTCGGGCGCGACTTCGGCTTCTTCGGGCGCCGCTTCTTCTTCGACGCCGGCCGCTTCTTCGCTGGGGGCTTCTTCGCTCGCCGCTCCCGACCCCGCGCCGGGCACCGGCGCAGCCGGCGCTTCAGCGCATTTTTCGAAGCCGTAGGCGCTGGCCGCCGACTGGAAGGAGCTGACGGCGGAGGACGCTTCGGCTTCGGCTTCGGCCAGCCCTTCGCCTTCTTCTTCCCGTTCGGAGGCCAGCTTGACGTTGCTCTCGGCCTGGGCGAGTTCTTCGGCGGCGGCGATGAATTCGTCGTATTCGGCACTCGCTTCGCTGGGCTTGCCGAGCCCCTTCAGGCGTTCGACCATGCCGCCGTAGAGGCCCGCCACCTGGGCGGCCTGGCCCGAGGCGCTCGAACTGGTGGAGCCGATCGTGCCCACCGCGGCGTTTACCTCAGCGCAGATCCCGTCGCCCTGAGCGATCAGGGCGGCCTTGCTGAGCGCGGCGACCGTCGTGGTCGGCGTCGACGTAGTCGTCGATTCTTCGCCCCCGCCGCCACCGCAACCGGCGATCGCGAGCGCCAGCACCAGAGGCGCAACGGTGAGGGAGAGGCTGCGGGCGCGCATACGAGGGCGAAACTAGCAGAGCGCCTGGACATGCTTTGCAGGCAGAATGCGTACTGCGCCCCAGGGACTCGAACCCCGAAATCCAGCTCCAGAGGCTGGCGTGTTGCCAATTACACCAGGGCGCAATGACCGCCTCTGAGGATATCCAGCCGCGCACGGCGGGCGCGACCACGCACCTGATGTTAGGAAATCTCGGCCAGATCGCTGTCGAGGTCGGCGAGCGCCTCGCGGGCGGCGGAGACGTCGACGCGGTCGGCGAGCATGCGCCGCGCTTCGGCGAGGTCCTCGGGACGGCCGACGCTGAGCGCGCCGGCGACCCGGCCGTCCTTCAGGTACCAGACCGAGAACTCGCCGCCGTCGCGATCGCCGCGCCAGACCTCCTCGTCCCACTCGTGGGCCGGCCCGACGTACTCGAGGCTCGCCCAATCGGCGAGGTCGCTGAAGAAGTAGGGGACGACGTCGTAGTCGCGTTCCTCGCCCAGCATGTTGCCGGCGGCGTGCATCCCCTGCTGCATCGCAACGTCCCAGTGCTCGACCCGCAGCCGGCGGCCATGGACGACGCTCTCATACGAGCAGCAGTCCCCGGCAGCGTAGATCCCCGGTACCGAGGTCGCCAGCTTCGCGTCGCAGACGATCCCGTCGTCAACCTCGAGGCCGGCCCGCTGGGCGAGCATCGCGTCGGCGCGCACGCCGACGCCGACGACGACCGCGTCGCACTCGATCGCGCGGCCGCCCTTGGTCAGCACCGCCTTCACGCGACCGTCGCCCTCGAAGGCATCGAGCTCCTCGCCGCCGAGGACCGTCACGCCGCGCTCTTCGAGCTTCTGCTGGAAGAAGCGGCCAGCCCGCTCGCCGAAGGTCCGCGAGAGCGCCACCTCCTCCATCATCACCATCGTGCAGCTCACGCCCTTCGCGGTCAGCGAGGCGGCGACCTCGCTGCCGATGTAGCTGCCGCCGATCAGGACGACGTGCTCGGCCGCCTCGGCGTCGGCGCGGATCGCGTCGGAGTTGCCGAAGGCCCTCAGGTAGTGGATTCCCTCGTTCTCCGCGCCCTCGACCCGGAGGATGTTGACCATCGCCCCGGTGGCGAGCAGCGCCTTGCCGAAGGCGACCTCCTCCCCGCCCTGGAGCTTCGCCGTGCGCGCCACCGGATCGAGCGCCATCACGTTGGTGCCGCTGCGCAGCTCGACCCCGTTCTCCTCGTACCAGGAGGGTGGGTTGACGACGGCATCGGCGCGCTCGGCCTCGCCGCGCAGGTACTCCTTGGAGAGCGGCGGGCGTTCGTAGGGCGGCTCGGGCTCGCGCCCGGCCAGCAGGATCGATCCCTCGGCGCCGCGCCGGCGCAGCTCGGCGGCGCAGTGCGCCGAGGCCATGCCGCCGCCGATCAGGAGGAAGTCGACCTCGCGGGCGGCGATCGCTCAGCCGCTCCCGTTCTCGCCGATCGCCGGGCCGAACAGCTCCTTCAGGTCGTCCTCGCGGCCCGGGTCGAGGACGGCGAGGATCTCGTCGCCGGCCTCGAGCACGGTCTCGGGTCCCGGCACGAAGCCCTTGCCTTCGCGCAGCACGGAGATCAGCAGGCTCCCTTCGGGCATCGCGAGATCGCCGACACGGCGTCCCGTTACCCGTGAGTCCTTGCCGAGCAACATCTCGATGATCTCGAGCTGCTCCTCCTGCAGGCTGAGCAGGTGCACCAACCCGTACTCGGGCACCTCGTGCTCGAGCAGGCTGAGGATCAGGTCGGTGGCCGAGACGCACGGCCGTACGCCGAGCAGGTCGAAATGCGGCCGGTTGCGCGGGTTGTTGACGCGGGCGATGATCCGCTCCACCTCGTACTTCTCGCGCGCCACCTGGCAGATCAGCATGTTGTCCTCGTCGTCGCCGGTCACCGCGATCACCATGTCGGCGCGCTGGATGCCGGCTCGCTCCAGAACCCAGAGCTCGGAGGCGTCCCCATAGGTGACGTTGTGCTCGAGCTCCTGCTCGACCGTCAGGTAGCGGCGCCGGTTGCTCTCGATCACCGTCACCTCGTGGTTCTTCTCGAGCAGCTCCCGCGCCAGGTTCCAGCCCACCTTGCCCGCGCCGACGACGATGATGTACATGCTCAGACCGCCTCGCGCTCGGCGCCAGCGCGGACGGCGCTCTCCAGCATGTCGATCGCGACCCTGGTCGGGCAGATCGTGTGCAGGCCCTGCTGGCGGTACCACTCGGCTCGCAGCGGATCGAGGATACGGGCGATCACGTTCGGCACCTCGTAGCGCCGCTGGGCGATCTGGGCGATGACGATGTTCGTGTTGTCGCCGTTGGTCGAGGCGATGAAGGCATCCGCGCCCTCGATCCCCGCGGCGAGGAGCGCTTCGGTCTCGAGGCCGGTGCCGACGGTGAAATGGCCGCCGAGGTCCTCCCAGCCCTTCTCCAGCCCGGCCTCGAGCCGCGTGTGCGACTCGGGGTCCTCGTCGAGGCAGGAGACCTCGTGGCCCTCGTGGAGCATCGTGCGGGCGACGGAGGAGCCGACTCGCCCGCAACCAACGATCAGAATGAACACGTCGCGGATACTAGATGTCAAAGGCCCGAGGGCGCACCCTCCGGTGGAGCCGTGAGCAGCACCTGGCAAGGCGCCTTCTTCAGCACGTACTCGGTCGCCGCGCCGATCTCCTCCGGCTTGGCGGCGCCGATCCCGCCCAGCCTGGCGCCGCCGCGGACCTTGCTCGGCGGCTCGCCGCCGATCACGATCGCCTCGGCCCCGGAATCGCGCGCCGCTCCGACGATCCCCGCCCCGACCTTGCGGGCGTGGATCGTCTCGGCGCTGACCGCGACGTCTTCGTACTCTTCGGCCACCTCGCGCGCCCGCTTCAGGGCGGACCGAGCTTCCTCCTCCTGGCCCGGCGGCAACTCGGCGTCGAGCGGAACGGTGAGCGGCACCTCGACCACGTAGACCAGCGCGACGTGAGCCCCGCCGTCGCCCTCCACGCCCGCCTCCGCCGAGGCGAGCCGGCCGGCGGTGGCGACGATGTCGTCGTCGAGCTCGCTGCCGAAGACCGGCACGAGGATGCTGTGGTACGCGATCTCGGGGACCTGCTTGGTCAGCGCCCGCTCGCTGACCGACACCCGCTGGGTGAGGGAGGTGCCCTCGACGAACTTGCGATAGACGACGTAGAAGAGCAGGCCAAACGCCATCCAACCGCCGCCGACCCAGCGAGCGGTCGTGTGCAGGGCGAGCACGCTGATGAAGGCGAGGGCGCTGAGCAGCGCGGCGAGGAGCGCCGGCACGGGTAGCTGGGCGCCCCGCCAACCGACATTCCAGGGAACGCGGAACGGCCGCGGCCGGTCGGGTTCGGTGACGCGCAGCCGCAGGATCGAGAGCTGGGCGATCGTTATCGCCAGCATCGCTCCGAAGGCGTAGATGCCGGCCAGCAACTTGACGTTGGTCGGCGCCACCAGGCCGATCGCGATCAGGCCGGAGAGCGCGATCGCGACGTGGGGCGTCGCGTAGCGGCCGTTGAGCTTGCCCAGCCAGCTGGGGATCTGGCGGTTGATCGCCAGCGTGTAGATGTGGCGTGAGACGCCGAGCATCGCCGTCGTCGTCGCCCAGAAGAGCACCGGCACCGCGACCAAGGCGACCAGCCAGCGCATCGAGTGCGCGACCCAGGTCGGGTGGTAGGCGGACACCACCCCCAGCACCGGCGCCTCGACGAATTCATGACCCAGCGCGGTCTGCGGCCCGTCGGGACCGGCCACCACCGGCACGGCCATCAGCGCGATCGCCGCCATCCCGGCGTAGATCAGCGGCACCGCGATCGCGCCAAGCGAAACGATCCGCTTCAGGTCTCGCGGATGGACGTCGATGTCGGGCGCCAGGTCGGAGGCGGCCTCGATCCCGGCATAGGCGAGCATCGCGACGACCGAGGCGTAGATCACGTCCCTGACGCTTGGCTGGCTGAAGAGGTGAAGCTGGTCGGTCAGGCGGTCGGGGTGGAAGACAGCCAGCGCGCCGACGCCGATCACCGCGAGCTGCAGGCCGATGTCGGCGAGCGCCAGGCCGCTCAACAGCCGCTCGCGCCCGCGGCCGGTCACGTTGAGGACGTTGATTACGCAGGCGCCGACGATGACCGCCGTGGCGACCCCGATCTCCCAACCGGCCTCGGAGAGGTCGGCCGAGATCGGCTCGAGATAGTGCGGGACCGAGATCGCCGCCAACGCCGCGACGATCAGGTAGTCGATCAGGATCGCCCAGCCGGCGATGAAGGCGATCAGCTCGTTGAAGGCGTGCCGGGCGAAGCTGGACGAGCCGCCGCGTTCGCGGATCATCGCCCCGCCCTCGACGTAGCTGAGCGTGGTGAGGACGAAGAGCACGCCGGCGGCGAGGAAGATCAGCGGGGTTAGACCAAGCCCCCGGTCGGCGACTACGCCGAGGGAGAAGTAGATCGAGAAGCCGACCGCCGAGTAGACGGCGACGAAGAGGCCGGGCACGCCGACGCCGCGGCGCAGCAGGGGGTCCGGGCGGCGTTGCTCGGGTTGGCTCATGGAAGGTCTCGACCGCGGGTCCGCCCGCGGAAGAAGCCGCTCAGCCAAAAGCGCGCCACGCCAACGGCGACGAAGGCCACGCCGAGGAGGACCCCCACCGAGAGCGGCCCGCCGCCGGCCGCCAGCGTGCGCGCCAGTATCAGGACGCCGAGCACGAGGAAGACGAACGAGAGCGCCCGGGTCGAGCCGTGGTACATCCGGGCGATTCTAGGCTGTGGGTGCGCGGCGGAGGTGGGCGCGGCTCAGCTCGGCCGGCGAGGCGCAGCCGCAGAGCGCCAGAGTCAGCTCCAGCTCCTCGCGCAGAAGCTCGAGCACACGCCGGGCGCCGGCCTCACCGCCGGCGGCGAGACCCCAGAGCGCCGGGCGGCCCACCAGGACCGCGTCGGCGCCGAGCGCCAGCGCGATCGCGACGTCGACGCCGCGCCGGATCCCGCCGTCGACCAGGACGGGGATGCGCCCCTCGACGGCGTCAACCGCCTCGGCGAGCACGTCCGCGGTCGCCGGCGAGCGGTCGAGCTGACGGCCGCCGTGATTGGAGACCACGACGCCGCCGGCCCCGTGCTCGACCGCGAGGGCGGCGTCCTCGGCGGTGAGGACGCCCTTGACCAGGATCGGGACGCGACAATCGGCCGCCAGCTCCCCCAGGTACTCCCAGGTCAGGGCGGGCTGCATCAGCTCGAAGGTCTCCTCGATCGTCACCGCCCGATCCGAGCCGAGCGCCGCTTCGACGCTCGGCACCCCCACCTCCGCGGGGATCTCGAACCCCGTCCGCCGGTCGCGCTCGCGGTTGCCGCCGCGGGGCGCGTCGACGGTGACGACGATCGCCTCGTAGTCGCACTCGCAGGCCTCCTCGACCAGCGCCCGGGTGACGACCTCGTCGCGAAAGCAGTAGAGCTGGAACCAGCGCCGTCCGCCGGGCGCCGCCTCGGCGACCGGACGGGGCCGCATCGTCGCCAGGGTCGAGAGGCACATCACCGTCCCCGCCTTGGCCGCAGCCCGCGCCATCGCCGCCTCCCCCCCGGGATCGACGAGCCCTTGGTAGGCGACCGGCGCCACCAGGATCGGCATCGAGACCTCCCCGCCGAGCACCTCCGCCCGCGTACTCCACGAGTCGAGCCCGGCCAACACCCGCGGCCGCAACCGCCACCGCGACCAAGCCTCGACGTTCTCCCGCAACGTCACCTCATCCCCGGCCCCGCCGAAGAAATACCCAGCCACCCCCGCCTCCAGCTTCTCGGCAGCCAAACGCTCGAAGTCGCCAACGTTAATCGGCTGCTGCTCACTCATAGGCGAACCCTAGAAGGGGTGTCGGGTGCCCCTCCCCGCGGCTTGTACTTTTTCCGCGGCGAGATCGGCGGACGACCGCAAGCTGTCTTCGGAAAAAGTTGAGCGGGGAGGGGCATCCGACACCCCTCCCACGCTCGAGTCTCAGAAGTGAACTATCGGGATGATCAGGATGGCGACGATGTTGGCCACCTTGATCATCGGGTTGATCGCCGGGCCCGCCGTGTCCTTGTAGGGATCGCCGACCGTGTCGCCGGTCACCGAGGCTTCGTGGGCCGGAGAGCCCTTGCCGCCGTGGGCGCCGTCCTCGATCAGCTTCTTGGCGTTGTCCCAGGCACCGCCGCCAGCGGTCATCGAGACCGCGGCGAAGAGGCCGACGACGATCACGCCGATCAGCAGGCCGCCGAGCGCGTTGACGCTGAGCAGGCCGACGACGACCGGCACCACGATCGGGATCAGCGCCGGCAGGATCATCTCTTTCTGCGCCGCCAGGGTGACGATGCTGACCGTTTTCCCGTACTCGGGTTTTTCGGTTCCCTCCATGATCCCAGGGTGATCGCGGAACTGCTGGCGCACCTGTTCGACCACCTGGCCGCCGGCGCGGCCGACCGCCTCGATCGCCAGCGCGGCGAACAGGTAGACCATCATCCCGCCGATGATCAGCCCGATCAGCACGTCGGGCGATGAGAGGTTGAAGAGGCTGCCCAGGTCGAAGCCGGGAGGAGCTTGGCCGGCCAGTTCGCTCTTGAACGCCGCGAAGAGCACGAGGGCCGCCAGCGCGGCAGAGCCGATCGCGTAGCCCTTGGTCACCGCCTTGGTCGTGTTGCCGACCGCGTCGAGCGGATCGGTGACGTTGCGGACCTCCTCGGGGAGATCGGCCATCTCGGCGATGCCACCGGCGTTGTCGGTGATCGGCCCGAAGGCGTCGAGGGCGACGATCAGGCCGCAGAGCGAGAGCTGGGCCATCACGGCGATGCCGATGCCGTAGATCCCGGCGAGCTCGTTGGCGGCGAGGATCGCCAGCGCCAGCACCAGCGCCGGCGCCGCGGTGGACTGGAAGCCCTGCGCCAGCCCCTGGATGATGTTGGTCGCGTGACCGGTCTCCGACGCCTTGGCGATCGTCTTCACCGGGCGGAAGCGGGTCGACGTATAAAATTCGGTAATCGCGAAGAGCAGCGCGGTCACGGCGACGCCGATAACCGCGCAGAGCCAGAGGTCGGTGGTGGTGATGGTCTTCGCGGCGGTGCTGAGGCCGAGCCGCACCGGGTCGCTCATCATCCAGTGGGTGATCGGGTAGAAGGCCGCGATCGAGAGGATCCCGGAGATGATCAGGCCCTGGTAGAGGGCCCCCTCGACCCGGTCGGATTTGGTCCGCACCGAGAGCGCGCCGACGATCGAGGCGATGATCGCGACGCCGCCGATCACCAGCGGGAAGATCGCCACCTCGCGCGAGAATTCGCCGCCCGAGCCGGTGAAGGTGAGGACGCCGAGCAGCATCACGGCGACCGAGGTGACCGCGTAGGTCTCGAACAGGTCGGCGGCCATGCCGGCGCAGTCGCCGACGTTGTCGCCGACGTTGTCGGCGATCACCGCCGGGTTGCGGGGATCGTCCTCGGGGATGCCGGCCTCGACCTTGCCGACCAGGTCGGCGCCGACGTCGGCGGCCTTGGTGAAGATGCCGCCGCCGAGCCGGGCGAAGACCGAGATCAGCGAGCCGCCGAAGCCGAGCCCGACGAGGGCGTCGACCGCCTCCTTGTCGCTCGAGCCGGTGAGCACGAGGATGCCGAAGTAGCCGGCGACGCCGAGCAGCGCCAGGCCGACGACCAGCAGGCCGGTGACCGAGCCGCCTTTGAAGGCGACGTCGAGCGCTGGCGGGACGCCGCCTCGGGCGGCCTCGGCGACACGAGAGTTGGCGCGCACCGAGAGGTTCATCCCGATGAACCCGGTGGCGCCCGAGAGGGTGCCCCCGATGACGAAACCGATCGCGGTCTTGTAGTCCTGCAGCAGCCAGAGCACGATCGCAATCGGCACCGCGACGGTGGCGATGATCGTGTACTGGCGGTTGAGGTAGGCCTTGGCGCCTTCCTGCACGGCGCCCGAGATTTCCTGCATGCGCTCGTTGCCCGGGGACTTCGCGAGCAGGCGCTGGGTGACGATCAGTCCGTAGACAACGGCCGCCCCGGCGCAGACGAGCGCGACGACGACTCCGTATTCGGTCAAGAAGCTGGTCAAGTTCGATTCCTCCGCTGGATTTGGCGGCGCGGGAGTCTATATGCGGCCACGGATAGCGCGTTTTCAGGCGGTCTGGGGCGCCGCCGTGTAGGTGCGGCGGGTCTCGGCCACCGCCTCGCGGTAGACGTCCTCGATCGAGGCGCCGGCATCGTGCGCTTCGCGCGCCCGCTGGGCGCCGTTGCGCTCAGGAAGGGCGACCTCGATGCCGAGCCGTGAGCGGGCCGGCTCGCACCAGCGCAGCAGGCCGTCGAGCGCCGCCCGCGCCTCGATCTCCTCGCCGCGCCGGAAGTCGATCAGCCTGCCCCCCATGCCGTAGCGGATCGCCCGCCAGAAGTTCTCCTCGATCTCGCGGTCGCTCAACGGCGCCCGCGCGCCCTCGTAGCCGCGCTCGTCGTAGTCGAGCGCCGCCTGTGCGATGCAGGCGGCGATCAGCCCGGCGAGGGCGAAGGACTCATCGCCGCCGGTCTGCGCGTCGCAGATCCTCACCTCGACCGTGCCGAAATGGTGATGCGGGCGCACGCTCCACCACAGCTGCGTCGACTCGACCACGGTGCCGGTACGTTGCAGCATCGCGACGAAGTCCGCGTAGCGCCGCCAATCGACGAACGGGCTGGGGATCCCGCAGCGGGGAAAGGTGCGGGTGAAGATCTCGGTCCGCACCGTGTGCAGGCCGGTGTCGCAGCGGTCGAGGAAGGGCGAGTTCGCCGAGACGGCCAGCAGCAGCGGCAACAGCTCACGCAACCGGTCGCAGACCGCGATCGCCCGGTCGGCCCCGCGCACCCCCATGTGGACGTGCATGCTCCAGGTGTTGTTGCGCTGCGCGACCCAACCGAGTTCGTTGCGCAGTCGGTTGTAGTGGGGCGTGTCGATGATCCGCTGGTCGAGGTAGCTCGCCCAGGGGTGCGTCCCCATCGCGCCCAGCGCCAGGCCCATGCCGTCGATCAGGTCGAAGAGGCGCGAGCGGCGCTCGCGCTGGGCCTCGACCGCCTCGGCGAAGTCCTGCGCCCGCCCGGAGCGGATCTCGATCTCCGAGGCGATCAGCTCGCCCGCCGCCGAGTCCGCCAGCACCTCGTCGCGCTGGCAGGCAGCGTAGACGTCCTCGAAGCGGTGCTTGAGCTCGAGCGTCGCCGGGTCGAGGATCGCGAACTCCTCCTCCAGCCCGATCGTGAAGTCGGTCGAGGACTCGAATCTCTGCCGAGCGAGGTCGAGATCCAGGGACAAGGCGCTAGGTCAGGTAGAAGTAGAGCGCGTAGAGCAGGTCGACGGCGGGGCTCGAGGTGTGCACGGTGACCTCCGGCGGCACCTGCAGGAGCTGCTCGGAGTAGTTGAAGATGATCTTCACCCCCGCATCGACCAGCCGGTCGGCGACCGCCTGCGCCGCCGCGGCAGGCACCGCGAGCACGCCGACGACGATCTCCTGCTCGGTAACGACGTCCTCGATCTCGCCGAAGTCGCGCACCCGCAGGCTGCCCACCTCTGTGCCGACCACATCGGGGTCGACGTCGAACACGGCGACCACCTGGAAACCGTGGTCGGCGAAGATGTCGGAGCTGGCGATCGCCTGGCCGAGGTTGCCGGCACCGAAGAGGGCGATGTTGTGCTGGCCGGAGGTGCGCAGGATCTTGCGGATCTCGGCGACCAGCGACTCGACGTTGTAGCCGACGCCGCGCTTGCCGAACTTGCCGAAGCCGGAGAGATCGCGGCGGATCTGGGTCGGGTTGATGTGGGTGTAGTCGGAGAGTTCCTGCGAGGAGATCGTCTCGCGGCCCATCTTGCGCGCCTGGGTCAGCACCTGCAGGTAGCGCGAGAGGCGCGCGGCCACGCCGAGCGAGAGGCGCTCGCCGTCGGCAACGAGCTCCTCGCTCACCTCAAGCTCCTCCACCGCCTGCTCGATCATCGCCCGCCACAGTATCGAGCCGCGCCAGCAGAGCGGCGCGATCGAGGACCAGCTCGGAGACGACCTCGCCGTCGACCTCGACCACCGGGATGCGCTCGAGCATGCTCCGGTGCAGCGACTCGTCGCTCTCGATGTCGACCTCGCGCAGCTCGAAACCGCGGCCTTTGGCATGCAGGGAGACGATCTCCCCGAGCGCCTGCTCGCAGAGGTGGCAGCCCGCCCGCGAGTAGAGGACGACCTCGGTCATGCCTGGACAGGCGCGCGGGAGGTCGGGCGGGCGTCGAAGGAGAGGTACTCGGGGAACGGCAGCCGTGGCGCGAAGCGCGCCGCCGAGCCGATCATCGCCGCGTTGTCGGTGCAGAGCTCCCCCGGGACCAGCTTCAGCCGCACACCGGCCTCCTCGCAGAGCTCGGCGACCGCGCCGCGCAGGGTGCCGTTGGCGGCGACGCCGCCGCCGAGAGCGACCGCCTCCCACCGGCCGCGCTTCAGCGCCCGCTTCAGTTTCGCGGTGAGCTGACCGACGGCGGCCGCCTGGAAGCAGGCGGCGAGGTCGGCGCGGCGCTCCTCCACCTGCTCGGGGCCGAGGTCGCGGCAGAGGTAGGCGAGCGCGGTCTTCAGCCCGCTGAAGCTGAAGTCGAGGCCGGGGTCGCGCGCCATCGCAACCGGCATCTCGAAGGCCGCGGCGTCGCCGCCCGCGGCCAGCCGCTCGAGCGCGGGGCCACCGGGGTAGCCCAGCCCGAGCAGGCGGGCGACCTTGTCGAAGGCCTCGCCGGCGGCGTCGTCGAGGGTCTGGCCCAGAACCTCGTGGCCGCCGTGTTCGTGCACGCCGGCGAGCAGCGTGTGGCCGCCGCTGGCGATCAGGCAGAGGAAGGGCGGGTCGAGCGGGCCGGGCTCGAGGTAGTTGGCGGCGACGTGCCCCTGCAGGTGGTCGACCGGGATCAGCGGCAGCTCCCGCGCCGCGGCGAGCGCCTTGGCCGTGCTGAGGCCGACGAGCAGGGCGCCGATCAGGCCCGGCTGGGTCGTCACCGCGACGGCCTCCACCTCCTCCAGGGTCACCCCCGCCTCCGCCAGCGCCGCCTGCACCACCGGAACGGCCAGCTCGAGGTGCTGGCGCGAGGCGACCTCGGGGACGATGCCGCCGAAGCCGGCGTGGGCCGCGGCCTGGGAGGAGATCACGTTGGAGCGGATGCGGGCCCCGTCGAGGACCGCAGCGCAGGTGTCGTCGCACGACGTCTCTATCGCGAGGATCAACGGGACCTCAGTCGAGCCACATGATCAGGGCGTCCTCGCCGTTGTCCTGGTAGTAGCGAGGGCGGACGCCCGCCGAGCGGAAGCCGAGCCGTTCGTACATCGCGATCGCGTCGCGGTTGGATACCCGCACCTCGAGCGTGAACGGCAACTCGCGCCCCCCTTCCTCGATCAGCTGAGAGATCAGCCGGCTGGCGACCCCAAGGCGGCGGCGCTCGGGCGCGACGGCGACGTTCATCAGGTGCCAGACGCGGTCGTAGCGCGAGCAGACGAGGTAGCCGAGCAGCTCCTCGCCGACGCTCGCGGCGAGGCAGATCCCGGACGGCTTGGAGAGCTCGAGCACGAACATCGCCAGCGACCACGGCGCCGGGAAGGAGCGGCGCTCGATCGAGATCACCGCCGGCAGGTCGCTGTAGGCGAGCCGCCGCAGCGTCAGCTCGCCGATCGGATCACTCGGCTTTGCGCTCGGTGCCTCGCTCACGCCAACGTTTCGCATCGGGGGGCCTCAGGTAGATGGGTGCGACGGAGCCGGAGGCCTCTCCCCCGCCGGCCCTCGCCAGCGCACAGACGTGCCGTGCGGCGACCCTGTGCACGGGCTCGGCATCGTCAGGGATCTCGACGCTCGGGCTCGCCAACTGCTGTCGAAATCGTACCGCGCCCGACCCCGCGCACAGCGCCGCCCGCTCGAGCCCCGAAACCGCCTCGGCGAGCCCTCCCGGACTGCTCACCAGGGGCCCCCAGAGTCGCTCGCCGTTCGCCGAGTAGAGCGCGGCGAACGCCTCCCCCCGGCGGGCGTCGGTGACGACGAGGCGGTCGCGCCCGCCGGCCGCGCCCGCCATGCCGCGTGCGAGCGCGTCGAGGGTGCAGACGCCGGTCACGGGCAGGCCTCGGCCCAGGCCGAGGCCCTGCGCGCTGGCGATGCCGACGCGGATGCCGGTGAACGATCCCGGCCCGGCGCCGACCGCGATCCGCTCGATCTCCTCCCAGCCGCCGGCCGCCGCCACCGCGGCCTCGACCTCGCCGAGCAGCGCCCGGGCGTGCGCCGGCCCGCTCCCCTCGGCCGGCCCCACCGCCGACTCGTAGAGGGGCTCCTCGCCGCGCAGGACGGCGACGGCGACGTCGTCGGTCGCGGTGTCGAACCCGAGCGCGGCTCTCAAGCGGGGACGACGAAGGTGTAGACGCCGACCCGCTTGCCGTTGACGAACCAGGCCACCTTGTGCTTGCCGGGGATGTTGGAGGTGATCTTGTTGACGTAGAGCGTTCCCTTGACCGCTTCCTGCTTCGGTTTGCAGAGGCTCTTCGTGTTGGGGAACTTGACGCAGACGGTGTAGGAGACGTCGGCCTTGGTGCTCTCGAAGAAGGCGCCCTTGTCGCGGCCCTTCTGGCAGACGTGCGACGGTTTCGCGTTCTTGGAGAGGCCGCAGGCGACGTAGTGCTTGTAGGCGGCGCCCTGGGCGGAGGCCGGCGCGGCGGCGAGCAGGGCGACGCCGAGCACGATGGTCGCGAGCCTCTTCATTCCCTTCATCCGGCGCTTCCTCCTTCGAATCGAGTCCGAGCGGCGATGCTACATGGGCGGCATCGCCTTCCCGAAACACGCCTACCCGGGCGGGGATGCGGCGCGGGTCTCGATCCGCCGCCGCTCCCCGCCGACGTGCTCGATCCGCACCTCCAGCGCGATCCGCCCGGCCAGCCGCGGCTGCGCCAGCGCCGGCCACTCGACGAAGGCGACCGCGCCACCCTCGAGGTAGTCGTCGAGCAGCGCCGGGTCCTCGCGCCCGAGGCCCTCGAGCCGGTAGAGATCGAGGTGGGCGACGGGGACGCGGCCCTCGTAGCGCTGGCCGATGGTGAAGGTCGGCGAGGTGACCGGGCCCTCGACCCCGAGCGCGCGGCAGGCACCGCGGATCAGCGTCGTCTTGCCGGCGCCGACCTCGCCGGCGACGACGACCGCCTCTCCCGGCCGCACCCGCTCGGCGAGCCGCGCGCCGAGCGCTTCGGTCTCCTCCGCCGAAGCGGTCTCGACGGTCTCGGCGGCGGCGCTCAACCGAACAGGTCCATCTGGTCCACGGAGGGCCGCGGCGGCTCCGCCGGCGGTGCCACCTCGATCTCCTCCTCCGGCGGCGGCGCGCCGGGCACCGGGCCGGCGAGCAGGCCCGGCAGCAGCTCGAAGTCGGCGCGCAGCGTCTCCTTGACCGCGGGCGTTCGCAGCGCGGCGGCGGGGTGGAAGAGCGGCAGCAGGAAGACCGTGCGACCGCCCAGCTCGTGCACCTGCGGCGCTCCCCGCACGCGGGTGATCCCGGCCGGGTTGCCGCTCAGCAGCTTGGTCGCGAAGTTGCCCAGGGTGCAGAGGACCCGGGGCTCGATCAGCCGGATCTGCTCGAACAGGTAGGGCCGGCAGGCTTCGATCTCCAGCGGCTGGGGGTCGCGGTTGCCCGGCGGGCGGCTCTTGAGGACGTTGGCGATGAAGACCTCCTCGCGCGAGAGGCCGATGCCCTCGAGCATCTGGTTGAGGAGCTGGCCGGCGCGGCCGACGAAGGGCAGCCCCTGGCGGTCCTCCTCGGCCCCGGGCGCCTCGCCGACGAACATCACGTCGGCATCGGCGTCGCCCGCGCCGAACACCGCCTTGGTCCGCGTCTCGTGCAGCGGGCAGCGGGTGCACGCCTTGACCTCCTCGTACAGCTCGACCAGCTCCGCGCGCCGCTCCTCGGCCCTCATCGCGGCAATGCTAATGGCGCTCTACGGCAGCGGCTCCCAATCCCAGGCCTTGCGCGAGGCGAGGCTCTCCTGCTCGAGGTAGCGGCGGAACTCGGCCAGCTCGGCCGGCTCGACCGAGTAGACGTGGTCGGGTTCGGGGAAGTGGCGCGAGCGAACCTCGGCGGCGTACTCGCGCACCGCAGCCACCATCTCCCCGTGCAGGTCGGCGTAGCGCTTGACGAATCTCGCCATGCGGCCGGTGGTGATCCCGAGCAGGTCGTGGAAGACGAGCACCTGGCCGGCGGTCGCCGGGCCGGCGCCGATGCCGATCGTCGGCACCTCCAGCTTCTCGACGATCGCTTCGGTTATCGCCGCCGGCACCGCCTCGAAGACGATCGCGAAGCAGCCGACCGCCTGCAGCGCCAGGGCGTCCTCGCAGAGCTTGATCGCGCCCTGCGCGGTCTTGCCCTGCGCCTTGTAGCCGCCGAGCGCGGTGGCGGTCTGCGGCGTCAGGCCGACGTGGCCCATCACCGGGATGCCGGAGCGGACGATCGCCCGAGCCCGCTCGACCGAGATCCCGCCGGCCTCGAGCTTGACCGTCTGGCAGCCGGTCTCCTTGACCAGGCGCTGGGCATTGCGTATCGCCAGCTCGTTGCTCGACTCGTAGCTGCCCATCGGCATGTCGCCGACCATCAGCGGCGTGCGCAGCCCGCGGCGCACCGCCTTGCCGAGCACGATCATCTCCTCCAGCGTCACCGCCTCGGTTCCGGCGTAGCCGAGGACGACGTTCGCCGCCGAGTCGCCGACCAGGACGACGTCGACGCCGGCCTCCTCGGCGACGGTCGCCGAGGGATAGTCGTAGGCGGTGACCATCGCGATCGGCTCGCCCGCGGCCTTCATCTCGGCCAGGCGGGGCAGCGTCACCGGAGCCCGCTCCGACGCCGGTGGGGGCGCCGTGTGGGAACGGCCGCCGGAGCTCATGAGAGGAGCACCTCGGGGTGGCTGTCGACGGCGGTTATCGAGTTGTCCTCGCCGACGTGGACGACGACCGGCGAGTAGGCCTCGAGGTCGCTCTCGTCGTAGGCGCCGAAGGAGGCGACGATCACCTTGTCTCCCGGCCGGGTCAGGTGGGCGGCGGCGCCGTTGACCTGGATCGTGCCCGAGCCCGGCTCGCCGTCGATCACGTAGGTGACGAAACGGGCCCCGTTGTCGATGTCCCAGACGTGGACCTGCTCGTTGGTGATCAGGTCGGCGGCGGCCATCAGCTCGGTGTCGACCGTGATGCTGCCGACGTAGTCGACATCGCAATCGGTCACCGTCGCCCGGTGGATCTTCGACTTCAGCATCTGCCTCTGCATCAGGTGCCCCCCTCGTTGTCTGGCCGACGGGCCGATTTGCCGTCCTGGGGAGGACAAATCGGCCCGTCGGCGGGAAGTTCGATGTTGTCGATCAGGCGGGCGGCGCCTACCTGCGCCGCGATTGCGATCAGGACCGGGCGGTCGCCCAGCTCCACGGCCGGTAGAAGATCCTCGGGATCGCGCGCCTCGAGGTATTCAGGCTCGATCCCCGCCGACCTCAGCCGGTGGCGGCCCGCGGCGAGGGCGTCGGCGAGCGGGGCGCCCCGCGAGGCCATCTCCTCGACCGCGCGCAGCGCCCGGTGGAGCGCCGTCGCCCGCTCGCGATCGGCGGGCGCCAGGTAGGCGTTGCGCGAGCTCATCGCCAGGCCGTCGGCCTGGCGCACGATCGGCAGCCCCTCGATCCGCACGGCGAAGTCGAGGTCGCGGGCCATGCGGCGGATGGCCGCGAGCTGCTGGGCGTCCTTGCGGCCGAAGTAGGCGACGTCGGGCCCGACGGTGTTGAAGAGCTTGGCGACGACGGTGGTGACGCCGCGGAAGTGCTCGGAGCCGCGCCGCTCTGGGGCGCCGCAGAGAACCTCGGTCAGGCCGCCCACCGAGACCTGGGTGGCGAAGCCCTCGGGGTAGACCTCGCCGACCGGTGGCGCGTAGATCAGGTCGACGCCGGCCGCGGCGGCGAGCTCGGCGTCGCGCCCCTCGTCGCCCGGGTAGCGCTCGAGGTCCTCGCCGGGCCCGAACTGAGCCGGGTTGACGAAGAGGCTCATGACGACGATGTCGCACTCCGCGCGGGCGGCGCGCAGCAGCGAGAGGTGGCCCTCGTGCAGGCCGCCCATCGTCGGCACGAGGCCGATCGTGCGATCGGCGCGGCGCTCCGCGGCCAGCGCGGCGCGCAGCTCGTCTTTAGCGCGAACCAGCTTCACGCCTGCTCTTGCCTGAGGAGGATCGGTCAGTGCGAGGTCCATTTGGTCCATGCCCTTGGGGTCACGGCCGGGTCACGGAGTATAGGCCCTCAGGCGCGGAACTGGATGTCTTTGATCACACGAGCGGGGGCACCGGCGGCGATCGTCCCCGGGGGCAGGTCCCGGGTGACGACCGAGTTGGCGCCGATCACGCAGCGCTCGCCGATCGTCACGCCGCTGGTCACGGCGCAGTTGACGCCGAACCAGCAGTTGGAGCCGATCCGCACCGGGCCCTTGCTGGTGAAGCCCTGCCAGGTGACCGGCGTCTCGGGATCGTCGAAGCGGTGCTCGGCGTCGCCGACGAAGCAACCGTTGGCGAACATCACGTGGTCGCCGACGACGATCTCCGAGTGCGCCGCGAGCATCGTGTTGCGGTTGAGGAAGCAGCCGGCGCCGATCTCGATCCGGCCCGCGGGCGCCAACGTCAGCCAGCAGCCCGGCTCGAGCAGCGTCCCCTCGCCGATCCTCAGTCGCCCCTCGTCGAGCGCCTCGAGGATCTCGCCCTCGACCGGCTCGCGGACGTAGAAGCCGCCGCGGGCGGCGTGGCGGGCGATCCGCCAACGGCGCAGCGGCCGCCGGTTGCGCTCATACCAGCGCCGCTTCGCCCACCACGTTCGCCAGCCCCGTTGCCCGGCCACGAGGCCAGCATCCCAGATCGGCGAGGCGCTTAGACTGCGCGCATGGCAGATCTGCGCGGCGGCATCGACCTCGGCGGCACCAAGATCCAGACCGTCGTCGTCGACGCGGAGGGGAAGCTGCGCGGCGAAGCCCGCCAGGCAACCCCGACCGAGGGCGGCCCGGCAGGCGTCGCCCGGGCGATGGAGGACGCGTTGCGCGAAGCGGCCTCCGCCGCAGGGGTCAAGCCCGAGGAGCTGGCCGGCGTCGGCGTCGGCTCGCCCGGAGACGCCGACGGGGCGACCGGGGTCGTCTCCGGAGCCCGCAACCTGCCCGGCTGGGAAGGCGGCTTCGCCCTCGGCGAGACGCTGTCGAAGGCGCTGGGAACGACCGTCCGCATCGGCAACGACGTCCAGGTCGCGGTCGAAGGCGAGTACGAGCTCGGCGCCGGGCGGCCCTACGACTCGCTGATCGGCGTCTGGTGGGGCACCGGCCTCGGCGGCGGCCTGATCCTCGACCGCAAGCCCTGGCTCGGCCGCGGCGCCGCCGGCGAGCTCGGGCACACCGTGGTCAAACGCAACGGCGCCCGCTGCCCCTGCGGGCGGCGTGGCTGCCTCGAGGCCTACGTCGGCCGGGCGGCGATGGAAGCCCGCGCCAAACAGGAGGTTGCCAAAGGGGTCGACACCGACCTCTTCGAGATCATGGAGAAACGGGGCAAAGAGCGCCTCACCAGCTCGGTCTGGGAGCACGCCCTGCGCGAGGGCGACGCGCTCACCGAGAGTCTGCTTGCGGCGCGCGATCCGCTACCTCGGCACGGGGATCGCCTCCGCCGTCAACCTGCTCGACGTCGAGGCGGTTGTCCTCGGCGGCGGCCTCGGCGTGCGCTTCGGCGACCACTTCATGGACCACCTGGTCAAGGAGATGCACAAGCACCTCTTTGTCGACGACCGCCCACCGCGCATGCACGTCGCCGAGCTGGGCGACCTGGGCGGCGCGATCGGCGCCAGCCTCCTCGTTTCGCTAGGCGGCGACCGGCTCGCGGCGCTTGCGGGCGCGTTTCGGCTTGGCCGGCTCGACCAGCTCGGCGAGAAAGCTGCCGGTGTGGGAGGCCTCGACCGCGGCGACCTCCTCCGGGGTGCCGGTGGCGACGACCTCGCCGCCCTCGTCGCCGCCGTCGGGACCGAGGTCGACGATCCGGTCGGCGGTCTTGATCACGTCGAGGTTGTGCTCGATCACGACCACGGTGTTGCCGGCGTCGACAAGCCGGCCGAGCACGTCGAGCAGCCGCTGGACGTCGGCGAAGTGCAGGCCGGTGGTCGGCTCGTCGAGGATGTAGAGGGTGTCGCCGGTGGCGACCTTGGAGAGCTCGGTCGCCAGCTTCACCCGCTGCGCCTCGCCGCCCGAGAGCGTCGTCGCCGCCTGGCCGAGCCGGATGTAGTCGAGGCCGACGTCGTGCAGGGTGCGCAGCCGGCGGGCGATCTTCGGCACGTTCTCGAAGAACGTCACCGCCTCCTCGACCGACATCTCGAGCACGTCGGCGATGCTCTTGCCCTTGAAGCGGACCTCGAGCGTCTCGCGGTTGTAGCGGCGGCCGTGGCACTGCTCGCAGGGCACGTAGACGTCGGGCAGGAAGTGCATCTCGATCTTGATCTGGCCGTCGCCGCGGCAGACCTCGCAGCGCCCGCCCTTGACGTTGAAGCTGAACCGCCCCGGCTTGTAGCCACGCGCCCGCGCCTCCTGGGTCTGGGTGAAGAGCTGGCGGATGTGGTCGAAGAGGCCGGTGTAGGTGGCCGGGTTGGAGCGCGGCGTGCGGCCGATCGGCGACTGGTCGATGTTGATGATCTTGTCGATCTGGCTGAGCCCGTCGATCCCGTCGTGGGCGCCCGGCCGCAGCTTCGCCTGGTGCAGCCGGTTGGCGACCGCGTGGTGCAGGGTCTCGTTGACCAGGGTCGACTTGCCCGAGCCGGAGACGCCGGTGACGCAGCAGAAGACGCCGAGCGGGATCGCCACGTCGATCCCCTTCAGGTTGTGTTCGCGAGCGCCGCGGACGAGCAGCGCCCCGCGCGGCTGGCGGCGCTCGGCCGGAACCTCGATCCGGCGCTTGCCGGAGAGGTACTGGCCGGTCAGCGAGGCCGGGTCCTTGGCGACCGCGGCGGGCGTGCCGGCGGCGATCACGTGGCCGCCGTGTTCGCCCGCGCCCGGCCCGAGGTCGACCAGGTGGTCGGCGGCGCGCATCGTGCCCTCGTCGTGCTCGACCACGATCACCGTGTTGCCGAGGTCGCGCAGCCGGTCGAGCGTCCCGATCAGCTTCTCGTTGTCGCGCTGGTGGAGGCCGATCGAGGGCTCGTCGAGCACGTACATCACGCCGACCAGGCTGGAGCCGATCTGCGTCGCCAGCCGGATCCGCTGCGCCTCGCCACCCGACAGCGAGCGGGCCGAGCGGTCCAGCGAGAGGTAGCCGATGCCGACGTTCTCGAGGAAGGCGAGCCGTTCGGTGATCTCGCGCACGATCAGCCGCGCGATCGCCCGCTCGGTCTCGGTTCAGCTCCAGCGCGGCGATCCACTCGCCGGCCGCCCGCGCCGAGAGCGCGGTGTACTCGGCGATGCTGAGGCCGCCGACGGTGACCGCGAGGCTCTCCGGCCGCAGCCGCGCGCCACCGCAGTCGGGGCAGGGCTGCTCGGCCATGTAGCTCTCGATCCGCTCGCGGTTGGTCTCGGAGTCGGTCTCCTCGTAGCGGCGCTGGAGCTGGTTGACGATCCCCTCGAAGCGGACCTTGTAGGAGCGGCGGCGGCCGAAGCGGTTGGTGTAGGTCACCTGGTGGCGCTCGCCGCCGGTGCCGTGGAGGAAGACCTCTTTCTCGGATTTCTTCAGCTTCGACCAGGGCGCCTCGACGTCGACCCCGTAGTCCTCGGCGACCGCCGCGATCAGCCGCCGCCAGTAGGCGGTGACGCCGCGGTTCCAGGGCTGCAGCGCCCCCTCGGCCAGCGAGAGGGTCGGGTCCGGGACGACCAGCTCGGGGTCGATCACCCGCTGGAAGCCGAGCCCGTGGCAGCGCTCGCAGGCGCCGTGGGGCGAGTTGAAGGAGAAGATCCGCGGCTCCAGCTCGGGGATCGAGGTGCCGCACTCGAGACAGGCGAACTGCTCGGAGAACAACATTCCGCCCGCCTTCCTCTGACCCACCGCTCCCTCGCGAAGAATCAGATCGTGACGCTCGGTCGCTACCGCAGTCATCCTTGGGCTTGCCCTCACCGACGAGCTCTACTTCGACCAAACCCGCGGCCAGCCCGGCGGCGGCCTCGACCGACTCGGAGAGGCGGCGGCGCAGGTCGGTCTTCATCACCAGCCGGTCGACGACCACCGAGACGTCGTGTTTGTACTTCTTGTCGAGGACGATCTCCTCGTCGAGGCGGCGCAGCTCGCCGTTCACCTCGACCCGCGAGTAGCCCTCGAGCCGCATCTGCTCGAGCAATTTCCCGTACTCGCCTTTGCGCCCGCGCACGACCGGCGCCATGACCATGAATTTCGTCCCCTCCTCGAGGGTCATCAGCCGGTCGACGATCTGCTCCTGCGTCTGCCCGGCGATCTCCTCGCCGCAGGTGGGGCAGTGCGGCACGCCGATCCGCGCCCAGAGCAGCCGCAGGTAGTCGTAGATCTCGGTCACCGTGCCGACCGTCGAGCGCGGGTTGCGCGAGGTCGTCTTCTGGTCGATCGAGATCGCCGGCGAGAGCCCCTCGATCGAGTCGACGTCGGGCTTCTCCATCAGGCCGAGGAACTGGCGCGCGTAGGCCGAGAGCGACTCGACGTAGCGCCGCTGGCCCTCGGCGTAGATCGTGTCGAAGGCGAGGCTCGACTTGCCCGAGCCCGAGAGCCCGGTGATCACGATCAGCGCGTCGCGCGGCAGCTCGACGTCGATGTCCTTCAGGTTGTGCTCGCGAGCACCGGAAATGAGGATCCGCCCAGAAGCAGCCACGTGCAGCCATCCTACCCAACCGAACACACGTTCCCGGGGGGAGAATCCCGCTGACTTCGCCCTTGTTGTCTATATGCGACAACAAAGGCGAAGTCAGCGGGCTGTTGCGCGGCTTGCGGAAGAGCAACATGGGGTGGTATCGGGACGGCAGCTTGTCGGGCTTGGCTACTCGCGCGAGAAGGTTTCGCGAGAAATAGCCGCTGGGCGGCTGCACCGCCTGCATCGCGACGCATACGCCGTCGGCCATAGAGCCGTTTCGCGGCACGGGCTATGCATCAGCGCGGTCTTGACTGCCGGCGAGGGCGCACTGCTCAGCCACCGATCTGCGGCCTGGCTCTGGGGGTTGACGGGCCGTTGGTGGTTGCCGGTCGAAGTGACAGCGGCGAGTCCACGGCGTGTTCGCGCGGCCATCCGTATGCACAGCGCGGAAGCCTTGGTTGCCGCGGATCGCGACTCGCATGGGCAAGTTGCAGTCACGGCCGTGCCGCGAACCCTTCTGGATACCGCTGCCGTCGACCCTCATTTCCTCAGTCGGGCCCTCGACAACGCGCATCGACTCGGCCTGCTCGACTTGAGTGCTGTCGATGCCCTTATCTCGCGCAGTCGGGGATTCCGAGGAGTGAGGCGACTGCGCGAAGCGATGCTGATACACCGCACGCCGGCGTTCACCCGTTCTGGTCTGGAACGGCGATTCCTCGATCTCGTCCAACGCGCAGGCCTGCCGCGGCCGTCGATGAACTTCTTCGTCGCGGGATACGAGCTGGACGCTTACTGGCGGGTTGAGCGGTTCGCAGTCGAACTCGATACGTACGACTACCACGGCAGTCCGCGGGCCTTCGAGTCCGACCGCATCCGCCACGAAGACCTCAAGCTCGCCGGCATCGAGATCGTCCGCATCACGGGCAACCGCTTGGATCGCGAACCGGCGACCGTGATGAGGCGACTCGCTCGACTCCTTACCCAACGTCGCAACGAGCTCACCCTCGCCAAAACCCGCTGACTTTGACTTTATTGCCGAATATCGACAACAAAGTCAAAGTCAGCGTCGGCGAGACGGGTGGGGTTGGTAGAGGGCGGTGGCTAGGCGCTTGCGGAGGTCGCGGGCGGTGGGGTCGGCGGGGTCGAGCTCGCCGCCCGCGCCGTCGAGCTGGGAGAAGGCCTCGGCGCCGACGCCCCGCTTTGCCAGGGCGACTCGCGCCACGATCCCTTCCACGGCGAAGTCGCCATCGTGGCCCTCGACCGCCTCCAGCGCCGGGGTCGGCGTCCGGCACGGCCCGCACCGCTCGGCCCAGAAGTCGACCACGACCGGGACCGAGCGCGAGCGCTCGACCACCTCCCGCTCGAAGCTCGTCTCGCCGACGTCGATCGCCACGGTGAGAGGTTAGAGGCGCTCCACAGCCCGCGGCGGCGGCTCGAGGTCGGCGAGCTCGAGCTTCTCGGCGACGACGGCGCGCTGCTCCTCGAGCGATCGCCCGCAGGAGCCGGGCTCGCTGCCCTCCACGACGCGGGTCGCGCCGCCGCGGAGGCGGATGCGGAGGCGGCTGGGAAAGGTCATCCGCAGGCTGGCGACGTCGAGGCCGGCGATGCCCCGGTCCCCGTCGGTGGCGAGGGCGCCGAAGAGCGGCCCCGCAGGCGCCCCACGAGCGAGTCGCCGAAATGCCACCGCAGGCGGCGATCGGCGCGCAGCGCGGCAAGGATCGCCGGCGCCGGGTTGACCTCGGCCATGTTCAAATCGCCAAGCCGGCGACGGATGCGCAGTAGGTCGCCCGGGCCGAGATCGGGCGAGGCGCCCGCCTCGAGCGTGCCCAACAGCGTCTTCGCGGTCAGGGCCGGATCGTGGCGGACCTTCACCCGGGCGGCGAGGTCGCGGATCTCGGACTCCCGCTCGGCAAGCCAGGCCGGGTTCAGCTCGGCTGGCGTCAGCCTGCCGGCCAGCAGCGCGATCGCCGTCGTCAGCGTGGCGGAGAAGTTGACCCGCACCGGCGAGAGATCGGGCCCGCGGCCGAGCTCCTCCATCTCGCAGGTGAGCCAGCCGGCCTCGACCTCGATCGCAGCGATCTCGGCGGCGTCGATGTCGACAGCGCAGGCGGCCTCGCCGACCGACTGCAGGTAGGCGCAGCCGGGCAGGCGCTTGAAGGCGAGCGTGTCGGTCAGCCAGACGTCGCCGAGGCCGCCGAACATCGCCGGCCGCGGGGCGAAGGAGAGGTTGGCGAGGACGCCGCGCGGATGCTCGATCAGGTCGAGCGCGCCGTCCATGCCCTCCGCCGCCAGCAGCGCCGCCCGGACGCCGCTCGCCGCCGGCTCGGCGGCGGTCAGCAGCTTCGAGGAGGGGCCCATGAACCCCGGCCACATCCCGTAGGGCGGCTGGTAGAGGGCGATCGCCAGGGCGTGGGCGGTGCGCTCGGCGTCGAGCCCTAGCCCGACGGCGGCGGCGAGGGCCGCCGAGGCGCAGTGGATCGAGGCCCAGAACTGGCCGTTGTGGGGGCCGAGGAAGAGCGCCGCGCCGAGGCGCCCGGCGACCTCGTTGGCAACGACCTGGGCAACCAGCCGGCGCTCGGGCTCGACCGCAAAGGCCGCCGCGACGGGGACCGCGGAGTGGCCGGTGTGACCCATGAACAGGTAGTCGTCCCAATCGTGGGCGATCGACGCCGCGGCCGAGCGGTAGACCTCGCCGGCCGGGCCCTCGGCCGCCACGGCGTCGACTGCAGCGGCGGCCCCGGCGCCCGCCGCGCGCCCAGCGGCGATGCTGAGCGCCTGCAGCTCGGCGCGCTCGCGAACGCTCGGCGGCAGATCGTCGGCCCGAAGGCCGACCGCCCACTCCCCAAGCTGCTCGCAAATCGTCACGGCCTCGATGGTCTCACGACTGATGGAGAGGCGATCCCGGTAGGGATGGAGCGTCTTGTACTTTTTTGCGCGATCCAGGCGCGGCCCGACAGGGCCGCGTCCTCGCAAAAAAGTTAAGCGGAACCCCTGCCGGGATCGCCTCTACGCGCCCGCGGTCATCCCGTCGAGGTCGCGACGCAGTTCCTTCAGCTCGTCGCGCAGCCGCGCCGCCTCCTCGAAGCGGAGGTCGTCGGCGGCGGCAAGCATCTCCTCCTCGAGCGCGACGATCGCCCTCTCCAGCTCGGCCGAGTCGACGAACTCGCCGCCGCGCCTGCGGCGGCGCCGTTTCGGCGCGCGGTCCTCCATCGCCAGGAACTCGGCCATCTCGGAGATTCCCTTGCGCACCGTCTCCGGGGTTATCCCGTGCTCGGCGTTGTAGGCGACCTGGATCGCGCGGCGGCGGTCGGTCTCGCTAATCGCGGCGCGCATCGAGTCGGTCTGGCGGTCCGCGTACATCAGCACCCGGCCGTTGACGTTGCGGGCGGCGCGGCCGATCGTCTGCACGAGGCTGGTCTCACCGCGCAGGAAGCCCTCCTTGTCGGCATCGAGGATCGCTACCAGGGAGACCTCGGGCAGGTCGAGACCCTCGCGCAGCAGGTTGACCCCGACCAGCACGTCGTACTCGCCCAGCCGCAGCTCGCGCACGATCTGGATCCGTTCCAGGGTGTCGATCTCGGAGTGCAGGTAGCGGACCTTGATCCCGTACTCGAGCAGGTAGCCGGTCAGATCCTCGGCCATCTTCTTGGTCAGGGTCGTGACCAGGGTGCGGTCGCCGGCCTCGGCCCGGGCCTTGATCTCGTTCATCAGGTCGTCGATCTGGTTCTTCGTCTCGCGCAGCTCGATCTCGGGGTCGACGATCCCGGTCGGGCGGACGATCTGCTCGACGATCCGGGTCGATTCGGCCCGCTCGAACGGGCCCGGCGTCGCCGAGACCATCACCAGCTGCGGCACGCGTTCGAGGAACTCGTCGAACTTGAGCGGGCGGTTGTCGATCGCCGAGGGCAGGCGGAAGCCGTACTCGATCAGCGTCTGCTTGCGCGAACGGTCCCCCTCGTACATGCCGCCGATCTGGGGGATCGTCTGGTGGGACTCGTCGACCATGACGACGAAGTCCTCGGGGAAGTAGTCGATCAGCGTGTGCGGGGGGCTACCCGGGGGGCGGCCGTCGAGGATGCGCGAGTAGTTCTCGATCCCCGAGGTGAAGCCGAGCTCCTTCAGCATCTCGATGTCGTAGGCGGTGCGCTGGCGCAGCCGGTGCGCCTCGAGCTGCTTGCCTTCCTCCTCCAGCTCCGCCGTGCGGGCGTTCAGTTCGTGGCGGATCTCCTCGACCGCCCGCTCCAGCGTCTCGTCCCTGGTGACGTAGTGCGACGCGGGCCAGACCGAGACGTGGTCGATCGTGTCGAGGATCTCGCCGCTCAGCGGGTCGAAGTGCTGGATCGCCTCGATCTCGTCGCCGAAGAGGGCGATCCGGTAGGCCGACTCGGCGTAGGAGGGCATGATCTCGAGCACCTCCCCGCGGGCGCGGAAGGCGCCGCGGCCGAGCGCGGTGTCGTTGCGCTGGTACTGCATCTTCACCAGCTTGCGCAGCACCTCGTCGCGGTCGATTTTGTCGCCGAGCTTGAACAGCTGCATTTTTTCGTTGTAGACCTGGGGCGAGCCGATCCCGTAGATGCAGGAAACGGAGGCGACGATGATCACGTCGCGGCGGGCGAAGAGCGCCGCGGTCGCCGCGTGGCGCAGGCGGTCGATCTCGTCGTTGATCGAGGAGTCCTTCTCGATGTAGAGGTCCTGGGCGGGAACGTAGGCCTCGGGCTGGTAGTAGTCGTAGTAGGAGACGAAGTACTCGACCGCGTTCTCGGGGAAGAACTCGCGGAACTCGTTGCAGAGCTGCGCCGCCAGCGTCTTGTTGTGGGCGATCACCAGGGTCGGCCGCTGCACCGCCGCGATCGTGGCGGCCATGGTGAAGGTCTTGCCGGTGCCGGTCGCGCCGAGCAGCGTCTGGAAGCGTTCCCCCTGCCCAAGCCCCGCGGCCAACGAGGCGATCGCCGCCGGCTGGTCGGCGGCGGGCGTGTAGGCCGGATTCAGCTTGAAATCGGGCACCGACTCACCTTAGCGAGGCGCCGTCCGGCGAACTCTGATACACATCGCAGTTCCCAATTGCGCTTCTCTGTCTGTAGAGGTTCTGTCGACGCACACAGAGAATCTCGCCTATGACTCCCCGCGATCGTTTCTCAATCAACCTGAAGAAGGCCCGGCAGAGGGCCAAAATCGCCCAAGAGGAGCTCGGCTTCCGCTGCGACCTGCACCGCACCGAGATCTCGCTGCTCGAGCGCGGCGGCAGAGAGCCGCGGCTGGGCACGATCATCAAGCTGGCCAGCGCCCTCGACGTGAGCCCGGAAGAACTCTGCACCGGGATCTCCTGGGACGTCAAGGGCCAGAAGTTCAAGTTCAAGAAATAGGCCGGGCGGGCGGGACCGAGGTAGGTGACAGGTCGATGAGCCGCTCCCAGAAGGCGCTTGCCGGCTTCTTCGGCTTCGCCGGCGCGATGCACTTCGTCGTCCCGCGCAGCTACCAGGCGATGATGCCCCCGTCCCTGCCCCGCCACCGCGAGGCGGTCGTCCTCAGCGGTCTCGCCGAGGTCGCGGGGGGCGCCGCCCTCGTCCCCAGCCGCACCCGTCGCTTCGCCCGCTGGTGGCTGCTCGGCCTGCTCCTCGCGGTGTTCCCGGCCAACGTCCACATGGCGACGAGCCCCGAGCAGGTCCGGGGACTGGACCTGGAGCGCATCCCCCGCTGGGCCCTCTGGGCGCGGCTCCCGCTGCAGCCCCTGGCGATGCTCTGGGTCTGGCGCGCAACTCGATAGCCGCAGGGCGCAGAGCCGCGCAGTCCACCTGCCCCCCGGAGCGCATGCCCCTCAGGGCAGCACCTGTTCCAGGAGTTCCTGGGCCGGGCCGAGGAAGCTCTGGGCGTTGTTGAGGAGCGATTTCGCGTCCTTGACGATTTCGATCGCCTGGTCGAGGGGGATCCGCCGCAGCGTGTCCCGCAGCGGCGCCGCCAGGAACGGGCTCAGCACACCCGCCCGTTCGGCGTCGTCGACCGCCCGCACGAGACCCGCCCGCACCGCCCTCGCCAGCTTGGCGTCGTCGATGCCGTAGCGACGGGCGAAGCGTTCGCGCGACTGCGGCGTGGCCAGCGCCCTGGCCAGCGTCTCGCGGCTGACGCCGAGCTGGCAGGCGGCGCCGTCGAGCGCCGAGAGCGAGAACTGCTCGGCGATCTGCTGCAGGCCTTCGGGGTTGCGCCAGGGACGCAGCTTGCACGGGTCTTGGGTCTTCGCCGGGGCATAGGAGGCGCCGCCCGCCGCAAGGTAGATCCCGACGAGTGCCAGCGATGCGACGAGCGAGATGCCGACGAGGACCAGGCCCCTCCTCTCCCCGCTCACAGCTCAATCTTTCTCGCCAGGCCGATCGGCACCAGCGCGATCAGGCCCAACAGGGCCGCCAGGCCGAAGGAGGAGCTGAAGGCGTGGGTGGCGCCGCGATCGAGCTGGTCCTGCAGTTCTTCGCGCAGCTCGATCACCGCGGCTCGGTCTTTGGGATCGGTGGGCAGCGGTTCGAATACCGGCCCGATCGTCGGCACCTTGCCCCGCTCGCCTTCGAGTCGCTTCTGGATCCGTTGCGAGAGCTCGATCTTGAGCAGCGGTTCGACCCGGGAGTCGAGGACGACGGCGGTGCCGGCGTCGATCGCGTCGCGGCGCTGCTGGGCGATGTCGGCGGTGAACAGCGGGGTGAGCAGCAGCAGGCCGACGGCGACGCCGGCGTGTCGGGCGGAGATCGTCCAGCCGCCGTGGATCGCCTGCGGGGCGCGGCCCGCGAGCGCCGTTTCGGTCAGCGCCGAGAGGACGAGCGCGAGGCCGACGCCGACGAGGACCTGCGGTGGCAGGGTCAGCGCCACGTCGGCGTGCGGCAGCAGCGCCAGCCCGCCCAGCCCGCCGGAGACCAGGATCGCCCCCGCCGCCGCGCGGGCGCGGGCGCTGCCGGCACCCGGTCCGATCCGGGCGCCGGCCAACGCGGCCAGCGGCATGACCGAGACGACGATCGCCGCCCCGATCGGGCTGAGGCGCCAGCCTTCGATCAGCAGCAGGACGAGCAGGAAGAGGGCGGCGGCGATCGCCGAGGAGACCAGCGCCAGTGCCAGGTTGGCGAGCAGGTGCGGCCGGCCGGTGTGGCGCAGCTCGGTGCTGAGGACCCCGGTCGCCGCCTCGTGGCGCGCGACCGCCAGCAGCGGCACGCCGGCGAGGATCGCCAGCGGCGCCTGGACGAGGAAGATCGACTGCCAGGAAACCAGCTCGGTCAGCAGGCCGCCGACCGCCGGTCCGAGCGCGGCGCCGGTTGCCCCGGCAAGCGCCCAGACGGCGGCGGCGCGGCGCTCGGAGCCGACGGTGGCCGGCAGCAGCTCCAGCACCGCGGTGACGGCCAGCGGCGCCGCCGAGCGCCTGCACGCAGCGGGCGGCGATCAGGGTGTTCAGCTCGGAGGCGGCGCCGCAGGCGATGCCGGCGCCGGCGAAGACGGCAAGGCCGATGGCCGCAGCTCGGCCGGGGCCGATCCTCCGCGCCAGGTGTGCGGCGGGCACGGCGGCCAGCGCCATCACCAGGTTGAACGAGACGAGCACCCAGGTGACGCCGGCGACGCTCGTATCGAGGTCGCGGTAGATCTGGGGCAGGGCGAGGACGACGACCGAGGAATCGGCGAGGACGAGGCCGACGGCGAAGGCGAGCGGCGCGAGGCGGGGTCGCGGGGCGGGCGTCACCGATAGCCCAGCTCGTGCGAGTAGGTGTCGCGATAGGCGCGCTGCTTGTCGAGCACCTCTTCGACGTAGGCGCGGGTTTCGGGAACCCCGATCTCCGCAATCGTCAAGCCCGACCCACCCCACCCTTCGGCGCTGCCGGCGCCGGCGTTGTAGGCCGCCAGTGCGGCGACCTCGTTCCCGGCGAAGAGGTCGAGCAGTTCGCGCAACCGGTAGGTGCCGTAGCGGATGTTGATTTCCGGGTCGGAGAGGTCGCCCACCTGAAGGTCGTGCCGCCGCTGTGGCGCTCGATCTCCTTCGCCGTCTCCGGCGTGATCTGCATCAGCCCCCGCGCCCCGGCGCTGGAGGTGGGGTCGGTGAACTTGGACTCGGCGTAGATGACCGCGGCGATCAGCGCCGCGTCGACGTGCTTTTCCTTCGCCTGCTGGCGGATGATGTCCTCGTGGCGCAGGGGCAGGGTCAGCTCCGTGATCACGTGGTCGAACAGGCCGGAGGCGACCAGGGCGACGGCGACCGCGGCGCCGGCGACGACCGCGGCGCCGCCGGCGAGCAGCCGCCGCCTCGCCCTGCGCTTCATCCCCTCAGCTTCTCGACGAGAGCGGACAGCTTCCGCTCCAGCTCCTCGACGCTGCCGTCGTTCTCGATCACGTGCTCGGCCCGCGCCGCCTTCTCCGCCTGGTCGAGCTGGCGCGCCTCGCGCTCGCCGACGAGGGCGTGGCCGCGCGCCTCGGCACGCGCCCGGCGCACGTCCGCGGATGCGACAACGGCGACGGTGGTGTCGAAGGCTCCCGCCATCTCCCCCTCGAACAGCAGCGGCACCTCGACCACGGCGACGCCGCCATCCTCGGGCAGGGCGGCCATCCAGGCGGCGAGTCGCTCGCCCACGAGAGGATGGATCTGTCGCCTCCAGCCAGGTCAGCTCGTCCCGATTGGCAAACACGATCTCGCCGACCCGGTTGCGGTCGACGGTGCCGCCGGGCGCGACCTCCTCGCCCCAGCGCCCAACCAGCCGCGAAACCAACGGCTCCCCCTCGAGCAGCTCGTGAACGACCGCGTCGCTGGAGATCGTCGACGCCCCAAGCCGCCCAAAAGCAGCCAGCGCCTCGGACTTCCCCGCCGCAATCCCCCCAGTAAGGCCGATCGTCAACGGCCGAGCCACGACCAGCTAAGACTCTGCAGGCGCCTCAGGCTCCTCAGCAGCCGGAGCCTCCACCTCAGCCACAGGCTCCTCCGCAGCTGGGGGGGTCGCCTCCTCGGCCACGGGCTCCTCAGCTTGGGGCTCGGCGGAGGTCTCTTCCGCGGGTGGCGTGGAGGTGGGCCCCTCGTCCGTAGCTTGCGAGGAGGAGGGGTCCTCCTCCGCGACAGGACCCGCGGGCAGGGACTCCTCGGACTCCCCCTCCGTCGCGACAGGACCCGCGGCCGATTCCTCTGATCCCTCAGCCGAAGCCTCGGAAGCCTCGATCTGCTCGCCCAGATCCCCCATCGGCATGTTCCCGCCTTCGACCTGCTTGATGCTCAGCGAGAGCCGCCGCCGCTCCTCGTCGATCTCGAGGATCTTCACGTTCAGCTTGGAGTCCGGCTCGACCACCTCGCTCGGGTTCTCGACGTGGTGGTCGGCGAGCTCGGAGATGTGGACCAGCCCCTCGACGCCGGGCAGGATCTCGACGAAGGCGCCGAAGGCGACCACCTTGGTCACCGTGCCCTCGAGCACGTCGCCGGAGCGATGGGTGCTGATCACCCGCTGCCACGGGTCCTCCTGGGTCTGCTTGAGGCCGAGCGAGATGCGCTGGCGGTCGCGGTCGATGTCGAGCACTTTGATCCGCACCGTGTCGCCGATCGAGACCACCTCGGAGGGGTGGTTGACGTGGCTCCAGGAGAGCTCGGAGATGTGGATCAGGCCGTCGATCCCGTCGAGGTCGACGAAGGCGCCGAAGTCGACGATGTTGGAGATCTTGCCCTCGACCACCTGGCCGGGCTCGAGCCGTCCGAGGATCTGCTCGCGCACCTCCTTGCGCTCTTCCTCGAGCACGGCGCGGCGCGAGAGGACGACGTTGTTGCGGCTGCGGTTGAGCTCGATCACTTTGCACTCGAGCGTCTGGCCGAGGAACTCGTCGAGGTTGTGGACGCGGCGGATGTCGACCAGCGAGGCGGGCAGGAAGCCGCGCACGCCGAGGTCGAGGATGAGGCCGCCCTTGACCACCTCGATCACCGAGCCTTCGACCGGTTCGCCCGACTCGGCGGCGGCCTCGATGCGGCGCCAGGCCTTCTCGAAGCGGGCGCGCTTCTTGGAGAGCACGAGGCGCCCCTCGGCGTCCTCCTTGGTGAGGACGAGGGCGTCGATCTCCTCGCCCAGCTCGACCTCGTCGGCCGGGTCGACCGACTTGCGGATCGAGAGCTCGGTCGAGGGGATGACCCCCTCCGACTTGTAGCCGATGTCGACCAGGACCTCGTCCTTGTCGATCCGCACGACCTTGCCCTTGACCACGTCGCCCTCGTCGAAGGCGACCATCGTCGCCGCGTAGTTGGGGACGATCTTGCCGTCGACTTCGACCAGCAGGCCGTTCGATCCCTCGACGGGGGAGCCGGCCGAAGCAGGGGCCGGGGTCGTATCGGTCAAGGTCGTATCGGTCACGGACACAGCGGCGGATGATTGCAGAGTGGATACGCTCCGCGTCGTGCCGATTCGAGCGACGAAGCGCGGAGACGAGCGAACGCCGCTGGCGGATCCTGCGACGTGCTGATCTGCGGGGCGAGCTTCGCCGGGCTCGCCGCCGCCCGCGAGCTGGCCGGCTCGGGGGCCGACGTGCTGATCGTCGACCGCTACGAGATCGGCGAGCGGCAGACCTCCGCCTGCGGCATCCCGACCGAGTGGCTGCGCGGGATGGGCCTGATCGAGTCCGAGCGGCAGCGCTTCGACTCGCTGCTGATCCACACCCCGCACGGCAGCAGGCGCTACCGGCTGCCCTGGACCTTCTCGACCTTCGACTACCGCGAGCTGTGCGAGCTGCTCTGGCGCGACTGCGACGCCCGCTTCGAGACCGCCAAGGTGAACGGGCGGGCCGCTGCCGCGGCGCCCGGCGGCGCGATCGCGGTCGAGACCGACCGCGGCGTCATCGCCTCTCCCCTCGTCGTCGACGCCCTCGGCTGGCGCCGCGTGCTCGCCTCCGGCGACGGCTACCAGCCGCCCGACGCCCCGCTCTCGCGCGGGCTCGAGGTGCACCCCACCGGCTCCGGCGAGGACCTCGAGGTCTGGATCGACCGCCGCTACGTCCCCGCCGGCTACGGCTGGTCCTTCCCGGCCGGCGAGGAGCTGCGGATCGGCGTCGGCTCCTTCGACCCGCGCTTCCACGTGCGCGAGACCACCGAGCTGCTGGCCGAGGACCTCGGCCGCGAGCGCGTCCGCTACCAGGGCAACTGGATCCCGCACGAGCTGCGGACCGCGACCGAGGGCGGCGTCTTCTTCGTCGGCGACTCGGCCGGGCACTGCCTGCCGCTCACCGCGGAGGGGATCAGGACCGCGCTCTACTTCGGCGTCGCCCTCGGCCGCGAGCTGCGCCCGGTCGTCGAGGGCGAGCGCAGCCGCGATGCCGCGGCGGCCGCCTACGCCGGCTTCCACGACTCGCACGAGTGGAAGTTCCGCTGGATGCTGCGGGCCCAGCGGCTGGTGCCGCGCATCCCGCCGCGCCTGCTCGGCCCGATGATCCGGGCGCTCGGCGCCAGGCGGGTCGTCGATTGGTCCTTCGAGCACTACCTGCGGATCGCGCCGCCGCCCTCAGCGGATCACCAGGACCGTGCCGGCGAGGAGCAGGGCGACGCCGGCGATCCGCGACGGCGTCAGCGCGACCTGGTCGAGGCCGAATAGTCCGAGGCGGTCGATCGCGACCGAGGCGACGAGCTGGCCGGTGATCGTCGCCGCGGCGACGCCGCCGGCGCCGATGACCGAGACCGCGATCAGGGCATTGGTCACGTAAACCGCGCCGAGCAGGCCGCCGAGCAGGTAGTACCAGCTGACGTCGAAGGCCGACCCGAGGCCCCCGCCCTCGCCGCTCAGCGCGACGATCGCGGCCAGGGCGATCGTGCCGACGCCGAAGGAGAGCAGCGCCGCGGGCAGGCTGCCGGTGGAGCGGCCGAGGCCGGCGTTGATCGGCGCCTGCAGCGCGATCAGGCCGCCGGCGACGGCGGTGAGGATCAGCGCTAGGCCCTTGTCCACGGAGGGCCCTCCACGGTGAGCGTGATCTTCGGGGCGCGGGCGGGTTGCATCGAACGTCGGTCCAGGGAAGGTGAACCTGGCTGCTGTCATATCAGTAACCCGAAGGGACCATCGAGCCGCACATGCCACCTCCAGCCGAGGGACTCGCCTCCCGACTCTTCCTCGTCCCGGCCCTGCGCACGCAGCCGGATCGCCGCCTGATCGCGCTGGTCCGGGAGGGCTATGGGTCCGCCTTCGAGGAGATCGTGCGGCGCTACGGCACGCCGCTCGGCCGCTACGCGGCCTCGATCGTCGGGGGCCGCTCCGAGGACGTCCTCCAGGACGCCTTCGCCAAGGCGCTGCCGGCGCTCTGCCGCGACAACTCCGAGATCGACCTGCGGCCGTGGCTCTTCCGCATCGTCCGCAACACTGCGCTGAACGAGCTGCGCGACAACCCGCCCTCGCCGGAGCTGCTCGCCGAAACGCTCGGCGGCGGCGGGGACCCGAGCGAGGAGCTGGAGCGCCGCGAGCAGCTCGCCGACCTGATCCGGCGCCTGCAGGCGCTGCCCGAGCGCCAGCGCGCGGCGATCGTGATGCGCGAGCTCGAAGGCCTCGGCCACGCGGAGATCGCCGCCGCGCTCGGCCTCAGCGGCGGCGCGGCGCGCCAGGCGATCCACCGCGCGCGCCAGGCTCTGCGCGAGGGCGTCGGGGTGTTCATCCCGCTGCCGCTGCTGAAGGCGCTGATGGGAGGCGCCGGGCCGGCGACCGCCGAAGCCGCGGCGGGGGCAGGAGCGACTGGCGTCGGTTCGGGCGCCGCGGGTGTCGGCGCCGGAGTGGTGCTGAAGGCGACTGCCGCGACCGTGCTGGTGGCAGGCGCGGTCGGCGCGGGAGTGGCGCTGCACCATGGGCCGAATGGCGGTGCGTCGGCAGCGCCGCAGTCAGCCGCAGCCAGCTCGCCGAGAGGCCGCGCGGCGGGTCATCTGCCGCTGCTCGCCGAAGAGCATCCCCGCTCGGCCAAGGCCACCGGCGGCGCCCTTCGCCGGCACGACGGTGGCGGAAACGCCATCTCGCGGGTCGTGACCGGCAGCGGCGAATCCTCTCCCGGCGGGGACGGGGCGGGCCAGCCACGCTCCAAGGGCGACGCGGCAAGAGGCCAGACCGGGGGCGGCCGCTCGGGACAGGACGGTCGCGGATCGGATGGCGGCGGGCACCTCCCCGAAACCGACGGCGAGCGCTCCGGCCCGGCCGAGTCCGCGCACCACGATGGCGGCTCGCCGCTCTTGGGCGAGGACTCCGGCGGAGAAAGCCACGATTCGAGCACGAGCGAGGACACGGGCAGCTCCGACGACAGCGCCGAAGGCGGCGGGGACGCGCCGGAATCGGGCGACGGGGGACCGGACGGCGGCTCCGGAGGGGGCGACGGAGGGCTCGAAGAAACGTCCAACTCGAGCTCCGAATCGGGCGAGTCGCGTGATCCTGGCGACGGCGGCGGGTTCTCGCTACCGACCGACCAGTAGAGCCAAAGGAGAGAAGAGATGGAAAGCATTGGCAGCACTCGCAGGCTCGCATCGCTCGTCGCCATGGCACTGGCGGCGATCGCCGTGCTGGCGCTGCCCAGCATGGCGGCGGCGAAGCACCACCATCACCACCGCAATCACCACCGCTGGGAGGGCCATCTCCGCATCCTGGACGGCGAAGAGGACGCCGGCAAGATCCAGTCCTTCGACCCGACCACCGGCAAGCTCGTGATCGCCCTCTTCACCGAAGAAACGGTGAGCGGGATCGTCACCGAAGCGACCGAGATCGAGTGCGGCCACAGCTCAGCCAGCGCCTCCGACATGGGCCCCGGCGGCGACGAAGGCGAGGACGGCCCAGGCGACCACGAAGGCGGCGAAGAAGCGGGTGAGGACGACCACTCCGGCCCCGAAGAAGCCGGCGACGACGACTCCGGCGAGGAAGAGGCGGAAGACGAGCACGGGGGCGAAGGCGGCGGCGAGCACGGCGAACCGGGCACGGGCGAAGGCGGCTGCACCACCGCTGACCTGACCGAAGGCGCGGTCGTCAAGGAGGCGGAGCTGAAACTCGAAGGCGGCACCGCCAGCTTCGAGAAGATCGAGCTGGCCGGCTGAGCCGGGCGCCTACTTGGCGTCCAACCAGTCCTTGCCGACGCCGATGTCGACCTCGAGCGGCGGGTCGAGCTGGTAGGCGGCGCACATCTCGCGCCGCACCAGCTCGGTCGCCTCGCCCATCTCCCCCAGCGGGCCCTCGAACAGCAGCTCGTCGTGGATCTGCAGGACCGGGCGCGTCTTCATCCCCGCCTCGCCCAGGGCGGCCCGGCAGCGCACCATCGCGACCTTGATGATGTCCGCGGCGGTGCCCTGGATCACCGTGTTGACCGCGAGGCGCTCGCCGAGGCGGCGGGTGTTCGGGTTGCCCGAGCGCAGCTCGGGGATCGGGCGGCGACGCCCCATCAGCGTCTTCACGAAGCCCTCCTCCTGCGCCCGCTCGACCACCTGCTCGCGGAAGGCGCGCACCGCGGGAAAGCGCTCGAGGTAGCGGGCGACGAATTCCTCGCCCTCTTTGCGCGGGATGTTGAGCCGGTCGGCGAGGCCGAACCCGGTGAGGCCGTAGACGATGCCGAAGTTGACCATCTTCGCCTTCGCCCGCTGGCCGATGTCGACGTCCTCGCGCGAGATGCCGAAGACCTCGGCCGCGGTCGCGGCGTGGACGTCGTCGCCGGCGCGGAAGACCGCTTTCAGCACCTCCTCGTCGGCGACGTGGGCGAGCACCCGCAGCTCGACCTGGCTGTAGTCGGCGGAGAGCAGGCGGGCGCCGCGCTCGGCGATGAAGCAGCCCCGCACCGGCCGGCCGATCTCGGTGCGGATCGGGATGTTCTGCAGGTTGGGGTTGGTGCTGGAGAGGCGCCCGGTGGTGGTCGCCGCCTGGTTGAAGGTGGTGTGGACGCGGCCGGTGTCGGGGTCGATCAGGTCGGGGAGCGAGTCGAGGTAGGTGCTCTTCAGCTTGCTCAGCTCGCGCCACTGCTCGATCTTCTCGACGATCGGGTGCTCGTCGCGGATCTGGGCGAGGACGCGGGCGTCGGTCGAGAAGCCGGTCTTGCCCCGCCGCTTGCGGGTCAGGCCGAGCTTCTCGAAGAGGATGCGGCCGACCTGCTGGGGCGAGCCGATCGTGAACTCCTCCTCGGCCAGCTCGAATATCTCCCTCTCCAGGGTCGCGATCCGCTCGCCGAAGCCGGCGCCGACCTGCGCCAAGCGCTTGGCGTCGAGCTTCAGGCCCTCGCGTTCCATCGCCGCCAGGACGTGGACCAGCGGCAGCTCGACCTCGCACAGCAGCGGCTCCAGCTCGAGCTCGGCAAGGCGCGGCCGCTGGGTCTCGGCGAGGGCCGCGACGAGGCGCGCCTCCTCGGCCGGATCGAGGCCCGCCTCGCCCTCCTCGCCAAGCGAGAGCTGACCGTCCTCGGCCTCGCCGCCCGCCGCGGCCGCCGCGATGCCGATCCCGGCGTCGGCGGCCAGCTCGGTCAGCTCGTAGTTGCGCCGCTGCGGCTCGAGCAGGTAGGCGGCCAGCATCGTGTCGTGCTCGATCTCCAGCTCGACGCCCTCGCGCGCCGCCGCGGCGAGCAGGCCGTGGCGGCCGCCGCCGAGCGACTTGGCGTCGTGGGCGACCAGCGGCCGGTCGGCGAGGGCAACCGCCAGCTCGTCGAGCGTCGCCGCGCCGGCGACGATCCGCTCGCCGCTCGCCGCCGCCCAGCGCTCGCCGGCGATCGCCAGCGCCGCCGGCCCCTCGCCGAGATCGGTCGGCGTGCCCTCGACCGCCTCGATCTCGAGCTCGGTCTCGACCCTGCGCCCGGGCACCGCCTCGCCCTCGGGCAGCGCCTCTTCCAGCCGCTCCATCACCGCGCGCAGCTCGAACTCGCGCATGAACTCGCGCAGGACGCCGCGGTCGGGCTCTGAGGCGAGAACCGCCGCCAGGTCGACACCGGTGTCGATCTCGTAGTGCAGCGTGGCGAGCTGCTTCGACATGCGGGCGTCCTCGGCGTGCTCGACCAGGTTCTGCTTGCGCTTCGCGCCAGAGATCTCCTCGACGCTCGCCAGCACCCTCTCCAGCGAGCCGAAGCGCTGCAGCAGCTGCGTCGCCGTCTTCTCGCCGATCCCGGGGACGCCGGGGATGTTGTCGGAGGTATCGCCGCGCAGCCCCATCAGGTCGACGATCAGCTCCGGCGGCACCCCGTAGCGCTCGACCACGGCCGCCTCGTCGTAGACCTTGGTCTCGGTGATCCCGCGCGAGGTGCTCATCACCCGCACGCCCGGCCCGACCAGCTGGTAGGCGTCGCGATCGCCGGTCACGACCATCACCGGGATCCCCTCCTCCCGCGCCTGCCGGGTCAGCGAGGCGATCACGTCGTCGGCCTCGAAGCCCTCGACCTTGACGTTGGCGTAGCCGAAGGCCTCGACCAACGGCATCAGGTGCGGCCACTGCTCGCGCAGCAGATCGGGCCGCGGTTTGCGGTGGGCCTTGTAGAGGTCGTAGGTGACCTCGCGCCCCGACATGCCGGCGTCCCAGGCGACGACCACGCCGGCCGGATCGTGCTCGTCGATGATCTTGACCAGCATCGAGGCCAGCCCGTAGATCGCGTTGGTCGGCCGCCCGTCGCTGGTCCCGATCGACTCCGGCAGGGCGAAGAACGCCCGGTAGGCGAGCGAGTTGCCGTCGATCAGGAACAGCTCTCCGCCGGCGGCCATGCGGCGATCATAGGTCCGGCCGCGGCGCGGCTCAGAGGGAGCCCTTGGGCGCCACCCACTCGCTGGGCTGGCCGGTGACGCTCGCGATCAGGTCGAAGTCCTTGTCGTAGTGGAGGACGGTGAGGCCGGCGCGCTCGGCGGCGACGGCGATCATCGCGTCGGGCATCGAGGGGGCGCGATGGAGCGAGCCGCCCTTCTCGGCCAGCGCCTGGCAGACGTCGAGGGCACGCTCCCAGTCGGAGTTGTCGAACGGCGCCTGGTCGAGGGCTGCGAGGTCTTCGCGCAGGGCCTTGTACTCCGCTCCGTTCCTCGCGTTGTGCAGCAGCTCCCAGCGCACCGGCCCGCAGGTCGCCACCCTCCCGGCCGTGATCAGGCCGGCGAAGGTTTTACGCAGCGTGTCGGGCGCATCTTTGCGCCGGGACAACAGCCACGCACTCGTATCGGCGAGGTAGGCGGCCACCGCTCACTCGAAATCGAACTTCCGGGGTTCGCGCATTCGCGCCAGTTGCTCCAGGGCGTCCTCGGGGAACTCGATCTGCGCCAGGCGATCGAGGTGGGCCTGGCGGACGGCCCTCTGAAGGCACTCGCGAACCGTGGCCGTCAGGCCTTTGGTGGCGACGGCCCGTTCGGCTTCCTGCAGAAGATCCGGATCGACAATGAGCGAAGTACGCTTTCCCATAGGTCCAGTATACCGCATTGGCGGCGGTAAAGTGCGTATATCTAAGGCTCCAGTGTGCATATCCATGTCGGTGCGAGCGTGTCGCCCCTACTCCAAGCTCCCAGCGGGCAAAGTTCTCCCCCCCTGCGACATGAACGCACCTCGCCGTGGCCACGGGCTGAATCTGATTCGATAGCCGCCGATGGCCGTCAGCGCTCAGTACAGCGTCACGATCCGGGTCGAGCTCGACGCGCGGCAGGAGCCCCTGGGCAAGCTGACCGCGTCGATCGCCGAGGCGGGCGGGCAGTTGCAGGGGGTCGACCTGGTGCCCGGCGCCGGCAGCGAGGGCAAACGGGTGCGCGAGTTCACGATCGACGCCCAGGACCAGCCGCACTGGGAGCGGATACTGCGGGCGATCGGCTCGACCCGCGGCGCCCGGGTGCTCGACTACGTCGACCGGACGATGCAGATGCACCGCGGCGGAAAGATCTCGGTCGAGAACAAGTACCCGCTGAAGACCCGCGACGACCTCTCGATGGCCTACACGCCCGGCGTCGCCCGCGTCTGCCAGGACATCGCCGCCGACCGCGCCAAGGCCTTCGAGTACACGATCAAGAAGAACACCGTCGCCGTCGTCTCCGACGGCAGCGCCGTGCTCGGTCTCGGCAACATCGGGCCGGAGGCGGCGATGCCGGTGATGGAGGGCAAGGCGATGCTGTTCAAGGAGTTCGCCGAAGTCGACGCCTTCCCGATCTGCCTCGACACCCAGGACGCCGAGGAGATCATCAGGGCGGTCGAGCTGATCGCCCCGACCTTCGGCGGGATCAACCTCGAGGACATCTCGGCGCCGCGCTGCTTCGAGATCGAGGAGCGGCTGAAGGCCTCGCTCGACATCCCGGTCTTCCACGACGACCAGCACGGCACCGCGGTGGTGACGATGGCCGCGCTGTTCAACTCGCTGAAGATCGTCGGCAAGCCGATCGAGAGCCTGCGGGTGCTGGTGGTCGGCCTCGGCGCAGCCGGAGTGGCCGTGACGAAGATGATGCTCGCCTCGGGCGTCACCCACGTGGTCGGCTGCGATCGCAGCGGCGCCCTCTCGACCGAGCGCGAGGACTACGTCTCCGGCGAGATGAGCGAGATCAAGCGCTGGTACGCGGAGAGCTCGAACCCCGACAAGCTCGGTGGCCAGCCGGCGGACGTGATCGAGGGGATGGACCTCTTCATCGGCCTCTCCGGCCCCGGGATCATCCCGGCGGAGGCGCTCGACAAGATGAACGACGACGCGATCGTCTTCGCGATGGCCAACCCCAACCCCGAGGTGATGCCCGAGGACGCCGCCCCCTACGTGCGGATCATGGCCACCGGTCGCTCCGACTACCCCAACCAGATCAACAACGTCCTCTGCTTCCCCGGGATCTTCCGCGGCGCGCTCGACGCCGGCTCGCCACGGATCACCGAGGAGATGAAGCTGGCCGCCGCCCGCGGGATCGCCGAAGTCGTCACCGACGACGACCTCTCCGAGGACTACGTGATCCCCAGCGTCTTCAACCGCGAGGTGGCGCCGAAGGTCGCCAAGGCCGTGGTCGAGGAGGCAAAGCGCGCGGGCATCGCCCGCTTCAGCGAGGAGACCGGGACCTTCTCGACGGTAGACGTAAGCTGATTCGGTGAAGGCTCTCGTCAGCGGAGCGAGCGGGATGATCGGCGCGGCGCTCTGCGACACCCTGCTCGCCCGCGGCGACACGGTCGCGGGCTTGACCCGCGACCCGCAGCGGGCGCGGAGCACAAACCCGAGCGTCACCTGGCACGCCTGGGAGCCGACCCTCGAACGTCCGCCGGCCGCGGCCTTCGAGGGTGTCGACGGGGTCGTCAACCTGCTCGGCGAGAAGATCGACCAGCGCTGGACCGACGAGGCCAAGCGGCGGATCATGGAGAGCCGCCGCACCGGCACGCGCAACCTCGTGGCGTCGATCGCCGGCCTCGAGCGCAAGCCCGGTGTTCTGGTCAACCAATCGGCGATCGGCTTCTACGGCGACCGCGGCGAGGCGATGGTCGACGAGTCGGCCGAGCCGGGCGAGGGATTCGACGCCGAGGTCGTCCGCGAGTGGGAGGCCGCGGCACGCGAGGTGGAGGCGAGCGGCGTCCGCCTGGTCGTAGTCCGCACCGGCCACGTGCTCGACCCGAGCGACGGCTTCCTCGCGGCGCTACTGCCGCCCTTCAAGCTCGGCGTCGGCGGCCCGCTGGCCGGAGGGCGCCAGTACGTCTCCTGGATCCACGTCGACGACGAGGTCGGCATCCTCCTCTGGGCGCTCGACAACGAGAAGGTGAGCGGCCTGGTCAACGCGACGGCGCCCAACCCAGTCACCAACCGCGAGCTTTCCCAGGCGCTCGGCCGGGCCCTGCACCGACCGGCCGCGACTCCGGTGCCGGGCTTCGTGCTCGACCTCAAATTCGGCCGCGAGTTCGGGCGGGTGCTGCGCGGTGGCCAGCGGGTGATGCCGCGGCGGGCGCTGGACCTCGGATACGAGTTCCGCTACACGGACGTGGACGAGGCGCTTCGGAACCTGGTTTAGCTGCCGAGGGACTTGTCTACGGAGGCGCGCAGGTTGGTCGCGTTCCCAGCTTCGTCGACGGCGTGTAGGAGCTGGTCCATCGCCTTGGCGCCCGAGCTGGTGGGGAGTTGGGCGATGCCGGGTTCTTCGAGGATCGTTTCGGAGAAACGGATCGCAACGGGGTCGGTCGTGGTGATGTAGGCGATTGAGGTCGAGTCCTCGATGGCACGCCGCGCGCCGTCCCCGATCGCCGCGAGGTCTGCCTTGCCACCCCGCTCACCCGCCGGCAGGCAGTTAACCCGCACCCGCACCTCCCCCACTTCCGCCCCATGCCTCGCCAACGCCTCTTCAGCTTCTCCACAAAGAGGAACGACAACGTAGGCAGTAACGACCGCGCCCCGACTCACGCCCCCAGCTTCCCCGCACCCAGCCGCAGCCAGCACAAGCAGCACCAACACGGCTACCGGCCCTGCCTTGCGTGCGAGCGGGGAGGGGCGGGTGTCCCCCCGCGGGAACTTGTGAGCCAATCTCACAAGTGCGCCCTATTCCAAGGCATCGTGGGCGGGTTCCAGCGGGGGGACACCCGCCCCTCCCCCACCGACCTACCCAAAGAAGACCTCGGCCTCTTCGTACAGCTCCCTGGGCACCGTCTTCAGCTCCGCCGTAGCCGCGGCGATATCGACCAGCTCGATCTCGGTCCCCCGCAACGCCGTCATCTTTCCCCATTCGCCGCTGTCGACCGCGTCGATCGCGTGCAGGCCGAAGCGCGTGGCGAGGACGCGGTCGAAGGCGGTCGGGGTGCCGCCGCGCTGGACGTGGCCGAGCACGGTCGCGCGGGTCTCCTTGCCGGTGCGCTGCTCGATCTCGTGCTCGAGCCAGTGGGCGATGCCGCCGAGGCGCACGTGGCCGAAGGCGTCGAGGCCCGCTCCCTGGACCTCCGGCCTGCCCCCCTCCGGCTCGGCGCCCTCGGAGACGACGACGATCGGCGCGAAGCGCGCCTCCAGCCGCCGACCGACCAGGCCGCAGACCTCCTCCAGGTCGAAAGGATGCTCGGGGATGAGGATCACGTTGGCGCCGCCGGCGAGGCCGGCGTGGAAGGCGATCCAGCCGGCGTGCCGGCCCATCACCTCGACGATCAGCACGCGGTGATGGCTGTCGGCGGTGGTGTGCAGGCGGTCGATCGCCTCCATCGCGATGTTGACCGCGGTGTCGAAGCCGAAGGTGTAGTCGGTCGCGCCGAGGTCGTTGTCGATCGTCTTCGGCACGCCGACCACGGCGACGCCGTGCTCGGCGTGCAGCCGGGCGGCGACGCCGAGGGTGTCCTCGCCGCCGATCGCGATCAGGCCGTCGACCCCATCGGCCGCCATGCTCTCGACGATCCGCTCGGCGCCTCCCTCCCGCTTGAACGGGTTGGTCCGCGAGGAGCCGAGGATGGTGCCACCGCGCGGCAGGATCCCCCGCACCTCGGGCACGCCGAGCGAGCCGGCGTCTCCCTCCAGCGCCCCGCGCCAGCCGTCGCGGTAGCCGACGAACTCGTGCCCGCAGCGTTCGACCCCCTTGCGCACGATCGCCCGGATCACCGCGTTCAGCCCCGGACAGTCGCCTCCGCCGGTGAGCACGCCGATTCGCATTAGGCTTCAGCTTACGCAGGCGAGCGAAAGGAACGAGATGAGCGAAGTGATAGACCTGAACGCAGTCCGCCAGGCACAGCAGAAGACCTGGTCGGAGGGCGACTTCGCGATGGTCGCCGGGATCGTGATGATGGTCTCCGAGGAGCTGGTGGAAGCGGCGCGGATCCTCGCCGGCGAGCGGGTTCTCGACGTCGCCTGCGGCAGCGGCAACGCCGCGCTGGCGGCGACCCGGCGCGCCTGGGGGAACACCGTCGGCGCCGACTTCGTCCCGGCGCTGCTGGAGCGCGGGCGTGAGCGCGCCGCCGCCGAGCGCCTCGATGTCGAGTTCGTCGAGGCCGACGCGGTCGCCCTGCCGTTCGAGGACGCCGAGTTCGACGTCGTCCTCTCGGTCTTCGGCGCGATGTTCGCCGCCGAACAGGAGAAGGCGGCAGCCGAGTTGTTGCGGGTCTGCAAGCCGGGGGGGCGAATCGGGATGGCCAACTGGGTTCCCGACGGCGCCATCGGCCAGATGTTCATGACGATCGCCAAACACGCCCCGCCGCCTCCCGGCGTCCAATCGCCGCTGCTTTGGGGGACCGAGGAGCGCCTGCGCGAGCTCTTCGGCGAGGGCGTCTCGGAGCTGCGGGTGGAGCGCCGGGCCAACCGGCAGACCTACCTCTCGGCCGATCACTTCATCGAGTTCTTCCGCACCTACTTCGGGCCGACGAAAGTCGCCTTCGAGCGGGTCGGGCCCGAGGGCGAAGCCGCGCTGGAGGCGGACCTGCGCGCCTACCTGGCCGAGTGCAACGTCGCCGGTGAGGATGCCCTGGTGCTCGAACCCGAGTACCTGCAGGTGGTCGCCACCCGGGCCTGAGGCATTCCGGTCAAGCAGATCAAGGACGCAGGGAGCGTGGCGTGCTCTGCACGCGAGCGACCGAGGACGCCGATATGCGCCGACTGGAATGCCTCAGGGCGCCGGCTTGAACACGCGGATCGAGGCCCCGATCAGCATCACGCTGAGGAAGACGAGGCCGGCGACGCCGCCGCCTTGGCCGAGCCAGGCGTAGACGATCGTGGTGGCGCCGAGCGCGAGGAAGAGGCTGACTACGAGTCCCATGCGGCGGCAATCCTAAACGAAGCGCCCGTCTAAACGGCGAGCGCGGCGAGGGAGTCGCGGAGGAAGTCAGCGACGGCTCGAGCTGCCGATTCGGGGGAGCCGGCCTCGCCGGCGGCTCGGACCAGACGGCTGCCGACGATGACGCCGTCGGCGACCCTGCCGACCTCGGCCGCCTGCGCGGGCGTGCCGATGCCGAAGCCGACCGCGACGGGGACCTCGGCCTCCGCCTTGGTCGCCGCGACCAGCTCGGCAAGGCCAGCCGGCAGCTCGCGCCGCTCGCCGGTGGTGCCCACGCTCGAGACGAGGTAGACGAACCCCTGGGCGGCGGCGCAGATGCGCATTCGGCGCTCGGGCGCGGTGGTCGGCGCCAGTAGCGGCACCAGCGCCAACCCGGCCTCGTTGAGCGTCGCGCGCACGTCGTCGGCCTCGTCGAGAGGAAGGTCGGGGACGATCGCCCCCGCCGCCCCCGCGGCGGCAGCACGGCGGGCGAACTCCGCCGCACCGCGGGCGAGGACCATGTTGGCGTAGGCCATCAGCACCACCGGGACGCGCTCGGCGATCGACTCGCAGACCTCGAAGGCCGTGTCGAGCGTGGCCCCCGCCGCCAGCGCCGCCGTCGCCGCCGCGTGGATCGTCGGCCCGTCGGCCAGCGGGTCGGAGAACGGCACCCCCAGCTCGACCAGGTCGGCGCCGGAGTCGGCGTAGGCGGCAGCCACCGCCAGCGAGGTCGCCCGATCGGGGTAGCCGGCCATCAGGTAGGGCATCAAAGCCGCCCGCCCCTCCGCCTCGGCTTTTCCGAAGGCCGTCGCGATCCGCGCGGCACCGGCCTCAGCCACCGGTGCGCTCCGTGTACTCCGCCAGATCCTTGTCGCCTCGCCCGGAGAGGCAGAGGACGTCATAGCCATCCCCGCCGCCGTTCTCCAGCAGCCAGGCGATCGCGTGTGAGGACTCGAGCGCCGGGATGATGCCCTCCAGCCGGGAGAGGGTCGCGAAAGAGTCGAGCGCCTGGGCATCCGTCACGGCGTAGTAGGAGGCGCGGCCGGTGTCGCGCAGGTGGGCGTGCTCGGGGCCGACGCCGGGATAGTCGAGGCCGGCCGAGACCGAGTGGGCCTCGAGGATCTGGCCCTCCGGGTCGGCGATCACCGCCGAGAGCGAGCCGTGCAGGACGCCGGTCGCGCCGGCGGCCAGCGAGGCCCCGTGGCGGCCGCTGTCGAGCCCCTCCCCGGCCGCCTCGACCCCGATCAGCTCGACCCCCTCGTCGCCGATGAACGGGGTGAAGATCCCGATCGAGTTGGAGCCGCCGCCGACGCAGGCGATCACCCGCGCCGGCAGGGCGCCCTCGGCGGCGAGCGCCTGCTCGCGCGCCTCGTCGCCGATCACCCGCTGCAGGTCGCGGACCAGCGCCGGGAAGGGCGCCGGGCCGACTGCCGAGCCGATCACGTAGTGGGTCGTCTCGACGTTCGCGACCCAGTCGCGGATCGCGGCGCTGACCGCCTCCTTCAGGGTCCGCGCGCCCGCTTCGACCGGCGCCACCTCGGCGCCGAGCAGGCGCATCCGCTCGACGTTGGGCGCCTGGCGACGGATGTCCTCGGTCCCCATGTAGACGACGCACTCGAGGCCGAGCAGCGCACAGGCCGTCGCGGTGGCGACGCCGTGCTGGCCGGCGCCGGTCTCGGCGATCACCCGCGGCTTGCCCATCCGCTGCGCCAGCAGCGCCTGGCCGATCGCGTTGTTGATCTTGTGGGCGCCGGTGTGGGCGAGGTCCTCGCGCTTCAGGTAGACCCGGCGGCCGGCGCGCTCCGAGAGCCGCTCGGCGAGGTAGAGCGGCGTCGGCCGGCCGATGAAGTCGCGGTGCAAGCCCGCCAGGCGCGAGGTGAAGTCCTCATCGGCGCGCGCCGCTTCCCAGGCGGCGGTCAGCTCGTCGAGCGCGGCGATCAGCGTCTCCGGGACGTAGCGCCCCCCGTAGGGGCCGAACCTCTGCTCGATCGCCGGCATCAGGCGCTAACGCTAGCCGCCTGGGCGGCCTCGAAGAAGGCCGTCATCGCGGCGTGGTCCTTGCGGCCCGGCTCGGCCTCCACCCCGCTGGCGACGTCGACCGCGAACGGACGCGTCACCTCGATCGCCTCGGCGACGTTCTCGGGCCGCAGCCCGCCTGCGAGGATCGCCGGGACCTGCGAGCGCCGCTCGGCGAGGAGCCCCCAGTCGAAGGACTCCCCGGTCCCGCCCCAAAGCCCGTCCCCGCGCCGGTCGAAGAGGTGGAAGTCGGTCCTGAAGGCCTCGGCGGCGTGGATGTCGGCGGCGCTGGCCACGTGAATCGCCTTGATCACCTTGACCCCGGTTTTCCGCGCCACCTCCCCGCAGAACGATGGCCCCTCTTCCCCGTTCAGCTGCACCATCGTCAGCCCCTCGTCCTCGACCGCCTTCGCCACCTGGTCCAGCTCGGGATTGACGAAGACCCCCACGACCTCGCACTTGCGCCGAAACGCGGCGGCGATCCTCACCGCCTCGGCCGGCTCGACCGCCCGCGGGCTCTCGGCGAAATGGATCAGCCCAACCGCCCAGGCCCCCAGCCGCACAGCCTCGGCGGCATCGTCCAAATTCGTAACCCCACAGATCTTCACACGCATTGCAGCTCAGGGTACGACAGGGCGGTTGTCGGGTGGGTGGCGTGGGGCTGGGTTCCCCGCCCGGCCAGGGCGGGGTGCCCTGCCCCACGACAGGACCCGCCCGCCTACCGCGACGGAGTTTCGACCGCTTCGGCCGAGCTGGGGCGCACGCCGAGCGTCACCGTGACGTCCTGGCTCTTGCCGTCGCGATCGATCGTCAGCGTCATCTTGTCGCCGGGAGAAGCCCCGTTGACCGCGTTGATCACGTCTTCCATGCCGACGACCTTCTTGCCGTCGACCTTTGTGATGACGTCGCCGCCAAGGCGGATGCTGGCGCCTTCGATCGTCGCCGAGGTGTCGCCGCCCTTGATCCCGGCCTTGTCGGCGGGGCCGCCTTTGACGACTTCGTTGACCAGCACACCCGATTCGACCGGGAGCTTCACCGCCTGGGCCAGTTCGGGCGTGATGCTGCCGCCGCTGATGCCGAGGTAGGCGTGCTTGACTTCGCCGTGCTCCTCGATCTGCTTGACCACTTCGCGGGCGGTGTCGATCGGGATCGCGAAGCCGATGCCGACGTTGCCGTTGCTGCCGCCGGTCTGGATCTGGGAGTTGATCCCGATCACCGCGCCGGAGGAGTCGATCAACGGGCCGCCGGAGTTCCCCGGGTTGATCGCCGCGTCGGTCTGGATCACGTGCGAGATCGACCACCCGTTGGGCGCCTGGATCTGTCGTTGCAGCGCCGAGACGATCCCGGCGGTGACGGTGCGATCGAGGCCGAACGGGTTGCCGATCGCGACCACCGGATCGCCGACCTGGACCTGCTTGGACTCGCCCAGCGAGAGCGGGTGGAGGCTTTCGGCGGGCGCGTCGACCTTGAGCAGGGCGATGTCGGTCGCCGGGTCGGTGCCGACCACTTCGGCTTCGTAGGTCTTGTCCGAGGAGCCGAGTTTGACCTCGACCTTGTCGGAGCCTTCGACCACGTGGTTGTTGGTGACGATGTGGCCTTCGGTGTCGATCAGGAAGCCCGAGCCGGTGGCGACGCCCCCGCTTTCGGGTTCTTCGAACGGGCTGAAGCCGGAGGGTTCCTGCGGCTTGCGCTGCGCCTGGATGAAGGCGACGCCCTGGCCGTCGCTGCGGTAGATCTGGTTGACCGTGTTGGGGTCGCTGGTAGCGCTCGCGTTGACCGGCGGCGAGAGCGGAGCGGCGACCGTGACGGTCGAGCCGCCGTCCTTGGACTTGACCAGGCCGGTCGCCAGGGCCACCAGGCCGACTACGGCGACGACGGCGCCGCCGAGAACGGCGGAGCCGAAGGAGGTGCGGAAGAAGCGTCGCGCTCTGTTCATCGCCGGGGATCGTGCCGAGCCGCCCTGAGGCCGCAGTTAATGCTCATGAAAGATTCTCTAAAGAGGGCCGTCAGGGGAGGTGGTGCTCGCGGGTGCCTTCGTCGGAGCCGGTCAACTCCCGCGCCAGCGCTTCGGGGTCGGAGGCCCGCATCAGCGCCGAGCCGATCAGCACGGCGTCGACGCCGACCCGTTCCAGCTCCTCGATCTCCTCGTGCGAGGAGATCCCGCTCTCGGCGACCACGGTCTTGCCGGCCGGGACGTCGGGCATCAGCTCGTAGGTGGTGGCGACGTCGACCGTGCCCTGGTCGAGATCGCGGTTGTTGATCCCGATCACGTCGGCGTCGAGCTCCAGCGCCCGCTCCAGCTCATCGCCGTCATGGACCTCGACCAAGCAGTCGAGGTCAAGACCCCGCGCCAGCCCGTAGAGCGCGCGCAGCTCGCCGTCGCCGAGGGCGCGGACGATCAGCAGCACCGCGTCGGCCCCGTTAGCCGCCGCCTCGTAAAGCTGGTAGGGGTCGACGATGAAGTCCTTGCGCAGGATCGGGAGGTCGCACGCCGACCGGGCGGCGCGCAGATCCTCGAGCGATCCGCCGAAATGCCGCTCCTCGGTCAGCACCGAGAGCGCGGCCGCGCCGCCGCGCTCGTAGGCGCCGACCTGGTCGGAGACTGTCGCGGACGCGGCGATCTCGCCCGCGCTCGGCGAGCGCCGCTTGAACTCGGCGATCAGCGAGAGGCCCGGCCGGACCAGGGCCTCGTTGAACGGCCGGTCCTCGCCGTGTCCCGGCAGCCTCGACTCGAGGTCCGCCTGGGGCGTCCGGGCGCGGCGTTCCTCCACCCCTTCGCGGGCAGCGGCGATGAGCTGCTCGATAGTTCCCACCTGAGGGAGCAAAGCCTAGTCGGAGAGGGCGGCGGTCGTTGCGATCAGGCGGTCGAGCAGCTCGCGCCCGGCGCCCTCGTCGACCGCCGCCGCAGCCTTCTCGACGCCCTCGGCGAGGCCGTCGGCGGCGCCGCCGACGTAGATCGCGGCGCCCGCGTTGAGCAGGACGAGGTCGCGGCGGGGCCCGCGCTCGCCCGCCAGGACGGCGCGCGCGGCAGCGGCGTTCTCCTCCGGGCTGCCGCCGGCGACGTCGGCCAGCTCCGCCTCCCCGAGGCCGAGTTCGCCCGGCTCGACGAACCACTCCGCGGTGCGCCCCTCGGCGACCTCGATCACCCGCGTCCGGGCCGAGAGCGAGAGCTCGTCGACCCCGTCCTCGGCGGCGACGACCATCGCCCGCTCGGTGCCCAGCTCGAGCAGCGCCTCGGCGATCGTCTCCTGGTAGTGGCGGTCGGAGACGCCGAGAAGCTGGCGCGGCGCGCCCGCCGGGTTGGTCAGCGGGCCGAGGAAGTTGAAGATCGTCCGCACCCCGAGCGCCTTGCGGGCGGGGATGACGTGGGCCATCGCGGCGTGGTGGCGGGGGGCGAACATGAAGCCGAAGCCGACCTCGTCTATGCAGCGACCGACCTGCTCGGGGCCGAGCTCGATGTTCACGCCGAGCGCCTCCAGCAGGTCTGCCGAGCCGCAGCGGCTCGTGCTCGAGCGGTTGCCGTGCTTGGCGACCGCGCAGCCGGCGGCGGCGGCGACCAGCGCCGCGATGGTCGAGACGTTGAAGGTCGAGGGACCGCCGCCGGTGCCTGCCGTATCGACGAGGTCTTCGCGATCGGTTTCGACCGGCGCCGCGAGGGCGCGCATCGTGCGGGCGAGGCCGACCAGCTCCGGCACCGTCTCCCCCTTGGCTCGGAGGGCGACTAGGAAGGCCGCGGTCTGCACCTCGCTGGAGCGGCCCTCCATCACCTCGGCCAGCACGGCGGCGGCGTGGTCTGCGGTGAGGTGCGCGCCGTCGCAGACCGCATCGATCGCCCGGGTGACGACCTCGTTCGTCATCGCCCCTCGCCGAGTTGCCGGTTTGTCTCGCCATTTGCAACAAACCGGCAACTCACCCCAAGGAAGTTGGCGAGCAGGTGCTTGCCCTGCGGGGTCAGCACCGACTCGGGGTGAAACTGGACGCCCTCGGCCGGCAGCTCGCGGTGGCGGGCGCCCATCACCACGTCGCCGAGGCTGGCGCTCAGCTCCAGCTCGGCCGGCAGGTCGGGGTCGGCGACGAGCGAGTGGTAGCGACCGGCGACGAGCGGGCTGGGGACGCCGGCGAAGATCGAGCGGCCATCGTGGGCGATCTCGGCGTCCTTGCCGTGGATCGGCTCGCCCTGCACCGTGCGCCCGCCGAAGGCCTCGACCAGCGACTGGTGGCCGAGACAGACGCCGAGCACCGGCGTTCCCCCCTCGGCGAAGGCGCGGATCGCATCGACGGAGATGCCGGCCTCGGCCGGCGTGCAGGGCCCGGGCGAGACGACGAGGCGGTCGGCGCCCCGCGCCAGCAGCTCCTCGACGGTGGCCTTGTCGTTGCGCACCACCTCGACCTCGGCTCCCAGCTCCCCCAGGTACTGGACGAGGTTGTAGGCGAAGCTGTCGTAGTTGTCGATCAGGAGGACCTTCATGGCCAGTCCGGCTGCTCGCAGGCCAGCTCGACCGCGCGGAAGACGGCCTTGGCCTTGTTGACCGACTCGTTGTACTCGTAGGCGGGCTTGGCGTCGGCGACGGTGCCGCCGCCGGCCTGGACGTGGATCTGGCCGTCCTTGGCGACGACGGTGCGGATGTGGATCGCGGTGTCGAGGTCGCCGTTCCAGGAGAGGTAGCCGATCGCGCCGCCGTAGGAGCAGCGCTTGACCGGCTCGAGCTCGTCGATGATCTGCATCGCCCGCACCTTCGGCGCGCCCGAGAGGGTGCCGGCCGGCAGCGTCGAGCGCAGCACGTCCATCGCCCCGACGCCCTCGCGCAGCGTGCCCGAGACCTGGCTGACGATGTGAAGCACGTGCGAGTAGGTCTCGACCACCATCAGCTCGTCGACCTTGACCGAGCCGTACTCGCAGACGCGGCCGAGGTCGTTGCGGCCGAGGTCGACCAGCATCACGTGCTCGGCCCGCTCCTTGGGGTCGTTGACCAGCTTTTCGGCCAGGCGCCGGTCCTCCTCCTCGTCGCTGCCGCGCGGGTAGGTGCCGGCGATCGGCCGCGTCTCGACCCGCCGCCCCTGAACCTTGACCAGCGGCTCGGGCGAGGCGCCGGCGATCTGGAACTCGCCGAACTCGAGGAAGTACATGTAGGGAGACGGGTTGACCGCGCGCAGGCCGCGGTAGACCGAGAACGCCTCAACCGGGGCGGGAGCCGAGAAGCGCTGCGAAGGGACCACCTGGAAGGCGTCGCCCGCGTGGACGTACTCGACGATCCGCGCGACCGCGGCTTCGAACTCCTCGCGCTCCATGTTCGAGGCGAAGTGCGGCGGCTCAGCCACGGCCGGGCGGTCGTGGACGGGAACCGCGCCCCGCAGGCGAGCGCGGACCTCGGCGATCGCGGCGGCGGCGCGCTCGTAGGCGGCGTCGATGCCGCCGTCCTCGGCGAAGGCGCAGGCCATGATTGTCAGCTCGTGGCGCAGGTGGTCGAAGACGAGCAGGACGTCGGTGACCATCAGCGCCAGGTCGGGCAGGCCAAGGGGGTCGGGATTCGGCTCGCCGAGCGGCTCTACCGTGCGCACCAGGTCGTAGCCGAAGAAGCCGACGGCGCCGCCGGCGAACGGCGGCAGGCCCTCGACCGGCGCCAGGCGAAAGCGGCCGAGGCGCTCGGCGACGGCGGCGTAGGGGTCGGCTGCCTCGACATCGTCCTCGCCCGTCTCCGAGAACACGCCGTCGCTCCAGCGCAGCACCGCACGCGGCCGGATGCCGACGAAGGAGTAGCGGCCGACCTGGCCCTGCTCGGCCGACTCCAGCAGGAAGCAGGGCGAGCCCTCGGGCTCTCCGGCGCGCAGCTTGAGGAAGGCCGAGACCGGGGTCTCGCAGTCGTCGACGAAGCTTGCCCGCAAAGGCACCACGTTGCCCTCGGCGGCCAGCTCGCGCGCCTCCTCCAGGCTCGGCTCGAGCCGCAGCTCGGACTCAGCTACGACGGCCATTCAGCACCTCCATCGCCGCCGCGAGCGACACCTCGCGCGAGGCCAGTAGGACGCTGAGGTGGTAGAGCAGGTCGGCGGCCTCTTCGGCAACCCGCTCGTCGGACTCCTCGCGCGCCGCGCGCACCACCTCCTCGGCCTCCTCCTCGACCTTCTCGCCGGCCAGCTTCGGGTCGTCGAGCAGCTTCACCGTGTAGCTGCCCTCGGGCCGCTCGGCGGCGCGGCTGCGCAGCGTCCGCTGCAGCGCGGCGAGCGCCTCGTGGGCGACCGGCGCCGGCTCGCCCCCTTCCAGCTCGCGGTAGAAGCAGGAGCGCTCTCCGGTGTGGCAGGCCGGCCCGGACGGCTCGACCAGGGCGACGATCGCATCGCCGTCGCAGTCATAGCGCAGCTGACGCAGCTTCAAGACGTTGCCCGACTCTTCCCCTTTCCGCCAGATCCGCCCGCGCGAGCGGCTGAAAAAGTGCATCTCCCCCGTCTCCAACGTCAGCCGCAACGACTCCTCATTCGCATAGGCAAGCGTCAACACCTCCCCGCTCTCAGCGTCTTGTGCGATGCATGGGACCAACCCACGCTGATCGAATTTCAGCTCACCGAACATCGGCTCAATCGTATGGCAGCGCGTCAGGAGGGATGGGGGATGCCCTCGAACGGGCGGATACTCAAAGTGCCGAGCTCATTGCTCGGCACTTGTCCGGGCGAGGGCATCCCCCATCCCTCCACCCCACTCCTCACTCGATCCCAAGCCGATCCAGCAGCCCCTCGTCGCGACGCCAATGGCTGCGAACGCGCACCTTGAGGTCGAGGAAGACCTTGCCGCCCAGCTCGGCTTCGAGCGAGCGGCGGGCCGCGGCGCCGATCTCGCCGACCTTGGCGCCGCCCTTGCCGATCAGGATGCCCTTCTGGGACTCCGACTCCGCCCAGACCTCGGCGCGCACGCTGACCAGGCCGTCCTCGCGGCGCTCGATCTCCTTCACCTGGACCTCGACCGAGTGCGGGATCTCCTCGCGGGTCCGGTTGAGCACCTGCTCGCGGATCAGCTCGGCCAGCATCGTCTCGCTCGAGAGGTCGCTGTGATCCTCCGGCGGGTAGAGGTAGGGCCCCTCGGGGACCAGCTCGGCGAGCCGCCCGACCAGGGCCTCGAGTCCCTCGCCGGACTTCGCGCTGATCGGGAAGACCTCGTCGACCCCGTCCAGGTCGGCCGCCTCCGCCAGCACCGGCACCAGCTCGTTGGGCCCGACGGTGTCGACCTTGTTGACCGCGCAGATCGTCGGCAGGCCCTTCTTCGCCTCGACCAGGGCGCGGGCGATGAAGCGGTCGCCGGGGCCGATCCCCTGCTCGCCGTTGACGACGATCAGCGCCAGGTCGGAGTCGGCCAGCTCGCGCTCGACCCGCTGCTGCATGCGCTCGGTCAGCACGTCGCGCGGCTTCTGCACCCCTGGCAGGTCGACGAGAACGAGCTGGCGGCCGGCCTCGACGTCGGTGGCGATCCCACGGATCGCCCGACGCGTCGTCTGCGGCCGCATCGAGACGATCGCCACCCGGCTGCCGACGATCGCGTTGACCAACGTCGACTTGCCGACGTTGGGGCGGCCGGCGAGGCCGACGAAGCCGGCGCGCGTCGCCGTCATCGCAGCCCCTCGAGCACCCGCGCCTGGAGGGCGAGCATCTCGCCATCGTCGGCCTCGTGGTCGTGGCCGCAGAGGTGCAGGACGCCGTGGACGGCGGCCTCGGTCACGTCGGTGCAGTGCTCGGGGCAGATCGCGACGTCGCCGAGCTCGCGGGGGCCGGCGGTCGGGCCGGCGCCGTCGACCGGGAAGGCGAGCACGTCGGTCGGCGCGTCGCGGCCGCGGTGCTCACGGTTGAGCTCGCGGATGCGGGCCGCGCCGACGAGCTCGACCGCGAGGTGGCCGTCGCTCACGCCGGCGGCCGCGAGCGCGGCTTCGACCGGGCGGCGGAGCTCGGGCGGCACGTCGCCGAGGTCAACCGCCATCGGCGGCCGGGGGCGCGGCCTCGCCCTTGCTGCGCTCGGCGTGCTCGCCGTAGGCGGCGACGATCTTCTGCACGAGCTTGTGGCGGACGACGTCCTCGCCGCCGAAGCGGACGAAGGAGATATCGGGCACCTCGCCGAGGATGTCGCGGACGACGACCAGGCCGGAGCGCTGCTCGGGCGGAAGGTCGATCTGGGTGACGTCCCCGGTAACGACCATGCGCGAGTTGAAGCCGAGCCGGGTGAGGAACATCTTCATCTGCTCCGGACTGGTGTTCTGCGCCTCGTCGAGGATGACGAAGGAGTCGTTCAGAGTGCGGCCACGCATGAAGGCGAGCGGCGCGACCTCGATCACGCCGCGCTCGAAGTAGCCGTTGACGCGGTCGGGGTCGAGCATGTCGTAGAGCGCGTCGAAGAGCGGCCGCAGGTAGGGGTCGACCTTGGCCTGGATATCGCCCGGCAGGAAGCCGAGCCGCTCGCCGGCCTCGACCGCGGGGCGGGTGAGGATGATCCGCTGCACCTCGCGCTCGGCGAGGGCGTGGGCGGCCATCGCCACCGCGAGGAAGGTCTTGCCGGTGCCGGCCGGGCCGATGCCGAAGGTGATCGTCTGGCGCCGGATCGAGTCGACGTAGCGTTTCTGGTTGAGCGTCTTCGGCGCGACCTTGGTGTTGCGGTGCCGCCAGACGACGTCCTCGAGGATCTCGGCGGGGCTCTCGTGCGCGTCGAGCGCCCCCGCGACGGCTTCGATCGTCCCCGGCGCCACCTCGTGCCCCTGCTCGATCAGGTCGACCAGCTCGTCGACGACGGTGGCCGCCGTCTGCACGTCGCTGGCGTCGCCGTCGAGGGTGAGGACATTGCCGCGCAGGTGGAAGTCGCACTCGAGCCGGCCGCGCAGCGCCTGCAGGACGGCGTCCTCGGAGCCGGCCAGCTCGGCCGCCACGCTGTTGTCGAGGGTCAGCTGCCTACGCGCCAAGCCGCTCACGCACCGCTGCGCTGACCCGCTTGCCGTCGGCGCGCCCGCCGACCTTCGGCATCAGCGCCGACATCACCTGGCCCATCTGCCTCTGCTCGCTGGCGCCGGTCTCGCTCACCGCCGCCTCGACCAGCTCTGCCAGCTCCTCGTCGGAGAGCTGCGCCGGCAGGTAGCCGGCGATCAGCTCCGCCTCGAAGCTCTCGGCGCCGGCCTGCTCGGCACGCCCCGCCTCCTCATAGGCGGTGGCGGCCTCGAGCCGTTTCTTGCGCTCGCGCTGGAGCACCGCGACCTCGTCGCCCTTGCCCAGCTTGGCGTCCTGCTGCAGCGAATCGACGATCATCCGCAGCGCCGAGGCACGCCCGCGCTCGCCCGCTTTCATCGCGGTGCGCACGTCCGCCTGAACCTGCTCCAGAACGCTCATCACGCCAAAGGGTAATCGGCGGCGTCCGGGGCCACCGCCAGGCCCTTGGAGACGAGGTCGGCGACGTCGGCGCTGACCAGCGTCCAGCCGTGACGGCGCGCGGCGGCGACGTAGGCGGCGTCGTAGGCGGTGAGGCCGTGCTCGGCGGCGATCCCCAAGGCAGAGTCGGCGAGCTCCGCGTCGGCCGCGACCACGCGGTCGCCACAACAGGCCCACAGCAGATGGATCACGTTCATCGCCTCCCGAGCGTTGCTTCTCTTCACCCCGATCGCGTTACCGACCTCGTGCAGGGTGAGGTCCAGCGCCGCCAGGAAGGTCGCCTGACTTCGAATCAGCGCAACCGCATCGCGGTGGTATCGATCCTCTGGGTCGACGAGCAGAACCCACACGCTCGCGTCGAGCAGGAACACGTCAGTGCGATTCGCGGTCTTCGCGAATGAGTTGCGCGGCGCTGACCCCCCCGAGATCCACCGTGCCGATCTCTTCGAGCAACCGCTCCACCTCTTCGCGCGTGTGGCGGTCGGCGATGTCCAGCTCCCGCTCCGCCAGGCGTCGCAGGAAGCCGCTGCGCGTCTCGCGATTGGCCCGCGCTTGGGCATCGAGACGATCGAGCAGATCGTCGGGCACGGAGATCATCACCTTGGCCACGGGATGAGTATATACGGTATTGCCGGACAGCATGAGCTCGGTCATGGGCCTAGCGTCCCAGGCCCGGACGCACGCGTGGTGCGCAAGGTGCGCCGTTTCTTCAAATTCTCTGTGCCTGAACTTCGATCTGCTCGACCTCGCCGAGCGGCATCTGCAGAAACCGGGTGCCGAGCTCGCGGAAGGAGTCGGGCTCGCCGGTGCAGAGGAAGCGGTACTCCCCTTCGCCCTCGGCTCGCCGAGCCAGCCCGCGCGACTCGAGGCAGCGCTGGACGGCGGCGGCGACGGCGTGGCCGCCGCTGACCAGGCGGACGTCGCGGCCAAGGATGCGCTGCAGCATCGGCGCCACCAGCGGGTAGTGGGTACAGCCGAGGATCAGGGTGTCGACGCCGGCCCGCTTCAGCGGCGCGCAGTAGCCGCGCGTCATCTCGACTATCCGCTCGTCGAAGTGCGAGCCGTCCTGGATGAAGGGAGCCAGGTCGGGCGCCTCGACCTCGGTCACCTCGAGCGGGCGGTGCTGGGATTCGAGCGAGCGCCTGTAGGCGCCGCTCTCGACCGTGTTGGGGGTCGCCAGCACGCCGACCCTGCCGTTGGCGGTGATCGCGGCGGCGATCTCCGCCTGCGGCTCGACCACCGGCACGACCTCCACCCCGCGCCGGGCCGCCGCCTCGCGGGTGACGTCCTCGCCGATCGAGGTCGCCGTGTTGCAGGCGATCACCAGCAGCTTGGCGCCGCGCTCGAGCAGCAGCGCCGCGATCGCGCCGATCCGCTCGCGCAGCCGCGCGGGATCGCGCGTGCCGTAGGGGAACATCGCGGTGTCGCCGAGGTAGACGAAGTCCTCCTCGGGCAGCGAGACGAGGCACTCGTGCAGCACGGTGAGCCCGCCGACGCCCGAGTCGAACATCGCGATCGGCTGGGAGGCTTCGGGGTGGCGGCTGGGCGAAGACAGAGCCGTGCGACCGTCAGGGCTGAACGGTCATGAAGAAGACCGTGATCACGATGATCGCGCCGGCGAGTTTGCCGCCGTTCTCGAGCTTCTTCGCGACCGCGGCGTACTCGGGGCCGAGCGTGTCGCCCGCCGCCAGGTCGCGCTCGGCAAGCTCCAGCGCCTTCTTCGTGTTGGGGCGGAAGAAGCCGTGGGCCATGCCGAAGAGGATGACGATCGCGACGAAGCCGACGGTCACCCAGGATTCGCTGGCGCTGATGTGGTGATCGGCCAGCATGTAGATGCCGGCGAGGAGGACGAGGATCAGGCCGGGGCTGAGCACGTAGCGATCGTGGGCGAGGATGCCGCGCAGCACCGCCGGGACGCCGCCGGGGGCGCTCTTTTCGGCCACCCCGACGAAGATGCCGTAGGCGAAGGTCGGCCCGAAGGCGAGCACGACCGCCAGCACGTGGATGAAGAGCCCGATGCCGTAGCCGGTGATCGTCGCCGCCATCGGCGCGAAACATATCTGTTGGGGCCTATCCGCAGCGAAGCAGCAATGCCGCCCAGTCACCGTCAGCGCGGCGGTCGACCTCGGCAAGGCCGGTGGGGCCGAAAGCTGCGGCAGCGGCGTCGAGCTCGTCTGGGAGCAAGCCAGAGCAAATCAGCGTACGTGGGGCGGCCTCGGGCGTCAGCAGCGCCGCCACGTCCCTCAACGCCGGCGCGGTCATGTTGGCGACCGTCGTTGGCGCCAGCTCCGGCAGCCCCTGGCGGAGATTGCACAGCTCGAAGTCCGCGGCGATGTCGTTGAAAGCTGCGTTTGCGACCGCGGCCTCGATCGCCGCCTGCTCGTGGTCGTAGCCGTTGACGGGGTCCCAGCCGAGCTTCGACGCCGCGATCGCGAGAACGCCGGAGCCGGTGCCGAGGTCGGTCAGCGGACCGGTGGCCTCGCCGGCTTCCGCCAGCTCGATCAGCAGCTCGAGGCAGAGGCGCGTGGTCGGGTGGGCGCCGGTGCCGAAGGCGCGGCCGGGGTCGACGACGACGTCGATCGTGCCCCCGCGCGGCTCCTCCCAGGACGGGCGCAGCCAGAGGCGGCCGCCGACCAGCAACGGCTTGTGGAAGTCCTGCCAGCGGTCGGCCCAGTCGTCGGGGACCTCGGTCGCGACCACCTCGACCAGGCCCTCGCCCGCCGCGGCCTCGAGCTCGCCCAGCTCGGGCAACTCGCCCTCGCCGCCGTAGATCGCGTACTCGACGTAGCCCTCGCCCCGCTCCTCCTCGACCCCGTTGGGCGCCAGCACCGTCAGCTCGGCGAGCACCAGCTCGGCCTGCTCGGGCGCGCAGCGAACCGCGAGGCGGATCAACCGAATGCCCGGCGCATGCGCGAGAAGAAGCTCTCGTCACCGCCGCTGGACGAGCGCAGGTTGTGCGGCTCGAGCGTCTCGCCGAGCCGCACGGCGATCTCGGCCTGCTCCTCGGAGAGGTCGGTCGGGACGATCACCTGCACGGCGATCACCAGGTCGCCCGGGGGGCCGCCGTTGGCGCCCGGCATGCCGTGGCCGCGCAGGGCGAACTGGGCGCCGGGCTGGATGCCGGGCGGCAACTCGATCTCGCGCTCGCCCTCATGGCTGGGGATCTTCAACTTCTTGCCGAGCATCGCCTCGACCGCCGAGATCTCGACCGAGTGGATCAGGTCCTGGCCGCGCATCGGCCCGCGCCGCACTTCGAAGCCGACGCCGCCGAAGAAGGCCTGGAAGATGTCCTCGACCGAGCCGAAGCCCCCCGGCGCCGCGCCCCCGCGCAGCCCTTCGTGGCCGTAGGAGTCATACGCTCGCCGGCGCTCGGGGTCGGAGAGCACCTCGTAGGCTTCGGCCGTCTCCTTGAACTTCTCCTCGGCCTCGGGGTCATGGTCGTTGACGTCGGGATGCAGCTCGCGGGCGAGGCGGCGGAAGGCGGTCTTCAGCTCCGCCCTGTTGGCGTCGCGGCCGACGCCCAGCACCTCGTAGTAGTCGCGGGGCATCGGGCTCTAGCCGCCGTAGACCGTCTCGCAGTAGCGCGAGAGCTCGCGCGCGGCGCCGCGCACCGAGGAGATCGCGGTCGCGTAGTCCATCCGCATCGGCCCGACCACGCCGACCGCGCCGAGGTTGCGGTGGGGAAGTCCGTAGTTGGCGCCGACGACGCTGACCGAGCGCAGCTCCGGCTGCGGGTTCTCGCCGCCGATCCAGAGGAAGACGGAGCGCTCGTCGAGCGCGGAGCGCATCATCCCGAGCATGCCCGCGCGCCGCTCGAGCGCGGTCATCAGCCGGTCGGCGCGGGGCAGGTCCTCGAGATGCTCTTCGGAGAGCAGCCGCGAGGCGCCCTCCACGTAGAGGGTCCCGCCGGCCTCCTGCTCGAGCTCGGTGAAGGCCGCGCCGAGCGTCGCGACGAATTCCGCCTCGAGCGGGTCCGAGCGTCGGGGTCGGCGAGACGGTCGGCGATCATCCGCGCGCCGACGCCCATCCCCGAGAGCGACTCGTTCAGGTAGCTCGACGCCCACTCGACCAGGCCGGGGTCGACCGGCCGCTCGAAGTCGAAGACGCGCTTGGCGACGGCGCCGGTCGAGGCGATCGCGATCGCCACCACCCTGGTCGGGCGCAGCCGCAGCACCTCGACCCGGTGGATCGTCGCCGTCGCCGGCGGGGGCGCAGTGGCGAGCGCCATCAGGTCGGTCACCTGGGCGAGCGCGACGGTCGTCTCGCGCATCGCCTCGTCGATCTCGCGCCGCAGCCGCGAGAGCTCCAGCTCGACGTCGGTTGCCGCGGGCAACCCGGCCTCCATCAGGCGATCGACGTAGTAGCGGTAGCCGACCTCGGTCGGGACCCGCCCCGCCGAGGTGTGAGGATGCGTCAGGTATCCGGCCGCCTCCAGCGCCGCCAGCTCCGCCCGCACGGTGGAGGAGCCCCACTCCACCTCTCGCTGCTCGGCGATCGGCTTCGACGCCACGGGCTTGCCAGCCGCCAGATAGGCGTCGACCACCAGCTTGAGGATCAGCTCCTGTCGCGCTCGGAGAAGCACGGCTCCAGCTTCTAGGAGCCGCGCCGAGCTCAGCCCCACCCCTACAGCTGCGACTTCGGCCTCGGCGTTGCGGATCGTCTGGTTGTCGCCCTGAGCGGCGACCACGTCGATCACGGCCCTGCCGTCCTCGACCGACTTGATCGTGCCGCTGACGACGATCTCGGTCTCCGGCGCGCCCATGCCGCGGAACTGGACCGAGAGGCGCTTCAGCGAGCGCGGGTCGCCGCCGCCGACCGCTTCGGCGCTGGCGCGGGCGACGAGGCCCATCATGTAGAGGCCGTGCAGGATCGTGTTCGGCAGCCCGACCGCCTTGGCGAACTCGGGGTCGATGTGAATCGGGTTGAAGTCGCCCGAGGCGCCGGCGTAGCGGTGCGGCAGGTACTTGTCCGGCGTCACCCGCAGCTCGGCGATCTGGTCTCCCGCCTTCAGCTCAGCCATCTCACACCCCCCTGACGATGTTGGTCCAGGTGCCGCGCACGACCTCGGCGCCGTCCTGGTTGGTCGAGACGGTCTCGAACACGTAGAAGCCCTTGCCGTCCTTCTCGTAGATCTCCAGGCACTTGGCCCTGGTCGTGATCTCGTCGCCCGAGCAGGCGGGCTCGCCCCAGACGAACTCCTGGCCGCCGTGGACCATCGCGGCGAAGTTCATCCCCACCTCGGGGTCGAACATCGCCGGCCCCAGCGCCGGCGCCGAGTAGACGACGCAGAACATCGGCGGCGCGACGACGTCGCGATAGCCCGCCGCGCGGGCGGCCTCGCGGTCGAAGTGGACCGGATTGCTCGATCCCGATCACACGCGCGTACTCGCCGATCTTCTCCTTGCCCACCTCATAGGTAGTGGCGGGCCATTCCTTGCCGATTGCCTCAGTCTTGATCGCCATTACAAAGTCTCCCGCTTCGCGCGCTGCACGAAGAATCAGATATGGACGTTTGCGCGCTCCGCGCTCGTGCGGGGACCCTACCTACTCGTCGATCTGGAGCACCGCCAGGAACGCCTCCTGCGGCACCTCCACCCGCCCCACCTGCTTCATCCGCTTCTTCCCCGCTTTCTGCTTCTTCAGCAGCTTGTGCTTGCGGGTGACGTCGCCGCCGTAGAGCTTCGCGGTGACGTCCTTGCGCAGTGCCTTGACCGTCTCGCGGGCGAGGATGTTGGAGCCGATCGCAGCCTGCACCGGCACGTCGAAGAGCTGGCGCGGGATCGTCTTGCGCAGCCGCTCGACCAACCGCTTGCCCTGCTCGTAGGCGAAGTCGCGGTGGACGATGATCGAGAGCGCGTCGACCTTGTCGCCGGCGAGCAGGATGTCGACCTTGACCAAGTCGGAGGGACGGTTGCCGATCGGCTCGTAGTCGAGCGAGGCGTAGCCGCGGGTCGAGGACTTGAGCAGGTCGAAGAAGTCGAGGACGATCTCGGCCAGCGGCATGTCGTAGCGGATCTGCACCCGCTGCGGGCTCAGGTAGTGCATGTCGACGTGGGTGCCGCGGCGGCCCTGGCAGAGCTCCATCACCGCGCCGACCTGCTCGGACGGGGCGATGATCGTGGCGCGGATGTATGGCTCTTCGATCGCTTCGATCGTGCCCGGGTCCGGAAGCTCGGTCGGGCTGCGGACCTCCTTCGTCTGACCGTTGGTCAGCCGCACCTCGTAGCGCACGTTCGGCGTCGTCGAGAGCAGGTCGAGCCCGTACTCGCGCTCCAGCCGCTCGCGCACGATCTCCATGTGCAGCAGGCCGAGGAAGCCGCAGCGGAAGCCGAAGCCGAGCGCCTCGGAGGTCTCCGGCTCCCAGGACAGGGCGGCGTCGTTGAGGGCCAGCTTCTCGAGCGCGTCGCGCAGGTCTTCGAAGCGATCGGTGTCGATCGGGAAGAGGCCGCAGAAGACCATCGGGCGGACCTCGCGGTAACCCTCGAGCGGCTCGGCCGCCGGGCGCTCCTGCGCGGTCAGGGTGTCGCCGACGCGCAGCTTGGCGACGTCCTTGATGCCGGTGATCAGGTAGCCGACGTCGCCGGCCTCCATGCCGTCGACCCCGGTCATCGCGGGGCGAAAGAAACCGATGTCGTCGATGTCCGCCTCGGTACCGTTCTGCATCGCGACGATCCGCTCGTGCTTGCGGAACGAGCCGTCGACCATCCGCACGTAAGCGATCACGCCGCGGTACTGGTCGAACTCGGAATCGAAGATAAGCGCCCGGGTGGGAGCCTCCGGGTTGCCCTTCGGGGCCGGGATGCGGGCGACGATCGCCTCCAGCACCTCGACGACGCCCTCGCCGGTCTTGGCCGAGATCCAGAGCGCTTCCTCGGGGTCGCCGCCGAGCAGGTCGGCTATCTCCCCCGCCACCCGCTCGGGCTCGGCGCCAGGCAGGTCGACCTTGTTGATCACCGGGATCAGCTCGAGGCCGTTCTCGACCGCCAGGTAGGTATTGGCGACCGTCTGCGCCTCGACCCCCTGGGCGGCGTCGACGACCAGCAGGGCGCCCTCGCAGGCGGCGAGGCTGCGCGAGACCTCGTAGGAGAAGTCGACGTGGCCGGGCGTGTCGATCAGGTGCAGGTGGTATGTCCGGCCGTCGGCAGCCGCGTACTCGACCCGCACCGCCTGCGCCTTGATCGTGATCCCGCGCTCGCGCTCGAGGTCCATCGAGTCGAGCATCTGGGCCTGCATTTTCTTCGGGTCGACGGCGCCGGTGAGCTCGAGGATGCGGTCGGCGAGGGTCGACTTGCCGTGGTCGATGTGGGCGATGATCGAGAAGTTGCGGATCTGGTCCATCGGCGTGCGGAGTATGAGGCGACTGAGGTCCCCGGCTGCGGGTCCTGTCGCCGGGGTGGGGGTGCCCTCCTTGCACTACGCGCTGCTCCGCTGGCCGGGACGAATGCGGAGCTAGCCTCGAAGCCCTCAGCTCCGCAGCCTTCGTGCGGCGGAGGGCACCCCCACCCCGACACCACCCGCAGAGAGGTCGTCTACCTTCTAGCACGCCGATGGATCCAGGGAGCCTTTTAGCTTGTAGATGTCGGTGGGTGGGCGGCTAAGGACAACGGCGGCGGATGGTCCAGCCGTCCACCCTGCTGCCGGCGGATACGCGGGCTTCCCGGGTTCGATGCGGTCCCGAGTAGCTATGACGTAGTCGTAGTGGCCTTCGTTGAGGAGGCGGCGCCATTGGGGACAGGTGGTGGGGGCGACGAAGCCGCCGTGGGGGGTCTCGATGCCGATGTATTGGACGTGGTTGGAGAGGTCGCGGCCGTAGAGGGGGTACTGGCGGGTGCTGGTGGTGGCTATGCGGGCGTCGGAGATCGAGTTGGCCCACTTGAAGGCGGCGTTGAGGCCGGGGGCGGCGAAGGTTGGGTTGGCGTAGCGGTTCTGGAGGTAGTGGCGCTGGATCGGGTAACCGACCGCGACGACCACCACTAGGGCCAAGGTCGCTAGGCCAACGCGGGGCACCCCCCGACCGGACAAATGCCGGCCTAATGAGGCCGGCATTTTGAGTATCCGCCCGTTCGGGGGGTGCCCCGCGTTGGCCCCTCGAAGCCGCTGCCACAGCTCGATCGGGAGCAACTTGAGGCCGACCGGCAGCAGCGCCACGCCTAGGACTAAAGCTGGCAAGAGATAGCGGAGGCCGGATTCGAAGCCTCGGGGCATGCCGTCGGGGCCGGAGGCCGAGGTGGGCGCGATCAGCCAGGCGAGGCCGGCTGCGAGGCCGGCTAGGGCGACGACGCGGAGGCAGCGCGCGTCCGCCGCGGGCTAGGCAGAGGAGCAGGCCGGCGAGGGCGAGGAGGCCGAGGAGGGGCCAGAGGATCGTCAAGCCCGTGGTGGAGGCCGGGCAGGAACCAATCGCTCCACACGCTGCCATCCGTGAGGTAGCCGAGAACGCTGTGGCCTTCGCGGCCGCCGAGCGCCTGGTCGGGCGCGGGAAGCGAGATCGGGCCGAGGTGGTGGAACCACGGCAGCGGGTTGCCGGTGTGGGCGAGGTTGCGCAGGTACCAGTAGCCGCCGCCGGCGATGGCGGCTAGGCCACCGGCAGCAAGCGCGCGCCAACGTGAACCGGCCGGGGCGATGAGAGCGAGCCCGAGCACCAGAACAGCAGCAGGTAGGAGGAAGTTGAGCTTGGTGCCGGCGGCGAGCCCCGCCGCCAAGCCGGCGACCAGCAGGGCGCCGGAAGACCATCTGCATTTCCCAGGATTTACCCACTCCTGGGTGGATAAATCCTGGGAAGTCGTAGTCGCGTTGACGGCAACCGCAACGGCAGCAAGTAGGAAGAAGATGCCGACGATGTCGTTGCGCGCTTCGCCGGCCTGGTCGGACAGCGCCGGCACGCTCAAGGCGATGGCGCCCAGTGCCAGCGACCACGGCGCGACCCGATATGGCCGCCCGATGCACCACAGAGCCAGCAGGCAGCCCGAGAACCAACCGAGGTTGAGCAGCGGCGAGAGGATGTCTCGGCCGAAGACCGCCATCCCAACCGCGTGGAAGAGTTCGCCATTGGCTGGGTAGAACCAGGCCAGGAACTGCGGCGCGATGAAGTGCAGCCCCCACGTATCGCCGCTCTGGAAGAACCCCGCCGCGAACGGCCCGTGGTACCAGGTCGAGTCGAACCCGGTCATCCCCGTCGACAGCTTCGCTCGCACGTCGATCGCGAAATGGACGACCGCGAGAATCGCGATGACCAGCCCGATCAGCGTCGCGGCACGCACGGCTGTCGGGATGGATCCGCGGGGAGGAGGAGGCAGGGGGGTCCCTCCCTGCCTCCTCCCGCACGAAGCCGCAGTCCAGCACCCAAGACCGCTACAGCTGCGAGATACGGAATCGCCTCGAACCAGCCGAGGGCGCCAAGGACCTCCGCCACCCAGATGAGCAGGGCGAGGCCGAGCACTCCGGTGGCGAGCGCCGCCGGGGCACCGGAGAAGCTGGGGAGCAGCCGCGAGCGCAGCGACGCGGCACCTAGCCAGGCGAAGCCGCCGAGCAGGAGTAGATCGAGGACCCCCAGCAGGTAGCGCGGCAGGTCGAGCATCGCTCAGCCGCGGCGGAGCAGGCGGGTCATCTGCTCCAGCTCGGCGATGCGCAGCAGCTTGGCCATGCCGACGTAGACGATCCCGCCTAGGCCCAGGCCGACGCCGAGGGAGACGACCTGGCCGCCGAGGCCGCGGCCGAGCGCCCCGTCGAGGACGTCCCAGACGCCGAAGGAGACCGCCGCGAGGGCGGCTGCGGCGATCGTGATCTTCAGGGCGGTGGCGAAGAGGCGCCGCAGCTCGAGGCCGCCGAACTCGTGGCGCAGGACGATCGCCTGGGCGACCACCGCCACGGTCGTGCCGATGCCGGTGCCGGCGACGATGCCGCCGGTGCCGAAGGGCTTGTAGAGGACGAGGGCGGCGAGGGCCGAGACGACCAGGTCGAGGGCCGCGAGGCCGGTCGCCAGCCAGGGGCGCTGGAGGCTGAAGAAGGTCCTGGTCTGCAGGAGGTAGAGGCCGTTGGTCGGCAGCGAGAAGGCGAACCAGAAGAGCGCCGTTGCAACCAGCGTGGTCTGCTCGGGGGTGAATTCGCCGCGCTGGTAGACGAGTCGGATCATCGGCACCGAGAGGACCAGGACGGCGGCGGCGGCCGGCACCAGGACGAAGAGGATCTGGCGCATCCCGTTGGCCATCGTCGCCCGCAGGTTCTCGTGTTCGCCGCGGGCGGCGAAGCGGGCGAGGGTCGGGAAGAGGACGGTGGCGATCGCCACCGAGAAGACCCCCTGGGGAAGCTGGTAGATGCGAAATGCCTTGTCGATCGCCGCCGGGGACTGGTCGCTGACGAGGCTGCCGAAGAGGCTGTTGATCAGCATGTTGAAGTTGATCAGGCCGAGGCTGATCGTCACCGGCAGCATCAGCAGCAGCACGCGGCGCACGTTGCGGTTGCGCCAATCGAAGCTCCACTTGAAGCGGAACGGCGTGTTGCGCAGGTCGAAGGTCGGGATCATCAGCTGCACGAGGGTGCCGATCAGGATGCCGATCGCGTAGGCGTAGATCCGGTTCTGCCCGTGGAAGTGGGGCACGAGCAGGACGACGACGAGGATGATCGTCAGGTTCCAGAACAGCGGCGAGATGGCGAAGGCGCCGAAGCGGTCGTAGCTGTTGAGGATGCCGACGACGACACCGCTCAGGCCGAGCAGGATCAGGATCGGGAAGAGAACCTGCGAGAGGGTGACGGTGAGGTCGAGGAGCTCGCCTTCGAAGCCCGGTGCGAAGAGAGGCATCACGACCGGGGCGGCAAGCACGAAGGCGGCCGTGATCGCGCCGAGCACGAGGGTCACGAGCAGCAGCAGGGTCGAGGCCATGCGGAACGCCTCGCGGTAGTTGCCCTCCTCGAGCTGCTCGGTGAAGATCGGCACGAAGGCCGGCTGCAGCGCCGCGTCGGCGAAGAGGGCGCGGACCAGGTTGGGCACCTGGAAGGCGATCGTGAAGGCCGACATCGGGCCGTTGACGCCGTAGTAGCTGGCGGCGACGATCTCGCGCACCAGCCCGGCGATCCGCGAGGCGGCGGTCGCGACCGAGAAGAAGGCGGTGGAGCGGGCGATGCGCCCGGCCTGCCGGCCGGGCGCCGGCTCGGCGGCGCTGTACTCCCCCGGGTCGAACGCCTCGGCCGCGCGCACGGCGGCGTCCGAGTCGACCGCAGCCTGGTCCGGATCTGGTCTGTCAGGTGCCGTGGGCGTCTCCAAGCTGTGCCTCAGTCGCTATAGTCGGCGGCCGCCCGGAGCCGGCTGATCCCGCTTGGGCATACGACTAATGGCCAACATTGCCTCACAGAAGAAGCGCATCCTACGCAGCGAGCGGGAGCGAACCGAGAACCGGCTGCTGACCAGCACGGTGAAGACCTACTTCCGCCGCCTGGAGAGCGCCGTCGAGGGCGGCGACGCCGCGACGATCGAGGCCGAGCACAAGGCGCTCGTCTCGCGCATCGACAAGGCGATCCAGAAGGGCGCGATGCACAAGAACACCGGCGCCCGCAAGAAGGCTAGAGCGGCACGCCTAGCCGGCAGCCGCTCGTAGCGCCAGCGTCAGCGCCAGCTCGTCGCCGTAGTCCGCGCCGCCCCGGCACCAGACCTCCAGGTCGGCCAGCGCGAGGGTCGCCTCCTGCAGCTCCTCCACACCGGTGTCGCCGAGGCGGGCGACGAGCTGCTTGGCCGCGTAGGGATGCATGCCGAGGCTCGCCTCGACCTGCTTCGGCGGCACCCCGCCCTCGAGCTGGGCGGCCGCCGAGCATGCCTTGCGCAGGCGGGAGGCGAGGCCGTAGACGAGGCCGGTGACGTTCTCTCCCTGGGCGATCAGCCGCTCGCCGATGCCGAGCGCCTTGGCGGGATCGCGCTCGAGCAGGGCATCGGATAGGGCCCAGACGGCCGACTCGGAGGTGTCGACGACCATCGCTTCGAGGTCCGCCGCCGTCACCTCCCCCCCGTCACCGGCCCAGAGCGCGAGTCGCTCCAGCTCATTGCGCAGGCGCGCCGGGTTGGCGCCCATCCGCTCGACCAGGATGCGCGCCGCCGCGGGGTCAAGGCGAAAGCCGAGCCGGCCGGCGTCGGCGACGAGGACGCGGGGCATCTCGCGCGCCTTCGGCGCCTCGAACTCGTGCAACTCCCCCTTTGCCGCGGTGACCGCCTTGACCAGCTTGGCCGGGGCCTTGCCGCGGGAGATGAGGACGATCGAGAGCTCGGGCGGCAGGTCGGCCAGGGCCGCCGCCACCGCCTCCGCCTGCTTGTCGCGCCAGCGCTCGACCCCGTCGACCAGGAGGTAGCGGCGGGACTCGGTCAGCGACATCGCCGGGATCGCCGCCAGCAGCGCTTCGTGGTCGGGCGCCCCCCGGCCCTCGCCGGCATCGAAGATCTCCAGCGCGGCAGCGCCCCCGTCGCGCTCGGCCCGCGCCCGCAGCCGCGCTCGGGTGGCGTCGATCTTGGCGCCGTCGGTGCCTGCAATCAGGTAGATCGAGCGCATCTCGGCGACCATCGCGCCGAGTCTAGAGGCCGGCTCGGGCCGTCAGCTCTACTCGTCGTGGCCGTCGCCGAACTCGCCGCCGTCACCGTGGCCGTAGCCGCCGTGACCGTAGCCGCCGTCTTCGCGACCGTAGGCGTGACCTTGGCCGTTGCCCCCCGGCGGCGGGTAGGACTGCGTGGGCGGCGGCGAGGCGGAGACGGTGGCTTCCGGTGGCGGCGGCGTCGCTGGGGCGGGCGGCGGCACCGGCGCGGCCGTGGGCGGCGGGGAGACCGGGGTTGGCGGCGGCTGGGACGGCGTGGCGGGTGGTTTGCCCCTTGGCGAGCGGGGAGCGTGGGGCCCGGGCCCGCCGGTCGCGTGGGACCCGCCGGAGCTGCCCCCGCCGCCGGACTCGACCGGGACGGATGGCGCGACGACCAGCTCGGTCGTCGCGGTGGGCGCGGAGTCGACGGGAGAGCTGGCGTGCCCGTGGCCGCCGCCGCGCGATGCGATGCCGCCCCGCGGCGTCGTCGCCGCTCCACGGGCCGAACGAGGATGCGCGCCGGCGATGCCGGACGGCTTCCCCGCGCTCACCGCGGTCGCCCCACCGATCGAGGTGCGGGCCGCAACCGCCGCGGGCGGCGGGGTGCCGGCAACCAGCGGCCAGTTCTCCCGTAGGGCGATCGCGATCACCGAGAGGCCGACCGCTGCCGTCGCCCCGAGCAGGGCGAATGAGGTGGTGCGCGCACGCACGAGCAGGCTGTCGCCGAGGATGTTGCCCCTGGCGATCCGCGAAAGCAGGGTTCCCAGCATGTGGCGCACAGATACGACCATCGTCCATAGGCGCATCGATTGGAAGGACCCGCGGGCGAAAAACCAAGTTTCGATTCGATGATTCGTTGAGGGACGGCCGTCACCCGTGCGTGTCGACGTGGATCCCGCCGCGTCCGACCTCGATCGTGACCGTGCCGTCACGGTCGGTGCGCAGGACCGGAACGCGGTGTGCTGCAAGCGTCGCCAGGGTGCCCGGCGTCGGGTGCCCGTAGGGATTGCCGGCACCGACCGAGATCACGGCGAGCTTCGGCCGGGTGCGGTCGAGCAGCGGGCCGAGGCCGGCGTCGTCGCTGCCGTGGTGGGCGACCTTGAGCACGTCGAGCGGGCCCGGGTCGAGCGGCGTCGATTCCGCCTCGGCGTCGGCGGTGAGCAGCATGCGGAAGCGCCGCCAGCGGGCGAGCATGACGATCGCCAGCCGGTTGGGGTCTTCGCCGGCGTGCGGCCCGGCGAGCAGCTCGCGCGGCGGCCAGAGGACCTCGAGCCGCAGGCGGCCCGAGCGCAGCTCGCTGCCTTGAGCCAGGCGGCGGGTCGCCGCGCCGCTCGCGTGGGCGGCCGCGAGCATGCGCCGGTCGAGGACACCGAAGAACAGCCGTCGGATGGGAAAGGCCCCGATCAGATCGCGAACGCCGCCGGCATGGTCGGATTGGTCGTGGGTGACGACCACCGCGCCAAGCCCATCGACCCCCGCTTCTCGCAGCTTCGCCGCCAGGTCGTCACCCGGCGGTCCACCGTCGACCAGCACTGCCGGCGCCCGCGCCGGCTGCAGCAGGATCGCGTCCCCCTGGCCGACATCGAGCACCGACACGCGCAGGCCCGCAGGAGGCCCCGGCGCGCCGCTGCCGGCGCCGGGCGCAAGCAGCGTCCACACCAGCGCGGCGGCAACGAGCGCCGCAGCGGCACCGGCCCACCCCCGCCGACGGGCCGATTTGTCGTCCCCAGGACGACAAATCGGCCCGTCGGCGGGTGGAGGACGGCGGCGCAGGCGCTCGAGCCGGCGGCGGCGGGCGATGCGCGGTGCGGCTATCGCGATGGCGGCGATCGCCAGGTAGGACGCGGCTAGGCCAGCGAGGCCGAGATGGACGTGCAGGCAAGCCCAGCTCGGGCGCCCGCACCAGGCGGCTACCTGGGCTATGTAGGCGAGCAGCAGGGCATCGAGGGCGTTGAAGGCCTGCACCGGGAACCCGGGTACCTGACCGGCCGCGGCGCTGAGCATCCCCAGCCACATCGCCGGCGCCACCGCCGGCAGGGCGAGCAGGTTGGCGAACAGCGTCGTGGTCGAGAGTTCTTCGAAGTGGAAGACGATCAGCGGCGCGGTGGCGAGCGTGGCGGCGAGCGTCAGCGCGGCTCCCTCGGCGAGAACCAGGCGCCAGCCCCGCCTGCCGATGCGCGCCGCGATCGCCTCGCGCAGCGGCGCCGCCCCCAGCAGGATCCCGAGCACGGCGGCGAAGCTGAGCTGCCAGCCGATGTCGGCGGCGACGCCCGGCTCGAGCGCGAGCATGACCGCGGCGGCGAAGCCGAGCGCGTAGAAGCGCGAGGCTCGCCGTCCGGCCAGCGTCGAGATCACGCCGAGCGCGCCCATCACGCCGGCCCGCTGGATCGAGGGCCCGGCGCCGGCGAGCGGCACGTAGACCGCGATCAGCCCGAGCACCCAGACCAGACGGGCGCGAAGTGGCAGGCCCAGCGCCGCCAGCAGCGGCATCGCCAACAGGGCGAGCAGGGTGACATTCTGGCCGGAGACCGCGAGCAGGTGGCTGAGGCCCGAGCGGCGGAAGTCTTCGACCGTGCCGGGGTCGATCCGTTCGTCCTGGCCGAGGACGAAGCCGCGGGCGAGCTGAGCCTCGCGCGCCGGCATCCCCCGGGCCAGGGCGGCGTCGGCGCGTGCGCGGATCTGGCCGGCGTGGGCAAGCGCGAGCAAGACGGCGAGTCCCACGGCGAGCAACAGCGGCGGCGAGAGACGGCCCGGGCGCATCTCGCCGGGTCAGGGCTGCAGCCGGGCGCGCAGCGATTCCATCGTCGCGGGGCCGATGCCGCTCATCTGGTCGAGCTGGTCGACCGAGGCGAGGCCGCCGTGCTGGTCGCGGTATTCGACGATCTTCTGCGCCGTGACCGGCCCGATCCCGTCGATCGTGTCGAGCTGGGCGACGGTGGCGCTGCCGAGGCTGATCGGACCTTCTTCGGCTCCCGCCGCGGCGGGAGCCGAAGCGCTGCCCCCGGGCCCCGCTTCGGGGACGACGACCTGCTGGCCGTCGGCGAGGCGGGCGGCGCGGTTGATCGCCTCCAGCGCCGCCCCCGGGCCGGCGCCCCCGGCGCGGGCGATCGCGTCGACGACGCGGGCACCCGCCGGCAGCCGGTAGACGCCGGGGTCGCGGACCGCGCCGGCGACGTCGACGACGACGTCGCCGTGGCCGCTCTGCACGCTGACGCCTTCGGGCCCGGACGAGGAGGTGGAGGAATAGGAAGAGGACCCGGTGGGCCCGCTGCTCCCCTCGGCGCGGATCGCCCGCGCCCCGACCAGCAGCAGGGCGACGGCGACGGCGCCGTAGACGATCACCTGGGAGCGCGACAGGTCGGGCATGCACCAAGCCTGCACGGAGCCGGCGCACGCGTGGCGCGCGCACTCGAAACATTCAGCTAACGGGCTGCGACGAGGCCGTTACAGGTCTTCGTCGTCGTAGCCGCTTACCTCGGCCAGCTGATCGCTGTACAGCTCGGAGGAGGCAACCGGGGGCGATTGCGCCGAGACGCAGGTCAGCGGCTCGGTGCCCTCGTTGGCGATCGAGTGATCGGTGGCGGGCGGGACGAGGATCAGATCGCCCTCGCCGACCTCCTGGGTGTCGCCGGCGACCGACATCGTCCCAGCGCCGCGCACGACGACGTAGACCTGCTCGGCCTCGCCCTCGCTGCGCAGGGTCTGCTGCACCCCGGCCGGGATCTCCAGCCAGGTCACCGAGATGTTGCGGGCACCCATCTCCCCCGCGTCCATGAGGACGCGATAGCGGAGCCGGTGCCACTCCTCGACCGGGGCTTCTGACAGGCGCCTGACCAGCATGCGGGCGCTTTGTACCAGATAAGGAGGTCCAGGTCGTGAAAACCCGGTCCGGCGGTGGCCTAACGGATGACTATGTTGACCAGCTTGCCGGGGACGACTATCTCCTTGACGACCTGCTTGCCGTCGAGGTGGCGGCGCACCTTCTCGCTGGCTCGGGCGAGCTCGAGCAACTCGGCCTCGGGGGCCCCAGCGGGGGCCTCGATCCGGTCGCGGAGCTTGCCGTTCACCTGGACGACGAGGGTGACCGTGTCGCTCGCCAGCAGCGCCGGATCGGCCTGCGGCCAGGGCCGCTCCCAGACCCTGCCGCCCTCGAGCCGCTCCCAGACCTCGGCGCCGAGATGCGGGGCGAAGGGAAAGATCAGCGAGGCGGCGGTCGCGGTGGCGAAGCGGACGGCGGCGACGCCCGCCGGATCGCCGTAGAGGCCGTCCTTGAGGCGATAGGACTCGTTGACCAGCTCCATCACCGCCGCGACCGCGGTGTTGAACTGGAAGCCGCGCTGGAAGTCGCGCGTCGCCTTCTCGATCGCCCAGTGCGCCTTGGCGAGCAGCTCGCGCGCCCCGCCCTCCGCGGCGGAAGCGTCCAGAGCGGCGGCGTCGCGAGCCTCGACCTCCTCGCAGAGGCGCCAGAGGCGAGAGAGGAAGCGGTGCACGCCCTCGACGCCCTCGTCTGACCAGTCGCCGCCGCGCTCCGGCGGGCCCATGAAGCAGACGTAGGCGCGGGCGGTGTCGGCGCCGTAGCGCTGCACGTACTCGGCCGGGCTGACGGTGTTGCCCTTCGACTTCGACATCTTCGCCCCGTCGCGGGTGATCATCCCCTGGGTGAAGAGGTTGGCGAACGGCTCCTGCACCGAGAGGTGGCCCAGGTCGGCGAGCGCCTTGGTGAAGAAGCGCGCGTACATCAGGTGCAGGATCGCGTGCTCGACCCCGCCGATGTACTGGTCGACCGGCAGCCAGTGGTCGGCGGCCGCGCGGTCCCAGGCGGCATCCTCGTTGCGCGGGTCGAGGTAGCGGATGAAGTACCAGGAGGAGTCGACGAAGGTGTCCATCGTGTCGGTCTCGCGCCGCGCCGGAGCGCCGCAGCGCGGGCACTCGGTGGCGACCCACTCCTCCGCCGCGGCCAGCGGGCTGCGGCCCTGCGGCGCGTACTCGTCGACTGCCGGCAGCTCCACCGGCAGCTGCTCCTCGGGCACGGGGACGATCCCGCACCCCTCGCAGTAGACGATCGGGATCGGCGCCCCCCAGTAGCGCTGGCGGGAGACGAGCCAGTCGCGCAGGCGGTAGTTGACCGCGGATTCGCCGCGGCCCCCCGCGGCCAGCCAGGCGACGATCTCCTCGTAGGCCTCGCGGTTGTGCTTGCCGTCGAAGCGCCCGGAGGAGATCATCGGGCCGTCGCCGGGATAGGGCAGGCCCTCTTCGTCGCGCGCCGAGTCGGGGTCCTTGCCCTCGATCACGCGCTTCACCGGCAGCTCGAATGCCTTGGCGAACTCATAGTCGCGGGCGTCGTGGGCGGGGACCGCCATGATCGCGCCGGTGCCGTACTCCATCAGCACGTAGTCGGCGACGAACATCGGGATCTCCTCGCCGTTGACCGGGTTGACGACGCTGCGACCGAGCGGCACGCCGGTCTTCGGCCGCTCCTCGTCGCCGCGCTCCTCGACCGACTCGCGGGCGACCCGATCGACGTACTCGCGCACGGGGCCCTCGACCGGCGTGCCGGCGATCAGCCGCTCGAGCTCGGGGTGCTCGGGGGCGAGGACGAAGAAGGTGGCGCCGAAGAGGGTGTCGGGGCGGGTGGTGAAGACGGGGAAGTCGAGGTCCGCTTCCTCGCAGCGGAAGACGACCTCGGCGCCCTCGGAGCGGCCGATCCAGTTGCGCTGCATGGTGACGACGTGCTCGGGCCAGGACCCGAGCTGGTCGAAGTCGGCGAGCAGGCGCTCGGCGTACTCGGTGATGCGGAAGAACCACTGCTCGAGCCGGCGCTGGACGACCGGCGTGCCGCAGCGCTCGCAGCGGCCGTCGACTACCTGCTCGTTGGCGAGCACGGTGGCGTCCTTGGGGCACCACTGCACCGGTGCCTCGTCGCGGTAGGCGAGGCCGCGCTCGAAGAGCTGCAGGAAGATCCACTGCGTCCAGCGGTAGTAGGAGGGCGTGTGGGTGCCGAGCTCGCGCGACCAGTCGATCGAGATGCCCCACTCGCGGAACTGGCGGCGGAAGGACTCGATCGAGCGCTCGGTCGCCTCGCGCGGCGGCTCGCCGGTCTTGATCGCGTTGTTCTCGGCCGGCAGGCCGAAGGCGTCGTAGCCCATCGGGTGGATCACCTCGAAGCCGTGACGCCGGCGGAAGTGGGCGATCGCGTCGCCGACCGCGTAGCACTTGAGGTGGCCGACGTGAGGCTCGCCCGACGGGTAGGGCAGCATCTCCAGCACGTAGGCCTTCGGCTTGTCGGCGTCGTAGCCGGGCTGCCCCGGGTTGGCGACCTCCCAGGTCCCCTCCTCGGCCCAGACCGCCTGCCACTTCGCCTCGATCGCCTTCGGTTCGTAGCCGCTCATTCGGGCCATCCTATGAAGAACCGATTAGCGAGCATCACGATCTGATTCTCTGCGAGCGGCGCCGATATGGCGATTGCCACCGCCCCCGGACGCGAAGCGGAGGAGGCGGTGGTTTATGCGACCGGCGAGAGAGCTTCGAGGATGTGCGGCCAGAGGTAGACCTCGACCGTGGCCGCGAAGACGAGCGTGGGGATCGCCATGGCGACCGTGACGAAGGTCGCGGCGAGGAGGCGGTTCCACTCGCCGCGGCGGCTGGCGATCAGCCAGGCGGCGAGCGGCAGGAAGAGGGCGGTCAGCTCGGGGATCGCGTGGGGCAGGACGCTGAGCACGAGGACGGCGCGCGAGATGTGCAGCTGGGAGGCGATCGTCGCCCCTGGAAGCCGAGGTAGAGCGACTGGGTGAGGAGCGAGAAGAGCGTCACCGCGCAGACGAAGAGGATCGCGAACTGGCCCGCCTTGACGTGGACCCAGCGCGAGAGGCCGCGGCGCTGGGCGGCGGCGATCGGCATCGAAGCGCCGGCGATGAAGCCGGCGACGCAGGCCGTGGCGTGCAGGGCGAGGACGAGCGAGTTGCGGTAGAGGATCGGCAGCAGGTCGCCGGGGTCCGACGGTTCGGTCAAGCCGGGCAGGTGGATCGGGGTGACGTCCGGGGTGAGCAGCCCGGAGACGACCCAGACGGCGCCGAGGAGCGTCAGCGCAATCGCCAGGCTGAGCGCGAGCCAGCCCCGCAGCACCGCCCACGGCTGCCCGTTCCAGGCCGCGAAGGTCTCCCGCGTGTCCCGCATCCCGTGCGAGAACACGTGCTGGTTGGCGCCGTTCATCGCCCAACCATCGGCAACGCCGGCCGTCGGGTTAATCCGGAACCGGCGCCGCCGGGCCGAGCCGGGCATATGGCCGTCCGCGGCGACGAACGAGAATCTCGGTCCCAGCCGCCGCACGCTCCATGTAGTAGCCGAAGTGGTTGCGGAAGATGTGGGCGCCGACCTCTTCAGAGGGTGGCTTGCTGGAGTTATCTTGACTAGTGGAGCTGAGGGGATTCGAACCCCTGGCCTCTACCGTGCCACGGTAGCGCTCTGCCAGCTGAGCTACAGCCCCAAGGTCGTACTCGTCCGCCAAGTGTAATGCGGCGCGCTGCCCGTTTCTCGTCGGGGCCAAACGCAACTGCATCGCCCACTGGCCGGCGATTACGTCGATCGGCATCAAGAAACAGCGATCGAGGTCGCCACAGTAGACGCCGATGGCGTCCACCTCGTTCGAAGAGTAAATGCGTCGGATGTACCCAGCCGGTCCACGGCGACTACTGGCGAGATGAACCTGGATCACGTCACCCTTCCGGTTGCCCCATTTGCACTGCACTCGAACTAGCCGCCCGCCGATCCCAAGAGCCAAGTCGTAGCGCTCGTGCTCGGTGATCGGCATCAGCACCGAGAGACCGAGGCCTGCGGCCTCCTTTGCGATCGCGAGCTCGGCGACGTTGCCCTTGTGGTTTGGGTTGTCCACGAACATAGGTTCGCAGACGATACACCGCGGGTCAAGGAAAATTTCTGCGCAGAAAGCGTGACGAAATGCGCGATGGCGCGGCGTTACGCGGCGCGCTGCTCGGGGCCCTGGTCCTCGTCGAGGTCGAGGATCAGGTCGTCGCCGGCACCGCGGCGGATGCTGAACTCGAAGGGGGCGTTCTCTTCCAGCTCGCGCAGCAGGTCGACCGGCTCGTCGAGCCGCATCGAGAGGGTCGCGCGGCCCTCGGAGAAGCGCTCGACCGAGATCTCTGCGGCACCGAGGCCGCCGATCGCGTTTTCGATCTGGACCAACTGGGAGAAGTCGCCGAGTGGGCCGACCTCGAGCTTGACCCGCCCGTCGGGGGCGACGCCGGGCTCGTTCGAAGGCTCGGATGGGATCGCGGCGGCGCTCCCGACTCCCGCCTGCGCGTCGGCCAGCTCCTGCGTCCGCCGGCTGACCTCGACCGCCTCGCGCAGCGCCTTCATCCTGATCCGCGTCGCCTGGCCGCGCGCCTGCTGCTCGATCTCCGCCAACCGCGCCGAGACCGACTCCAGGGAGGCGATGCTGCGGTCGTGGCGCTCGTTGGCCTCGCGCAGGCGCTCGCCGAGGCCGCGGATCTCGCGCTCGCGCTCGATCACCATGTCCGCCAGCGAGGCAAGATCCTCCTCGGCGCGGGCGACCGCGCCGGCCGACTCGCGCGAGCCGGCCTTCGCCTCCTCGGTTTCCCGCTCCAGGGCGAGGATCCACACATCCCGCAGCTCGATCTCCGCCTCGACTTCGCCGCGGCGGTAGCCGAAGAACGCCCACTTGAAGCTACCCATGTGCGGCACGCTAGAAGCGCCTTCGGACGGCAATTCCGCGCCCGGCGGGGAAGCGTCAGGCGCTGGCCGCGGATGGCGCTGGCCGTTCGGCGAGGCCGAGCTCCAGCCGCGGCGCCTCGTGCCAGAGCTCCTCCAGCCGGTAGCGGTCCCGTGCCTCGCCGGTGAAGACGTGGAGGACGGCGTCGAGGTAGTCGAGCACGATCCAGCCGGCGGTGCCGTCGCCCTCGACCCCGCCGGGCAGGATGCCGTGCTCCTGCTTCATCCGCAGCCGCACGTCGTCGACGACCGCCCGCGCCTGGCGCTCGTTCCGCGCTGTGCAGATCGCGAGGAAGTCGGTGTAGGAGGCGAGGGGGCGCATGTCGAGGACGACGATCTCGCTCGCCCCTTTTGCGTCGGCCAGCTCGGCCAGCCGCCGCACCAGCGTCTCGGACGAGAGCTCGCTCACGCGTATACGCCCTTCTCTTCGATGAACCGCGCCACTGCCTCGGGAACCAGGTAGCGCAGCGGCCGTCCCGCCGCCGCGCGCTCGCGCACGGCCGAGGAGGAGACGCCGAACTGCGGCATCTCCAGCATCGTCACCCGCTCTTCGGCTCCGAGGCTGCGCATCACCGCGCCGACGTCGGCGTCGGAGACACCCGAGCGCCGCGCCACCGCCAGCCGGGCCAGCTCGACCACGCGCTCGGGGTTGCGCCAGCTCTCCAGCCCGACCGCGGCGTCCGCCCCCATCACGAACACCAGATCCGGATCTCCCCTCTCGGCTGCAAGCAGCTCCAAGGTCTCATACGTGTAGGACGGCCCCTCGCGTTCGACCTCGAGCGTCGAGACCGAGAAGCGCTGATCGGCGGCGGCGGCGAGCCGGGTCATCGCCAGGCGCAGCTCGCGCCCGGGGTCGTCGAGGATGCGCTTGTGGGGCGCCTCGCCGGTCGGCACCAGCACCACCTCGTCGAGCCCGAGCTGCCAGAGCGCCTCCTGGGCGAGCGCCAGGTGGCCGAGGTGGGGCGGGTTGAAGGCCGAGCCGAGGACGCCGATCGCAGAGCGGGACTCCTCGCCGCCGGCCGGGTTACTCACGCACCTGGCCCTCGCCGCGGACGACGTACTTGTAGGTGGTCAGCTCGCGCAGGCCGATCGGGCCGCGGGCGTGCAGCTTCTGGGTCGAGTTGCCGATCTCCGCCCCCATGCCGAACTCGAAGCCGTCGGTGAAGCGGGTCGAGGCGTTGGTGTAGACGACCGCCGCGTCGACCGCCGCCGTGAAGCGCTCCGCGGCGTCCTCCGAGCGGGTGACGATCGCCTCGGAGTGGCGGGTGCCGTGGCGGTTGACGTGCTCGACCGCCTCTTCGAGCGAGTCGACGACCGCAACCGCGAGCTTCAGGTCGAGGTACTCGGTGTCCCAATCCTCGCCGCCCGCCTCGCCGACCTCGACCGCGCCGGCCGCCTGCCTCGCGCGCCCGTCGCCGACCAGCTCGACCCCCGCCTCGCGTAGCTCGGCGAGAGCGCCCGGCAGGAACTCGGCCGCAACCGCGGCGTCGACGAGCAGCGTCTCGGCCGCGTTGCAGACACCGGGGCGCTGGGTCTTCGCGTTGATCGCGATCCGCCGCGCCATCTCGAGGTCGGCCTCGGCGTGGACGTAGACGTGACAGTTGCCGGCGGCGGCGTAGATCACCGGCACCGTCGCCACGTCCTTCAGCGCGTTCTTCAAGCCTTCGCCGCCGCGCGGGATCAACAGGTCGACCGTGTCCTCCTGGGTGGCCAGCTCCGCCAGCTCCTCGCGCCCCCCGCCGGCCTGCAGGACGACCGCGTCCTCGGGCAGCCCGGCCTCCCCAAGCGCCTCGCGCACGATCGCCGCCAGCGCCCCGTTGGTCCGTTCGGCGTAGCTCGACCCCCGCAGGACGATCGCGTTGCCGCTCTTGATCGTCAGCGCCGCGCAGTCGATCGTCACGTTCGGCCGCGCCTCGTAGACGACCGCGACCACCCCAAGCGGCACCCGCACCTTGGTCAGATCGAGCCCGCTCTCCAGCGTGCGCCGGTCGAGCACCTCCCCAACAGGGTCCTCGAGCCCCACGACCGCCCGCACGCCGTCCGCCATAGCGGCGATCCGCCCCTCGCTCAGGCCGAGCCGGTCGCGGAGGGCGGCGGTGAGCTCCTCAGCCCGCTCATCCGCCAAATCGGCCGCATTCGCCTCCAAGATCTCGGGCACCCGCTCCCCCAGCAACCGAGCAATCGCCTCCAACGCAGCGTCCTTGACCCCGGTCGAAGCCCCGGCCAGCCCCCGCGAAGCCCGCCGAGCGGCCTCGCAGCTCTCAGCAACGCTTTTCGCAGCAACAGCCATAGCGGCTAAGGGTAGCTGGCGGGGTTGGGGGGTCCCTCCCGCGCAGCGGCGTCCGTTTTTCGCACAGACCACTCGTCGAGAGAGGCCGCGCGTCCGGCGAAAAACCCAGCAAGCGGGAGGGACCCCCCAACCCCGCCCCCACCTTCAAACCAAGACGAACCTGTCGCGATGAATCACCTCGTCGGCCGCATGCGGCAGCAGCTCGCGCACCTCGGCGCTCTTCATCCCCAGCACCCGCGCCAGCTCCGCCGAGGAGTACTCGACGATCCCCTTGCCGATCGCAGAGCCCTCGAGCACCACCTCGACCGCGTCGCCGACCTCGAAGCTGCCGTCGACGGCGACGATCCCGACCGGCAGGAGGCTGGACCCGCTCTCGCGCAGGACCCGGGCAGCTCCGCCATCGACTGTCAGACGACCCCTGACCGGCTTGGCGTGCTTGAGCCAGAGCTTGAAGCTCGACTCCCGCCCCTGGCGCGGTGCGAAACGGGTGCCAACGACCTCGCCGCCGACTGCGGCGGTGAGCGTCCCGGCGACCGTGCCGTTGCAGATCGTCGCCGCGATCCCCGCCTCGCTCGCCATCTCCGCAGCGGCGACCTTGCTGCGCATCCCGCCCGAGCCGAAGGCCGACGTACGGTCGCCGATCTCGAGCCCCTCCAGCTCGCCGAAGTCATTCACCTCGCCGATCAGCTCCGCCCCCGGATCAAGGGACGGATCGGCCCGGTGCAGACCGTCGACGTCGGAGAGCAGCACGAGGCGGCCGGCGTCGAGCAGGATCGCCACCTGGGCAGCGAGGAAGTCGTTGTCGCCGAAGTTGATCTCGTCGGTGGCGGTCGTGTCGTTCTCGTTGACGACCGGCACCACCCCCCACTCGACCAGCCGGCGCAGCGTCTGGCGCGCGTTCAGGTAGTTGGCGCGGGCGGCGACGTCGGCAGCCGTCAGCAGCACCTGCGCCGCGCGCGTGCCGTGGGAGGCGAGCCGGCTCTCGTACGCCCGGAAGAGGTCGCCCTGGCCGACCGCCGAGGCCGCCTGCAGCTCGTCCATCGCCCGCGGCCGGGCGTCGAGCCCGAGCAGCCGGATGCCGCGCGCGATCGCCCCCGAGGTCACCATCACCACCCGCTCGCCCCCCCGCTCGAGCCGTGCGACCTGCTCGCAAACCGAGTCGAGCACGTCCGCGCGCAGCTCACCGTCGTCGGCGGCGACGATCGAGGAGCCGAGCTTGACGACAAGGGTCACGACTTGGGTCAGCCTAAGTGTTCGACTGCGCCTTGGGGTTCTCCCCGAGGAAGTACTCTCGATCGCTCAGTCCCGTGAGCAGAATCGCTGCACCCAAGAGCGCGAGGTCGACCAAACCGCCGAGGTTGGGTTCCAGGAAGTTGGGGCCCAGACCCAAGGCGTCATGGACAAGGTTGATTGCGATGCAAGCCAAAAGCATCGCGGTCCCTATGCGGACAACACGCCACATAGCTTCTATGGTAGCCGACTCAGCAATGCCCGCAGGATGGCCATCGACCCTTCCTGAAAGAAGCGCAGATCGAGCAGCGCAGCGATGACGACGGTGACCCCGCCGGGCTCTATTGAGTTCACGCCTACATAAAGGGCGCAGCTATGAAAACTCTCCCCCTGCCAGAGCTATGGATGCAGCTCGAACTCGTGCTCGCCGACGCGGAGGTCGTCGCCTGGTTCGAAGCCGGCGGCGCGGAGGGCGGCTACCACGCCGATCTCGTTTAGGCGCTGCTCGAGGTAGGCGAGCGCCTCCTCGTTCTTCAGGTCGTGGCGCTCGAAGAGCAGCTCGACGCCGCGGCCGAGGACCCGGTAGGCCCCATCCCCCTCGCGCTCGATCCAGTAGCCGCCCTCGCCGGCGGGCCGGTAGACGCGGTGCTCGGCCTCGAACTCGGCCGCGCCCGCCTCGCGGCGCTCCGGCCGGGCAGGCGCCGCCTCGGGCAGCGCCGCGAGGATCGCCTGCCGCAGCTCCTCGAGGCCCTCACCCGTCGCCGCGGAAACAGCCAGCACCACGGGTGGCCGACCGCCCGTCTCATCGGCCTCGTGCTCGCCGAGTCGCCGCCGCCACTCAGCCACCGCTTCCTCTACCTGCTCAGTTGGGAGCAAATCGCGCTTGGACAGAACCACGATCTCCGGCAGTTGCTCCAACCCCGCTCCATAGGCCGACAGCTCTCCCCTCACTGCCTCGTAGCTCTCGAGCGGCTCGCCCTCCAGGGGTGCCAGGTCGACGAGGTGCGCAAGCACCGAGCAGCGCTCGACGTGGGCGAGGAACTCGTGTCCCAGCCCGGCCCCCTCCGCCGCCCCTTCGATCAGCCCCGGAATGTCCGCGACCACGGCCTGACGATCCTCGCCCTCGATCGTCCCCAGCACCGGCGAGAGCGTCGTGAACGGGTAGTCGCCCACCTTCGGATCGGCCCGCGTCAGCCGCGCCAGCAGCGAGGACTTGCCCGCGTTGGGCAGCCCGACGAGCCCCGCATCGGCCAGCAGCTTCAGCTGGACCTCGATCCACCCCTCCTCCCCGCCGGTCCCCTTCTCGGCGAACCGGGGCGCCTGCCGCACCGAGGTCGTAAACCGTTTGTTCCCATGCCCCCCACGCCCCCCATGCGCGACCACGGCCCGCTGTCCCACCTCGACCAGATCGACCCGGCTCCCATCCACAGCCTCCGCCTGGGTCCCGGCAGGCACAGGGATAACCAGCTCCTCTCCCCGCGCACCATGCCGGTTGGACCCCTCCCCGTGCTTCCCCCGCCCGGCCCGAAAGTGCTTGCTCCCCCGCAGCGAACCGAGGTCGCGCCTGGAGGCATCGCAAACCAGCACGACGTCGCCGCCATGCCCCCCGTCGCCCCCATCGGGCCCGCCCTTAGGCACATGAGCCTCCCGCCGAAAGCTCACGCACCCATCTCCACCAGCTCCCCCCTCAACCCAGATCTTCGCCTTGTCATACATCAGCTAATGAGGAGCTTAGGAGGGCCGGGTGCCCCTCCCCCGGAGGCTTAGCGACCACGTTCGAACCCTCGACCAACGATCCAGCTGCGCGACGGCCTCTGGGGGAGGGGCACCCGGCCCTCCCCACCGCCTAATCAGCCAGAACGCTGATAGTCCGGCCCTTGCGCGACGGTTTGAACTGAACCGTGCCGGCTTGAGTCGCAAAGATCGTGTGGTCGCGGCCGAGCCCGGTCCCGTCGCCCGGCCAGAACCGCGTCCCCCGCTGGCGGACGATGATCTCGCCACCGCTGACCTTCTGGCCCGCGAACACCTTGACCCCGAGCATGTTGGGATTCGATTCGCGCCCGTTGCGGCTGGAGCCGAGTCCTTTCTTATGAGCCATCGTCAGCGTCCTTTTTCGCGTCCGCTTTTTTGGCGGCCGGTTTCTTCGCAGCGGGTTTTTTAGCAGCCGCTTTCGGTTTGGCTTTCGCTTTCGCCGCCGCTTTCTCTTTCGGCTCCGCTTTCGCCGGCTTCTCTTTCGGCTCCGCTTTCGCGGCTTTCGCTTTGCCGAGCGCGACCTCGGTCACCTCGAGCCGGGTCAGCTCGGAGCGGTGGCCGGCACGGCGCCGGTAGCCCTTCTTCGGCTTGTATTTGAAGACCTTGATCTTCGGCCCGCGCAGGTGCTCGGCGACGGTCGCCTCGACCTTGACCTTCTCCAGCTCCTTCGGCTCGGCGACCACCGCGCTGTCGCGGAACATCACGACACGGAGGGCGACGACGTCGCCCTCCTTCGCAGACAGGCGGTCGACGAGCAGCGAGCTGCCCTTCTCGACCTTGTACTGCTTGCCACCGCTCTCTATGACCGCGTACGTGCTCACTTGGCGGCGGCGGATTCTAGAGCGTCGGAGCCCGCGCCGTTGCTCGCGGCCTCGGCGGGCAGCGAGGCGACCGCCGCCGCCCGCTCGACCGCCTCGATCCGGACCAGCTTGCGCTGACCGACGAACGCCCCACCGCCGGTGACGCTGACGATGTAGGAGTCGATCCTCGCGACGGCGTCGTCGGCGTTGTACATGTGCGGCTCCTCGATCGTCACCAGCACCTCCTCGCCGACCTTGAACGGCAATGCCCGCTCCTCGATCTCCGCGCGGCTGCCCGCCTCGACCAGGTCGAAGGTCTCGATCGGCAAGGCATCGGAGCCCTCGAAGTGGAATTGCTTGCCGGTCTCGCCCTCGAGCTCGGCGAGCCCGCTGTCGGGCTCGATCAGCTCCGCCGCGACCTTCGGGTTGACGCGCATCAGGAAGGCCTCGGCCTCGCGCGTCGCCAGGTCGCGCATCTTGCGCAGCCCCTCCAGCGCGACCGTCTCGGGGGAGAGGACGACGCCCTCGCCGGCGCATGTCGGGCAGGGCGAGGTGAGGATCTCGCGCACGCCGTCGGTGACGTTCTGGCGAGTCATCTCGACCAGCCCCAGCGGCGAGACCTCGACCACGTAGCTCTTCGACTTGTCGGCGTCGAGCGCTTTGCGCAGCGTCTTCAGCACTTTGTCGCGGTTTTTCGCCCGTGCCATGTCGATGAAGTCGATCACGATGATGCCGCCGATGTCGCGCAGCCGCAGCTGCCGCACGACCTCGTCGGCCGCCTCGGTGTTGACTTTGGTGATCGTCTCCTCGAGCCCGCCTTTGCCGCGCCCGGTGAAGGAGCCGCTGTTGACGTCGATCACGGTCAGCGCCTCGGCGTAGTCGATGATCAGGTAGCCACCGGAGGGCAGGTCGACGCGGCGGTCGAGGGTCGACTCGATCTCCCTGTCGACCCCCCATTTCTCCAGCAGCGGCTTCTGCCCCTCGTAGAGCTCGACTCTGTCGACCAGCTCGGGCGCGGTGCGCTGGAAGAAGCCGGTGACGCGTTCGTGCTGCTTGGGCGAGTCGATGATCGCCTTCTCGAACTCGACCAGGAAGACGTCGCGCAGGACGCGCACCGGCAGGTCCGCCTCCTGGAAGACCAGCCCCGGCGCCTTGGTCTTCTCGCTGCGCCGCTCGAGCGCGTCGTAGAGCCTGTGGACGTAGCCGATCTCGCGCACGAAGTCGGATTTCTTCGCCCCGTGGGCGGCGGTGCGGACGATCAGCCCGCCCGGCCCCTTGTAGGTGCGGTCGACCATCTTGCGCAGGCGGTCGCGCTCGGAGTCGCTCAGCCGCCGGCTGACGCCGACCCCGGCGCCCTGTGGCGCGTAGACCAGGTAGCGGCCGGCGATCGAGAGGTTCATCGAGAGCCGCGCGCCCTTGCTCTTCAGCGGGTCCTTGACGACCTGGACGAGGATCTCCTGGCCCGATTTGAGCAGCTCGCCGATCCGCCGGCCGCTGCCGCGGCCGCGCTTCGGCGCCTGCTCGCCGCCGGGCAGGACGATCTCGTCGACGTGGAGGAAGCCGTTGCGCTCCAGGCCGATGTCGACGAAGGCCGCCTCCATGCCGTTGAGCACGTTGTCGACCTTGCCCTTGTAGATGTTGCCGACGATCGAGCGCCGGCCGCGCCGCTCCATGTAGAGCTCGGCGACGTCGCGTTTGCCGCCTTTGGTCTTCGACTCGAGGACGGCGACTCGGGTCTCGCCGCGATCGGCGGACACCAGGATGGTTTTCTTCATGTGTGTTTCAGCTCAGTTCAGATAGGTACGCGTGGCCCGTGTCCCTTTCGAGGGGTCACCAGGCGAACCTGCCCTTCTGGCTGAGGCGCGCTTGCATGTGGACGCTCTGAAGTACTCCCACCGCGAGCAGCGTCGCCAGCACGGAGGAGCCTCCGTAGCTGAGCAGCGGCAGGGGGATCCCGGTGATCGGCATGATTCCTAGGTTCATCCCCACGTTGACGAAGACCTGAAAGAGCAGCATGGCGGCGATGCCGCCGGCCACAAGGGTCCCGTAGGAGTTCTTCGAGAGCGTCACGATCCGCAGCGCCCGCCAGATCAGCAGGGCGTATAGGGATAGGACGAATGCGGCTCCGGCGAACCCGTAGCGCTCGCCGATCACCGCGAAGATGAAGTCGGTCGTGCGCTCGGGGACGAAGTCGAGCCGCGTCTGGGTGGCCCGATCGCCACGGCCGGTCTTTCCACCGGAGCCGATCGCGATCTTGGCCTGATCTTGCTGATAGCCGGCGTCCGCCGGATCAGCGCTTGGGTGCAGGAAGGAGGTCAGCCTCTGTTCCTGGTAGCCCTTGAGTACCGGCGTCCCGAGTGCGGGGGCGATCACGAGAACCATGGCGATGATCGCCACCAGCCCCGCGCCGATCACCGCGAAGTGCGTCCAGCGGACGCCCCCCACGTACATCACGGCGAGGGTGATCGCCCCGTACACCAGGGAGGTGCCGAGGTCCGGCTGCAGGAAGACGAGCGCAGCCGGGGCGAGGCCGAGGCACAGGTAGCGCACCGTGCGCTGCCTGGGCGAGCCCCGCCGGGCGCCATCGATGACGAACCCGGCAAGCGCCAGCACGAGCAGGAGCTTGCCCAGCTCAGATGGCTGGAAGCTGAAGAAGGGGAGTTCGAAGGAGCGGCGCGAGCCGCGCGCGGCGACGCCGAAGACGAAGACCATGGCGACGCTGGCGCAGAGAAAGGTGTAGATGCCGACCCGCAGCTCGCGGAAGCGCGAGTAGTCGATGCGCGCCAACAGGTACATGCCGATCAGCCCGAGCGCGGCGTAGATGATCTGGCGGTCGACGTAGTAGTGCGGGTTGCCCGGCACGTCGTGCAGCGTCGCCTGGCCGAGGGTGAAGACGCCGAAGGCGGCGAGGCCGAAGGCGGCGAGGCCGAGCGGCAGGTCCATGTAGGGGAGGCCGAGGCGCTCGGCGATGCCGGGGCGCAGGACGAAGGGCTCGGGCCGGGCGCGGCGGGTGCGGGTGGCGTACATCAACCCCCGCCTTCCGCTTCGCCGTTGGCGCCCTTCGCGAGGCGATTCGCGAAATACGCTTCCAGGATCGTCTTCGCCGCGGGTGCCGCGGCTTCGGCGCCGAAGCCGCCTTCCTCCATCGTCACGAAGGTGACGATACGCGGATTGGGATACGGAGCGAGCACTCCGTACCAAGATTGGTCGGCGTAGGGGGGGCGCTGCGCGGTTCCGGTCTTGCCGGCAACGGGGATCGGGAAGCTGCCGAAGACGGAGAACGAGGTCCCGCCGCCGTTCTGCGCGGCGTCGTGCATGCCTTCGAGGATCGTCGCGCGATATTCGGGGTCCATCCGGACGTGGCGGCGTGGGGGCGGATCGAATTCCCTGAGGACGCGGCCGGCGGAGTCGTCGACCTGCATCCCGACGTGGGGGGTGACGATCGTGCCGCCGTTGGCGATCGCCGAGTAGGCGACGGCCATCTGCAATGGGTTGGTCTGCAGGTCGCCCTGCCCGGTGGCGAGCTGGATGTTGTCGCCCGCCGACCACGGCCGTTCGGTTTCGCCTTCCTTGTAGAGCTGGTTGCGCCAGTGCTGGGAGGGCAGCAGGCCTTCGGCGGAGCCGGGCAGGTCGATCCCGGTCGGCCGACCGATGCCGAGCGCGTGCGCCCAGCGCTGCAGGTCGCCGGTGTTCCACATCCGCAGGCCCATCGTGTAGAAGAAGACGTCCGAGGAGACTTCCAGGGCGGTGACGAGACTGACCGATCCGTTGGCCGCTTCCCCGGCGTTTTTGAAGACCTCGCCGCCGACGACAAGCTGGCCGGGGTCGTTGATCACTTCGGTCGTCGTCAGGTTGCCGCTTTCCAGCGCCGCGATCGCGGTGATCGGCTTGAAGGTCGAGCCGGTCGGGTAGAGCCCGGCGATGGCACGGTCGGTGAGCGGCGCCAGAACCGGGTCGCGGTAGAGCTGATTGACCTGGGACTGGGTCAAGGGCTTGGTGAAGACGGAGGGGTCGAAGGTGGGATAGGAGCCGAGGGCGAGGATTTCGCCGCTGTGGACGTTCATCGTGACGAAGCCGCCGCGCAGGCCGCGCGACGCCATCGCCGCTTCGCCGGCTTCCTGCACGCCGGCGTCGATCGAGAGCTTCAGGTTGTCGCCCGGCACCGGCGGCTGGGAGAGGAGCTGTCCGTTCCTGGTCGGCTGGCCGAAGGCGTCGACCTGGATCTTGGTCAGCCCGGGCCGGCCGCGGAGGAAGCGGTCGTAGGTGTCCTCGACCCCTTCCTGGCCGACGTCGTCGCCGGGCTGCAGGCCGCGGTAACGCGGTTCCTTCAGCTGTTCTTCGGAGATCTCGCCGACGTTGCCGAGGATGTGGGCGGCGAGCGTGCCGTCCGGGTAGTTGCGGACGAAGACCCGCTGGACCTCGACCCCGGGGAAGCGGCCCTGGTTTTCTTCCAGGTAGTAGACGAGGTAGTGGCCGACTTCGCGGCGCAGCGTCACCGGCGCCCCGGGCGAGGCCTGCAGCTCTTCGTGCATCAACCCGCGCACACGGTGCAGCGAGCTGTGCGTCAGCTGGCCGAGCTGCGCCAGCTCGGCGCGGCGCGCGACCGGGTCTTCGGGCAACTTTTGCGGGTTGACCTGCAACGCCAGGCTGGTCCTGTTGCCGACGATCACCTTGCCGCTGCGGTCGAGGATCTCGCCGCGCGGGGCGCTGACGCGGAACGAGCGGGTGCGGTTGTTGCGCGCCTGGGCGAGGTATTCGCTGCCCTTCAGCACCTGCAGGAACCAGAGGCGGAAGAAGAGCACGCCGAAGAGCGCCAGGGCGACGCCGCCGAAGATCGCGATCCGCAGCGCCAGCCGGTTGTTCATCGCCGGGCCTCGCTCGTCCGATCGCAGGTACATCAGGCCCCCAGCACGGTCGGCTGGCGCCGCCGGGCCACCTTCGGCTCCTCGACCAGCGCCGGCCGCAGGGCGCGGCGCAGGAGGAGATAGGTCGGCCAGCCGAGGAAGAAGGCGTAGACGCTCTTCAGCAGGACGTCGCGCACGACCAGGACGCTGACCGTCGCGTCGAGTCCCAGCATCGCCTGCACCAGGCCGAAGCCGAGCTCGGCGAAGAGGGTCAGGCCCATGCAGAGCAGCGGCGGCACCAGCGAGCTGTGGATCTCGAAGCGCTCACGGAAGAGGCCGGCGAGGTAGCCGACGCCGAGCAGGACCAGGGAGGAGCCGCCGAGCGGCGCGATCAGCAGGGCGTCGACGAGGAACCCGATCGAGAAGCCCGAGACGGCGCCGGTGAGGCTGCCGCCGAGCAGGCCGAGGCAGGCGACCAGCGCGGGCAGCACGTCGGCGCTGGTGTGGAAGACCTCGACCCGGGAGAAGAAGGAGAGCTGCAGCAGCACGCCGAGGATCGCGATCGCGACCAGGCGGGCGAAGATCTTCGGCGTGACGATCATCCGCGCGAGCCCCCGGTCAGGACCTGGACGATTTCGAGGTTGGCGAGGTCGGCGTAGGGACGCAGTTCGACCTGTTCGCTGGCCTTCTGCTGGACCACCGAGGCGTGGGTCACTTCGCCGACCGGCAGGCCGGGCGGGAAGAGCGAGGCGAGGCCCTGGGCGCGCCAGCCCGAGGTGACGACCGTCTGGCCGACCCGCACTTCCCGGCTCGCGTCGATGAAGTCGAGGATCAGCTCTTCGGGGTCGCCGATGGCGGGCCGGATCACCCCCTGCACCCCTCCCGGCAGCACCTTCGCCGAGACCGCGCTGGCGTGGTCGGCGATCAGCATCACCTGGGCGGAGCCGCCCTCGACCGCGGCGACCCGGCCGACCACCCCGTCGCCACTGATCACCGGGTCGTCGACGCGGACGCCGTCGCCGCGGCCGACGTCGACCGTCACCGCCGCCTGCCAGACGGTCGGCGAGCGGGCGATCACCCGGCCGGTCACCGGCCGGTAGGCCGAGGTTGCGAGTGCCGGGCCACGATCGAGCGCGACCAGCTTGCGCAGCTGGGCGTTCTCCTGCAGCGCCTCCTGGCCGGCCACGGCCTGTTCGCGCGCCTTCGCCAGCTCGGTCTTCAGGCGGCTGTTTTCGCCCCGCGCGGCGAAGGTCTTGTCGAACCAGCCGACCAGGTCGCGGGCCGGCTTGAGCGCGCGGTCGGAGACCGTCTGCAACGGGCTGAAGACGGTGCTCACCCCGCGCTGGATGCCACCCGAGCTCTGCCCGTAGGTGACCGTCAGCAGCAGGAAGGAGCCGATGATCAGGAGCGTGAGTACCGCCCTACGGCGGCGTACTTGTTTGCGATACACGGATGAGCCCTAAGTTTGGCGCTTTGTCTGAACGGCGGCTAAGCAACGCGCGCCGTCCCCGAGTTCATCTTGCTGGCGCGGTGGATGGTCTCGAACTCCTCGAGCGAGATTCCGGAGCCGACCGCCACGCACGTAAGCGGCGACTCTGCCAGTTGACACGGCATCTGGCACTCGTCGCGCAGGCGCTGTTCGAGTCCTTGCAGCAGCGCGCCGCCTCCGGCAAGGGTAATGCCCCGGTCCATGATGTCCCCCGCCAGCTCCGGCGGGGTGCGGTCGAGCGTGTCCTTGACCGCGTCGACGATGTGGGCGATCGGTTCGTCGAGCGCGTCGCGCACCTCGGCCGAGCCGAGCGTGATCGTCTTCGGCAGGCCGGAGACGAGGTCGCGGCCGCGGATCTCGACCTCGACCTCCTCGGCCAGCGGCGAGGCCGAGCCCGGCCTCGAGCTTGACCTCCTCCGCCGTCTGCGTCCCGATCGCCAGTTTGTAGCGGTGTTTGCAGTGGTTGACGATCGCCTCGTCGAGCTCGTCGCCGCCGATCCGGATCGATTGCGAGACGACGATCCCGCCGAGCGAGATCACCGCCACCTCGGTGGTGCCGCCGCCGACGTCGACGATCAGCGAGCCGGTCGGCTCGGCGACCGGCAGGCCGGCGCCGATCGCCGCCGCCATCGGCTCCTCGATCAGGTAGGCCTTGCGGGCCCCGGCCGAGAGGCAGGCCTCCTCGACCGCGCGCTTCTCGACCCCGGTCACGCCGGAGGGCACGCAGACGACCACGCGGGGATGGGCGAAGCGGTTGGAGTGCACCTGTTTGATGAAGTGCCGCAGCATCTGTTCGGTGACGTCGAAGTCGGCGATGACCCCGTCCTTGAGCGGCCGGATCGCGGTGATCGAGCCCGGCGTGCGGCCGAGCATCCGCTTCGCCTCGACCCCGACCGCGTGGACCTGGCCGGTGCGCGAGTCGATCGCCACCACCGAGGGCTCGGAGAGCACGATTCCGCGCCCACGCACGTAGACGAGGGTGTTGGCGGTGCCGAGATCGACCGCCATGTCGCGGCCGCCGAGTCCGGTGAGGTAGCTGAAGATGCCCATGCGTGCGGGGATTGCAGCGCAATCATCCCAGATGGCCTCGCTCGGCCGGAAACGCGGTCGAGACCCTGCAAGAACTTAACAAACTACCAATTGACACTCACCCGTACCGAAACGTACAATCAACACCGCTGGAGTAATGGTTCACGAAGCGTGGACGGCATCGACGGTGGCAGAGCAACCAGATGCAGCCAGGCCAGAGGCGAGCTCGACCTTCGAGCAGTTCCTCGATTTTGTGCCCGACGCGATCGTTGGGGTGGGCCGCGAGGGCCGAATCGTCCTCGTCAATGGTCAGGCGGAGAAACTCTTCGGCTTCGAGCGCGACCGGCTGATCGGCGAGAAGATCGAGACGCTGGTGCCGAAACGGTTCCGCACCCTCCATACCGGGCACCGCGACGCCTACTTCGAGAAGCCGCGAACGCGGCCGATGGGCCTCGGCGTCGAGCTCTTCGCCGTGCGTCGCGACGGCGCCGAGTTCCCGGTCGAGGTCAGCCTCTCCCACCTCGAGCTCGACGGCGAGACGATCGCCGTGGCCGCCGTGCGCGACATCAGCGAGCGGGCCGAAAGCGAGCGAGAGAAAACGCTGCAGGATCAGCTCCAGCGGGCGCGGCGGCTGGAGAGCGTCGGCCAGCTCGCCGGCGGCATCGCCCACGACTTCAACAACATCCTCGGCGTGATCATGAACTACGCCGAGTTCGTCGCCGACGAGCTCGAGCCGGGCTCCCCGGCCCACGGCGACGTCGAGGAGATCCGCAGGGCGGCCGAGCGCGCCGCCGCGTTGACCCGCCAGCTGCTGATCTTCAGCCGCCGCGAGGTGGTCAAGCCGGAGGTGCTCGACCTCGCCGAGCTGGTCGCCGAGCTGGAGAACCTGCTGCGGCGGGCGCTGGGCGAGCGGGTCGAGCTCGACGTCCTGCTCGCCGAGGATCTCTGGGCGATCGAAGCCGACCCCGGCCAGATCGAGCAGGTCCTGGTCAACCTCTCGGTCAACGCCCGCGACGCGATGCCCGACGGCGGCCGTCTGCTGATCGAGGCCGAGAACACCGAGCTCGACGAGGAGTACACCTACATGCACCCCGACACCGCGCCGGGCCGCTACGTCCGGCTCAAGGTCAGCGACACCGGCGTCGGCATGGACAGCGAGACCGTCGACCGGATCTTCGAGCCGTTCTTCACGACCAAGGACGAGGGCACGGGGCTGGGGCTGGCGTCCGTCTACGGGATCGTCACCGGCGCCGGTGGGCGGATCGACGTCTACTCCGAGGTCGGCATCGGCACCACGATCAAGGTCCACCTGCCGGCCACCGCGATGCTGCCGAAGCTGAGCCCGCCCGAGCACGGCGAGCGCGCCACCGGCCGCGGCGAGATCGTCCTCGTCGTCGAGGACGAGCCCGACGTGCGGCGGATGGCCGAACGGATCCTGACCAAGGGCGGCTACACGGTGATCGGCACCGCCCGCGGCACCGAGGCGATGGAGATCTGCGGCCGCTCGGAGCAGGCGATCGACCTGCTGCTGACCGACGTGATCATGCCGGAGATGCTCGGCACCGAGCTGGTCGAGAAGGCGCGCGCCGCCCGCGCCGACCTCCGCGTCCTCTACATGTCCGGCTACAGCCACGAAGTGCTGGCGCCGCAGGCGTTGACGGACAGCGGGCAGAGCGACTTCCTCGAGAAGCCGTTCAACGCCAAGGTACTGCTGAAGACGGTGCGCAATCTGCTCGAGCGCCCGGCTGCGGCGACCGGATGAATGTCTCCCCCGAGAGCGCCGCAGAGGACGTAAAGCCCCACGTCCTCGCCACCGACGACCGGCCGGAGGTGCTGCGGTTGATCGAGCGCTCGCTCGGCGAGCGCTACGAGTGCGAGCTCGCGACCAGCGTCGAGGAGGCGCGCGAGAAGCTGGCGGATGAACCGTTCGAGCTGGCGCTCTGCGACATCCAGATGCCGGGGACATCGGGCCTGGTGCTGGTCGAGGAGATCGCCCGCGAGCACCCCGGGATCGCGATCGTGATGGTCACCGGCGTCGACGATCCGGAGATCTCCGAGCGCGCCTTCGAACTGGGCACGCAGGGCTATCTGGTGAAGCCCTTCTGGCCCGGCCAGCTCCAGATCACCGCCGCCAACGCGCTCCGCCAGCACCGGCTCGAGCTGGCCGAGCGCGCCCGCCACGCGGCCCTGCTGGGCAGCTCCGAGGAAAGGAACGCATCGCTGCACCACGAGTTGATCGAGGCGCAGCACAAGGCGATCGCCGATCTGCGCGCCTCGCGCCAGGAGACGGTCGAACGGCTCGTGCGGGCGATCGAGATGCACGACCTGGAGACCGGCCGGCACGTCAACCGGATGGCCTCGGTGGCCGCCATGCTGGGGGAGAAGCTCGGGCTCGACCGCGAGCGGGTGCTGCTGCTGCGCACCGCCGCGCCGATGCACGACGTCGGCAAGATCGCCACCCCCGACAGCGTGCTGCAGAAGAGCGGCGCGCTGACGCCGAGCGAGCGCAAGCGGATGGAGTCGCACACGACGACCGGCCACCGGATCCTCGCCGGATCGCAGAGCGACCTGCTGCGGATGGCGGCGACGATCGCCCTCACCCACCACGAGCGCTTCGACGGCGCGGGCTACCCCGAGGGCCTGAGCGGAACCGAGATCCCGCTAGAAGGCCGGATCGTCGCCGTCGCCGACGTCTTCGACGCCCTGCTCAGCGACCGCCCCTACCGCCCGGCGTTCGCGCTCGCCGACGCGGTGCGGTTGATCGCTGACGAACGCGGCAAGCACTTCGACCCCGAGGTCGTCGACGTGCTGCTCGACAACCTCGACGAGGCCCTCGCCCTACGCGGCTGAGCCGCGCTCGAGCAGCTCCGGCGCCAGCTCGGCCAGCAGGCCGACCGGCAGGCCGACGACGTTCGAGACGCTCCCCTCGATCCGCTCCACCAGGGTCGAGCCGAGCGTCTGAATCGCGTATCCGCCCGACCGCCCCCGCCACTCCCCAAACCGCACGTAGCGCTCCTTCTCGCCCTCGCCCAGCTCCTTGAAGACCACGGTGGTCCGCTCCAACCCGCTCCGCTCCTCGTCGCCGTCGAGGACGACCAGCCCGCTCAGCACCTCGTGCGAGCGACCCGACATGCGGTCGAGGTACTCGCGCGCCCCGGCCTCGTCGGCCGGCTTCCCGAGCGCCTTGCCGTCGAGGACGACGTCGGTGTCGCAGGCAATCACCATCCCGCCCGCCTCCACCGCCCGTGCCTTCATCCGAGCGTTCTCCAGCACCTCGACCTCCGGCTCCCCCCCACTCAGCTCCTCCACGCCAGGAACCACGACCTCAAACTCCACCCCCAGCTTCGCCAGCAGCTCGCGCCTCTGCGGAGATCCCGATGCGAGGACGACGTTCAGGAGAGCTCGGGGAACCAGATGCCGATCTCGCGCTCCGCCGACTCGTCGGAGTCGGAGCCGTGGACCATGTTGAAGGTGACCTCGAGCGCGTAGTCGCCGCGGATCGAGCCGGGTGCGGCCTCGACCGGGTTGGTCGCGCCGATCACCTGGCGGGCGGCGGGGACGGCTTCGTTGCCTTCGAGCACCATCGCCACCAGCGTGCCGCCGGTGATGAACTCGACCAACTCGCCGAAGAACGGCTTCTCGGTGTGCTCCTCGTAGTGCGCGTGGGCGATCTCCTCGATCGCGACCATCGTCTTCAGCGCGACGATCCGCAGCCCCTTGCGCTCGAACCGGGCGATCACCTCGCCGCTGAGGGCGCGCTCGAAGGCGTCAGGCTTTACGAGGATCAGGGTCCGGCTCACGGCTGGGGCTCCTTTGCGGTCGTTTTTCGCTCTCGGCTTTCTCGGCGACGGGGCGGGCGCGCTCCTCCTCGGGGGCGGGCGGCGCCGGCCTGGCGCGCTGGGCTTTCCGTTTCGGCGCCTTGCGCTCTTCGGGCGCCTGCCGTTTGCGCGCCTCTGGGGACCGTTTGCGGCGCGGCTCCCCCTCGCGCAGCGCCGTCTCGCAGTAGGGGCAGAGCGCCCAGCGCCGGTCGACCGGCTTGCCGCAGCTGGGACAGGGCTCCTTGAGGCGCTTCTGGCACTGCGGGCAGCGCAGGTAGTTGCGCTCGACCGGGAAGCCGCAGCCGGGACAGGACGCCTCTTTGAGCTGGCGTACCCGCAGCTCGGCGGCTTCGATCTCGAGCTCGCGTTCGTGCGCGTCCTCGAGGAACTCCGGCGGGCGCACGATCGCGTAGACAGCGGTGCCGAGGTAGGGGATGAAGGAGGCGAGCGTCGCGCAGCCGACCAGGAACGGGTCGGAGATGCGCCGGCGGGCGTCGAGATAGGTGTAGACGATCAGCGACAGCCAGACGACGACCAGCATCAGGATGAGGAGGTTGACGACCAGGTTGAGGCCGCCGTTGCTGATGCCGAATATCGCTAGTGCCATGGGCTGGGGCGCCGCCGAAGGGAGCGGAAGTCTACTTCGCCGCCTCCGTCGTGAACCCTGTCAGAGGAAGAGCCTGCCGAAGAGGTAGCCGAGGCCGAAGAAGATCAGGATCACCGCGGCGACCACCGCGGCGACCAGGGCCATCATCGAGAGCAGTTCGGAGCCAGCGGTTTTCGAGCCCATCCGGCGTCAATCCTCGCACACGCCGAGCGCGGCACGGGCCGGTGCGAGCGCGTAGTTGGAGCCGGTCACGACGACGACCCCGCCCAGCTCCACGGCGAGCTCGCGCGCCCGCGCCACCGCCGCGGCGAAGTCAGGCTCGGCCTCGGCCTCGATCCCGGCCTCGGCGCAGACCTCAGCCAACTCCCCCGCCCCCAACCCCCGCCGACGGGCCGATAACTGCGCTCCGGCTCCGGTTTTAGGCCCGTCGGCGGGGGAGTTCGGTGCAAACGGCGCGGGTCACCGCCGGGGCGAGGGACTCGACGATGCCGCGGGCGTCCTTGTCGCCGAGGATCGCCAAGCAGGCCACCACAGGCCGCTTGCCGACCAGCTCCGGGAGGGCCTCGGCGAGGGCGGCGGCGGCCTGCGGGTTGTGTGCGGCATCGAGGTAGGTCGGCGGCTCCTCGGCGATTCGCTCGAGCCGACCGGGGACCTCGACATCGGCTGCGACCGCCACGACGCGCGCCGGGTCCAGCTCGCCGAGAAAAGCCTCGGCGGCGCTGCAAGCGAGGGCGAAGTTGCGGCGTTGGAAGAGGCCTGTGGCGCGCAATCGCACGTCCGGGCCCGGGTCCTCCGGCGCGACGATCAGCTCGGCGCCGCGCTCGGCGACGGTCGCCTCGGCCAGGGCGCGAACGGCCGGGCTCACCCGGCCGAGGACGAGGGTCGTCTGGTCGCGCAGCACCGCCAGCTTCTCGGCGGCGATCTCCTCCTCGCTCTCGCCCAGCCACTCGGTGTGGTCGAGGCCGACCGAGGTGAGGACGGTGACCCGCGAGGGGATCGTGTTGGTCGCGTCGAGCCTGCCCCCCAGCCCGGCCTCGACCGCCGCCGCCTCGACCCGCGCCGAGGCGAGCGCGACGAAGGCGGCGGCGGTCGCCAGCTCGAACTGGGTGACGACCTCGCCGTCCTCGAGCGACCGGTTGACGACCTCCGCCGCCTGAGCGGCGCGCTCGACCGCGGCGGCGAACGCCTCCGGCTCGATCTCCTCGCCGCCGACCAGCACCCGTTCGGACCAGCGCACCGCGTGCGGCGAGACGCAGGCGCCGGCGCTCACCCCGTGGGCCTCCAGCAGCGCCGCGGCCATCCGCGTCACCGAGGACTTGCCGTTGGTGCCGACGACGTGGATCGAGGCGAAGCGGTGCTGCGGCATGCCGAGCAGGGTGCTGAGCTTGCGCATCCGCTCGAGCCCGAGCTTCCACCCGATCGGCTCGAGCGAGTCGAGGTAGGCCTCCGCGTCTATTCGGCGAGCTCCTCGAGCTCGGCGCGGTAGCGCTCGAGCTTCTCGCGCTCCTCCTCGACCACCTCGGCCGGGGCGCGGGCGACGAACTTCTCGTTCGCGAGCTTGCCCTCGGCGCGCGCGACCTCGGAGCGCAGCTCCCGCGCCGCGCCTCGAGCCGCGCGGCGACCGCCTCGGCGTCGATCTCGGCCGAGGCGAGGATCTTGACCGGGCCGACCGAGGCGACCGGGTCTCCCCCGTCCTCGCCGAACTCGACCCTGGCGAGGCGGCCGACGAACTCCTGCAGCTCGGCCCCTTCGGCACGCGCGGCGAGCACGGTCGCCGCCGGCGCCTCGACCAGGTCGCGCCAGGCGCGCAGCCGGCTGGTCAGCTCGATCCCGGCCTGCATCTCCTCCTCGGCGTCGCGGTCGAACAGCGACTCCGTCGGGCTCGGGGAACGGGTGGACGGCGAGGTGGCCGCGACGCGCCGGGTGGTAGGACCAGATCTCCTCGGTGACGAAGGGCATGATCGGGTGCAGCAGCGCCAGGGTCCGCTCGAGCACGTCCAGCAGGATCGCCGAGACCTCGGCCTCGCCCTCGTAGAGGCGCGGCTTGACGATCTCCAGGTACCAGTCGCAGAGCTCCGACCAGAAGAACGCGTAGGCCTCGCCGACGGCGTGGGCGAAGTCGAATTCCTCCAGCTTCGCCGTCACCGAGGCGATCGTCGCCTCCAGCCGCGACAGGATCCAGCGGTCCTCGACTCGGACCGGACGCGCTTCGCCCCCGGCCTCGCCGACGTTCAGGAGGATCAGGCGACTAGCGTTCCAGAGCTTGTTGGCGAGGTCGGCGCCCTGCTGCACCTTGGCATCGGAGAAGCGCACGTCCTGGGTCGAGGACATCGCCAGCAGGCCGAAGCGCAGGGCGTCGGCGCCGTGCCGGTCGATCTCCTCCAACGGGTCGATGCCGGTGCCGAGGCTCTTCGACATCCGCCGCCCGTCGCGCGCCTGGATCACCGAGTGCACGTAGACGTCGCGGAAGGGGATCGCTCCGGGCGAACTCGAGGCCCAATCATGATCATCCGCGCGACCCAGAGGAAGAGGATCTCGCGCGCGGTGGTGAGGAAGCTGGTCGGGTAGAAGGCGCGCAGCTCGGGGGTGTCCTCGGGCCAGCCGAGCGTCGCGAACGGCCACAACGCCGAGCTGAACCAGGTGTCGAGCACGTCCTCCTCCTGGCGCAGCTCGCCGCCGCAGGCGCCGCAGCGCTCGGGCTCGGACTCGGCGACGATCGTTTCCTCGCAGGGATCGCAGTACCAGACCGGGATGCGGTGTCCCCACCAGAGCTGGCGCGAGACGCACCAGGGGCGGATCTCGCGCATCCACTCGAGGTAGACGCGCTTCCACTGCGGCGGCGCGATCCGCACCTCGTCGCGCTCGACCGCCTCGATCGCCGGCGCCGCCAGCTCGTCCATGCGGCAGAACCACTGCAGCGAGATCAGCGGCTCGATCCGCTCGCCGGAGCGGTGCGAGAAGGGGACCGAGTGGACGTAGGGCTCCTCGGCGCGCAGCCGGCCCTCCTCGCGCAGCGCGGCGACGACCGCGTCCTGGGCCTCGGCCGCGGTCAGGCCGGCGAAGCGCTCGCCCGCCTCCTCGCTCATCCGCCCGTCGGGGCCGATCACGCCGATCTCCTCGAGCCCGTGGCGGCGGCCGATCTCGAAGTCGTTGGGGTCGTGGCCCGGGGTGATCTTCAGCGCGCCGGTGCCGAACTCGGGGTCGACGTGCTCGTCGGCGACGATCGGCAGCCGCCGCCCGACCAGGGGCAGGACGCAGTGCTCGCCGACGAGGTCGGCGTAGCGCTCGTCGCCGGGGTTGACCGCGACCGCGGTGTCGGCGAGCATCGTCTCCGGCCGCACCGTGGCCACGGTCAGCACGCGGTCGGAGCCCTCGACCGGGTAGTCGATCGAGTAGAGCGTGTCCTCGACCTCGCGGTTCTCGACCTCGAGGTCGGAGATCGCCGAGTGCGAGCCCGGGTCCCAGTTGACCATGTAGTTGTCGCGGTAGATGTAGCCCTTGTCGTAGAGCGCTTTGAAGACGCGGTAGACCGCCCGCACGTAGCCCTCGTCGAGGGTGAAGCGCTCGCGCTCGTAGTCGCAGGAGGCGCCGAGCCGCTTGTACTGCTCGACGATGCGCGAGCCGTACTCCTCTTTCCAGGCCCAGACCCGCTCGACGAAGGCCTCGCGGCCGAGCTCCTGCCGCGAGGAGCCTTCGGCGCGCAGCTCTTTCTCGACCACCGCCTGGGTGGCGATGCCGGCGTGGTCGGTGCCCAGCGTCCACAGCGTGTTGCGGCCGCGCATCCGGTTCATCCGCACCAGCGCGTCCTGCATCGAGCCGTTCAGCGCGTGGCCCATGTGCAGGGCGCCGGTCACGTTCGGCGGCGGGATCGCCACCGAGAAGTTCTCCTCCGGCTCGCCCTCGGCCTTGCGGGTGGAAGTAGCCCCCCTCGACCCACTCGGCGAAGATCCGCGCCTCGACCTCGGCAGGCTCGTACCGGGTCTTCGCTTCGAGCTCGCTCAGTCGCTCGTCGGCCATGAGAGCGCGAGTCTAGATAGCCGCTTCCGACTTTGACCCCGCTGGAGTGGGGTAAATGTCGGCTGTGCGGTCGGAAGGGTCGGGTGCCCCTCCCCAGGAGGCTTCGGGACCACCTGCCAAATCGCGCTCAGGAATCAGCTGCGCGACGGCCTCATGGGGAGGGGCACCCGACCCTTCCTGCCCTAGGCCGTTTCCTCGCCCAGCCCCTCGTCCGCCTCGCCGATGTCCTGGTGGGCGGCCTCGGTGACCAGGGTCGGCCGGCGTCCCTGCACGATCGTCTCCTTCGTCACCACGCACTTGGTCACGTCGCGGCGCGAGGGCAGCTCGAACTGGACGTCGAGCAGCGTCTCCTCGAGGATCGAGCGCAGGCCGCGGGCGCCGGTCTCGCGCTCCAGCGCCTTGTCGGCGATCGCCTCGAGGCTGTCCTCGGAGAAGACCAGCTCGATGTCGTCGAACTCGAAGAAGCGCTGGAACTGGCGGGTGAGGGCGTGCTTGCGGCTCGGTCAGGATCGTGATCAGGTCGTCGCGGCTGAGCTGGTGGATCGCGGCGACGACCGGCAGCCGGCCGATGAACTCGGGGATCAGGCCGTACTCGATCAGGTCCTCGGGCAGCACCTGCTCGAACCACTCGCCCATGTCCTTCTCCTCGCGCGAGGAGATCGCCGCGCCGAAGCCGACGCCGCGGTCGCCGACCCGCCGCTCGATCACCTTGTCGAGCTCGGCGAAGGAGCCGCCGCAGACGAAGAGGATGTTGGTCGTGTCGATGGTGAGGAACTCCTGGTGGGGGTGCTTGCGCCCGCCCTGCGGCGGCACCGAGGCGGTCGTCCCCTCGAGGATCTTCAGCAGCGCCTGCTGCACGCCTTCGCCGGAGACGTCGCGGGTGATCGACGGGTTGTCGGCTTTGCGCGCGATCTTGTCGATCTCGTCGATGTAGATGATCCCCGTTTCGGCCTTCTTGACGTCGTAGTCGGCGGCCTGGATCAGCTTCAGCAGGATGTTCTCGACGTCCTCGCCGACGTAGCCGGCCTCGGTCAGCGCGGTCGCGTCGGCGATCGCGAAGGGGACGTTGAGGATGCGGGCCAGGGTCTGGGCGAGCAGCGTCTTGCCGCAGCCGGTCGGGCCGAGCAGGAGGATGTTCGACTTCTGCAGCTCGACCTCGGGGTCCTCGCCCTGGGAGGCCATCTGCACCCGCTTGTAGTGGTTGTAGACGGCGACCGAGAGGGCGCGCTTGGCGGCCTCCTGGCCGACCACGTACTCCTGCAGGACCTCGTGGATCTCGCGCGGTTTCGGCAGGTTCTCGAGCTCGACGCCGCTCGAGCGGCGGGGCCAGCTCCTCGTCGATGATCTCGTTGCAGAGGTCGATGCACTCGTCGCAGATGTAGACGCCGGGGCCGGCGATCAGCTTCTTGACCTGGCGCTGCGACTTGCCGCAGAAGCTGCAGAGGAGCTGCTCGTTCGAGTCTGTGGGACGTGCCAGCGGAATCCCCTCCTTGCGGGGCGGTAGTTGCCTACCGGCGTCGCGCCCCAAAGCTTAGAGGGAGCTGCAAGCCGGCCCTGTCGGTGCCGTCGTTTACGGCGAAACCGCCGCCGTCCCTGCCTGCGGGCGCGCGCTTGCGCGCCGCCCGCTACGGTGGCGGCGATGGCGGCCGAGGTCCGAGTCGAGCCGATCTCCGCGGCGCAGCTGGACGCGCTGCTGCCGCTGATCGCCGCCTACCAGCGCTTCTACGCGGTCGCGGACGGTCGACGAGGAGCGCAACCGCGCCTTCTTCTCCCGCTTCCTCGCGCCGAGCGAGGACGGGCATGCTGCTCGGCGCCTGGCGCGGCGAGGAGCTGCGTCGGCTACGCCTGCCTCTACTGGCACTTCACCTCGCTGGTCCCGCCGAGACGGTGCTGATGAACGACCTCTACGTCGACCGAGCCGGCCCGCGGCCAGGGCGTCGGCCGAGCCCTGATCGAGGCCAGCGCCGCCGTCGCCCGCGAGCGCGGCGCCCACCACCTCGAGTGGGCAGACCGCCCCCGACAACGTCCCGCCCAGCGCCTCTACGACGCCACCGGCGCCGAGCGCAGCGAGTGGGTCGAGTACGAGCTGCGGCTCTAGCTGTAGCGGTCCCAGCGAGCGCAGTTCGGGCTCGGGGTCGATCGGGTGGCCGTGGACGTGGATCTCGAAGTGGAGGTGGCAGCCGACGGTGCGGGCGTTGCCGGTCTCGCCGACGGCGCCGACGCGCTCGCCGGCCCAGACCCGCTCGCCGCGGTGGACGCGGGCCGGCCGTGGCATGTGGGCGTAGAAGTAGCTGCGGTCCTCGCCCTCGCCGTGGATCAGCAGGTAGTTGCCGTACAGCACCGGGTCATAGCCCGTGCGCAGCACCCGGCCGGTGACGACCGAGACCAGCGGCGTGCCGCAGGCGGCGACGATGTCGAAGCCTTCGTGGGTGCGCCCGCCGTCCCGCGGCGCGCCGAATTCCCCGATCGCCCCCCGCGTCCCGTGCGGCCCATCCACCGGGAAGACATGCGCGTAGAAGGTCGCGCCCCCATCCCTGCCCCAGCTATCGGCCAACGCAACCGGGGCGATGAGAGCGAGGACGGCTACGAGGACGCCCAGCCCGATGGGGGTGGAGCGTCTTGTACTTTTTGCGCGCCCGGCTCCGGGCGCCAGCCGTTCCACTCTTTTTCGCAAAAAGTTAAGCGGAACCCCCATCGGGCTGGGCGTTCCGCTCAGTGGTGTTCGATCACGCGGTCGACGAGGTTGTACTCCTTCGCCTCCTCGGCGCTCATGAAGTAGTCGCGATCGGTGTCGTTGGTGACCTTCTCGAACGGCTGGCCGGTGTGCTTGGCGAGGATCTCGTCGAGGCGGCGGCGGACGTCGATGATCTCTTTGGCGTGGATCTCGATGTCGGTCGCCTGGCCTTCGAAGCCGGAGGACACCTGGTGGATGAGGATCTTCGAGTTCGGCAGCGACATCCGCTTGCCCGCGGCGCCGCCCGCCAGCAGCAGCGCCCCCATGCTCATCGCGATGCCGACGCAGATCGTCTGCACGTCGGGCTTGATGAACTGCATCGTGTCGTAGATCGCCAGGCCGGCGTAGACCGAGCCGCCGGGCGAGTTGATGTAGAGGCTGATGTCCTTGTCGGGGTCCTCGGACTCGAGGTGCAGGAGCTGGGCGACGATCAGGTTGGCGATGTCCTCGGCTGACCGGCGGTGCCGAGGAAGACGATCCGCTCGTTGAGCAGGCGCGAGTAGATGTCGAAGGCGCGCTCGCCGCGCGAGGTCTGCTCGACCACCATCGGGACCAGGGGGCTCATGGCCCGCACTCTATAGAAGGCGCCCGGCGGGCTTTGCGCTCAATCGTCGCCCGGGGTCCAGAGCGAGCCGGCCTCCTCGCGCTCCTTCTCCGGAGTCCAGATCTTCTCCCGCGCCTCGGCCTGCTCGAGCGGGATCGGCTTCGCCGACTCGGCCACCAGGTCGATCGCCTTGCGGATGCGGATGTCCTCGGCGACCATCGCGTCGCGGCCGTTCTCGCGCAGCCGCTTCAGCAGCTTCTCGGGCGTCGTCCGCTCGTGCTCGGCGGTGTGGGCGAGCGCCTCGACCAGCTCCTCCTCGGAGGCCTCGATCCCCTCGGCCTCGGCGATCGCCGCCAGCACCGCCTCGCGCCTCAGCTCCGCTTCGGCGTCCTGCCTTCGACTCGGCGATCACCTCCTCGCGCGTTTGCCCTGCATCTGCAGGTAGGCGTCGGGGCTCATCCCGCGCCCCGCGAGCTGGCGCTCGACCCGCTCCCAGCGCTCCTCGGCGCGCGCCGTCGCCAGCTCCTCCGGGAGGTCGACGGTCGCCTGCTCGGCGGCCGCGTCGACGGCGGCGACGCGGAAGTCCTGCTCGGCCCGCTCGCCCAGCGCCTCGGCGAGGCGCTCGGCGATGTCGGCGCGCAGCTCCTCGAGCGTGTCGAACTCCGAGGCCTCGGCGGCGAACTCGTCGTCGAGGTCGGGCAGGACCTTCTCGCGCACCTCCTTCACCTCGACCTTGAAGACGGCGTCCTTGCCGGCCAGCTCCTCGGCCCGGTAGTCCTCGGGGAAGCTCGACCTCGACCTCGCGGCTCTCGCCGGCGCTCGCCCCGGCGAGCTGCTCCTCGAAGCCCTCGATCAGCTGGCCGCCGCCGAGCTCCAGCAGGTAGTCGGTCGCCGTGCCCCCCTCGAAGGCGCTGCCGTCGAGGAGCCCCTCGAAGTCGATCAGCAGCGCGTCGCCCTCGGCGGCTGCGCGCTCGACCGGCTCCAGCCGGGCGAAGCCTTCGCGGATCCGCTCGACCTCGCGCTCGACCATCTCCGCCGGCGCCTCGGGCTCGGCCCGGCCGACCTCGAGCCCCTTGTACTCGCCGAGCTTCGCCTTGGGGCGGACGCCGATCTCGAACTTGAAGGAGAGCGGCTCGCCCTCGGCCTCGGGGGTCGAGACCATCTCGATGCTGGGATCGCCGACCGGGGCGATCGCCGAGGCGAGCAGCGCCCGTTCGTACCACTCGGGCAGCGCCTCGCGGATCGCCTCCTCGAGCACCGCGGCGAAGCCGACCCGCTGGATCACCAGCGAAGGCGGCGCCTTGCCCTTGCGGAAGCCCGGCATCCGCATCTCGCGCGCCAGCCCGCGGGCGGCGCGGTTGACCGCGCGCTCGACGTCGGCGGCCGGGACCTCGACCTCGACGTTGACGCGCGAGCCGGGCAGCTCTGAGACGGTGGGCTCCATCGAGCGCGGGACCCTACCGGTCACGCCGCAGCCGACATTGACCACACTGGAGGTGGGTCAAAGTCGGCTGCGCCGCAGCAGACCCCGCCTGACGGCGACACCGAAGTCGATCGCGAAGGCGAGGCCGCGGCCGAGCGGGCCGGTGACCAGCCAGGCCCTCACGGCGCCCCGTCGGGCTCGAGCCCTGGAGCGGCGCCGCTCAGCCGCTCCTCCAGCAGCGCGCCGTGGCCGGCGGCGACCGCCCGCTGCGCGCGGCGCTCGTCGAGCGCCACCCCGCGCTCGCGGGCGAGGTCGAGCAGGTCCTGCTTTTCGGTCCCTTCGCGGGCGACCTCGAAGAACACCCAGGCGAGCACGCCGAGGGCGAGGAAGGTCCCCTCGACCATCATGATCACCCCGGCGGTGCTCTGGTCGGCGATCGCCGAGATCCCCCAGTAACGCTCGCCCGGCCGGTAGATCGGGTAAAGCGACCGAGCCCGACCACATCAGGACGTTGCCGAGGATCGCCCCGGTGAAGCGGACCGCGATCACGTAGGCGACCTTCCAGCCGGAGGTGAACCACTGCGGCTTGGGCAGCGGGCCGAAGATCGGCATCCACATCAGGCAGCCGAAGAAGAGGAAGCTGGTGTGCTCGAGCGCGTGCAGCGGCGCCGTCCCGTAGGCGGCGTCGTAGATCGCCGGGACGTGCCAGAGGTAGAAGTTGACCGCCCACAGCGGGAAGGCGACGAGCGGGTGGGTGAGGACCTGGAGCCGGTTGAAGGCGCGGATCGCGAGGAGCGGCTGCAGCAGCGAGCGGGTCAGCCCGAGGACGATCAGCAGCGAGGCGATGTCGCCGATCAGCAGGTGCTCGACCATGTGGGCGAGCACCAGCTCGTCGGCGATGTGGCCGATCGGGCTGAAGAGCGCGACCGAGATCGTCAGCAGGCCGGCGCCGAAGCAGAGCTGGCGCCAGAGCGGCACGCGCCGGCCCGACCAGGAGAGAGCCAGCACCCGGTGCCAGTAGAGGACGCCGGCGAGGGTGATCGGCACGACCTCGATCGGCACGAACGCGCCGGCGACGTGGGCGAGCGGCAGCTGCACGAAATCCAGACTAGCGCCGGATTCCGGCGGCAGCGGCGCCCGGCGCCGGTGGTAGCTTGGCCACGCCTTGAGCGCTGGCGACTCCCCCTTCCCGCCGATCGGCAGCTACGGCTTCCTCTCCGATTGCCACACCAGCGCGCTCGTCTCCTACGACGGCGCCGTCGAGTGGCTCTGCCTGCCGCGCTTCGACTCGCCCAGCGCCTTCGCCGCGCTGCTCGACCGCGGCGCCGGCCACTTCCGGATGGCGCCCTGCGGCGTCGTCGTGCCGATCAGCCGCCGCTACCAGCCGGGGACGCTGGTGATCGAGACCACCTGGGTGACCCCGACCGGCTGGGTGGTCGTCCACGACGCGCTGACGATCGGCGAGTGGGCCGAGCAGGAGGGCCCGGGCTCGCGCCCCCGCACCGCGCACGAGTCCGACCGCTCCCTGCTGCGCACGGCGACCTGCGTCGACGGCCACGTCGAGCTGGAGATGGAGTGCCTGCCGCGCTTCGCCTACGGCGCCGAGGCGGCCGCGTGGAGCGGCGGCGAGCTGGGCGAAGCGGTCGCGCGCGGCGCCGACGGCACCGACGCTGCGGCTGACCAGCGACATGGAGCTGACCCTCGGCGACGGCGCCGCGCGCGGCCGGGTGCGGCTGCGCGAGGACGAGACCGCCTTCTGCGCGATCGGCTGGGGCGAGGGCGAGCTGGCCGGGCCGCGCAGCGCGCCCGGAGGCGCTCGAGCGGATGGAGTCGACGATGGAGTTCTGGCGCGCCTGGCTGCGCGACGGCAACTTCCCCGACCACCCCTGGCGCATCCACCTGCAGCGCTCGGCGCTCGTCCTCAAGGGCCTCACCTACGCGCCGACCGGGGCGATCCTCGCCGCCCCGACCACCTCGCTGCCGGAGACGCCGGGGGGCGAACGCAACTGGGACTACCGCTTCAGCTGGATCCGCGACTCGACCTTCAGCCTCTGGGCGCTGCACACGCTCGGCTTCGACCAGGAGGCGCGCGACTTCATGCGCTTCGTCCTCGGCGTCTGCCGCGACGACCCCAACCTGCAGATCATGTACGGGATCGGCGGCGAGCGAGAAGCTGACCGAGCGCACCCTCGACCACCTCGGCGGCTACGGCGGCGCCCGCCCGGTGCGGATCGGCAACGGCGCCTTCGACCAGCGCCAGAACGACGTCTGGGGGGCGCTGCTCGACTCGATCTACCTGCACGAAAAAGCGCTGCGCGGGTCGGGGACGCCGGCCGACCGCAAACTGATCCGCGAACAGGTCGAAGCCGCGATCGCCGCCTGGCCGCACCCCGACCAGGGGATCTGGGAGTCGCGCGGGGAGCCGCAGCACTACGTCTCCTCGAAGCTGATGATCTGGGTCGCGGTCGACCGCGGCGCGCGGCTGGCGCGCAGCGTCGGCATCGAGGAGGTCGCCGAGGAGTGGGAGCGGACGGCCGAGCGGATCCGCGAGGAGATCCTCGAGCGCGGCGTGCGCGACGGCGTCTTCCGCCAGCACTACGAGACCGACGCGCTCGACGCCTCGACCCTGCTGATCCCGCTCCTCCGCTTCCTGCCCGCGCGACGACCCGCGGGTGCGGGCGACGGTCGACGCGATCGCCGACGCGGCTCACCGAGCACGGCCTCGTCCTCCGCTACAAGGTCGAGGAGACCGACGACGGGCTGAGCGGCGAGGAGGGCACCTTCCTGATCTGCTCCTTCTGGCTGGTCTCGGCGCTCTCGGAGATCGGCGAGTCCGAGCGGGCGCGGGCGCTCTGCGAACGGCTGCTCGGGCTGTCCGGCTGGCTCGACCTCTACGCCGAGGAGCTGGAGGCGCAGAGCGGCCGGCACCTGGGCAACTTCCCGCAGGCCTTCACCCACCTGGCGCTGATCAACGCGGTCTCCCACGTGATCGCCGACGAGCAGCGCGCCGACGGCGGCCCGACCGCCGTCTTCAGCGAGATGGGCGGCGTCCGCGAGGACGCCTGAGCACCGGCCCGGGAGCGATCGGGCCGGGTTGCAGGAGCGCAACTCGCGTCCGCAAATTGCACGATCTCTTGTCGCGGACTAATGTCTTTCAGACATTACGATTACATTCGTCTATAGTGCGCATCCTGATGGCAGACAACTCAGCAGAACACCAAGGAGTTCTCGCCGCACTGCGGCACCCGCTGCGCCGTCGCATCCTGCGCGCGATGGCCGACCGCAAGCAGACCAGCCCGCGCGAGCTGGCGGAGCAAGCTCGACGAGCCGCTCAGCAACGTCAGCTACCACGTCCGCACGCTGGCCGAGCACGGCGCGGTCAAGGAGGTCCGGCGCAGGCAGGTGCGGGGGGCGACCCAGCACTTCTACCGCTGGGCGCTGAAGTCCAAATGGGCGCAGGACGTCCTGCGCGAGACCAAGGACGACCCGCCGGACAAGCTCGCCCAAAGGCAAGCGGATAAGGGAAAGGGCAAAGGCAAAGCCACGGGCAAGAAGGACGAGAAGAAACCCAAGCGCAAGCGGACGACGAAAACGGCCCAAAAGAGGAGCGCTAGGGGGAGAGATCGGCCGCCAGATCCCTTGTGTAGGGCATGACCCCAGGAGAGATGGACGAGACCCGACCCCCGAGCGAGGAAGACGCCGTCGTCGAGGCGGCCGTGCTGCAGCAGCTCCTCTTCCTCCATCCGGCGCAGCTCACCTTCGACGAGCTGCTGCGCGAGCTGGCCGGCGGGCGAGGGGGACTTCGGCGACAGCGCGACGCGGTCGAGCGGGCGGTGCGGGATCTGGCGGCCGCCGGCCTCCTGCACCGCAACGGCGAGCTGCTCGCGCCGAGCCGCGCCGCGCGGCGCTTCGACGAGCTGCTCGGCGGCTGAGCGGCGGCTGCGGTTAGCCTGCCCGGTCGATGGGCATGATCGACGACCTGCTCGCCGCCAACCGCCGCTTCGCCGACTCGCTGCCGGCGCGGCACCTCGACGTCCGCCCCAGCCGGCGGCTGGCGATCGTCACCTGCATGGACTCGCGGCTCGACGTCTTCGCCGCGCTCGGCCTCGGCGACGGCGAGGCGCACGTGCTGCGCAACGCCGGCGGCGTGATCACCGACGACGCGATCCGCTCGCTGGCGATCTCCCAGCGCCTGCTCGGCACCGAGGCGGTGATGCTGATCCACCACACCGACTGCGGCATGGAGAAGATCACCGACGACGGCTTCCGCGCCGAGCTGCAGGAGGCGACCGGCGTCTCCCCCGCCTTCGCGATCGAGTCCTTCGACGACGTCGACGCCGACGTGCGCCAGTCGATCCTCCGCGTCCGCCGCGCCCCTTCCTGCCCCACCGCGACCAGGTGCGCGGCTTCGTCTACGACGTCGACGACCACCGCCTGCGCGAGGTCGAGGTGACAGGAACCGGCCGTTGAAGGCTGCGCAGCCGACATTTGCCCCCCTCTGGGGTGGTCAAAGTCGGATGTGTCGCGCCACGGCGCGTATCGCGAGCCCTGCTCGAGCTGGAGCCGCGGTCAACCTGGGGGATCTGGATAGTCACGAGCCGAACTAATAGGTTCTGCTCATATTGTTCGAACCGCGCCCTCAATACGACGTCGTCTCGAAGTCCATCCAGCTTCGAGAGTTCACCGAGTATTGGGACGAGTTCGTCGTCCGTCCCCCGTATCAGCGCAAGACGGTCTGGGGCAGGGCGAAACAGCAGGCCCTCCTCGACAGCCTCTTCCGCCGCTATTACGTGCCGCGCATAGTTATCCGCGAGGTGCGTCTGAACGAGCGCCAGACTAAGCGCGAGGTGGTTGACGGACAACAGCGGATCACGACCGCGAAACGCTTTCGCGAGGACGCCCTGACGCTCCCCAGCAGCCTCGAAGACGTCGATCCCGAGCTGGTGGGCAAGCGCTACTCGCAGCTGCCATCGGACATGCGGCGCTTCGTGGACAGGCTCAGCTTCACCGCCGACATCATCAAGGGGATCGACGATCCTCGCGACGCCGCCCACCAGGCCGTCGCTCGGACATCTTCTGGAGGTTGCAACAGGGCGTGGCCCTCAACTACATGGAGACCGCCCATGCCCGCCTCGCTAGCCTGACGCGCAACTTCATCACCAAGTACGCCGATGACATCGCCTTCGACTTCGAGGACTACCAACCCTTGGAGGTGAACGGAGACAAGCACAGGTTCTTCTCGGTCATCGATCGCAACAACGACCGCATGCAGCACCTGGCGCTGCTCTCTCGGTTTCTGCTGCTGGAGATCGCCGGCGGACCAGCCGACCTCCAGGAAAAAAACGTCAGCGAGCTGATTGAGACCCACCAAGCGCCCAACGGGATCGACAACCTCAGCTACGAGGACACTCCCGCGGCGCGCGGCGTACTCCGCACCATGAACGAGTTCTACGAGGTCTTCAAAGAGATCCGCTTGTCGCGCAGGGGGAGGGAATGAAGGAGCTTCGCGTCGAGTACTTCATCGTCTCGGCGTACCTGCTGCTGCGACACCTCCTGGCTCACTACGTCTTCACCGAGACCGAGCGGGAGCTATTCCGGCGTTTCCTGCTCGACTTCCACGGTCGCTGGGACAACCGCCGGGAAGAGGTGCTGGACGTCCTACGGTTCGCCGACGCCCGCCAGCAGAACGGCAACGAGATCGACGTGCGGCACAGGATCCTTCGCCAGATCTTCTTCGAATTCGCAACCGAGAACGACCAGCGGATCCTCGACAAGGACGAGAGACGCGCGTTCAACGAGGCGGAGCGCATCGCCATCTACCGGCGCGACGACGGCCTCTGTGCGATGTGCCTGGAGGAGGGCAAGCCCGAGGCCGAGGCAATGGTGCTGTGGCGTGAGTTCGACGCCGACCACGTCATCCCACATTCCCGAGGAGGCCCCACCGCGATCGACAACGGCCGCGTCCTCTGCCGCGTCCACAATCGCGGTCGGCCTGCTCGAGGTCTAGCTCAGCTCCGGCGGAAGCGCCTTCGGCCCGTCCGGGTAGATCGCTTCGAGCTTCTCCGCGGACATCTCCAGCGTGCTCGCCTCTTCGGTCGGCGCGCCGACGACGTACCAGAGCTGGTCGGCCCCGGTGTCGTTGAAGATCTGGCGCACCGACTCGGGCTCGACCAGGACCGCGTCCAGCGGTCCGAGCTGAGCAGATCGCCGTCGATCCGCATCCGACCGTCGCCCTCGAGCAGCAGGTAGAGCTCCTCCTGCTCAACGTGGCGGTGGCGGGTCGAGGCCTGGCCAGGTTTCAGCTGCCAGAGGCGGGCGCCGAGCTTCTCGGCCTCGAGCTGGCGGCCGAGATCGGTGTTCTCGACCCCCATCTGGTTGGAGGGCCGCCAGAAGGCGTCTGCCGCCGCGAGCTTGCGATAGGCCACGGCGGGACCATCTAGCCAAGCCGGGCATGCGTACCCTTAGGCGTGCCCCAGCCGGCCAGTCGCGTCCTCTCGACCTCGCAGCTGGCGACGCTGGCCGCGCACGGCGAGGAGCGCACCGCCGCGGTCGGCGAGAAGCTGTTCGAGATCGGCGACGCGACCTACCCGTTCATCGCGATCCTCGAGGGCGAGGCGGCGGTGCTCGACGGCGGCGGGCGCGAGATCGTCCGCCACGGCGCCTCGGGCTTCCTCGGCGAGATGAACCTGCTCTCCGGCCAGACGGTCTTCCTCACCGCGGTCGTGACCGAGCCGATGCGCTACATCGCGGTCGAGCGCGAAGCCCTCCGGCAGCTGCTGTTCGAGGACGGCTCGCTCTCCGACCTGCTGCTCTCCGCCTTCGTCGAGCGGCGCGAACTGCTCCAGCAGCGCGACGGGGTCGGGATCGAGATCCTCGGCCCGCGCCACTCGGCCGAGACGCTGCGCCTGCTCGAGTACGCCCGCCGCCAGCGCCTGCCCTACTCCTGGGAGGACCCCGAGGAGAGCGAGGAGGCGGCGGCGCAGCTGGCGCGGCTCGACCCGGCCGAGATCCCGCTCGTGCGGCTCCCCGGCGGGCGCGAGCTGCGCCGCCCGAGCAACGGCGAGCTCTCGCGGGCGCTCGGAATCGGCCTCGAGCTGGCCGAGCGCGAGGAGGTCGACCTGCTCGTCCTCGGCGGCGGGCCGGCCGGCCTCGGCGCGGCGGTCTACGGCGCTTCCGAGGGCCTCGACACGCTGCTGGTCGAGAGCACCGTGCTCGGCGGCCAGGCGGGCACCTCGCGCCGGATCGAGAACTACCTCGGCTTCCCGGCCGGCATCAGCGGCACCGAGCTGACCAGCCGCGCGGTCTCCCAGGCGCGCAAGTTCGGCGCCCGCACGGCGACCCCCTACCGCGCCGAGAAGCTCGAGCCCGGCAACGGCCGCCACCTCGTCCGGCTCGACGCCGGCAACGAGATCGCCGCCCGGGCGGTGCTGCTCGCCAGCGGCGCCGAATACCGGCGCCTGCCGGTGGAGGGGCTCGAGGAGTACGAGGGGATCAGCGTCTTCTACGCCGCCGGCCCGCCCGAGGCCCACCTCTGCGGCGCCCAGCGTGTCGGCGTGATCGGCGGCGGCAACTCGGCCGCCCAGGCCGCGGTCTGGCTGGCGCGCGGCGGCGCCCTGGTCACCCTCCTGCACCGCCGCGCCGACCTCGCCGAGACGATGTCGCGCTACCTGATCGAGGAGATCGACCGCTACGGCGTCGCGGTTCGCGACCGCAGCGAAGTCGCCGCCCTGCACGGCGAGGACGGCCGGCTCGAGGGGGTCACGCTGACCGACGGCGAGCAGCTGCCGCTCTCCTTCCTCTTCCTCTTCCTCGGCGCCTCGCCCTGCACCGAGTGGCTCGGCGACGTCGTCGCCCGCGACCCCAAGGGCTTCGTCCTCACCGGCCCCGAGGCCGGCGCGGAGGGCCTGCTCGAGACCAGCGTCCCGGGCGTCTACGCCGCCGGCGACGTCCGCGCCGGCTCGATCAAGCGCTGCGCGACCGCGGTCGGCGAGGGGGCGACGGTCGTGCGCTTCGTCCACGAGCGCCTCTCCCCGCCGCGCCTTCTCAGCCATCTGCTTGAGCATCGCGTCGTGATCGAGGTCGATCACCGCGCGCGCCTCCGCGCAGGCGATCGGATCGCGCGTCAGGGTCATCTGGTTGTCCTGCTCGGTCTCGCCGCCGAAGGACCAGTTGGTCGAGCCGGTCACCAGATAGAGCCCGTCGACCACCAGCAGCTTGTCGTGGCTGATCGCGCCCTTTTCCGAGCGGCCGATCGCGATGCTGTTGCCTTCCAGGTGGTTGCGCAGTTCCTTCAGCAGTTCGGGCTCGATGCCGGCGCCCGCCTCGCTCGAATCGAGCGAGAGGGTCACCACGATCCCCGGGTTTTCGGCGTGGTGGCGCAGCAGGGCGACCATCTGGGAGTCGTCGAAGCCGTACATGTTGATCGCCACCGAGCTCTTGGCCTGGAGCAGCGTCCAGAGCAGGACGTGGTGAACGCCCGGGTCGCGCGGGGCGTAGAAGGTCAGGCTGTCGGAGCTGTAACCGTGCGGAAACGACTGGGCCTGCTTGAAGCGGCCGAGGTCTTCGAACGGGATCGCCGCCAGCTCGGCCAGCGAGAGGTCGCCCAGGTCCTGCCGCCTCTTGCTCAGCTGAAGAGGCGACTCCCAGGCGGCGAAGGGGTCTTTCGGCTTCCTCTTCGCCTTGGTCTTCGCTTTCGCTTTCGCCACGGGCGCACTCTCTCGCAGAGCGCCACCCACTGTGCAAAAACAATCGAGTACTTACAGCGGCTTCAGCCGCGTCTTCTCGACCCGCGCCAATTTGCGTTTGAGCCGCTGCAGCTGCTGCTCCTGGGCGGGCGAGCGTTCGTAGCCCGGGTACGCCAGGTTGGTCGTCTCTTCCGGGTCGGTCTTCAGGTCGTACATCTCCCACTGCGGCGGTTTGCGGTGCTTGACGTCGTAGTACTTCGCCAGCTTCCAGCGCCCTTCGCGGATGCTGACGATGTGGTTGGGCGGTTTCGGGTAAGGCGGTTTCGCCTGGCCGGACTGGTAGTCGTCGTAGGTGAAGACGACGTAGTCCTGGACCGACTTCCGCGGCGAGGGATCGAGCACGAGCGAGGAGTAGTCGACGCCCTGCCACTCGGCGCGCGCTCCCTTGGGCGCCGCCGCGAGGCTTGCCAGCGTCGGCAGGAAGTCGACGTGGGAGACCAGCGCTTCGGAGCGCAACGGCCGCGGGTAGAGCTTCGGGTTGGAGTAGACGAGCGGCACCCGGGTCGCCTCCTCGTAGAAGTTGAAGTTCTTCTGCCGCAGCCCGCCGTGGGTGAGGCCCATCTCACCATGGTCGGCGGTGCGGACTATCAGCGTCTCGTCGAGCAGGCCGGTCTCTTCGAGCTTGTCGAGGACGTTGACCAGGTAGCTGTCGGAGGAGCGCATCAGGTTGCCGTAGAAGTTCAGGTAGGCGCGTTCCTGCGCTTCGTTTTTCGGCTTGCCGGTGAGGTTGAAGATCTTGAGGAATTCTTCCTGGACGGTGGGCTTGGTCGAGAGGTCTTCGTGGTTGGTCCCCGGCGCCTGGATGCTCCCCTGCAGCCAGGAATCGTCGTAGCCCGCTTCCTCGAAGGTCCTGCTCGGGTAGAAGAGGACGTCGTGCGGGTTGACCAGCGAGATCACCATGAAGAAGGGCTGTTCCTTCGCCGCCCTCGAGCTGAGGTACTGGAGCACGCCTTCGTCCGCGCCTTCGCCGGTCGAGTCGACGAAGCGCCCGTCGTTGTCGACGAACCCGCCGCCGGCCTCGGGGACGGTCTGGTTGGCGCCGGCGTCGGGCGGGTTCCAGCGCAGGAACTCGTACTTTTCGAGATCGGCCGGGACGGCGTGTTCGGGCGTCGCCGGCTTGGAGCAGTGCCACTTGCCCTTGTAGATGACGTTGTAGCCGGCGGCTTTCATCACCGTTGCCAGGTTCGGCATGACCGAGGGAAGCGGCAGTTCGGCCTGCGGGTATTCGGAGGCCGGCATGTCTTCCTCGAGCGTGTACTTGACCCCGTGCTGGGCGGGGAAGTAGCCGCTCATCAGGGTGGAGCGCGCCGGCGAGCACATGCAGGCGTTGGTGAAGGCGCGTTCGAAGCTGAGCCCGTGGCGCTGCAGCCGCCTCATCCCGGGCAGGTTCTGGCGCAGCCAGTTGGTCGGGAAGTGCTGGATCGCCCTTTCCTGGTCGGTGAGGAAGAGAATGACGTTCATCCCCGCGACCTCGCCCCGCTTGCCCTTGGTCGCGCCGAGCGCCCGCTCGACCCCGCCCTGGGCGAGGAGCGCCGCCGCGGCGGCGCCCGCCCCGGTCCCGATCAGCTCCTTGCGCGTGAGGCCGTCCCCGCGCTGCTTCGAATCGCTCACCTTTTCCCCCTGATCGTGAATGCGTCGACGGCGTTGCTGCCGAAGGCGGTTGCGTAGAGATTGCGGCCGTCGGGGCTGATCGCGAGCGAGCTGGCCCCGCGCAGCGCCCGCCCCGGCGAGCACCCCGGCACCGAGTGCGGCGCGACACAGCCGGCGCGCCCGGGCTTCTGTACGACCGCTCCCGACTTCCGGGTGCGGTCGAGGACGTCGATCGCACCGGTTCCGAACGCGGCCGCGTAGGCGTTGGCGCCGTCGGGCGAGACGGCGAGCCCCTCGGGCGAGACCAGGGCGCGGCCGAACGAGCAGCCGACCGCGCGCAGGTAGACGAGGCAGGCCGAGGTTCCCGGCAGCTGCGCGAGGCCGCCGGTCGAGCTCGAACGGGCGAACGAGGTGACGCTGTCGCTGAAGAGCGAGGTCACGTAGACGTCGCCCCTGCCCGCCGGGCTGACGGCGACGGCGTTGGCGCCGCTCAGCTGCACGCCGGTGGCGCAGCCGTTCAGCGGCGCGTCGACGATGCAGCCGCTGCCGTCGCTCGCCTGGGCGAGCGCACCGGTGGTGGGGTTGCGGGAGAGCACGACGAGGGCGCTGGAGAGGGCGCTCGCCACGTAGAGGCTGGAGCCGTCGCGGCTGATCGCCATGCCCTCGGGGGCGCCGAGGGCGATCCCCGATGCGCAGCCGCCGCTCCCCGCTTCGGCGATGCAGCCGCCGCTGCCGGCGGGCTGGGCCAGCGTCCCGCCGGGCCCGCGGTCGAACACGGCGACCGCGTTGCCGAAGAAGGAGCCGACGTAGACGTTGCGGCCGTCCGGGCTGAGGACGACGACGTCCGGACCGACCAGCGCCCGGCCGCTGGCGCATCCCGGCGCCGAGAGACCCGAGACGCAGCCGGCGGCGCCGGGGAGCTGGTGCAGGGCGCCGGTCGAGCGGTTGCGGGCGAAGACCGCGATCGCGTTGCTCGCCCGCGAGGTCGCGTAGACGTTGCGTCCGTCGGCGCTGACCGCGACCGAGTTCGGGCCGTCCAGCCCGACCGCGCTGGCGCAGCCGCCGGCGCCTTTGAGGGCGATGCAGCCGCCGGTTCCCGGCGTCTGCCTGAGCGCCCCGGTGCGCGGGTTGCGGGAGAAGATCGCGATCGCGTCGCTGCGCGAGGAGGCGACGTAGACGTTGTGGCCGTCGGGGCTGACGGCGATCGCGCGCGAGCCCATGAAGGGCCCCGGCCCGAGCAGGGCGCGGGCGGCGCCGCATTTGGGCGGACGCTTGGCGGCGCCGACCAGGCAGCCCCGCGCTCCCGGAAGCTGCGCCAGCGTCCCCGGCAGACCGACGGCGCCGCAGGCCGGCGCGAGGAGGCCCGCCAGGGCGGTGACGACGAGGATCGGCAGAAGGGCGCGGCGAGCGGGTCTCACTGAGGCGCGAGCCTACATCGACCCGGCGGACAACTTGCCGACCGCGCCGATCCGGAACCCGAGCCACGGATAGGTGGCGGTGTAGAAGGGGTTTTCCTGCGGCTGAAGGCCGACCGCCGAGAGCCAGAGCTGGTAGGCGGGCGCGTTGGCGATGCCGCCGTGCAGGCGGCGCCACACCCGCGGCCCCTTCACCCCGAACGGCGGCGGCGTGATCGTGTCGGTCCACTCGACCGCGTTGCCGCCCTGGTCGAGCGTCCCCCACGGCGAGGGCGTCTGCGCCTGGCCGACGGTGCCGAGGCTGCCCTTGAAGGCTTCCCCGTACAGCGCCGGTTCGAGCCCGAAGGGGTTGACCGTCGCGCATGCTTCCGCGGTCTCGGTGGACGGGCACCAGCTCGGCGCCGCGGTGCCCGAGGCGTGGTAGGTCGCGAGCGGCTGGGTGGCGGCGTTGGTCACGTCGCCGTTGGCCGGGTCGAGCGTCGACTGGGCGGGCTCGGTCGCGGTGCCGTCGCCGAAGACGCCGGGGTTGGTCGGGTACTTCCAGTAGGAGTAGGTGCCGCCGCCGCTGGGGTCGTAGTAGGCCGCCTTGATCCACTCGTTCTGGCTCGGCAGGACGAACCCGGTCTTGTGCGAGCGGGTCGCCTTGCGCTGCGCCATGTCGTACATGCCGGTCTCGGTCCGACGCGAGAGCCGCACCCGGTAGGTGACGTAGTGGAAGCCTTCGACGCTTGGGCGCCGGGAGAGCACGCGGCCGTTGTAGAGCGAGTTGACGAAGCGCGCGGCGCGGAGGAAGTTGGCGAAGCCGTAGGGCTTGTCGGCCCATTCGGGCGAGGCGACCGTGTAGTGGCGGCCCGTGGCGGCGGTGGCGGAGAAGTCGATCTGGCCGAACCGGGGCCACGCGGCCCCACTCTCGGTGGAGCTGTAGAGGTCGTGACGGTTCCGTCCCGCCGGGTCGACCGTGTTGAGGAAGGCGACCCACTGGGCGACGGTGACCTCCAGCTGGCCGATCCCGAAGCGGTATGGAACTCCGCCGACTTCCTGGCACCCCGCCTTCGTCTGAGGGGCTTCGGCGCAGGTGCGGTAGATCGCGTCGGTGAAGGGGACGATCGCGACGGAGGGGTTGCCGGGCGCGCCGACTCTGGCCGTCGTCAGCGTCAGGACCGCGGGCTTCGGCGCCGCGACCGCGCTCGCCGCACCGGCGAGTGCCGCCACCGCCACGAGCGCCAGTGCCGGCAAGAGGCGTTTTTGCAGGGCAATGAGGGCGGCGCGGGAGGAGGGCATGGCCCCTCCTATCGGGCCCCGCGTCGCAGACCTTGAGTCGCGGGCTGCTACGGTGAAGGAGTCGGGTTTGGCAATTCCGCCACCCGAGAGGTTCCGTTTCCTCCGTGTGCCGCTTGGTGCCTAGGGGCTGCAGGATCTCCCTAGTCGCTCGAAAAGGAGCTCACACCATCGCTTCGTTTGCCGATCTCGGCATCTCCAAACCTGTCGTCCACGCGCTCGCGCAGCGCGACATCACCTCTCCCTTCCCCGTCCAGCAGCTCGTCGTCCGCGACGCGCTGGCCGGCCATGACCTGCTCGTCCAGTCGCCGACCGGCTCGGGCAAGACGCTCGCCTTCGGCATCCCGCTGGTCGACCTGATCGACTCGAGCGCCGGGTCCACCTCGGCGCTCGTCCTCGCCCCCACCCGCGAGCTGGCGGGCCAGATCGTCGACGAGCTGCGCTCCGTCGCCGCCGCCCGCGGCCTGAAGATCGCCGCCGTCTACGGCGGCGTCGGCTTCGGCGAGCAGAGCAAGGCCGCGCGGCGCGCCGACATCCTCGTCGCCACCCCCGGCCGGCTCGAGGACCTGATCGCCCGCGGCGTCGTCTCGCTCGACCAGGTCCGCGTCCTCGTCCTCGACGAGGCCGACCGCATGCTCGACATGGGCTTCAAGCCCGCCGTCGACCGGATCGTCGCCAAGACGCCGGACCGGCGCCAGACGCTCTTCTTCTCGGCGACGCTGGAGGGCGCGACCGGCAAGATCGCCGCCGCCTACACGCGCGACGCCCGCCGCCACACCCAGGCCGCGGACCAGAGCGCCAAGGCCGACATCGAGCACCGCTTCCTCCACGTCGACTCCCAGAGCGCCAAGCTCGACCACCTGGTCGAGCAGCTGCGCGGGTCGGAGAGCGGGCCGACCCTGGTCTTCGTCCGCACCAAGCGCGGCGCCGACCGGCTGGTCAAGCGACTGCGCAGCCGCTCGGTCGAGTCCGTCGCGATGCACGGCGACAAGAACCAGCGCCAGCGCGAACGCGCCCTGGCGCGCTTCGAGCGCGGCGAGGTGGAAGCGCTGGTCGCGACCGACGTCGCCGCCCGCGGGATCGACGTCGAAGGCATCACCCACGTGATCAACTTCGACGCGCCCGCCGACCGCGACGCCTATGTGCATCGCGTCGGCCGCACCGGCCGCGCCGGGCGCCGCGGCACCGGCATCAGCTTCGTCCTCGCCGACCAGGCCGACGAGGTGCACCGCATTGCCCGCGACCTCGGCCTCGCGACCGAGTTCGGGGGCGCCGGCGGCCCCAAGGCCGCGAGGGACGGCAAGGCTGGGCGGGATGGCGAGAGCCGGCCCGCGCGCCGCAACCGCTCGCGCCGCCGCCGGGCAAAGGTCGCGTCCTGAAGATGGCTCGTCGGTCGGCTCATAAATGGACCTGCGGGGACTGCGGCGTCTCCGCCAGCCGCATCGACGGTGGGCCGGCGCCGCTTCCCGACGCCTGGGCGAGCTCGGTCGAGGGCGAGTTCTGCCTCGCCTGCCGGCGCCAGCGGGCCGCCGAGGCCGCGCTCGAGCGGGCGCCGGAGGAGAGCAACAGGGACACCCGGGTCAAGCTTCGCCGCGCCGGCCTGATCGAGTTCGAGGTGCAGCGCTCTCCCGAGCGGACCGACGGCTCGATCGCGAAGGCCTGCCGCTCCTCGGTCTCGGCCGTCGCCGCCGCGCGGCAGCGCCTGCAGCTCGACGCGAGCCCGCCCCCCGGCTCCGACCGCGACCGGACCATGGCCCGCACCGCGGGCCGAGCCTAGGGTTCGGGCCGCAGGTTAGCTGGCGACGGCAGACCCTTTCGCGGCCTTAACCGCAGCCCAAAATCCAGCACGCAGTTCTCGTTTTAGATCCTGTCGATCGCGAAGCGTTCCAAGTGATTCCTCGGCCTCAACGATCAAGGCAAGGTCAACATCGGATGGGATCTTGGGAGCAACCTGAATCAAGGCTTGCAACTCGGCGGAAGATGCCTTCTTTATCCATTCGACGGCGAAAGCCCTACCCACCGTCTGAGCCTCCGCGGGCGTAGTCGTCTCCCCGTCAGCCGTCTCCGTTGACCCGGGAGTTTCGTCGGGCGCTTTCTCCGCTGATATCGGGGTGAAGTGCTCAGCCCAGCGTTCCCTCTGAAGCACCACATGCTCGTCCGCCTCACGGATGAGAGCGGCAGACTGATTCGCACGGTTTGCGGGAATGCCGATCAGGACGACTTGGACGCCCATATCCTGAGCGGCGACTACGCCCTCACGAAGATCCTCGTCGCCCGAGAGGAGATATGCGCAATTGATCGCTCGCTCCCGCGCTAGCGTCATCAGGTCTCGGTAGATGAGCGCGTCAACCCCCTTTTGCTCTCCGTGGAGGAGCCGACCCAATCGGACCTTGACATAGGGGAGCCCGCCAATCAGCTCATGGTCGCCGCGAGCGACTCCGTGCGGAGCACCGTCGTACCAATACGTTCGAAGGCAGTTGAATCGTCCGCGGTTGTGTTGCTCTGCCCAGTCCGAAAGCTTTGCGGTAAGGCCCGCGTAGTCGCATTTGAACCCGGCCCGGCTGGACGTGCCACAGATAAGGCTTCCGCCTGCGGCGAGCAGATAGCCAGCATCGACGAAGATTGCGCTGCGCTCCACCAGAAAGCCTCCCAAAGCAAAAGAGCCTCCAACTGGAGGCCCAATAGCGCCAGGGCAAATCCCGACGCGAGAACCAGGATAACGCTACGGCAGGACAAAATCAAGCATTTGCCGAAAAACAAAGGGCCCCCAAGAGGGGGCCCAGCAACAGAAGTCGGTCTCCCGACGGCCGGGCATACTACTCAAGATCAGCGACCGGCGGCAAAAGACCCGTCGGAGCCCGGCCGGGCCTTGTCGTCGCGGCGCTTGATCAGCAGCCACTGGGGCTTCGCGCCGGCGCCGGTGCGCTGTAGGGCGAAGCCGCCGCGCAGCTTCTCGCCGTGGAGGACGAAGACGACGTGGCCCCGCTCCAGCGCCTCCGGCCAGGCGACCCGCCCGCCCTGCTCGTAAGTGCCGCGGTCCCAGAGGGTCACCTGGCCGGCGTCGATCTTCCCCTCGAACTCGTTGTGGGAGATCTCGTGGTCGGCGACCTGCACGGCGAGGCGCTTGACCGCGGGGTCCATCGAGGGGCCCTTCGGCACCGCCCAGGAGCGCATCGTCCCCTCCACCTCGAGGCGCAGGTCGAAGTGATGGGTCCTCGCCGCGTGCTCCTGGACGACGAAGACGCCGGCGCTGACGCCGCGGATCGCGAACTGCTCGTGGCCCTCGGCCTTGACCTCCTCGACCTCGACCCCGGAGACGCGCGCGCCGCGCGGCCCGCGACTCAAGAACGCCACCAGCTCCTCGACCGCCGGTGTCGGCCCCTCGGCGTGGACCAGCACGCTGCCGTCCTCGGCATTGCGCACCCAGCCCATGACCCCGAGCGCCCGCGCCCGCCGCAGCGTCGCTTCGCGAAAGCCGACCGCCTGCACCGCGCCGCGCACGGTCGCCCGCACCGCCCTCTCGTCTCGTTCGGTCGAGTTGCCCACGCCGCCCCGCATTCTCCCGGTCGCGGTCTGACGGGACTACTCCGCGAGGTAGCGCGCGAAGTGGTGCGCGGCGATGACCAGGCCGGCGTTCAGGTAGACCCGGTGGGCGTCGGCCCGGTCGAGACCGACGCCGGAGTCGAGGTGAAGCTGCTCGCAGCCCAACCGCCTCCCCTCCTCCACCAGCCACTCGAGGAGCGCGCTTGCGTGCCCACGGCGCCTCGCCTCCGGCAGGGTCGAGAGATCGTCGACGTAGAGATGGTGGCCCCAGGCGAGGCTGTGGGCCGTCCGGAACCCCGCGACCGCGACCGCCTCCGAGCCGCCCTGCTCGAATGCTCCGACGAGCCGGTAGCCCTCGGGCCGCTGAGCCTCGTCGACCGTGCGAACGAACGAGTCCTCGTCGGCGAGGCTCGACCTCAGCGCTCGCATGGCGCGGAAGACCGAGCCGGTATCGGGCGGAACCACCTCGCGAATCACTGGCTAGAAGGGTATGGCGCATCGGGGGAGTGGCGCCGCCTCGATGCTGAGTGACCCGAACCTTCGCGGGACTGGATCTTTGGCGATGAAGGGCGCCGCTTCAGCCGAGGCCCCCGCCAGTGGTGGTCCCTCCGGCTGACGGAAGGATGGCCGGCGTGCCGGCCAGATCAAACGAATGGCGGACCTGGTTCGACTTGTCGCGAGACCGCTGCCGATTCGACGACGGCTAGCGCTACGGTCATTGGAATCGGCTTCTCACCAGACTCTTCTAGGCGAATGCCTGCGTCCCTTAGCTCCGCAAGCACAAGCCTGTGCAGCTTGTCGACCCGTTCGAGCGTTCGCTCCCAGCCAAGCTGATCAAGTCCGCCCGGCGTCCAACTGAGATGGCGATGGATACGTGCATCCATCGTTCGGGCGCGAACCGCTTCGCAGGTGCGCTCGACCCAATTCGCGAAAATCCTGCCGGTGGGATGGCCTCGCACTGCATCGGGCAGGGTCGGCCATGATGCGCGGTCGACGATCGGGGGACGAACAGAGCGATAGAAGCGCTCCTGATTTGGCCGTCGTCGCCCTCCTTGAGACTCCGTCTCCACCGATACCAGCCAGTCAAACCGCTTGAGCTTTCGGAAGGCGCGATAGACGGCACTCTTTTGGACCGTTTCGCCGTAAAGCCCCTCTATCGGCCTTCCAGCAAACTCATCGATGAACATTTTTGCGCTCATTGCTCGGACGCCGAGTTCGTCCATGACCATGCGACACAATGGGTCCCCCATCGCTTTGGCCATGCGAACGCACAAGCAGTACTGCGAATCGACTGAGCCCGTTGCGGCAAGCCGCGAGTCAGTGTCACCGATCGGAAGTACGTCCGGAGGGGCTTCGAAGAAGGCGAGAGCGACCAAAGCCTGGATCGGCTGCTCTCCAGAGTCAGCAATACGCCGGCCGGCGTCCTCCGCCTCAGTCAAGAACGTGTAGAAAAAGTCGTTGACGGCCGCAATGATGTGGTCCCACCCGCGTTGATCCACGTGGTCGGGGGTGCAGGACAAGTGGTGGTCGTGGCGGGCGTCGAATGTGCGAGCGCCCAAGGCGTCCGCAGTGTATTTGACGAGTCCCTCAAAGACTCCCCAACTAACCATTTCACGCATCGTCTGTGGCAGGGCAGGCCACATAACGTCATCGAATACCGGCAATCGGGTCGCGCGGTAGACGTGCTCGACACCACCGCGGCGCGCACCCCCAGTAATGGTGTCCACGAGCTCAACCCACCCGTATCTCTTCAACTCCTTCAGGTTCTTGTCGATCGTCGAGACTTCGTATTCGCCGTCAAGCTCCCAATGGATCGTCGTCGGGCTCATTGGACCCACGCTCAGGACGGACATGATCCTGATGCGAAGCACGGAGCCCAAGACCCGAGCCATGCTTTCGAGGCGTTCTTGAGCCTCGGCTGTCGTTATTGAGATACCCACCAAGCTGGCCCTTTCCATCACAGTAGCCGGTAAGTTCGCTCGAAGTCTAGAGAGTGCTCGATCGGAACCGTTCGCAGCTCGCCTAGGGTGGGCGAAAAGGTTATGCTCTGACTTTTTTGAGCGACGGTCGGGACGGGAAGGAGGTGACGAGATGAAGGTTGTACCGGCAGAAGTTCGCCAGCCGCTTGGGTCTGTCTCCAAGGGCGGCTAGCAACCGCCCTCAAGAGACCAGCCGGGACCGCCTCATTCCATGGCGGGCTCGGCTGGCTCCACGGACGCATCATTTGAGGCTTGGCTCGCATTTCGCAAAGCCGCCGTGAAAGTCGCGCTTAGTATTCTTACACTGCCGCCGTAGTTCCTTAGTAGCCACATCCGGTTAACCGGATCAGATACGGAGGTAGTGCGCGAATGGCAAAGGCGGGCGGCGGGTCGAAAGCAAAGAAATACGGCGCCGACTACGCGGATGACGACTTGTTGAAGAGGATGCTCAAGTCCGACGAAGAGCGGCTATGGCCGAAGGGCAGAGGATAGGCAGGGAGTCGATCGCGGCGATGGAGCGCGAGTGCATGTCGATCGAGGACGAGGACCGGCTTCTAGAGCACGGCGTACTGGCGATGATCCTTACCCTGCACCCCCAGCACCTCACCACGGACGAGCTGGTCCTGAAGGTCGCGGGAGACCAGGAGCCCCCACCCGACGAGTCGATCCGCCAAGCGATTCGCAGCCTCAAGGGCTCGGGACTGCTGCGGCGCGTCGGAGACGTCGTACAGCCAACCCATGCTGCCGTCCGCATGGATGAACTCTTCGGATGACGGGACTATCCGCCTTTCCTGGGTTGTTCGCCGGCGAGCCGGGCAAGGTCCGCGACGTCCATCTCCAGCCCGGTGGCGAGCTTGCAGACCACATCCCAACGCGGGTTCCGCTGACCTGTCTCGATCAAGCTGATCCCTGTCCAGTGGACGTCAGCCTTGGCTCCGAGGGCTTCGATGGTGAGGCCCATCTCCTTACGAGCGCTGCGAATCGCGGCACCAAGCTGGGCATGTGTCGGCTGAGCCACGGGGACGAGAAAGCCTCCCCCGGCCGCCTCGGTTTCGCCATAGCGGATTCGCTAAAGTGCCTTCGCATCGATGATCGGGCCATGGGGGACTCAAGGGCAGACGGGGATAGACGCGAAGATCGACGCGGCTGGGAGGCCGCCTGTCCCGGATCTCTCCGCGCCACCCGGCCCGAAAAGCGTGTCCCGGTCGCCCGACCTCCCATGGGCGGCCGGGGCTCCTCTGCTGACCCAAGCCCCCTCTCGATTCAATGAACACGCCACTGGAGATGGCCATCGACCACCCCCTCCGTCGGCGGGCTGTGCGTCTGTTGGTCGAGAAGGGTTCGCTGGCAACCCCGTTGGTCGCCGAGCGCTTGGGCCTACACCTGGCCGAGACCGCCTATCACCTGAAAGTTCTCTCCGGGGTCGACGTGCTCAGCGTCGAACTCGGCGAGAAGGGTGAGCAGGTGTATGCGGAGAATTTGGATGAATGTCCTCCGTGGGTACGCGAGGCCATCGAGGCCAGGGACGGGCCCGGGGAGACAGGAGGGCTCGGGAAGTGAGCCCCGATAGCTCTGATGGAGCCCACCTTGGCAGCCGAGGGGCCGCTCCCAGTAGGGCGGGAGCCGGTTGGGTGCTGATGGGGATCGCCAGGCGCGAAGGCTGGTTTCAGGTGCTCGAATGCATGAAGGACGGTGAGGCGCGGACGCCGCGGGAGCTGAGCGCTGAAACTGGGATGTTGCTCTCGGAAGTCTGCCGATGGCTCGAATTCCTCGATGCACGCGGCCTCGTCACGTCCCCGGACGACCGGCGAGACGACCCAGAGCATGGCTAGCGAGATGGCATTCGGCGGAGGATCGACGCAACGTGGTGGCAGCTCGTCGGCGTCCGATCGGGCTCCTGGCAAGATGCGGCCATGGGCCGGGACGCAGTCATCGAAACCGAGCGATTGCGGCTCCGTCCGATCGAGCTCGGCGACCTCGACGACCTCGTCGCGCTGCACGCCGATCCCGAGGTGACCCGCTTCATCCGCCCGCTCGACCGGGACGCCGCGGAGGAGCGGATTCGCCGGGACGAGGGCGAATGGGTCGAGCGAGGCCATGGGCTGCTCGCGATGCTCGACCGGGAGAGCGGCGCCTTCCTCGGCCGGTGCGGGCTGAAGGACTGGCCGCAGTTCGGCGAGACCGAGCTCGGGTGGGCGCTGCGAAGGGACGCCTGGGGCCTGGGGTACGCGACGGAGGCCGGGCGGGCCTGCGTCGAGTGGGGATTCGCGAAGCTCGACGTGCCGTACCTGACGGCGATGATCAACCCCGGCAACGTCCGTTCGGTCCGCGTCGCCGAGCGCCTCGGCCTCACCCCCATGCGCGACGACGTGCTGCTCGGCGACCCGGTGGTCGTCTACGGCCTCGAGCGACCGGCCCCAGGGTGAATCCGCTCGAGCCACTGGGCCCGTCGGCTGCCGAGGAGCCGATTCGACTCGCCCCCTATGACCGGGACTGGCCCGCCCGGTTCGAGGAGGAGCGGGCGGCGCTGGAGGACGCGATCGGCGAGTGGATCGTCGGCGGCATACATCATGTCGGCAGCACCGCCGTGCCGGGGATGGAAGCCAAGCCGATCGTCGACATCCTGGCCGGCGTCCGCAGCCTCGACGAGTCGCGGGCGTGCTTCGAGCCGCTGGCCCGGCTCGGCTACATGTACGCGCCGTACCTCCCCGACGAGATGCACTGGTTCTGCAAGCCGCACCCGAGCCGCCGCACGCATCACCTCCACCTCGTTCCGGCCGACTCCAAGCGCCACACCGACGAGCTGGCGTTCCGCGACCGCCTGCGGGAGAGCCCGGCGATTGCCGCGGAGTACCTCGCCCTGAAGCGCGATCTCGCGAGCCGCTTCGCCCACGATCGCGAGGCTTATACCAGCGCCAAGTCCGATTTCGTCCGCCGCGCCCTCGGCCAAGGCCGCTAACCGCGTCCCGAGGTATTGCCGGACGACGCGGATCGAGGCGCCCTGGACTACCTACGCCGTGGCGAGGACCAGCTCGCACTCGCCCGAGACGTACGAGGTGGCTTCGAGCGCCCGCTTCCTGGGCAGCTTCGCAGCCTTGCCTCGGGGCCGGATGTCAATCATCAGCTCGATGTCGAGGCCGCTTGCAACTCGGATCAACCGCTCTACGCTGGGATTGTGCTCCCCCAGCTCCATGCGAGCGATGTCGGACTGATGGACACCGAGGTGTTGAGCGAGCCGGCGCTGTGAAAGGCCGTGAACGGCGCGGTAGTGCGCAACCTCGACGGCGAGCCAACGGGCGACCGCCGTCCTCTCCCACTCCGCCCGAAACGCGGGATCGCGAAGAGCCTCGGCGAGAACCTCTTCGTTTGGTATGAGCTGGTCTAGATCCATTCCTCAGCCTCCTGAGGAGGATAACAAACTTGTAATTACATCGTTCATCTCAGCCCCCTTGGCCCCTTAGGTCATCGAGCCGTTGCTTCGCAGCCCTCACGGCGCGGCCGTAGCCCCTCTTGTCGATCCCAACCTCGGGTCCAACGGCCAGAATCCCGAACAACCCACCCTCGAGTCTGCAGTAGATCGGCCGCCATCGACCACGCCCGCGTTTCGGCCGCAACTCCCGCAAACCCGGTCCGTCGCTTCCTCTGACGGCACTCTGATGTGGATAGGCAAGGGCCGGACCATCGACTTCCAGCTTTTCGGTCGCATGGCCGATCGCCGCAATCTCGCCGGTGTCGGCAATCGCCCGCCACTCCCCTACAGCTTTAGGGTGCCAGCGGACCTCCCAGCCAGCAGCGGTCCGGGCAGCAACGATCTTGGGAACGCGATCACCTTGCCCCATCTACAGCACAAGGGCGCAAGCGCGGTCATCTCTCCCCCCCTTCTTCTCGGAGCTGCTTCGCCACTCACGCCCTGCGCGTAGGCGGGGTGATCAAGGCCACGGGGACCGATAGGCCGGCGGAGCGGCGGAGGGTGGCGATGCGGCGGCCGGGCTGGACGGCGGGGCGGATCTCGGTGACGCGATCGCCGAGCCCGGCGACGGTCGCGTCGAGGTCGGGGGCGAGGAAGGCGAGGCCCCAGAAGAAGGCGGGCCGGTCCTCGCCGCCGCCGCGCTCGATCGCCTCGGGCGGCTCTTGAGCCACCTCGAGGATGACAGCGCCGAGGCGGAAGAAGGCCTGGCGCGGAGCACCGGCGGGGGTCGGCTCTTCGCGGATGCGGCGCAGGTCGAGGCCGGCGGCCTGCAGCGCCGCGACCGTGCGCTCGAGCGCCGGCGTGATCGCGACGACGTGATCGAGCCCGGCGATGCCGTTGGGGTGCGCCGGCACGCCGCCGGGCGGCGGTCGCTCCGAGCGCGTCGTCGGCAGCCCGTCCAGCTCGGCGCTCTCGACCTCGCGCAGCGACCAGCCGCACAGCCCCTTTCCCGCGCTCGCGCCGGCGAGCCGGATCCGCACCTCCCCAATGACGCAAGCGTCGCCGTCCACCGCGAAGCCGACCGCCGACCACGCCTCGGGCGGGTCGGCGACGGTCAGCTCGTCGATCGTCGGCATCGCGGCCAGTCCATCACACCGGCCGCGAATCGCCGGCCCGTCAGGAACCCAGGATCTTCGCCTTCTGCGCGGCGAACTCCTCATCGGTGAGAACGCCCTGCGCTTTCAGTTCGCCCAGCTCCTTCAGCTGATCGATCGTCGAACCCGCCGATTCCGCGGCTGGCGGCGGCGGCTGCTCCTGAGCTTCCTGCCCCTGCCAGCGCTCGGCCTGCCGGCGCGAGACGCGGTTGCTGACGGCGGTCGCCGTGCCGGCGATGACGGCCGTCCGCGCGACCCCGCGTAGTAGTCCTGGCATCTCTGGTTCTCCTTTCCTAGAGCGCCTCGGCCGCGTCGAGCGCGGCGAGGACGGCTTGAACGGGGATGCGGCCGCTGGCGACGAGCTGGCCGCCCGACCGTCGCACTGCGGCGGCGAACGGCGCTGCCCAGCGGTTCTCGTAGACCAGCAGCGCCGCCGCGGTTCCCGGCTCCAGGGCAGTCGCCGCCTCGACCATGTCCTCGTCGGAGAGGAGGTCGGACGAGGCGCCCTCGAAGACCGAGAGCTCGACCGCGTCGCGGCCGACGTCGGCGATCTCCAGCCTCGTGACCGTGCCGTCCTCCTCCTTGGCGATGAAGGCGAGGTCGAGGATGCGGATCAGGCCCCGATCGACGAGCTCGACCAGGTACGGGGCGGCCTCGCCGTTCGGCTGGCGATCCGGCCACTCGACCACCAGGTAGTCGATCGGCCCCATCTCATCGACGCTGTCGCTAACCATCTTGGTTCCTTCCTGACTCCGGAGGGTGATCGCGCTTGCTGCCGCTCGACGAGGTCGAGGGTTCGGGGGCGAAAGCTATTGCGTACGGCAAGGCTGCGCAATCCGCCCAAACTCACAGGTGTCCGCGGGTTCCTACTGAGTCAGCCCGCGAGCGCGAGCCCGTCGCCGGCCGGGGTCGGCCTCGGCGTCCTGCTCGGCAGGAACAGCGACAGCACGGCGGCCGCCAATACGCACGCGACCGACGCCCACAGGCAGGCGGTCAGACCGTGCCACTCGTAGAGCAGGCCCGAGAGCACCGTCCCCGCCAATCGCCCGCCGGCGTTCGCCATGTAATAGAAACCGACGTTCATCGCCGCGCGGTCGTTGTCGGCGTAGGCGAGGATCAGGAAGGAGTGGACGGCGGAGTTCATCGCAAAGACCACGCCGAAGGCGATCAGCCCGACGACGAGGACCGCGGTCGCGTCGGCCTTGACCGTCAGCCCGACGGCGATCGCGGCGGGGAACGCCGCCAGGGCGAAGGCCAGCCAGGTCGCGGTCCTGCCGTCGGGCTCGCCCGCCCCCTCGGCGCGGCGGCGGCGCACGAAACCGGGGGCCGCCGCCTGCACGAACCCGTAGCCGATCACCCAGATCGCGAGGAAGCCGCCGGTCTGCCAGAAGCTCCAGCCGAGAACGGTCTCGAGGTACACCGGGAGGCCGACGACGAACCAGACGTCGCGCGAGGCGAAGAGGAATATGCGGGCGGCGGCGAGGACGTTGACCGCGCGGTTGTTGGAGAACATGTGCTTGAACTTGGCCTTCGCGTCGGGGCGGCCGAGGTGCCCGTGCATCAGCCACGCGACCGTCAGCAGGGTGGCGAGGACCACCGCCGCGAGGATCAGCATCGAGGTCTGGAAGCCGGCCAGCGTCAGCATCAGGCCGCCGAGGAAGAAGCCGACTCCCTTGAGCGCGTTCTTGGACCCGGTGAGGATCGCCACCCAGCGGTAGAGCGAGGATTCGTCGCCCTCCGGCACGACCAGCTTGACCGCGCTCTTGGAGCTCATCTTGGTCAGGTCCTTGGCGATCCCGGAGATCGCCTGGGAGGCCATGACGTAGGGGACGACCAGCCACGCCTCCGGCGCGAAGCCGAGCATCGACATCGCCACGACCTGGGTGCCGAGGCCCATGAAGAGCGTCGTCCTCAGGCCGAAGCGGGCGGCGAGCCAGCCGCCGACCAGGTTGGTGACGATGCCGAAGACCTCGTAGAAGATGAACAGCGAGGCGATCGTGAACGGCGAGTAGCCGAGTTCGTAGAAGTAGAACAGCACCAGCATCCGGGTGGCGCCGTCGGCCAGCGTCTCGACCCAGTAGGCGCCGGTGACCAGGACGTAGTTGCGCAGGTCGCCGCGGCGGTCGGTGGCGGTCTGCGCTGCGGATGCCATTGCCGTCTCCTCAGCCCCCAGCGAGCGCGGCGACCGTGCGCGCCAGCTCGACCAGCCGGTTGGCGTAGCCCCACTCGTTGTCATACCAGGCGAGGACCTTGACCTGGGTCCCGTCGACGACCTTGGTCGAGAGCGCGTCGACGACGCCCGAGCGCGGGTCGTCGCGGTAGTCGACCGAGACCAGCGGGCGCTCCTCGTAGCCGAGGATGCCGGCCAGCGGGCCGGCGGCGGCCGCCGCGAGCAGGCCGTTGACCTCCGCGGCGTCGGTCGGGCGCTCGACCTCGAAGACGCAGTCGGTCAGCGACGCGTTGAGCAGCGGGACGCGCACCGCGAGGCCGTCGAGGCGCCCCTCCAGCTCGGGGAAGATCAGGCCGATCGCGGTCGCCGAGCCGGTCGTCGTCGGGATCAACGAGAGGCTCGCGGCGCGCGCCCGCCGCAGGTCCTTGTGGGGGGCGTCGACGACCGTCTGGGTGTTGGTCAGGTCGTGCAGGGTCGTGATCGCGCCGTGGCGGATGCCGAGCCCCTCGTGGATCACCTTCACCACCGGCGCCAGGCAGTTGGTCGTGCAGGAAGCGGCGGTGAGGACGTCGTGGCGCGCCAGCTCGTCGCGGTCGTCGTTGACCCCGACCACCACGTTCAGCGCCGCGGCGTCCTTGACCGGCGCGGCGACGATCACCTTGCGGACCCCCTGGCGGAAGTAGGGCTCGAGCGACTCGACCGTGCGGAACCTGCCCGAGCACTCGAGGACGAGCTCGACCCCGCGGTCGTCCCAGGGCACCTCGCCGGGGCTGGCCGCGCTGCCGTAGCCGATGCTCGTGCCGCCGATCGAGAGCGACCCGTCGCCGCCCTCCGCGGCCTCCGCCCAGCGGCCGTGGACCGAGTCGAACATCAAGAGGTGAGCCGCGGTCGCGGCGTCGCCGCCCGGCTCGTTGACGTGGGCGAACTCGAGCTCCGGCCAGCCCCAGGCGGCGCGCATGGCCAGCCGCCCCATCCGGCCGAAGCCGTTGATCCCGATCCGGGCGCCCATCGCGCCCCCATCCTAAGCATTGACAAATCTGATTTCAATAGATATATGTAGATAGATGAGCGTCGATCTGGAGCTCGAGCCGAAAACCAAGCGCCCCGCCGGCGAGCCCTGCTGCGAGCCGGTCGTCTACCCCGATGTCGAGCGAGCCCAGGCCCAGCGGATGAGCGCGATCGCGAAGGCGCTCGGCGACCCCGTCCGCCTCCAGCTCGTCGATGTCCTGCGCAAGCACGCCGGCAAGGTCTGCGTCTGCGAGTTAGTCCCCCTCTTCGACCTCTCCCAGCCGACCGTCTCCCATCACCTCAAGGTCCTGCGCGACGCCGGCATCGTCGGCTCCGAGCGCCCCGGCCTCTGGTCCTACTACTACGTCAAGGCCGACGCCCTGGAGGAGTTCACCGCGTGGCTGAGCTGAGCGAGGCGAAGAACACCAACGCGCCCGAAGCCTCCCAATGCTGCGCCCCCGAGCGCCAGGCCGATTGCTGTAAGCCCTCCGAGAAGGCCGCCTGCTGCCCGCCCGCGTCGTCCAGTTGCGGCTGCGCGCCGGCCGATCGGCCGTAGACGCCGCGCCTCGTCCGTCTTTCCAATCGGCACTCTCGTACGCTGATCCGAGTGAGCGCCGCGAAAAGCAACTCGGACATCGACCGAGGGTGGAAATGGTGGCTGAGCCGTGTGGTGGTTCCGCTCCTGGTGCCGCTGGTGGGCGCCGCGGTCTTCCTTCTGATCCACAGTGGAGGCGGGAGCGAGGCCCGAGGCGGGATCACCTTCCCGAGGGACGGATCCGGTGTCCCGCGGGTCTTCACGGCAGAGGGAACGCTGGCCGACATCGCAGATGACCAGCACGTCTGGCTCGTGGTGCAGAGCAACGGCCTCCTCTTCCCGAAGGAGCCGGAGATCGACCCCCAGCCGCACTGGATCATGCAGTCGATCGAGACTGGAGTGCCGGCGGGCGGTCGCTTCTCGCTCATCCTCCTCATGGTGGGTAGCGAGGGTCAGCATCAGATCCAAGCCTGGTTGGAGCGCGGTCGGGCGACCGGTGCATATCCGGGCCTCGTGCGGATCGTGGACAGTCAGAAGCTCGACACGACCACCGAACTCGCGCTACCGGGATGATCGCGGCGTTAGAGGAGAAAGGCCGCACACACCGCGCCTCAGCGGAGAAGAACCCGACAACGCTTGAGCAGCTCCTCGAGCGTCTTCGGGCGCAGGCTGGCCAGCCGCTCGCTCAAGCGCTCGTGCGAGATCGCGCGCAACTGCTCGGGCATCGCAAAGCCGTCCTCCTTTAGACCGCCCTCCGATGCTGAAATCGCCAGGTGGAGGGCATTGCCGAAGTTGGTTCGCGTGAGCGGCACCGCAAGCGAGAGGCCCAGGGCCGTTCGATTCAGCTGATCGACCGAGACGATCGCGAAGGGGCGGGCCTTCGCCCGCTCCCGACCCCGCGTCGGGTCGGGGTCGGCCCAGTAGACGTCGCCCTGCTGAGGTTTTGGCTCTACCACTCCGGCGCCAGCGCATCGAAGCCGGACTCGAGCTCGTCGCTCTCGGCGCGATAGGCGGCAAGAGCCTTCGGATCGCCGGCGATCCCCTCGAATCCTGCGGCGATCTCGGCCAGCATCGCCTCCTCGTCGGCGGCGTTGACGAGCTTCGCGACGACCTCGCCGGCAGGCTCGCCCCGGCGGAGTGCCAGCGCCTTCAACAGGTCGCGGGTCTCAGTTGGAACCCGAATCGTGGTGGTGTCTGCGGCAGCCATGTAGATACGCAGTCTACACGGTGCCTCACGGCGCGAGCGACGTGACCAGCCCGGCGGCCGGCCTGACCTCACCGATGCGCGCAACGGTCTCACCGGCGTAGAGCGGCCCGGCCTCGATCAGGTTGACGGGGCCGTCGTCGGTCGGTCCGAGCGGTGACAGCAGGCGACTGCCGGGACGCTGCGCGCGGGCCATGCGGCCCTGGACTCCCGCAGGCACGTAGCGCGCCCCCGGCGCCAACATCTGGTTCAGAAGGCGGTTGAGGCGCGGGCCTCGCGGATCGCCGCCGAGCCAACGCTCGGTCGCCGCGTTCGCGATCACCCGGTGCGGGGCGGGCCAGCCGGCGCCAAACAGCTCGGTGAGGATGGTGCTCTCGGCGTCCAGCAGCCGCCGCCGGTACTCCGGGTGCGCGCGGCTCTCCTGCGTGAGGAGGAAGCGGGTGCCGGCGACCGCAGCCACCGCGCCTGAATCGAGCGCCCGCTGCACGTCGTCGCGATCGGCGATCCCGCCGGCGAGCAGCAGCGGATAGCCGGTCGGCAGCGCCCCGCGCACCCGCTCGAGCAGCTCCAGGGCGGGCACCTCGCCCCGCACGTGGCCCCCCGCCTCGACCCCCTGGACGATGACGGCGTCGGCTCCGGCGGCGTGCGCCGCCCGCGCCTCCGCCACCGACCCGCACTGGTGCATCCAGACGCCCGGCGTTCGCCGCCGCGGCCTCCCCCAGAAGGTGACGACAACGTCGGCCTCGCCCGCCGCGGCGAACCACTCGCGGCGGGCGAAAGGAAGCAGCACGTTCACCGCGAGCGGCCGGTCGGTCAGGGCCCGCGCCGCGGCCAGCTCGCGGCGGATCGCCGCCGCCCCGTTGACCGCGACGGTTCCCAGCCCCCCGGCCTCGGAGACCGCAGCGGCCAGCTCATGGCGGCTGAGCCCGCCGCCCATCCCCGCCTGGACGACGGGCACCTCGACGCCGATGCGCTCGAGCAGCGACACGCTCTCGAGTCTAGGTCTCGCGCCTCGGGGAGCACCCTCGGGTCGCGTCGGATCGCTCGGCAGCCGTGGCAGTTCAACCCCGGAGAGAACCTTCTTCCGCGTAATATACCGATATTGATATAGTCTCCGCATGTTCCGCGTCCCCCAGGCCATCCGCCAAGCACGACTGGACGCGAATCTCTCGCAGGTAGACCTGGCGGCCCGCGCCGGCACCTCCCAATCGGCGCTGGCTCGCTACGAGACCGGAGTTGCTCTTCCGACCCTGCCGACCCTGGAGCGACTTTTGACGGCGTGCGGCAGGCGCCTGGAGATCCAGACGCCCCCTGCGGGACATGACGCCCTGGCTAGCTCGGTGCGAGGCCAACTTGGCCCGCAGGCGGACAAGCTACGACGCCGACGCCGCCGACTACTCGACGCCGCCGAGAGGCACGGCATCAGCCATCTGCGTGCCTTCGGGTCTCTCGCGCGCGGCGAAGCGACGGCCGAAAGCGATGTGGACCTCCTCGTAGAGCTAAAGCCGGGCCACACGCTCCTCGACCTTGCTGCGTTTAGGCGCGAGGCCGGGGAGATCCTCGACTTGCCCGTAGACGTCGCAACCGCCGACATGCTCAAGGAGCGCATCCGCAGCGAGGTGCTCAGCGAGGCACTCCCCCTATGAGCCGAGACGAGCAAGACCGCCTTCGCGACATCAGGGACGCAATCGTCGCAATTCGCGCCCATCTCGAGCAGGCCGGCGAGACAACCGCCGCCAAGGAAGACCCGCTGCTCCACGACGCCCTGCTCTTCCAATTCGTGGTGATCGGTGAGGCCGTCAAGCACCTCAGCCCAGAGACGCGCGAGTCAGCACCCGAGATCCCCTGGACCGACATCGCCGGCCTCCGCGACTTAATCGCCCACGAGTACTTCCGAATCGACATTCATCGCGTGCTTGAGATTGTCGAGCGTGACTTGCCCCCGCTCGAGCAAAGCATCAATCGAGTGCTAGGGAACTGAATCCACTTTTGCAGGGAAATCGTGAGGGTGGACGACCGGATTCGAACCGGCGACCGCCTGGACCACAACCAGGAGCTCTACCAGCTGAGCTACGTCCACCGCGCGGCTTTCAATCTAGCGTGCCGGTCGCTACGGTTGGCGGGTGGCTCGGCGAGGCGGGATCGCGTTCTTTCGGCCGGAGGCTCGGCCGGCTACCGCTACGGGCGCCAAGGCGGTCGGGGTGCTGGCGGTCGGGGCAGCTGCCGTCGGCGGCTTCGCGATCGGGCGGCTCAGCGTCGGCAGGCTCGCGATCGGCCGGGCGGCGATTGGCCGGCTGAAGATCGGCGAGCTCGAGGTCGACCGGCTGCGGGTGCGCGATCACGAGGTCGGCGAAGAGGCGTAGCCGACTTTGACCACACCAGGGTGGGGTAAAAGTCGGATGCGTTGTCTCGTCGCCGCAGCGCTCGCGGCGGGACTGCTGGCGGCGGCCTTCGGCGCCTCGGCCGGCGCCCTGGGGCCGTATCCCGACCTCGGCTCGTGCCCGGTCTTCCCCAAGCCACCCGCCTCGCTCTCGCCGCGCGCTCCCTCCCTCCCCACCGAGGCCGCCTGGAACCAGGACATCTCCCACGCGCCGGTCGCCGCCAACTCCGCCGCCGTCATCTCCTACATCGACTCCCACGGCGGCGATCGTCTCCACCCCGACTTCGGCTCGCCGCGCGCATATGGCTTCCCCTACGCGGTCGTCGACTCCGGCCAGCGCCCGCTGCCGATCCACTACACCGCCTACGGCGACGAGAGCGATCCGGGGCCGTTCCCGATCCCCTCCAATGCGCCGGTCGAGGGCGGCGCCGGCAGTGACGGCGACCGTCACGTGCTCGTCGTCGACCGCTCCAGCTGCGTCCTCTACGAGCTCTACCGCGCCTTCTTCCGCGGCGGGCCGCAGCCCCACTGGGACGCCGACTCGGGCGCCGAATGGGACCTGCGCTCGGCAGCGCGCCGCCCCGACTCCTGGACCTCGGCGGACGCCGCCGGGCTGCCGATCTTCGCCGGGCTCGTCCGCTACGACGAGGTCGCCGCCGACCACCTCGAACACGCGATCCGCGTCACCTTCGACAGCACCCGGAACGCCTGGGTCCACCCCGCCTCGCACTGCGCCGGCGACACCGCGAGCACCGCTGCGCCCGCGATGGGCACGCGGCTGCGGCTGAAGCGCGGCTACGGGCTCGGGGGCTTCAGCGGCGCCGCCCGCACGATCGCCTTGGCGATGAAGCGCTACGGGCTGATCGTCGCCGACAACGGCTCCAACTGGTACTTCAGCGGCAGCAGCGACCGGCGCTGGGACGACGGCAACCTCGACCAGCTCAAGCGCATCCCCGGCAGCGCCTTCGAGGTCGTCCGCAGCGCCGCCCCCGCGCACGCCTGCTGAAGCTTGAGAGTTCTCTAATCCGGCGTTTTCCTGGGCTTAGGGGAGGAGACTGAGCCTGTGCGCGTGGACGTCCGTCGACTCGAGGCCAAGGGACTCGCCCGCGCCAAGGCGCGCTCGCGACGCCTGCGCGAGGCGCGCTTGCGCAAGGGCACGATCCGTGGCTCGCTGGCGCTCTTCGCGGTTCTCTGGGCGGTCATCTTCGTCCAGCTCGTCTCCGGCAACGACCCGGCGCTGAGCAAGGTGCCCAAGGGCTCCGGCAAGGCGACTGCCGCGACCGCCGACCGCAAGCGCCACCATCCCCGCCCCGAGCCGGAAGAAGTCGTCGTCCCGTCCGAACCGGCGCCCGAAGAAGAATTCGCATCCGAACCCGAAGCGGCGTCCGAAGGCGAATTCGAAGCGGAAGAAGTGGAACCGGAAGAAGTCGAAACGGTCGAACCGGAAGTCGAATTCGAAGAACCGGCGCCCGAACCGGAACCGGCGCCGGAACCGGTCGTAACCTCGTCCTCGTGACCTCCGTCGGTCCGCACCTCTTCTGGATCACGAGCAGGGCGGCGGGAATCCTCGCCCTGACGCTCTCCAGCGCCTCGCTCGGCGCCGGCCTGCTGATTCGCAGCCGCGGCGAGGGCCGCCGCCTCGCCGGCACCGACGTACGCGTCCTGCACGAGGCCCTCGCCCTGTCGACGCTCGCCGCCCTCGCCGTCCACGGCCTCGCTCTGCTCGGCGACAGCTTCTTCCACCCCAGCCCGCTCGAAATCTCGGTCCCCTTCATCAGCGCCTACCGGCCCTTCTGGACCGGCCTCGGCATCCTCGGCGGGTGGGGCCTGGCGGTGCTCGGGCTCACCTACTACGCCCGCGACCGGATCGGGCAGGCGCGCTGGCGCTACCTTCACCGCTTCATCGCGATCTTCTGGGCGCTCGGCATCGTCCACACGATCGGCGCCGGCACCGACGCCGGTCAGCTCTGGCTGCTGGCACTGATGGCGGCGCCGGCCATCCCGGCCGGCATCCTCCTCCTTGGGCGGCTGTTCGGCGCGATGCCGGAACGCTCGCCGGCTCCGCCCGCGCCCCGCCGCTTTCAGCCGGCGACCGAGCCGAGCACGATGCGCCGGAACTCCGGCTGAAGCCGGTCGCGCAGCTCGGTCGCGGCCGCCTCGGCGTCACCGTCCTCGACCAGCACGACCTCGGTCGCCGGGAAGCTGCCCAGCTGGTCTTCGACCGCCTGGACGACGTCCTCGTCGCCGACCCGCGCCTCGGCGGCGATCCCGGCCTTGGCGAGCGCGGCGACGGTGGCCACCAGATTGCGCTGCGCCGCCTCGCGGGCGCCCTCGACGTCGGAGGCCCAGCGGTCGAGAAAGCCGATCCGCGCCGGCGCGAGGACCAGCACATCGGCATCGCCTCCCTTGCCTTCGAGTCGAGCCACACGCGCGATCTCGGCGACCGCGGAGGGCTCCTCGACCGCGCCGGTGACGACGACCAGGACGTGGCGGCGCCCGTCGCCGGCGTCGGCCTCGCCGATCGGGCCGCGCGGCTTCTGCCGCACGGCGATCACCGTCAGGGCCACGGCGGCGAGGGCCGCGACCGCAACCCCCATGCCCGGCCCGCCGATCGCAAACGCCACCGCGATCGGAACTGCGATCGCGGCGACGATCAGCGGCAGCTTCCAGGGCGCCATCGGCGAATTGTCGCCGACGCTGCGCCCTAGACGCGTCTGGCGCCTCTGCCGACCATCGGTGCGATCAGCAGGGCCAACCCGATCAGGATGACGATGATTCCGAGAACGTAGTTCACCAATACGGCGAGCACGATCCCGATGACGATGAGCACTAATGAGCTAGGAGTCATGCTCCACACCTACCCTCGGCCCCATTGACCGAAACGCCTGAACCTTTGGCGGAGCAATAGCCTCGGCGCTGGCGTTATGCGTTCCCCTGCCATAGCCTCTTCCGACGATGGCGGAGACGCATGACTACGTGATCGTCGGTGCCGGCTCCGCCGGCTGCACCCTCGCCGCGCGGCTCAGCGAGGACCGCGCCGCGAGGGTGCTGCTGATCGAGGCGGGCGGGCGCGACCGCAGCCCGAACATCAAGATCCCCGCCGCCTTCGCGAAACAGTTCCGCACCAAGCTCGACTGGGACCTCAACACCGAGCCCGAGCCCCACTGCGAGGGCCGCTCCCTCTACATGCCGCGCGGCAAGGGGCTCGGCGGGTCGAGCTCGATGAACGCGATGCTCTACGTGCGCGGGCACCCGCTCGACTACGAGAAGTGGGTTCGCGACGGCGCGCCAGGCTGGGGCTGGGAGGACGTCAGGCCCTACTTCCTCAAGGCCGAGGACAACGAGCGCGGCGCCTCCGAGCACCACGCGGTCGGCGGGCCCCTGCGGGTCGAGGACGAGCGCTCGCCGCGCCCGCTGACCGGCCGCTTCCTCGCCGCCTGCGAGGAGGCCGGCATCCCCCGCGTCGACGACTACAACGGCCACGAGCAGGACGGCGCCGCGCTGGTCCAGGTCACCCAGCGCCGGGGACGGCGGTGGAGCGCCGCCGACGCCTACCTCCGCCCCGCCCTGAAGCGCCCCAACCTCGACCTCCTCACCGGTGCGCAGGCGCTCGGGCTGGAGCTGGAGGGAGACCGCGCGGTGGGCGTCCGCTACCGCGCCCGCCGGGGCGGCGAGAAGATCGCCCGCGCCGGCAGCGAGGTGATCCTCGCCGGCGGCGCCCTCGCCTCGCCGCAGCTGCTGATGCTGTCGGGGATCGGCCCGGAGGAGCAGCTGCGCGAGCTGGGGATCCCGATGGCGCTCGATCTCCCCGGCGTCGGCGCCAACCTCCAGGACCACCCCTACCTGACCTCGGTCTGGGACATCCCCGGCGGTGGCTCGCTGGCCGACGCCGAGCGGCCACGTGCGATGCTCGAGTACCTGCTGCGGCGGACCGGGCCGCTCAGCTCCTCGGTGGCGGAGGCCTTCGCCTTCGTCCGCAGCCGCCGCGGCCTCGCCCAGCCCGACCTCCAGTTCCACTTCGCGCCGGCCTACTTCGTCGATCACGGCTTCGAGGAATACGACGGCCACGCCGTGACCCTGGGGCCAGCGCTGGTCGCGCCGCGCAGCCGCGGTTGGGTGCGCCTGCGCTCAACCGACCCGAGCGCGAAGCCGCGCATCCTCACCAACACCCTGTCCGAGCCCGAGGACGTCGCCGCGCTGGTCGCCGGGACGCGGCTGGCGAGGGAGATAGCGGCGGCCGGGCCGTTCGCGCCGGTGCTCGGTCGCCGGCTGCTGCCCGAGGAGGGCGTCGACACCGAGGAGGACCTGATCGCCGACCTGCGCCGCCGCGTCGACCTCCTCTACCACCCGGTCGGCACCTGCCGGATGGGGACCGACGAGGATGCCGTGGTCGACCCCGAGCTGCGGGTGCGCGGGATCGAGGGGCTGCGCGTGGTCGACGCCTCGGTGATGCCGACGATCACCAGCGGCAACACCAATGCCCCGACGATAATGATCGCCGAGCGCGCCGCCGACCTGATCCGCCCGTCGTAGACGTCGCCGCCAGGCGGTCGGCTACGCGGCCCTGGCGATCCAGACGATGCCGGCGATCGAGGCGCTCGCCAGTACGGCGAGGGCGATGTCGATTCTGCGTTCGGTGTCTCCCATTGCACTCGTTACAACAGCCACGAAGCCCGAAAGGTGCTGTCGCAGGAACTAACTCGTCTCTCAGGGGGTCGCCGCGGGACGCGTCGTCAGCTCTCGATGACGATCGAGCCGACCCGGGTGATGCGCTCGAAGTGGTCGTCGCAGGTCAGGACCGTGGTGCCATTGCGGCTTGCGGTGGCGGCGATCCAGATGTCGTTGGTAGGGAGCGGCGTCCCGGCTTTGCGCAGTTCGGCAACTATCTCCGCATAGTGACGACTGGTCTCGGGGTCGACCTGCAACACCTCTACCGCAGGGTTGTCGAGGAAGGCGTCCAACTCGACTTCGTTGCGCTTTCGCCGGCCGCCGAGCACGAAGCCGGTACGCAGCTCGCCCAGCGCGATCGTCGAGACGCCCACCAGCTCAGCCCGGTCGAGTAGCGCCGCCACCTCTTCGTTCCCCCGCCTGAAGTTGCTGTAGGCGGAGGTATCGAGGCAGTAGGAGCTCAACGCCAGAGCTCCTCGTCGACACCCTCGAACGGCGCAACTGCCCGCTCGAAATCGTGGAACTCGTCCTCGCCCCAGCTCCCGGCCAGGCGACCCAGCCCATTCGAGCGCGCGCCCTGCGCGCCAAGCCCCTGACCGAGCAGGTCGATGACCGTCTGGTTGAGCGACTTCCCCCGGCGGCGCTTCTCGCGCTCCAAGGCGTCGGCGATGCCCGGAGGCAGATTCCTGATCGTCAAAGCCTTGATCGTCACCCTCCTTTGCAGTCAATCAATGCATTCATTGACGGCCGTATTCTAGCAGCACTGCAGCTGCACAAATGCGCTACAATTGCGCTCGTGTCTTCACCTGCATTTGCCAGGGAGGCGGCGTTCGTCCATGACGAGGCCCATCTCAGCTCCGAGGACATCGCCGCGGCCACCGGCGCCGCGCCGAGCACCGCTCGGGCCTGGGTGGCGCTGAAGCGCGTTCCCTCGGGAAAGCGCGCGCAGCGTATCGCCGAGCTCTCCTCGATCAGCGAGCGACTGCTGCGGGTGATGGATCCCGAGTACATCCCGGTCTGGATGAACAAGCCGGTCCCTGCGCTCGACGACAGAAAGCCGCTCGAGCTGATCTCCGGAGGCGAGTACCTGCGTGTTGCGCGGATCGTCTCCGCGCTCGAGGAACCGGTCGCGACCTGAGCCTTGGCGCTCGACGTCGACCGCATCGGCGTCGATGGCGTCTGGTGCCGCCATCTCCCCCACCGCGGCTCGGTCTGGTGGCACTCGGAACCACCGCCCGACGGGCGTTGGCAGCGCGGCTCTGCGGTAGCCGGCTTCTACCTCGCCGACTCGCGCGAGACAGCCTGGGCCGAGTGGTACCGACAGATCGACGAGCTGGCGCTTCGACCCGATGACCAGCTGCCCCGAGACCTGTGGCGCTTCGAAGTGGAGGTGGATGGAATCGCCGACTTGCGGAGCGAGTCGCAGCTTGCACGAGTCGGCCTCGCGGTACCGCTACCCCGCCGCCTCGGCTGGCCGGCCTTTCAGAAGATCGGCGAGCAGCTCCACGCCGAGGGATGGAAGGGCGTGCAAGCCGTGAGTGCAGCGAGACCGGGAGGCGGCAAGATCCTCTGCCTCTTCCGCGAGAGCGAAAAGGTCTCCGGCGTGAAGCCGTTGCCGCCTCCAGCCATACAGCGGCGTCCGCCACCTCGGGCTTGAAAAGCCCGAGGGTTGCCGGCCAGACCAGCACTTGGAAGAATCAGCGCATCCACCAGACTGAGACCGCTACCGTCCGGTGCGAAGAGGCGATGAACTTGGTGCGTGATCCAAATTACGACTTCGTCCGCGATCCAGATGAATGGGAGACCGGCGACGAGTCGATCACCGACGCGCAAAGGGAGTACCTGTCGGCCTTGGCCGCGAAAGCCGGCGAACCAATATCCGAGGAGGATCTCGATCTGCTCACTAAGGCCGAAGCCTCTGAACGAATCGACGAACTTCAGCGGTAGCCGGCCCTTCTCCGTGAGCTTAGGTTGGCGAATCCGCCAACCTAAGTTGGCATATTTGCCAACCCAGCCGATACCGGCCACCACGCTGACCTGATGGACCGTCAGGATCAGCACCCCTTGCGAGACATGATCCGAACCACGTAGCGCGAATCGGCGCCGATCCGGTCTCGCTGACGCGGTAGCGCCGCTTCGCGGCGATTGGAACTCAGGCAGCGGCCGAGCCCCGGTCCCTCTCGACCAAGCCAAGCGGCACGACATCGTCGTCGAAGACGGCGTTGACCTCGATGTGGCCACCTAGGGCGCCCACGTAGTCGGCCAGCGTGCGCAGGTAGAGGTTTCCCGAGTGCTCGATCCGGGAGACGTTGGCCTGGGTCATCTCCAGCACCTGGGCAAGCTCGGTCTGCGTCTTGCCGATCTGCTCCCGCAGCTCGGACAGGCGAACCGCAGAGACGATCGCACGCTTGCGCGCGTCGATCTCAGCGGCGGCGCCGGGGCGCTTTCTGACTTCCTTGCTTAGCTCGCTGAACGGCTTTCTTTTCATCTTTGGCATCTTGGCGCTCCTTGCTACCTTCGTGCTCGGCGAGCTCCCGAAGGTGGCGATCATAGATCCGGTCGGCAACCGGAATCATCTTTTTGTAAAAGCGCTTTGTCTTCCCCGCCTTGTCGCCCCCGATCAAGAGGATCGCCGTCCGCTCGGGATCGAAGGCGAAGAAGACACGCATCGTTTGAGTTATCCGTAGCTCCTTCATGTTGGGGTGCCGGGAGCCCTCGACGGTGTCGGCGAGCGGCCGGCCCGCGCTCGGACCAAGCTCCTGCAAGGCCTCCACCGAGGCGACGATCTTGCGCTGCTCTTGGTCCGTTAGGCCTTCCCACCACTCATCGAACTCGCTGGTCCTTTCAGCAGCCCAACTCATGCAGGGATTATAACGTCTGCATTGTAGAAGTCAAACGTTATAATCGGCCATGGCGCGGCTGGGAGCGGGTGCCAAACCTTCCTCGCCCACGGTTCGACCACCGTCAAGACGCCTTGCCCAAGCACCCCCGGCTGGATTCGAACCAGCGACCCACGGCTTAGAAGGCCGTCGCTCTGTCCACTGAGCTACGGGGGCGGGCATGCCTAGCTTACGGCCCTGGCAAGCCGGGTTCCCGCGCCTCGACGCTAGCCGTGGCTGCCGCAGGCGGCTGGGTCAAGCTTGCCCTTGACCTTGAAGACGTAGTCGGGCTCGGGCGTGATTTCCGGCTCTTCGATGATCTTTTCGAGGGCCGGGTCGTCCTTGATCCAGGCGTAGATCGGGTACCAGTATTCGGCGTCGCGCGAGTCCTGGGTGAACTGGCTGATGATCAGGAAGTCGTAGTGGCCGGCGTTGATCCGCCGCTTGAACTGGTGGCAGGTGGTCGCCAGGCGGTAGGCCCCGTCGGGGCCCGGGACGCCGATGTACTGGACGTAGTTGTCGAGGTTGGCGCCGTAGAAGCCGTACTGGCCGAAGAAAATCTCACCCGAGCCGGCGATCCCGATCCGCGCGCCGTGGCGTTCGCGGGCGAAGGTGTAGGCCTTGCGCGGCCCGCCGTCCTGGAGGAAGGGCGTCACCCGGGTGTAGTGCTGGTCGTAGTACTGGACCTCCTGGGCGCGGCCGAGGACGACCGCCAGCAGGACGATCCCGCCGAGCGCGGCGGCGACGACGGCGCGGCTGACGCTGTGGCGCGCCCGCCCCAGGCTCAGACCGGCCGGCGCCCAGACCAGGACCAGGGTGAGGAAGATCGTGCCGGCGATGTAGCCCGGATACCAGCGCGGCGTGGTCAATACCGTGATCGCGTAGACGCCGGTGAGGAAGAGCAGCGTCTGCCAGGCGCGCGAGTCGGGGGCGCGCAGCGGCCGCGCGACCGGCAGCAGCACCATCGCCAGGACGAGGCCGGGGACGAGGTAGCGGGTGTTGGTGAAGAAGCCCGTCGGCGAGCCCTCCTGGCCTGCCGCGGTGAGCGGCGTGAAGAGGTAGACGACGGCGGTGATCAGCGCCGCGGCGGCGATCACCTGCAGGATTCGGTTGCGCGAGCGCACCGCGATGAAGACCGCGGCGGCGACGGCGACGATCAGGATCAGCGGCCAGAGCGGGCCGAAGGCGTTATCGAGCTGGGGAAAGAACCACCGGCGGTAGACCGTCGGGTTGGTCAGGTAGTGGGCGACGGCGAAGCGCGGCCGCGGGTCGAGCGGCATCTGTTCGGGCCTCGGCAGGTGCAGCGGCCCCCAGCCGATCTGGGGGATCGGATTGCCGCCGGTCTTGATCGCCGCCCGCACATACCAATAGCCGCCGACGACGAAGGTCGAGAGGCCGAGCACCCAGGCCGTCGTCAGGCGGCGGCCGCGGCCGCTGAAGACGATCACGCCGAGGGTGATCGCGGCGACCGGGACGAGGAAGGTGAGCTTGACCGAGGCGGCAAGGCCGGCAGCGATGCCGGCGATCAGCAGCGGCCCCCTGTCGAGCAGCGGCGCGTCGTGCTCGGGCGCGTCCTGGACGGCCCCCTCGACCGGCGCCCGCCGCTGGTGGCCGTTGATCAGGAAGGCGGCGAAGGCGATCAGGAAGGCGAGCCCCATGATGTCGTTGCGCCCCTCCCCCGGCTGCGTTTCGATCATCACCCCCGCGTCGAGCACGATCGCGCCCGCGACCAGCGTCGCCGGCCCGACCTTGTAGGGGCGGCCGATGCACCAGGCGGCGAGCAGCGCGATCGCGAGCCAGATCAGGTTGATCAGCGGCGAGAGCCAGTCACTCTTGAAGATGACGATCCCGGTGGCGTGGATCAGTTCGGAACTCTGCGGGTAGAACCAGGCGGCGAGTCGCAGCGGATCGGTGAAGTGCAGGTGGACGGTCGAGGCTTCCTGGGCCATCCGCGCCGCGAAGGGCATGTGGTACCAGGTGGTGTCGCCGCCGAACATGCCGAAGTCGAGGCTCTGCTGCGCCGGGAAGGTCCACTCGGCGACGGTGAAGGAGGCGACGCCGAGCGCGATCAGCAGGGCGATCGTCTGCACCCGCGGCGCCGCGACCTCGTGCCCGTCGCGGCCGGTCATCTTCCAGCCGAGCAGGGCCGCGCCCAGGCCGACCCCGATGCAGACGACGATCACCCAGCCGACGGTGAGGATGCTGAGCGTGCCGAGCAGCTCGAGCGAGAGGATGAGCAGGGCGACCGCGACGGTCGCGTCGCCGAGGCGGGCGAGCGCGCCGGAGAACTCGGGCGCGATCCAACGCCGCAGCCAGTAGCCGCCGAGGCCGACGGCCGCGACGATGCCGATCACCGCGAAGCAGCCGCCGATGTAGGAGCCGAAGCTGGGGGTCACCGGCGCGGGATGCTATTCGGCGCGCCGGGCGTGCGAAGCGCTAGCCGGCGGCGGCGGGGATGCGGCAGGAGACGCCGGTGCCGGCGAGGCCGCAGTAGCCGTTCGGCACCTTGTGCAGGTACTGCTGGTGGTACTCCTCGGCGTAGTAGAACGGGCCGGCCGGCTCGAGCTCGGTCGTGATCGCCGCGTAGCCGGCGGCGCGCAGGGCCTCCTCGTAGGCGCGCAGCGCCATCTCGGCGGTTGCCTTCTGGGCGTCGTTGGCGTAGTAGATGCCGGACCGGTACTGGGTGCCGACGTCGTTGCCCTGGCGCATCCCCTGGGTCGGGTCGTGCTCCTCGAAGAAGACCTTGAGCAGGTCGGCGTAGGAGATCCGGGACGGGTCGAAGGCGACGAGCACCGCCTCGGCGTGGCCGGTCCGCCCGGTGCAGACTTCCTCGTAGGTGGGGTTCGGCGTGGTCCCGTTCATGTAGCCGGCGGCGGTCGTGTAGACGCCGTCTAGCGTCCAGAACAGCCGCTCGGCGCCCCAGAAGCAGCCGAGCGCGAAGTAGGCGACCTCGATCCCCTCCGGGAAGGGCGGCTCCAGCGGCGTGTCGAGGACGGCGTGCTCGAGCATCGTGGGTACAAGGTAGCGTTCCCGCATCGGCTGCCTCGCCCTGATCTTCGCCCTGATCTCGCCGCGGCTGGCGCTGTTCGTCCTCTTCCTCTTCACCGACCTGCTCAGCCGCGCCTTCGACAGCTGGCTGGTCCCCCTCCTCGGCTTCTTCCTGCTGCCCTGGACGACGCTCGCCTACGCCGCGCTGTGGGCCTCCTCGAACGGCGTCAACGGCTTCGAGTGGCTCATCGTGGTGCTCGCCTTCCTGATCGACATCGGGGCCTTTGCGGGCAGCGGCAAGCGCCGCCGCGAAACGGCCTGAGCCCTCCCGGAGAGGCGGTGCTCGAGCGGGCCGGCCTACTCGCGGGCGACCGGATAGGCGAAGTGGACTTGCGACTTGGCCAGCGCGATGAACTCGTGGTGGACCGGCGCGCCGCCGCCGTGGGGCGAGATCTCGACGTTGACCAGTGGGACGAAGGCGAGGTCGGGCCGGTTGACCGCGTCGGAGAAGCGGCTCTGGTAGCCCTCCGGCGGCAGGGTGACGTCGCCGACGACCAGATGCCGGTCGGTTTCGAATACGACACGTTCACGCCGGCGCGGCGTGCTGGCCCGCTCTTCCATACGCCGCCTATCGACGTTTCCAGGGAGTTTCGTTAACGGATAACCGTCCAGTGAGCTCAGAACCCAGGGTCGTGCTCGGCGCCATGACGTCCGCTACGATCCTCTGCGGGGAAGAAATCAGCCAGGCAAGGGGAGGCGGACACGTGGAGTCACGACGTTTGCGAGGCGGGCGGTTTCGGGGAATGTGCGTTTGCGTCGCGGCGCTGATCGCGGCGGTGGCGTTCGCGGCCGCGACGGCTCAGGCGAAGGCGGCCTCGCCGGTGCTGGAATTTGCCAGCCCATCGGCTTTCCCCATCGACTTCACGGCCAGCGGCGGGGAAGTGACCGCCGCGCTGGCCGGATACGACACGGTCGTCCATTGCACCGGATCCGAAGGCGAAGGTGAAATCAGGGGACCGCGTTCGACGATCTCGCAATACGTCTTCACGGGATGCGAAACGCAGGGCGGCACCGAAGGCGGCCACGAATGCAAGTCCGAAGGCGCGAGCCCAGGGGAAATCGAAGCCGAAGAAATCGAAGCCGACCTCGTGTACATCGACCAGGCGAAGCACGAAGTCGGCATGCTCCTCAACCCGGGCGGCGGCCTCTACATGAGCTTCGAATGCGGCCCGGAAGAAGTCGAAGCGCTCGGCCCCTTCCTCTCTCCCGTGGGCCCGATCAACCGGGAAGCGACGTCCTTCACGGCGACGCTGAGCCGGTTGGGCGCGACGCAGACCCCCACCGAATACGAAAACGCGCTCGGCGAAAAGCGCCACGCGATCCCGATGGGCAAAAGGGCCGCCAACCCCTCACCGCTGACGACTGGGGTGGAGCTGGGCTTCACGATCCACACCAGCGCATCGCTTCAGATCAAGGCCGTCACCGCGGCAGAAATCGAAGCCAAGCAGCGTGGGGACGAAGCCGCCGCGGCAGCGGCGGCGAAGAAGCGGAAAGACGAAGAGACCGCCGCAGCGGCGGCGGCAAAGAAGCGAGGGGAAGAAGAAGCCAGCCTGGGGCGGATCAGGCGCCAACTGCTGTCCACCGCGCTAAAGCAGTGCAAGACGCTCCACTCGAAGCACAAGCGTGCGCGTTGCGTAAAGCGGGCCAAGCGAAAGTACGGCAGCGCAAAATCGCTCTGAGAAAATCGGGGCGACTGGATTCGAACCAGCGAAACCTCCCGCCCCCAAAGCGGGCGCTCTGACCAGACTGAGCTACGCCCCGATTACGTCATTCTAGGTCCAGTCGGCACGAATGCAATCCATCCAGGCCTCCAGGCGCGCCCGAAAGTACGTGTCCCCTGCCCGCAGCTGCAGGACGCCGTATTTCGACCGCCAAACCCTGCCAGAGAGCTGGCCACTGTTCGACTTCCGCTGGAAGGTGATCTCTCATGGATCGATATCCAGTAGCTCGCCCCAGAATCTGGTGATGTCGCCAGGGTCTTGATCGGCATGGTGCTGGAAAGAGAATGCGAGCTTCCTGTCGGTGAGCCGCCTGAACCAGCGGACCCCAAGGCACATCACGGCTGGGTCTGAGTTACAGATCGATACGACGTTGCGATTGCGCTTGTAGCCCTCGCCGATGTACATGCAGACGAAATCCCTGAAGGTCGGCTGCGCGCAGAGGATCGGGAATTCGTCATGACCCCGCTGGTAGGCCTCCTCGCGAAGCCGGTGGTGGCGCTTCCGATTCGCTTTGCCAGCCCGCCTGGACGCAAGCGTTTCGCGTGCGGTCGTACCGATCGGCAGGTCGCGGACCCAGTAGTAGATCGTCGTGCGGGGAAGCGCGAGACGTTCGGCCAGCTCGTCGATCGTCAGCTTCTTCTCGATCCGCAGCCGGCGCGCCTTCTCCCTGATGTAGGCGGGGTATGCCATCGTCTTGGAGACAAAACATTCCCAAACGGGGCGGATGGCAAAACCGCTAGCTTTCCGCCCAGCATGGCCGACGTGCGACCGATCTTCGCCACCCGCTACGACCTCGGGGTCGTCGGCTCTCTCCAGGACGTGGCGGCGCCGCCCTACGACGTGATCGACGCGACGATGCGGGCCGAGCTGCTCGAGCGCTCCCCCTACAACGCGGTCGCGATCGACCTGCCCAAACCCTACGACGAGACCGGGCCGCAGGAGACCGGCGACGACCCCTACGCGCGGGCGGCGCAGACGATGGAGGCCTGGCGCGAGGCCGGCGCCCTCGTCGCCGACGCCGAGCCGGCGATCTGGGCGATGACCCAGGACTACACCGGCCCCGACGGCACCGCCCGCACCCGCCACGGCATCCTCGCCCGCGTCCGGGTCGAGGACTTCTCCGCCGGCCAGGTCCTCCCCCACGAGCGCACCCTGCCGGGGCCGAAGCAGGACCGGCTCGACCTCACCCGCGCCACCCGCCACAACCTCTCGCCGATCTTCTCGCTCAGCACCGCGGACCCCTGGCCGTTGGTCGCCGCCGGGATCGACCCCGCCGCGCCCTGGGGCGAGGCCACCGACGAAGGCGGCACCGTGACCCGCGTCTGGCGGGTCGGCGCCCCCGAGATCCACGCCCGGGTGAGCGAGCTGCTCGCCGGCGCCCAGCTCCTGATCGCCGACGGCCACCACCGCTACGAGACCGCGATCGCCTACCGCGACGAGGTCGGCGGCGAGGGCGACCACTGCTACACGCTGATGGCGCTGACCGGGCTCGACGACCCCGGCCTCACCGTCTTCCCCACCCACCGGCTGCTCTCCGGCTTCCGCGAGGACCCCGAGCGCCAGCGCCGCCTCGGCGAGGGCCTGCGCGAGCTGTTCGAGGCGACCGAGGTGCCGCTCTCCCAGCTCGACCCGCTGGGCGAGGAGGGAGCCGGCGTCTTCGGCCTCTACGACGCCTTCCACCGGAAGGGCTTCCGCCTGCGGCTGAAGCCCGAGGCCGTCGAGGCGCTCGACCGCCAGCTCGCCGGCAAGCCCGAGGCCTACCGCCGCCTCGACGCCGCGATCCTCGAGACGCTGGTGCTGAAGGGCATCGCCGGCCTCAGCGAAGACGACATCCTCGCCAAGCGCGGCCTCGGCTACGCCAAGAGCGTCGAGGACTCGCTCGACCTGATCGAGCAGGGCGCCTACGACGTCGCCTTCGTCCTCCGCCCGATCCCCGTGCCCCAGGTGAAGGCGATCTGCGAGAGCGCGGAGAACATGCCGCCGAAGTCGACCTACTTCTTCCCCAAGGTCCTCACCGGGCTAGTGTTCAACCCGGTTTGAAGATCTACACGCGCAAGGGCGACGACGGCACCACCTCGCTCTGGTACGGCGGCCGCGTGCCCAAGCACCACGGCCGCACCGAGGCCTACGGCGCGCTCGACGAAGCCTGCTCGCAGCTCGGCGTCGCCCGCGCGCTCTGCGCCGCCGAGGGGGCCGAGGAGCTGGCCGCCGACGTCCTCCGCCTCCAGGACGACATCTTCGTCGCCGGCGCCGAGCTGGCGACCGCGCCGGAGGCGGCCGAGCGGCTCGAGCAGGGCGTCAGCCGCACCAGCGAGGAGATGGTCGCCTGGGTCGAGGAGCGGATCGACCGCTACATGGCCGAGGTCGAGCTGCCGCCGCAGTTCGTCATCCCCGGCGGCAACCAGCTCTCGGCCCAGCTCGACGTCGCCCGCACGACGATCCGCCGCGCCGAGCGCCGGATCAGCGCCCTCGCCGAGGCCGGCGAGCTGGCGGGCGAGACCGTGATCCACTTCGTCAACCGCGCCTCGGATCTGGCCTTCGCGATGGCGCGCTTCGCCGACGTCGACGACCCGGTCCTGTTCGAGGGCCGCCGCCGGTCCGAGCCGGCGTGAAGGTCGTCGCCCGTCGGAAGGTGAGCGGAGCGAACCGGATCCTGGGCTTCGCCCACGACGTCGAGATCGAGGGCGGCCACACGGTGCGCGTCGACGAGCCAGAGGAGGCGGGCGGGACCGACACCGGCCCCTCCCCCACGCGATTGCTCGCCGCCTCGCTCGCCAGCTGCGTTGCCGTCACGGTCGAGATGTACGCGGCGCGCAAGGGCTGGGAGCTCGGCCCGTTGGAGGTCGAGGTCGACGCCGCCTACGAGGGCCACGCGCCGCGCTCCTTCGACGTCGCCCTGCGCCTGCCGGCCGATCTGAGCGACGAGCAGCGCCAGCGGCTGTTGACGATCGCCGGCAAGTGCCCGGTCCACAGGGCGCTCACCGGCGAAGCCGCGGTCACCGTCTCCGACCGGATCGAGGCGCTCTAGCCGTGGACCTGGGACTGGCGGGACGCGCCTGCGCGGTCACCGGCGCCAGCCGCGGCATCGGCCGCGAGACCGCCAGGCAGCTCTGCGAGGAGGGCGCTAGCGTGCTGATGATCGGCCGCAACGAGGAGCGGCTGGAGGCCGCGGCCGAGCGGGCCAACGCCGACGGCGCCGCGGCCGGGGGCCGGGCCGAGACGCTGCTCTTGGACGTCACCGGCGAGGACGCCGGCGAGCGCATCCTCGCCGCGGCGAGCGAGCGCTTCGGCCAGCTCGACGTGCTCGTCAACAACGCCGGCGCGGCGCAGTGGCGCGACCTCGACGACGTCCCCGACGAGGACTGGCGCGCCCAGTACGAGCTCAACGTGATGGCGCCGCTGCGGGCGATGCGCGCCGCCGCCCCGGCGATGGCCGAGCGCGGCTGGGGCCGCGTCGTCAACGTCTGCTCGACCGCCGGCAAGCGCCCCTCGGCGGCGATGCCCGAGTACTCGGTGGCGAAGGCGGCCGAGCTCTCCCTCTCGCGCCTCTTCGCCGACCGCTACGCGCGCAGCGGCGTCCTCGTCAACGCGATCTGCCCCGGCCCGGTCGAGGCCGAGCTGTGGATGGAGCCGGGCGGGCTGCTCGACCAGTCGCAGGCGATGTCGGGCGCGGCGAGCCGCGAGGAGGCGCTGGCGCAAGCGGGCGCGAAGCGTCCGATCGGCCGCCTGGCGGCGGACGGCGAGATCGCCGCGGCGATCGTCTTCCTCTGCTCGGAGCGCGCCTCCTACGTCGCCGGAGCGGCATGGTCCGTGGACGGCGGCACCGTCCAGGTCATCATTTGACCCACGAAGTCGAGGCGGCGGTCCTGCTGCCGCTCTACGGCTGGCCCGATGAGCCGGGCCTTGTCCTCACCGAGCGGCGCGCCGACCTGCGCCGCCACGCCGGCGAGATCTCCTTTCCCGGCGGACGCCGCGACGAGGCCGACGCCGACCTGGCCGCGACGGCGCTGCGCGAGGCGCAGGAGGAGATCGGGCTCGACCCGGCCGCGGTCGAGATCGGCGAGGAGCTGCCGCCGACGGCGACCTTCGTCACCGGCTACCGCATCCACCCCTTCGTCGGCCGCATCCCCCACCCCGGCGAGCTAGACCTCCGGCCCAACCCGGCCGAGGTCGAGACCGTCCTCACCTTCTCGCTCGGGCTGCTGCGCGAGAGCTACGGCATGCGCCGCCTGGTCCGTCGCGGCGTCCCGATCCACACCCCCACCTACGAGGTCGAAGGCCACCTGATCTGGGGCGCCACGGCGAGGATCCTCGCCGACCTCCTCGACCGCCTCGGCTAGGGCTTCCCGGGCTGGGGGACGATGCGGATGTAGGGACGGGGCTCCTCCCAGCCGTCGGGATAGATCTCCTTCGCTTCGTCGTTGGAGACCGAGCCGGCGATGATCACGTCCTCCCCCTGCTGCCACTGGGCCGGGGTCGCGACTTTGTGCTTCGCCGTCAGCTGCAGCGAGTCGATCACGCGCAGGACCTCGTCGAAGTTGCGCCCGGTGGTCATCGGGTAGACCAGGATCAGTTTGATCTTCTTGTCGGGGCCGATGACGAAGACGTTGCGGACGGTCTGGTTGTCGGCCGGGGTGCGATCCTCGGCACTGCCCGAGACGTCGCCCGGCAGCATCCCGTAGAGCCTGGCGACGTTGAAGTCGGTGTCGCTGATGAGCGGGTAGTTGGGCGCCGTGCCCTGCGTGTCCTCGATGTCCTTCGCCCACTCCTCGTGGCGGTCGAGCGGGTCGATCGAGAGGCCGATGATCTTCACGTTGCGCTTCGCGAACTCGGGCTCGATGCTGGCCATGTAGCCGAGCTCGGTCGTGCAGACCGGGGTGAAGTCCTTCGGGTGCGAGAACAGCACCGCCCAGGAGTCGCCGATCCAGTCGTGGAACTTGATCCGGCCCTCGGTCGTCTCGGCCTCGAAATCGGGTGCTACGTCGCCAAGCTGCAGCGTCATCGACCGCTCCTCTCGGGTGCTGGCTTTCGCCTATTGCCTAAATTCCAATCCGAGTTTAGACATATCGATCTTCCCGTCGAACAGGACAACCGGGATGCGCCAGCGCTCGCCGGCCGCGCGCACGGCGGAGGCTCCTCGCTCGAGGATCGCGGGGTCGACGCTGCCGGCCGTCTCGTAGGCGAATCGCCTGACCGGCGTTTCGACCAGCCGTTCGAGCACCCGCTCGAGCCGCTCGCCGTGGATCGCCGCGACCTCATGCGGATCGCCGCCCGCCGAGCCGAGCAGCCAGAGGACCGCCGCGACGTCCCCAACCAGATCGAGCACCGTCCCGGGCTGCAGCGGATCGGCGAGCGCCGGCTCGATCCCGGCTGCCTCGATCGCGGCCAAGCCCTCCTCGCGCCGGCTCGTCCCCCGCACCGCCCAGCCTTCGGCCAGCAGCCGTCCGCCCAGCTCCCGGCCGCGGCAACCGCAGCCGACGATCAGCGCCCTCGCCACCCCCGCGGCCTCAGTCCCCGAAGGGTCCCCCGCGGCGCAGCCGATCCAGCTCCTCCGCCTCGACCTCGGCGCGCAACGCCGCCTCGTCGATCTCGGCGGCGCCGCGGCGGCGGCGCATCTCGTTCTGCGCCTCGAGCATCTGGCGCACGTCGTCGATCTCGTTCTGGGCCTCGAGTTCGGGCGAGCGGGTCGGGGCCCAGTCGACCAGGTCGGCGCTGCTGCCCGGGTAGTAGTGCCCGATCAGCAGCAGGATGCCGACCAGCAGGCCCAGCATGCCGAGCGTTCCGAGGACGAACCACACGCGGCAAGGATACGCGCGGACCGCCGGTCCCCTTTAATCCCGCCGATGGCCGAGGCCTATGTCGTCGAGGCGGTGCGGACCCCGATGGGCGCCTACCGGGGCGCCCTCTCCGGCGTGCGCCCCGACGACCTCGCCGCCCACGTCATCGGCGCCGCGGTCGAGCGTTCCGGGGTCGACCCCGAGCGCATAACCGACGTCTACCTCGGCGCCGCCAACCAGTCGGGCGAGGACAACCGCGACGTGGCGCGGATGGCGGCGCTGCTCGCGGGACTGCCCGAGAGCGTCCCCGGGGCGACCGTCAACCGCCTCTGCGCGTCGGGGCTCGAGGCGATCAACGCAGCCGCCCGCGCGGTCAAGCTCGGCGAGGGCGACTTCTACCTCGCCGGCGGGGTCGAGTCGATGAGCCGCGCGCCGTGGGTGGTCGAGAAGCCCGAGCGGGGCCTGCCGCGCGGGCCGCAGACGATGCACGACACCACGCTCGGCTGGCGGATGGTCAACCCGCGGATGGAGGAGCTGGGCGTCTCGACCGAGTCGATGGGCGAGACCGGCGAGAACGTCGCCGAGCGCTATGGCGTGAGCCGCGAGTCCCAGGACGCCTACGCCTTGCGCAGCCACCGGCGCGCCGTCGCCGCCGCCGAGGCCGGCGTCTTCGCCGAGGAGATCGCCCCGATCGAGGCGCCGAAAGGGCACGAGAAGATCCTGGTCGAGGCCGACGAGGGCCCGCGACCGGACGCCTCGCTGGAGAGGATGGCGGCGCTGCGCCCGGTCTTCCGCGAGGGCGGCACGGTCACCGCCGGCAACGCCTCGACCCTCAACGACGGCGCCGCCTGCACGCTGATCGCCTCCGAGGCCGGGGTCGAGGCGCTCGGCGTCGAGCCGCTGGCGCGGGTGGTCGCCTTCGGCGTCGCCGGGGTCGACCCCGCCTACATGGGCATCGGCCCGGCAGTGGCCGTGCCGCGCGCCCTCGCCGCCGCCGGCCTCACCCTCGACCAGATCGACCTGATCGAGCTGAACGAGGCCTTCGCCTCCCAGGTCCTCGCCTGCGCCGGCGAGCTCGGCCTCGACGAGGAGAAGCTCAACGTCAACGGCGGCGCGATCGCCCTCGGCCACCCCCTCGGCTGCTCCGGCGCCCGCCTCACCGCCACCCTCGTCCGCGAGCTGCGCCGCCGCGGCGGCCGCTACGGCATCGCCACCCTCTGCGTAGGCGTCGGCCAGGGTCTCGCCACCGTCTTCGAAGTCCCGTGACGACGGGACGTGCCGTCGCTTAAGTGCCCATATGTGGCTCTAAGCGACGGCACGTCCCGGATCGGTAGCCTCGCGCGGCGATGACGACGGCGATCGCAACCGAGCTGGCTAGCGTCGACGGGGCGATCTCGCCGACCGCCGAGGCGACGATCGGGCTCAAGGACGACGGCCTCTACCGCGGCGACGGCGCCTTCGAGGTGATCCGGATCTACGCGGGGAGGCTCTTTGCGCTCGCCGACCATCTCGACCGGCTCGAGCGCTCGGGCGCTGCGATCGAGCTGGTGTTCGACCGAGGGGCGCTGGAGGATGAGATCGGCGCGCTGCTGGCCGAGGCGGGCGAAACCGACGGTCAGCTTCGCCTGATCGTCACCCGCGGCGGCCGGCGGATCGCCGCGATCGAGCCGATCCCGCCGCACGCCGAGACGCTGCGGGTCGCCACGGTCACCTACTGCCCGTCGGTGATCCTCAACGGCGTCAAGTCGCTCTCCTACGCGGCCAACATGCAGGCGACGCGGCTGGCGAAATCGCGCGGCGCCGAAGAGGCCGTGCTGGTCAAGCCCGACGGCACCGTGCTCGAGCCGCCGACCTCGGCGATCTTCTGGGTCTCGCCGCAGGGCGCCCTGCGCACGCCCGCGCTCGACACCGGCGTGCTCGAGTCGATCACCCGCGACCGACTGGTCAGGGCGCTGCACGTCGAGGAGGGCGCCTGGCCCGTCGACGATCTGCGCGCCGCCGGCGAGGCGTTCCTCGCCTCGACCACGCGCGAGATCCAGGCGGTCGCCGCGATCGACGGCCGCGAGCTGCCGGCGGCGCCCGGGCCGCGCACCCGCGAGGCGCAGGAGGCCTTCGCCGCGACCCTCGGCCGTGAGCTTCGAACGTGATGAAGACCGAGAGAAAGCGATGGTGAGATGGACTTCCAGTTGACCGACGAGCAGCGCCTGATCTCCGAAGCCGCGCGCGAGTTCGCCGATCGCGAGATCATGCCGCGGGTGCGCGACAACGACCGCGCCGCCCGCTTCGACCGCGAGCTGGCGAGCAAGCTGGGCGAGGTCGGCTATCTCGGCGCGCCGGTGGCCGAAGAGTACGGCGGCCGCGGCCTCGACTACATCGGTTACGGGCTGATCGTCGAGCAGGTCGGCCGCGCCGACTCCTCGGCGCGCACGGTGGTCTCGGTCCAGACCTCGCTGGTCGCCGGCTCGATCGAGCGCTGGGGCAGCGAGGAGCAGAAGCAGAAGTGGCTGCCGCGCCTCTGCTCGGGCGAGGCGCTCGGCTGCTTCGGCCTGACCGAGCCCGACACCGGCTCCGACGCCGCCAACCTGCGCACCCGCGCGACCAAGACCGACTCGGGCTGGTCGATCAGCGGCCAGAAGATGTGGATCTCGCTCGCCAACTTCTCCGAGGTGGCGCTGGTCTTCGCCCAGACCGACCCCGCGAAGAAGCACCGCGGCCTCGCCTGCTTCCTCGTCCCGACCGAGAGCGATGGCTTCGCCACGCAGGAGATCCACGGCAAGCTCGGCCTGCGCTCCTCCGACACCGGCGAGATCTCGCTCGACTCGGTCGAGGTCGGCGAGGACGCCTTGCTGGGGGAGATCGGCGACGGCTTCAAGGTGGCGATGAGCGCCCTCGACAACGGCCGCTACAGCGTCGCCGCCGGCTGCGTCGGCATCTGCGACGGCTGCGTCGACGCCTCGGTCGCCTACGCGACCGAGCGCGAACAGTTCGGCGTGCCGCTGGCCCGCTTCCAGCTCGTCCAGGAGATGATCGCCGACATGATCCTCAAGCGCGACGCCAGCCGGATGCTCGTCTACCGCGCCGGCGTGCTCAAGGACGAAGGCAAGCCGAACACGATGGAGACCTCGGTGGCGAAGCTCTACGCGACCGAGTCGGCGGTCGAGTGCGCCAACCTGGCGATCCAGGTCCACGGCGGCGCCGGCTACGTCGACGACTACCCGGTCGAGCGCTACCTGCGCGACGCCCGGGTGACGACGCTCTACGAGGGCACCTCGCAGATCCAGAAGCTGATCATCGGCCGCGCCGCGACCGGGATCAACGCGATGATGCCCATGGTGGAGGGCACGTAGCCCGTGTCGGAGCTGGTCGAGACCACGGTCGACGGCCAGGTCGCGCTGCTGCGGCTGAACCGGCCCGAGGCCCGCAACGCCCTCTCGCCGGAGACGATGGCGGAGCTCGCCGCCGAGCTCGAGCGGCTCGATCCCGACCCCGAGGTGCGCTGCATCGTCATCGCCGGCTCGGAGAAGGTGTTCGCCGCCGGTGCCGACATCAAGGCGATGAGCGAGCGCAGCTTCGCCGAGGCGCTGCGCCACCCCGCCGCCTCCTTCTGGCGGCGCCTGGCGGCGGTCAGGACCCCGCTCGTCGCCGCCGTCTCCGGCTACGCGCTCGGCGGCGGCTGCGAGCTGGCGCTCGCCTGCGACCTGGTCGTCGCCGCGCCGGGGGCCCAGTTCGGCCAGCCGGAGATCAACCTGGGGATCATCCCCGGCGGCGGCGGCACGCAGCGGCTGGCGCGCACGATCGGCAAGCAGCGGGCGATGGAGTACGTCCTCACCGGGGAGCGTTTCGACGCCGAGACCGCACATCGGCTCGGGCTCGTCAACCGCGTCGCCGCCGAGGGCGGGTGGCTGGAGGAGGCGATCGCGTTGGCCCGCCGGATCGCCGCGCAGCCGCCGATCGCCGCGCGGCTCGCCAAGCAGGCGGTGCTTGCGGCGGAGGAGACCGGGCTGTCCGCCGGGCTGGAGAGCGAGCGCCGCCACTACGAGCTGGCGATGGCGACCGAGGACCGGGTCGAGGGCATGCGGGCCTTCCTCGAGAAGCGCGAGCCGGAGTTCGGGGGACGGTGACAGACGTCGCCCGGATCGGGATCGTCGGCGCCGGCACGATGGGAACCGGAATCGCGCTGATCTCCTGCCTGGCCGGCTACGAGACGCTCGTCCACGACCCCGATGAGGACGCCTTGGTCGAATCCCAGGTCAAGGTCGGCGAGATGCTCGCCGAGGGCGAGGGCCGCCACTGGGACGAAGAAGAAGCCGAAGCGGCAAGCGAGCTGTTGCTCCCGGCGCCGACGATCCCCGACCTCGAAATCTGCGATCTGGTGATCGAGGCCGCGCCCGAGGAGATGGCCGTGAAGCGGCAGATCTTCCTCGCGCTGTGCGACGCGTGCCGGCCGGAAACGATCCTCGCGACCAACACCTCCTCGCTGCGGGTCGGCGACATCAGCATCGGCATCCCCCACCCCGAGCGGTTCATCGGCATGCACTTCTTCAACCCGCCGATGCGGATGAAGCTGGTCGAGATCGTGACGACCGAGTTCTCCTCGCCGGATGCGCTGCAGGCGGCGGCAGACGTCGCCGAGGAAATGGGCCGCACGCCGATCCGCGCCAGGGACAGCCCCGGCTTCCTCGCCAACCGGCTCGCCCGCCCGTTCTCGCTGGAGTCGCTGCGGATGCTCGCCGACGAGGTCGCGACGCCGGAGGCGATCGACCGCGTCTGCCGGATCGGCGGCGGCTTCCGCATGGGGCCCTTCGAGCTGCTCGACCTGATCGGCCTCGACGTCAACCTCAGCGTCGCCCGCTCCTTCTACAAGCAGAGCGCCCGGCTCGAGCGCTGGCTGCCCAGCCCGATCCAGGAGCAGATGGTCGACGAAGGGCGCCTTGGGCGCAAGAGCGGGCGCGGCTTCTACGACTACAGCGACGGCCCCCACCGCGAGCCCGACCCGGAGCTGCCGGTGCGCGCGCCGACCCTGAACCCCGACGAACTGAGGGCAATCGACCCGGCCGGCCCCGAGATCCTGCCCCGCCTCGTCGCCCAGATCGCCAACGAGGCGGCCTACGTGCTGGAGGAGGAGATCGGCTCGCCGGAGGACATCAACACGGCGATGCGGCTTGGCTTCAACTGGCCGCTGGGGCCGCTCGAGTTCACCGGGTTGATCGGCGCCGGGCAGGCGGTGAGCCTGCTCTTCGAGCTGCGCGAGCGGCTGGGCAACGCCTACCTCCCCGCGGGGCGGCTGGTGGCCGCGGCCGAAGAAGGCCGCTGAGGAGCGGCCTCAAGCCGCTCCCACGCGGAACAGCGCCTCGTCGACGTAGCACCAGCTCCAGTCCTCGCCCGGCTCGGCCGAGCGGATGATCGGGTGGCCGGTCTCGCCGTGGTGGGCGGTGGCGTGCCTGCCCGGGGAGTTGTCGCAGCAGCCGATGCGGCCACAGCTCTGGCACATCCGCAGGTGGACCCAGCTCATCCCCAGCCGCAGGCACTCCTCGCAGCCCGCCACCTCGCCCGGTGGGTCGAGGTACTGGATCGAGTCGAGGTGGGTGCAGGCGGGAGTCGTATGCCGACCTTAGAGCACCCGCGGCACCCACTCCAGGCGCGCCCAAGCCCGGTCGATGTGCAAGGGTGCGCGGATGAGCGGCATTGAGGCGGGCGGAGAGCCGATCACCGAGCAGGGGATCGCCGACCTGCGGGCGGAGATCGAGCAGCTCGAAGGGCCGGGCGCGGATCGAGATGGCCGCGCGGATCAAGACCGCGAGCGAGCTCGGCGACCTCAAGGAGAACGCCGAGTACCACATCGCCAAGGAGGACCAGGCCCACCTCGAGACCAGGATCAAGCGCCTGCGCGAGCGGCTGCGGACGGCGGTCGTGGTCGAGGTCGACGGCAGCGGCGAGCGCTTCGCCTTCGGCCGCACCGCCGAGGTCCTCGACGAGGCGAGCGGCGCGGTCAACACCTGGACCCTGGTCGGCTCGACCGAGGCCCACCTGGCCGAGGGCCGCCTCTCGGCCGAGTCCCCGATCGGCCGCGCCCTGCTCAACGCCGAGCCCGGCAAGCCGGTCAAGGTAGAGACCCCCAAAGGCGCCCGCACCTTCGTAGTCCAAAAGCTGCTCGGCTGAGACCTCAGGCAGCGACGCGTACGACGTCGAGCACGACCTGACGATCGGGCACCGCCAACGCTGCGTTGGCCGCTGCGATGAGCACCTCTGCGTCCAGAGCGTAGGCGGTGGCAGCAGCACGGAGTGGCTCTTCGATGCCACCTCTGATACCGATCACGTCTATCCGCACGGGCCGCTCGGCACAAACTCCGACCACGATCCGCTCGTCGACCTCATCGTCGCCGTAGTCGAGTCGCTCGACGGCCTCCAGGTCGATCTGGATCGTGTCGCCCTCGCTGTCGTAATCGGCCCTCATCGGCGTCTCCTATGGATTGTGACGATCAGATCGGGATCGTCCGGATCTCTCCCCCCATGCAATGCTGCGGGCATGCCCACCCCGCTGATCGAGTTTCCCGCCGATGACCCGGAGCGTGCCTTGCTTTTTTGGCACGCGGTGCTCGGGCTGGAGCTCGGGCAGCGACAAGCCGAGGACGGAAGCGGCTGGGAAGCGCAGGGCGATGGCCTTCGCCTTGGGGTTCACGAGCGAGGCCGGGGGCCCGGCGACACCGGCTCCCTGCCTTACCTCACTGTCACCGACATGACGGAGGCAACGAACCGGGTGCGCAAGCATGGCGGCTCGGTTGTCCACCCCGGAGAGCGCTGGACGATCTGCCGCGATTCGGAGGGCAACCCATTCGCGCTGGCAACCCGCTGAGCGGGGCCGTCAGGTGCCGGGGGTGGGGGCGATCTCGGTGGGCTCGCCGCCGGGTGCCCAGTGGGCCTCCGGCGAGGGCGGGGTGTCGCGCAGGTACCACTCGGCGTCGAGGGCGCCCATGCAGCCGGTGCCGGCGGCGGTGACCGCCTGGCGGTAGGTGCGGTCGACGACGTCGCCGACGGCGAAGACGCCGCCGAGGTTGGTCCTGGTCGAGCCCGGCTGGGTGCGGATGTAGCCGTCCTCGTCGGTCTCGATCTGGCTGGCGACGATCTCCGATTTGGGGATGTGGCCGATCGCGACGAAGGCGCCTTCGGCACCGAAGTCCTCGATCTCGCCGGTCTCGGCGTTGCGCAGGCGCACGTGGTCGAGCTGGCCGCCGTCGCCGCCGACGAACTCCTCGGGGACGAACGGCGTCTTGAACTCGATGTTGGGGCGTTCGGCGGCCCGCTCCTGCATGATCTTCGAAGCACGGAACTCGTCGCGGCGGTTGACGATCGTCAGCTCGCTGGCGAACTTGGAGACGAAGATCGCATCCTCCATCGCCGAGTCGCCGCCGCCGATCACGATCACCTTTTTCCCCTTGAAGAAGGCGCCGTCGCAGACCCCGCAGGTGGAGACGCCGCAGCCGCTCAGCTCCATCTCGCCGGGGATCCCGAGCCGCCGCGGCTCGGCCCCCATCGCCAGGATCACGGTGCGCGCGCGGTGCTCCTCCTCGCCGAGGAAGACCCGGTGCACGCCGCCGTCGCCGAGCTCGACCCGGTCGACGTCGTCGGCGACGAAGCGGGTGCCGAAGCGCTCCGCCTGGGCGCGGAACTGGGTCATCATCTCCGGCCCCATGATCCCCTCGGGGTAGCCGGGGTAGTTCTCGACGTCGGTCGTGTTCTGCAGCTGCCCGCCCCAGTGGAAGCCCTCGAAGACGAGCGGCTCGAGATTGGCTCGCGCGGTGTAGAGCGCGGCGGTGTAGCCGGCGGGCCCGCCGCCGACGACGATCACGTTCTCAACTGGTCTCTGGTCTGCCATCTCTGCCGCCGAAGTCTAATACTTCACTTTGTATAGTACCGCCTCCGGCTCGCCGTCGCGGTCGATCGGCAGGCCCTCCGCTTCCCAGCGCGTAACCCGTTTGCGCAGCTGGAAGAAGGCGATGACGCCGGGTGGAATCGGCAGCCAGAAGGCGACCAGGCGGTAGACCAGGATCGCCGGGAAGACCGTCCCCTCCGGCACCCCGAAGAGGACGAAGGCACCGATCATCCCGGCGTCTACCGCGCCGACCCCGGCCGGCGCCAGGGGGATGAGGTTGGCGACCATGCCGAGGAAGAAGCCCTGGACGACGACGGCGAGCGGCACTTCGATGCCGAAGGCGTGGAAGGAGGCCCAGAGGATGCCGATGTTCGCCGCCCAGTACCCGATCGCGCCGATCGTCGCCAGGCCGCCGCGCGAGGGCCGGGAGAAGAGCCCGACGGTGAAGCGCAGGCCTTCGGCGACGGTGGCGGGGACTTTGGCGATCCCGGCGGCGATCGCCTGCGCCCGCTCGCCGCGCGCGTGCCCTTCGACCCGCCGCGCCAGGTCGGATGGGATCAGCGCGATCAGCGCCCCGAGGATCAGCAGCAAGCCCGAGACCGCCGCCGGGACCACGGTCAGCTCGACCGAGTGCTTGCCGTTCATCACCCCGGTGCGCAGCAGGATCCCGAAGACGATCAGCGCCAGCGGGTAGAAGACGTAGTGCAGGGCGAGGAAGGCGACCATCCGTCGGCCGACGTCGCGACGTCGCATGCCGGCCTTGCGCAGCGCCCAGTAGGTGAGCGCGATGCCGCCGGCGCCGCCGGCCGAGAAGATCAGCGTCGCGGCGACCCCGGCCATGTTGATCTCATACGTCTCGGTCCAGGTGAGCCGCAATGCGTCGCCGCCGACCACCGCCTTGAAGAGGGCGACGTAGGTGGCGATCGCGACCACGTTGAAGCCGATCGCGATCGCGATCCAGACCGGGTCGGCGTCGCTGAGCTTGCCGACCGCGTCGCCGAGCCCGACCAGCCGCGGGAAGAGGAAGTAGATCCCGACCAGGACGATGAGGACGATCAGCACCGTCTGGATCAGCCGCCGCGGCGTGAGCAGCGGCAGCTCGAAGGCTGCGTTTTCGGTCGCCGGCTCCTGCGCCGGCAAGGTCACCGGGTCCTCGGGAGACACCCCCGAGACGCTACCCGTTCGCCAGGCGCTCCAGGCTGCGCAGGGCGCCGTTGACCCCCTCCACCAGCGGCTCGGCCAGCGGCTCGCCGCGGCGCACGGCGGCGACCAGCCCCGCCCCGGCGGCGAGGTCGGTGACGTAGTGCTCGCCGAGGTAGACCAGGGCGAAGCCGAGGGTGAGCGCGTAGGCCCAGCCGAGGGCGCCGGGGATGCGGCCCGTTTCCGAGAGGGAGATCGCCCCCGTCACCGAGGTGGCGAAGTGCAGCGAGGGCATCGCCGCCCAGGGGTTGCCGCCCAGCGCCGTGTACATCCCCGGCCAGGCCGACTTCCAGGTTTCCTCGCCGACCTCGACCATGATCCGCCGCACCTCCTCGCCGGTGTGGCCCTGCTCGGAGGCCCACCACGGCGGCGCGGTGGGAACGGCGAAGTAGACGCCGCAGCCTAGGTCGAAGACGGCGGCGAGCCGGCGCGCGGCCCGCGGGAAGCGGTCGGGGTGGCGGAGCAGGATGAAGGCCAGGGCAACGTAGGGCTCGAAGAACCAGAGCCAGTGGACCCAGGTGAGGAAGCGGTTCAGCGTCCCCACCCGCGGCAGGCGCGCGAGGCCCCGCTGGAGGCGGACGTTTGGCAGCTGGCCGAGGCCGATCGCCCGGTCGGCGACGATCGGGTAGCGGATGCGCAGGCGCTCGCGGAGGCGCTCGGGGTCGTCGAAGGGCAGCTCGTGGATCATCGTGAAGGCCCACATCTGCAGCATGTACATGGCGACGTCGCGCTTGCCGGAGCGCGGACGCAGCACGGCCAGGCCGAGCGGGCCGCCGGCGCAAGCCGCGACGGTCACCGGAGCGGGGAGGCGCGCGCGGCGGCGCAGCAACGGGGCCGCGACGGCGGCGCCGATCGCCGCCGCCGCCCCGGCGCGCACGACGCGCCGCAGCGCCGGTGATGGGCGGGAACGCCTCGTCATGAAGCCGGCGAGTATAGGAGCACCCTGCGGAGCCGCGGGCTCGACCGCTGGGCGCGGGGCGCCGCCTTGCGTGATTAGAATGGCCGCGCTTTGGCCCCTCACAGTCCTGGCACGGACCAGATCGACACGCTGCTTTGGATCGGCCTCGCCGCCGCGGCGATCGTCGTCGTCGCGATCAACGCGGCGCTGATCTACACCGTGCGGCGAAATCGCGACGAGCGCGGCGCCGAGCCGCGCCAGATCACCGGCGGGCGGCGCATCCAGTTCCGGGTCGGCGCGATGCTGACGATCTTCGCGGCGGCGATCTTCGTCGTCAGCATCGTCTTCACCGAGAAGGCGCGGGAGGCGCCGGGCACCGGCCCGGCCGGCCTCGCGGCGGCGAAGTCCAAGCCGCTGCGGATCGAAGCCACCGGCCAGCAGTGGCTCTGGCGCTACGACTACCCCAACAAAGCCTTCTCCTACTACAAGCTGGTGGTGCCGGTCGACACCGAGGTCGAGCTGGACCTGATCTCGACCGACGTCGTCCACACCTGGGACGTGCCCGACCTCGCCGGCAAGGCCGACGCGGTCCCCGGCAAGGTCCACCGCATCTTCTTCCGCGCCGACGAAGAAGGCACCTTCCACGGCCAGTCCGCGACCCTCTCCGGCCAGGCCTACGCGGCGATGAGGACCGCGGTCGAAGCCGTCTCGCCGGCCGAATACGAAGCCTTCGTCGAACAGCGCAAGGGCGAGATCCAGGAAGCGCAGGACCGGGTCGTGAAGCTGATCGAAAACGGGGAAACGCCGTGAGCGCGCCAGCCGCCAGCCCCGAGCTGGTCGTCGACGGCTTCCCGGCGCGGCGGCCGCGCTGGGTGCAGATCGCGACCAGCGCCGACCACAAGGACGTCGGCCGGGTGCTGATCGCGGCCTCGCTCGGCTTCCTCTTCATCGCCGTGGTCGAGCTGCTGCTGATGCGGCTGCAGCTCGCGGTGCCGGAAAACACCTTCCTCACCCCGGTCACCTTCAACCGCGTGCTCTCGCTCTACGGCGCGACCGCGATCTTCCTCTTCGCGATCCCGCTCGCGCTCGGCCTCTTCTACTACGTCGCGCCGCTGCAGATCGGCGCCCGCGGCACCGCGCTGCCGCGGCTCGGGCAGCTCGGCCTCTGGCTCTACGTCGCCGGGGCGACCGTGCTCTACGCCGGCTTCCTCTTCACCCCGACCGAGGCCGGCGTCAACCCGCTGGCGCCGCTCTCCGAGCTGGCCTTCCTCGCCAACAACGGCGTCGATGCCTGGTGCGCCGCCTGCGGCCTGGCGACCCTCGGCTTCGTCCTGATCGCAGTCGACCTGGTGGCGACGCTGCGCAAGCTGCGCGCGCCCGGGATGGCCTGGCGCCGGCTGCCGATCTTCTCCTGGGCGGCGGCGATCTGCTCCTGGCTGCTGATCGTCGCCGGCTCGGTGATGCTCGCCGCAATCGTGATGCTGCTGATCGACCGCAACTTCGACGGCATCTTCTTCGCCGACGGCGCCGGCGGCGCGCCGCTGCTCTGGCAGCACCTCAGCTGGATCTTCTTCAGCGCCACCTACATGCTGATCCTGATCTTCGCCCTCGGCGCGATCGCCGAAATCGTCCCGGCGATGGCGCGCAAGCCGCTCTTCAACCGCAACGCCGTGATCGGCTCGCTGGTCGCGATCGCCGTGCTCGGCACCCTCGCCTGGATGCAGAACATGATGACCGCGCCGATCGGGATCGGCTGGATGTACTTCGCGATGCTGATGTCGCTGGCGCTGATCGTCCCCTTCGGCCTCGTCTTCTTCAACCTGATCGCGACGATGGCGGGCGGCACGCTGCGGATGCGGGCGCCGCTGCTCTTCGCCCTCGGCGCCTTGGCCTCGATCTCGATCGGCCTCGCCGCCGAGATCGAGCAGTCGATGGTCGCCGCCGCCTGGCAGCTGAAGAACACGACCGACGCCACCGCCGCCACCCACTTCGCCCTGATCGGCGGCGCGGTCTTCGGCGGGTTCGCCGCGCTGCACTGGTGGTACCCCAAGCTGACCGGGCGGACGATGGGGGAGAACCTGGCACGGTTCTCCTTCTGGACGATGGGGATCGGCATGCTGGTCGCCTTCGTGCCGCTCTTCCTCGCCGGCGGGATCCACGGCGAGGTGATCGACGCCTATAAGTTCTTCGCCGGCGAAGGCGTCAGCACCTACAACCTGATCGCCACGATCGGTGCCTTCGTCCTCGCCGCTGGGATCCTGATGAGCGTGGTCAACGCGATCCTCAGCCGCGAGGGCGGCACCGCCGCCGGGCACGACCCGTGGGGCGGCGACTCGCTCGAGTGGTTCGCGCTCTCACCGCCCGAGCCGCACAACTTCGACGTCCCGCCGGACGTGCGCAGCGCCCGGCCGATGCGCGACATCCGCGAGGCGATCGCCCACCGCAGCGCCCGCGCCGAGGCGGAGCGCGCGGCGGCCGAGTCCCAGCCGGTAGCCTGACCGGGATGGACGCTTCGGCAGCGGCGATCTCGCGGCGCCCCGCGGCCTTCGCGGTCGCGCGCGACTACGTCACGCTGACCAAGCCGAAGGTGATGTCGCTGCTGCTCTTCACCACGGCGACGACTATGTACGTGGCCGGCGACCCCTCCCCCGCCTTGGTCCTCGTCACCTGCCTCGGCGGCGCCCTCTCGGCCGGCGGCGCCGGCGCGATCAACCACGCCGTCGACCGCGACATCGACCGCACCATGGCCCGCACCGCCGACCGGCCCGTCGCCGCCGGCCGCATCTCCCCCGCCGCCGCGATCGTCTTCGGCGCGACCCTCGGCCTCTGCTCGTTCCTGCTGCTGACGCTGGCCGTCAACCCCCTGGCCGCGGCCCTCTCGCTCTCCGGCCTCTTCGGCTATGTCTTCGTCTACACGCTCTGGCTGAAGCGGGCGACGCCGCAGAACATCGTCATCGGCGGCGCCGCCGGCGCGGTCCCGCCGCTGGTCGCCTGGGCGGCGGTCACGGGCGGGCTCAGCGGCACCGCCTTCTACCTCTTCGCGATCGTCTTCTTCTGGACCCCGCCCCACTTCTGGGCTCTCTCGCTGCTGATGAAGGACGAGTACGCGCGGGCCGGCGTCCCGATGCTGCCGGTCGTGCGCGGCGAGGACGAGACCCGCCGCCAGATCCTGCTCTACACGATCCTGCTCTACGCGGTGACCCAGCTCCCCTTCTGCGCCGGCGGATTCAACGTCGAGTACCTGTTCGTCTCGATGACCCTCGGCGCCGGCTTCATCTACTGCGCCGTGCGCCTCCTGCGCAGCGCCGACCGCCGTTGGGCACTGCGCACCTACCTCTTCTCGCTCGCCTACCTGGCGCTGCTCTTCCTCTCGATGCCGCTCGACCGCCTCGTCCACTAGATTTCGCGCCGATGGACCGAGAGTCGGCTAGACGCGACATGGCGGCGGGCCTGATGGCCGGCGGCATCGCCGCCGCCGTCTTCGCCCTCTGCTTCGTCGCCGCGATGCTCTACATCGCCTCATGAGCGCGGAGCACCGGGAGATCCCGGAGCCCGGCGAGCTCGTCTACGCGCCCCGCCCGTCCTGGGCGCCGGCCTTCTTCGGCTTCGCCGCTGCGCTCGCCGTCTGCGGCATCTTCGCCGGGGGCTTCATGTTCCCCCCTGGATCTACTCGATCGTCGGCGTCGTCGTCGCGCTCTTCGCCCTGCGGGCGATTGTCCGCGGCGCCGTCCGCGACTACTTCCGCCGCCCCCGCAGGCAAAAGGTGCGAGGGGCTGTTTTGCCCGTTGAAACCATCTCTCCACCTCGCTCCTGACGTTCTGAGACCGGTTCAGTCGGGCGTCATGCCCGAAGTCGCGCCATCGGAAGTCCAAACTCTGACGATGTCGCGGATCGAGAGCATGCCGGCGACTTCGCCGCCCTCGAAGACGACCAGGTGGCGGATGCCGCGCTTCGACATCTCGGCGGCTGCGCGCTCGAGGCTCCAGTCGGGCTCGGCGGCGACCACGCCCTCGCTCATGTGGTCGCGGACGCACTCGACGTCGGGGTCCTCGCCGCGGCCAAGGGAGATCAGGATGTCGCGCTCGGTGACGATGCAGGGGCCCGGTTGCTCGTCGTCGGCGACCAGCGCCGCGCCCGTCTTCTTCTCGACCATCCGCTCCGCCGCCTCACGCAGCGTATGCGAGGGCCCGACGCTGAGAACGACCTCCGACATCCCGTCCCGAACCTGCATCGGCTCAAGCCTAGCTGACGTATAGACTCCGGCCCGCTTCGCGCCCCATGCAGATGCCCCGACGACTCCATCCCTTCCGCGTCCTGCCGGTTTTCGCCGCCCTTGCGGCGATCGCGCTGCCGGCCTCGGGCTGCGGCACCAGCACCGCCGACGTCAGCCGCGGCCGGGTCCTCTTCATCCAGAAATGCGGCGTCTGCCACACCCTCGCCGAGGCCGGCACGACCGCCCAGATCGGCCCCAACCTCGACGACGCCTTCGCCGCCGCTCGGGAAGCGGGCGAGCCCGGCGAAACGATCGAAGGGGTGGTCAAGGCGCAGGTCGAGATCCCGCGGCCGACCAACAGCGACCCGAACGTCTCGATGCCCGCCGATGTCGTCAGCGGCCAGGACCTCGAGGACGTCGCCGCCTACGTCGGCACCTACGCCGGCGTGCCCGGCGCGGCGCCGCCGAAGGTGCCTGGCGGCCCCGGCGCCCAGGTCTTCGCCAACAACGGCTGCGGCGGCTGCCACACCCTCGCCGCGGCCAAATCGGGCGGGGTCACCGGCCCGAACCTGAACGAAGTGCTGCCCGGGCAGAGCTCGTCGATGATCGAAGAATCGATCCTCGACCCGAACGCGAAGATCGCCAAGGGCTACCCGGCCAACGTGATGCCGCAGAACTTCCACGAAACGCTGACGCCGAAGGAAATCGAAAACCTGGTCGAATACCTGGTCGAAAGCACCTCGGGAGGCGGCGGCAAGGGCGGATCGGGCGGCAAGGGCGCCTGAGCCCGGCGGCCGGGCGCCGGTCGCTGGCATCATCACGGAGACGATGGGCGCCCGGCTGAAGGATCGCCTCGAGATCTCCCCCCAGCGCTACGCGCAGGTGACCCTGGTCGCCCTCGGGGCGCTGGCGCTGATCGTCCTCACCGGCGCCGGGGTGCGCCTCACCGGTTCGGGCCTCGGCTGCCCGGACTGGCCCCGCTGCTACGGCAGCGCGGCGCCCCCGCTCGAAACCCACGCCGTGATCGAGTACGGCAACCGCGTCCTCACCGGTTTTGTCGGGATTGCCGTGATCGCCGCCGCCCTGCTCGCCTGGTTCCGCCGGCCGTTCCGCGGGCACCTCGCCCTCTTCGGCGCGCTGCTGCCGATCGGCGTGATCTGCCAGGCGATCCTCGGCGCGCTGGTGGTCGAGTACCACCTCGCACCCGGGCTGGTGATGAGCCACTTCATCCTCTCGATGCTGCTGCTCGACGCCGCCTTCGCCCTCGCCTGGTGCTCGCGCTACGAGCCCTGGGAGCGGCGCCGCTCGAGCGACCGGCTCGGTGTCTGGGCCGTGCGGGCGCTGATCCCGCTCGGCCAGCTGACGATCGCCGCCGGCACGGTCGCGACCGCCTCCGGGCCCCACGCCGGCGCCCATGCCGGCCAGCTCGTCCACCGCTTCCACTTCGAGGGCCACGGCACCCTCGAATGGGTCGTCCAACGCCACGCCGCGATCGCAACCGTCTTCGGCCTCGCCGCGATCGCCGTCTGGCTCCTCCTGCGCCGCCCTGACGGCGACAGCCGCGCCCTGCGGCCGCTCACCGCCGTGATCGGCCTGCTCGCCCTCCAGGGCGTCGTCGGCGGCGTCCAGTGGTGGCTGAAGCTCCCCGGCGAGCTGGTCTGGCTCCACGTCGCCCTCGCCACGCTCACCTGGCTGGCGATGCTCTGGACGGTGGCCACCGCCGGCCGCCTCGAACCGGTTGCGTCACACCTCCGGCCCCAGCGCGCATCCGACATTCACCCACCTGCAGGGGGGTCAAAGTCGGATGCGCCGAGCCAGCTAATGACCTAAGAGCGTTTTTTCAGCCAGCGATACGCGTGCACGGCACCGGCGCAGACGAGGACAAGCCCCCAGAGCGCGCCGACCAGCGGCGTCGTCAGCAAGGTCAACCCGATCGTCGACGCGGCCGCCAGGGCGACGATCACGACCCAGCGGAAAACGGCTGCCTCGGAGATTCTCAGCGCGCTAGAGGATGTAGACAGCCGTGTAGACGATTAGCCACATGATGTCGACGAAGTGCCAGTAGATGCTCGGCACCTCGACGCCTAGGTGGTCCTCGGCCTTGGGGCCGAAGTGGCCGCGGAAGGCGCGGATCGAGGCGAAGCTGAGCAGCATCAGGCCGACGAATACGTGGGCGCCGTGGAGGCCGGTGAGGCCGTAGAAGATCGAGCCGAAGGCGAGGTCGCGGGCGCTGAAGCCGATGTGAACGTACTCGTTGATCTGGATGAAGAGGAAGGTCGCGCCAAGCATCCAGGTCAGCACCAGGCCGAGCTTCAGCCCTTTGCGGTTGCCACGGCGGATCGACTCCAGGGCGTAGTGGATGGTGAAGCTGGAGGAGACCAGGATCGCCGTGTTGACGCCGGCGACGGCGACCGGCAGCTTGTAGGGGTGCGGTGGCCAGACCGGCGGGTGGACGACCACACGGAGGAAGAAGTAGGAGGCGAAGAAGGCGCCGAACAGCATCACCTCGGAGACGATGAAGAGGAGGATGCCGAGCGTCTGTTTGTCGATCCGCGAGCTCTGGTTAGCCTCCGGCGGCCCGTGGTGCTCCTCGTGGCCGTGGCCGAGGGCGACCGTCGCGCTCTCCATCAGGAGCCCTCCCCCTCGGCGACCGCGGCGGCTACCGCCTCGGCCGGGCGGCCCACCTCGAGGTGCTCGACCGGCTTCTCGGTTATCTCCCGGGTCCGACCCAGCAAATCCTCGTCGAGCCAGCGCGACTCCTCGCCGGCGAAGGTCGAGATCAGCACCTCGTCGATTCGGTAGTGCTCGATCGCGTTCTGGACGGCGTGGAATGGATCGGGGCTCATCGGCTGGCCGGTGGCGTCGACGTCGGCCCGGTAGAGCGCGGCCAGGGTCGAAGCCAGGTCACGGACGATCTGCGGCTCGGAGACGCCCTCGGCGCGCGGGCAGATGATCGTGTAGCGGTGGGGGTGCCCGGCGGCGCGCTGCTTCAGCCGGTTGACCAGGTCCGGCGCCGCGACCGTCTGGGTGGCGACGACGAGGGTGTGGTTCTTCTCCCAGCTGATCGAGTCGTCGGTGATCCTCACCGGGATGTGGGTGACGGCGACGTCGGGCTCGAAGCGCGCCCGCGCCCACTCGACCAGGTCCTTGCGGGTGATCCCGAAGCGGGTCTCGTAGAGGCAGGAGAGCAGCACCTCGCCCGGGTCGTGGGCGCGCACCGCGTCGTCGAGCGCCAGCGCCGGGTCGCGGTCCATCACCTCGCCGACCGACTCGACCCCGTACTCGGCGAGCACCGACATCGTCACCTCGACCCGCGCTCGGGCGGCCTCGCGCAGCTCCCCGGCGTCGATCAGCTGCCCGACCGCCGGCTGGTTCTGAGGCGCGGCGACGGCGACGAAGGGCACCTTTGCGGCCCGCTCGGAGACCGCCTGCAGCAGCTTGCGCCCGCCGGCCACCTCGTTGAGGAAGACCAGCAGCGGGCGCGCATCGCCCGCGGAGCTCACGTCGACCCCGCCACGGCCGGCTCGGGCTGGCGTACCTCGGCGCCTTCGCCCGCCATGATCGCGTGCCGGGCGCCGGGGACGCCGTACTCGTAGGGCCCGCCGACGACGCGCGGGATCTCGTCGAAGTTGAAGATCGGCGGCGGCGAGGAGACCTGCCACTCGATCGAGTTGGCTCGCCAGGGGTTGGCCTCGGCGCGTGGCCCGTAACGCCAGCTGACGATCATGTTGTAGAGGAAGACGAGCTGGATCGCGCCGAGCATGAAGGCGAAGCAGCTGATCAGCAGGTTCCAGTTGCCGAACTGGGCGGCGTAGTCGGCGACGCGGCGCGGCATCCCGTCCATCCCGATCCAGTGCATCGGGATGAAGGTCCCCCAGGTGCCGATCAGCGTGCCCCAGAAGTGGACGCGGCCGAGCTTCTCGTCGTACATCCGCCCCGTCATCTTCGGGAACCAGTGGTAGATCCCGGCGAAGATCGTGAAGACCGAGCCGCCGAAGAGGACGAAGTGGATGTGAGCGACGATGAAGTAGGTGTCGGAGACGTGGATGTCGAGCGGCACCATGCCCAGCATGACCCCGCTGATGCCGCCGATCGTGAAGGTGACGATGAAGGCGAGCGCGAACAGCATCGAGGTCGAGTAGGTATGGATCTTGCCGAAGTAGAGCGTCCCCAGCCAGGAGAAGATCTTGATCCCGGTCGGCACCGCGATCAGCAGCGTGGTGATCATCATCGGCACGCGCAGCCAGCTGAACATGCCGGCGACGAACATGTGGTGCGCCCAGACCGAGTAGCTGAGGACGACGATCCCGATCAACGCCAGCGCCATCAGCCGGTAGCCGAAGATCGGCTTGCGGGCATGCGTGGATATGACCTCGGAGATGATCCCGAACCCGGGCAGCATCATTATGTAGACGGCTGGGTGCGAGTAGAACCAGAAGATGTGCTGGTAGCTGATCACGTCGCCGCCGCCGGCGAACTGGAAGAACTGGGTGTGGAGGATGCGGTCGAAGAGGACCATGAACTGGGCCCCGGCGATGAACGGCGTCGCGGCGACGACCAGCAGCGAGGTCGAGAGGTTGGCCCAGACCAGCAGCGGCATCCGCCAGAAGGTCATCCCCGGCGCGCGCATGGTGATGATCGTGACCAGGAAGTTGAGCGCGGTGGCGATCGAGGAGGCGCCGGCGAACTGGACGCCGAGGTTGAAGAAGGACTGGCCGAGCGGGGCGCCGGTGGACAGCGGCGCGTAGCCGGTCCAGCCGGCGTCGAAGGCACCGCCGGGGGCGAGGAAGCTGCCGATGAAGAGCAGGCCGGCGAGCGGCAGCATCCAGAAGCTGAGCGCGTTCAGCCGCGGGAAGGCCATGTCCGGCGCGCCGATCATCAGCGGCAGCACGTAGTTGGCGATCCCGGCGAAGACCGGGATGACGAAGACGAAGATCATCAGCACGGCGTGGGTGGAGAAGAGGCTGTTGTAGGTGGCGCCGTCGACTATCTGCGTGCCGGGCTGGGCCAGCTCGGCACGGATCAGCATCGCCATCAGGCCGCCCACGAAGAAGAAGAAGAAGGTGGTGCAGATGTACTGGATGCCGATCACCTTGTGATCGGTGTTGAAGCGGAAGTAGTCCCGCCAGCTCTTCGCCCCGTGCTGGGAGTGGTCCTCGGGGATCGTCGGCATGCCCGCCGCCCAGCGCAGCCAGTAGTCGAAGCAGCCGAAACCGGCGAGGAAACCGAGTGGCCCGGTGATCAGCGGCACGACGACGTGCGGGTAGCCGGTCTGTTCGGTCTGCCAGATCGGCAGGCCCGAGATCGCGCGCAGGGCGACGACGAGGCCGAAGCCGAAGGCCGCCGCCGCGAGCGCGCCGAGCAGCCCTCGAATCCACCCCGGTCGCTTGATCGCAGCCATCATCGGATCGCCATTATGCCCCGCCCGCGCCGAGCGGTTCGACCGGGTTGGTTTCGGTGTCCTGGCGGATCGATTCCATGAAGGTCGGCGGCACCTTTTCCTTCAGGCCGGCGACCCACTTGCGGAACTGGGCAGGCGGCTCGACCACGACCTTGGCGCGCATCGTCGCGTGGCCGAGGCCGCAGAGCTCGGTGCAGATCAGCTGGTAGGTGCCGACCCTGTCGGGCGTGACGACGGCCGTGGTCGTGATCCCCGGCACGTTGTCTTTCTTGATCCGCCACTCGGGCACCCAGAAGGAGTGGATCACGTCCTGGGAGTGCATCTCGAACTTGACCTGGCGGTTGACGGGCACGTGCAGTTCTCCCTGCGACCAGACGTTGCCCTTGCCGGGATAGCCGAAGCTCCACGCGTATTGCTGGGAGAAGACGTCGACCGTCATCGCGTTGGGTTCGTGCTTTTCGATTTCGTTCAGCACCGACCAGCTGTATCCCGCGCCGAAGAGGACGATGATCGTCGGGATCAGGGTCCAGGCGACCTCGAGCCGCGTGTTGCCGTGGATCGGCTCGCCGTCGGACTCGTCGCCGGGCTTGGCTTTGAATTTCCACAGCGCGTAGAAGAGCATCACCATGACCAGCGAGAAGACGAACGACGAGAGGACGATCATCACGTTGAGCAGCTGATCGATCTTCGGCGCCGCCGTAGAGGCCTCCTGGCCGTCCCAGTTGATCGAGAGCATCACCGCCGACATCGCCGCCGCCAGGGCGACGGTCGCGGCGAGCATCTTGGCTATCGGCAGGCGGCCGTACATGAGGCGGCGGGCATTCTATTGAAGCGGCGGCGGGAGGTTTTCCGGCCCCAGCGCGCCCGATGCGGCGAGCACACCGCGGGCCACGCCCTCCCAGCTCCAGAGCCGCCGGGCCGTCGCGACAAGCGCCCCGCGCGCCCCAGCCCGCTCCTCCTCAGGCAGCGCCAACCAACGATTGAGCCGCTCCGCAATCGCCTCGACGGCCCCCTCCTCGACCGGGAACGAGACCAGATCGGCAGTACCTGCAGGCAGCGCCACAGCCAGCTCCCGCGAAACCTCCCGCATCCCCGAGTGCCCCGCGGACACCGGCAGAACCCCGCAAGCGGCAGCCTCCGCGGCAACCATTCCGAAGGCCTCGGGGAACGTGCTCGGCATAACCAGCGCCTCCGCCCCCGGCAGCAGCTCGGCAACCTCGTCGTGCTCCAGGCGACCGATGAACTCGACCGAGCCCGCCATGCCCCGCGCCGCCTCGACGTAGCCATCGGGCGGATCGGCCAGAAACGCGCTGAGAATCGGCAACGGCTCCGCGGAACCACCCTCCAGCCCCCATCCCAGCTTCGCGACCTCGCGCGCATCCTCGAGATCCCCCGCGTCCAACGCAGCTAACAACCGCCGCAAGCCAGCCTCGTACTCCCCGTACCCGGCGATCTGCAGCACAGCTTCCGGATTCAGCTGCCTGACGAGCGGCCACGCAGCTATGAGCAGATCGACCCCCTTGGAGACGATCAGCTTCCCGACGAAGACGATCTTCCGTGGGTGGCGCGGGGTTGGGTTCCCCTCCCGGCCAGGGAGGGGTGCCCTGCCCCGCGACAGGACCCGCGGGCAGAACGCCTTCGTGTCGACGCCGGGAGGGCCCAAGCGAGTCTTCTCTCTAAGGCCAGGAACACTCGGCAGCGCGGCCCAGAGCGACTCGGCGGTGTGGCGGGAGCCGACGAGGACGCCGTTGGCGGCCCGCATGCCTTCTTCTGCATAAGGGAGGAATCGAGGATGCGGTTTGACCGTGTACTCGAGCGCCGAGCCGTGGATCTTGGCGGCGAACTCGCCGATCTCGGCACGAGCGAGGATGCATGGGCCCATCACGAGGTGGCCGGCGAGGGCGGCGTCGAAGCCGCCGGTTGCGGCGGCGACACCGCGGACGGCGGCGACGTTGGACTCGATGTAGCGCTGCAGCTCCTCGTCGCTCAGCTCCGGGAAGGCCTTCACCTCGAAGCCCTCGTAGGGGTCCTTGACGTAGACCGGCAGCAGGCCGCCGATGTCGGGGTTGTGGATCTCGACGCCCTCGATCCGCACGCGCCGGTCCTGGCAGAGGAGGTGGACCTCGTGGCCGAGCTGGGCCAACGCCCGGGCGAGGTAGGCGGTGTAGATGTTGCTGCCGGTGCCGCGCAGCATGTAGCCATGAAAGAGGAGGACCCTCACACTCCGCCGCCTCCTCCGCTTCGCGTCCGGGGGCGGCGGCAATCGCCATATCGGCGCCGCTCGCGGAGAATCAGATCGTGACGCTCGCTAATCGGTAGACCCAGTGTTCGAAGGACGGGAGCGCCATTGTTATTGTGCGCGCGGATGAACCAGCGGCAGCTCTACCGGATGCGCGCCCCGGCCTCGGGCCGCGAGGCGCTGGCATACGCCGTGCCGGGCGAGGTCTACCTCGACCGCGAGACCGGCGAGGAGATGGAGCCGGTGGCGATGGTCCTGCCGCTCGCCCCCTCGGCCTCCGCCCTGCCGCGCACGCCGGAGAACCTGCGCGCCTGCCGCCGCTGCGACCAGCTGATCGGCCTCGACGTCAGCGACTGCCCCTACTGCGGCCTGCGCCAGGAAGCGCTCGACGGCAGTTAGCCCTCGGGAGGCGCGCGTTCACTCCTCCGGTTCGGTCGTTTTCGCCTTGCGGCGAAACAGCGGTCGAAGCGCCAGCCGGAAGCCCACCAGCAGTAACCCGACCCGGTCGAGCTCCTTGTCGGCAGCCCGCAGCATTCCGGTGCGGGTCTCGCCGGGCCGTTCCTGTTCCGCTTCGCGGCGCACGACCCGCAGCATCCGCCGCAAGGTCACCGCCGCCCGGTAGCCAAGGCCCAACTTGCGATCTCGCTCGACCGACCTGAGCGTCACGTCGCCGATCGCGTGCGTTTTCAGAAATGCCCTCCAGTCGCCATCTGCTGTCGCAAGCGCTGCGGGACACTCGTCATCGAGGATCTCGACGAGCACGGACTCGATCATTTCCGCCCGGTCGGTCTCGCCTGCGTCCGATTCGGCCAGGATCGCCCGCAGCAGGATCTCGGCCCCGTCCAGGCGCCCCCAGAGCAGGTCGTTTTCACGCCACTTCCGCTCGAGGAAGCCGCCGAAGTGACCGAGCGTGTCCCCGGCCAGCTTTTTCTTCGCTTCAACCTTGGTCGCCGTCGCCGTCGCCGGGCTGATCTGGGCATGGTTGACGATGTCGCGGTAGCGCAGTCCGCCGCCGGCGTCGATCGTCAGCATGGCGGCATCTCGGAGGTCGAAGGCGTCGAAGACCGCGGCGAGCGCGACCGGAAACGTGCCGGCCGCGACGCCGTCGCCGAGTCGTCGCGGCAGATCGATGAGCAGGCCGTCGACCACCCTCCTGGTCGCCGCCGCGATGGCGCCGCTCCGCTCGGCGAGCCCTCCCAGCTCGGCTTCGATCTGCGCCGTTGCCGCCGCGTAGGCATTTTGGTCGGGATCCGACTCCCCCTCGGCGCTTCCCAAGGGCAACCGAGTGGACCCGAATCCGTCCCAGAGAGCTTGCGAGACCCGCTCGAACATCTCCCAGAGCGCGGCCCGCGCGTCCTGCGGCTGCGTGGCCTCGGCCTCCGACGACGGTACCTGCCCCTCGGGCCGGTACGGCGTCCCGACGGCGAGTCCAACCAGCTTGATCAGGTAATAGATACGGCGGCGCTCGAGCGCTAGGTCCGAGGCGCCGATCCCGCGTCCCTCGATTGCCCTGCCGGCAGCCTGCGCGAAGGCGGCATGCGCGGTTACCGCGTCGAACTCGCCAGGGTCCGCGGGCTCGACCCGCGCCAAGAGCGAATCGGCGATCAGTTCGGCCCACGCCTCGGCTCGCAGCCGCGCGTAAGCCCCCGGCAGGGTTTCCGCCACGGGCGCTCGCGGCGGCAGCGCGGCCAGCTCCTCCTCGCGACTGAGGACCAGATCGGAGATCCGGCGCACGGTGGCGTTGTGCTCGGCGAGTGCGTCGAGGTCCTTTGCGATGCTCTGGTAACGGGGGATCCCGCTCGCAGCGTCGATCAGGACCTCGTCGAAGCCCGGCTTCGGCCCGGGTGGCGCGGGGCGGTCCAGCTCTTCGGGATCGGGGTCGACGCTGAGCAGCCAGCGCCGCACGGGCCGATCGGACGCCCGCGTGAAGATCGTCTCGAGCGCCTCGGTGAACGGCCTGTTGTTGAGAATGCCCCCGTCCGCGTACCAGCCCTGCGGTTCATCCTTTGGCCCCAGCAGGTGGTCGTCGGAGACGATTCGCACCGGCTCGAAGGCGACCGGAAAGGCGCTGGTGGCGCGCGCCAGTTTGACCAGCCTGTCGAGCGCCGCGGGCTCGCTGTCCCGCACGGCGACGCCATCGTCGTCGGCTAGGAGCCGGAAGTCGTCGCGACCGTATTCGGGCCGGCATTTCAACTGGAAGACGCGACGGTGGGTGAGCGTCTCGATCTCGCCGCTGAGCGAGTCCGGGAAGGTGCGGAGCGTGCCGCGCAGATGCGTGGCGGAGACGAACAGATCGAGCGGCGCGGCGTCGCGCGGCCGGGGTCTCTCGCCGGTCAGCGTCTCGAAGCCGTCATGCAGTCGTTCCTCCAGCAGTTGCGAGCGAATCAGCGAGGCCGGGTCGTCGTCGTCGACGCCATGCAGAAGGCGGCCGATGTCGCCGCTTTTGAGCCAGAGGTCTTTGACATCGCGCACGTCGCCCCCCGCGGCCAGCGCCCTGGCGAGCAGGATCCCATTGATGCCGCCAGCCGAAGTGCCGGCGACGATGTCGACGCCGACCCGCGACAGGCCCGCTCGGCTCAGCGCCTTCAGGTAGCCGACTGACGCCTCGGGCGCCTCCGAATCCCCCTCGTGACGAGCCGACGCCCCCAGCAAGCGCTGGATCTCCACCACCACGCCGTAGATGTAGACGGCGAGGGAGACGCCGCCGTAGAGAACCAGGCCGAGGCGAAGCTCAGGCTCTCTGCCATCACTCACCGCTGAATACTTAGCAGACCTTAGGCGATCAGGTTGATCAGGGGCCCTTGACCAGGGTCGCCGTGTAGAGCAGGCGGGCGTTGCTGTAGTAGCAGCCGTAGGTCTTGGTCTTGCCGACGCCCTGCTGGGGGTGGCCGCCCTGGATGTCTTCCTTGGAGGAGCAGTGCTTCGGCAGGCGACTGCCGCGCCAGGTGTTTTCTTCGGAGACGTTGAAGGCGAACATCGGCGCCCAGGTCGGGACGGTGAGCGCGACCGTCTGGCCCTGGAGCACCGAGAGCGGGTGTTCGAGGGCGAAGATCACGGTGCTGCCGAAGTAGCCGTTCAGCACCTCGAGCGGGCCCTGGCGGACGAGCGTGTACTGCGGCGGGTTGGTGCCTTCGACCGGCCGCAGAACGCCGATCCGCGCCTCGGACGGCGTACCGAGGAATTCGTTGAAGAAGCCGACCTCGTTGGTCGTCGTCGCCGAGTCGGTGCGCGAGGGGCGCGCGAGGGTGATCGACCAGGCGACGATCTTGCCGTCGAAGGGCACCTCGTAGGGGCGCGGAACGCCGCTGGCGACCGCCTGGAAGCCGGTCACGTGGCCCTCGACCCGGCAGGGGACCACCTCGACGTTGTTGACGATCTTCCCCGGGCAGGACGGCGGCGGCGTGTTGTTGGTCTGACCGAGGACGACGGTGCGCGCCGGCGCGGAGGCGGCGGCGCCCGGCCAGGACACCGCGACCAGCAGCGCGAGCGCGCAGGCGAGGCCGACCGCGGCGGGGGCGCGGTCGTGGCGGGCTCGGCTTTTAGCTGCGCTGCGCACGATCTCAAGCTGCAAACCCGGCCCTGGGAGCAGGGTTGCGGCTCCGGATACTGTCGTTCGCCGCGCCGCCGTGCGCTCCTCCGGCTGCATTGCAGGATCGCAGCCACGGGCGATCATCTAGGGTTGCCCGCCGATGGCGGATTCGGCAGCAGCGGACGAGTTCATCCCGGCCGGCCTCGCTTCCATGGGAATCGAGGCCGACGAGGTCGACCTGGCGGTGATCGCCGCCGTGCACGGAATCTTCTGGCCGGCGATACTCGAGCTGCTGGCCCTCGACACGAGCAAGGCCGCACCGGAGCGCTTCCCCGACCTCTCGAAGGCGCCAGCGTGAGCGACGCGCTCGACCTCGGCCTGCGCGGCCAGGCGGCGGCGATCGCCGCCGGCGAGGCCAACCAGGCCGAGCTGCTCGACGCGACCCTTGCCCGGATCGAGGCCCGCAACCCGGCGCTGAACGCGATCGTCGAGACCTTCCCCGAGCGCTCGCGGGAGATGCTCGCGGCGGCTCCCCCCGGCCCGCTGCGCGGCGTCCCGATCGTGATCAAGGACGAGTGGCCGCTGCCCTGGCGGGCGCAACGCTTCGGCGCGGCGGAGCTGATGGCGCCGACGGCGCCCGGCGAGTCCGGCCCCTACCGCGCCCTGCGCGACGCCGGCGCGACGATCGTCGGCGTCGGCAACATGCACGAGCTCGGCGCCGGCAGCACCGGCGCCGTCTCCTACTACGGGCCATGCCGCAATCCGTGGGACACCGAGCGCTGCCCCGGCGGCTCCTCGAGCGGGCCGGCCTCCTCGGTCGCCGGCGGGCTGGTCGCCGGAGCCATCGGCGCCGACGGCCTCGGCTCGGTGCGCTTCCCGGCCGCCTACTGCGGCCTGACCGGACTCAAGCCGACCTTCGGCCGCTCGGCGATGGCGGGGCACCACATGGCGCCCGTGACGACGCTGATCGTCTCCGGGCCGCTCTGCGCCGATGCCGGCGACTGCCGCCTGCTCGGCTCCGTCCTCTTCGACGAGGAGCTGGCCGCAGGAGATGCCGCCGGCCTGCGGATCGGCGTCGTCCGCGACCCCGTCTCCGAGGATGTGACGCCCGAGGTCCGAGAGGCCTGCGAGGCGGCGATCGAGGCGCTTCGCGCCGAGACCGGCGGCGAGGTGCGCGAGGTGTCCCTTCCCGACCTCCCCGCCTCCGCCCTCGCCGCGATCCTGATCATCAACGGCGAGAGCCTCAGCGGGACGACGCCGGATCGACTCAACCGGCTGAGCCCCGAGCTCAGCCCGATCGCCCGCGGCACGCTGAAGTACCGGATGCTGCTGCCGGCGGCCGCCACCGTGCAGGCAAGCCGCGTGCGGACGCTGATGCGGCGGCGAGTCGCGGCGCTCTTCGAGCAGGTCGACGTGCTCGCGTGGCCCACGGTGCCGGCACCGGCTCCGCCGCTGGAGGCGCCGGTGGTCGTGCTGCCCTCGGGCGAGCTCGGCGCCGACCAGGCGAACGTCCGCGGCGCCGCGCTCGCCAACCTGACCGGCATCCCGGCGATCAGCGCACCGGTGGGACTGAGCGCCGACGGGTTGCCGATCGGCCTGCAGCTGCAGGCGGCCTGGGGACGGGACGAGCTGCTGCTCGACGCCGCCGAGGCGCTGGAGCGCGCCAACGGGCGGCGTTGGGTCGAGTCGCATCCGCCGCTCGCCGAGGCCACGCCAGCGGAGGCCTGATGGCGGCGGCGATCGTCGTCGAGGGCATCGAGCGCGCCTTCGGCGAGGTGCTCGCCGTGCAGGGCGTCGACCTCGAGGTCGGCGAGGGCGAGATCTACGGCTTCCTCGGCCCCAACGGCGCCGGCAAGACGACCACCGTGCGGATGCTGACGACGCTGCTGCTGCCGACCGGCGGACGGGCAGCCGTCGCCGGCCATGACGTCGTCCGCGAGGCGCGCTCGGTCCGCGGCTCGATCGGCGTCGCCCTGCAGGAGGCGGCGCTCGACCCGCTGATGACCGGCCGCGAGCTGATCCGCCTGCAGGCGACGCTGCAGGGACTGCCGGGCAGCGAGGGCAGGCGGCGTGCCGACAGCCTGCTCGAACGAGTCGACCTTGCCGACGCCGCGGACCGCCGCGTCGGCGGCTACTCGGGTGGGATGAAGCGCCGCCTCGACCTGGCGGCCGCGCTGGTGCACGAACCGCGTGTCCTCTTCCTCGACGAGCCGACCACCGGACTGGATCCCGTCAGCCGGAAGACGATCTGGGAGGAGGTCCGGGCGCTGAACGACGACGGCACCACCGTCTTCCTCACCACCCAGTACCTCGAGGAGGCCGACCAGCTCGCCGACAACGTCGGCATCATCGACAGCGGCCGGATCGTCGCCGAAGGCACGCCGGCCTCGCTCAAAGCCGAACTCGGCCACCCCCACATCCGGCTGCAGCTCGAGGAGGGCTCGATCGCCGAGGCCGAGGAGATCTGCGGCAGGATCGGCCCGCTGCTGCCGCCGGTCGACGGCAAGACCGTCCTGGTCGAGGTCGAGAACGGGGCGAGGGACATCCCGCGCGTGGTGCGTGCCCTCGACGAGGCCGGGATCGAGGTCGGATCGCTGGAGCTGGTCCGCCCCACCCTCGACGACGTCTTCGTCGCCAAGACCGGCTACCACCTGGAGCACGAGGAGGAGAGCGCCGAGCAGGAGCCGGCCGAGGCATGAGCCGGCTCGCCTTCAACGCCCGGGTCGTGCGCGCGCTCGGCATGCGCTCGATCCGCCAGACCTTCCGCCGGCCGCAGCTGCTGGCGCCGATCGTCGTCTTCCCCACCCTGTTGCTGGCGATCCAGACCGGCGGCGCCGGAGCGGCCGTCAACCTGCCCGGCTTCCCGCCGGTGCAGAGCTTCCTCCAGTTCATGCTCGCCGGGGCGATGATGCAGTCGCTGATGCTGGCCGGCAACAGCGGCGGGATCGCGCTCGCCGTCGACATCGAGATGGGCTTCACCGACCGCCTCTTCACGGCGCCGATCTCGCGCTTCACGATCGTCCTCGGCCGGCTCGCGGGGACGGCGGCGCTCGGCCTCTTCGGCTCGCTCTGGTTCCTCGCGATCGGGCTGATCTTCGGCGTCCAGATCGAGAGCGGCATCGCCGGGGCGCTGCTGGCGATCGTCCTGGTCACCGCGATGGCGATGGCGGTCGGCGGGATCGGCGCCGCGATCGCGCTGCGAACCGGCAGCGCCAGCGTCGTCCAGGGCCTCTTCCCGCTGGTCCTCGTCGTCCTCTTCCTCTCCTCGGCCTTCTTCCCGGTGGGCCTGATGATCCAGCCGGCCCAGGCGATCGCCGAATACAACCCGCTGAGCTTCGTCGTCGAAGGGATCCGCGAGCCGATCATCTCCGGCATCGACGCCGCCGACACGCTCTACGCGCTGCTGGCGATCGCCGGCATCGTCGCGCTCGGCCTCGTGCTCAGCGCCCGCGCCCTGCGCCACCGGCTGAGGGTCGGCTGATGGAGGCCCCGGCGGCCGCGCTGCCGACCTGGCGCTCGAACCTGGCGACGATCGCGGCGCTGATGGACCGCTCCCGCAACGAGCTGCTGCGGGTGCCGGGCGCGGCGATCCCCGGGGTGCTGGCGCCGACGATCTTCTTCCTCGGCCTGAACGGCGTGTTCGGGGCGCTGACCCACCTGAGCGGCTTCACCACCGGCAGCTACGAGAGCTACATCGTGCCGGTCAGCATGCTCCAGGGGGCCGGCTTCACCGGCGCCGCGGCCGGCGTCAACCTGGCCCGCGACTATGAGCAGGGCTGGGTCGACCGGCTGCTCGTCTCCCCCGCGCCGCGCTGGGTGCTGCTGGCCGGGACCGTGCTCGCCGCCAGCGCCCGGGCGCTGATCCCCGCCACCTTCGTCTTCTTGGTGGCGCTGCTGCTCGGCGCCGGCTTCCCGGGGATCGGCGGCCTCCTGATCGCCTACTTCATGGTCGCCGCGATGGCCGCCGTCGCCGCCTGCTGGGCGTCGATGCTGGCGCTGCGCTTCAAGAGCCAGTCGGCAGCGCCGCTGATGCAGGCCGGGATGATGGCGCTGATCCTGACCACCACCGCCTACGCGCCGCTGGCCCTGCTCCAGCCCTGGCTCCAGCACATCGCCCGGGTCAACCCGGTCACCCAGGTCCTCGACGCCGCACGCCAGGGCTTCGTCGGCAGCGTCAGCTGGGCCGAAACCTGGCCCGGGGTGCTGGCCCTGATGGGGATGCTGGCGCTGCTCGGGGCGCTGGCGCTACGCGAGATGCGCCGCACCGCCGTCTGACTCTATTTGTAGCGGTAGGTGATGCGGCCCCTATCCAAGTCATAGGGGGAAAGCTCGATCTTGACCCGGTCGCCGGGCAGGATGCGGATGTAGTGGCGGCGCATCTTGCCGGAGATGTGGCCGAGGACTTCGTGGTCGTTGTCAAGCGTGACCCGGAACATCGTGTTCGGGAGGGCCTCGGTGATCTCGCCCTCCATCTCGATCTTCTCCTCTTTCCCCATCTGGCGGGCAGCGTATCGGACGTTCGCTCAGCCGCGCACCCGGCGGACCCGCTCGAGCGCCTGCTCGCGGGTGCTCACCTCGCCCGCGTACTGGGCGGCCTCCAGCTCGGCGAGCAGGCCGCCGAGCTCCGGGCCTTCCTCGATCCCCAGCTCGGCCGAGAGCTCGTCGCCGCGCAGCAGCGGCCGGGGCGGGCCGTCGCGGCGCCAGTCGAGCGCCGCGGCGAGCATCGCCCGCGCCAGGTCCAGATGGGCCTCGATCGCCTCCTCGGTCGCGAACGGGCCGCTGCCGCGGGCGGAGAGCCGGTCGGCGACGGTGAGCAGGGTGACGTCGGCGGCGACCGGCTCGGTCGCTCGCAGGTACTCGTGGACGCGGCGCGGCGCGAGCGGCGCCTCGTGGACCATGAAGCCGAGCCGCAGGTGGTGAAGGGTCAGGGCGCGCAGGTGGACGGTCAGCCGCCGGCTCGCCCGCAGCCGCCCGCAGATGCCGCCGACGATCTCGGCGCCGACGTCGTCGTGGCCGATGAAAGTGACGAAGCCTTCGCGCTCGCCGCGGGTCGCCGGCTTGCCGATGTCGTGCAGGAGCGCGCCGAAGCGCAGCGCGGTGCCGCGGCTCATCTCGTCGGCCAGCGACTCGTCGAGCAGCTCGCGCGCCTCGACCGCCCGCTCGCCGGCGAAGCGCTCGAGGTCGCGCTCGACCTCGAGCGTGCGCTCGAGCACCGCCAGGGTGTGGCCGTGCACGTCGAGGTGGTGGTTCGGCCCCTGCTCGACCCCGCGCAGCGCCTCCAGCTCGGGCAGCACGACCGCGGTCAGACCGAGCTCGTCGAGCAGGGCGACGCCGCGCAACGGGTCCGGGCCGCCGAGCAGGAGGCGCAGCTCGGCGAGCTGGCGCTCGCCGGCCGGCTCGGCGGCGCGCGCCGCTTCGCGGCGCGCGAGCGCCAGCGTCCCGGGGTCGACCTCGAGCCCGAGGTCGGCGGCGAGGCGGGCGGCGCGCAGCAGCCGCAGCGGGTCGGCGGCGAAGCTGCCCTCGCCGACGACGCGCAGCAGCCGCCGGCCGAGGTCGGCGAGGCCGCCGAAGGGGTCGATCGGCTCGCCGCCGTCCAGCGGCACCGCGACCGCGCCGAGGGTGAAGTCGCGCGCCGCGAGGTCGGCCTCGATCGTCTCGCCGCGCAGCGCGGTCGCGTCTACCTGCCAGGAGCGGTCGGCGGCGACGGCGCGCCAGGTCGCGAACTCGGCCGAGAGCTCGAAGGCGTGCCCGCCGCCCTCGCGGGCGACCGCCTTCGCCGCCGCCGCCGGGTCGCCGGCGACGGCAAGGTCGAGGTCGGTGACCTCGCGGCCGAGGGCCGCGTCGCGCACGGCGCCGCCGGCGATCCAGGCTGGCTCCTCGCCGAGCGCCCGCCGCGCCAGGCCGACCAGCGGCGCGGCGGCGAGGCGCTCGACGGCGCTCAAGCCGTCTCCCGCGGCACCCGCGCCGAGATCCCGCAGGTGATCTCGTAGTTGATCGTGCCGAGCCGGGCGGCGAGCTCCTCGGCGCGAATCTCCTCCTCGCCCTGCGCGCCGATCAGGACCGCCTCCGCGCCCGGCTCGACCTCGGTGTCCGGGCCGAGGTCGACGGTGACGTTGTCCATCGAGACGGTGCCGACGAGCGGGCGCCGCAGGCCGCCGATCAGCACCTCGGCGTTATTGGAGAGGCTGCGCCGCACGCCGTCGCCGTAGCCGAGCGGCAGCACGCCGACGCAGGTCGGGCGCTCGGCCCGCCAGGTGCGGCCGTAGCCGGCGCTCTCACCGGCAGCGAAGGGCTTGACGTCGGCGACGTAGGAGCGCAGCGAGAGCGCCGGGCGCAGGCCGCGCTCGGCGGGGTCGCCCTGGAGGGGGTCGAGGCCGTAGACCGCGACGCCGCAGCGAGCCATGTCGAAGTGCGAGCGCCGGTCGCGGAAGACCGCGGCGCTGTTGGCGGCGTGAACGGCGATCCCCGGGTGCTCGGCCCGCGCCGCGGCAACGAGCGGCTCGAAGCGGCCGAGCTGCTCGTCGAAGAAGGACGAGTCGGGTTCGTCGGCGGTGGCGAAGTGGGTCCAGAGGCCGGCCGGCTCGAGCTCGGGCCGCTCGGCGCAGGCGCGCAGCAAGGTGAGAACCTCCTCCGGGTCGGGGGAGCCGAGCCGGCCCATGCCGCTGTCGTGCTTGACATGGACCCGGGCAGGGCGGCCCTGCGCGCGCGCTCGTGCGGTGACCAGGTCGAGGAAGCCGGGTCGCCAGACGGCCACCTCGGAGCCAGCGGCGAGGGCCGTGTCGAGCTCCTCGGGGGTCAGCGCCCCCATCGTCAGCAGGGAGACGTGGGCGAGCCGGCGGCCTATGGCGGCGGCCTCGCCCGCGGTCGCCACCGCGAGCCGGGTCGCGCCGCCGGCCAGCGCCGCCTCGGCGCAGGCGTCGGCGCCGTGGCCGTAGCCGTCGGCCTTGACCACGGCGCAGAGCTCGGGCCCCTCCCCCAGCTCCGCCTTCAGCCGGGCGCAGTTGTCCCGCACCGCGCCGAGGTCGATCCGGGCGACTGCCCGTACCACGACTACTCCACTAACGCGGCGAGCGCGTCGGCCCGCGTCACCAGTCCGGCGAGGCGACCGTCGCCGTCGACAACGGGCAGGTGGTTGTGGTGCTTCTCGGCGATCGTCCGCGCCACCGCCTCGGCGTCGTCGTCGGCGCGGACGACGACCGGATCGGTGCTCATCAGCTCGGAGACCTTGGTCGCGAAGGCTTTGTCGAGCCGCTTCTCGAACCCCTTCATCGAGCCTACGAAGACGATGCCGCCCATGATGTTGAGGTAGTGCGGCAGGTGCAGGTCGGCCTGCTCGTCGGCCAGCACCAGGTCCGACTCGCTGACGATGCCGACCACGCGGCGCTCCTCGTCGATCACCGGGATCGCGCCCTTGTCGGTGTGGGCGAGCAGCTCGATCGCGCTACGGGCGTCGGCGTCGGGCGAGACGGCGGGCACCTCGGCGTCCATGATCTCGGCTGCGGTCTTCATCGCAGCCGCGAGGTTATTCGACCGGGCAGAGGCCCGCCGGGATCGAGTCGATCACGTCGGTGGCGATCACCGACTCGGCGGCGCCGATCCGCTCGGCGGCGGCGCGCCCGGCGCGGGCGTGGGCGAGCACCCCGGCGCAGGCGGCGGCGAAAGGCTCCAGGCCGCGTGCGAGCAGCGCGGCGACGATCCCCGAGAGGACGTCGCCGGTGCCGGCGGTGGCGAGGCCGGGCGCCGAGGCCGCGTTGACCGCGATCCGCTCGCCGTCGGTGACGATCGTGTCGTCGCCCTTGAGCACGACGATCGCCTGGGCCGCGCGCGCGGCCTCGCGGGCGGCGGCGAGGCGGTGGGCCTCAACCTGCTCGACAGGACGATCGAGCAGGCGGCCGAGCTCGCCGGCGTGCGGGGTCAGCACGGTGGGCGCGCTGCGCGCGGCGATCAGCCCCAGCTCGCCGGCGAAGGCGTTGAGGCCGTCGGCGTCGAGCACCAGCGGGGCCGCGATCACCGGCAGCGCCTCGCGCGCCAGCTCGACCGAGCCGGGGTCCCGGCCCAGGCCCGGGCCGAGCACGCCGGCGGCGGCGCGCTCGAAGGTCCGCAGCAGCGCCTTGGCCGAGCCCGGCGCGAGGCAGCCGTCACCGCCTGGGCAGCCGACCGACATCACCTCCGGCTGGCCCTGCTCGAAGATCGGCTCGAGGTCAGCCGGCACGGCGACGGTGGCGTAGCCGGCGCCGGCGCGGATCGCCGCCCGCGAGCACATCTGCACCGCCCCGGTCAGCCCGCGCGAGCCGCCGGCGATCGCAACCTGGCCCGAGCTGAACTTGGTCGAGCGCGTGCCGCGGCGGGGCGCCAGCTCGAGCACGCTCGGGCCGATCGTGCCGCCCGCCGGCTCGGCCGGGGCGCCGCCGGGAATGCCGATCGGCGCGACCCGCAGGCCGCCGGTATGCCACTTGCCGGGGGCGATCAGGTGGCCGAGCTTGGCGGCGTGGAAGCTGACCGTGACGTCGGCCTCGACCGCGGCACCGGCGACCTCGCCGCTGGAGGCGTCGACCCCCGAGGCGACGTCGCAGGCGACGACCGGCGCCCCGCACCGGCGTATCGCCTCGATCGCGCCCCTCGCCGGCTCGCGCGCCTCGCCGGCGAAGCCGGTGCCGAAGATCGCGTCGATCACCGCGCCCGAGTCGGCCAGGCGCGGGGCCAGATCGCCGCTCACGTGCTCGGCCGCGAAGCGCTCGAGGTTGGCGGCCGCGTCGCCGCTCAGCTCATCGGCCGGCCAGAGCAGCAAGGCCTCGACCTCGTAGCCCATCTCATCGAGGCAGCGGGCGGCGACCACCCCGTCGCCGGCGTTGTTGCCCTTGCCGCAGACGACCCGCACCGGCCCGTCGAGCGCCACCTCCGCCACCGCCTCGGCCACCGCCGCCCCGGCGGCCTCCATCAGCTCCAGCGACGGCACCCCCATCTCCTCGATCGCCCAGCGATCGGCCGCCCGCATCCCCTCGGCGTCGTAAAGCGGATTCAGCCACGGCTCCATCGTCCACGCAGCCTAACCCGAGTCCTCCAGCCATCCGAAACATCCCTCGTGCAGGACGATGATGCATTGATACTTACAAAATGTCATTGCCCGTGAGGTTATGATATTTTCAAAACATCATGATCTTTCGCACGCCCGAGATCCACGACGACGAGAACGACGTTCTCGAGCTGCTCGCCGAGCAGCGCGAGCGGCTTCGCGATCGCGTCGCCGAGCCACGCCGATGGGTCGGGACCCTGCGGCGGATGTCGTTTGCGCGGGCGGTGCAGGGCTCAAACAGCATCGAGGGCTACAACGCCTCCCTCGACGACGTGGTCGCCACCGTCGACGGCGAGCCCACCCTCGAGGCCGGCGAGCAGACGCAGCTTGCGCTCGCCGGCTACCGCGACGCGATGACGTACGTCCTTCAGATCGCCGACGACGAGCCGCAGAGGGTCGACGAGGGCCTGCTCAAGAGCTTGCATTTCATGATGATCAAGCACGACCTGGCCAAGAGCCCGGGTCGCTGGCGTCCGGGGGCCATCTACGTGCGGAACGACGCATCCGGCGAGATCGTCTACGAGGGCGCGCCGCGTGAGGACGTGCCCGAGCTGGTCGCCGAGATGCTCCGCGATCTCGAGGACGACGATGCCCCAATCCTGATCAAGGCCGCGATGGCGCACCTCAACCTGGTGATGATCCATCCGTTCAGCGATGGAAACGGTCGCATGGCGCGTTGCCTCCAGACCCTGGTCCTAGCCCGCGACCGAGTGATCGCACCCGTCTTCTCCAGCATCGAGGAGTTCCTGGGCCACAACACTGCTGCCTACTATGCGGTCCTCGCAGAGGTTGGCTCCACCTCGTGGCAACCGGGACGCGACGCGCGAGCGTGGATTCGCTACTGCCTGCATGCCCACTACGCACAGATCCGCACGATGCTGCGGCGCCGGGGCGAGATCGAGGAGCTCTGGAACCTCTGCGTCGAGTTGGCCGAAGAGAACCGGCTTCCCGAACGATGCGCGGCGGCGCTGATGGACGCCGCCTACCGTCTGCGGATCCGCAGGGGGAGCTACCGATCCTCGGCGGAGACGGTCGTCGGCGAGGAGATCAGCAAGCAGACCGCCTCCCGCGATCTCAAAGCGATGGTGGACCTGGGTCTGCTGGATCCCGTTGGCGAGAAACGCGCCCGCTACTACCTGGCCGGCGGCGAGGTTGCCGCCTTGAGAGACGCGATCCGCGCGAAGCGGCCGCCGAGCGCCGCGGACGACCCGTTCGAGGTCGTGCGCGAGCGACGCCAGCTCCGCCTGACGTAAGCGCTACTTGAGGCCGACGATCGCCTTGGCGGTCGCCAGTTCGCCTTCGGTGCCGGTGCCGACGCCGACGAAGGCGATGTTCTTGAGGTACTTCTTCGCTTCCTGGAAGCCCTGTTCGGAGCTCGGGACCAACGCTTCGGCGAGCTTCAGCGCAGCGGCGCCGTCGACGAAGCCGCTGATCGGCGTGCCGCCGAGAGCTGAGGCGGCTTCCTTGTAGGCGGGGTTGTCGGAGAGGGTCTTGCCGGTGGGGGCCTTGAGGCCGAGCAGCGTCTGCGGCACGCCGTAGCCGATCGCGACGCGGCCTTCTTCGGCCGCGACGACCAGCGGCTTGGGGCCGAGTTCGGCGCTGTGGACGGCGAAGCCGCTCGTCTTGCCGCCGAGCAGGCTGACTCCCTTGACGTGGAAGGCGCGCACCAGGGTCACCGCGCGTTCGACCGCTTCGAGCGCCTTGTGGCCTTCGGCGGTGAGGACGAGCGCGCCGCCGAGGCTGCTTTCGCTGTTGCCGGTGGCGAAGACCGCCGCTTCCTTCAGCGATTCGACCAAGCCTTCGAGGTCGACGCCGAATTCCTTGATCCCCTTCTTCAGCTGGTGCGGCGGGATCGTGCCGGGGATGCCTTCGGCGTCGAGGCTGTCGAGCGCTTCCTGCACCTGGTCGCCGAAGCCGGAGGTGGCGAATGCCGCGAAGGAGGTCGAGGGCAGCGAGCCGAGCAGGCTGGTGGCGTCGCCGCGCGGCGCCTTCTCGCCGCCGAGGTCGCTGCTCAGATCGACCTCGATCTGGTCGGAGCCGGGGACGACGCTGGCGACCGCGGTGGCTTCGCTCGGGTCGATGCCGGCGTTCTGCAGGATCCCCTTCGCCTGCGGGGCGATTTCGCCGCCCGATTCTTCGATCAGCCCGCCGACGTCGACGTAGACGTCGGCGAGGCTGCCGTCGGAGGCGGCCGAGATCGCCTTCGAGAAGCGGTCTTCGCCAGAGAGCGATTCGCCGTTGGAGGCTTTGACGACGTCTTCGAAGACCTTCTCCCCTTCGGTCATCACGAGGAAGTCGCCGACGACGCCGACCGCGTGTTCTTCGGGGCCGCCGAGCTCGTATTCGACGCCTTCGTAGGTCTTCTTCGCGTAGGGGCTCTTGCTCGCCTTCGTCTGGCCTTCGACGAATTCCTGTGCCGCTTCGGCGTCGGTCGATTCGACCATCACCCCGAAATCGGTGGCGTTGCCGCCTTCGAGCCGCTCGAAGAAGGCGCCCGCCTTCTCGCCCAGCCAGGGTTCGACTTCCTTTTCGAAGTCGAACGGTTCGCCTTCGGAGCGGGCGCTGGCTTCGAGCTTTTCGACCACGAACGCGCCGAGGTTCGCGACGCCGCCGATCTTCTCCGCGATCGCGTCGGTGTTCGACTTCAGTTCGCCACTCGGCTGCACGGTGCCCTGGACGAAGATCGGCGCGCCGGGGGGCGCGAGGCTCGCCGGATCGCTGCCCGAGGAGCTGCTGCTGCCGCAGCCCGCGATCAGGGCGGCGAAGCCGGCGAGCGCGGCAGCGACGAAGAGGAGGCGGAGCTTCATCCGGGCCGCATCCTAACCGCTGCCCTACTCGACCGTCACGGTCTTGGCCAGATTGCGGGGCTGGTCGACGTTGAGCCCGCGGGTGCGGGCGATGTCGTAGGCGAGCAGCTGCAGCGGCAGGATCGCCAGGATCGGCTGCAGGATCCAGTCGCTGCGGGCCACCTCGATCGTCCGGTCGGCGACCTCTCCGACCCGCTCGCAGCCCTCGGTCGCGATTGCGATCGTCTCCGCCCCCCGCGCCCGCACCTCTTCGGCGTTGGAGAGCACCTTGTCGAGGATCGGGCTCTCGGTCGCCACGCAGATCACCGGCGTCGAGGAGTCGAGCAGGGCGATCGGGCCGTGCTTCATCTCGCCGGCGGCGTAGGCGTCGGTCGGGATGTAGGAGATCTCCTTCAGCTTCAGCGCCCCCTCGAGGCAGACCGGCAGGCCGATGTGGCGCCCGAGGTAGAGGAAGAACTGGCGCTCGGCGAACTCGGCTGCGATCGCGCGCACCGGCTCCTCGCAGGCGGCGATCGTGTGCTCGACCTTCGAGGGCAGCATCTTCATCTCGGCGATCAGCTCGGCCAGGCGCGGCGGCTCGATCGTCCCCCGCAACTCGGCCAGGCGCAGGCCGATCAGGTACATCGTCGCCACCTGGGCGACGAAGGTCTTGGTCGCGGCGACGCTGATCTCCATCCCGCTGCGGGTGTAGAGGACGGCGTCGGCGTCGCGCGTCGCCTGGCTGCCCATCACGTTGGTGATCGCCAGCACCTTGGCGCCGCGCTCGCGGGCCAGCCGCATCGCCGCCAGGGTGTCGGCGGTCTCGCCCGACTGGGTGATCCCGATCACCAGGTCGTCCTCGCCGACCACCGGGTTGCGGTAGCGGTACTCGGAGGCGACGTCCATCTCGACCGGGACCCGCGCCCACTCCTCGATCGCGTACCGGCCGACGAGGCCGGCGTGGTAGGAGGTGCCGCAGGCGACGATCACGATCCGCCGCAGGCCGCGCAGGAACTCGTCGTCGATCTCGACCTCGGAGAGGTCGACGCTCTCATCGCCGGGCAGGCGGTCGGCGATCGTTTCGGCGACGGCGTCGGCCTCTTCGTGGATCTCCTTCAGCATGAAGGTCTCATAGCCGCCCTTCTCGGCCGCCGCCTCGTCCCAGTCGATCTCCTCGGCCGCGCGCTCGACCGGGTTGCCCTCGGCGTCTTCGATCCGCACGCCGGAGGCGTCGATCGTGACGATCTCGCCGTCTTCGATCGCGACCGCGCGCCGCGTCTGGGCGAGGAAGGCGGGGATCGCCGAGGCGAGGAAGCTCTCGCCCTCGCCGACGCCGGCTACCAGCGGGCACTCCTTGCGCGCCCCGACCAGCAGCTCGGGACACTCGGCGTGCATCGCGACGAAGGCATAGTGGCCGCGCAGCTCGGCGAAGGCTGTGCGGACGGCGGCGGCGAGGTCGCCCTCGTAGTGGGCGGCGATCAGGTGGGCGACCACCTCGGCGTCGGTTTCCGAGCTGAACTTCCGCCCTTCGGCCTCCAGGCGGGCGCGCAGCTTGGCGTGGTTCTCGACGATCCCGTTGAGGACGATGTGGACGCGGTCGGAACCGTCGCTGTGGGGGTGCGCGTTCTCCTCGGTGACCCGCCCGTGCGTCGCCCAGCGGGTGTGGGCGATGCCGGTCGTCGCGGGCGAGGTCGCGACGGCGACCCCTCCCCCGCCTGCCTCGTGCTCGTCCATCGCCGCGCGCAGGTTGGCGAGGTTGCCGACGGCGCGGACGCTGTCGACCTCGCCGTCCTCGATCACCGAGACCCCGGCCGAGTCGTAGCCGCGGTATTCGAGCTTCTCGAGGCCGGCGACGAGGATGTCGCGGCAGGGGCGGCCCCCGACGTATCCGACGATTCCGCACATAGGAGGTCGCTAAGGGTAGACGCCGGAGAGCGTCAGCCCAGCTCCTTGCCGACGAGGTCGGCAAGGAGCTTGCATACGGCCTCGGCCTCCTCGGCGCTCGGCGCCTCGACCATCACCCGCACCAGCGGCTCGGTGCCCGAGGGTCGCAGGAGGACGCGGCCGCGGCCCTCCAGGGCGGCGCTCTCGCGCGCCACCGCCTCGTGGACGGCGGTCGCGCCGGCGATCGCCTCGCGGTCGGCGACCTCGACGTTGATCAGCGTCTGCGGCAGCTTCTCCATCGGCTCGGCCGCGGCGAGGTCGCGACCGGCCAGCTCACGCATCGTCATCAGCGCCGCGGCGATCCCGTCGCCGGTGCCGGCGAAGCCGGTGTCGATGATGTGGCCCGACTGCTCGCCGCCCAGCCGCCACCCGCGGCGGCGCAGCTCGTCGAGGACGTAGCGGTCTCCCACCTGGGTCACGGCGACCTCGATCCCGTTCGCCTCCATCGCCTGATGGAACCCGTAGTTGCTCATCACCGTCACCGCCACTCCTCCCTCGAGCTCGCCGCGGCCGGCCATGCCGCGGGCGAGCAGGGCGATCAGCTCGTCGCCGTCATGGCGGCGCCCGGCAGAGTCGACCGCGAGCACGCGGTCGCCGTCGCCGTCGAAGGCGAACCCGATCGCGGCGCCGCAGGAGGCGACGTGCGCTTCGAGTGCGTCGAGGTGGGTCGAGCCGCAGCCCTCGTTGATGTTGCGGCCGTCGGGCTCGACCCCGATCGCGTCGACCTCGGCGCCGAGCCGCTCGAAGATCGCCGGCGCGACCCGGTGGGTGGCGCCGTTGGCGCAGTCGAGCGCGACCTTGAGGCCGGAGAGATCGAGCGGAAAGGCCGACTCGAGCGCGCGCAGGTAGTCCTCGCCGGCGCCATCCAGATCGCGCACGCCGCCCGGCCTGGCGGGCTCGACCGGGCTGTCGAGCAGCGCCTCGATCCGGGCCTCGGCCTCGTCGTCGAGCTTGGTCCCGGCGGCGCTGAAGAACTTGATGCCGTTGTCGCGGTAGGGGTTGTGGGAAGCGGAGACGACCGCCGCCAGGTCGAGCCCGAGCCGGCGGACGAGGATCGCGGCGCCCGGCGTCGGCAGCACGCCGCCGAGCAGCGCGTCCCCCCCGGCCGCAGCGATGCCGGCGGCGAGAGCCGCTTCGAGCATGGGGCCGGACTCGCGGGTGTCGCGCACGATCAGCACCTGCGGCCGCTCGACTTCCAGCGACGCAGTCGCGGCGCGCCCAAGGGTTAGCGCCAGCTCGGCGCTGAGGAACGTCCCAGCCTCTCCTCGAACCCCGTCGGTTCCGAAGAGCTTGCGCTCCGGCGTCACACCCGCCCCGTCAGCGCTTGCTGAACTGCGGCCGCTTGCGGGCCTTCTTCAGTCCCGCCTTGCGGCGCTCCTTGACCCGTGCGTCACGGGTGAGGAAGCCGCGTTTCTTCAGCTCTCCGCGCAGCTCGGGGTCGACCTCGATCAGGGCTCGGGCGATCCCATGACGAACCGCGCCGGCCTGGCCGCTGACGCCGCCCCCGTGGACCCGGACGCGGACGTCGACGTTGCCTTCGTAGCCGGTTATCGCGAGCGGCTGGCGCGCGATCGTCTGGTGCAGCGGGCGCGGGAAGAACTCCTCCAGCGAGCGCCCGTTGACGACGAACTCGCCCTTGCCGGGCAGGACGGTGACGCGGGCGATCGCGTGCTTGCGTTTGCCGGTGGCGAGGAAGCGCGAGTCGCCGGCCATCTTCGCGGGGGCGCGGCTGGCCGCCGCGGGCTCCTCCTCGGCCTCCCCGACAAGCGCCGCCTCGCGCTCCCGGCGCTCCTCCTCCTCGGCCTCCCGCCGAGCCTTCTCCTCGGCGCTCAGCGGCCGCTCCTCCGGCTCGACCGCGATCGGCTCCAGGTCGGCCCCCGGAATCGCATCCCTCTTCTTCTCAGCCTTCGACTCCTCAACCGGCTCGGGCTCAGCCTGCTCCTGCTCAGCAACCGGCTCCTCAGCGAGCTCCTCTACGGGCAACTCAGCCTCGCCGGCAGGGCCCTCATCAACCGGCGGCTGCTCCGCTTCGCGTCCGCCGCCGCCGGCCGAAGCGCCGACGCCCTGGGAACCCTGATCCGCCTGATCCGCGACTTCGTCGCTAGTACCGGCGTCTTTTTCCTCTGCCATCAGGCAATCTCCATCGTCTGGGGTTTCTGCGCAGCATGCGGATGATCCGGCCCGGCATAGACCTTCAGCTTGGTCAGCTGCTTGCGGGCGAGGCGGTTGCGGGGGAGCATCCCCTTGACCGCCTTGCGGATCACCTCCTCGGGGCGGCGATCGAGCATCTCGGCCAGCGTCCGCGACTTGATCCCGCCCGGGTAGCCGCTGTGGCGCCAGTAGCGCTTCTGCTCGAGCTTTTTGCCGGTGACGCGGATCTTCTCGGCGTTGACGACGACGACGAAGTCGCCGGTGTCGACGTGCGGCGTGTACTGCGGCTTGCGCTTGCCACGCAGCGCGTCGGCGATGCGGGTCGCGAGGCGGCCCAGGGTCTGCCCCTCGGCGTCGACGACGTACCAGTCTCGCTGGCGGTCGGCGGGCGTGGCGACGTAGGTCTTCATCGTGGGGAAACCGAGAAAGCGCACGGGCGGGCCCGGCGCGGCCGCGCATCATAGCCGTCCGGCGTCCTATACTGCCGCGCCAGCAAAGCCTAATCCCGACCGGAGCGCCGGTTGGGAGCGGAGGAACCAAGGGGACCCTTGCAGGTCCCGGGGGCGAATCGGCCGAACACCAGCCGTAGCGCATCTCTTTCAGCGCGAGCCCGACAGCTAACTCCGCAGGCGGACGAAAGAGAGGGCACGTGGCACGCAGTGCTTGGCTGGCTGTATCCGCATACGTAGTTGCAACGGCAGCGCTGCTGGCGGGCTTCGCCGCGCCGGCCGCGGCCACCACCGGCGGCGCCCCCACCCCGAGCGGTGCCGCCCCATCGCCGCCAAGCCAGAGCGGCACGCCCGACCCGGCGCCGTCCGCCGGCACGCTGCGACTGCTCTCGGCCAAGACCTGGCCGCGCAAGTCCTTCTACTACGGCGCCCGCAGCCCCCGCCTGAGCTACGAGATAGGCAGCGACCAACCGTCCAACGACCTGCGCGTCGACGTGGTCGGCCCCGGGGGCGAAATCGTCAAGACCTTCTACCGCAACGACGTCGCACCCGAAACGCCCGACGGGGTCAGCTGGGACGGGACGGTCGCCGGCGGGCGCCCCGCGCCCAACGGCCGCTACAGCTTCCGCATCGCCCCGCAGAGCGGCGACCCGGCGGCGCAGCAGAGCCTCGATCGCTCGATCCAGGAAGCCGAGCAGAGCGCTTCCTCCTCCGCCTCCCCGGCCGGGTCGTTCAGCCTCGGCTTCGCCCTCTACGGCTACGCCTTCCCGGTGCTCGGCCCGCATGACTTCGGCGATGCCGCCGACCGTTTCGGCGCCCCGCGCGCCGGCCACACCCACGAGGGACAGGACGTGCTCGCGGCCTGCGGCACGCCGCTGGTCGCCGCCCGTGGCGGCACGGTCCAGTACGCGGGTTACCAGGCGGCCGCCGGCAACTACCTGGTGATCGACGGCCAGGGCACCGGCCTCGACTTCATGTACGCCCACCTGGCGGAACCCTCGCCGCTGCAGACCGGGATGCCCGTCCGCACCGGCGAACCGATCGGCATCGTCGGCGAAACCGGCGACGCCGTCGGCTGCCACCTCCACTTCGAGATCTGGACCTCGCCCGGCTGGTACGAAGGCGGCAGCCCGATCGACCCCCTGCCCTACCTCGAACGCTGGGACCGCTACAGCTGAGCGGCGACCTACTTCTCTTGGCCGCCGCCACGCGTCTCCGGGATTCCGACCCCGGGAGGTGGGGGCGGAGGAGGAGGCGGAGGCTTTGCGCCCAGCGACGAGGGTGCGGCCGACAGCGGGCGTTTGGCGCGGCTCTTCATCTCGATCAGCTTACCGCCAGTCCAACCGCCAAAAAGGCGATCTCGGCCAAGAGGGCAAGGCCCGCAAGCTCAAAGGCATCGGTGAGCCGCCCGACCGTGGAGTGGTTCTCCTCCCGGAACGCCTGAAGCCAGTAGGCCAACCTACGGTCAACCTCCTCCTCATCGTTTCGAACCTCATACAGCGCGCTATAGGTCTCTGGAGCGTCGAGAGCAAAGATCAGTCCATCCTTTGGCAGGAGCACATAGATGCAAAGGACGACCGATACGCCGAATGCAAAAAGGGCCAGAACGATCCAAGCGCTGAGGCCCTCCCTCGCCAGCGCCTGACCGCCGAGGAACGAGGCGATGAGCGATGCCGCAGTCAGCAGCGTTCCGGTCCGGGCCCGCAACTCGGTGAGCGCCTGTTCTTGCTGCCTCAAGGCCTGAGCCGCAATCCGATGTGCTTCGCGCTCCAGCATCGCCACAGTCCAAAGCTATTGCTCATCGCGGACAATACGATGCATGCCCTCTCACCGACTCCTGACTGACACCGCACCGCCCGGGCGTCGGCTACTCTTTTCTCGATGCGGTCCGGTAGCGATTTCATCGCGCGGGTTGGGCTTGCCGTTGCGGCCTGCTGGGCCGTGGCGCTTGCGCTGACGGGCTCGACCGACGTCCTCCTCTTCCTCGCGCCGGCACTGCTGATCGCCGTTCCGCTGATCGCGGGGCGTTACGTCGGCGAGAAGCTGATCGCGAGACTCGTCGAGGCACGGGTGGAGAAGCGACGCCGCCCCGCGAGGACCCCCGACTCGACGCCCCCGCCGCCGGCGGTCTGGCTCCCGCGCGGCACTCGCCTGATCGCCTTCTCGCTTGCTGAGCGCCCGCCCCCGGCGCGCCTGCTCACACAGAACTAGCGCGACGACCGGGCTTTCGGTCGCCTGCGCGCGACCGAAAGGACCTACCCGTGCGAAAGCACTGGGCGGCGCTCGCCGCCATAACCGCGTGGCTCGTCTGCATACCGGCCGGCACGGCCGTGGCCCACGAAGGAGGGAACCCCAATTACCGCTCGGTGATCGACCGGGTGACCCCGAACGTGCCGGGTGTGCACTTCGAAGTCCTCGCCTACGACGCATATTTCGAACTGCGCGACCAGGACGGCCACGAAGTCGTCATCTACGGCTACGAAGGCGAGCCCTACGCGCGGGTGCTGAAGGACGGCACGGTCCAGGTCAACGAACGCTCGCCCGCTTACTACCTCAACGACACCCGCTACCCGACCGAGGAGGTGCCGCCGATCGCCGACGCCAAGGCGCCGCCCAGATGGAAGACGGTCGGCAGCGGCGGCACCTTCCTCTGGCACGACCACCGGATGCACTACGGCTCGACCGCAACCCCGCCCCAGGTCACCGACCCGCATCGCAAGACGAAGGTCTTCGACTACGAAATCCCGCTGCGGATAGACGGGCGCAAGGGCGCGATCGACGGCACGCTGTACTGGGTCGGCAGCCCCAACCCCTCCAAGCTCCCGTTCATCGTCGGCGGGATCGCGATCCTGGCGATAGGCGGCGCGCTGGTGCTGTTCGTGCGCCGGCGCCGGGCGGGCGAAGAGAGCGCGAGAGCCGAGGACGACGAGCCGGCGAAGGAGGCCTGGTAGAGCATGCGGCGCGCGGCGGGGACTGCCGTTGTCGTGGCCCTAACCCTGGCGCTGCTGGCGCCGGCCAGCGCGCTCGCACACGCGCAGCTCGAGGGCACCGTCCCCGAGCGCGGCGCGATCGTCAAGCACGAGCCGGCCGTCGTCGTCTTCCGTTTCGACCAGCCGGTGGAGGGGAACTTCGGCGCGATCCGCGTCTACGACGCCGACGGCAACCGGGTCGACGAAGGCGACGCATTCCATCCCAACAGCGAAGGCCCGCGCATCGGCGTCCACCTGAAGCCGAGCCTGCCCGACGGCAGCTACACCGCCACCTACCGGGTCGTCTCCGCCGACGGCCACATCGTCTCCAGCGGCATCGTCTTCTCGATCGGCAAGGCCGGCAAGGCCCCGAAGCAGACGGTCGCCGAACTGACCGCCGGCTCGGGCAGCGGGCCGGTCACCGAGACGGTCTTCGGCCTGGCCCGCGGCCTCCAGTACGCGGCGATGGCGCTTGCCGTCGGCGGCCTCGCCTTCCTGCTGCTCGCCTGGCTGCCGGGATTGGCGGGGGTGCGCGACGAGAAAGACGAATGGGGACGCGCCGGGCGGGCATTTGCCGCCCACCTGCGCACGGTGCTTCTCCTCGCCGCCGCGATCGGCGCTGCGAGCGCCGCCGCGGGCGTCGTCATGGAGGGAGCCGAGGCGGCGGGGATCTCGGGCTTCGCCGCGCTGAAGGGGACGATCGTCCGCGAGACCCTGGAAACCAACTTCGGCACGATCTGGGGCCTCACGGCTCTGGCCTGGGTCGTCTTCGCGCTGCTCGCCGTCGCGTTCTTCGGCCGCCGGACGGGGGGGCGCATCGGCCCGGTCCGAGCCGTGCTCCTGGGCGCGCCGCTGGCCTTCGTCGTGCTCGAGCCGGCGCTGGCCGGCCACGGCAGCACGCAATCGCCGGTGGCGCTGCTCTTCCCCACCAACGTCGTCCACGTCGCCGCGATGGCGGTCTGGCTCGGCGGCCTCGCGGCGCTTCTCCTCGTCGCTCCACGGGCCACTCGCGAGCTGGAGCCGAGCGCGAGGAGCAGGTTGCTGGCCGCCGTCCTCGCGCGCTTCTCCCGGGTCGCGCTGATCTCGGTCGGGGCGATCCTGCTGACGGGCCTGATCCAAGCCTACGTCTACGTCCGCCACCTCGACGCCCTCACCGAAACGGGCTACGGGCGGGCGGTCCTGATCAAGTTCCTCCTGCTGATGGCGCTGATCGGCCTCGGGGCCTACAACCAGCGCCGCTCGGTTCCCCGCCTCGAGCGCATCGCCGCGGGAGGGGGATCGCCCGGTCGGGCCGGGCTGTTGCTGCGCCGCGCCCTGCGAGCCGAGGTGGCGCTGCTGGTGGTGGTGCTGGGCGTGACCGCGGCGCTGGCCAGCTACGCGCCCCCGGTGACCGCCCAGTCCGGGCCCTTCTCGACCGAAACGCAGTTCGGCCCGATCCAGCTGGAGATGACCGTGGAACCGGCGAGGGTCGGCGGCAACGAGATCCACATCTACCTGTTCGATGCGAGGAGCGGCGCCCCGTTCGCCAAGGTGAAGCAGCTCACGGCGACCGCGGCGCTCCCCGACAAGCAAATCTCGCTGCCGCTGGAACCGCAGCTATCCGGCCCCGGCCACTACACGATCGCGGGGGCCCTGCTCAGCGCCGCGGGCGAATGGCGCATCGCGCTCAGCGTCCGCGTCTCCGCCTTCACCGAGTTCACCAAGACGATCGAGGTGCCCATCCACTGATGGCGCACGAGAAAGGAACACCCAGATGCGACGCATAGCACTCACCGCCGTGGCAGCCCTGGCGCTGCTCGCGCCGGCAGCCGCGCAGGCTCACGTCAGCCTGCACCCCAATGAGGTGCCGATCGGCTCCTTCGCCACCCTCGACATCAGGGTGCCGAACGAGATGGAAAGCGCCAACACCGTCAAGCTCGCCGTCCAGGTCCCCACCGGCTTCCTCGACGTCTCGCCCGAATACATGCCGGGCTGGACGCCGAAGGTGCTGACCGCCAAGCTGGCCAAGCCGGTGCAGACCGACGACGGCGAAGTGACCGAACAGGTCAAGGAGATCGTCTGGACCGGCGACGGGCAGCAGGGCAAGATCCCGCCGGGACAGTTCCTCAACTTCCCGATCTCGACCGAGATCCCGGGCAAGGCGGGCGAAGAGCTGACCTTCAAGGTGCTCCAGTACTACGACAACGGGGAAACCGTGCGCTGGATCGGCCCGCCCAACTCCGAAGAACCGGCGCCGCAGATCGACGTCACCGCCGAAGGCGGGGCGCTGCAGGACGTGGCCGGCTCGGAGACGGCGCCGCCGAGCCCGTCCTCCGGACCCGCGGAAGAAGGCGAAGCGAGCAGCTCGAGCTCTAGCGACAGCGCCAGCAAGGGCCTCGGCATTGCCGCCCTCATCGTCGGCGCGCTCGGCCTGATCGCCGGCGGCGCCGCGCTGATCCGCTCGCGCCGGACGGCGTGAGGAGGGAGGCCGGGTTGAGACGACCTCTGCTGCCCCCAGTCGCCGCGTTCGGCGTCCTCGCCTGCCTCGTGGCAGCCGGCTGCGGCAACCGCTACAGCGGCATCAGCAGCATGGCGGCCCCGCCACGCTCGGAATTCCCGCCCGCCGAAGGGAGGACCCTGACCTCCCTGCTGGCGCTGAGCGGGGGCGAAAGCGAACTGGTCGTCGCGCCCACGGGCGAGGTCTTCGACCGGGGCCGCGATCGCTACGGCTTCGGCGTCTTCACGCCGGGCCGGGAACAGATCACCGACGCAGAGGTCGCCCTCTACTTCGCCCACGGCGAAAACGGCAGGGCGCTCGGCCCCTACCCCGCCCGGATCGAATCGCTGGCGACCGAATCGGCCTTCATCGCGGAAACCACCGGCAAGGACCCCCAGGCGGGCAAGGTCGTCTACGTGGTCGACGACGCGCCGTTCCGGGCGAACGGCGAATGGCGGGTGCTGGCGCTGATCAAGAAGGGCGGCTCGACCGAAGGGACGTTCGTTCCCAGCGCCGTCGTCGGTCACTTCCCGCACCCACAAAAGGGCTTTCCCAAGAGCCCGGCGAACCCACCCGACGTCGGCGAGCCGGCGCCACACGTACATACGCCGACCGCCGCCGACGTAGGCGGCGACCTGCGCAAGATCGACACCCGCGTCCCGCCCGATCAGATGCACGAGTACGACCTCGCCGAAGTGCTCGGCAAGGAGCCCGCCGTCCTGCTCTTCGCCACGCCGCAGTTCTGCCAGAGCCGCGTCTGCGGGCCGGTGGTCGACGAGGCCGAACAGGTCCACCAGACCGACGGCAAGGGCGTCGCCTTCATCCACATGGAGATCTACGAGGAAAACAACCCCAACCTCGGCGTGCGGCCGCAGGTCAAGGCGTTCCACCTGCCGAGCGAGCCCTGGCTCTTCGTCATCGACAAGCACGGGATCATCCGCACCCGGATCGAGGGCGCTTGGGGCATCCCCGAACTGGAACAGGCGCTGCGCGGGGTGAGGGAATGAGTCCCCGGCGGGCGAGACCAAGCCGCGGTCGACCGAGAACGACACGACAGGAGGGAAGATGAGCGGAAAGCAGGAACGAGAGCGGCGACGCGAAGAGCGCGTCCAGCGGGAAGCCGAGACTCACGGGCAGGAGCGCCGCAGGCGCCTGATCCAGCTCGCGGGCGCCGCCACCCTGCTGGTGCTGGTGGTCGTAGCGGTCGTGATCGTCATCAGCCAGAGCCAGGGGGGCGGGGGCGGGGGCGGCGGGGGCGGGGACACCGAACTCACGGACGTGGGCCTGGTGAAAAACCAGCTTCGCGGCATCCCGCAGCACGGCATGGTCCTGGGCGAACCCTCGGCCAAGGTGACGCTGATCGAGTTCGGCGACCTCCAGTGCCCGGTCTGCAAGGCCTACTCGGAAGAAGTGATCCCGCAGATCGTCTCCGGCCCGGTCCGCGACGGCGAAGCGAAGATCGAATTCCGCAACTTCACGATCATCAGCCAGCAATCGGTGCCGGCCGGGGCGGCGGCGATCGCGGCCGGGGAACAGGGACGGGCCTGGAACTACATCGAGCTCTTCTACCGCAACCAGGGCGAGGAGGGATCGGGCTACGTCACCGACGCCTTCATGACCTCGATCGCCAAGGGCGCGGGAGTCCCAAGCCTGAAGAAGTGGAACGCGGGTCGCGAAAGCAAGCCCGTGGTGGCGGAAGTCGCGCGCACGACCAAGCAGGCAAGCGAAGAATTCGAATTCACCGGCACCCCGTCCTTCGTCGTCAAGGGCCCGGGCGGAGCCGAATCGCTGGGGACGCCCGGCTCGGCCGAAGCGATCGAAGAAGCGATCAGAGGAGCGGGGTGAGCGCCCGGGTCATCTTCCGCAGCGCTCGCAGAGGCCGCGGATCACGACCTCGTGGTCGGCCGCGTCGAAGCTCATCCTGCCCGCGACCCGATCGATCGCCCGCTCCAGCACGGGGTCCTCGAAAGGCACCATGCGGCCGCACTCGCGGCAGATCGCGTGATGGTGGTGCTCGCCGTCCGGCTCGATCCGCTCGTAGCCGGCGGTGCCGCGACCGACCTCGAGGCGGCGGAGCAGCTCGAGCTGCTCGAGCTGCTCGAGGGCGCGGTAGATGCTTGCCCGCCCGACCGCGGGCTTGCGGCGGCGCAGCTCGTCGTCCAGGTCCAGCGCGGTGACGGCGCAGTCGTGCCGTGCGAGCGCTTCGACGACGGCGGTGCGGGCGCCGCCGTGGCGGTAGCCGGCGGCTCGCAGGGTGGCGAGGGCGTGCTCGGCCCAGCTCGTCTGGGTCGCGGTGCTCATGCTCTCGATCCTAGAGATAGCTCACCCGGTATCCCGTCGATCTCCCGAGACGCGGGCGGGCGAGAGCGACGGCGCAACCGGGAGACGGCGGCGGCGAGGAGGAAGGCCGCGGTCGCCGCGCCGATCACGGCCGTGCTCGCCGGCAGCGAGGGGATCTGGTAGCTGAGCACGAGCCCGAGCCACATCGAACCAACGGCAATCGCCCCCGACAGCCCGAGGCCGCGCCAGGGACTGTCAGAGAGCAGCCGCGCCGCGCCGCCCGGCGCCGCGAGGAGGCCGAGCAGCAGCAGCGCGCCGACCGCCTGCGTCGCCTCCGCCGCAACGACCGCCAAGAGGATGAAGAAGCCGAGGCCGAGCGCCCGCACCGGCACGCCAAGGCCACGCGCCACCTCGGGGTCGACCGAGCTGAATAGGAGCGGCCGGGCGATCGCCGCCAGCGCCAGGCAGGCGAGAAGCGCGATCGCCGCGGCAAGGCGGGCGTCGGCGAGCGAGAGGCCAAGGATCGAGCCGAAGAGGACGCGAACCGCGGCGGTCCCGTTCTCGCCGCTGGAGCCGCTGATGAAGATCGAGAGGAAGAGGGCGCCGAGGCCAAGGATCCAGGCGAAGACCGAGCCGATCACGACGTCGTCAGGCCGAGCGCGCTCGCCGAGGAGTCCCATCCCACCCGCGACGGCGATCGTCGCCGCGAAGAGGCCGAGCCTGACGTCGATGCCTGCCGCCGCCGCCGCGAGCGCCCCGGTGAAGGCGACGTGGCTGAGCGCGTCGCCGGCGAAGACCTGGCTGCGCAGGACGACGAAGTAGCCGATCAGCCCGCAGGCCAGCGCGACGAAGGTGCCGGCGAGAAATGCGCTGCGCATGAACTCGTGGGCGAACATCAGACCGGCTCTCCCACCGGCACGGCGATCGGGCGGCGGCGGGTCGCGATTCTGCGCAGCCGCACCGCCACGAAGAGACCGAAGGAGAGGCTGGTCACCCAGAAGCCCACCGGATAGGGCGAGAAGTAGGCGATCGTCAGGCCAACCCAGGTGACGACCAGCGCCAGGACAACCGAGAGCGCCAGCCCGGGTCCGGGCCGCGCCGTGATCTGCTGCGCCGTCGCCGCCGGCGTCACCAGCAGGGCGAAGACCAGGAGGGCGCCGGTGATCTCGGCGGTGGCGGCGACGGCGAGGCCCAGCAGCAGCAGGAAGACGACCGCGAGCGCCCGCGTCGGCACCCCGGCGGCGCGGGCGACCTCGGCGTCTACCGAGGCGAAGAGAAGCGGTCGCCCGATCGCCGCAAGCGCGAGAAGGGCGGCGAGGGCGATCCACAGCAGCGTGGCCACCTGCCCGGTGGTGATGCCGAGGAAGGTGCCGAAGAGCAGGGACTCCAGACCGGCGAGCTGGCCTCCATAGAGGCCGACGAAGAGGAAGCCGAGGCCGAGGCCGAAGGCCTGGACCGTGCCGATCGCCGCCGACTCGCCGCTGCGCGCTGTCCGGCCGCGGCCGCTGACCGCGGCGAGGACGAGCGCCCCGAGGCCGCAGGCGCCGAAGTAGCCGAGGGCCAGCGGCAGACCGGCCAGGGTCGCGCCCGCCGCACCCGGGAAGGCGATCACCGAGAGGGTGTGACCGGCGAAGGTCTGGCGGCGCAGGACCATGAACCAGCCGATCGCGCCGGCCATCACAGCAACGATCGTCCCCGCCTGCAGGGCGTTGACCATGAACGGAAATTCGGTCAGCTGTTCGTAGTCGCTGACGGGATTCCAGGAGAGGGTGGCGAGCTCAGCCATGATCGTGTCGGTCGTGGTGGTGAGCGGGCGGCTCCGGAGTACCGACGACGACGAGGCGCCCGTCGGAGGTCTCCAGCACCTCGATCGGCGCCCCGTAGAGGCGGCTCAGGGTCGGGCCGTCGATCACCTCGCGCGGCGCGCCCTGCACCCCGCGGCCCCCGGCGAAGTAGACGACCCGGTCGAGGTAGCCGAGGATCGGATTGACGTCGTGGGCGACCAGCAGGACCGTCACCCCCTGGCTATCGCAGATCCGCTGGACGAGGGAGGCGATCGCGCCCTGGTTTGAGAGGTCGAGGCTGTCGAGGGGCTCATCGAGCAGCAGGATCTCCGGCTCGCGCACCAGCGCCTGGGCGATCAGCAGCCGCTGCTGCTCGCCGCCGGAGAGCGAGCCGATCGGGCGCGAGGCATAGCCGCTGGCGCCGACGAGGTCGATCATCTGCTCGACCCGCTCGCGGGCGAGCCGGTCGGTGCGGCTGAGGGCCTGCGGCAGCGGCAGACCCCAGCGAGCGCCGTCGAGGCCGAGCCGTACCATGTCGACGCCGCGGATCCGCGTGCCCGAGTCGAAGCTGCGCCGCTGCGGCAGGTAGCCGATCCGGCGCCGCGCCTCCCCAGGCTTCTCGCCGAGCACAGCCGCTCTGCCGGCGCTCAGCGGAAGCAGGCCGAGCACGACGTGGAGGAGGGTCGACTTGCCAGCGCCGTTGGGGCCGAGGACGGCGACGAACTCGCCCCTGCCGATCCGCAGGTCGAGGCCCGACCAGATCGGGCCGGCCCCGCGCGCGGCGCTGGCCCCTTCGAGCTGGATCGCCTCGCCGCCCTCCTGCCGCGCCCCGGGCGCGGAGCTGGCTTTCGCCGCCGCCTCCGTCTCAGCCCCCCGCCTTGGCGAGCGCCGCCTTGATGCCTTTCAGCTCCCGGGACATCCAATCCTGAAAGCTCGCGCCTTCGGGGGTCAGCGTCTCGGTCACCGTGGCGATCGGGATCCTCGCCGCTTCGGCTTCTTCGTTCAGACGCTTGACGTCGGGGGTCGCGTTCTGGCTGTTGTAGACCCAGAGCTCGATCAGGTTGTCCTTGATCTGTTCGTCGGCGCTCGCCTTCTCAGACGGGGTCGGTTCGGTTCCCTCGGCGATCCCGTCCATGAACCCCGTCGGGGTGATCAGCTTAAGTCCGAGCGAGGGCGCCAGCGGTTCGAAGATGCTCTCCGAGGCGCCGACCGGCGTACCCGAGTAGCTCGCCTTGATCTGCGAGATCAGTCCGTTGTATTCGGCCAGGCCTTCGGTTTCGAAGGCTTCCTGCTGTTCGTCGAAGTAGGAGTCGTTGCCGGGCAGCGCTTCCTTGTAGTCGGCGACGATCGCGACGATCACCTCGTGGACCGAGATCGGCGAGTACCACTGATGCGGGTTGTCGCCGTCCTTGAGCCCAAGCACATCGCCGACGGTCAGTTCGGTGCGACTCGATTCAGGACTCGCCGCGAGCAGCTTGGAGGCCCATTCGTCGTAGCCGATCCCGTTGACGATCGACATCTGCGCGCCGGCCAGCGTTTTCGCGTCTGCCGAGGTCGGTTCGTAGTCGTGAGGATCGGCGGCTGGGTTGGTGATGATGTTCGTCACCGCCACCTTGTCGCCGCCGAGCTGTTCGGCGATCGAGCCCCAGAAGTCCTCGGCGGCGACGACGTTGAGCTTGCCGGACGGGCCGGCGGTGCTCGAGCTCGACGCTCCGCATCCGCTGAGCGGCGCGGCTGCCATGACAGCGAGGAAGAGGAGGACGGGGAAAGCGCGGGTGCTCGGCCGTGGCATCGCCCGAAACCTAACATAAGAGTGAGACTCGTTCTCTTTAGGACGATTCCCCCGCGTGGTGCTTTCGTAGACAATCGGCGCCGTGACCAGCGCGATCCCAAGCCCGGCGTCGAGCGGCTTCCAGCTCGGGCCGTTCGAAGTCCACGTCTACGGGCTGATGTACGTGGTCGGGCTGGCGGCGGCCGTGCTGATCGCGATCCGGCGCTGGGAGGCCGTGGGCGGCTCGCGCGCCCTTGTCTACGACGTGGCGATGTGGGGCTTCCCCGCCGGGCTCCTCGGCGGGCGCCTCTACTTCGACCTGACCAGCTCCAACCTGGTGCCGCCGCACTGGTGGGGGCCGTTCGCGGTCTGGGACGGCGGCATGGGGATCTGGGGCGGCATAGCGCTGGGGAGCCTGGTGGGACTCTGGCGCCTGCGGCGCGCCGGCGTCTCCCCCGCCCCGTTCATGGACGCGGCAGCCCCGGCGCTGCTCGTCGGCCAGGCGATCGGGCGGATCGGCAACTACTTCAACCAGGAGCTGTTCGGCGGGCCCACCAGCCTTCCGTGGGCGCTGCAGATCTCGCCGGCCCATCGTCCCAGCGGCTACGAGGGCTTCGCCACCTTCCATCCGACCTTCCTCTACGAGCTGATCTGGAACCTCGCGCTCGCCGCCTTCCTCGTCTGGCTCGGCCACCATCGCCGCATCCGCCCGCCGGGCCTGTTCGCCCTCTACGTCGCCGGCTACTCGGCCTTTCGCATCTTCGAGGAGTCGCTCCGTGTCGATCCGGCCCACCACGTCCTCGGGCTGCGGCTCAACTTCTACGTCGCCACCGCGCTCTGCCTCGCCGGCCTGCTCTGGTTCGCCCGGAGCCAGGGCTGGCGACCTCGGCGCCCCTCGCGGCGCGGCGCGGCGCTGATGCTCGCGGGCGGGACGATCCTCATGTCCGGTTGCGGGGGCTCGGGCCACGCCGACGCCGCAGCTCGGTCAGAGCCAGGGCGACCGCCACCGGGACCGTCGCCGGCAGCGTGTCGAGCGCAAGGAAGAGCAGGTCGAACGTCAGGGCCAGGATCGCCACGAGCAGCGCCGCACGCAGCTGCGTGCGGCGCGAGCCGGCCAGCAGGCAGCCCAGCGTAGCGGCGACGAAGAGGTCGCCGAAGCCCATCGCGGCGGAGCCGAAGTGGACGACCTGGAGGCGCGGCAGGCCCGCCGGGGCCGCCGCCGTGAGGACGGCGTTCGGCCCCTGCAGCAGCTCGGTCGCGACGAACCAGGCGTCGACCGCCGCCATCGCGTAGATGCCGAGCCTCAGCCAGGCGGCGGGCGCGACCGAGACGAGCAGCCAGCCGAGGCCGATGCAGCCGAGCGCGGTCAGCGCCGTCGCCGCGGCCTCGCCGATCAGCGAGCCGGGACCGGCCCAGGCGAGGGCGAAGAGTGGGAGCACCGCGAAGGCCCACTCCGGCCGGGCGCCGCGCACCAGCCGCCCCAGCGCCAGCGCCGCGAACGGCGGGACGGCGAGGAGCGCCAGCCAGGACAGCGCCGTCGCCGATTCCCCCCAGAGGGCGACGATCCCGATCACGACGACGATCGAGAGCGCCGGCACCAGCGCCCACCAGGGACTGCGGAAGCGATCGAGCCAGGGGCTGCGCCAGGGCTGCGGCAAGGCGACGAGCCCCGCCTGCAGCAGGCCGAGGATCGCTATCGAGACCGCGAAGGAGGGCGAGCTACTCCCACTCGATCGTGGCTGGCGGCTTCGAGGAGATGTCGAGCGCCACCCGGTTCACGTCCTTGATCTCGTTGATGATCCGGTTGGAGACGCGCTCGAGCAGGTCGTAGGGCAGGCGGGCCCAGTCGGCGGTCATCGCGTCGTCGGAGGTGACCGCCCGGATCACGATCGGGTAGGCGTAGGTGCGGCCGTCGCCCTGGACGCCGACCGAACGGACCACCGGCAGCACGCAGAAGGACTGCCAGAGCTGGCGGTAGAGCTCGGCGGCGCGGATCTCCTCCTGCAGGATCGCGTCGGCGGCGCGGAGGATGTCGAGCCGCTCCCTGGTGACCTCGCCGCCGACGATGCGGATCGCCAGGCCCGGGCCGGGGAAGGGCTGGCGCCAGACCATCCTCTCCGGCAGCCCCAGCTCGGCGCCGACCGCGCGCACCTCGTCCTTGAACAGCATCCGCAGCGGCTCGACCAGCTCGAACTCGAGGTCCTCAGGCAGGCCGCCGACGTTGTGGTGGGACTTGATCGTCTCCGCCGCCTCGCTGCCGCCCGACTCGATCACGTCCGAGTAGAGCGTGCCCTGGACCAGGTAGGCCGCGTCCTCGAGCTTCGCCGCCTCCTCCTCGAAGACACGGATGAACTCCGCGCCGATGATCTTGCGCTTGCGCTCGGGCTCGTCCTCCCCGGCGAGACGGGCGAGGAAGCGCTCCTCGGCCTCGACGTGGACCAGCGGGATGCCGAACTGCTCGAAGGCGGCGACGACCTGCTCGGCCTCGTTGAGGCGCATCAGGCCGTGGTCGACGAAGACGCAGGTGAGCTGCTCGCCGACCGCGCGGTGGACGAGCAGCGCCGCGACCGAGGAGTCGACGCCGCCGGAGAGGCCGCAGATCACCCGCCCCTGACCGACCTGCGCCCGCACCGCCTCGACCTGCTCGGCGATCACCGATTGCGGCGACCACTCGCGCTCGCAGCCGGCGATCTCGCGCAGGAAGCGGGTCAGGACCTCGGTCCCGTATGGCGTGTGGACGACCTCCGGGTGGAACTGGATGCCGTAGAGGCCGCGCTCGGGCGCCTCGCAGGCGGCGACCGGCGAGCCCGGCGTCGAGGCCAGCGCGGCGAACCCCGGTGGCGGCTCGAAGACGGTGTCGCGGTGGCTCATCCAGCAGCTCTGCTCCTCGGGCAGGCCGGCGAGCAGCCGCCCGCCGGCATCGCGCAGGGTCAACTCGGTCCGACCGAACTCCCCCGACTCGGCCGCTTCGACCTTCCCCCCCAGCGCCTGGACCATCGCCTGCATCCCGTAACAGATCCCCAGCATCGGAATCCCGAGATCGAGCAGATCCGTCGGGAATGCGGGCGCCCCCGGCTCGTACACCGAAGCCGGTCCGCCGGAGAGCACCAGCCCCTTCGGCTTCCGCTCACGCAGCTTCTCGATCGGCGTCGTAGCAGGCAACAGCTCGGCAAAGACACCGCAGTCGCGGATGCGTCGCGCGATCAGCTGGGAGTACTGGCCCCCGAAGTCGAGGACCAGCACCTCCTCCGTCGCCTGGGCCGGCGCCACCTCGGCGCCGGCCTCAGTCGTCGGCGACTCCAACACCGGCGGAGACCGCCGCGCGCCCGTTCGACCCCATCCCAACGGACTGCTCGTTCTGCAGCTTCTTGCCCTCGCTCTGCAACGCCGGCGCGACCATCACCTCGGCCCGCTGGAAGGAGCGGATGTCCTCGTAGCCGGTGGTCGCCATCGAGGTTTTCAGCGCCCCCATCAGATTGAAGGTGCCGTCGTTCTCCAGGGCGGGTCCGAGCAGGATCTCCTCCATCGTCCCGTCCTGGCGGGTCGAGACGCGCGTGCCGCGCGGGAGCGAGGGATGGAAGGTCGCCATCCCCCAGTGGAAGCCGCGTCCCGGCGCCTCCTTGGCGCGGGCGAGGGGCGAGCCGACCATCACCGCGTCGGCGCCGACCGCGATCGCCTTGGAGATGTCGCCGCCGGTGCGCATGCCGCCGTCGGCGATCACGTTGACGTATTCGCCGGTCTCGAGCATGTGCTGGGAGCGCGCCGCCGCGACGTCGGCGATCGCCGTCGCCTGCGGCACGCCGATGCCGAGCACGCCGCGGGTGGTGCAGGCGGCGCCCGGGCCGACGCCGACGAGGACGCCGACCGCGCCGGTCCGCATCAGGTGCAGGCCGGTCGAGTAGGAGGCGCAGCCGCCGACCACGGTCGGCACCGGCACTTCGGCGATGAACTCCTTCAGGTTGAGCGGCTCGACCGTGGTCGAGACGTGCTCGGCCGAGATCACGGTGCCCTGGATGACGAGGATGTCGATCCCCGCCTCGACCGCGGTCTCGTAGTGCTCGCGCACCTTCTGCGGCGTCAGCGAGCCGCAGGCGACCGCGCCGCGCTCCTTGATCTCGGCGATCCTGCGGCCGATCAGCTCCGGCTTCACCGGCTCGGCGTAGATCTCCTGCATGATCCGCGTCGCCAGGTGCTTGGGCGCGGCGGCGATCTTCTCGAGCTGCTCCTCGGCATCCTCGAAGCGCGACCAGATGCCCTCGAGGTTGAGCACGCCGAGGCCGCCCAGCTCGTTGACGCGAACGGCAGTGTCGGGACTGACCACCCCGTCCATCGCCGAGGCGAGCAGCGGCAGGTCGAAGCGGTAGGGGCCGAGGTCCCAGCTGATGTCTATGTCGTCGGGATCGCGGGTGCGGCGCGACGGGACGATCGCGATGTCGTCGAATCCGTAAGCGCGCCTCCCTTTCTTGCCGCGACCGATGTCGATTTCCAAATCGATCCTCCAGGGCGGGTGGGGTGGCGTTGGACAGCCAGCCTACACTTCGGCGTGGACCTGCAGATCGCGCACCTCGACCTCGCCGAGCAGCCGCTCGACCCCGCGCCGGTCGACGGTGCCGGCGCCGAAGTGCTGGGTCGACTCGGCGCCGCAGGCGACGGCGTAGGCGAGGCTGTCGGGGGGCTCGCGCCCCTCGTACAGCGCCGCCGCATAGCCGGCGAGGAAGGCGTCGCCCGAGCCGACGGTCGAGACCGCCTCCAGCGGGCGGGTCCGCACTTCGACGATGCGGCGCTCGGGCCCCGAGCCGACCACGGCGACGCAGCCGTCGGGCCGGGTGATCGCCGCTTCCCCCGCGCCGAGGCGGACCAGCTCGCCGAGCCCGGCGACGAGGTCGTCGCGGTCGGCGAACTCCTGGCCGACCAGCTCCTCGGCCTCGCGCTCGTTGGGGGTGACGACCGAGGCGCCGGCGCGCAGGCCGGCGAGCATCGGCTCTCCCTCGGAGTCGAGCACGACTGTGACGCCGCGCTCGCGCAGGTCGGCGACCAGGCGGGCGTAGAGATCCTCGCCGGCGCCCGGCGGCAGGGTGCCGGCGAGCACGCAGATCCTCGCCCCGTCGGCGAGGTAGCGCAGCCGTTCGACGAAGCGCTCGACCTCCTCCGGACTGACCGCCGGGCCGCGCTCGTTGATCTCGGTCTGCTCGCCCGAGGTCGGGTCGACCACGGCCATGTTGATCCGCGTCTCGCCGGCGATCCAGGTGAAGTCGGTGAGGATCGCCTCGCGCCGGAGCTGCTCCATCATCCGGTTCCCGGTCGGCCCGCCGGCGAAGCCGGTGGCGATCACCGGGCGGCCGAGCAGGCGCAGGGCGCGGGCGACGTTGATCCCCTTGCCGCCGGCGGCGGTGCGGCTCTCCACCGCGCGGTGGCGCTGGCCGAGGCGGAAGTTCGGCACCGCGACCGTGCGATCGATTGCGGCGTTGAGGGTGACGGTGAGGATCATCGTGAGCGGCGGCGCAAGACCAGCGCCACCACCCCAAGTATCCCCAACAGCGCCAGCGCAATCCACCCCGGGTTGTCTTCGGCGAGGCTGCGGGCGCGCTGGAGGGCGTTCGCCGTCGGCACCGCCCGCCCGGCTCGCAGCGCCACCGCCGCCGCGGGCAGGCCGTCGACCCTGACGATCGCCCGCCCGAGGACCGCGCCGCGCTCGACCGGGCCCTCGACCTCCCCGGGGGCGCGAACCGCGGTCTCGAGCCGCTGGCCGCGGCGCACGCCGACCGAGACGGTCCGCGCCGCGCGCAGCGGCAGCTCGCCGCCGGCGTAGCGGATCGCCGGCCGCGCGAGCGCCTGCCCGGCCCGCACCGGGGTGCGCCGACGGTAGCGCGAGAAGCCGTAGTCGAGCAGTCGCAGGGCGTCGGCGAAGCGGTCTTCGTCGGTCTCGGCGCCGATCACCACGGCGATCAGCTCGACCCCCTTGCGCCGCCCCGAGCCGACGAGAACGTAGCGGGCGCCGAAGGTGTGGCCGGTCTTGACGCCGTTGACCCAGGGCGCCAGCTCGAGCAGCTCGTCGATCGTCTCGATCCGCCGCCGGGGGTGGACGCTGCGCAGGGCGGCGCGGCGCGAGTCGGCGATCCGGGCGAAGACCGGGATCGCCAGCAGCCGCCGACTCAGCATCGCCAGGTCGTAGGCGCTCGAGTAGTTGCCGCGCTGGTCGAGGCCGATCGGGTTGGCGTAGTGGGTGTGGGTGAGCCCGAGCGCCGCCGCGTAGCGGTTCATCTGGCGGACGAAGCGCGCCTCCGAGCCGGCGGCGGCAAGGGCGAGGTCGTAGGCGGCGTCATTGCCGCTGCGCAGGATCAGGCCGTAGAGCAGGTCGCGAACGCTGATCCGCTGCCCCACCCGCAGGTTCAGCAGCGACTCGCCGTAGGTCGGGACGTAGCGGGCAGCGCGCACGATGCGGTCGAGCGGCAGCTCCTTCAGCACGACGTAGGCGGTCATCAGCTTGGTCGTGCTCGCAATCGGCAGCGCCCGCTTGGCCGCGTGCGAGACCAGCACTTCACCATCGCGCGCGTCGACCAGCGCCCAGGCTCGGACGTCCATATGGGGGAACGGGTCGCGAGCCGCCGCGGCCCCGGCCGGCGCGAGCGCCGCAGCGAGGGCCGCGAGCAAAAGCGCCAGCCTCACCTCAGCTTCAGTTGTTCGCCCGAGATCAGGATCTGCGGGTCGAGACCCGGATTGAGTTCGCGGATGCGGGCCGCGGCCACGCCGGTGTGGTGCGCGATCGAGGTGAGGGTGTCGCCGCTCTGCACGACGTAGACCTTCGGCACGTGCCGGTTCGCCGAGGTGCGCTGCACCGCGGCGCCCCCGTGCGAGTGCGAGCCGCTGCTGCTGCCGCCGAGCGAGGCGACGACGACGAGCGCGATGACGAGCACGCCGCCGGCCAGGGCGATCACGGCGAGGGCCCGCGCCGGGGCTGAGGAGCGCTGGTTCATGACACCTCCCAGACCGCTGCGCGGAGGCGCTCCGCTGCCGCCGCCGGATCCGGGTCTGAGGCAATGCTACGCGAGGCGGGCACGAGCGCGGCGGCCCGGCCGGGGGCGAAGGCGGCGCCAAGCAGCTCCGGCCGCCCGCCCTGGGCGCCGACGCCGGGGACGAGGAAGATCGCCCGCGGCATCAGCTCGCGCAGGCGGGCGATGCGCTGCGGCTCGGTCGCGCCGACGACCGCGCCCATGCCGCTCAGCCCGCCCTTGCCGGCGAGGCGGTCGGCGAGGCCGTCGACGATCGCGGCGAGGCGCTCGTGCAGCGGGCGCTCGGGCGCCGGCAGGTCCTCGACGTCGGCGGCGCCCGGGTTGCTCGTGCGGACCAGGGCGAAGACCCCGGCGCCGCTCTTCTCGGCGGCGGCGATCAGCGGCTCGAGCGCGTCGAGGCCGAGCAGCGGGTTGGCGGTGAAGGCGTCGGCGCCCAAGCCGGCAACCGGCCCCCAGGGGGTCGGAGTCTCGCCGACCAGCGCCTGCGCGTAGGCCGCGGCGGTGACCGGCACGTCGCCGCGCTTGCCGTCGGCGACGACCAGCAGGCCGGCCTCGCGCGCCGCCGCGCAGGCGTCTGCCAGGGCCGCCCAGCCGGGCGCGCCGAGGCGCTCGAAGCAGGCGAGCTGCGGCTTGACGGCGACGCAGGCGGGCCCGGCCTTCTCGATCAGCAGCCGGCAGTGGAACGCGACGGCCGCCGCCGCTCGCTCGCCCGCCGTGCCGGCCTCGCCCGGATCGGGCGGCTCGGGGAGCTTGGCCGGGTCCGGGTCGAGCCCGAGGCAGATCTGGCTGCGGCGCTCTTCGACGAGCGCCGCAAGCCGATCCGCGAAAGGACTCGAATTCAGCCCTTGACCTTGGCCTTCAGCGCCGAGCCGGCGGAGAAGCGCGGCACCTTGCCGCCCGGGATCGTGATCCGCTCGCCGGTGCGGGGGTTGACGCCCTGGCGCGGCCCGCGCTCGGCGACGTGGAATTTGCCGAAGCCGGTGAAGCTGACCTCACCTCCACCGCTCAGCGTGTCGGTGATCGTCTCGAGCACGGCGTCGAGCGAGTCGCTCGCGGCCTTCTTGCTGCCCACCCGCTCATCAGCTGCCAGTTGGTCCAAAAACTCAGCCTTGGTCACGTCGAAGTTCCTCCATCGTCGTTGAGGTCGGCGGGCAATCTACTAGGACCCGCCGACGGTCATCTCGCCGATCAGCAGCGGCGGGGCGCTGACCGAGTCTCCGAAGGGCACCCAGCGGGGCTCGGCGCCGGCCGCCCGCACCGCCCTCAGCATCGAGACGAGGTCGCTGGCGATCGTGAACTCGCGCAGCGGCTCGGCCAGCTCGCCGCCGCGAATCGCCAGCCCGGAGGCGCCGACCGAGAAGACGCCGGAGACCGGGTTGACGCCGGAGTGAAGGCCGGCGACGTCGTTGACCAGGACGCCGCCGCCGGCCTCGCCCAGGAGCTGTTCGAAGCCGGCCTCGCCGGGGCTGACGATCAGGTTGGAGGGGCCGACCGCGGGGGGCGCGCGGTAGCCCGAGCGCGCCGCGTTGCCGGTCGAGGCGGTCGCCCCGCGGCGGGCGGTGTAGGCGTCGTAGAGGTAGGCGCGCAGGCGCCCGTCCTCGATCAACGCGGTGCGCCCGCGCGGCGTCCCCTCGGCGTCGATCGGCGCCGAGGCGAAGCCCTCCGGGTCGAGGCCGTCGTCGCGCAGGACAAAGGCCGCAGCGGCGACCTCCTCGCCGAGCCGGCCGGCGAGCGGCGAGCGGCCGCGCTGGATCGCGCTGGCGCTCAGCGCCCGGCCGAGCAGGCCGACGAAGCTGGCGGCGACGGTCGCGTCGAGCACCACCGGACAGGCGCGCGAGGACGGCTTGACGGCGCCGATCATCGCGCTCGCCCGCTTGGCGGCCTCGCGGCCGATCGCCTCCGGCTCGAGGCCGGCCGGGCCGCGGGCGAGGCCGAACCCGAGGCCGGTCTCGCGGCCCGCCTCGCCCTCGGCCAGCGCCTGGGCGTAGGCGTAGGCGCTGGAGCTCTCGTACTCGCCGCCGGCGCCGGTCGAGGAGGCGATCGCGACGCGCTCGGCGCTGTCGACGTAGACGGCCTGCTCGACTCCGGCGATCCGCCCGTCGGCCGCCAGCGCGGCGCGCTCGACCGCGAGCGCAAGCTCGGCGGCACGGGCGGTCGGCCAGGCGGCGAGCGAGGGGTCGCTGAGGCCGGCGAGCGGCGGGGCCTCGCCGCCGAGGGGCGGGCCGGCGTGCTCGTCCTCGTCGGCGATCCGCGCCGCCGCCGCGGCGGCGGCGGCGATCGCGGCGACCCCCTGCGGCGAGAGGTCGGTGCCGAAGCCGTAGCCGACCCGGCCGCCGATCCAGGCCCGAATCCCCACCCCACGTTGACTCGCCGCGGTGAGGCTCTCGATCTCGCCGCCGTGGGCGCGGACCTCGCGCCGGGCCTCGTCGCCGACGTAGGCCTCGGCGTCCTCGGCGCCGGCGTCCACGGTCGCCGCGACCGCGCGGGCGGCGAGGTCGCCCAGCTCGCTCAAACCTCGGTCCCCCCGACCGTCATCGCCGCGATCCGCACGTGTCCCTGGCCGGTCCCGACCGGCACTTTCTGGCCGCCCTTGCCGCACATCCCCGTCTTCATCCGGAAATCGCTGCCGACCGCGTCGATCGCCGCCAGCGCCTCGAGGCAGTTGCCGATCAGGGTCGCGCCGCGGCATGGCCTCGTCACCCTGCCGCCCTCGATCAGGTAGCCCTCGCTGACGCCGAAGACGAAGTCGCCGGTGGCGGGGTCGACCTGGCCACCGGCGAAGGATGCGGCGTAGAAGCCCTTCGGCACCTCGGCGATGATCTCCGCCGGCTCGGCCTCCCCGGGGGCGATGTAGGTATTGGTCATCCGCGGGATCGGCAGGTGGCGGAAGCTCTCGCGGCGGCCGTTGCCGGTCGAGGCGACTCCGTCGCGCTCGGCCCGCAGGCGATCGTAGAGGAAGGAGACCAGGCGGCCGTCCTCGATCACCAGCGTCTTCTGCGTCGGCGTGCCCTCGTCGTCGATCGCGTCGCTGCCCCACTCGCCCGGCAGCCGCCCGTCGTCGTAGGCGCTGAGCAGAGGCTGGGCGACCTGCTCTCTGAGCTTGCCGGCATACACGCTGGCGCCCTTCTGCACGTGGTCGGCCTCGAGCCCGTGGCCGGTCATCTCGTGGAAGAGGACGCCGCCGAAGCCGCCGCCGACGACGACCGGCATCGAGCCCGCCGGCGCGGCGCCCGCGTCGAGCAGGGCGAGCGCCTTGCCGGCGGCGCTCGCGGCGATCTCGCCGGGGTCGTCTTCGAGCAGCTCGAAGCCGCGCGCGCCGCCCAGCGTCTCGGCGCCGGTCTCGACCCGCCCGCCGCGGCGGGCGACGACCTGCACCCCGATCCGCGTGCGGGTGCGGTCGTCGCCGCTGAGCAGGCCCTCGGAGTTGGCGACGGCGACCTCGCGCCGGGCCTCGGCGTAGGAGGCGACGAGCTGGGCGATCTCGGCGCCCGCCGAGCGCCCGCGCTGGTCGAGCTCGCGCAGCAGCTCGGCCTTGCGATCGGCCGGCACGTCCTCGGGGCGCCGGACGACCGGCTGCGGAGCGGTGGCGACCGCGCGCAGCGGGCGCGGCTCGGCGCGCTCGGCGCGCAGCGCCGCGGCCGCCTCGCCGGCGGCTCGCTCGAGATCGGCCTCCTCGAGGCCGTCGACGTGGGCGAAGTAGGCGGTGCCGCCGCTGAGGACGCGCACTCCGGCGCCCTGCTCGGCGCCCGACTGCACCGACTCGATCCGCGACTCGTCGATCGCCAGGCTCATCCCGCTGCGCCGTTCGGCGAAGACCTCGGCGAACTCCCCGCCGGCGGCGAGGGCGCGGGCGAGGACCCGTTCGGCGACGGCGGGGTCGAGCAGCTCCTGCACCGCGCTCACCTCGAACTCTTCCCGGCGACCTCGATCAGCCGACCCGCAGCGACGAACAGCTCGCCCCCGGCGACCGAGTCGGCGGCGTGGTCCTCGGCACGGCCACCGCCGTAGTAGAGGCGGGCGAACGGCCGCCGCGAGGCGCGGCGGCGGCGCATGTAGGCGGCGGCCTCGTCGGCGTAGCCGGAGACCCGGTCGAGCAGGACGCGGTGCGGCTTCGGCGCCATCTACTCCCCCGCCCGCCCGTCGCCGCCGGTGGCGAGGTCGCGCAGCGTCGCCCTCAGGTCGAAGAAGGTCAGCGAGGCGAGGGCGAAGCGCTCGGTCACCGCGACCGCGGCGAGGCCGGCGTGGCGCAGGGCGAAGACCTCGCCCTGCTCGGTGCCGACATGGACCTGCTCGACCGGTTCGTCGCCGGCCCGGTCGGCGACCTCGAACAGCGCCGCGGCGTCTTCGCGCCAGCGGTCGGGGTGGAAGCTCGCGGCCAACACATCCCCCCGGGAGTCGAGGATCGCCGCGCCCCGCAGATCGATCGACATCTCGGCGAGATAGGCCAGAGCACCCTCCGCCGCCTCGGCCGAAACCGCTCCGCTCGTCTCACCGTCGGCCATCTGCGTGAAAATAGCGATCCGTGCCACTCGCCCGCGCCTCCTGGATGACCGTCGTCGCCGTCTGCGCGATCGCCGTCGTGCTCTTCGCGATCGGCGGATACACCGGCTACGCGATCACCGTCGGCGCCGTCGGCCTCGCCGCCGCAGTGAACCTCCTACCGAGTCCCTGACCAAACCACCGCCTCCTCCGCTTCGCGTCCGGGGGCGGTGGCAATCGCCATATCGGCGCCGCTCACGAAGAATCAGATCGTGACGTTCGCTAATCGGTTCTTCTAACCAGCGCGGTATGGACCCGGGTCGCCTTCCCTGACAGAGGTCTCCGGCTCTACGTGGATCAGGACCTCGGCATTGGGGACGCCCGCCTCGATCTCGTCGCGCATCGCGTGCGCCAGCTCGTGGGCGCGCTCGAGGCTGGTGCCCGAGCGGTACTGGACGTGCAGGTCGATGTGGCGGCGGCTGCCGGCGCGGCGGGCGCGCAGCTTGTGGTAGCCGGCGACCTCGGGCGTGCGGGCGGCGGCGATCGCCGCCTCGATCCGGTCCATCTCCTCCTCCGGCAGCGCCTCGTCGACCAGCACGCCGGAGGAGCGACGGATGATCCGCAGGCCCGCGACGACGATCGCTGCGGCGACGACCAGAGCCGTGATCGAGTCGAAGGCGGCGATGCCGGTGAGCTGCACCAGCGCCAGCCCGAAGAGCACGCCGGCCGAGGTGAGGGCGTCGGCGCGAAGGTGGGCCGCGTCCCCCTCGAGGGCGGGGGATTCGAACGCCCGCCCGCGCCGCGAGAGGACGGTCGAGACGGCGAGGTTGGCGAGCACCGAGAAGCCCATCACCGCGATGCCGACGCCGAGCGAATCGACCTGCGAGCCGACAACCAGGCGGTGGGTCGCCTCGAAGACGATGATCCCGGCGCCGATCAGGATCAGCATCCCCTCGATCGTCGCCGCCAGGCTCTCGACCTTCTCGTGGCCGTAGGGGTGGTCGGCGTCGGCCGGCTCGTCGGCTTTGCGCACCGAGACGAAGGCGACGACCGAGGCGACCAGGTCGATCGTCGAGTGGACGGCCTCGGTGACGATCGCGATCGAGCCGGTGATTGCGCCGGCGGCGAGCTTGATCGCGATCAACAGCGCGTTGGAGGCGATCGAGAGCGCCGCCGCGCCGCTCTTGCTGCGGATCATCGCTCCGCCGGCGCCCCCTGGCGGGCGCCGAGATGGCCGGCCAGCAGCCGGGCGGCGACCGCGCGGTGGCTGATCTCGTTCTTCTCCGCCTGGCTCAGCTCCGACATCGTGCGCTCGTCGCCGGGCTCGTTGGCGTCGGCGACGAAGGCCGGGTCGTAGCCAAAGCCCCCCTCGCCGCGCGGCGCCTCGATCAGCCGCCCCTCGCAGCGGCCCTCGAAGACGTGCTCGGAGCCGTCGGCCTCAACCAGTGCGAGGGCGCAGTGGTAGGCGGCGCGCCGGTCACCGCCGGCCGCCGCGACCTCACGCAGCAGCTTCTCCAGATTCTCCTCGTCGGTGGCGCCCGCGCCGCCGTAGCGGGCCGAGTGGATCCCGGGGCGGCCACCGAGCGCGGCGGCCTCGATCCCCGAGTCGTCGGCGATCGCCGGCTGCCCGGTCGCGACGTGCGCCGCCCGCGCCTTCTCCAGCGCGATCGCGGCGAACTCGGGTCCGTCCTCGGGCGGCAGCTCGACCGCGTCGGGCAGGCCCTCCAGCTCCAGCGCCGGCAGCAGTTCGCGCATCTCGCGCAGCTTGTGCTTGTTGGCGCTGGCGAAGATCAACTCAGCTGCCGGCCACCCGCTCCTGCACCCCGCGCAGCCGCGAGATCCCCATCTCGGCGAGGCCCAGCAGCTCGTCGAGCGAGGTGCGGGAGAGCGGCGTGCGCTCGGCCGTCGCCTGGACCTCGACCAGGCCGCCGTCCCCGGTCATCACCACGTTGGCGTCGACCTCGGCGTTGGAGTCCTCGCCGTAGTCGAGGTCGCAGAGCGCCCGCCCGTTGACCACGCCGACGCTGACCGCGGCGACCGAGCCGTTCAGCGGCATCGCCTCGATCCGCTTCTTCTCGATCAGCCCCTGCAGCGCCAGCCGCAGCGCCACGTAACCGCCGGTGATCGCCGCGCAGCGGGTGCCCCCGTCGGCCTGGAGCACGTCGCAGTCGACGTAGACGCTGCGTTCGCCCAGCGCCTTGAAGTCGACGACGAGGCGCAGCGAACGGCCGATCAGCCGCTGGATCTCCACCCCGCGCCCGTCCTGGCGGCCCTTGGAGACGTCGCGCGCCTTGCGATCGCCGGTCGAGGCGGGCAGCATCGAGTACTCGGCGGTGACCCAGCCTTTGCCCCTGCCCTGCATCCACTTCGGCACCGACTCCTGGACCGAGGCGGTGCAGATGACGCGGGTCCTGCCGATCGAGATCAGCGCCGAGCCGTCGGCGGTCTCGACGAAGCCGGGGTCGATCGTCACCGGCCGGATGTCGGCCGGGGCGCGGTCGTAGCTGCGCGAGGCTGGCATGGCCCGAGTCTGTCAGGAAGGGGGCAGGACGCGCAGGCCGCGCTGGGCGAAGTGGGCGTCGAAGGCGAACGCCTCCTCGCCGCCGTGGCGCTCGAGCAGGGCGAAGGAGGTCGCGTCGACGTAGCTCCAGCGCTTGTCGCCGTGGCGCTCGAGTATCTCCCAGGCCTCATCCTCGACCTCGGCCGCGAGCCGGACCAGCTCGATCGCCGCACCGGCGCGGAAGCGCCGCCCCCACTCGATCGCCTCCGCCCGCCCGACCCTGACCAGCAGCGCGGTGTAGGTCTCGGCGAAGACGTAGTTGGACGTGAACAGCGCCGCCCTCTCCTCGATCAGCCCGGCAAGCGTCTCGCGGGCGCGCGCGTGCTCGGCCTCGGAGCCGTTGCGCAGCGCGACGAAGGCGCTGGTGTCGACGAAGACGGACCTCATCGGCCGTAGACGTCGCGGTCGAGCGTGGCCACGCTAGTTCCCTCGCGGCCGCTCCCGGGCGAATCCTCGACCAGGAAGCGCAGCAGGGGATCGCCGGCAGGATCGGCCAGCCGCGCGCGCTCGCCGTCGATCAGCTCGCGCACCACCGCGGCGATGCTGCCCGACCGGCCGGCCCGCTGCTTGAGCCAGCGGTACTGGCCCTCGTCCAGATATAGCTGGGTTCGATGCTTCATGCTGGAATACAGCATAAGCCGCGCGTCGGTCGGAATACCGCCGTTCGCGCCCCGGCCGATCCGCCCCGCCCAGGGCAGGAAGGTGAGCGGGGCGGCCCGCGACCCGAGCCGCCCCTCCTCCACCCTCACTTGAACGCCACCTTGTCGACCGCTTCCTTGATCTTGTCGACGATCACCCCGGCCAGCTCGGTGCCCTGCTTGCCGTTCAATTACAATGTTAGGGGGCGAAACTTAGATGAAGCTTGAGGGCTACATCAGGGTCTCTCGGGTCGCCGGACGGTCGGGCGATGCGTTCATCTCGCCGAAGGAGCAGCGCGAGCGAATCAAAGCCTGGGCGCGCTCGCAGGGCCACTCGATCGTCAAGTGGCATGAGGATCTCGATCAGCCCGGATCGAAAGCCGACCGGCCGGGCCTGACCGCCGCGATCGAGCGGATCGAGGCGGGCAAAAGCGAAGGGCTGGTGGTCGCCCGCCTGGACCGCTTCGGGCGCTCGGTACAGGACTCCGCCAACCTGCTGGCGCGGATACGGGACGCGGGCGGCGTCCTCTGCACCGTCGGCGAGGGGATCGACACCTCCGGCTACATGGGCAAGTTCCTCGCCGACCTGTTCGCCGCGCTGGGGGAGCTGGAGCTGGCGCGCATCCGCGAGAACTGGAACGCGGCGCGGCGCTCCGCCGTCTCGCGGGGCATCCACGTGTCGGGTCGCGTGCCGAGCGGCTACCGCCGGGGCGAGGGTCGCGTGCTGGAGCCCGACCCGCAAGCGGCGCCGACGATCCGGGAGCTGTTCGAGCGCCGCGCGGCGGGGCAGTCCTGGACGCAACTCGCCCGCTTCCTCGAGGAACGCGGGCTGGTAACGCCGTGGGGCAACGAGAACTGGACGGTCGCGACCGTGCGGAGCATCGTTGCCAACCGCGTCTACCTCGGCGAGGCGCGCGCCGGCTCGATCGTCAACGCCGAGGCGCACGAGCCGCTGGTCGGGCTTGCGGAGTGGAACGCCGCCAACACGGCCCGCGGGGTTCACCCAAGCCGCTCGGGGCGCGCCAGCGGACTGCTCTCGGGGATCCTGCGCTGCGCCGGATGCAGCTACGCGATGAAGGCGTCGATGGGCAAGACCCGGCACGGCAAACCCTTTCTCGAGTACCGCTGCAAGCCCGACAAGGCCGCGGGCCGGTGCCCGTCCCCTGCGGCCGTGAAGGCGACGGTGATCGAGCCGTTCGTCACCGAGCAGCTCTTCGAGTTCGCCGAGGGCGCGACGGGGCGGAGCGTCGAGGACGACAGCGCCGACTCAGAGCTCGCCCAGGCATTGGCGGAAGCCGAGGCTGAGCTGGAGGCGACCCTGGACGGTCGCCTGGCAGACGCGCTCGGCGGCCAGCAATCGGACGCTTTCCTGCGCACCGTGGAGAAGCGCCACGCAGCGGTGGAAGCGCTGCGAGAGCGCCTGCGCGAGGCCGAAGGCACGCGGCACCGGCTCGATCTCGAGGCCGATCTGGGCAGCGTCTGGGAGGACCTGACGCTGGAGGATCGGCGCCGGTTGCTTCACTCCGTCTTCGACTCGGTGTTCGTCTGGAGAACGAGCGAGAGCGGGCGCAACGGCAAGCTGCCGATCGCCGACCGCACGCGGCTATTCCTCGCCGGAGAAGGCCCGCCCGTCCCCGTCAGGGGGCGGCGCGGCACGATCCGGACGCTCCCATCCGACGGACCAGCGACCCCCAAACCGTCCTGAGAGGACATCGGCGAAGGTTCGGGCGAACTGCGCGCGGGCCGTCCCGGGTGCGCCGGTGCCCGCGCTGCTTCGCCTGTCCAGCGCCGGGCTCGCGAGGTCAACGCGCTTCAGCGGATCACGAGGCTTGGCGCCGAGGGCGCTCACGATGGGCACCCGCGGCAGGCGTAAGGCCGGACCATGGCTATCCAAGCGCTGGGAGCGCGAGACTCTCCCCCGCCGCCCAGCCGACGGCCGAACCGGGACGCCAAACGGCTCACGGCTCGGCTTGACGGCCAGGACCGATGAGTTGTCGTTACTGCGGCCATACCCCCAAGACGTGCGAAAGCGCTCTGACGGACCCCTGCCAGCACAACGAATTGCGGGTTGGGATCGCCGAAGAACCCGCATCACCGGCCTCCCCCACTCCGCCGCTCTACCTGGTGGCGCCGCAGCGCCTCGACGGCCTGCTCGTAATCGAAGCGCCAGGGCGCCTTCGGGCCCGTGCCGATGCGAAGGCCGCCGAGCAGGTGGCGGTGCCGGTAGACCCAGGGGCGCTCCACCCTCAGGCGCGCGGGCCAGCTCGCCGGCGCTGATCAGCTCCGGCTTCCCCTGCGGCTCGCGCTGCTCGCAGGAGCGCCGCGACCCGGGCGGCGATCCGCTCGACGGCCTGTGGCGAGAGGTCGACCGCGACACGGTGCGGCACCGCCGCAAGCCCGCGCCGCGCTGAGCCGCGCTCTCGCGCTCTACGGGTTGGTGTCGCTCTCAACGCGTCCATCTCAGGCTCCTCTGTCCCGTCGGCTCTGCCGACGTAATCGCCACCTCAACGCAGGGGCGGGGTTCAGTCACAGGGAGGGGCGTCAGCCCCAGCCCGAAGGGCCGCCCCGCAGGGGCGACCTTGACGGGTTCCCGCCCCGGAGTTAGCTGTTGCCCTGCCGCGCCTGGAGGTCGTCGATGCGGTGCTCGGTCCAGGGGTGGGAGGTGTCGCCGAAGGCCTTGAACGGGGTTGGCAGGTCGCCCTCCAGCGCGTAGGCGTCGAGGTAGGCCGCGAGCGCGTCTCCCTGCCCGAGCCTTGCGGCGTACTCGTCGGCGACCGTGCCTCCCGGCTGCGCCAGTACATCGCCCAGAGGGTCCGCACCGGCGCCATCCGATCCGGCCGCTGACAGCCAGGCAAGCGATCCTGAAGGGGCGCTCGACCGGGTTGCGAGGCGGCGTGGTGATCCGGTACACCGCCGCGGTGACCCGCGCGTCGCTGGAGTTGAGGTGCCCGAGCTCGTGCGCGAGCACGGCGGGGAAGAAGGCACTGTCGAGCAGGCCACGGGTGACCATCAGGGCGTTCGCGTAGACGCAGGCGTTGGGCTCGGCCTCGTCGGTGACGAACCAGCGCTGCGCCGGGCGCAGGCTCGGGTCGGCGCTGCGCAGCTGGGCGAACGCCGCCTCGAAGGCCGCGCGCTCGCGCTCCGAGGGCCTCCGGCCCCCTTCCTGGTGCTCGAACCACCAACCGCCCAGGGGCAGGACGAGGGTCGCAAGGGAGACGACCAGCGGCCCGAAGGCGACCGCGAGCGCCAGGTAGTGGACCGGCAAGCCCCAGCCCGTTACCCAGTTGAGCACGACCAGGACGCGGCGGCGGCGAAATAGCGAAAGCCGGCGCAGAACCACTGCAGCGCCCACGTAGCCGCGTAGAGCGCGATCCAGCCGGGGTTGACGTCGCCGGGGCGGATCAGGTACGCGCCCACCCTCGCCTTCATCGCCGCTCCTCCTTACGGTCTGCCTGAGCCCAAGCCCCATCACTGCAAGCTCCATTTGCCGTCGGAGTTGCGGAACCTGACGCCTTTTGGCCGCGGCTGAGGTGGGCGGCGACGTTGATCGGCGAGGCGCCGAGGCCCTCGGCGACCTCGATGTAGGTGGATTCGGGGTGCTCGGTCAGGTAGGCCGCCGACGTCGTCCTGGGAGAAGCGCTTGGCTTTCTCCTTGGGCAGAACGGCCTCGCCGTCGAGAGCGGCCCTGGCGGCGAGCCAGGCGATCCCGTTCGCTTCTCGACCTGCCTCATTTCGCGGTCGATCTGGCGCTTGACTCCGAGGGTGTGGCGTTTGGGTGGCATTTGGTTTCTCCAAGCGTCGCCGTCTTGACTTTGCTTGTCTTATTGTGATGTTAAAGTCAATGCAAATGTCAAGGGCACTTGCAAAACGCGGTTGGGGACCCTCCCATCAAGAAATGGCGCCGCCGCCCGGCCGAGGAGATGGGAGTGGCTGTGGAAGCTCGCGGGCTTTTACGCGCTCGCCGTTGGTTGCCTACGGCGCCGTCCACCCCGGCGGCCAGGACGCATTCGCCTGGAGCCTCGAGGCGCTGGCACTGGGTTGGCTTGCGAAGCTGGCGGTTGGGGCCCTCGGCGGTATCGGGGCGATCCGCTCGGCTGGCTTGTGTCCCTGCTGCAGAGGACGAGCCCGGCTGCTGCGGACTTGACCCTCGGTCGGGAGGGAACCGAGACGCTCGGCGCCGCGGTGCGGGCCAAGGTCGCCCGGCCTGGGCGGCGGCGCCTACCTCGGCATCTCAGGGCAAGGCGGAGCTGGGTCCTCGCCGACCCCGAGAGCGCGGTGATGGTGCTCGGCCCGCCGCGCTCGGGGAAGACGAGCGCGGTGATGATCCCCGCCGTGATGGGGGCCTCGGGGGCGGTGATCGCCACCGTCGACCAAGCCCGAGGTGATGCGGGCCACGGTGGCGGCGAGATCGGAAGTGGGCCAGGCGTGGCTGTTCGACCCCTCGGCCACCGAGCGACAGCTGCCCGACGGGGTGCGGCGGCTGTGCTGGTCGCCGGTGGCGGCGGCGCCGAGCTGGGACGAGGCGCTGGTGATGGCGAGGGCGATGGCCGCCTGCACGCGGCCGGGCGAGCGGGACGACGAACGAGAGCCACTGGACAGAGCGGGCCGCGGCGCTGCTCGCGCCGCTGCTGTACGCGGCCAACCTGACCGATCGCCCGATCGCGGAGGTGCTGCGCTGGACGCTGCGCCAGGACCTCGCCCCGGCGCGAGCAGGCGCTTCTCGACGCCGACTCGGAGATCGCCGCCGACGTGCTCGGCGGGGATCGAGCAGACCGACGCCCGCGAGCGCTCCTCGATCTTCTCCGCCACCGCCGGCGTCCTCGCCGCCTACAACGCCGACGCGGTCAGGGCGGCGGCGACCAACCCCAACTTCGACCCGGCCCGCTTCGCCGCCTCGACGGACACGATCTACATCACCGCGCCCGAGCACCGCCAGGCGCTCTGCGCGCCGCTGATCGTCGGTCTGCTGGAGCAGATCCGCCACGCCGTCTACAAGCGGGCGGCAAACGACGACGTGGACGGGCCGGCGATGCTGTGGGCGCTGGACGAGGTCGCCAACATCGCGCCGATCCACGACCTACCGGCGCTGATCTCCCAGGCGGGAGGGCAGAGGCTGCAGGTGATGGTCGGCCTGCAGGACCTGAGCCAAGCGCGGAGCCGCTGGGGGGCTGACGCGGCCGAGGGATTCATGAGCCTGTTCCAGACCAAGGCGGTTCTATCGGGCATCGGCGACAGCCGCACCCTGGAAGGCATCTCGCTGGCGCTTGGGGAGTACGACCGCAAGGTGGTCTCCTCCTCGCTCGGCGCCAGCGAGGACGACGAATGGCTCAGCCCGCACGGCTACAACGAATCGGTCAGCTACCAGACGCAGCGCCAGCGGGTCCTGACGCCCGGGGAGATCGCGAAGCTCCCGCCCGGACAGGGGCTGCTGCTGCGCGGGGCGGAGTGGGGGCTGATCGGGTTGACGCGGTGGTTTGAGACGGAGCCGTGGCGGACGCTGGGCGGCAAGAGCGAGGAGTTTGCTCGCGGTAGGCCGAGCGGAACTAACCTAGAGGCTTAAGTCGCGAAGTACCCCTGCTCGCGGATTGTGGTCAGGTGCCTGATCATGCCCAGCAGCTCGAGCGCGCTGACGAAGGCGCTACCCTCGGCCTTAGCCAAGTCCATGTCGCCTTTGCGGCGGGCGTACTCAGCATCACGCGCATGCGCGGTGACCTCACTTCGTTTCTCGGCGGGTCTCGTTGCCTCGTCAAGGTCATAGAGGGCGTCAACCAGGACATCGGGAGTCGCGTCATCGTGGACCCACCGGTAGAACCACTGGGCTGCCAAGGCGTCGGTGCCGGGGTAAATCACCCGGGGGGTTAGATCGGGACCGAGGTAGGAAGAAACGAGATCGAGGCCGATCTTGTAGAGATCAGCCTCCACGCCCGAGCGGAAACTCTGCTCTGGGTGCGATTCAACGCGTCGTAGCGCAGCAATATAGATGCCGAGAACTTCGACTGTCGCCTCAGCAAGGGCACTCGGCGTGGGGCGGCCAATAATCTCGATTAAGGCCGGGCGCCCGCCGGCGATGTCCTCCAGCCTCCTGATTACCGCGTAGGCGATCATGAATGCCTGCTTCGGATTTGGCTTCCGATGCCAGCTCCGAGCTAGGAGTTCTTGAGTTTGGGCGAGAAACAAAATCTGCTCGGCACTTCCGAACTCTAGATTGCGTTGAGCGTCGTAGAAGGCAATCTCGGCTTTCATCAGCGCCTCGTGTGCGATCGGGATGTTGCTGAGCGGCCCATCCCAAGCCGCCTCGATCCCTTTTCTGAGCGCCTCAAAATTGGCGATCGGATCGAGCCAGCCGCGCTGAATGTCCTCAAGCATGCGCAAGGCTTCGGCGGAGGCAGACTCTGGATCCTCCATTTGATCCCACTTGCGATGAAAGCGATCAGGATCGTACTTCTTAGCCATCTGACGTGCCCCCTTTCCGATTTGCCCTAACTGGCTGTGCAGCCAGCTAGAATCATTATAGCGCAGTTTAGGCGCAAAAAGTCAATCGGAATAGGAGCCTAGAAACAACCATTTTGGCGTAATTATGTATGCTAGGAAGCATGCTGAAGAACCCTGGCCCAAGAGGCCTGCCGAAAATCCGTCCGTACATGCGCCTAGTCTGCGTGCCCAATGAAGGATTTGTGCAAGCAAATTCGGGTAGGTTGCCGACGATGCACGATGGGCTGAGAGTCCCCCGTCGGACCCACATAACCTGATGGCTGCGACTAAAAGTCCTCGCAGACGCCGTCGCCCGAAACTGAACGGCAGCGAGCTATTGCGGTACTTAGCGCCTACGGCGACAACGAAGGAGCGGGTCAAGGGGATCCTCGCAGTTGGCATGACCGCAGGCGAGCTGGCGGAAATTACTGGCACTACGGAGAGCGGAGTGCGCCACTGGGCTGCGGGCGGCACGGAGCCGCGACCAGAGGCAGCTATGGCGTTGGACTACGTGCGAGCCGTGCTGAAAGCTCTTCTCGACGGCGGGATGGAGCCTGAGCGGGCACTACGCTGGCTAATGAGTCTTGATCCCGAGCATTTCGGCAGCGAACGGCCCTTCGATGTCTTGCAGACGGCTCCCATGAGAGTGCTGACGGCAGCGCTCGAAATTGGGCTCGATGCAGGGGTAGTGATCTAGGGCCGCGGATTCGCGCCGGATTTTGGCGCGAGTGAGCAGGCTCGCGTTTCCATAGAGCGCAGGGAGCCGTACCGTTGATCCTACTCGATCCCGAAGCCGCGGTCGAGATCTCGATCTTGGCTCGATCTCGCGCTCGATCCGTGCCTGGCGCTCGACAGCCTTCTCGTCGACCTCCTTGGCGACGCTCGCCTCCTGCGCGCCGCTGTGGCGCATCCGCTCGCCGAGCCGCTCGATCGCGCCGACGTCCATCCCCTGCTCGCCAAGGTCCTCGCGCGAGACGTAGACCTGGGTGCTGCTCGCGGGCGCGGCTGAGCGCGACGTAGGCGTGCTCGCGGTCGGTCTGCCAGCCGCCGATCAGGACGCCTGAGGTCTCGGCGGTGATGCCCTGGGCCTTGTAGACGTGAACGGCGTAGGACGAGCGAGAGGTCGGAGAACTCGCTGGTGTCGACCGCGACCTCGCGGGGCTCGCGCTCGTGGGTCTCGATCGTCACCCGGTCGCTGTGGCGGTCGGCGTCGACGACGGTGCCGGTGATCCCGTTCTCGACCCGGCGCTCGCCGGGGAGGTGGAACTGGGCGGAGAAGATCACCTCGTCGCCGGCGCGCAGGCCGTAGGGCTTGCCGGGCAGCTCGACCCGGCGCGAGCCGAGCTCGCCCGCTTGCGGCGCGGCGCTCCTGGGCCATCGCGTTGATCTGGTCGCGCTCGGCGTTGGAGGCGTCGGTGATCATCACCGCCCTGCCGCCGGGCAGGTCTTCGCCTGGCCTCGTCCCAGTTCGTCGACCATCGCCTCCGCGGCCTGGCGCGGGTGTCGTGGATGTGGAGGCGGTCGTGGGCTTGGTAGGAGGCAAGTGCCGGCCCCGGTTCGCCGTTTCGGACCTGCTCCCAAGCCCTGCGCTCCCACTCGTGGTTGGCGCGGTGGACCTCGGTCAGCTCGGCGGTGGGGACGCGGCCCTCGCAGCTGCTCGAAGAGGCCGCCGGCGCCGATCGGGCCGAGCTGCGCGGCGTCGCCGGCGAGCACGAGCTTGGCTGCGGCGCTCGGCGGTGAGCTTCGTGAGCCGCGAGAGGCGCTCGGTGTCGGCCATCCCCGCCTCGTCCATGATCACGACGCGTCTTCGGGCCGAGCTCGATGCGGCCCTTCTCGACGCCGTTGCAGAGGCCGTCGGCGGTGAAGGAGCGATCGAGGCTCGCGTCCTCCTTCAGCCGCTGCGCGGTGGCGCCGGCGACGGCGGTGCCGATCACCTCGTAGCCCTCCAGCTGCCAGGCCCTGGCCGCGGCGGAGATCACGACGCCCTTGCCGGTGCCGGCGCGGCCGACGAGCACGGAGACGCCGCCGGGGCCGGTGATCGTCTCCAGCGCCTCGCGCTGCTCGGCGGCTGAGCGAGCCGTGGATCTCCTTGCCGACCTCGCGGCGGGCTTGCTTGAGGGATCGCTCGCTGACGGGACGCAGCGCTCTCGGCGGCGCGGCGCTCGGCGATCTGCGATCGTGGCCTGCTCCATCTCGCGCAGGCGCCGGGTCGTCCACATGCCGCCCTCGAGCCGGACCAGCTCGCCGGAGCGCGCCAGGCTCGTCGATCAGCCGATCGGCCTCCTCGGGCCGGCAGGCGCCGGCGGCAAGCTCGTACGCCTTGGCGCGCAGCTCGCGCTCCTCGATCATCGCGCGCTCGCGGGTGACCTCTTCGAGCAGCTCGGCGCGCAGGTCGACGGGCTTCTCGTTCTGCAGATCGAGCGCTCGCTCGAACAGCGCCTCGGCGCGCTCGGCGCTCGAGGCCCGTGCTCCTCCCCCACCGCCCGCCAGGCGTCGTTGACGTCGATGCGGATCGGCGGCGCTCTTGGAGCCGCGGGTGGCCGTCGTCAGCGAGCCCAGCTCTCCGGCTCGGGGCTCGCGCCCGTAGCGCTGGCGGAAGAGCGCGGGCGGCGCGGTCGACGTCCTCGGAGCGAGACGACCAGCGGCTCGCCAGAGCCCTCGGGGACGCCCGCGAACCTCGAAGTAGCGCCCGCCGCGGCCGGTGCGGCGCTCGATCGGCAGGCCGAGCTCGCGCAGGTTGGCCGCCAGCTCGGCGCGGTACCAGGCGCCGCTCTCACGGGCGGAGCGGTAGAGGCTGGCGCGATTCGATTGCGGCGAGCTTGCCGTCGGTGCGCTCGGCGGCGAAGACGATGAGGTGGGAGTGCAGCTGGGGGTCGGGGATCCCGCCGGCCTCCTGGTCCTGGGCCAGGCGGCTGGAGGTGTGGACGAACTCGGCGGCGAGGAGGCTCTTGGCGCGCTCGAAGCGGACGACGCCGCCGCTCTTGCGCCTCACCAGGGCGACCTCGCGCTCGGTTCGCGCCAGGGCGCTCGCCACGGCGCGGCGGTGGGCGGCCTCGATCTGGGCGCGGCGGTAGGGGCCGGAGGTGGCCCACAGCGCCGAGACGCTCTTCGGCGGGGCGAACATCAGCTCGACGCCGGCGACCCGGGTGCCGTCGGAGCCGGCGGGGCGCAGCGGCTCGCCGCTCAGCGGGGAGAAGCCCTGCATCACCGCGCGCAGGTCGCTGCGCTCGACCGGCGTCCTCGGCGTCGAGGCCGAGCGAGCGCAGGAGGTCGGGCGAGCCGTGCCAGCGGCTCGGCACCGGCTGGTCGGCGTCCTCGCCCGTCGCGGGTGTAGTAGTCGCCGCGGGAGGCGGTCGAGGTCAGGTACTTGCGCGTAGGTCGACGCGGAGCCGCCGGGGATCTTGTGGGTGGTCTGCACCACGGCGAACGTAGCGCCGGCAGATCCACACCTCAAGGGGAGTGTGTTAATCGGTGACTATCGGCGGCTATGTGTGACTATCTAGCTCCGTAGAGGTGCGTATAGTCTGCTCGCTTTTCGGGACGGTGAGGATCCGGATACAAGGGGTCTGTTCAAACGCGGTAGCCGGTCATTTTCAGCCCCGTAGGGGCGTTGCCGACTCGGACTGTCCGGAGGCTCCGGGGCGAAGCGGCGTGGCGGCGCGGGTCCCTGTGGCGACGAACCGGATGAGGACGAACCGGATGAGCTCGGTCACGAGACCGCGCTCATGGAGCGCATTGGTTGTACGCGTTAGCCAAGCTGATGAAGGTGCCGGCAACGCCGAGAATCTGAAATCCTCGCGATGCGACCTTGCCGATGTCGGCAACCACGGGATCAGCCGAGTCGCTCAGCCACTTCGCTCCGGTTGAGCCGACAGTCGTTGCGGCGCTTTTCCAATCCGAACCCGAGACGCCCCCCGAAAACGGATTGGGCAAAGCAAAGGGAAGTTGGCTCGCTCCGAGGTCGAATGCGGCCGAAAGGCAGTTGAAGGCGGAGTTGATGACTTCGCAGACATCTTCTTCAAGTTCAGCGCAAAGGCTCTCGGCGTTTGCAACACCTGCATTGAACGCCTCCTGTCCGCTGTGCAATTCGTCCCAGGGCGTAGGCGAGCCATCACAGTTCTCCGATCCCGAGCCGTCTTCGTGGGCGGTGCCTTCGTAGAGGTAAGGAGAGATCGTCACCGCTCCGCAAACAAGTTCGGGGCTCGTTGGGCCACCTGCCATACCCCAGTCGACGTAGGCAGCGTCAACGGTGCAGGATTCGCTATTCCAGCTGCACGCTTGGATATCCGAGAGGTTGTGATTAAGCGTTCCCCTCACTGCGTTGTGGCCTTGGCCGTATGCCTGAACCGCGGTCTGCGCGTAGCTGAGGCTGGCGTGCTCGAGGTCGATCGAGCCGTGTTCGCCGAGGGTGGCGATCCCCCGCCAGTCACCGGCATGTGGAGAGCCCGAGCCGGTGGTGCCGCCGATCGAGTTGTCGTTGATCGAGGTGAAGGTGATCGGCTGGGCGGCGGTGCCGATCGCGTTGAGGGTGCCGTGGACGGAGAGGGCGCAGCCGACGTTGTAGGCGCAGAGCCCTCCCTGTTCGCTCTTGAACACCGCGCCGGGGGCGACCGTGAGGGTCTTGCCTTCTGGCACTTCCAGTTCTTCGCGGCCGCCGTTTACCCACCCGAGCGCCCACGCCGCCGGCTCGGCCGGCAGCGTCGAGCTCTTGCCTAGGACGCCGCCCAGCTTGACCACCGGGATGCCGTTGCCGGTCGCGCTGTTGGCGCCCAGCAGGTCAGCGTCGAGCGAGGAGCTGCTCACCATAAAGGCCGGCTGGCCTTCGCCGGAGTCGGTTGAGGAGTTGCCCTGCAGCGCCGGTGAGGCAGCCCCATTGATCCAGGCCGCCCCGCTGCTTTGCGAGCTGAACGTGTTGTTCTTAACCACGGCGGAGCCTTCGCCATATGCGTATGCCTGAACCGCGGTCTGCGCGTAGCTGAGGCTGGCGTGCTCGAGGTCGATCGAGCCGTGTTCGCCGAGGGTGGCGATCCCCCGCCAGTCACCGGCATGTGGAGAGCCCGAGCCGGTGGTGCCGCCGATCGAGTTGTCGTTGATCGAGGTGAAGGTGATCGGCTGGGCGGCGGTGCCGATCGCGTTGAGGGTGCCGTGGACGGAGAGGGCGCAGCCGACGTTGTAGGCGCAGAGCCCTCCCTGTTCGCTCTTGAACACCGCGCCGGGGGCGACCGTGAGGGTCTTGCCTTCTGGCACTTCCAGTTCTTCGCGGCCGCCGTTTACCCACCCGAGCGCCCACGCCGCCGGCTCGGCCGGCAGCGTCGAGCTCTTGCCTAGGACGCCGCCCAGCTTGACCACCGGGATGCCGTTGCCGGTCGCGCTGTTGGCGCCCAGCAGGTCAGCGTCGAGCGAGGAGCTGCTCACCATAAAGGCCGGCTGGCCTTCGCCGGAGTCGGTTGAGGAGTTGCCCTGCAGCGCCGGTGAGGCAGCCCCATTGATCCAGGCCGCCCCGCTGCTTTGCGAGCTGAACGTGTTGTTCTTAACCACGGCGGAGCCTTCGCCATATGCGTATGCCTGAACCGCGGTCTGCGCGTAGCTGAGGCTGGCGTGCTCGAGGTCGATCGAGCCGTGTTCGCCGAGGGTGGCGATCCCCCGCCAGTCACCGGCATGTGGAGAGCCCGAGCCGGTGGTGCCGCCGATCGAGTTGTCGTTGATCGAGGTGAAGGTGATCGGCTGGGCGGCGGTGCCGATCGCGTTGAGGGTGCCGTGGACGGAGAGGGCGCAGCCGACGTTGTAGGCGCAGAGCCCTCCCTGTTCGCTCTTGAACACCGCGCCGGGGGCGACCGTGAGGGTCTTGCCTTCTGGCACTTCCAGTTCTTCGCGGCCGCCGTTTACCCACCCGAGCGCCCACGCCGCCGGCTCGGCCGGCAGCGTCGAGCTCTTGCCTAGGACGCCGCCCAGCTTGACCACCGGGATGCCGTTGCCGGTCGCGCTGTTGGCGCCCAGCAGGTCAGCGTCGAGCGAGGAGCTGCTCACCATAAAGGCCGGCTGGCCTTCGCCGGAGTCGGTTGAGGAGTTGCCCTGCAGCGCCGGTGAGGCAGCCCCATTGATCCAGGCCGCCCCGCTGCTTTGCGAGCTGAACGTGTTGTTCTTAACCACGGCGGAGCCTTCGCCATATGCGTATGCCTGAACCGCGGTCTGCGCGTAGCTGAGGCTGGCGTGCTCGAGGTCGATCGAGCCGTGTTCGCCGAGGGTGGCGATCCCCCGCCAGTCACCGGCATGTGGAGAGCCCGAGCCGGTGGTGCCGCCGATCGAGTTGTCGTTGATCGAGGTGAAGGTGATCGGCTGGGCGGCGGTGCCGATCGCGTTGAGGGTGCCGTGGACGGAGAGGCTCGTCCCGTCTTCCGCCTTGACGATTGCTCCAGGTTCGATCACCAGGGTCTTTCCTTCTGGGACCTCTACTTCGCAAGTGATCACGTAGACCCCCGCGTAATCCGGCCCGATCGCCGTGTCGTGAGAGATCGCACCGCAGAGGTCATGCCGACCTTCGGCAGAGCTCCAGTTGGCGCTGGAGGGGCTCGGATCGACGACTCCGGCGCCGTTGACCGCGCGCACCTCAAGGTTGTGGGGGCCCGGCGCGAGGTCCGGGAGTTCATAGGGCGAGACGCAAGAGGCGTAGGAGGCTCCGTCGAGGCTGCATTCGAAGGTCGAGTCGGTCTCGTTGGAGGAGAAGTCAACCGAGACGGCTCCGGTCGGGATGCGGCCACCGGGGGCGCTGGTAATCGTGGTCTGCGGCGGGGTCGTCTCGACCTTGAAGGAGGCGGTCGCCGGCGTCGGATCCACGCTCTCCCCTTCAACGGCCCGCACGGCGAATTCATAGGAGCCGTCGGCAAGGGAGCTGTAGTGGGCGGGGCTCGAGCAAGCCGACCAGGCGGCGCCGTTGAGGCTGCATTGGAAGGAAGCACCGGAAGGGTCGGAGTGGAAGGAGATGCCAACGTCGCGCTGGGCGATCGGACCGGAGGGAGCGGAGTCGATCGCCGTGTCGGGGACGGTCGGGCTCGGCGGGGGACTGGGACCCGGGCTTGGGGTCGGGGTGGGCGATAGAGTCGGCGCTGAGGGCGGAGTGGATCCTGGCGAACCTGGTGGGCTGCCGTGATCCTTATGGCCCCCGCCTTTGGCTGCTTCCCTGGCCTTCGCGATGCAGCGCTGCCTGGCCCTGCGCTGCCTCCGGCTCTTGCCCGAGAACTTCCTGTCGCACTGCTTGACCTTGCCCGCCAGGCTGGATGCGGAGTTCCTGGCCCGCGGCTCATTCGTGGGCGGAGCGGCGGCGGTCACCGTAACGACTGTTGCGCTGCCAAGGAGCAAGGTCAGCAAGACAGCCAAGATGCGAAAACCGGGAGCCCTCCGGCCTCGAGCGTGCTCAAGCTCCGGGTCGGGAGCACACGTCCCCAACTTGAGTTGGCGTACGAATCGGCTCATTCGGCCTCCGGATCCGGATACAGAGGAGCCATTGGAGTTCCGGTGAGGATCACAGGAGTAACCGGAATAGGCGGGATGAGAAGCTCGGGGCAAGAGTAAATCGAGAACGGAACCGTATTGTCCCCGCCAAACGATGTACTCACTTTGGTGAAGCTGGACGCTGCACCAAAAAGAGAGCTGTATTCATCGGGCAGAATTGCGCCGATCACGCTCGATATGTCGATATCTGGTGCTGGATAACCGTACTTTCCGAACCAGTCGTTTGAGACAGTTACAAACGAAAGATATGGCGGCACACAGGCGAGGGCCCCCAGAGCGGGATCATCGTCTGCGGTTCCGCCTACGGCAATGGCAGCATCGTTGTAGACGAAATCGCTGTCGCTGATGGTTGCCGTATCCAAAAGTCCGAAATCGATCGCTGCCGTGGCGTAGCGGATGTCGAGGCGGTTGAGTTCGACGTTCTCGACATCAGCGAAGTAGATTCCTGCCCAGTCCCCTGCTTCGGGTTCGCCGCTGCCCGTCGTCCCGCCGACGGAGTCGTCGTTGATCGAGGTGAACGTGACCGGTTCGGAGGCCGTGCCGATCGCGTCGAGGGTACCCTCGACCGAGATCGAGCACTCATAGGTCGCGCACGTGGCGCCGCCGCTGGACTTGACCACCGTGCCCGGCGCGACCGTCAACGTCACTCCCGACGGGACATCCACGGCGACGTCGCCGCCAGTGATCTCCCAAGGGAACGGAGTGGCGGGCATCGCCTGAGACGCGTTGACCTCGCCGTCAACGGCAATCGCATCGGACGCCGAGGGAGCCACGATCGTGTTGCTCGCAAGCGCAGCGAAGTTGAGGTTCGCGGCCGCCACGCTGATCGCGGGCGAACCGCCGTCGTCGGTGGGGATCGTCACGTGGTTGTTGGCGATATCGACGACGCTTTCGACGGCGCTCCCGGCTGCGTTGCAAAAGTCTTCGATGCCCCGACCGTCGACGGTCGGTTCACCGGTGATGGTATTGCCGGTGACCGTCAAGGAGAGCGGGCAGTTGAGGTCAATGCCACCGTCGATCGAGTTGTTCGCCACCGTGATCGGCGCCCCAGCCCCACTGTTGGGCGAGGACACGCCACTGTCTGCTTCGTTGATCTGGTCGTCGTTCAGCGTGACCGCACCCGAGTTGATCGTTTGTACCGCCAAGAGCGCATAGGCGATGGTCGCGTGCTCAATGTCGAGCGTCGCGCCCGGGTCCACAGCCGCAATACCCCGCCAGTCCCCCGCTTTGGGTTCTTCTTCTTCGCGGCTGGTGTCGCCGCCGACGGAGTCGTCGTTGATCGAGGTGAACGTGACCGGTTCGGAGGCCGTGCCGATCGCGTCGAGGGTACCCTCGACCGAGATCGAGCACTCATAGGTCGCGCACGTGGCGCCGCCGCTGGACTTGACCACCGTGCCCGGCGCGACCGTCAACGTCACTCCCGACGGGACATCCACGGCGACGTCGCCGCCAGTGATCTCCCAAGGGAACGGAGTGGCGGGCATCGCCTGAGACGCGTTGACCTCGCCGTCAACGGCAATCGCATCGGACGCCGAGGGAGCCACGATCGTGTTGCTCGCAAGCGCAGCGAAGTTGAGGTTCGCGGCCGCCACGCTGATCGCGGGCGAACCGCCGTCGTCGGTGGGGATCGTCACGTGGTTGTTGGCGATATCGACGACGCTTTCGACGGCGCTCCCGGCTGCGTTGCAAAAGTCTTCGATGCCCCGACCGTCGACGGTCGGTTCACCGGTGATGGTATTGCCGGTGACCGTCAAGGAGAGCGGGCAGTTGAGGTCAATGCCACCGTCGATCGAGTTGTTCGCCACCGTGATCGGCGCCCCAGCCCCACTGTTGGGCGAGGACACGCCACTGTCTGCTTCGTTGATCTGGTCGTCGTTCAGCGTGACCGCACCCGAGTTGATCGTTTGTACCGCCAAGAGCGCATAGGCGATGGTCGCGTGCTCAATGTCGAGCGTCGCGCCCGGGTCCACAGCCGCAATACCCCGCCAGTCCCCCGCTTTGGGTTCTTCTTCTTCGCGGCTGGTGTCGCCGCCGACGGAGTCGTCGTTGATCGAGGTGAACGTGACCGGTTCGGAGGCCGTGCCGATCGCGTCGAGGGTACCCTCGACCGAGATCGAGCACTCATAGGTCGCGCACGTGGCGCCGCCGCTGGACTTGACCACCGTGCCCGGCGCGACCGTCAACGTCACTCCCGACGGGACATCCACGGCGACGTCGCCGCCAGTGATCTCCCAAGGGAACGGAGTGGCGGGCATCGCCTGAGACGCGTTGACCTCGCCGTCAACGGCAATCGCATCGGACGCCGAGGGAGCCACGATCGTGTTGCTCGCAAGCGCAGCGAAGTTGAGGTTCGCGGCCGCCACGCTGATCGCGGGCGAACCGCCGTCGTCGGTGGGGATCGTCACGTGGTTGTTGGCGATATCGACGACGCTTTCGACGGCGCTCCCGGCTGCGTTGCAAAAGTCTTCGATGCCCCGACCGTCGACGGTCGGTTCACCGGTGATGGTATTGCCGGTGACCGTCAAGGAGAGCGGGCAGTTGAGGTCAATGCCACCGTCGATCGAGTTGTTCGCCACCGTGATCGGCGCCCCAGCCCCACTGTTGGGCGAGGACACGCCACTGTCTGCTTCGTTGATCTGGTCGTCGTTCAGCGTGACCGCACCCGAGTTGATCGTTTGTACCGCCAAGAGCGCATAGGCGATGGTCGCGTGCTCAATGTCGAGCGTCGCGCCCGGGTCCACAGCCGCAATACCCCGCCAGTCCCCCGCTTTGGGTTCTTCTTCTTCGCGGCTGGTGTCGCCGCCGACGGAGTCGTCGTTGATCGAGGTGAACGTGACCGGTTCGGAGGCCGTGCCGATCGCGTCGAGGGTACCCTCGACCGAGATCGAGCACTCATAGGTCGCGCACGTGGCGCCGCCGCTGGACTTGACCACCGTGCCCGGCGCGACCGTCAACGTCACTCCCGACGGGACATTGAGGGTGCAGTTGTCGAGGGTGTAGACACTGGCGTAGTCCGGTCCGATCGTCGTGTCGTGGGAGATCGAGCCGCAGAGGTCGTGGCGGGGCTCGACCGAACTCCATTTGGCGCTGGGCGGACTCGGGTCGACGACCATTGCGCCGTTTACGGCGCGCACCTTGAGGTCGTGAGGACCGGGCACGGGGCTGGAGAGTTCGTAGGGCGAGGCGCAGGAGGAGAAGGCGGCACCATCGAGGCTGCATTCGAAGGTCGAACCGGACTCGTCGGAGGAGAATTCGATCGAGACGGCGCCGGTGGGGATGCGGCCGCTTGGGGCACTCGTGATCGTAGTCTGCGGCGGGGTCACCTCGACTTTGAAGGAGGCGGTCGCCGGGGTCTGGTCGAAGCCTTCGCCTCCGCCCGCTCGCACGGCGAATTCATAGGGCCCGTCGGCGAGGGAGCTGTAGTGGGCGGGACTCGAACAGGAGGACCAGGCGGCGCCGTTGAGGCTGCACTGGAAGGAAGCGCCGGATGGATTGGAGTGGAAGGAGACGCTGACGTCGCGCTGGGCGATCGGACCAGCAGGGGCGGAGTCGATCGCCGTGTCGGGAACCGTCGGAGCTGGCGGGGGACTGGGACCCGGGCTTGGGGTCGGGGTGGGCGATGGAGTCTGCGCTGGCGGAGGAACAGATCCCGGTGAACCAGTAGGGCTGCCGTCGCCTTTATGGCTCCCGCCTTCGGAGCTTTCCTTGGCTCTTGCGATGCAGCGCTTCCTGGCTTTGCGTTGCCTCTGGCTCTTGCCTGAGAACTTCTTGTCGCATCTCTTAACCTGAGCTGGCAGTCCAACTGACTTCTTGCTCACTTGGTTCGCTGCGAACGCCGAAGCCACCGAGAAGGTCGCAAGGCCCGTTATGAGTAGGACTAGGAAGCGGGTTTTGGAGCGGGCTATCATCATCCGCAGCTGCCGTAGGCATTGGCGATGTCGGTGATCGTCTTGGCCGCCCCGACAATCCCCAGGCCGAAGCTCGCAACCTGGCCCAAGTCGCTCACGACGGCGTTCTCGGAACTTGCCAGCCAGTCGGCGCCAGTTGAAGCTACGTCTTTTGGATCGGAGAACGGAAACGGCGACTGAGACTGGGCGAGGGTGGTCGCCGCACCAAGGCATTCCTGGTAGAGCTGGATGATCTGACAGGCTTCTTCGAAGCCTTCGCCGCAGCGGATCTGTTCAGCGGCGATGTGAGTGTCGGCTGCCTGCTGTGCGGAAGCTAGTAGCTGTTCAGGGGTTTCCGAGCCATCGCAGTTGGCCGTGCCGAATACAGAGCCGTTTGCCGTGCTGGCACCTGATTCGGAGGTCAGATAGGGGCTGGTCGTCACCGCACCGCACGCTAGGGCCGGGGAACCTGATGGGAAAGCTCCTTCCGAAGAGCCCCAGTATGTGTAGGCGGCGTCGACAGAGCAATCCGCTGACTGCCAAGAGCAAGCTTCAACGTCAGAGGTGTTATTGGTGAGCGAGCCGCGAAAACTGATAGAGCCTTCGGAGATACCGATGGCAAGGCTCGAGTGTGCGATTGAGACATTTGACAACCTGCCGACTTCGCTAGCAAACTCAAGAGCGGTCTGCGCGTACTCGATTTGAGCGTGGTCAAGATCGAGCGAAGAGCCTTCTCCAATGACGCCGATCCCTTCCCATTCCCCGGCCTGCGGGGAGCCCGTGCCGGTGTTACCGCCGACGGAGTTGTCGTTGACGGAGGTGAAGGCGACCGGTTCGGAGGCGGTACCCTGGGCTTCGAGGGTGCCGCCTTCTTCGACGTTCAGACCACTAGGCAAGTTGGCGTTCGTGCAGGAGAAGCACCAGTTGGTCGTGAACGACTTGAAGACGGCTCCCGCTCCGAAATGAAGGGTGGCCCCATTTTTCACCCTGAGCTGGCTCCGGTTCTCTTCGCGATTGAGTGAGGCGATTTGAAGATCGTCTCCCGCAATCGACCAGTTGCCCGTCAACCCTCCGGAGAGGGCAAGGTAGTTGTCGCCGTTGCCAGAACCTGTGTTGCCGGAAAGATCGGATGCGTGGAGGTCTGGGCCGGCGAGGGCGATTGGGAACGTCAGCGCACCTTCGACCCGGTTGCCGGTGATTGTCGGCGAGGGCGAGCTCACCCCGAGGCGGACGCTGATCAAGGTGCCGCGGAGGAGTTCGCCACCACCGTAGTTTTCGGTGGCGCCCTGGAGGGTGTTGTCAACTATCCGAGTCTGGCCAGGGGACCCGTCGGGCTCTGAGACGTAGACGCCGGTGTGCAGAAGAGTCGAATCAGCGAGCGTAAGTTCGCCGCCACCGTTGAAGGTGGAGACGATCCCGTAGCGGATATCGGCGTGCTCCAGATCGACGTTGCCGCCTTCGCTGTCGATCCCTTCCCATTCCCCGGCCTGCGGGGAGCCCGTGCCGGTGTTACCGCCGACGGAGTTGTCGTTGACGGAGGTGAAGGCGACCGGTTCGGAGGCGGTACCGACAGCTTCGAGGGCGCCTCGGACTGAGATTGCCACTCCATCTTCCCCCTTGACAATCACCCCCGGTTCGGCATTGAGCGTGGCGCCTTCTTCGATAGTCAGGCTGCATGTCAGCACGTAAACCGCCGCGTAATCCGGCCCAATCGTCGTGTCGAGGGAGATCGAGCCGCAAAGGTCGTGCTCGGGCTCAACCGAGCTCCAGTTGGCGCTGGACGGGCTGGGGTCAACGACCCCAGCACCGTTGACCGCCCGCACCTTGAGATCGTGCGGGCCGGGCGCGGGGCTGGGAAGTTCGTAGGGCGAGGCGCAGGAGGAAAAGGATGCTCCGTCGAGGCCGCATTCGAAGGTCGAGCCAGACTCGTCGGAGGAGAAGTCGACCGAGACGGCTCCGGTCGGAACGCGCCCGTTGGGGGCGCTGGTGATCGTGGTCTGCGGCGGCGTAGCCTCGACCTTGAACGAAGCCGTTGCCGGCGTCGGGTCAATGCTTTCGCCTTCGAGCGCCCGCACCGCGAATTCGTAGGAGCCGTCGGCGAGGGAGCTGTAGTGGGCGGGGCTGGCGCAAGCCGACCAAGCGGCACCGTTGAGGCTGCACTGGAAGGAAGCGCCGGATGGATTGGAGTGGAAGGAGACGCTGACGTCGCGCTGGGCGATCGGGCCGGAGGGGGCGGAGTCGATCGCCGTGTCGGGGACGGTCGGGCTCGGCGGGGGACTGGGACCCGGGCTTGGGGTCGGGGTGGGCGATGGAATCGGCGTTGGGGGAGGAGCAGACGATCCTGGCGAGCCTGCTGGGCTGCCATCCCCTTTGTGGCTCCCGCCATCGGAGCCTTCCTTGGCTCTTGCGATGCAGCGCTGCCTGGCCCTACGCTGCCCCTGGCTCTTGCCCGAAAACTTCTTGCCGCACTGCTTGACCTTGCCGGCCAAACTGGACGACCTCCCGCCCCGATGACCCTTTGCCTGTACGGGAGGGTGCCGTTCACCCGTCGCCGATGCGACTGCTGAGCCTAGGACCAACAGGCAGACCGACACTGCCAACGAGATGGCGATTCGGCGCGCCGTTCGGCAAGAGCCGGATGTACGTCCCCAACCGCGCCACCCATTCATCATCAGACCGCTCGACTTGTGCCGCACCCACTGCCTTCCCGCCTCCGGCACAGCCCGGCCGAAATGTTTTGGCTCTATTTTCCTCGGCGGCAAGCTACTTCATGGCGAGTTGATCGTCAAGTACCGAAATGGGATACATCCATGACGGCTACTGCGGGCACAAGTCCCAGCCATGTCGGATTTCGGAGGCCTACTTCCCAGGGAAATACTGGCGGCCTTTCTTGGAGACTCGGCCCTCTTTCTCGAGGTCGCCGAGAACGCGGTAGAGATAGTTCGGCTTGATCTTCATCACCTTGGCGATGTCGGAGGCGGTGATGCCGGGGGTTTTGCCGATCAGCTTTGCGGCCTGATCGGCGCGGCCGCCTTTGCGCCGGCGGCGAGGGGCACGGGTGGCGGCTTTGCCGCCCGAGCCGCGTGGCCTGCCGGGACCCCGGCGGGGGCGTCCGGTGACTTTGCCTCCCAACTCGACCAGGGCACGCTCGAGGCGCTTGCGCTCCTCGTCCAGCTCGGCGAGGCGTCGCTTGAGCAGATCAGCTGCCTCATCCAACACGTGAATTGCCATCCTCTTCCTCTCTTTAGGTTCTCGATCGCCAGTGGCCAGAAGGGTGGCCGGCGTCCTGACAGCGAGTCTACAAACGCGAGTTGCTTACGGACTCCGAAAGATGGCTGAGCCCAGCTTCAGGTAAGTTCCGACGTACTTGAGTTGGTAGCTCACGGGTCCGAACGGCGACATGAGGAGCATCTACATTCCAGCAGCGATCATCGGCGTCAGCTTGGCGTTGCTGCTTCCGAGCGCGGTTGCCGTGGCCAAGGTGCGCTCGTGTGGCAGTAACCGCTACGGCCATGTGGTCGTCGTGAAGGGGCCAGTCAAATGTCGCGCCGCAAGGCGCGTGTTCGCGTATGCAGGCACGCACCACCGAGGGAACGGACCGGGCTCTCCGAAAGGCTGGGCGTGCTTCCGGATTGCGGGAGATCCGCACTGGCTAGGGATCGAGTGTCTTTCGCCGCCTGGGGCTGAGCGGCACCCACGCAACTTCATTCAGGACAGAACCAGGCGCTAACCCGTCGCATCGCGGCTCTGCGCCAGCCAGACGCGGCCCAGCCCGGGCGAGGCGCGCTGTTCACAAACAATCGAAGACATTGAGATACGTGTGCTGGCTCGAAAGAACCAGCGCACCGACCCGGCCCCCAACGGCTAGGAACCGGTGGTGGAGCTCCACGGCGCGGGCTCCGAGCAAGGCGATCGAGAGCTGTGCTCTCCGGGTCGCGAGATAGATCGCCTCGACGCATCCCGCCGTGGCCGGACGATGGGCACGCTGTGCAGCCCGGCGCGTCCTCATCCCTACGCGAATCCCGTGCCCGGTCCGGAACCGCCGTTCGTTCGTCGCGAAAGTGGCTAGTCGTTCGGTTCGATCGGCGATGTAATAGACGGTTCGGCAGTACCTGTACGGGGGGCCGCCCCCAAGGGGCGCCATGAAGCCGTGTCGCGGCGGGCGGTCGGTGCACTTGTAGCCGAGTGCGTCCCAGCCCGGCGCGCCGGCACCGCCCTCGCTCCCGTGGGCCTCCGCATCCGGCTGTCCGGCAAAATCGACCACGGCTGCGCGGCCGCTGCGATCAATGCGCAGCGGGCCGATCCGGCCGCTGGGGGTGAGCTCGACCTGAGCCGACGCGGTGGCCGGCAGGATTGCGGCCGGGAGTACGAAGAGAACCAACAGCGCCACGGGGAGGACGCGAGGCTCTAACCGCCGTTTGGTGGGGCATTCACACGGCACGAGAACTCGTCAGTCTAGCCTCGAAGCCGAGGACGCGCCGGAGGCCACCGGCCACCCCCCGCTGCATGGTGCGGGCGTGGCGGGGGCGACATTCATCTCCCGGTGGTTGTTGCAGGTGCGACCCGATATGCGTCATCCCGAGGCACCCATCAGATCAGTGGCAAAGGGCATGTATGCCGAGTATGCAGGGAGGAGTTCTGCCTACGTCCGACGGCAAGCGTTTGGAATCGGCAAGGTCATTGCGAGCGGTCTTCCCGGATTCTGCGGATCGAGGTTGCCACGGAAGACCAAGTGACAGTAGATGTACTCATGGGCGCCACTGAAGGACAGATCGCGGCGACCGCCAGCCGTGATCCGCACGGGCAGATTCCTGCTGCAGCCGACGCCCATCGACCAGCAAATGTCGATTCGGCCTTGCGCGGAGGTGTGGAGACGTCCCCACTTGCGCCAACGGACACGGAACGCGCTCCCGGACGCGCCGTACCCGGTCCATTGAAACGCTCGCGGCTTCGCCAGAATCGAAGCTCCGTCGTCGGGCTGGATGTAGGACGGTTGCGCAAGCACGAGCGACGGCGTTGCCGCGAGGAACACAACGCCGAGTGCGAAGAAGACGAGTAGGGCAACCCGAGCTGGGTGTCGCCTCCTGCCTTCGCCCGGCATCAGGTTCGCGCTGGCCCTTGGCTCATGGACACGCCGGTAACGTACCGCACCGGGTGAGGGCGCTTTACCTCCCGTGACTGCGGTAGTGAGGTCTTCGTTGCCCACTTACGAATTGAGAGCGTCGGCGTCAGCTCATGGCCCGAAGGGTCGCCCGGCCCTCGGCCAGTGACCGGTTCACCTTCCTGTAGGTCCAGCCGGTGATCTCGCCGATCTCCTTGTAGCTGTAGCCGAGGCCGATCAGGCTGAGGGCGCGGCGCTCGGCCGGCTTCAACCTCGCCATGCCCTTGGCCGTCTCGCGGGCTCGGTCGAGCCGCTCCGCGACGTCCCCGGCGTCGACCGCAAGTGCGACTCGCGCCACCACGGCTGGTCGGGGGCCGCCAGGCCCGAGGGGGTGGCGCCGAGCCGGTGCGCGAGATGGCGGCGGTCGCGGGCCGCCCAGCATAAGCGCTCGAGGGCGTTGCGGATTTCTCGTTCCTCTGTGATCATGTTGCAGGGTGGAGAGGACGTTCGGTTTCCGGGGTTTGACGATTGGGGCGCTGGCGTGTCTAGTGGCGCTGGTTTTCGCCCCGGCCGCGTCGGCGATGACCGTGAATACCACGGCTGACGATGCGACGCCGGGCAACGGGAGCTGCTCGCTGCGGGAGGCGATCGTCGCTGCCAGTGCCGGCTCCAGCAGTGCCGACTGTGGGCCGGCCGGCGCGGTCCCGATCACGGTCTCGGTGCCAGAAGGGACCTACGAGCTCAGCGCGGGGCAGCTCGCTGTCGGAGCCGGGGCAAACATCGCGGTCGTCGGGGCCAACCCGAACGCGCCCGCCATGACGACGATCGACGCCGCCGGCCACAGCCGGGTGCTCGAAGTCGCGTCGGGGGCACAGGTGAAGCTCAGCGCGCTCACGATCACCGGCGGCCAGACGCCGGCCGGCGCGGACGGTTTCAGCCCGGGCCAGTCTGGCGGCTTCGGCGGCGACGGCGGTGGCATCCTCAACTCCGGCGTGCTGGCGCTGGAACGGGTCTCGGTGTTCGAAAACTTCACCGGTCACGGCGGTCGCGGCGTCGATGGCGACCAGGCGTCCGCGACCACGACCCGTTACGGCAAGTCCGGGGGCAGCGGCGGCAACGGGGGCGGCATCTACAACGGGACCGGCGCCTCGCTGACGGTGACCGCCTCGACGATCAGCGGCAACGGGACCGGCGGTGGCGGCAACGGCGGCAACGGGGCGGCCGGACAGCTCGGCATCGGGAAATTCCCCTACGGCTCCGACGGCGGCCCGGGCGGGCCGGCCGGAAGCGGCGGCGGTATCTACAACGTCGGAAGCGCCACGATCGCCGACACGACGGTCGAAGGCAACTTCACCGGTCGTGGTGGCGACGGCGGCCCCGGGGGGCCCGGTGTCGGCGAAGGTGAAATGCAGCCCGCGGGGCGCGGTGGCTATGGCGGCGACGGGGGCAATGCCGGGCTCACCTATAACGCCGAAACCGGCAATCCCCAATACACGGCCCGCCTGGGCGGGGGCGGCATCTACAACGTGGGCAGCCTGCAGATGAGCCGCTCGACGATCGCCGGCAACAACACCGGCGCCGGGGGCAGCGGCGGCGGAGCCGGGATCGGCGGCAAAAAGCTGAACAACCAGTACCAGGACGGGGCGCACGCCGGCGCGGGCGGCGGCGCCGGGCTGGGGGGCGGCCTCGCCAACCTCGGCAAAGGGGCGACGCTGACCAACGTCACGATCGCCGGAAACCTCACCGGCGACGGCGGCAAGGGCGGCAACGGTCCCCAGTCCGGCTCGCTCGGTCCCGGCCTCGGCGGCTTCGGCGGCTACGGCGGCGGGGTCTGGGCCGAGGGCGCGCACTCGCCCGACTACCTCGAACTGGACCAGGTGACGATCGCCGGCAACGGCCTCGGCGCGGCGGGCCCGGCGGGCGAAGACGCGAGCTTCCCGGGCACGCCGGGGCAGCGCGGCAAGGGCGCCGGGGTCGCGGTCGGCCCGCGCTATGACCCGGGCACGGGCGCCGGCGTCTACTTCCGGAACGCGCTGGTCGCCAACAACGGGTCGGTGCCGGCCGGGGACGCGAACTGCGTCCAGTACTACCCGAAAGAACAGTACGTCGACCTCAAGGACCTCGGCAACAACCTCAGCTACCCGGACAGCTCCTGCCCCGGCACCGTCGCCAACCCGCTGCTCGGCGCGCTCCAGGACAACGGCGGCCTGACGAAGACCATGCTGCCGGAAGCCGGCAGCGGCGCGATCGGGCTGGTCCCCCTGGCCGCCTGCACAGTGCACGAAGACCAGCGCGGGTTCACCCGTCCCGGCAACGGCAGCTCCTGCGACGCCGGCGCGGTCGAGACCGGCTCCGCTCCGAGCGTGACCCCGACCAGCACCGCGCTTGCCTCGTCGGCCAACCCGTCGGTCCCCGGGCAGGCGGTCAAATACACCGCCACCGTCTCGCCGCAGCCGAGCGGGGGCACCGTCGCCTTCACCGACGCCGGCAGCCCGATCTCCGGCTGTGAAGCGGCCTCGATCGGTTCCGGCGGCCAGGCGTTTTGCACCGTCACCTACTCGGCCGCCGGCTCGCACACGATCAAAGCGAGCTATGGCGGCAACAGCCTCTTCTCCGCCTCGAGTTCGGGCACGCTGACCCAGGTGGTGAAGAGCGTCGAAGAACCGAGCAGCCCCGGTGGGGGCGGCGGAGGGGGTGCCTCAACCCCGATCTCACCGCCGCTGCCCGCGATCGTCTCGTCGCCGTCAGCCCCGGTCAAGGAAGTCCTGCGCTGTCCGAAAACGAAGAAGCGGGTGGTGCGCAACGGCAAGGCCAGATGCGTGCCCAAAAAGAAACCGCATCAAAAAGGGAATCGGCACTAGGACAACGATGACCGCGAGGGCTTCGTGACGGTCACCGGCAAGTTGTCCAGCGGGCAGGTCGACAGCTATCTGCGGGACCTCGAGGAGCCGAAGCGCACAACGCTTCGGGAGCTGCGCCGCACCATCCTCGAGATCGTCCCAGAGGCAGAGGAGGGGATCTCATACCGCGTCCCCGCGTTCAGGTTGCACGGCGAGGTCATCGCCGGGTTTGCGGCGTTCAAGAATCATCTCAGCTACCTCCCCTTCAGCGGCTCGGTTCTCGGTCAAGTCGCCGGTGAGCTCGAGGGCTACACGAGAACCAAGAGCTCCCTGCATTTTCCCGTCGACCGAGCCCTACCGAAAGCACTCGTCAAGAGACTGATCGCCGTCCGTCTGGCCGACGCGGGTCTGCCCCCTCGCTGAGCTCGCGCGCCGGGGCCAACGGATCAGTTCCATCCTCATGCGTTCCCGACGCGATGCTGGGTCTCGCGTAAGCGAAAGCCGTGCCGGCCGGTGACTGCCGTCGTCACCCTTCCGCACGGTGGGCTCGCCCTAGCGGGTCTTCTTGACCTTGAAGCTGAAGGTTGCCGGGGTAGCCAGGAATGCTGGGGTGGCAGCCCCCAGAGCCACTCGCCCCTCGGCCAGTAAGCGGTTGATTTTCGTACGGCTGAACCCGGTGATCTCGCCGATCTCCGCATATGAGTAGCCGACCGCGAGGAGCGAGAGCGCTCGGCGCTGGGCCGGCTTCAGCTGGGCCATCCCGGCGGCCGTCTCGCGAACACAGTCGAGCCGCTCGGCGACGTCTCCGGCGTCGACCGCGAGCGAGGACTCGCGCCACCACGGCTGGTCGGGGGCCGCGAGGCCGGAGGGGGTAGCGCCGATCCGATGCGCGAGGTGACGGCGGTCGCGGGCCGCCCAGCATAGGCGCTGGAGGGTGAGCGTCAGCCATGCCAGCGGGTGCGCCTCCCCGTCGGGGTCGAAGGCGTCGAGAAACGACGCGAAGGCCTCCTGGACGGCTTCGTCGGCGTCGCCGCCCGGCCCGCCGTGGCGGCGAGCGATCCGCAGCAGGTAGCGGTATCGCTCGGAGTGGAGGGTGGCGGCAAGCGCGCGGACCTTGGCGCTCCTGGACTGTTCGGGACTGCTCGCGTGCATCTCGACCTCCGTTCCTCGCTGGCTTTGACGGAGGCCGCGTAGAAGCGCCGGCCGGCGTGCCCGGAACCCGCAGCCGCAGGCGAAGGGCCAGCAAAGCTGGAGCCCCGCAGGGGCTTGCAGGGCGCGCCGGCCGGTGCCACGCTGCGCGGCCCAAAGCCAGGGAGGGGCGAGGTCGATAGCCGAGGCGGTTAGTCGGAGCTCTCCAGCGGCGGCAGCGGCGGCTCCTTCACGCGGGCCGTCTCATAGCAAGCCCGGTGGAAGTTCAAGCCGGCGAGGAAGAGGAGGCTGGCGGCGTCAGGCGAGTAGCGCAGCCGGGCGGCGTAGAGCCCGTCGTCGTCTTCGCAGACGACGACTATCTCGGCGCCCTCCTCGACCGGCGCTCGCACTCGTCGCATCCCCATCCCGATCACTGGCAGTTCACGGTAGCCGCGAGGTCCTAATCGACGTCACCTGAGCGGGTCGCCGCCCTGCGGCCAGGTCAGCGCGTCAAGGGGTCGAAAGCGCGGATGCCGGCCTGCGTCGGTTCCACTACCTCCTCGTCGTTGCGGTAGCGGAACAGGCCAACCACTGCCCTCAGTTTTCGTCCGGCCGCGTTTCCTCACGGAGCCGCTCGTAAATACCCGTCTGCCGCCACGCCTCCATGTTCCTTTCCAGGACATCTACCGGGGGGCAATCAATACCGTCCGCGGTCAAGATCGCGTGAACGTCCGATGCCGAGAGAGTGCCCTTGATCCGGATGATCTGCTTAGCCCGCTCCAACGCGGCACGACTGAGGTGAATCTTTCGCTCCATGGCCTTTTAGCGTCGGCGCTCAGATGGGGGTCCGGGGAGAAGCAAAGGGCCGAACGGACAGAGCAGACCCGTCCGGCCCCCTGTTTATTAGGGAGGCGAGGACACCAGTCCGGCCTTGCCCGCTCGGAGGCGAACGGCCCAAGTACGAACACGGCAGCCCCAGCCCTCACTAACCCTACGATCCAACGGCGTCGATTGCACGCCCGCCGGTCGAGGTAAACATGGTCTACGGTCGCTTGATTGCATCCATCGGCGACTCGAATGCTCCGAGAGTGACGGCCATTTCCAATGCTTTCTCCCCCGAGGCTTCCATGCGGGCCTTTGCTTGCGCCTCCTCTTCGAGGACGAAGGCGTGCAACGCGCGGTCTTCCGCGATGATCCTCTCCCAACTCCGTTGATCCAAGCTGAGAATCGACCAAGCGAGACAGCGGTCGATCCGGCCGTCAAAGGTGCCCGCCACCATCGCGTCTTTGATCATCTTCGTCAGCCGCTCAAAGGTGCTCCAGCCGGTGGTGGCCTTGAGCGAGTCCGGTACGTTCGCCCACGGCCCGGTTTCCTTGAGGATTGCCGGGCCGCTCGCTCTGTAGAAGCGCTCACGGGGTCCGCGCCGTTTGCCCACGGTCCTCTTATCGACCTCAGCGAGCCAGCCGATTTCCGCGAGCATCTTGATCCGGCGGCGGATTCCATCGACGGTGTCGATGCCGTACTTGGCGTAGAAAGACGGGGCGCTCACCTCGCGCAAGTTCGCCTCTTCAATGATCTGGATGCACACCTCGTCCTCGAAGACTTTGGAGACGCGGGTCGGGAACGGGACCAGCGGCTCGTCCCGTTCGATCAGGCTGGGGCCGACCCCGACTCCCGTGCCTCTCGCCGTCTGAAACGAGATCAGGACGGTGTTGGCCCTGATCGGCTGCTCCTTGGAGCGCGCGAGGCGACGCCTGGCGTCCTCCTGCGCCTCATACTGGTTGGCGAACTTCTCGGCGACCTTTTCCGTTACGCGCTGCCGGCCCTCCTCATCGAGGAGCAGGGTCGTGACGGTGAGGTGACGATCAGGGCGACCGGGGAAGGGCTCGGTTTCCATCGCCGCACGCAGGCGTCCCGCAGTCGAAGTCAAGATGTTCCAGCTAAACGCGGACCGGATGGAGTAGGGGAGCGTCGCCCAGGTCTCCATATCGATGAACGGAAGCGCGGTGGATCTGTAGAAGTGCTCTTCCGTGCCGCGGTGTCTGCCGCCGGGACCTTCACTGCGGATGCGCCTCAGCCAGCCGTGCCGATCCAGCTCACGAAAGCTGTAATCGACTCGCCCAATTGACTCCTCCGGGGCCAACTCTTTGCGGAACTGTTCCGCGCTCATTTCGCGACCGTAGAGTTCGATGGCGATCCTCAGGCGAAGCTCGGTCGCGAACACGACCGACAGGCGGCGCAGGCGCTCCGCTCGCGATCTCAGTCCCGTCCAGATTTCCGCCGCCACGCAATTCCTCTCGACTGCTTTGGCCCTGCCGAATGCCCCGGAGTCTAGAGGCTTTTCCAAGACAGACCAACAGAGTTCCCAAACTTTCCTTTCTCAACCCCTTTAGTCTGAATTTCTTTAGCAAAAGAGGAAGGGAGGTGAGGACATGAAGGTCGTATCCACCGCGCCGGCAACGCCGCTGGTCGCAATCTCAAAGGCTGGCTGATCCAGCGAACCCGACTCCCCTGGCCGCGCACCGGCCGGGGGAGTCGCACAGTCTTCTATCGGCAGGGCGACCCGGCCGAATTACCTCCCAACCTCGGAGCAATCGCGGACTGCCCAGCGCCTCTGTGATCGTGACGATCGAGAGGAGGCGGGCACTCCGACCCGATACAACCCCGAGATCGTCGCGCAGGTGATCCTCGTTGAGGTGGTCGAGCAGCACCCGCTACGTCTGACGATCGGCGAACTCGCCGGGCGGATCGTCGCCGACCCCGACGACGTGACTGAGGTGGAGACTGCGAGGGCTGCGATCCGCGACCTGCGGCGAGCGACCCTGGTGCGCTACCGAAACGAAGACGAACTCGTCGAGCCAACACAGGCCGCGATTCGCGTCTACCAACTCCTCTCGGCGCGTTAGGTCGGCGCGTTTAGCCTTCCAGCTTCTCCGCCGCCTTCGCCAGCTCGACCATCGACACGCCAAGGGCCGCGGCAATGTCCCGCAAGGTCGCCCAAGTCGGGTTGGCATGGCCGCGCTCGATAAGCGAGATCGTGGGGCCGGCGACCCCGGCACTGACGGCAAGCTCCTCCTGGGTGGAACCACGCTTCTCGCGCAGCCGCCGGATCGCTTCTCCCAGAGCAGGCTGGGGTCGCTCTGAATGCCGCATCTGGCCGACACGTTTTCAGAAGTAGAGCCTCCTCACACCTGCTAAATACATGTGCTTGATGTCTGCTAGCCTTTTGCGCAGACATAAGTGGGGCCGCGCGCTGGTGACGCCGGCCCCGTGGCGACCGGCATAGCTGACGCAAGGCCGGCCGCAGCGGGAACGGTATCGACGTGCCGGCCTCAGAAAGCGGCGACCCGACGTGGTTGCACACGACGGGCCGCCTGAGACACAGGAGGTATGAGCTCCCATGCCCTGTCCCAACCCTACGGATCGCGAGGATCGCGATCCGTCCACCCTCACCGCCGAGGACCGCAAGCTCCAGCGCGCGCTCCTCTCTCTCGTCCTCGACCGCCATCCGAAGCGGCTCACGGTCGTCGCCCTCGGCAAGGCGATCGCCGGCGAGGGCGCCGACGCCAAGCAGGCTGACGCCTTCGCCCGGGCGCTGCGCGACCTCGCCCTCGCCGGGCTGCTGGAGACCCGCGGCGGTCACGTCTCGCCCACCCTCGCCACGCTTCGCTTCGACGCCCTGGAGATGAGCTGATGGACGTCGCCAAGCGCTTCGGCGAGAACCTGCGCGCCGTCCGTCGGGAGGCCGGCCTCTCCCACGAAGAGGTCGGCATCCGCGCCTCGCTTCACCGCACCGAGGTCGGCCTGCTCGAGCGCGGCGAGCGCACCCCGCGGATCGACACCGCGCTGAAGCTCGCCGGCGCCGTCGAGGTCGGCCTGGAGCGGCTCACCGAGGGCATCTCCTGGCGGCCGGGCAGGCTCCGCCCCGGCGGCTTTGCCCTCTCTGGCGAGCCCGAGGAGGGAGGGAAGGCCGATGCCTAGCCCGGCGGCGTCGATCGCCGAGCGCTTCGGCGAGAACCTCGCCCGCGAGCGCAGGCGGGCTGCCCTCTCCCAGGAAGAGCTCGGCGTGCGCGCGTCGCTGCACCGCACCGAGGTCAGCCTCTTGGAGCGGGGGACGCGCCTGCCGCGGATCGACACCGCGATCAAGCTCGCCGGCGCGCTCGAAGTAGAGCTCGCGCAGCTGGTCGAGGGGATCGAGTGGTCGCCGGGGAGCGTGCGGCTGGGAGGCTTCAGCCTTCCGGTCGGCCCAAACAGGGCGCCGGTTGATTCCCTTGGCAGCGCGCGGTCTGAAGGCGCCCCCGATGCCTAGCGGCGCGGCATCGCTCTCCGCGCACCTCGGCCACAACCTGCGGCTCGCCCGCCGGTGCGCCCGCCTCAGCCAGCGGGAGCTGGCGAGTCGGGCGGGCGTCCACCGCAGCGCCATAGGCGCGCTCGAGCGCGGCGAGCGGGTCCCGCGCGTCGAGACCGCGCTGAGGTTGGCCGGCGCGCTCGAGATGCCCCTCGCCAGGCTGCTTGCCGGCATCGCCTGGGTGCCCGACGGCCGCGGATCGGGAGCGTTCCTCCTCGCCTCGCGGGTCGAGCGCCACAGGGAGACGATGCGCCGCGCCGCGGCCCTGCGCGCCTCCCAGGCCGAGGCCGTCGACGTCGCCGAGCTGATCCGCGAAGAGCGCGAAGAGCTGGAGCGGCGGGGAGAGGGCGATGTTTAGCGTCGGCGCTTCTCGAGCTCACCGTCGACGAGCCGACCGCGGGGATCGGGTGGTCGCTCGGGAACCGCTCGACTGGGAGGCTTCAGCCTGCCTAAGTGGGGTGTGGAAGGCAGTGATTGACGGGCGAGGGGATCAGGAGGCGGCACTCGAGCAGCTGCAGCGTCCGGAGAGGCGCCGAACGTGGTGAATCGAATCAGCAGAGGCGTGCTGCGGCACTGCGGGCATGACGTAGCGCACTCGTCAGCCGGTGGCGCTGCTGGCGGCTCGTAGCGTGCTGAAGGCGTTGGCGCAGGTTCCTAACTCGCCGCTCGGCCTGGCGACAAGCCTGCGGGGATTCAGGCGAAGGCGCCATTGGCACAGGAGGTGGGCTGGTTAACAGCGGCGGAGATGCAGCGAGGTCGATGCGATAGCTCCCCGGAGCTTCGCAGAAGAACCCCGAGACTTCGAGGTAATACTTGCCGGCCTTGGACAGCGTGTAGCGGATGTGGTCGACCTCGTTGAAGTTGGCGCGCGTCGAGGAGAGTTCGTGTCCGTCGGAATCCCTAAGCATGACGTTCCAGTTCTGGCAGCTTTCTTCCGGGCCGAGCCCGGCGAGAGCAACGTCGAGCTGGGTCGAATCACGCGCGTACACGAAGTACCAGTCGACATCGTTCTCGGTGTCGATCGCGCCGATGAAGGAACCCGTCATCGGCCCCTGGGCCGTCGCCATCGTGTCGTTCGGCTCGGCCGAAGCGGGAGAGGGACCGAGAAGGGCGAGCACCAGCGCGCCCGCCATGGCGAATGTCCGACCGCGATGCGAACCCTTCCCTGCGGGTGGCATGACTGAGCTGTCCCCGCCAGCTGGGACCTAAACGCCTCCGTAATATTCGTGGATGATGCGGGCTCGAATCTCGGCCTTCTCCGCGGGGGTGAGAATGTTGCTCGCTTCGACTTCAGCTAGTTTCCGCCGGAGTTCGAGCTCGGGCCCGGATGGCTGAGGTGGGGCGGGAATTGGTCGCTCAGCCCCGTCTCGTCTGGCACGTTCAGCCTCGAACCATTCACGTGCCGACTCATCCGACCAGAAGATGTCTCCGGTGCCCATATCGATTTTTACCTTGCCGTAGAGCTTTCCCCACGGCAAGGTGAGGCTGAAAAGCCAAGCTTTGTCTAGGTTCGACAGATCCTGAAGTCGCATGAATCCTCCCGTCGTCCGGTGCATAATGCAACCTTTCATACAAGAAGTCCTGAGTCAACTGGATACTGATCGTCGACAGTCCCGCGAGGGTGGCCTCGGGCAGCAGGCACGCCGGGGTGAGCAACCCTACGTGGCACACTGTCTTCCAAGCCAAGGGAGCTGAGACGGATTGAGACCTAGCGCACACGCCGGTTCACTCGCGGTCTTCGTGATCTTCGTGTTCGTGATCGCCGCACCGTCCCAGGCCAACGTCCCCTTCGGGTCGCTGCAAGGACCGAGGTCCGTTCGCCCTGGGACGAAGGTCGCGTTTTGGGCGCGTGGCCTCAGCGCCGGCCGCAGGCTGAGCGTCACCGTCCAACCCAGCGCCTTCGTCGGCGGGAACTGCTGTGGCGTCGGGGTCAAGGGCTCCTGGAAAAGCGATCCGGCGGGCGTGGCAAGAGTTCGGTTCCGTTTCCCGCGCCGATACGGCCTCGACTGCTTTCCCCGAACGGGTTGCGCGACGTACCCGCGGTTCAAGCGGGGTTCGCATGCGCAGATCGAGGTTTGCATCCAGGGCCCGCTCGAGGTGGGAGAAACCGGGCAGAGCTGCGATGTAAAGACGGTGCGCATACGCGGGCATCGCTGAGTCTGACCTCGGGCGGACCGGGAACGACATCTGCCGTGCGAACACCGGCGACCACGGCTGCCACGGCGGGCCGGCGACGATGAGCTGCAGACGGGCCGGGCTTCGACTACTGCGGCGGCGGCTCGCACGGGCGCGAGGCGGGTCCGGGCCACTGAGATTGTCGTAGCCGTCTTCGAGAGGTTGGACGCTCCCGACGCGAGGGCACCGCTGGGATCACGCTACGCCTGACGCAGCTCCGCGAGTAGCGCCTGAGGGGTAATCACTCGAACCCCGCGGTGCTCGCCGACGGGGAGCAGGTGGCGGCGATCGCCCGAGACGAGGGCATCGACACCCGCCTCGATCGCGCAGGCGAGGATCAGGTCGTCGTCGGGGTCGCCGGTCACGGCCTCGGGCGAGACCGCCGGAGCCAGTTCGACCGCCAGGTCGAGGAGGAGCTCCTCGACCTCTCGCCAGCGCTTCGGCTCGAAGCCGAGCTTCCCGGTGAGGATCCGCTCGAGCTCCACCATCACCGGTTGCGCCAGGACGAGCTCCAGGTGGCCGTCAATCGCCTCCTCGATCACCCGGCTCGGCGGGCCGGCCGCGATGAAGGCGGAGACGAGGACGTTGGTGTCGCAGAGGACGCGCAGGATCAGCTGCGCCCGGATCGCATCTCGTCGATCAGCGCCTCTGAGTCATCGGGCCCGACCCCGAGGGCCTCGGCGCGCCCGCGCCCGTAACGCTGCAGGGCGACGAAGCGCTCGATCTGTACTTGGCGGCGCAGGGCGTCGCGGACGACCTCGCTGCGCGTCTTGCCCAGGCTCTGAGCCAGGGCGTCGGTCTCCTCGGCGAGGTCGTCGGGAAGGGAGACGGAGAGAAGGCGGCTCATATGAAGACATCATATCTAACCCCGAGACCGGTCGAAACCGGCCACTGCGCCTGCCTTGTCGGGCGGCGGAGGACGATGGCTGATGGGCGCCCTCCGAGGCCGGCGCGGGCGAGAGCCGCGCCGGCACCGGGAGCGCGTCATTCATCGGTACCCAGGCGCCCACCCCGGACCGAAGGAGCCGGCCCTTCTCGCGCCCGTTGCCGATCGGACCCGGCTCCTCCCGGACCGCCGCCCTACATCGGCGCCGGTCCGCTCACCGTTCCCGCCCCCCCCCACCGCCGCCTTCCTCGAAAGACCCCCAAAACGCCGGCCCGATGTCCTCCCGGTCCCTCTCCCCGGGTCCCTCTCCGTCCTCCCGGTCTCGGTATCCCTGCTCCTGAGACGCTCGCCACCGCCCCCGCCTCCGCAGCCACCTCGCTCCCCTTTCGGACGCTGCCCCCGTAGCGCAGCTGACCACGGACGCACACATCGTGTGTGTGCGTGGTCAGCTGCGCGGAGGGGGCTCAAACGGCTCTGGGGAGCGAGGTGGCTGCGGAGGCGGATTTCGTACTTTTAGTCGCAGCTAAGAGGTTGCAAGGAGCCGTGAAGGGCGGGAACGAAGCGGCCGTCGGCGGCAATCGCGGCGCTGTCCGCGCCTCCATAAGGTCGGAAGGACCCACGCCCATAGAGTGGCGTCTGTGATCTCGCTAGAGGCAATCCCGATCCCGCCGATCCCGCGCCTTCCTCTGGTGCCCGACCCGTTGCGGCGCATTCGGGTGCCCCGCGACCTCGGGGCGGAAAGCACGCGCGCTGACGAGGTGGCCGATGTCGAGGCGCTGGGCATGACGGCCACCGGCATCGAGCGGATCTGGGCCGGAGTGGAGCGCCTATACCGCAGTGGCTTCTATCCGGCGATCGCTCTCTGCGTGCGCCGCCACGGTCAGGTCGTGCTCGACCGCGCGATCGGTCATGCCTGCGGCAACGGGCCGTCTGACCGAGAGGACGTGGCGCGCACGCTGGCCACGCCCGAGACGCCGTTCGTCATCTTCTCCGCATCCAAGGCGATGACCGCCGTCGTGGCCCACCTGCTCGACGAGCGCGGGCTGCTGCATATAGACGACCGGGTGTGCGAGTACATCCCCGAGTACGCTGCCCACGGCAAGGAGGCCATCACCATCGGGCAGCTGCTCTCCCACCGCGCGGGGGTGCCGAACCTGCCGGCCGACGCGTTCGATCTGGACCGCTTCGGCGACCGGGAGTTCCAGCTGGAGACGCTGTGCGCGGCCAAGCCCCGCTCGCGCCCTGGGAAGCTGCTCTCCTACCACGCGGTGTCGGGCGGCTTCATCATCGCTGAGATCGTGCAGCGGGTGACCGGCAGGGACATTCGCGCCGTGCTGGGGCAGGAGATCCTCGACCCGCTCGGCTTTCGCTGGGGCAACTACGGCGTCAGCCCGAAGGACGTCGAGCGTGTCGGCCTGAGCTACCCCACCGGCCCGCTGGCGCTGCCGCCGCTGTCCACCGTGCTCGAGCGTGCGCTGGGCCTCCCGCCGGATGAGATCACCGTCCGCTCCAACGACCCGCGTTTCCTCACCGGCGTCGTTCCGTCCGGCAATGTCGTCACGACCGCCAACGAGCTCTCGCGCTTCTTCGAGTTGTTGCGCGCCGGTGGCGAGCTCGACGGCGTGCGCATCCTCGAGCCGCGCACGATCCGCCGCGCCATATCCGAGCGGGCGTTTCGCGAGATCGACTTCTCCTTGGTGGCTCCCCTGCGCCACGCCAGTGGGTTCATGTTGGGCGCTAGGGCGGTCAGCCTGTTCGGTCCCGACACCGAGGAGGCATTCGGCCATCTCGGCTTCACCAACGTGCTCGGCTGGGCCGACCCCGAGCGCGCGCTGTCGGTCGGCCTGATGACCAGCGGGAAGCCGATGCTCCACCCGGCCCTGGGGGACCTGTGGCTGCTCACGCGTGCGATCGGCCAGGAGGCGCCCAAGGTGGCACGCACGGGGATCTGGTTCACGGCGACCTGAGGCTCGGTCTCGGTTTCGCTTGGCAGCAGTTTGCTGCGCAGTCGGACACGCAGCCCCACAGCCCGTCTCGCTCTTCGTCCAAAGCGAGAGCGTGAGTCGCGAGCTGGCCGACGCGCCCGCAACGCGAAAGGGAGAGAGATCCCGACCCAATTGGGCTGTGACCCGGACCTCGACCCTGGATAGGGACAAGGACAGAAACCTGCTCCGGCCCTATTGCGGACGGGAGTACGGGAAAGGCAGGAACTGGGCAAACTCAGGATCGACCCAGTGACTAGGAGGCAGGTTCTCGCCGAGCTCGGCGCAGATCTCACTGAGGCTACCGGCGTGCCCACGCTCTTCTCTGATCCGCCCCGATCCGTCCTCGCTGGGCATGTCGAGAATCCAGACGTACCTACCCTCCGCCGGATGCGAGACGTAGATCGCCTTTGAATCCGAGGAAGCATCCGCAACGGAGAGCTTTCGCTCCTGTCCGACCGCGAGAGGAGTCAACGACGACTCGGCCGGTCGAACGGTGACGGGCTCTAGCCAGACCTCATCGGGATGCTTGCGGTGCCAGTAACTGCGCTCATAGCCAGTCAGTTCGATCTCCGGCACTCCTTCCACACGCAGATAGTCGAGAGCTGCATCAAGGAGGCGGCAGTAGGCATCAAGCTCGACGGGGTTGTTCAGGCACAGCTGCACCAGGGTGGACGCGCCGTAGGCGGCCACGCCGCCAACAGGGACGATGACTTGGCTGAGTGCCTCTACCCAAGCCTTCTGGTCATCCTCTGCAAGTGATTCGAGTTCCTCATGAAATGGCCCCGGAGCATCGGTATCGCGCAATCGCTGCTGTCCGTACTCGGTCATAGCGGCCACGATGCTCTGCGGAACCGTGATTCGCCCACCTGAATCCTGCCTCCAACTAAGAGCGCCAGCCGTCCGCGAAGCACCCTCCATGATCTGGAGAATGCGCTGGCACTGTGCCAGTTCGTCCTCGGACGTGGTGCTGAAGCGCCCTCCACTCGGCGTGAACTCGATCTGAGCAAACTTCTTCTCGCTGTTGTCGTAGAGAACAATCTTTGCGCCTTCCGGCCTGAATATCTGCTCCACGCGTGCCTCCACGATGTCTGCATACGGAATGAGATCGTAGGTCTCTATCCGCTTCCTTACCCAGCCAACCAAATCAGACCGGAAGATGCCCTGCTTGCAGATCGCCCATAGCCCCTGAATATCGTGGGTGACGGCCAGCACGTCTTCTAGGTCGAGTCCGTTGCGGGAAAACCCAGCCGTAAGGACCTCTGGGTATCGCTGCTTGTCGTAGGCATCGAAGTTCGAATCATCGAACAGCGAAAACATTCTCATGTCATTCATTTGTCCTCCACCATTGCCGCTTTACGCGCGAAGTCGACTTCGCCTATGCATTGGCCGCGCCTCCCGAGGCTCCAGCCGACAACCGGCGGGCACCCTCCCACGCGCGAACTGGAATTGTCAAGCAGGCCAGCGGCTCTCGCGATCAATCGGCAGACTCCACTGGCACGGGCGGGCTGAATTCAGAATCAGATAGGCTCGCGCCGATTCAGGCAAAAGCACTCGGGGGAAGTCAGGGTGAAAGAAGTACAGAGGTTGGTGATTATCGGTGTCGGGCTGGTCTTCTTGACGATCGCTGGGGCGCTTGCGGGCTGCGGTGGTAGCTCATCGTCCGCCTCGTCCACGGCCACCTCCACGAACATCCCTGTATCTACCCAAGCCTGGCCGACCCTGGCCACTAGCGCGCAGTTGCCGGACCTGCAGCAGGTCCTGGGCGAGCCGGTTCCGGGTCTGCCTGGCTGCGCCTTCGCCGTCTCCGAAGGCAACGGCGGCCCCGAAGGGAAATGCAAGGATGGCAGCACCTTCAGCCTCAGCACGGCGATTTCCTCTGAAAAGCCGGTGAGCCTCTGCACGAAACTCCCCGGCCAGGAGGTCAGCTGCGAAGTGAACACCGTCGGGGCCTTCCTCTATGCGTCAACCTCGAACGTAGCTCGCGGCAAACAGATCCTGCGCGCACTGCTCGAAGAGTTGTCCTCGATCCAGGAAGCTAACGGGGGACAGGCGACCCAAGAATCAATGGTCAGCGGCGTGGCCACCGATCAGGAGGGCGACAAGGTGCGTCTGACCATCGCCGCTGGTGCTCCCAGTTCGGTTCACAGTCTTAGCGATCCTACGCTGAACAGCTGCGACGAAGACATCGGGGTCTATGGGTCCAGTCCGGAACGCTCGCTGGCTATCCCGATCAACGTGGATGTCCAAGTCCTGTCTTCGCCCGGCCCCGATCTAGTTGTCGACCTCGGCGAATTTGGCGCGCTCGAAGGAAACGGCTACGCGGAACCGAACGCGCTCAACGCCCTCTGGGCTGAGAACTTCTCGAGCGAAATGACTTGCGAAATCGCCGCTGAAGGTGGCAGCGTCCATTGGTATGCAGAAGGCTCTTCGGGCACCAACCAGTCCTGGGAAGCGTGGTTAATCCTCCTGAACGCGATCACTCCCAACAGCTCTGGTGTCGAAACCGCCGACCGAATCGTGATCTCACCGCTGATTCGACTCTCGGACTCGACGGCGGAAATCGAATACGACAAAGGCGTCAGTCCCAATCTGGTCAGTTGCACCTTCGGCAGCGGGGGTATCGAACCACAGCCGGTCTTTGCGCTCGACAAGCAGACCGCGCTGTCGGAAGGGTGCACCAGCTGAGGATGGGTTCGCCTCACGGCGACGCAACTTCTACGGTACTTCGCTGTCGCTACCGCCCTCGCGTGGTTGCGAGCACAGCAACCCCCAGCGGCAGACGCTCGCTCTGGACGAGAAGGAGTCCGGTGGGCCGGCATGCCGATGCTGCTCTCGCCTGACTGAGGCACTCCCGATCTCCACACAACGCCCGCAGTCGCGATCGGATAACGCCTTCCCACCCACCTCCAATCGCCAGGGCCGGGATGTGCTGCTCAGCGTTGAGCGCTGGCAGCATATTGTCAGCGGGCACCCTGAGATCGAGGCTTACGAGACTGAGGTCCTGCGAGCGGTCGAGTCGCCGACGACGACGCTACCCGGTCGCGAATCCGATGAAGAGTGGCTCTACCTGGAGGCCGGCGGGCCGAGCCGATGGCTGAAGGTCGTCGTTGTCTTCGACAGCGAAGGAGCCGGGCGTATCATCACTGCATTCGCCCGACGAAGGAAGCCATGAGCGTGACGATCGCCGACATCGAGTTCGACCGCGTCAAGTACGACGCCGACGCCGACGTTCTCTACCTCCATGCCGGCGACCCCTCCCGCGCCGTCGACTACGACGAGACGCCGGAGGGCCACGCGGTTCGCCTCGGCCCCGACGGCGAATTGGTCGGGCTGACCCTGGTGCGGCCCAAGCGACTGCTGGAGCGAAACGGCGAGCTGCGGGTGACCCTGCCGGTGCCGAGCGACGTTCCGGCGGCAGAGCTGACGCCCGCTCTGAGCGCGTAGACCGCCGCGACGCGCAAGGGTGCCTGGCGCTGCGCATCTGGCGCCGTCTCGCCAGATCATCGAGCCGCCTCCGCCGCCGACTGGCTTGCAAACCTGACGACTGCGGCAACGTCCGAGCGAGTCCTTAGTATCGGGTCTTACTAAAGGATCTGTTGAACCCCTTCATCGCAGCGACCATGCCGACCATCAGCAGTGAGACCAACAGGATCAGGCCGACGTACTCGACCGTGCCCTGCCCCCGCTCGCCCGCGACCAGCGCCCGGATCGCCCGCATGCGGCGCTCGACCGCCGCATGCGCGTAGCCCATCAGCAGATAGATCATCGAAGCCTCCCTGTCTCGGTTTGACCGAATGCTCCAGGGCCGCGTGTAACCGAACAAGACGCGAGTGCGCCAATTTGGAGCCGGGGGTGTGAAAAGTGCGAGACATCGGGTCTCCGAGGGGGCGGCGGATACCCTCCGCGCCGATGCGGGTGCTTGTCGTGACCAACTTCGAGCCCGACGCGGCGACCCCCCAGCGCGGCCAGTGGGTGCGCGACCAGGTCGAGGAGATCCGCCGGCTCGGAGTCGTGGCGGAGCTCTTCTCCTTCCCGCGCGGCAGGAGCAACTACCTTCCCGCCACCCGGCGCCTGCGGGCATTGCTGCGGCGCGAGCGCTTCGACCTCGTCCACGCCCACTACGGCCTGGCCGGGTGGTGCGCCCGCCTGGCCGGCGCGCGACCGCTCGTCGTCAGCTTCCACGGCACCGACGTGCGCCACCCGGCGGTCGGCGCGCTCTCGCGCCGGCTCGCCTGGCGGGCCGACCTCGCCGCCGCCGTCTCGCGCGCCCTCTTCGCCCCCGAGGACGGCCGCCCCGGGCTGCCGGCGGTGCCCGGCTCGGCGATCCTCCCCTGCGGCCCCGACCTCGGCCGCTTCCGGCCGATCCCGCGCGCCGAGGCGCGCGCCGCGCTCGGGCTCGAGCCGGACGGCCGCTACCTGCTCTTCCCCGCCGACCCGCGTCGGCCTGAGAAGCGCGCCGACCGCGCCCGCGAGGTCGCCGCGGCGAGCGGCGGCGAGCTGCTCACCGGCGGCTCGATCGAGCCCGAGCGAATGCCGCTCTGGGTCAACGCCGCCAATGCGGTGCTGGTCACCTCCGACTACGAGGGGTTCGGCCTCGCCTGCGTCGAGGCGCTGGCCTGCGGGGTGGCGCCGATCTCGACGCCGGTGGGAATCGCGCCCTGGGCCCTGGCGGGGGTCGCGGGGTCGCTCTGCGCCCCCTTCGACCTCGCCGCCTGGACGGCGGCGGTGCGGCCCCACCTCGAGGCGGCCGACCCGCGGGTCGACGGCGCACGCCGCGCGGCGGCGCTCTCGGCCGCGCGGATGGCGGAGCGGACGATCGAGGCCTACCGCGACGTGCTCGCCGCCCGGCCATCCAGGTAATAGATTGAGCGTCCGATGAGCGGCGAGACGGACGGTCCGGGCAGCGAGGGCTTCGGCGCGCAGGTCGAGGCGGCCGAGCGCCGGCTGCGCGAGGCGGCCGAGGCTGCCGCCGCGGCCGAGGAGCGCGCCACCGCCGAGATCAGGGCGCTGGAAGCCGACCTGGAGCGGGAGCGGGAGCGCTCGACCGATGAGCTGGAGCAGTTGCGCCGCGGCCACGAGGCCGCCCTGGCCGAGGAGCGCGAGGCGCGCCAGCAGGCGATCGGCGCCGCCGAGGCGCGCCTGGCAGAGCTGGAAGCGCAAGCTGAGGCGGCGGAGAAACGCGTCGCCGCGGCGGAGCGCAGCGCCACCGACTCGGACGGCACGACCGGCGGCGAGACGCGCGCCCGCGAATCGGCCGCCGCCTGGCTGCGCGCCCAGATCGAGGCGATCAGGCGAGAGGCGGCAGGGCGATAGCCGCAACTGCCGAGTGCGACGTCGCCGTCGTCGGCGGCGGGGCGGCTGGTCTCTGGACGGCGCTCCGCGCCGCCGAGCAGGGCGCCTCGGTCTGCGTCGTCTCGCGCACGCCGCTCTCCCAAAGCGCCAGCTTCTGGGCCCAGGGGGGCCTCGCCGCGGCGCTCGAGCCCGGCGACTCGCCGGAGCGCCATGCGGCCGACACGATCGCCGCCGGCCGCGGCCTCTGCCGACCCTCCGCGGTGCAGGTGCTGGTCGAGGAGGCTCCGGCGGCGGTACGCGAGCTGCGCGAGCGCGGCGTCCACTTCGACACGGAGCCAGGCGGCGAGCTGGCGCTGGGCCTGGAGGGCGGTCACACCCGCCGCCGGATCGTCCACGCCGGCGGCAGCCAGACCGGGCACGAGATCGCTTCGAAGCTGGCCGCGATGGTCGCCGCCGAGCCGCGCATCGCCGTCCGCGAGCGGACCTCCGCGCTCGCTCTGTGGAGCGACGCCGAGCGCTGTCACGGCGTGGTCGCCGACGACGGGACGATCGCCGCCGCGGCGACCGTGCTGGCGACCGGCGGGGCGGCGGCGCTGTGGCGGCGGACGACCAACCCGCGCGGCGCGATCGGCGCCGGCCCGGTCTTCGCCGCCGCCGCCGGCGCCGAGCTCGCCGACCTCGAGTTCTGCCAGTTCCACCCGACCGCGCTCGCCCTGCCCGGCACCCGCTTCGACGGCCTGCTGATCACCGAGGCGGTGCGCGGCGAGGGCGCCACCCTGCTCGACGCCGGCGGCCGCCGCTTCACCGACGAGCTGGCGCCGCGCGACGCGGTCACCGCGGCGATCCTCGAGCGGATGGCGGCCGAGGAGACCGAGAGCGTCAGCCTCGACCTGCGCGGCGTCGACCGCACCCGCTTCGCCAGCGTCTTCGGCTCGCTCGCCGAGGCCGGACTCGACGCCCACGCCGAGCCGGTGCCGGTCTCCCCCGCCGCCCACTACACGATGGGCGGCGTCGCGGTCGACCTCGACGGGCGCTCCTCGCTGCCCGGGCTCTATGCCGTCGGCGAGTGCTCCTGCACCGGCCTCCACGGCGCCAACCGGCTGGCCTCGAACTCGCTCAGCGAGTGCTTTGTCTTCGGCAGCCGCGCGGCCGCGGCGGCCCAGGCGGAGCGGCGGGCCGGCGAGCGCCCGCCGCTTCCGGCGTGGCGCTTCGAGCCGCCGACCGAGGCCACCCGGGACGCCGTCTGGCGCCTCGCCGGCCCGATGCGCCGGCCGGAGCGGCTGCGCGAGCTGCTCGACGACCCCTATCCGCTGGCGGCGGCGATCGCCACCGCGGCGCTCGAGCGGCGCGAGTCGCGCGGCGGGCACCTGCGCGCCGACCGCCCCGAGCTCGATCCCGCCCTCGACGGGATCCACATCGTCCTCGGCCCCGACGGCTCGGCGCGGCGCGAGGAATGGCGCTGAGCGCGGCGGCGGGATAGCTTCGTCCCCGTGCTGCTCGGCGTAGACGTAGGCGGAACGTTCACCGACGCCGTCCTGCTCGACGGCGAGGCGATCCACACGGCGAAGCTGCCGACCACGCCGGGGGACCAATCGGTGGCGGTGATCGGCGCGGTCGAGGAGGTCCTCGCCCGCGCCGGCGCTGCGGCGGCCGAGGTCGAGGCGTTTGCCCACGGGATGACGGTCGGGACCAACGCGCTGCTCGAGGAATGCGGCGCCCGCACCGCGCTGATCGCCACCCGCGGGTTCGCCGACCTGCTCGAGATCGGCCGCCAGGACCGGCCCGAGCTGTACCGGCTCTGCGCGCCGAAGCCGGAGCCGCTGGTCGCACCGGAGCTGCGCTTCGAGGCGGCCGAGCGGACCGGGCCCGACGGGGTGGTCGCGCCGCTCACGGAGGGCGAGCCGGGGCGCCTCGCCGCGCTGGTCCACGAGAGCGGGGCCGAGTCGGTCGCCGTCTGCCTGCTCTTCTCCTACCTCGACCCGGCGCACGAGCGGGCGATCGCCGAGCGCCTGCGCTCCGAGCTCCCCGGCGTCCACGTCTCCGCCTCGCACGAGGTCCTGCCGCGCTTCCGCGAGTTCGAGCGCTGCTCGACCACCACGATCGACGCCTACCTCTCGCCGCTGCTCGGCCGCTATCTCGGGCGGCTGGGCGAGGCCGCGGGCCGGGCCGGGCTGCCGGGGCCGCTGGTGATGCGCTCCTCCGGCGGGGTCGCCAGCGCCGAGGAGGCGGCGCGGGCCGGCGCCTGGAGCGTCCTCTCCGGACCCGCCGGCGGGGCGGTCGGCGCCTCACTCCTGGCCCGCGCCTGCGGCGACGGAGACGCCCTCGGGCTCGACATGGGCGGCACCTCCTGCGACGTCTGCGTGGTCGAAGGCGGCGAGGTCAGGCGCACCGACTCGCGGCGGATCGGCGGCCGCACGATCCAGCTGCCGATGGTCGACGTGCACACCGTCGGCGCCGGGGGCGGCTCGATCGGGTGGCGTGACCCCGGCGGCGCCCTGCGGGTCGGTCCGCGCTCGGCCGGCGCCGAGCCGGGCCCTGCCTGCTACGGCCGCGGCGGCGGCGAGCCGACCGTCACCGACGCCAACCTGCTGCTCGGCCGGCTCGCGCCCGGCTCGACCCTGGCCGGCGGGGTCGAGCTGGACGTCGACGCCGCCGCGGAGGCGGTCGACGCGCTCGCCGACTCGCTCGCGATCGGCCGGCTCGAGGCGGCCGAGGGAATCGTCCGCGTCGCCGATCAGGAGATGGTGAGGGCGCTGCGCGTCGTCACCGTCGAGCGCGGCATCGACCCGCGCCGCTTCGCCCTCCTGCCCTTCGGCGGCGCCGGTCCGATGCACGCCGCCGCGATCGCCACGGAGCTGGGCATCGGCCGCATCCTCTGCCCGCGCGCCGGCGGCGTCCTCTCGGCCTTCGGCCTCTGCGCCTCGGACCGCCGCCGCGACACGACCCGCACCGTGATGCTGGGCGGAGCGGAGCTCAGCGGCGAGCGGATCGCGGCCGAGGTGGAGGAGCTGATCGGCCGCATCGACGGCGGGCTCGGCGGCGCCCGGCCCGAGGTCGTCTACGAGATGCGCTACGCCGGCCAGGCCTTCGAGCTGCCGGTCCCCGGCGGCGTCCGCCCCGATCCGGCCGATCTGGTCGAGCGGTTCGAGCGCGCGCACGAGGAGCGCTACGGCCATCGCGACCCCGAGGGCGGGGTCGTCCTCGTCGACATCCGGCTGGCGCTGGTCGCGCCCGGTCCCCGCCCGCGCCTCGCCGTGGCCGCCGGCGCCCCGCTCGAGCGGGGCTCGCGCGCCGTTCGCTTCGCCGGCGAGTGGGTCGAGGCGCCGGTCCTGCGCGGCGAGCCGCCGGCCGGGCTGGAGATCGAGGGGCCGGCGATCTTCGAGCTCCCCGAGTCCACGTTCGTCGTCCCCCCCGGCTGGAGCGCCTCGGTCGACCCCGCCGGCACCATCCACGCGGAGACGGCGTGACGGCGCTCGACCCGGTGACGCTGCAGGTGATGATCGGCGGTCTGCGGGCTGCCTGCGAGGAGATGGGCGCGGCGCTGATCCGCTCCGCCTACTCGGCCAACATCAAGGAGCGCCACGACTGCTCGACCGCGCTCTTCGACGCCCGCGGGGAGCTGGCGATGCAGGCGGAGCACATCCCCGTCCACCTCGGCTCGATGCCCGACGCGGTCGCCGCGATCCTCGGCGAGGAGCAGGAGCCGGGCGGCGCCTGGATCCTCAACGACCCCTACCGCGGCGGGACCCACCTGCCGGACATCACGCTGATCTCGCCGGTATTCGTCGCCGGAGAGCTGTTCGGCTTCGCCGCCTGCCGCGCCCACCACGCCGACGTCGGCGGGCCGACCCCGGGCAGCATGCCAGCCGGCTCGCGCACGCTCGAGGAAGAGGGCGTCGTCATCCCGCCCACCCGCGCCACCGCGGCCGAGCTGGAGCGCCTGGCGGCGCAGATGCGCGGGCCGCGCCAGCGACTCGCCGACCTGCGGGCGCAGGCAGCCGCCAACCGGATCGGCGAGCTGCGCCTGGCCGAGCTGGCCGAGCGCCACGGCGTCGAGCGCCTGCGCGACGGCATGGCCGCGATCCTCGACTACGCCGAGCGGCGCACCCGGGTCGCCCTCGCCTCGCTTCCCGACGGCACCTACCGGGCCGAGGACGTGCTCGAGGACGATGCCGGCGGCGCCCCGCGCGACGTCGTCCTGCGGGTCGAGGCGACGATCGACGGCGACAGCCTCCTGCTCGACTTCTCCGGCACCGACCCACAGGTCGACGGCAACCTCAACTGCCCCCTCTCGGTGACGCGCTCGGGCGCCTTCTTCGCCGTCCGCGTCCTCACCGACCCCGAGGCGCCGCCCTCGGCCGGCGCCTACCGCCCGATCGAGGTCCGCGCGCCCGAGGGCTGCCTGCTGAACGCGCGCTTCCCGGCGGCCGTCGCCGCCGGCAACGTCGAGACCTCGAGCCGCGTCGCCGACCTCGTCGTCGCCGCGCTCGCCGGCGCCCGCCCGGTGCCCGCCCAGGGGCAGGGGACGATGAACAACCTCGTCCTCTCGGGCGAGGACTTCGTGTATTACGAGACGATCGGCGGCGGCCAGGGCGCCTGCCCCGACCGCGACGGGCCGAGCGCGATCCACGTCGCGATGTCGAACACGCTGAACACGCCGGTCGAGGCACTGGAGAGCGAGTTCCCCCTGCGGATCCGCGAGCTCGCGCTTCGGCGCGGCAGCGGCGGCGCGGGGAGCCGGCGCGGCGGCGAGGGGATCGTGCGCGAGATCGAGGCGCTGGCGCCGATGCGCTACGGCCTGATCGGCGAGCGTCGCCGCCACCCGCCGCGCGGGCGCGAGGGCGGCGGCGACGGAGCGACCGGCCGCGACCTGCTCGACGGGGAGCCCCTGCCGGGAAAGTGCGAAGGGGATCTGCGCCCCGGGCAGGTGCTGCGGATCGAGACGCCGGGAGGCGGCGGCATCGGCTGATCGGCCAGAGATTTGGCGATTTGGCCAAGCTCGTCTAGAATGCTTCGCCTTGGGCGGGAGCCCGCCTGGACAGGGGTCCAGAGGCGCAAATTCCTGCCTGTTACAGAATCTTCGACCTTCTCGGGTAGAGCTTTCACATGCCGATCGCGCTAAAGGAATGGGCAGTAACGGTGCGCGCCCTCGCCGAGGGCGAGCAGCTGCTGACCCTGCGCAAGGGCGGGATCCGCGAGGAGAACAAGCACTTCGAGCTCGAGCACGAGCGGTTCTTCCTCTACCCGACCTTCGACCACCAGCGGAACAACCTGGTGCGCGAGTCGCATCACCCCGAGCTGAGCCGCGCGCTCGAGGAGGGTGTCTGGCCCGACGAGGAGCCGCCCCCGCGCGCGCTCCTACAGGACGGCGGCATCCCCCAGCCCGAGCGGGTGCGGCTGCGCTGCTGGGCCGAGGTGACCGACCACCTGACGGTCACCAACCCCCGCATCGTCGACGAACTCTCGCCCTTCTACGTCTGGACTCCCGACTACGCGGAGAAGCGGCTCAACTGGAAGCGCCGCCACCCGCTGCACATCCTGCTGCTGCGGGTCCACCGGATCCCGCGCCCGGTGACGGTGAAGGTGCGCGAGGAGTACCACGGCTGCCGCTCCTGGGTCGAGATCGACCGCGACCTGCCCTTCGAGGGCACGCCGGTGATGGCCGACGAGGAGTTCGACCGCGCCCGCGCCGAGATCCACTCCGTTTGCACGGCTTCCGAGCCGGTCCTCGTCTAAGCCCCGGTAGGCTCGCCCCATTCCGTGGGTTGAGACGCATTCGCTGAGCTTCACCGCGCGGCACGACAGCGGCGACGCCGCCTTCGCCGAGCGAATCCTCGACCGCATGGAGGAGCTGCGGCTGCGGCTGGAGGATCGCTTCCAGGAGGTCCCGGACGAGGTGACGGTCGTCGTCCACACCAATCCCGCCCTGCTCGCGATGGCCCACCCGTTCCTACCGGCGGCCCGCTGGTCGGCCGCGCCCTCCGGCCGCCGCTACCTGGCCGGTTGGGCGATGGCGACCGAGCTGCACGTGCTCAACGACCCCCACATGGAGCGGCGCGCCGCTGGCGAGGACTCGCGCGAGGCACTGCGCGGCACGGCCGAGCGCCTCTACGCCCAGCTCGTCGTCGCGGCCAACAACCCCGACCTTCCCCCGTCGTGGACGCCGCGACGCTTCGCCCGCTACCTCGGCTGGGCCTGGCTGGTCGAGGGCGCCGCCCAGTACTTCGCCCGCCAGGTCGGCCTCTACCGGGCGGCGGTGATCCGCCGCCTGCGCGAGAGCGCCCGCCCCTCCTTCCCACCCTCGCGCCGCGACGCCGTCATCCTCGGCGGCACGATCTTCGACCTGCTCGAGACCGAGCGCGGGCCCGAGGCCTGCGAGCGGCTCGCGCTCGAGCTGCGCCCCGGCGGCGCCGTCCCGACCCTGGAGGCCGCCTTCGACGCCCGCATCGGCGAGGTCGAGGACGCCTGGCGCGGCTACCTGCGGGCGATGGTCCGCCCGAGCGCCTCTTAGGTCCAGATCTCGCCCGCCTGGGAGCGCTCGAAGCCGATCCAGAGGGCGTTCATCGCGGTTGCGACGACGCGCTCGCGGGGAACCTCCGGGTGCTCCGACCACCAGACCGCGAGGCCCTGGAGGACGCCGCGCAGCACGACCCAGACCATTTCGATCCCCTCGCCCTCGACCGAGCCAGCCAGGTTCTCCGCCCCGGGCTCGGCGGCGAAGAGCGGCAGGATCGCTTCGCGGCTGCGCGCGGCGACCTCGGCGTGGACCGCCTCGATCTCGGGGTCGGTGCTGTAGCGGAACAGCACCCGGCCGGCGAACGGGTGCACTTCGACGTAAGCGAACCAGGCGTCGAAGGAGCGCGCGACCCGCTCCGCGGCCGGTCCCTCGCCCGCGAAGTGCTCGCGCCAGACCTCGCGCAGCTCGGCGAAATGCCGCTCGAGCAGCTCGCGGTAGAGCTCGCGCTTGGACTCGAAGTGTTCATAGACGACCGGCGGCGTGACGCCGGAGGCGCGCGCGATCGCGTCGATCGAGGCGCCACGATAGCCGTGCTCGGCGAACAGGACCGCGGCTGCGTCGGCGATCACCTTGCGGCGCGCCGGGGCGGTCATCCGCCGCCGCGGCCGCTCCGTCCCCTCGCTTCCGGTTGACAACCTAGTCACTCCTAAGTATGGTGCCGCTCTCGATCCTAGTCAGTCTTAGGTTAGCTTCGCGAAGGAGGTCGTGCCGTGATCGTCTCCGTCCATCTCGCCGAGGTCGGCTGGCGTCGCGCGCCGCGCATGCTGCGTGGACGGCCGCGCCTGAGCGACGTTCCCGGTCTGACCTACGCCGAACCGGTCCTCAGCACGCCGCTCCGCGACGGCCCGGTGCCGCGGCCGGGTCCCGGCCGGGTCGGCCTGATCGCCGCCTGGGAGGACGACGGCGCGGTCGACCGGTTCCTCGACGAGCACCCCCTCGCCACGCGGTTCAGCGACGGCTGGCACGTTCGGCTCGAGCCGCTGCGGGTCTACGGCTCGTGGTCGAGGATGCCCGGCCTGCCGACGCGGGAGAAGCCCGTCGACGACGAGGAGCCGGTCGCGGTGCTGACGCTCGGCCACACGAAACTCCATCGCGGCGTCCCCTTCCTGCGCGCCTCGGCGCCGGCGGAGCGCGCGGCGCTCGGCGACCCGGCCGTGCTCGCCTCGACCGGCTTCCTCCGCCCGCCGCGCTTCGTCTCGACCTTCTCGCTCTGGCGCAGCGCGGCGGAGATGCGCGGGTACGCGCACAGCTCGGAGGGCGCTCACCAGGCGGCGGTCAGAGCCGACCGCACCAAGCCGTTCCACCGCGAAGCGGCCTTCATCCGCTTCCGCCCCTACGCGTCCAAAGGCAGCTGGGACGGCCGCGACCCGCTGGCCGAGGTTGGGCAAGCGACGGCCTAATCGGTCCCGGGCGCTCCCTCGAGAACCTCGCGCGCCTTCTCCGCCAGCTCCTCGGCAACCAGGACTTCGCGCGGGCCGGCAACGATGTTGTAGGGAGCGCCGAGACCTGCCTGCTTGAGCATGCTCGGAACACGGTGCTCGGAAAGCAGTCCCTGGATCATCTCGCCCTCCATCTGGTTCTGGGCGTAGGCGACCTTGACCAGCTTGCCGCCACCACTACTCGACGACAAGCTCGGCCTCGGCGATCGTCTTGTCCTTCAGCCAGTAGGCCTTCACGTCCGGCGACTCCGGGTCGGCCAGGGAGACGATCACGTAGACCTGTTCGGGCCAGCTGACCGCCTCGTTCAGATCCGTCTGAGAGGGATAGGCCGCGCTCTTGGTGTGGGAGTGGTAGATCGCGAGCAGGTCTTCCCCCCGCTCGCGCATCTCCTTTTCGATGATCCGGTACTGATCCTCGCCGGCGATCCGGTAGCTCAGAGGGCTCGCGAACTCGTTCCGCGCCCGGTAGACGGCGCCCGCGACGCCGTCAGACCCCCCGACCAGCCCGCAGCACTCGTTCGGCAGGTCCTCGCGCGCGTGGGCGACGATCTCGTCGATCAGCGACTGGGCGATCCGCATCGGCGAGGCGAGGTCGGCGCCTACCACCAGACCGTCGAATCGAGGTTCTCGATCTCGTCGATCGGTTTGGTGTAAACGCCGGAGGAGAGGTACTTCCAGCCGTCGTCGGGGATCAGGAAGACGACGTTGCCGCCGTCGAGCTCGTCGCCGATCCGGACCGCGATGCGGGCGATTGCGCCCGAGGAGACGCCGGCGAAGACGCCCTCCTCGTCGAGCAGCTTGCGCGTCCAGACGATCGCGTCGCGATTGGAGACCATGATTTTGCGGTCGATGATCGAGAGGTCGATGATCGGCGGGATGAAGCCGTCCTCGAGCGAGCGCAGTCCGTGGACCATCTCCCCCTGCATCGGCTCGGCGGCGACGATCAGCGTCTCGGGATCGTGCTCCTTGAGGCGGCGGCCGTTGCCCATCAGCGTGCCGCCGGTGCCGAGCCCGCCGACGAACGCCGTCACCTCGTCGAGCTCGTCGAGGATCTCGACCGCGGTGCCGTTGTAATGGGCGAGCGGGTTGGCCTCGTTGCCGTACTGGTAGGGCATGTAGTAGCGCGAGTCCCCAGCCATCTCCAGCGCCACCTCGACCGCGCCGTTGGAGCCCTTCGCCCCCTCCGAGTAGACGATCTCCGCCCCGTACATCTCGAGCAGCTGGGTGCGCTCGGCGGTGACGTTGTCGGGCATCACGACCTTCAGGTCGTAGCCCTTGCGGCGGCAGATCATCGCCAGCGAGATGCCGGTGTTGCCGGAGGTCGGCTCGAGGATCGTCTGCCCCGGCTCGATCGCGCCCTCGGCCTCGGCCGTCTCGATCATCGAGCGGGCGACGCGGTCCTTGACCGAGCCGGTCGGGTTGCGGCCCTCGAGCTTGGCGTAGATGCGGACGCCGGGCTTGGGCGAGAGGCGCGGCAGCTCGACCAGCGGCGTGTTGCCGATCGACTCGACGATGTCGCCGAAGCGTCCCCCGCAGGGGCGGTTTAGTAGATCGTCGCGAGGCATTGCTCTCCCGTTACTTCAAAAAGTATAGCCACGGAAATCCGCGGCTGAGAGAACTGCTACCGGCCGCCAGCCATGGCGGGGAGGATCACGACCGTGTCGCTGTCGGAGACGGCGGTGTCGAGGCCGTCGAGCACGCGCACGTCCTCGTCGTTGAGGTAGACGTTGACGTAGCGGTTGAGGTCGCCGTCGGCGCCGAACAGCTGCGCCTCGGTGTCGGGGTGCGCGGCGGTCAGCGCCCGCAGGACCTCGCCGACGTTCGAGCCGGCGACCTCCACCTCGGGCTGCCCGCCGGTCTGGGGGCGCAGGACGGGAGGGATCCTCACGGTCGCCATCGCGGACGCGATCCTAGTGCAGGCGGGTGGCGCCGGCTCTCAGCCGGCGCAGAAGACGTCGTAGTCGGGGAACTTGCCGAGGTCCTCGTCGGCAATCTCGGGCGCGTCCTCGCCGCAGATCGCGCAGTGCGGGTCGCGGCGCACCTTCAACTCGGTGAAGCGCGTGCCCAGCGCCTCGTAGAGCAGCAGCCGGCCGATCAGCGGGTCGCCGATCCCCAACACCAGCTTCAGCACCTCGTTCGCCTGCAGAGTGCCCATCGTCCCGGCCATCACCCCGAGCACCCCGTTGGCCGAGCAGCTCGGCGCCAGCTCGGCCGGCGGCGGCGTCGGGTAGAGGCAGCGGTAGCAGGGTCCCTCGAAGGGGACGAAGGTCGAGATCTGGCCGTCGAAGCTGAGGATCGAGGCAGAGACGACCGGCTTGCGCAGCCGCACCGAGGCGTCGTTCAGCAGGTAGCGGGTGGGGAAGTTGTCGGCGCCGTCGACGATCACGTCGTACTCGGAGAGGATCTCGACGATGTTGGAGGCGTCGAGGCGGAGGCGGTGCTCGACCACCTCGACGTCGGGGTTGAGCGCCTCGATCGTCAGCCGCGCCGACTCGGTCTTGGCGACGCCGATGCGTTCGGTGTTGTGGATCACCTGGCGCTGCAGGTTGGAGGCGTCGACGACGTCGTCGTCGACGAGGCCGATCGTGCCGATCCCGGCGGCGGCGAGGTAGAGCGCGGTCGGCGCGCCGAGCCCGCCGGCGCCGACCAGCAGCACCTTGGCGTTCAGCATCTTCAGCTGGCCGTCGACGCCGACCTCGGGCAGCAGCGTGTGGCGCGAGTAGCGGTCGCGCTGCTCGGCGGTCATCCCGGAGGTGGCGACCACCGGCAGCCCCTGCTCCTGCCAGGCGAGGATCCCGCCGGCCATCGAGGCGACGTCCTCGTAGCCGAGCGCTTGCAGCTGTTCGGCGGCCTTGTAGGAGCGGTTGCCGCTGCGGCAGTAGATGATCGTCCGCGCCGACTTGTCGGGCGCCGCGGCGGCGATCTCGTCGGCGAGCAGGCCCGGCGGCACCAGCTTGCCGCCCTCGAGATGGGCCTCCTGGTACTCGTGCGGCTCGCGCGTGTCGATCAGGACGACGTCGCCGCCCTCGATCTCCTGCGCCGCCTCGAAGGCCTCGATCTCCTCGACCTGCTGCTTGGTCTGCGTAGCCATGCCTCTCCTAAATACCTTAATTCCGATCCGGCTTTACTTCAAAAAGTATAGCGGGCGCTCAGCCGAGGCTGGGGCGCATCTGGCGGAGGCGGTTGACGCGCTCCTCGATCGGCGGGTGGGTCGAGAAGAGGCCGGCGATGCCCTTGCTGGAGAAGGGCTTGACGATGTAGAGCGGCTCGGCCGCCTGGTTGACCTGCATCGGCATCGCCGCCGCCCCCTGCTCGAGGCGCAGCAGGGCGCTCGCCAGCGACTCGGGGTTGCCGCAGATTTCGGCGCCGCCGGCGTCGGCCGCGTACTCGCGCTGGCGCGAGATCGAGAGCTGGATGATCGTCGCCGCGATCGGCGCCAGCAGGACCAGCGCGAGCGAGGCGGCCAAGGCCGAGCGGCGAGTTGTTGTCTTCGCCGCCGAACCAGAGCAGCATGTAGGCGAGGTAGGTGATCGCGGCGCCGATCGCCGAGGCGACCGACTGGATCAGGATGTCGCGGTGCGGACGTGGGCGAGCTCGTGGCGAGAGCACGCCGCGCAGCTCGTCCGTCGGAGAGCAGCTTGAGGATGCCGCGCGTCACCGCGACCGCCGAGTGCTTCGGGTTGCGGCCGGTGGCGAAGGCGTTCGGCTGGTCCTGCGGGATCACGTAGAGGCGCGGCATCGGCAGGCCGGCGCGCGTCGTCAGTTCGCGCACCGTCTGGTAGAGCTTCGGCGCTTCCTCTTCGGAGATCGGCTTGGCGCGGCTCATCGCCAGCGCCATCTTGTCGCTGAAGAAGTAGGAGCCGAGGTTGATCAGCAGGGCGAAGCCGAGGAAGAGCGCCGCCGTGCTGGGGCCGCCGATCAGCGCGCCGATCACGACCAGCAGGCCCGACAGGGACGCCAGCAGGATCGTCGTCCGGATCGTTGCCCCGAAGGTCGACTGCTTGGTGGTGCGTCATTGCCGCTCAGCTCCTAGGTCAGTTCGATGGCCGTCTCGAATTATGACGCAGCGCCATAACCGACCGCTTCGGTAGGATTTAAGCGATGCTGTTCTCGACGAAAGCCGAGTACGGGGTGCGGCTGATGGTCGAGCTGGGCCGCCAGCCCGGCTCGGCGCCGATCTCGCTGAGCGCCGTCGCCGAGGCCGAGCGGCTGCCGCTCTCCTACCTCGAGCACCTGGTCGCCAGGCTGCGCAAGGCCGGGCTGGTCAGCTCGACCCGCGGCGCCCACGGCGGCTACCGCCTGGCCAAGCCGGCCGAGGAGATCACCCTCGACGCGGTGGTCGAGGCGCTGGAAGGGCAGATCGCGCCGATGGAGTGCTTCCACGAGACTCCCGAGGGCAAGGTGCTCTGCTCGCACGAGAGCGACGGCGACCGCGCCTGCGCGACGAAGCTGCTCTGGACGCGCGTGCAGGGCGGCGTCACCAAGGCGCTCGCCGGCACGACGCTGGCCGAGCTGGTCGAGTTCTCCGGCGGCCAGCAGGGCGCCGCCGAGCCGGCCGAGCCGGTCGGCAGCGCCGCCTGACCGCACGACCCCGAACGAGAGAATGGAGACCGAATTGGCTGAGCTGGAGATTCGCAACCTGCACGTGAGCGCCGAGGACAAGGAGATCCTCCGCGGCCTCGACCTCGACGTCTAGAAGGGCAAGGTCCACGCGCTGATGGGCCCGAACGGGTCGGGCAAGTCGACCCTCGCCAACGCGATCATGGGCCACCCCGCGCTCGAGGTGACCGAGGGCTCGATCGTCTTCAAGGGCGAGGACATCACCGAGGCCGACCCCGACGAGCGCTCCCGCGCCGGCCTCTTCATGGCCTTCCAGTACCCGGTCGCGATCCCCGGCGTCTCGGTCAGCAAGTACCTGCGGATGATCCTCAACGCCCGCCGCGAGGCGCGCGGCGAGCGAGAGATCAAGATCAAGGACTTCGCCAAGGTCGCCCAGGAGGCGATGGAGCTGGCCAACATCCCGAAAGACTTCTCCAGCCGCTACCTCAACGACGGCTTCTCCGGCGGCGAGAAGAAGCGGATGGAGCTGCTGCAGCTGGCGCTGCTGCGGCCCGAGATCGCGGTGCTCGACGAGACCGACTCCGGCCTCGACATCGACGCGCTGCGGATCGTCGCCGAGGGCGTCAACAAGTTCTCCGGCCCCGACATGGGCGTCCTGATCATCACCCACTACCAGCGCATCCTGCACATGGTCAAGCCCGACTTCGGTCCACGTCATGTTCGAGGGCCGGATCGTCAAGGAGGGCGGCCCGGAGCTGGTCGGCGCGCTCGAGGAGAAGGGCTACGGCTGGATCCGCGAGGAGGTGGAGGCAGGCGCGACCGCCTAGCCCAGCGACGATGGAGCCGACGACGCACCAAGCGCCACGACCTCGGCGCCGGCCTTCCCGATCGAGAAGGTCCGCGCCGCCTTCCCGGCGCTGGAGCGCGAGGTCCACGGGCGCCCGGTCGCCTACCTCGACAGCGGCGCCAGCGCCCAGCGGGTGCTGGCCTCGATCCAGGCGGTCGACCGCTACGAGCGCGCCCACCACTCCAACGTCCACCGCGGCTCGCACACGCTCTCGGCCGAGGCGACGGCGGCCTACGAGGGCGCGCGGGCGACGGTCGCCGACCACCTCGGCGCCGCCGACCGGCGCGAGGTCGTCTTCGTCCGCAACGCGACCGAGGCGATCAACCTGGTCGCGCGCGCCTGGGGCGACGCCAACGTCGGCGCGGGCGACCGCATCGTCCTCACCGAGATGGAGCACCACTCCAACATCGTCCCCTGGCAGCAGCTGGCCGAGCGGGTCGGGGCGGAGATCGACTGGGTCGCCGGTCGACGACGACGGCCTGCTCGACATGGACGGCCTTCGCCGACGCTGCTCGAGCGCGGCCCGAAGCTGGTCGCCGTCGCCCACGTCTCCAACGTGCTCGGGACCGAGAACCCGGTCGCCGAGATCGCCCGCCTCGCCCACGAGGCCGGCGCGCTGGTCCTCGTCGACGGCGCCCAGGCGGCGCCGAAGCTGCCGCTCGACGTCGGCCGAGCTCGGCGCCGACTTCTACGCGCTGACCGGCCACAAGCTCTACGCGCCGACCGGGATCGGCGCGCTCTGGGCGCGGCTCGAGCTGCTGCGCGCGATGCCGCCCTTCCTCGGCGGCGGCTCGATGATCCGCAAGGTGACCAAGGACGGCACGACCTACGCCGACCCCCCCGCCCGCTTCGAGGCCGGCACGCCGGCGATCGCCCAGGCGATCGGGATGGCCTCGGCGCTGCGCTGGCTCGACGGGCTCGGCATGGACGCGGTGCTCGACCACGAGCGGGCGATCGACCGCCTACGCGCTCGAGCGCCTCGCCGAGGTCCCCGGCCTGCGCGTCTTCGGCCCGCCGCCCGGCCCCGAGCGGATCGGCCCGGTCTCCTTCGAGCTCGAGGGCGTCCACGCCCACGACGTCTCCGAGATCCTCGACCGCCACGGCGTCGCCGTCCGCGCCGGCCACCACTGCGCCCAGCCGCTGATGGACCGCCTCGGCGTCGCCGCCACCGCCCGCGCCAGCTTCGGCGTCTACACGACACCGAGGGGAGATCGACCGCCTGGTCGAGGGCCTCCACGACGCGCGCAAGGTCTTCGGGGTTGACCTGCCCCCGCAAAGCCGGCGCGGGAACGAGCGCTTCATCGTCATCTGACTCCGGTTGGCGCTCGTCGGGGCAGAGCCTTCGCTGGCCTCTGATGCTGAATGGACGAGCTGTACCGCGACCAGATCCTCGAGCACTACAAGCGGCCGCACAACTTCGGCCGGCTCGAGCACCCCGACCTCGAGTTCGAGGACACCAACCCGTTCTGCGGCGACGAGCAGCACGTGACGATCCGCCTCGACGAGGACGGGCGGGTCGCCGAGATCGCCTTCGAGGGCAAGGGCTGCGCGATCTCGACCGCGGCGACCTCGCTGCTGACCGACGAGCTGGCCGGCAAGAGCCGCGAGGAGCTGCTGCGGCTGCCGAAGGAGTTCGTCCTCGACCTGCTCGGGATCGAGATCTCCGCGACGCGGATGAAGTGCGCGATGCTGGGCCTCAAGGTCGTCAAGAGCGCCAGCCTCGGCGAGCCGGCCGAATGGGAGGACGAGGGCGAGGCCGGCGACCCCGCCGAAGCGGCCGCCGACCTCGGCTCGCCTTAAGCGCTCTCCCCTTCCGTCGGGTTGGGCGCGATCACCGCGAAGACGGCGCCGAATGGGATCGTGGACGACGGCGAAGCGGCCGGCGGGCGATGTCGATCGCGGCCATGTTGACGCCGCCGCCCAGCTCCTTCGCCTTCGCCACGGTGGCGTCGGTGTCCTCGACGGCGAAGTAGATCGAGCCAGTTGGGCGGCACCTCGTCGGGGACGCGGCCGCTGATGTCGAGCATGCCGCCGACCGGTGGCCTCGCCCAGCTTGAACGTGGTGTAGGTGCCGATCTCCTCGAACTCCTTGTCCTCGAAGGCCCAGCCGAAGACGGCGCCGTAGAAGTCCTTGGCGCCGCTCGGCGTCGCGGGTGTTGAGCTCGTTCCAGGCGAGGGCGCCGGGCTCGTTGACGAGCCCGGCGCCGACGAACGTGCCCGGCTGCCAGACGCCGAAGACGGCGCCGGTCGGGTCGGCGAAGACCGCCATCCGGCCGAGGTCCATCACGTCCATCGGCTCGGCCATCACGCTGCCGCCGGCCTCCTTGACCTTGGCCGCCGTCGCGTCGGCGTCCTCGACCGCGACGTAGGTCGCTCCAGGCGGGCGGCTGGCCCTCCTGCATCAGCGGCATCACCCCGCCGACCGCCTTGCCCTTCAGCATCGCCAGGCGGTAGCCGCCGGTCTGCTCGGCGTTCTCGTCCGCCTCGGGCACGTCCCAGCCGAAGAGCGCGCCGTAGAACTCGGCCGCCGCTCGATGGTCGGGAGTCGCCAGGTCGATCCAGCAGGGAGTGCCCGGCGCGTAACTGGTCCGCTCGCTCATCGTCGCCTTTCTCCAATCGTCCGACGGGAGAAGTAGGCTCATCCTCTCATCCCGCACGAGGCAGAGTCAAACGCCTGTTACGGTGCGCGGCCGATCCGGATCTCCCGCTAAAATCCGACCGGAGCTAGGAATAACGTGACTGACAGCACAACCACAACGACGCTCGCCGTCTGCCCGGCTCGCCGAGCTGCCGCCCGGCGCGATGCGCCTGGTCGAGCACGAGGGTCGCAAGATCGGCGTCTTCAACTGCGACGGCACGCTGCTACGCGATCGAGGACCGCTGCTCGCACGACGACGGGCCGCTCGCCGAGGGCGAGTTCGACGCCGCCGACCTGCACCGTCGAGTGCCCCCGTCACGGCTCCCTCTTCGACCTGAGCCACCGGCAGGCCGAAGACCCTCCCCGCCTATGCTCCGGTGCAGACGTTCGCGACGACCGTCGTGGACGACACCATCGTTCTGGAGGTCGACTGACCATGGCAACGCCCGAGGTCAGTCGCAGAGAAAAGAGAGCTCGCCGGAATCAACGCCGACTACAAGGAGAAGTTCGGCTTCCACGACCCCGAGTCCGGCTACGCCTACAAGGCGCCGAAGGGCCTCTCGCGCGAGGTCGTCGAATCGATCTCCGAGTACAAGGACGAGCCGCAGTGGATGCGCGACTTCCGGCTCAAGGCGCTGGAGCACTTCTACTCGCGCCCGACCCCGACCTGGGGCGGCAACCTCGGCCAGATCGACTTCGACGACATCCACTACTTCGTCCGCGCCTCCGAAAAGAACAGCCGCGACTGGAGCGAGGTCCCCGAGGACATCAAGAACACCTTCGACCGGCTCGGCATCCCCGAGGCGGAGCGCAAATTCCTCTCCGGGGTCGGCGCCCAGTACGAGTCCGAGGTCGTCTACCACCAGGTCAACGAGAAGCTCGAGGCCCAGGGCGTGATCTTCACCGACATGGACACCGCGCTGCGCGAGCACGAGGACCTGGTGCGCGAGTACTGGGCGACGATCATCCCGCCCAACGACAACAAGCTGGCGGCGCTCAACTCGCGCCGTCTGGTCGGGCGGCTCCTTCGTCTACGTGCCCGCCGGGGTCAAGGTCGAGATGCCGCTGCAGGCCTACTTCCGGATCAACACCGAGAACATGGGCCAGTTCGAGCGCACGCTGATCATCTGCGAGGAGGGCGCCGACGTCCACTACATCGAGGGCTGCACGGCGCCGGTCTACTCGACCGACTCGCTGCACTCGGCCGTGGTCGAGATCGTCGTGCAAGCCGAGCTCCCGGGTCCGCTACACGACCGTGCAGAACTGGTCGCAGAACGTCTTCAACCTGGTCACCAAGCGCGCCGTCGCCCAGGAGAAGGCGACGATGGAGTGGGTCGACTGCAACCTCGGCTCGAAGCTGACGATGAAGTACCCCTCGATCTACCTGCTCGGGCCCGAAGCCCACGGCGAGATCCTCTCGATCGCCTTCGCCGGCGACGGCCAGCACCAGGACGCCGGCGGCAAGATCATCCACGCCGCGCCGCGCACCTCGTCCTCGATCTTCTCCAAGTCGATCTCCAAGGACGGCGGCCGCGGCACCTACCGCGGCCTGCTCGAGGTCGCCGACGGGGCGACCGAATCGCGCTCGAAGGTCGTCTGCGACGCGCTGCTGCTCGACGAGGACTCGCGCTCGGACACCTACCCGACGATCCGCATCGACGAGAACGACGCCGACGTCGGCCACGAGGCGACCGTCTCGAAGATCGGCGACGAGCAGCTCTTCTACCTGCAGAGCCGCGGGCTCGACGAGGAGGAGGCCTCGAAGATGATCGTCAACGGCTTCATCGAGCCGGTCACCAAGGAGCTGCCGATGGAGTACGCGGTCGAGCTCAACCGGCTGATCGAGCTGCAGATGGAGGGCTCGATTGGCTGAGCGTGGCGCCACGCCTCCCGACCCCTTCCCGACCAGAAGGCGAAGGGGTGGGAATTCACCGACCTCTCCGGCCTCGACCTCGACGCCTACGAGCCCGGCGCCGTCGGCGCCTCGATCGGCGCGCGCCGAGGGCGCGACGGTGCTGCCGCTGGCGGAGGCCGTCGAGTCCCACCCGAGCTGGTCGATGGAAGGCTCGGCGCCCTGGTCCCGGCGAGGACCCCTTCGTCGCCCGCAACGACGCGGGCTGGCGCGACGGCGTCCTCGTCCACGTCCCGCGGGCGTCAGGCTCGCCGAGCCATCCGGATCGAGGTGCCGCTCGACGAGACGGCGCGGCCGTCGACTGGCGCACCCTGGTCGTGCTCGAGGAGGGCGCCGAGGCCGAGGTCTGGGAGCACTGGTCCTCGCCCAGCGACGACGTCGACGCGCTGCTCAACACGGTCGTCGAGCTGCACGTCGGCCAGGGCGGCGACGCTGCGCTACGTCACCACCCAGGACGTCTCCGAGCGGGCCTGGATCTTCGCCACGCCAGCGGGCCCAGGTCGAGCGCGACGGCCGCCTCGAGTGGACGGCGCTCGGCTTCGGCTCGGCGCGCGGCAAGGTGCGGATGGAGACCAAGCTCGCCGGGCCGGGCTCCGAGGCGCGGTGACCGGCGGCTACGCCGGCGGCGCCGGGCAGCACCTCGACTACGACACGACCCAGGAGCACGCCGCGCCGAACACCAACTCCGACCTCGCCTTCCGCGGCGTCCTCGCCGCCGGCGCGACGGCGGTCTGGCGGGGGATGATCCGCGTCGACCCCGGCGCCCAGCAGACCGACGCCTTCCAGGAGAGCCGCAACCTGCTGCTCTCCACCGAGGCCCACGCCGACGCGATCCCCGGCCTCGAGATCGAAGCCGACGACGTCCGCTGCACCCACGCCGCGGCGATCGCCCAGATCGACCGCGAGCAGCTCTTCTACCTCACCTCGCGCGGCCTCGACCCGGCGCGACGGCGAAGCAGCTCATCGTCGAGGGCTTCCTCGA